>CAXUKO010000010.1:0-257961 GCA_964251665.1 uncultured Cytophagales bacterium
AGACCTGTTCGGAGGCCACGCTGCTGCCCCCGCCGGTGGCCTGGGGGTACTGCACGACGATGCGGTAGCTGTACTGGAGGCCCCGTTTGAGGGTCTGGTTGTCGGTGAAGGTGCTGATGGTGTAGGGCACCTGCCCGATTTTGGTGTAACCGGGGGGGATGCCGGTAGTACACAGGGGTATGTTGTCGGGCGAACACCCTTCCTTGCGGTAAATGAGGATCTGGGCGGGCAGGGCGGTCGGTTGGGCGGAGGTGCTGGTGGGCACGCAGGTGTAGGGGGTCCAGTTGAGTTGGATGGCTCGTCCGGCGGCATCGGCGGTGGGCCGGGCGGTGAGGTTTTGCGGGCCCGGACCATAGATGCGGATGCGCAGCGTCTGAAAGGACACTAAGGACGTTGCTTTATTATTGGGCGTATCCATAACCTTGAACACCACATCATAAGGCTCCTGCCGGATATGATTGCAGTTGGTTTGCCAGGTCAAAATGCCGCTTCCCGGTTGCGGCTGGGGTTGCGTAGTCGCAGGCCGGAAGGTAGCCGCAGCGGGGGCAATCAGCGTGGTCGGTGTGCGTCCATCAGCACCAACATTAAAAGGTCCACCGTAAGCAGTGATCGTCACGCGGTTGCCATCGGGATCGGTGGCGCGGATGGTCTGGCTGATGTTGGTACCGGCCAGCACACACAGGTCAGGCGGCAGTTGAAGCAGTGGCCGTTTGTTGGGGCTATCCACCACAATGATCTGCAAGTCGACGGTGATTTCGCCAATGAGCACACCATTACGCCATTCTTCGATGATGAACGCCATGTTATACTGCCCAATCTCACCGGGCGCGTCCCAGCAGAGGTCACCCGTAAGCGCGTTGATGCCATACGTCGGCGGAGTTGTTCCGGCTTCTGTGCTGGTACTAAAAACTGTCACATTCCGGTGTCCGCCCACGTCTAATTGCTGACAGGGGTTATTGGTTGTACTTTGGGCGGGTATGGCCAGCCGGTAAGCAAGGCTGTCGCCATCGACGTCAAAAGCGGCCGGGTTGTAACAGAATTTCTGACCCGTGCGGGCCGAGTCCAGTGGAGCGTTCAGCAGCACGGGCGTGCTGTTCTGGCCCAGAGCCGCGTTGACCTGAATCGTCGTGGCGACATAAAAGACCGTATTGCCCGAATCGTTGATGTTTTTAGTTCCGGCGTTACGGTTTGAAATGCGGGCCGAAATTTTATAGGCCTCCGGACCTGCGTAGGTATGCGTGGTCCGGTAGATGTTGATGGATGAGCTGCCGCCGTTAATCGGGGTAATCGACGCCCGGTTTACTGTAGCCGTGCTGCCATCACCAAAACACATGTCAACGCTTGTCGTCATGGCAGCCGCCGGTCGACCATTAACCTCATCGAAATAAACGGTAAGGGTAACTTCGTAGGTGAGCTGTGTGTTGGAAATACGACGGGTGGTGATAACACCGGCCCGCACGTGGGTAGCCTGCGAAACAGTCGGCCATAAAAGTCCCAGCAGCAATACGACCGCCAGCCAGCCTGTATAGGTAAATTTCATGTGTAAATGGATTTAACCTATCAACGATTTAGGGGGCAAAAAGTGTATGGAAACAGAGTCGATAGTACGTCCGCAGGGCAGATACTCTGTTTGTTCCTGTGGATCAGTACGAATGCCGACCGGCAGCTATAGCACGCCGGTCAATGTATCAATCCAGCGCAGCGCTTCGGCCCGTTGACTGTCGGTCGTGATTGCCGATTGTAACCGGGCTACATCAATGGCGGTCTGCCCGTTCATCACCCGAATCATAGCGTCGGCCAGATCTTTGGGGTTAAAACTTTCGACCATCTCACCCATGCCCGGTTTTACAAATTCTTTGATGCCGCCTGAGTTGAACCCGACAATAGGCTTGCCCAGTACGGCGGCTTCCCGCATAACAATAGGATAAGAATCTTCCCTTGACGTTAGCGTGAAACCATCGCAGGCGTTGAAATAATCGAAATACTGGTCGGACTGCTCTTTCAAAAACGTTACCGGCAGGTTATAGGTCTTGATGTATTGCTGCACATAGTAGGTAAGCCCCGTTTGCCGGGCCGGGCCCATCCAGACGAACTGCGCCGAGGGGGGGAGGTGACGCACCAGGTCCGGAATCATATCGAACCCTTTCCGGGTGCTCCAGGCACCTGACATAAGCCAGGCAAAAGATGACTCGTTTAGTCCCAGTTCCCGCCGGACGGCGGCCCGGTCGCGCTGTACCCGAATCTGCTCCACGTTAATCAACCCGTGCATCAGCACTACATTTTTGTAGCCCATATTGGTCAGGTTATCAACCACTGTCTGCGATGCGGTTAGCAGCAGCTTGGCATGATCAAGCATTAATTTGAAGGAGTCGTAGCCCTGTTCGTCGTACTCCTGCGGCAGTTCATGAACATGAAGCACGTACGACTGGCCAATTTCAATGGCGAGTTGCGCGTACTCGGGCATGGCAATGGTATTGATGTACCACAGGTCGGGTTTGAAGTCGAGATGGGCTTTTTTCAGCGCGCGGGTATGCGGAGTCTTTTTAAACAAACGATGGTAAGCCGCTTCGTATATTTTGTAGGTAAACCGGTCAGACTGATGACTGGAATACTGTTTGAAGTCTAATCCATCAGCCGCTAACTGACCGGGTTTCCGGCTAAAGAAACCAAAGGAATGTTGTCCCTTCGGCGCATAGTGCATGTAGTTTAGCAGCGTCATCACTGAACCCGACCGGTTAGCTACCGGGCTGATCAATAAAATTCTCATTCGTGCAAAAGGTTGGTAATCAATCCGTCTTTACGAACGGATTGGGTAAATAAAACGGAATGCAGCTTTCACAGAAACATCAATCAGCAGGCAAAGAACTGATAAGGAGCACGCTGCTGATGTGTATAAGTCAGTTTGCAGGCAGCCTGTTCATTTTCCAGGCATAAAGCCAACGTACCTGTATTCCAGCGTAAAATTAGAAGCAAATACGTACTAATACTGTATAGTTTCTAAATTCAGTATAGATTGGAAATCTGTTTTCGGTTTATCACCCGATAGCTGGTACCGGTATCGAGCTGGATCGAAGCCCGAATAGTTGCTGGTTTGTACACTGTAGGTCACCGCAGCCCGTATCCAGGCTTTATTCCGGTGCCGGTCGACCCATCGGGGAGACGTCGCATATACAGACAGCAAGTTGCCGTACGCTGCCATTAAATCTTGTAGAAAGAGGTCGTATTGAATAGGGTTTTCCAGAAGAATCGTAAAAAGACGCCGACCTGCCGGGCAAACGCCCGCTGATTGTCCAGCTGACTCAGCGGGGGATGGCCATTTTTCAGGTTAACCAGTATCTTCCAGGCGTAAATGGCAGGTATCAGTATCAGGTAATGGATAATCAGCAGCAAATAGGCACCCACGCCGTACTGTTTCCGTATCCAGAGCAGATTGGATACCTGCATCTGGGTTTTGAACCGGTTGATGTGGGTAGGGGTCTGTCGCTGGTAGCTATCGCTGCTGCCGTACTCTAAGTGGATGTAGAACCCATCGCGCAGCATAAGCATCCGGCCCTGCTTACCCAGCCGATAGCCCCACTCGACATCTTCGCCGTAGAGAAAGAAGTTTTCATCCAGTTGGCCTGCCTTGTCCACAATCCGCCGGGGCGTCATCAGAAAAGCACCAATCAGCCAGTCTACCTCATTGGGATCGGAGTAAACCGAATCAGGAACGAGCCGGTAAAGGAGTTTCTGAAAAAAGGGGTGCTGCGGAATGATGTAGAAATGTCGGCGGATCTTGCCGAAGGTGTCGAAGACTTCGTGGTGAACCTTGCCCTCGCGGTTAATCTGCATAGCACTGACAGCAGCCACATCGGACTGCGTATCCAGAATGCCAGCGCAGCGGGCAATCAGGTTATCGACCAGCAGCGTATCCGAGTTGAGCAGGAGAAAATGGCGGCCCCGCGCCTGATTCATGGCCAGGTTATTAGCCCGCGAAAACCCTGCATTATACCCCATGTCAATCCACTGCACCATTGGAAACTGAGCCAGCACCAGCTCCCGACTTCCATCGCCCGACGAATTATCTGCCACAATAACTTCCAGCGATACCCCTTTTGTATGGGTAAATACGGAGGTAAGGCAGTCAATAATGAGCTGGGGCGTTTTGTAGTTGACAATCAGAATGGAAACATCGATGGACTTTTGTTCGGAGGGGGGCATGTAAGGCAACGTGGTAAGACCCCAAAATTAGGACGCTTTTCTGACCTGACCCAATCCTGACCAAAGTTCATGGGGTATCGTTCGTGGTTTGTCGTTGCCTGATTACAGGAGATGACAAACCACGAATGACAAACCGAAACGTCGGCCCGGCCCTAGTACAATACCCACGTATCCTTGCCACCCCCGCCCTGCGACGAGTTTACCACGAGCGACCCTTTGCGCAGGGCCACGCGGGTTAGACCGCCGGGAATGACGTTGATGCCATCGCCATAGAGGATATAGGGCCGCAGATCGACATGTCGGCCTTCGGGCTGATCGCCAATCAGACACGGCACCCGCGAGAGCGAAATAGTTGGCTGGGCAATGTAATTGCGGGGATTGTCGCGGATCTTCTGCCGAAAGAGGTCATGCTCCGCTTTGTCGGCTTTCGGACCGATAAGCATACCGTAGCCGCCCGCTTCGTTGGCTTCTTTCACCACCAACTGCTCGATGTTGTCCAGTACGTAGGAGCAATCATCGTCTTCACCGCAGATGTAGGTACGGACATTGGGAATAATTGGCTCTTCGTTCAGGTAGTACTTGATGATGCGCGGCACATAGGCATAAATCACCTTATCGTCGGCGACACCGGTACCGGGTGCATTAGCCAGGGCGACGCGCCCTTTTTTGTAGACATCCATAATGCCCGGTATGCCAATCATGGAGTCGGGATTAAAGGTCTTGGGGTCGATAAACGTATCGTCGATGCGCCGATAAATGACGTCTACAATCTGGAAACCCTTAGTGGTTCGCATTTTGACGTAGCCACCCGACACGACCAGGTCCCGTGCATCGACCAGCTCAACACCCATCTGCTGGGCCAGGTAAGAGTGCTCAAAGTAGGCCGAGTTATAAATGCCCGGCGTCAGCACCACTACTGTTGGGTTAGGCCGGTCGGCAATGAACTGGAGCATTTGCAACAGCCGGGTAGGATAATCAGATACAGGCCGTACGCCCGTGCGGGCCAGCACATCGGGAAACGTTTGCTTGGTTAGCTCCCGGTTTTCGAGCATGTACGACACGCCGGAAGGGCACCGCAAGTTGTCTTCCAGCACCATGTATTGCCCGTCGTCGCCCCGGATCAGGTCGGTCCCCGTGATGTGGCACCAGATGCCTTTGGGTGGTTTCAGTCCAACGCAGGAGGGTAAAAAACACTTGCTCGATTCGATCAGATCACGCGGCACAATGCCGTCGTTGAGAATGTTCTGATCGTTGTAAACGTCGTGAATAAAATGATTGATGGCCGTGATGCGCTGAATCAGGCCGCGTTCCAGATGATTCCACTCGGCAGCTTCGATGATGCGGGGAATAATGTCAATCGGCATGATCCGCTCGGTACCTTCGCCCTCCGAATAGACATTAAAGGTGATCCCCATCGACATCAGCGCCCGTTCGGCCGCGTGTTGCCGACCGATGAGGTCTTCCCGGCCCAGTTTTTCTACCCGCTGGTGAAAGGGAGCATAGCCCGGCCGAACGGTCTGTTCGCTGGTAAACATCTCATCGAAAAAGCCCTCGGTCTGGTATTTTTTAAAGGAGAAATTTCCTTTCTGGTGCTGCGTTTGTGTGACTCCGTTGAGTGATTGCGATTGTTTCTGCATGGCGGATACGTTTTTGCGAAACAATATATCGCCCAATTGCTGAATTACCAAACGTAGTTTGTGGCTGGCGTTTCCTACAGCGTACCTGACCGGAAGCGTATCCAATTTCTATGGGCAGATTCCTACCTTTGCGGTACTCACCGACTCATTATACATTACTGCTTTTGATCCGAATTATCCTCTTCCTGGCAGCATTGCTCTCACTGAACCGGGCCCATGCGCAGCACTGGCTGGGGCTGACGCCGTCGAACTATGCAGGTGTGAACGGTATTTATCAGCAGCCTGCTCAGGTTGCGGATTCGCGTCATCGGTTGTCTGTCAGCCTGTTGGGGGTAGACGGCTATGGCTATAACAACTATGTCCGCTGGAACGCGCCTTATCCCATCTGGCGGTTTGGGTTAGGAATGGTACCGGCTCAGTTTCATAATGCGAACGGTGACCTTGGGTTCAGTCCGGCGAATCTGGCCGAACGGCTGAACGGTGGCATTAAAAAAGGGTTTGCCGGTGGAGAAATCCGCGGGCCCGGCCTGATGATCTCCTCCCGCACCGGGCGCTGGGGCATCGGTATTACCTCGCGCGTTCGGGCTGGTGGCGCTGTTACCAACACAAGTGAGCCACTCGCGCAATTCATACGGGTCGGCCTGCCGGGTTCGCAGGTGCTGCCTATGCCCCGCGTTACGGCGCAGCACGGTACGGTTAATTTCAGCAGTTATGGTGAGATCGGCCTTACGCTGGGTTACGTCATCCGTACTAACGATGAACATTTCTGGAAGGTCGGTGCCAGTCTGAAACGGCTGGTAGGTCTTTACAACGTTCACCTCGCTGTTACCGATGCCAGCTACAACTTAATCCCCGACCCTGACATGCCGGGGTTAACGGCGCTGGCTATCCAACAGTGGTCGGGCAGTTACGGCTATACCACGGAGGATTCCTATAAAAGTCCAAGTGGCAGCTGGTTATTCGGTCGCGGGGCACCGGGTACAGGCTGGGGTGTCGATCTGGGTGTGGTATACGAATATCGGCCCGATGCCCGCCGGTATCGCTACACCGAAAACGGCGAACAGTTGCAGGATGGCTCCCGTAATAAATACAGATACCGCCTATCGGCTTCGCTGACCGATGTGGGCATGATTCGGTACAACAACCCAACGTACGTAACGCAGTACGACCAGCTGAGCAGCAGCAACCGGCCCTTGACACACCGGTCGTTTCAGGGCGTGCAGAACGCTGATGCCTTTTTTTACCGTATAGAAACCATTCTGGGGGCTGATCATCAGCAACGGCAAACGGCTTTCCGGGCTGTGCTGCCAACCGCGCTGAACCTGAGTGCAGATTACAAGATCGACGAAAACGTCTACGTAAACGCTACCTTGGTACAGCCGCTGCTGTCGCCCGCCGTGGTGGGATTATACCGTCCGGCTGTTATTGCCGTGACCCCCCGTTATGAACTACCGCAGGCTGAGGTGTCACTGCCCATCAGCTGGCAGGGGAATTATGCCAACCTCTGCGTGGGCCTCGCCCTGCGGCTGGGTCCGGTGGTGGTGGGTACCGATCACTTGCCGGGATTGCTGTCAGTTGGTCGCCCGCGTGGGGGTAACTTATACCTGTCGACGTCCATTCCGTTGTTGCGGCCCGCTCCCCGCGATCCCCTGGCCTGTTATGTGCCCGGTGTTGATGCCAGTACCCGGCGAAAAGGTTTATTCCGACGGTAACGGGCCGTTAAAAAGTAATACCTGTTTCTTTTAGTAATCATTTTGCTTTTTTCATAGACTTCGGACGTAACTAAATCTTTACGCAATGGAAACTATGAAAAAGGTAGTGTACGCGCTCGCACTTATCGTATGCACGCTGACCAGCGCAGCCGCTCAGACCGAAAAGGGAAGTCACCTGATTGGCGTGCAGGTCGGAAACGTGATTATTCCCACATCGGGCGGGAGTGGGTCGATTATCAGCTTACAGCCTACCTATGGCTGGTTTGTGAGCGATGGGTTAGCCCTGGGGGCGGGGGTACCTTTTTACCACGTCAGTTCGGGTGGCGTTGGTATCACACAGATCGGACTCGACCCATTTTTGCGGTATTACATCGGCCAATCGAATGCGAAACCGTTTTTGGGGGCTTCTGTTGGCGTTGTGAACACATCCGCGTCGGGAACCTTCAGCAACTCTGAGTCAAGCACCGATGTAATTTATGGCCTGACGGGTGGGGTAGCTTTCTTTGTCAACAAGTCAGTTAGTTTCGATGTCTCCCTGAATTACACAGGGGGCAACTCACTTAATCTGTCCGGCCTGTTCCCCGGCGCAAGTAATGCGCTCATCCCTTCCCTGCCTAATGCCCTGACCATCAACCTGGGCTTTCAGGTGTTTCTTCCTAAGAAGCAGTAAACGCATACGGGCTGTTGTAGGCCGTATTACCCACAACAGCCCTCTTTCACTGATTTACACTTTGTTTGATGAACCGCACCATCCTGCACCAACTGCTCACCTACGCCATCGCTGCTGTCTGGCTGGTTAATGGCCTGTACTGCAAAGTACTGAATGGAGTGCCCCGGCATGAACAGATCGTTGCCCGAATTTTGGGACCGGAACACGCTTCTGTGCTAACCAAAGTAATTGGGGTGTCTGAAGTGCTGATGGCTGTCTGGATTGTCAGCCGCATTCGCCCCCGGTGGTGCTCTACTACCCAGATGCTGCTTGTTGCCACCATGAACACCCTGGAAATCGTGCTGGCTCCTGATCTGCTGCTGTTCGGTCGGTTAAATGGCCTGTACGCGCTTCTGTTTATTGGAGTCGTTTATTACCACGGGTTCGTATTAACCCGCGCTGCTCACTTACCGTCCTGATGCTGTCGTCGCTGAAAAATCACCCGTTTGCCGTCGATGCCTCGTTCGACTACTCCCTTGTGTTGACGTATGCCGTGCCGCAGGAAGAACTACAGCATCTGATTCCGCCCTGCCTGGAACTCGATACGTTTCAGGGCAGCCACGGGTTTTTAGCGATAGCGATGGTGCAGACAAAGAACCTGCGACCAGCGGGTTTTCCTCGTTTTCTGGGTAGCGATTTCTTTCTCATTGGCTACCGTATTTTCGTGCGCTATACCACCAACGCCGGTAAACGGTTGCGGGGGCTGTATATTCTGAAGTCAGAAACAGACCAAAAACGCATGGAGTGGCTTGGATCACTGTTTACTACTTATCGGTACGCCACTACCGATGTCAGTCAGACAATGAGCGGGTCAATCATCACGGTAACGTCACAGGCCTCCGGGCTGGATATTGTGGCCGACACCAATGCACCGGCTGAGTTTCTGCCCCCGTATTCGCTGTTTACTAACTGGAAGGAGGCCCGACGGTTTGCGGGTCCGCTACCATTCACGTTCTCCTATGACCCCAAAAGCAGAATGGTCGTTATTGTTGAGGGGGTACGTGAACACTGGCAGCCAACGCCCGTTGCCGTGTTGCGGGCCGACGTTCCCATTTTTAAGGCCATCCGCGTGACCGATTTTATGCTGGCGAGTGCTTTTATCATCCGCGATATTCCGTACCACTGGAAACAGGGGCGCACCGAACGATGGAACGGATGAGAGGGCCTTTTCAGGGTGTCTGGAATATCGTTCGGTTCAACTGGCACTTTTACGGGCTGGCAACCGGGGCTGTGGACGTATTTCAGCGTGGTCTTCTTTCTGGTGTATCGGTCGGGGCGGTAACCGACAGAGGCACCACTTCGGCACCCATTGATTAGAAGACTTACGCCGAACTGTTTTGGATAGAAGGCTTTAGCGTAATACATTGTTCATTGAACGCTTACCGAATAATTCTGTACATTTTAAGTTCTCGTCTTATGCTGTCTGACCTGCACATTCATCTGATTGCGAAGGCCTTGACTTGGCTGCTTGTGTTGGTAAGCTCCGCGCTGATTTTAGTAGCCGCGAGCTTGGTCAGCTTCGACTACATCGGGAGCGAAGATGCCGCCGTCAGACGAAACGAGTTGGAAAGCGTCGAGAACGATACGTTGCCAATCACAACGGTCAAGACGATACCTTCACTTGCCGCTCTACTGGCAAAACCTGGCAAATACCATGATCAGCGTGTTTGGGTGAAAGGCTACCTGAATTTGGAATTTGAAGGGGATATGTTCTACATAAACCGGGCCGCGTATACCGGGCACAAGTATGAAAATGGGTGTTATGTGCAGGTTTCAGACTCACTCATGAGAAAAAAGCGGGTAGACGATTATAGTAAGCGATACGTGGCCATCAGAGGCTTGTTTAATAATATGGAGGGTAGGCATGGACGTTTAATTATTGAGGATATTAAAACTCTACCTCACTTAACCGCTTTGCGAAGGCCCACTAAGTAGCTGTGAAGTTAGTTGATAAACTGTCCCGGTTGCTGAACGGGCGAGCGTGTTACAGCTTCACTCCGAATCGCTCACCCAGTTCTTCCAGACTTTTAATGACCGGTTCCAGCAGCGGAATACCGTTTGCCAACCGTTCCGCTTCCAACGTGCGTTCGGGGTCGCCGGGAATAAGTACCTGATGACCTGGTACGGCGCGGGCGTCGCGGAAACGCTGAATCCAGGTATCCATATGCTGTTTGAAGTCGTTGGCAGGCCGGAACGCGTCGATGCGCATGGCCCCGAAGAAATGCCCGGTCCCGGCCCCTACACTCTCCTGCGCCGACATGAATCCGGCCGTTGCAAACGGCGGAACCCACGGCCCGTAGTTAGCACCGGATAACACACCCGAAAAAATATCGACAATCGCACCCAGCCCGTAGCCTTTGTGGGAGCCATGTTCCCGGTCGGAGCCGAGTGGCAGCAAACCACCCCCATTTTTCACCGCGTTGGCATCGGTCGTGGGATTACCGTCGGCATCCTGCGCCCAGCCGGTCGGAATGGGTTGCCCTTTGCGTTGCAGGATTTCCAGTTTACCATAGGCCACCGCCGTTGAGGCAAAATCAGCTACAAAAGCGGGTTCGGTCAGAGCGGGAACGGCAACAGCTATCGGGTTAGTGCCCAGTAGTTTATCTAATGAAAAAGTCGGTGCTACCAGTGGAGCCGCGTGGGTCATAGCCTGCCCAATCATGTCGTGTTCCAGTGCCAGCATGGCGTGATACCCGGCGATACCAAAGTGGTTGGAGTTGCGCACCGCTACCCAGCCGGTACCGGCGACGCGGGCTTTTTCGATGGCTACCTGCATCGCCCACGGCCCCACCACTAATCCCAGGCCCCGGTCACCATCAACCACAGCAGTAGACGGGCTTTCGTGAACGATTTTAATGTCGGGCTGCGGATTGAGCCGTCCCAAGTCATAGAGCCGGACGTAGCCCGGTAGTCGGGCAACACCATGCGAGTCGACACCCCGCAGATCGGCACTGAGCAGCACATCGGCCGCAAGCCGGGCATCGGCGTCGGGGCAGCCAATGGCCTGAAAAATGGATTCGGTAAAGGTTCGGAGTTGAGGGGCAGTTATCATAGGCGCAAAAATAGCCAATCCGTGCCGTGAACACGCGTACTACAACAAAGAACCCCATAACGAGCGTCGCTATGGGGCCTGAATGGTGAGCAATCAAACGCGTTAGAGGAGGGCGATGGTGCGCACTTCGGAAGCGGGTACGATGGTAGAGATTTGAACTGTACGGACGGTGGTGTCTATGCCGTTTGATACTTCCAGCTGGTAAGTGCCAGCCGGTAAATCGCTGATTACCAATTTACCCCGGTACTTGTCTTCGTTACGGCTAATGCCCTGATGGAATAGTACGTTGCCTTTGGCATCGACCAGCCGAATGTCGACCCGGCCACCGACTTGCTTATTTACGGCGACGTTTAATTTACTGCCGTCGATTGAGCCATAAACACCAACCTGATAAGCTGCCGGACGTTGAGGTTGTTTGGGAACACCGGCCGATGCATCCATAGACGTGAAGGCTGTAATGGCGCTGAATGACAAAGCGATGAGGAGGGTGTGTGCGAGCGTTTTCATGATGTGTATTGATTTTTTGGTTTGTGTTTTTAGAGTGGCGTCTGACAGTTGTGCCTGACTAACGATACAAAGATGTGGGCCTTAGACAGTACTTTGCATTGCATACTACTTGAGCGGTGAGAACACCGGGCCGAACGGTTTAAAGTCAGGACACTAGAGCGAACGGCCCAGGTTATCGGGCTCTATTCAGGCCAAATGTTACGTCAGGCTGTTCCTGAACGCTTATAAATAAGTAAAGCCGCCCCATCAGAGATGAAGCGACTTTACTTGTATCCGGTGATGCGCCGGGAGACATACATTTATGACACGCCCTTGAACACGGGCTCCTCTACAAATGGCTGGTTACGCAGTCGTTTACCGCTTGCTTTAAAGATAGCATTGGCAACGGCCGCTGCCGCCGGGGGAAGTGAGGGTTCGCCGAGGCCTGTTGGCTCAATGCCGTTATCGACAAAGTGAACCTCCACCTGCGGAATTTCGTGAAGCCGGATCAGCCGGTAGTCGTTGAAATTCTTCTGGTCGGGGATGCCGTCTTTAAAGGTCATATTCCCGTACATCGCATGGCCAATTCCGTCCACAATGCAGCCCGTTACCTGTTGCCGCGCTCCGCTTTGGTTGATAACCACACCACAGTCAGCCACTGAATAGACTTTCTGAAGAACGGGTTTGCCTTTCTGCATGACTACTTCGCCAATCTGGGCGACGTACGAACGGTGCGAGAAATACACGCTGAAGCCCTGCGCAATCAGTTTACCATCGGCACCCTTTTTTGTACCCCACCCTGCTTTTTCGGCTGCTGTCTGAATCACGACTTTCATCCGGTCGAGGTCGTACTTAATCGCACCCACGGGTTTTTGCTTGGCTTTGTCGATCAACTCCAGCCGGAACTGAACGGGGTCTTTACCAGCGGCCTGAGCTACTTCATCGAAAAACGATTGCTCAGCAAAGGCCAGGAAGTTCGTAATTGGTGCCCGCCAGGGGCCGGTTGTGATCGGTGATTTATGCTCAACATTGTCAATCAGCAGGTTGTCGACGGCACCGGCGGGGAAGTTATCTTCCCGCGTTGGATTGCCGGAGTTAATGCCGACGCCCCGTAACTTATAACCGATCATATTGCCTTGAGCGTCCAGTGCCGCTTCGAACCGGTAACGAACCGCCGGACGATAGCTGCCGCCGGTCATGTCGTCTTCACGGGTCCAGATGAGTTTAACCGGTGCGTTAACCAGTTTAGACACCTGTACCGCTTCGATTACGTAGTCCGCCTTGAGCCTGCGACCAAAACCGCCCCCCATGCGGGTCAACTGCACGGTCACTTTGTCGGGCGAGATGCCTAACAGCTTCGCCGTTTCGTTGCGGGCCAGTTCGGGCGTTTGCGTTGGGCCGACCAGTTCCACTCCATCCGGTCGGACGTGCGCAAAGAAGTTCATCGGCTCCAGAGGATTGTGGGGCAGGAACGGGCACTGATACTCGGCCGTTACTATTCTGGCCGCCGTTTTAAAGGCCGCATCCACGTCACCATCTTTTCGGCGCACGGTGGCGTCTTTGCTGTCCAGGAGTTCTTTAAACAGACGGTTGTGGTCGGCGGTGCTTTCGAGAGCATCCGCTTTCTCCCACTCAATTTTGAGCGCGTCTTTGGCTTTCTTAACCTGCCAGGTCGATTTGCCGACAACAGCGACATTGTTGCCAAACGTCACCACGTCCACAATACCCGACATGACTTTGCTGGCCGCAGCATCCAGTGACTTCAGTTTGTAGCCGAACGCCGGACGCTGGAGCATGGCAAACAGCATACCCTCGCGGTAGAAATCCAGTCCGAACAACGGTTTCCCGGTTATAATTTTCGGGTTGTCGACGTTCTTAACGGTACTGCCGATGAGTTTGAAATCCTTCTGATCTTTCAGCTTCACATCGGTCGGAACGGTAATTTGAGCCGCTTCAGTAGCTAATTGGCCATAACTGAGCTTTTTACCGCTGGCCTGGTGCAGTACAAAGCCTTTCTCCGTGGTAATCTCCGTGGCCGGAACGTTCCAGCGTTTGGCGGCTGCCAGAATCAGCATCTGCCGGGCCGTGGCGCCCGCCGTCCGAAGCCGTGTCCAGGAGTGCGGAATCGAGCCGCTGCCCCCGGCTACCTGACGCTCAAACTTTTTAGTATCAAGCGGAGCCTGCTCCACCACTACTTTGGTCCAGTCGGCATCCAACTCCTCCGCCACAATGATTGGGAAGGCCGTTTTAATACCCTGTCCCACCTCGGGGTTTGGCGACAAAATCGTGATAATACCCTGTGGGCTAATGGATAGGTAACTGTTGAAGTCAACGCCCGGTACGGCTGCTGTAGCCAGTGTATCTGCGGCTGCGGCTTCCGACTCGATCCAGTTAAAGCCCAGAAACAGGCCACCACCGGCCGCCACGGCTACCTTCAGGAAATTCCGGCGGCTATCGTTTGGTAAAGTTGCCATAGCTATTTCGCGGTTTTGGTGGAGGCTAATTTCACGGCTTCGCGAATGCGATGGTACGTGCCACAGCGGCACAGGTTGCCGGTCATAGTCGCGTCGATATCGGCGGTGCTTGGCTTCGGATTGCGTTTGAGCAACGCAGCCGCCGTCATGATCTGACCAGCCTGACAATAGCCGCACTGGGGTACGTCGACCTCGTTCCAGGCTTGTTGTACCGGGTGTGTACCGGTTGCTGACAGGCCTTCGATAGTCGTAATTTTCTGCGTACCAATGGCCGATACCGGCAGTACGCAGGAGCGGGTTGCTTCGCCGTTGAGGTGGATAGTACAGGCACCGCATTGCGCAATGCCGCATCCGTATTTGGTGCCGACCAGTCCGAGGTGGTCGCGCAGTACCCATAGAATCGGGGTGTCCGGCTCGACGTCGGCCTGGTACCGCCGACCATTGATTTGCAGGTTATAAACAGCCATTGAGTTTGGGAGATTTATTGACGAAACTAAGGTACGAAAAGATTACGTGCGGGTTCAAATCATCCTGCTCTGTGAAAGAATTTACGCTTGAGCCGCTGCCAGCGGGAGGGCGATTTAATAACGGCAATACCTCCGCCAGATATAGAAATGCGCTTCACACACATAGTTTCAGTCAACAGGACGTCGCTCAACGTGATTGTTGCAGTAGCAGAGCGGACGTTGGTCTTGACTTCGTGAGCGCTAAGGCCAATGGCAAAGACATCAAGCGTCAGATTATTTATGGGCCAATCAGCTGGGATTAGCAGGTTAAACCTACCAGCATCATCTGTTACGCCTGACATAAATAATTTCCGGGTTTGTACGTGTGGATCAATCGTCTTTACCAGTACCGTCGCATTTGGCACGGCTGATATAAATCCGGTCGAGTCGGCGAACATTACCCGCCCGCTTACAGTAACCTGATTTGTATCTCCTGGGATGGCCTCCTGAGTAGCAAGAGACTTGAGTGGCTGAATCGTGGCTAACCGCGATGGGGTAACAACTTGACCCGATTGCGCCTGCGCCGTCTGCCAACTCAATGCACCCATCGTTACTATACTCAGCCAGTGCCGCCAGAATGAATTTTCCTGAGCCGGAATAACTAATGGCCGATTAATTTGGTCGTGCCTGAGTTGCCCGCAGATTTCGCCGGACGACTGATTAAGCACACGGGCCAACTCCCGATCTGAAAGCACCGTGTAATCGACCACTGTCTTCTGGCAACTGGCGCAGAACCGACCCTGTTCGTTGGGCCGCATATCGGCCCAGCGTTCGTGGCAGGGCTTGGGAATCTGGACCGTGAGACTTTTCATATAGTTGTCACCTGCCTGGATGAAACAGTTTGTGTTTGATTTTTTGCCAGCGTGATACATGGTAGCCACCCACTCTGATTACCTGGTTCATTGCTTCTTCATCTTCTTTCAGCGCAATCGACAAGTGTTGAGGTTCAGCAATGATGTTAATTTCCTGGGTAATCAAACCGACGGAGCACACGACGAGCGTGATGGGTGTGTTCAATAAATCCGCCGGAATCTTCAGCTGGAACATTCCATTACTATCCGCTGTTACCCCCCGATTCGCATTTTTGATGACCACGTTAGCCCCTGGTAGTACCATTTGCCGGCCCGCACTGTCGATGTCCAATACAGTACCGGTAATACGAGGTGCCGTATCCTGACTGCTGGTATCCCGGACAGACTGATCTGAAGGTCTATGTTCTGGTAGCACCGTTACCCGCTGCGCTGGTATGATTGGTTGATTTACCTGCGCCTGCGTCGTTTGCCAGCTTAGTAGTCCCATCGTCAGCATCCCCAGCCAGTGCCGCCAAACAGGAGTTTTGTCTTTATTCGAGATGAACACGGGCCGGTTTAGCTGGTCATTTCTAAACCGTCCGCAGGCCGTTCCGGTAGTTTTGTTCAACAACAAAATCAGTTCGTGGTCGGAAAGCGCCGTGTAATCGACTACTGTCTTCTGGCAACTGGCACAGAATCGACCCTGCCCGTTGGGCAGCATATCGGCCCAACGTTCGTGGCAGGGCTTAGGAATCTGTACCGTGAGACTTTTCATAGGGTAAGGTAGCTTGTTATAGACCGCTGATTTCTATGATCGTTATGATTTAAACCGCGTCGGCGGACCGAAGATCATGGTTCATCATGATGATGGTCATAGAAATCAGCGGGCTATCAATTGTTCACAGCTTTCGATGAATCGTGGTTGCTGCGGCCTGCGCGGAAGCCAGAATCGTGAGGTCGGAAATAGTGACGTGGGCCGGAGCCGTTACGGCGTACACAATTGTGCTGGCAATGTCTTCAGCCGTCAGGGGCGTAAAGCCTTCATACACTTTAGCCGCCCGCTCGCTATCACCCTTGAAACGAATCATCGAAAATTCGGTTTCAACGGCTCCCGGCGCAATGTTAGTCACTTTAATGCCGTACTGTGTCATATCCAGGCGCATGCCCGTACTCAGGGCTTCAATGGCGGCTTTGGAAGCACAATAAACGGCCCCGTTGGCGTAGGTCTGCTTGCCTGCAATCGAACTCAGGTTTACGATATGCCCCTGCTGCCGCGCCACCATGCCGGGCATTACCGCTTTGGAGACGTACAATACCCCCTGCACGTTCGTGTCGATCATCAGATCCCAGTCGTCGGGGTCGCCCTCCTGAATTGGTGACATCCCAAACGCATTACCGGCGTTGTTCACCAGAATATCGATGGCCCGCCACTCAGCCGGAAGCGAGCCGATAGCTGTTTCAACAGCAGTCCGATCACGGGTATCAAAAGTCAGGGTAATTGTCTTTGTTTTTGGAGCCAGTTGTTGGCTCAGTTCATCGAGCCGATCCTGACGGCGGCCGCAAAGGATGAGGTCATACGATAAAGTTGCAAAGGCTTCGGCAGTGGCTTTACCAATGCCCGACGAAGCGCCGGTGATGAGGGCAATACGCGACATAAGAAGGTCTAAAAACGATTGATTGAGCGTTGAAAACGTGAAAATAACCATTCTACCGCCTAAAATATAAACAAATTTATATACACTACTTACTCTACAAGTTTAAATCCCGTTCCCTCAAATTTTGAACATAAACGTTCGTTCATGCTGCCTGCGGGCTAACCTTTTGCCCATTGACCCGTTCTTTTGTGTACCTGCCAGACTTCGCCGACAGGCCGTGTGGTTAGCCTCGATTTACTCAATCCATGAAAAGAACCTGTACCATGAACAGAAAAATAGCGGTCATCAGCGAGCATGCTTCTCCACTGGCGATAGTGGGAGGTATTGACGCCGGTGGTCAAAATATCGCTGTCGCCGAACTGGCGCAGCACCTGACTCAACTCGGGTACGAGGTTGATGTATTTACCCGCTGGGACGATGAATCAATACCTGAGATTGTGCAGTGGCGTCCTTCGGTTCGGGTCGTTCATATCAAAGCCGGGCCGGTCGCCTTTATTCCGAAAGAGGAGATGCTGTGCTACATGGATGAATTTACCGAGAATATGATTCGGTTCTTTACACTGGTTCGTGGCAGCAGTTCCAGTAATCCATACCCGCTGATTCACGCTCATTTTTTTATGTCCGGGCTGGTCGCGGCCAATATCAAGCGGACGTTGGGGATTCCGTTTGTGGTCACATTTCATGCTCTGGGCGAGGTTCGGCGGCTATGTCAGGGCGATAGCGACCGTTTTCCGGCGGAGCGTTTCTACATCGAACAGCGCGTTATCAGCGAGGCCGATGCTGTGGTGGCACTGTGCCCGCAGGACCGAGACGATATTATTACACACTATGGCGCTGATGCTCAGAAAATTATAATTATTCCCAACGGGTTCAACCCCCACGAGTTTTACCCCATCGATACGCAGGTGGCGCGTGTGGTGCTTGGTCTGGACCCAGCCGAGCCGGTTATTCTGCAATTAGGCCGGATGGTTCCCCGCAAGGGCGTCGATAATGTAATTCGGGCGCTGGGCTGTCTGCGCCGGATGTACGGCATTATGGCCCGGTTGCTGATTGTGGGTGGCGATTCTGAAGCGCCTGACCCGTGCCAAACGCCGGAAATTGCCCGGTTACTGCAGATTGCGGAGGAGGAAGGCGTGGCTAACTGGGTGACGTTTACGGGTAGGCGTGGGCGCGAAACGCTGCGCTATTATTACAGTGCCGCCGATGTTTTTGTGACAACGCCCTGGTACGAACCGTTCGGCATTACGCCCCTTGAGTCGATGGCCTGCGGTACGCCCGTTATCGGCTCGGCGGTGGGTGGGGTAAAACATACCATTCTGGATAATGAAACCGGGTTTCTGGTGCCACCCAATGATCCAGGTGCCCTGGCGGCTAAACTGGCCGCGCTGCTTTACAACCGGAAATTACGAACGCTGTTGAGCGAGGATGCAGTTCAGCATGTGCAGGATAACTATACGTGGCTACGGGTGGCTCAGCAGACGAACGCGTTATATGAACTGGTCATCAACGGGCAGATTCAGCCGGAAACGCTGCTTCGGCGGACGTTGCTGAACAGTACACCCGAGGTAGAAGTCCCGGAGAAATAGCCTATGCGACTGAACCGTGCGGTATTTCTGGACAAGGACGGGACCCTGATTCCTGATGTGCCCTACAACGTCGATCCGGCCCGCATCACCTTGTATCCCGACGTGGCTGAGGCTCTGCTAACGTTACAGCGGGCGGGGTTCAAACTGATCGTAGTGTCCAATCAGGCGGGTGTGGCTCGGGGGTATTTTCCCGAAACAGCCCTGACGGCAGTCGAAAGCCGGTTACGGACGTTGCTCGGCGAAGCGGGCGTTGTGCTCGATGACTTTCGCTACTGTCCGCATCATCCGGCTGGTTCAGTGGCGGAATACGCCATTGACTGTACCTGCCGGAAACCACAACCCGGAATGCTGTTGCTGATAGCCGAAGAACAGGAGATCGACCTCCGTGAATCGTGGATGGCGGGTGATATTCTGAACGATGTAGAAGCCGGTAACCGGGCGGGTTGTCGCACGATTCTGATCGATCGCGGTAACGAAACCGAGTGGCTAACCGGTCCGTTTCGAACGCCAACCGCCACGGTAAACAGTTTTTCAAAAGCCGCCGATCAGATACTGGTCGCGTCGGGATACGGTCAACCGGCATGAACAACACATATTCCTGGCCATACAATCGTAATGAGAAGCAGATGCGTATTCTGTGCATCCGTCCCGATAATTTCGGGGATGTGCTGATGACGACACCGGCGTTTCGGGCTTTAAAGCAGTCGTTTCCACATAGTCACCTGACTCTACTGACGTCGTCGGTGGGCGCGGGGATCGCACCGCTGATCCCGGAGATTGACGACATTATTTCGTTTGATGTACCGTGGGTGGCGCAGTCGGCCTCAACGCCTAACCCGGCGACTGTGCTGACGATGGCCGAACGCCTGAAACAGGGCCAGTTTGATCTGGCTATTCTGTTTACCGTGCAAAGCCAAAACCCTTTACCGGCGGCCATGCTGTGTTATCTGGCTGGAATCGGGCGGGTGCTGGGTTACTGCCGGGAAAATCCGTACCACCTGATCAGCGATTGGGTGCCGGACTCTGAAGTGCTGGTCGCGACTCGTCACGAAGTTCGGCGGCAACTTGATCTGGTCGCTGCCATTGGGGCCCAAACGGACGATGAACACCTGTCGCTGGCCATTCCGCCCGACGCACGTGAACAGGCCCTTCGTCGATTAGCCCATGAAGGTGTCGATCTCTGCCGGCCGTGGTTAATTCTGCATCCGGGCGTGAGTGAAGAAAAACGGCGGTATCCCGCCAGTGGCTTTGCTGAAATAGGTCGCCGATTAGTCCGTGAGCAGGGTTTTCAGATTGTGCTCACCGGAAGCCAGTCGGAGCGGAACTATGCCGAAACGATACGCCAAACCATTGGCGAACGTGCAGTTAACCTCGCTGGCTACTTTGACCTTGGAACGCTGGCGGGTCTGATTGCGGAAGCCGGTCTGTTGATTGCCAACAATACCGGCCCGGTTCATATTGCGGCTGCTGTCGGTACGCCGGTGGTGGTACTGTATGCTAAAACAAACCCGCAGCACACGCCCTGGCTAGTCGAAAACCGGGTGCTTTATTTTGAGGTGCCGTCGTCCTTACGTTCACGAAATCAACTGTTACAACATTTTCCCGAACCGACTCCTGTCACCGCCACCCCCGATGCTGTGGTGCAGGCGGTGGAGGAATTATCATCTCGTTTGACTGTTATTTATGGTCACTGAAAAGCGGCTTAAGGTTTTGATTACCAGTATCAAATTGACGTTGATTTTGTCATCCTGAGGTACGAAGGATCTTAGGTACTTAATCGCTCAGATCCTTCGTACCTCAGGATGACAAAATCAACGTTCGCTAAGCCCTAAGTCATACTCCTGAAGAACTTTACTAATTACCTGTACCAACTGACTGACTTAACACTATGTACACCCTTGGAATCAACGCGGCTTTCCACGACCCGGCCGCTACACTCGTAAAAGACGGCGTTGTGCTGGCTGCGGCCGAAGAAGAACGCTTCACCCATATAAAGCATGGCAAACGGCCTATCCCGTTTTCAACCTATGAACTGCCGTACAACGCCATTGATTTCTGCCTGAAAACAGCCGGAATCACGCTGGCCGATGTCGATCACATTGCCTATTCATACGATCCATCCATCCAGTTAGGTAAGGAGCATGAGTTGCAGCGAACCGTAGAAATTCCCCTGCGGCCCGGCGTTGACAAGCTGAACGGATGGGGAAATCCTTACGACGGCCTTTTCCTATCGTCGATACTGAACGCGCCGGGTCATCTGGTCGATGGCGTGCCGCTGCACTTATCGGCGCGGTATAAAGGAGCCACGGCTGATGGTCCCTACCAGTGGCATTTTGTAAACCACCATCTGGCCCATGCCGCCAGTGCTTTTTTGCCGAGTCCTTACCAGAAAGCCGCCGTGATGGTGATTGATGGGCGGGGTGAAGAAGCCACTACGAGTTACTGGCTGGGCGAAGGCAATCAGATGACACGTCTGGGTGAAGTGAAGCTGCCGCATTCATTGGGGTTGATGTACGAGCAAATGACCAGTTATTTGGGCTTCCTGCACTCGTCGGACGAATACAAAGTGATGGCGCTGGCCTCCTTTGGAAAGCCCGTTTACGTCGATTATTTCCGCAGCCTGATCCAGATCGGCGACAATGGGCAGTACACCATTAGCCCACTCAACCTGGAGCAGCGCTTTGGGCCGATGCGCGAGAAAGGCGGCCCGCTCGAAGCGCTGCATTTCGATATTGCTCACTCGGTGCAGACGGTGCTGGAAGAAACGGTGTTGAAACTCATCACCTGGCTACAGCAGAAAACCGGTGCCGACTCGCTCTGTCTGGCGGGTGGCGTAGCACTCAATTGCGTCATGAACGCCCGGTTGCGTGACCGTGGGCCGTTCAAAAAAATCTGGGTACAACCCGCAGCGGGTGATTCGGGGACGTCCCTCGGTGCGGCTATGTGGATCGACGCTCAACAGCGGGAAACCAATGAACGGGCTTATGAAATGGATCACGTTTACCTCGGCCCGGCTTATGGGGATGATGAAATCGAGCAGTTCATGAAATGGTCGAAATTGCCGTACCGAAAGCTGGAAAACGTTTCGGAAGAGGTAGCGGATTACCTCGCCGACGGGCATGTGATTGGCTGGATGCAGCAGGGCATGGAGTTTGGTCCGCGTGCTTTGGGGGCCCGGTCAATTCTGGCCGCTCCTTTCCCCGCCGAGATGCAGGGCAAACTGAACGACCTCAAAGACCGCGAAGATTTCCGGCCTGTGGCCCCGGTTGTCATGGAGGAGCATGCGGACAATTACTTTATCAACGCCCGAAAATCGCCGTTTATGCTGTTTGTGAATGATGTGCGTGAAGAGATGAAGCACCACATTCCGGCCGTAACCCATACCGACGGCACGGCACGCATTCAGACCGTTAATGCCAGTCAGAATGCGCCGTATTATAACCTGCTGAAGGCATTTCGGGAGAAGACCGGCGTGCCGGTGCTGATCAATACTTCGTTCAACACACGGGGTGAACCGGTCGTTTGCAGTCCCCGCGACGCTATCGAATCGTTCTGGACCTCTCCCCTGGATGCGCTGGTGATCGGTTCGTTCATGCTCGAGAAAACGGGTGCCAGCTTTACCCGCGTAAGTGACGGTATTACCAAAGAGTTTCAACCGCTATTTAGCTGAAACCAGTATGAAGCCAGTGATTTCAGTAGTGATTCCCACCTACCAGCGTCCGGCGTTGCTGATTAACTGCCTGAATGCCCTGACCCGGCAGACTTTATCCGCAGCGCAATTCGAAATAATTGTCGTGGACGACGGCAACGACCCGGCTACCGCCGAAACCGTGGCCGACTTTGCCACTCGGTCGGGTATCCTGACCCGCTACCTTGGGCAACCCCGGCGACAGGGACCTGCTGCGGCCAGAAATCGGGGTTGGCAGGCAGCTCAGGGGAGTATCATCGCGTTCACGGATGACGATACCCTGCCGCAATCCGAGTGGCTAACCGCTGCGTTGACATGCTTTCGCCGGGGAGCCAGCGTGGTGACCGGTCGCGTTCAGGTTCCTCTGCCCGACGCTCCCAGCCACCACGACCGGACGACTGCTTTTCTGGAATCGGCGGAGTTTATCACAGCCAACTGTTTCTGTCTAAAACAGGCCTTGCAGCAGGTTGGTGGGTTTGAGGAAGCATTCGACATTGCCTGGCGCGAAGACAGCGATTTGCAGTTTAAACTACTCAGGGCAGGCATTGCCATCGAAGCCTGTACGGAAGCTGTAGTAATTCATCCACTACGCCCCGCGCCCTGGTACGCCTGTCTGCGCGACGAGCGCAAAAACCGGTATGATGCCCTGCTTTATAAGCGGCACCCCCATTTGTTTCGGCAGCGGATTCCGGCGTATCGAGGCTTGGTAACACAGTATTATGCTTCCGTACTGGGGGCCACTGTCGGTACGACTGCGTTGCTGACCGGGCATCCGGGTATTGCGCTGAGTGGGTTCGGACTCTGGGCCATACTCGAAATGAATCTGATTATCCGGCGGTTGCCAAACCATAAATTGACCGGAACTGCCATCCGGCAAACGGTACTGACGGCACTGGCAACCCCTTTTCTCTCGGTTTACTGGCGCTTGTATGGAGCGTTTAAATACCGCGTATTCTATATGTAACAATGGATAAGCTAACTGAGCACCTCGGCCAGCCACCAGAGCGTATAGCCGTATTCCGGGCCATTAAACTTGGCGATTTGTTATGTGCTGTACCAGCTTTCCGGGCACTCCGGCGGGCCTTTCCCCACGCGCATATCGCCCTGATCAGCCTGCCGTGGGCGAGCGAGTTTGTGAACCGCTATGCTGACTACATTGATGAGTTTATCGCCTTTCCCGGCTGGCCCGGACTGCCCGAGCAACCGCTCGACCTCGGCAAAACGGTTGCTTTTCTGACGGCTATGCAGGCGCGTAACTGGGATGTTGTCGTGCAGATGCAGGGAAACGGTACCCTTGTGAATGCGATGCTTGCCCTGTTTGGCGCAAAGTTCATGGCTGGTTATTACCCGGTCGGCCACCCCGAACAAACCATCGGCGATCACACGTTTCTGATGCCCTACCCCCAGCTTGAGCATGAAGTAAAACGCCACGTACACCTGATGGCGTTTCTGGGCATACCGACGCAGGGATATGAACTGGAGTTTCCGATTTCTGCCGAAGACAATCAAATAGCCCAACAGGTACTAAACGACCATCAGCTGACTCTCAACCGCTACGTTTGCATCCATGCAGGCGGTATTTCGGGACGGCGCTGGCCGGAAAGTCAGTTTGCCCGGGTAGGCGATGCACTGGCAGCGAAGGGCTATGGGGTCGTGCTGACGGGTACCACCGCTGAAGAATCGACTATTGAAGCGGTTCGCCAACAGATGCGTTATCCGTCGGTTAGCCTGGCCGGGCAAACCCCGCTCGGCGCGCTGGCGGCTGTGCTAAAAGGAACTGCCGTATTGGTGAGTAACGATACCGGCGTGTCGCATGTAGCGGCTGCCTGTCAGGTGCCCAGCGTCGTTATCTTCACCTCGGCTGACCCGGCCGAATGGGCACCACTCGATCAAGTTCGACACCGCGTTGTGCTGGAAGCAGCCGCAACGAACGCTCAGGTGGTCATCGACGAGACTATTGCGGTGTTGACAGCGGCCAGAACCGGCTCCCAGCCGTCGCTTGCCGTGTAGCCGTACGGGAGGCCAGCGCTTTGCGCAACCCTACGTATAATCCAGTTGAATTATAAAGCAGTTTTCCCTGATCAAGTGCCAGCGACGCATTTAACTGACACTCGCCCAAAGCAGGTAACTGAAGTGGCGTTGCTACCTGAAGCAAGCCCGAAAACTGGTTGGTACCAGCCGGATACGGGCTACCATACGTACCGAAATTCTGGCTGTACGATAATTTCATCAGCCACTGGAGCCGTTGATAAACGGTGCCCGCCATGGCCAGATGAAACAGCGAAACCCGGTTATTGGAGATGGATTCGTTCATGAGTTCAGTTCGAACTTCAGACCGCTGCGATAAAAACGGCGTTCCAAGGGTGCGTCCCAGATACGACCAGCCATCCCGGTACTGACTGTGGTTGAAATAGTTGTTTCGCCCGCGCCGTTGCGGGTCATCAATCACAAACTCGGGTCCACCCTGACTTTTAGAATAGAAAAATTCAAGGGCTAACCGGTCAACTGTAAAATTGGACTGCCCGCGAGTAAGGCGTTTGAATCGGATTCCGTTCAGGCCGTCGGCAATGTTGGTCAGGTAAAATAAAGCTCCCGTTTCGTAAAGATTTTGCCGGTACGCCGTTACCTGATATGAACCGATTCTAACCTCAATAGCCCCATCGAACGAACCCAGGTGGTTTCCAATGCGGTTGCCCTGATCAACCGAGACAATATTTGGATTAGTAGAGTAGGGGGAAGAACCGCGGAGGGTAGTGACTACCCGGAAGTAGGAGTCGAGTCCTGATGCTAAATACCCGTTGTTGGAAAAGCCCGGATCACCGGTGCTGGCCAGTCCGGGGGAGTACCCACTCCACTGCGCCTGATCGCTGAAACCGGCGTATAATTTTACACGCCAGTTTGGTTTACCTAAGCGACCATAAAACGCTTTCTGGTGCAGGTAACTGTTCTGCACAAACCCATCGTTAAACCAGCCGTGACTAAAAAATGCATTGATGGCAATCAGTCCTTTCGTGAATTTGATGGGCGCGTAGCCGATGGTACCAATTTGTATTTTGGGCATGGGCAGTGCATTGCCCGACCAACTGTACGATCCTGACGTAAGCAGCGTGTCCGTCAGCCCTACAATCTCCCGACGACGCCCGGCATACAGTTCTATCTGGTGAAAACGAACTTTAACATATCCTTCGGCTAAAATAAGTTGGGAGCTATTGCCCGCGTTCCCCACCACATTTAGACCATAGCCCCAGTCGAACCGCCGGAGCTTAATCGCGTTACCGGCACTATCCCTTTGGGGTACCCGATAGTCTGCATAAGCACCCAGTCGGAGCGTTCCCACCGAGCCATTTGTTGGGACGATGCCGTACTGATTCGCTCGTAGCCAGAATGGTGTATGTTGGCCACTAATCGCATAACCACCTGCTTCTGCAAACAAACTACGGGGTCGGAGGGAGTCGCTTTCCTGGGCAATCGCAACGGTACTCAGGCCAAGAAACAGACCAGCAAGCCAACGGGTTAACTGCATATGAATGGGCGGTTGGTATATGATAGGTTAACTTTATTGTATGCTAAGCGACTGTAAAATAAGCAGTTATCTCTTGGAGCTAACTCGTAAACCGCAAGATAAAGCGGTAGGGGCGAAAGATTGGCAACCCGACTGATAAACCGCCGGAGCGGGATTGCTCCCACGTAAAAAAAGCCCCCCGTCTATCTAACGGGGGGCTTTTGATTGTATTGGCAATGACCAGTGAAAAACTGATTATGGGTAACAAATTACGCGTTTGCTTTATCGCAGAACTCTTCAAACGCCATCTCCAGATGCTGGGCAATCATTTCGGCCGAGCGACCTTCGATATGGTGGCGCTCAATGAAATGCACCAACTCACCGTTTTTGAAAATGCCAATAGCGGGCGACGATGGGGGATAGGGCAGCAGGTGCTCACGCATGCGGGCGGTTGCTTCTACATCACCACCGGCAAATACCGTTACCAGCCGGTCCGGCTTCACTTCGCTGCGTTGCAATGCGGTTTTCACACCCGGACGGGCAGCACCAGCGGCACAGCCGCAAACCGAGTTCACCATCACCAGCATAACGCCTTCGTTGGTGTCAATCGCCTGATCAACTTCTTCAGGCGTAGTTAGTTCGTCAAACCCGACGCTGGTCAGCTCCTGACGCATGGGTACCAACAAATGAGGAGGATACATAATTTTAGTTTTGGTAAGTTAATAAGTCGTTAAGTCAGTAAGTTGGGTAATACGAACGGGTAAGTAGTGCTTGCTGCCTTACCAACTTACTAACTGCATTTTACATAAATCCAAGTTCTAATTTAGCCACTTCGGACATCATATCCGAAGTGTAGGGCGGATCAAACGTAAGCTCAACGCTGACATCGTTAACGCCTTCGATTTCCCGAATCTTCTGCTCAATCTCGCTTGGAATTGCCCCCGCAGAGGGACAGGAGGGCGATGTAAGCGTCATCAGGACATACACATTGTTTACGGGAAAAATCTTTATATCATAGATCAGTCCCAGTTCGTAGACGTCAACCGGGATTTCGGGATCATACACGGCTTTGAGGGCCATAATGACCTGATCTTTCATTTCTTCGTCTGTCAGGGTCGAAATCATGCTGTCGTTTGGTTATGGTCGGCAAAGGCCCGACCGTACGCTTTCATCTTTTGTATCATCGATGCCAGTCCGCCAGCCCGTACCGAAGTGACTAAGCTGCTCATGCCGACTTTGTCAATAAAGTATAAATCAGCATTGGCTACATCTTCCGGCCGTTCGCCCGACAGCACCCGGATCAACAGGCTGATGAGGCCTTTCGAGATTTGTGCGGTTGGCTCACTGTCTCCCAGAAACCTAATTTTATCGCCCTCCGGTTCCACTTCCAGCCATACTTTCGACTGGCAACCGGGAATCCGGTTTTCGTCCGTTTTGTACTGTTCAGGCATGGGCGGAAGCTTCTTCCCCAAGTCGATGATATACTGTGTTTTATCGAGCTGATCGTCGAACAGGTCAAATTCTCCGATAATCTCGTCCTGCTTTTCGTTGATTGTCATGAGTCAAAGTAATGGTTCATCGGCCTGCTCTCGTTTACAACTTACCTAAAGGACCTCCCATTGGGCGAATGGCTCTTATGGTTAGTAATCCATTTTCGTACGTGTAAATCAGGCGATGTCGTTTTACGAAAATCTCCCTTAAAAAGGACAAGTTATAATCGGGAACAAGTCGGCCAATCTCAGGAAACGTTTCGAGTAAGGCCTGTTTCTTTTCCAGTTCGTCGGCCCACGCTTCGGCTACTATAGGTGATTGATTGAACAAATAACTGTATATGTCCAACATTTCCTCACGTGCCTCATCGTTCCAGAGAATTGTCATGCTGCCTTACTTTGCACTGTGGCCATTTTTTCGGCCCTCAATTTTCGCAGTTCATGCATAACCTGCTCGGTGGAAACTACATTGCCAGATTCAGCACTTCTAATCCGTTCCTCAATCAATCGGATAAACAGAATACGTTCGATCAGGTCATCAGCGGAAACTTCTTCCGGCAGGTCGCGAAAACTGTCGATTACCTGACTTTTCTTCAACATCGTTTCGGCTTCCATGCGTATAAGGCTTAAGAGTCTACAACATCATTTTCTGCACCCGGCGCAAACCGGTGATGAACCGGTCGATTTCGTCTCTGGTGTTATAAACCGAAAACGACGCCCGCGTGGTTCCGGCAATGCCCAGGCGGTGCATGAGCGGCTGCGTGCAGTGATGTCCTGTCCGAACGGCAATGCCCTGCTGATCCAGAATGACACCGGCATCCTGATGGTGAATGCCATCCAGCACGAACGATACCACGCTGATTTTCTCTTTTGCCTGGCCAATAATTCGCACTCCGCTCATCTCATTCAGGTGGTCGGTTGCGTACTGAAGCAGATCGGCTTCGTGAGCGGCTATGTTGCTTTTACCCAGCATATCGATGTAATCTAATGCTGCTTTGGTGGCAATAATATCAGCGATATTAGGCGTACCGGCTTCAAATTTATAGGGAAGGTCGTTGTAGGTCGTTTTCTCAAACGTAACCTCTTTAATCATCTCGCCACCCCCCCGAAACGGCGGCATGGCATTCAGGAGATCACGCTTGCCGTATAAAATACCCACCCCTGTCGGACCAAAAAGTTTGTGGGCGGAGAAGACGAAAAAATCCGCATCCATCGCCTGCACATCAATATCGATATGGGATGATGCCTGCGCCCCATCGATCAGCACAACCGCGCCAACGGCGTGCGCTTTGGTAATAATATCATGAACCGGGTTGATAGTACCCAGCGAGTTGGAAACGTGCACGACCGAAACGAACTTGGTCCGCTCGGAAAGCATCGCTTCGTATTCGTCCATCAGCAAATCACCATTGTCGTCGATTGGAATCACGCGCAGGATGCAGCCGCGCTCTTCGCAGAGCATTTGCCAGGGTACGATATTGGAGTGATGTTCCATCGTTGAGATAATGATCTCATCCCCTTCGTTCAGGAATGTTCTGCCGTATGTTTTGGCCACGAGGTTAATACCGTCCGTGGTGCCATAGGTAAAGATGATTTCCTCCAGATGCTGCGCATTCAGAAACTGCTGCACGGTCCGGCGGGTAGCTTCAAAAGCCGCCGTTGCTTTCTCGGCGAGGTGGTGAATGCCCCGGTGAATATTGGCATTGTAGCCTTCGTAATACCCCGACAGTGCATTCAGTACCGACAGCGGTTTCTGCGTGGTAGCGGCATTATCAAGGTAGACTAAAGGGCGTCCGTTAACCTGCTGATGCAGAATTGGGAACTCGCTGCGAATTTGCTCAATATCCAGTGTCTCGGTGAGGGCCTGCATAGGTCGATGAAATTAACTGTATATAAAAAACGCAAGCGAGGGGGGAAAGGTGCGCCGGCAGAGCCATAATCTTAAGGCTGACTCTACCGGGCTAAAAGCTGGCTATTGCCCTAATTTGGCGGCAACAACCGCCGACAAGTATTCCCGGATGGGGGCAATCTGAATCTTGCTGATAACTTCTTCGGCGAAGGCATACATCAGCAGGGTCTTGGCCTGATCCTTCGGAATACCCCGCGATTGCAGGTAAAAAAGGGCTTCTTCGTTCAGTTTACCGGTGGTGGTACCGTGCGAACACTTTACATCGTCGGCGTAGATTTCCAGCTGGGGTTTGGTATTCATTGACGCCCCCGGCGACAGGACCACGTTCTTACACGACTGGAAGGCATTGGTTTTCTGCGCATCGGGCCGAACGTAAATCTTACCGTTAAAAACACCCGTACCGTTGCCATTCAGAATGCCCTTATAGAGTTCATTGCTGTAGGAGTTTGGTTTCGCATGGTCAACCAGCGTGTGATTGTCGATATGCTCGCGGCCGTTCGGCAGGTACAGACCATTCAGAAAAGCCTCGCAATACTGCCCATCGAGCGTGATGTTCAGGTCATTGCGCACAAAGCCACCGTTTACCGTTACGGTTGTGCCGTGGAAATGGCTGTTGTCGGACTGATTGACCTGCGTTGTACCGACATGATACGCCCGTTGGCTTTCGTCCTGCACTTTATAATATTCTACGCGGGCATCGCGGGCAATAGAAATCTCGGTTACGACATTTACCAGTGCTGCATTCTCTCCCAGGGTGCGGTAGGATTCCGCCAGTTTAATTTCGGCGTTTCGACCAACTACAATGAGGTTGCGCGGTTGCGAAGCCACATTCTTTGACCGGGCATCGGTGATAAATCGCAGAATAACCGGTTCAGTAACGGTTTTGCCATCGGGTACGCGAATAAACACACCATCCCCGGCAAAGGCCGTGTTAAGCGCCGTAAAGGCATTATCCTGGAAGTCAGCGTAGCGGGCAAAGTGCGTCCCAATCGTTTCTGATTCGGTTTGAATTACCTCGGCCAACGGTTTAATCTGCACCTCCGATTCCGGGCTGATAATGCGCGAGAGATCCGCACGATACCGGCCATTGACGAAGTAAAGCACATTACCTGTCAGGTTTGGAATACGGAGTTCGTCTAAATCATTGATGGACAAGGTACTATCGTTCGTAAAGTCGAACGTTTCCTTCAGCATCGAACCGAGATTGGAGTATTTCCACTCCTCATGTTTGATGGTTGGAAAACCAAGTCGATCGAACGTTTGCAACGCGGCCCGGCGGAGCTGATGCAGCGTTGTTTTGCTTTCGCCATTCATCCGGTCTTCGTTCTCCCGGAACGCCGTAACGAGCCGGTCTTTGAAGTCGGTATAAGATTGATTGATAGGGGTCATTGGTCAATTTGTAGTTAATAGTCTGTAGTTGGTAGCTGGCTCCACCGAAGGAACTACAAACCACGAACTTATTAAGTCAGGCCGCTTCTGCGTTTTCAGCTTTGATCCAGTCGTAGCCTTTTTCTTCCAGCTCCATGGCCAGTTCTTTGGTGCCGGACTTCACGATACGGCCCTTGTAGAGAACGTGCACATAATCGGGCACGATGTAGTCGAGCAACCGTTGATAGTGCGTCACCACAATGGTTGCACGCTCCGGCGAACGGAGTTTATTGACCCCCTCGGCCACGATGCGAAGGGCATCGATATCTAAACCGGAGTCGGTTTCGTCGAGTATAGCCAGTTTCGGTTCGAGCATGGCCATCTGGAAAATCTCGTTGCGTTTTTTCTCACCACCCGAAAAGCCTTCGTTCAGCGACCGGCTCAGCAAAGACTGGTCGATGTTGACGAATTTCATTCGTTCTTTCATCAGTTTCAGAAACTGCACGGCGTCGAGCGGGTCCTGTCCACGGTATTTACGAACTTCGTTAAGCGCGGTTTTCAGGAAGTTTGTCGTACTGACCCCCGGAATTTCAATGGGGTACTGAAATGCGAGAAATATACCTTCAGCGGCCCGCGCTTCGGGAGAGAGGTCAAGCAGATCTTTGCCGTCGAAATCAACGCTGCCGCCCGTTACTTCATAGTCTTCACGGCCAGCCAATACGGAGGCCAGTGTACTTTTACCCGACCCGTTCGGACCCATTATGGCGTGCACTTCGCCGGATTTGACGGTCAGGTTAATACCGTTCAAGATTTGTTTGTCGCCGATGGCGGCCTGCAAATTGCTAATTGTGAGCATACTATGTTGATAATTTCGGGGCAGCCGGATGAATCAGTTCAGGGCTTGTTTCAAGCCGCAAAGGTAATGCTTCTGCCCGTTCCTATTTGGACTGATAACAAAATAACCCCTGTAAAAGTTGACCGGGCCGGTTTTAGCCTAAAATCCGCTTGCCCGGAATACCGACAGGTGCACAGTCAACTGCCTAACTGGCATAGGGATTTAATAAAATGCCGTACTTTGGCGACCGACAAGATGGAAGATGATATGGAAACTACTCAATTGGCCGAACAGCCGGAAGCCCTCACTGAACACCCACCCATTACCGTAGCCTCTGAGATTGGTACGCTTCGGCGACTGCTTATTCATAGCCCCGACCGCGGACTGGGGAAAGTAGTGCCTTCTAAAGCGCAGGACTGGCTTTTTGAAGATATTGTTCACCTGGATATGATGCGCCGGGATGAGTACGATTACTATGTTAAACTCCTGCTCTACTTTTTAGATCCCGATAAAGTCCGGGGGAAAATTGCCGATCTCAGCCCCAAAGCCAGTACTGCTGCCAACAATCGGTCATTCTTTAAGCCTGACCATGCTGATTACTTTAAGTCCGACAAAGTCATTGATATTCAGTGTTTGCTATCAGATATTCTGCGCGGCGAAGCCATTCGGACCAAGCTTATTGCGTCCATTTGTGCGGTGGAGCGGACCTCCTTCAAAACGCAGCAGAAATTGGGAGCCTACGAGCCGGTCGAACTGACCAAGATTCTGATTTCCGGCTCGCTGCCCGATACAACGATGCTGTTTTCGCCCCTACCGAACTTCATTTTTACGCGCGACATTGGTATCGTCATCAACGACCATATTCTGCTCAACAAACCTGCAAAACTGGCCCGTACCCGCGAAGCACTGCTGGCACAATACATCTTTTTTCATCACCCGCTGTTTGCGCAGTACCGTGATAAAATCATCGAAATTCCGGATAACGAACACGCGTTTCTGTTGCCCGATGCTGATGCTAACCGCGACCTGAACCGGGCCACACTGGAAGGGGGCGACGTGATGATGATTGCCAAACGCCACCTGCTTATTGGCGTTAGCGAACGAACCACACTCTACGCAGCTCAACAGGTTATGCGTCTGGTATTTGAGCGCAATCTGGTTAATACGGTGACGATCATTAAAATCCCGAAGAAACGGGACTATATGCACATCGACACTATTTTTACCCAGGTAAAGCGAAATGTCTGGGTGCTACTCGGTTCGCTGGCCCGCACCGGCGATGAGGCAAAAAAGCGTGATGTTATTCATTTTTTTGCTCCCAAGGACATGTCTGAAGACCTGAAAATTCTTCAGTTCAGCAAGGGTATGGAACAGAAACCGACCGAGATTGAGAACCTGGAGGACCTGTTGATGGACATCAGTATGAAGGATCTGGGTAGTACGGAGCCGGTGCAGTTTATTTATTCGGGCAACAACGAGTTTCCGTTCGGTGCCCGCGAGCAGTGGACAGATTCGTGCAATCTGCTGGCTCTGAAAGATGGTGTGGTTATCGGGTACGACCGCAACGATAAAACCGCTGATGCGTTTCGGGCGGCTGGTTTCGATGTAGTAGGTGCGGCCGATATTCTTGACCGCTTCGAGCGGGGCGACGCTTCTCCCGAGACCATTGAAAACACCTTTATTATGCTGCCTTCCGCTGAGCTTTCCCGCGCCCGGGGCGGGTCGCACTGCATGAGCCTGCCCTTATTCCGCGAAGAGATATGAGCCTTTTTGCTTAATTTGGACCCGATTTTAAGACTACTTACCACTTCCCTATGCAATCTCAAGCTACTTCGCGCATTCTGATGATCCGGCCGGTTCGGTTTGGCTTTAACGAGCAAACTGCCCCAACAAACGCATTCCAGGACAGTAAGATGGCTGCGCAGACGAAAGATGTTAGTCAGCAAGAAGCCCGGCGTGAATTTGATGAGATGGAGCGCCGGCTCACAGCCGCCGGGGTAGATGTGATTGTGTACGATGACACCGTTGAGCCATACACCCCTGATTCTATTTTCCCCAATAACTGGGTATCGTTTCATGCCAGCGGTACGGTAGTTCTGTATCCGATGCAGGCCGAAAATCGTCGGCTCGAACGGCGTATGGACATTATTAATGACCTCAGTGAACGGTTCCACGTCGCCAAAGTGGTGGATCTGACTCATTTTGAGCAGGAAGGTAAATTCCTGGAAGGTACCGGCAGTCTGGTCTTCGACCGGATGAGCCGTGTAGCGTTCGCCTGTTTGTCGCCCCGCACCAACTCCGACGTGCTGGATGAATACGTCCGGCAGACAAATTACCGGGTCGTATCATTTAGGGCTTCGGATGCCAGCGGTAAAGCCATTTACCATACCAATGTACTGATGTGCATCGGTGATTCATTTGCTGTAATTTGTTTACAGGCCATCAAAGATCCCGACGAGCGGCTTATGGTGCGGCAGGAACTCGAAGGTTTAGGCAAACAGATCATCGAGATTACGCTGGAGCAGATGGCCGCATTTGCCGGTAATATGCTGCTCGTGACGACCAAAAAAGGGCAAAAACTCCTCGTAATGTCTACTCAGGCATACGAATCGCTGACGCCCCGGCAGTTGGATAAACTAGATGACTATGCCAGTTTAATGCACATTGGCCTTTCGGTTATCGAAGGTAACGGAGGTGGTTCGGCCCGCTGCATGATGGCTGAAGTCCATTTGCCATTGAAGTGAAATCAGAGCCAGTGTAGCGACTGGCTTTTTTCATACAATATTTTATTTGTTTGTACATACAACTTTCGTAAGTTTGTACGCTGTGTATTAGTAACAATTATGAACAACGACGTGATCAATGATCTTCTGAAGGAGAAAACGCCAACGCGGTTTAGTGCCTGCCTGCTCTTTTCGGCTAATGCACTAGCGCGGGCGGTTACAGCGATAGGGGATGAGCCGTTTAGCCGGTTTGGCCTGTCCTATTCCCACGCTTACCTGCTCAGCGAAGTTGCCATTACGCCCGGAGGAACGCCCACGTACCTGAGCGAACAGTTGTATCTGACTCCTTCCACCATTACACGGTTGATCGAAAAACTGGAGCAGAAAGGCTTAGTGACTCGTCGACCCGAGGGTAAAAATATTCGTGTGTATCCCACCGATGCCGGTCTGGCGTTGGTGCCCGCCATTGATGAAGCCTGGCAACAAAACTGGTCTGCATTTAAAGCCGTTCTGGGAGAAGAAGATGCGCTTAAGCTGACAGAACTGGTGTTTAAAGCAGCTGATGCAATGGGTAGCAAACCTTAAAATTTTAGTAAATACTATTGTATGTACAACCAAATGATTTATTCATTATCAACTTAATCAACCATTCGTATGCAGTATATTATCACCGGTTCGCTGGGCCACACCGGTAAGCCAATTACCGAAGCACTGGTTAAAGCAGGTCATTCCGTTACGGTTATCACCAGCAGCGAGAACAAAGTTGCTGCTATTGAGGCTCTCGGAGCCAAAGCCGCCGTTGGTTCCGTAGAGGATGCCGATTTTTTGAAACAGGCCTTTGCCGGAGCAGATGCTGTGTATTTGCTTATTCCGGGCAAGTGGGGCGTCACCGAGTGGCGGGCGTATCAAAATCAGGTGGGGGATAACTATATCGAAGCCATCAAAGCCAATGACATTCAGTACGCCATTCTACTCAGCAGCGTGGGGGCTCATGTTGGCGAAGGAGTAGGACCGGTGGAAGGTCTCTATGATATGGAGCAGAAACTAAAGCAGGTACCGGGATTAAATGCCGTTTTGCTGCGGCCACCTTATTTTATGTACAACCTGTTTGGCATGATCGGTATGGTGAAAGGTATGGGCATCATGGGTAGTAATTTTGGGGCCGAAACCATTGCTCTGGCGCATACCAGCGACATCGCCGACGCAGTCCTTGACGAACTGCTGCAACTTGGTTTTACGGGACAGCGGGTACGCTACATCGCCAGTGATGAACGAACCGGAAGCGATATTGCCCGGGTTCTTGGTGAGGCAATCGGTAAACCGGAAACGCCGTGGGTCGTTTTTTCGGATGAGCAGAGTACACAGGGAATGTTGCAGGCCGGCCTGAACGAAGAGATGGCGGGCGAATACACCAAACTGGGTGAAGCCATGCGGACAGGTAAAATGCAGGCCGATTATTTTGCGAACCGCCCAACGGCTTTTGGCAAAGTCAAACTGGAAGATTTCGCCTGGAATGAATTTGCCCCGGCGTTCAATGCCCCGGCCTGAGGGACTGGAAGAGAAAATAAATGAGGGTAAAACCGGACAATTTCCTGATTGTCCGGTTTTATGTTTTTGTACGTCTTCTTTTTTACCAATCACTGAAGTTAGGAATGAATCTTTGCACCATTGTTGGATTCGGGCCAGGCGTGAGCATGAGTGTCGCCCGTAAGTTTGCGAAGGAAGGCTTTACGCTGGCTATCGTGGCCCGGACCCCCGAAAAACTAAAAGAAAGCGTTGAGACGCTGCGGAATGAAGGAGTTGACGTGTACCCGTTTACGGCGGATGCGGGCAATGCAGCCTCACTGACAGACGCTTTTAATGATATTCACGATGCCCTGGGGCCTACAAGTGTACTGATTTACAATGCCTTTGTATCAACGCGCGGGGTACCATCGAAGGTAGTAGCAGAACGGTTAACAGCTGATTTTCAGGTAAATGTGATCGGGGCCTTACTGTCCGTTCAGGCCGTGTTACCGGCTATGCAGCGGGCAGGAAAAGGCACCATACTATTCACCGGTGGGGGACTGGCGCTAACGCCCTTTAAGGACTACGCATCGCTGGCAATTGGAAAATCGGGTATACGCAGTCTGGCCTTAACGCTTAATCAGGAGCTTTCTGATCAAGGTATTCACGTGGCAACCATCACCATTTGTGGTCAGGTAAAACCCGGTACCCACTTCGACCCGGATGCAATAGCGGCCGAATACTGGCGCATGCATGGACAGCCTGCGGGTAGTTTCGAAGCTGAGTTTGTTTATCAATAAAATTATTATCAAGCAGAACCATGAAATTTAGAACGTTAGGAAACGCTGATGTGCAGGTATCGGCCCTGGGGCTTGGCTGCATGGGAATGTCCGATTTCTACGGAAATCGTGATGATGCCGAATCTGTGGCTACTATTCATGCTGCGCTGGATGCGGGCGTAAATTTGCTCGATACGGCTGATATGTACGGGCCATATACCAACGAAGAACTGGTTGGGCGAGCCATTCAGGGCCGGCGCGACGAGGTGTTTTTAGCCACAAAATTCGGTATTGTCCGCGATCCCACTGATCCAGCGAAACGCGGCATCAGTGGCCGTCCCGAATACGTCCGGGCTTCGTGCGAAGGCAGTCTGAAACGGCTCGGTGTGGATACAATCGACCTGTACTATCAGCACCGTGTTGATCCGAATACGCCCATTGAGGATACCATCGGCGAGATGAGCCGGCTGGTCGACGAAGGGAAGATTCGTTTTATCGGTTTATCCGAAGCGGGTGCCGATACCATTCGGCGGGCTAATGCCGTACATCCTGTAGCGGCTGTTCAGTCGGAGTACTCACTCTGGAGCCGCGATATTGAGGATGAGGTAATTCCTGCTCTGAAAGAGCTGGGTATCACGCTGGTGGCCTACAGTCCGCTGGGTCGGGGCTTTCTGACGGGGCAAATCAAGAAGTTCGAGGATCTGGAGGCTGATGATTACCGTCGGCATTCGCCCCGGTTTCAGGGTGAGAATTTCGGGAAGAATCTACAGTTGGTGAGTCGTATTGAAGATTTGGCTGCGCAAAAAGGAGCCAAAGCGTCGCAGCTGGCACTGGCCTGGTTACTGGCGCAGGGAGATTTTGTTGTACCCATCGTTGGTACTAAACGGCGGACGTATCTGGAAGAAAATCTCGGTGCGCTCGACCTGACACTTTCGCCGGACGACCTTCGTACCATTGACGAGATCGCTCCGCAGGGAGCTGCTGCCGGGACGCGCTACCCCGAAGCGATGATGAAACTCGTGAATGGGTAACGATGGATAGCACGCTATTTTTATGATCGTTATGATGTAAACCGCGTCGGCAGACCGAAGATCACTCTTTATCATAACGATCATAAGAATCCGTGTGCTATAAAGATCAGAACGGGATCAGATAGCCAACCGAAACCATGCCCAAACGGGCGTGTAAATTGCTGCCTCCCAGTACCAGCACGCTGGGAGGCACGTTGCTTTGCAGTGCATAGCTGTACCGAACTTCTGCCAGGAAGTCACCCGGTCCAATGTGCCAGGTAAGTCCGGCCCCTCCCGTCAAACCATAGGCCAGCCGGTCGCTCGTTTTATCGAACTGCACATCCTGCACGGTATTGATCGGTAGGGAACCTAGTTGGGCGATTACATTGAACTTACCATTCAGGGCATAATCGATGAATGGTCCGGCATTGACAAAAAAACGGGCAGCGCGGTTGCCAAATGCCCATTTCGCCAGCACCGGCACCTCAATCACATTGCTTTTTAGCTCCGCGAGGTTACTGCCGCTCACTACGCGGGCACCATACTGACTGTATAACGCTTCAGGCTGCACCGAAAAATTTGGCCCGCCAATACGGACAACAACGCCAGCATGATAGCCCGTAATAGACTCTAATTTGGCATCATTACCAGCGGTTTGAATCACACTTTTAATCTGGTCGATGGTATTCTGACTGGCAGACGCTACATTGAGACCCGCCCGGATGCCGACGTAAACCGGCGTCGATTGAGCCAGTAGCAACCCCGGGAAACAGGCTACAGCCAGCAGTGCAAGAAAATTTTTCATAGAAGAAAATGCTAATTTGGGCGCAAGGTAGAAAACAACCCGCAACGGCCATACACTGCTAAAGCGGGTTTGTGTTTAAGCTAACCCCATAAAACATCCGGCCCCATTCCTGACTTTATCAGGTACAGAGCAGAAATTAATCACTCGTATGATTACCGAACATCAGAAAGTTGCCCTTATCACCGGTGCCAATAAAGGGATCGGATACGAAACCGCCCGGCAGTTGGGCAAGCTTGGCTTTGCCGTTTTCATGGGTGCCCGAGACCATCAGGCTGGCCGTGCAGCGGCCGAATCACTTTGTGCAGAAGGTTACGAAGTGATTTTTTTGCCTATCGACGTCTGTGATCCGGTCAGCGTTGCCAATGCCACCGGTACGTTCTCGCAGAAAGCTGACCATCTCGATGTGCTTATCAACAATGCCGCTATTCTGGAACATGAAGGTGTTTCTATCACCAGCCTTAATGTGGAGTCGCTCGACCGGACGATGAAAACCAACGTGAACGGGCCTATCCTGGTAACGCAGTTCTTTCTCTCGTTTCTGGAGAAATCGCCCCACGGCGGACGCATCATCAACGTATCCAGTGGTGCCGGTTCGTTGAGTCAGATGGGTACGTATGCGCCGGCCTACAGCATTTCGAAGGCGGCCCTGAACGCCGTGACGAGGCAGTTTGCCGGTGCCTTAAAGGAGAAGAACATCGTTGTGAATTCGCTCGATCCGGGCTGGGTTCGGACAGATATGGGTGGTAGCAGTGCCCCGCGTTCGATAGAGCAGGGAGCCGAAACCATTGTCTGGCTGGCTGCTGATGCGCCAGCCACCGAAACGGGTAAATTCTGGCGGGATAAAAATGAAATCGCCTGGTGATTATGGAAAGTAAACAAACTAAGCCGCCGGGTAAACCGGGCCAATCCGGGCCGGGCCGCGTCTTCCTAATTGGATTCCTGATCTTGTTCGGACTGGCCCTGCTGCTCGGAACACTGACCGTATTGTTTCCGTAAGGGAAGTATACTATACTTACACAAAAAGCCGCCGGAGATGTCTCCGGCGGCTTTTTGTACTTGTAAACTAAAAAATCAGGCTACAATCCGAACGCGGACAGGCTCTGTAATAATCTGCGTACCGTCGTCGAGCGTTACCAGAAACAGAAACTGGATCTCCGTATAGTTTGGCAGCGCAGCCGGTGTGGTTGCCACCGTTGGGTACTTCTTTTTGAAATCGGCAATCGTCGTCGTAAAGACAGCCGTTGTTCCCGTACCCGCAATAGGAGCCGCGTTGTACTGGGTCGTTGCCGTTGCTGTGTTCAGTGTGTTCACCGTGATACCCGTACCTCCACCGACTACTTTCGTAATCTCTTTGATGGTGCGGCCACTGGCTGCGGGAATCGACAGGGTAAACTGAATAGGGCCACCAGCCGCCAGCGACGTTTGAATAAACGGATTAAAGCCGTAGGTAGTCGTGCCGGGGAAGGTGACCGGAATGGCCGGCCGGTTATCCCGGACCAGTTCGCTGTAGTTGTAATTGTCCTTACAGGCGAAAGTTGTTAGCGCCAGCAGGGCAATCAGCAGGCTCCTAGAAAATAGGTATTTCATGTGTTTTCTCGTTCAGATGACTGTGAATGAATTACTTAACCTGCCACCAAACTTTGACATTTGACTGGGGCGATGGGTTGGGGAAGTTCGGGTTGCGCTGGACTTCCTCATTGATATAAACCGCCCGTACCGGACGGGTGCCATCGATACCCGCTGCGTTCTGCGAGGGTTGCAGTACTGGATAACCCGTGCGCCGGTAGTCATTCCAGGCTTCCAGCCCGTTACCCGTAAAGGCAATATATTTCTGCGTGATAATCTGCGCGATCTTCTGCTCGTTTGTTCCCGTCAGTGTAGCCACCGTTGGGTTAGCCGTTAGATAGGCACTGATTTGTGCCGGGGTCAACCCCGCCAGCGCCATCGAAGCCGTGATGCCCTCGGTATAAAGTGCCTGTGGATCGCCGGGCGTACCCAACCGGAGGGCAGATTCTGCCAGAATAAAGGCCCGCTGGAAATTGGTAACCAGCCGAACCGGACCAACGCCCGTGTTCCCAACAATAGCCGTATTATACTTCGACCAGGTAGCCGGGACGGGATAGGTACCACGGAAACCATTGTCGCCTGTTGTGTATTTACCGCCCGGACTGGTGAAATAGAGGGGTAGTCGTGGATCGTTATTCGCTTGCAGCAGGTTTAAAAACCGCGTACTCAGAATCAGGTCACTCGAGAAGTTAGTGACATACGAGTATGAATACCGGGGGTCCTGGCTGCCAGTACTGGCCCCGAAAGGCACATTCAGGTCACCGCTGTTGGACGTGATGTACTGGTTACGGGTTAGTACCTCGTTGATAACGCTCGTAGCCAACTGCGGATTAACGACGCTAACGGTGGCCGCAAATTTCAACAGCAGGGTATTGCCGGCCAGCTTCCATTTGCTTAGATCACCGTTATAAACCAGATCATCGTTGCCGGGCTTAACACCCGTGTAGGTAGCTGCGGAGGCTGCATCGAGGTCCGTTAACCCTTCCCGTACCAGATCGAACAGGCTCTGAATACCCAGCGTCGTATTGCCCTGGTAAATATCCTGCTGCTTATCCAGCCGGGGCTGCGTAATGGCATCGCCCTGAAGTGCCTGCGAGTAAGGTACATCACCCCACATGTCCGTAGCCATGCTGAAGGTGTAGGCCTTCATGATTTTGGCGATACCCGTATACGCTTTGGAATTGGTTGTGTTAGCTGTTTCAATGAGCTTCTGGTAATTGATCAGCGCTCCCCCGTAGAGTTCAAAACGCCACTGGTTACCAAAATCCGCCCCGTTGGTCTGGTAAACGTCGTAGTTAGCCGGGTTGTTGGCCGCACCGGTGAGGTGTTGAATAACGACTTCGCCGAAGCGGTTTATTTCGTTGGCATTGGCAAATCCTGTGCCTACTTCAGACGCGGGCAATAGCACACCCGGCGTCACCGATGTTGGGTTGTTAGGCGTCACGTTGACGTCTAAGTAATGGCTGCAGGCTCCCAGTCCGGTAAAGGAAGTAGCAAGCAGACCTATTTTCCAAAATTTATTAATCATGAGTAAGATCGAGAGATTGAGTCAAATTAAAATGTCAGCCGCACGTTGCCACCGAAGTTGCGGGTGTTGGTAGGCCCGTTGATATCCAGTCCCTGAATATTACCCGCACCCTGCGTGTTTACTTCGGGGTCGGCAATGTAATGAGGAGCATAGAAGAACAGGTTACGGCCGCTAACGCCCACCGAAATGCCACCAAACGGTGTTTTGTTCAGGAGGGTTTTTGGCAATGAATAACTAAACGCTACTTCACGCAGGCGATACACCGTTGCGTCAAAAGCGGCTGTTTCCGATGCCAGACCACCCAGTGAACTCCAGTACGTTTGCGGGCTGAGCTGAATGTTGTTCGGCCGGAACGTGCCATCTGCATTCTGGATAACACCGGGAAGAATGCGGGGCTGATCGCGGTCGATACCCGTTACTGCCAACGCACCCCGGGTGATCTGATCGCTCACGACGAACGAATAAATCTGACCGCCCTGCCGCGTGTCTACCAGTACCGACAGGTTCAATCCTTTGTAGGAGAACGTATTGGTTAAACCGGCCGTGTAGCGGGGTTGTGGAATTGAGACAACCTGACCCGTCAGTGCCGGTGCAAACCCACCCGTTGTGCCATTGATGATCACCTGACCAACATACTTTCCGGTAGCATCGTAGTTTGCTGCCTTGGCATCGGTGTTCTGCACCCGCTGATAGGCCGAGCTGAGAACCGCGCCGTATGGCTGACCAACCACAATGGATGACGTGATACCAACGAAACCACCACCCGGAATCGGTGCGGATGGTACACCGTCCGTGATTGAGATGACCTTGTTACGGATCAGGGTGTAGTTCAGGGCTACATCCCATTTGAAGGCACCCGCCCGAACCGGCGTTGCGTTCAGAACCAGCTCAAAGCCTTTGTTGCTTAACTCACCGACGTTGGTCAGGCGGGTATCATAACCCGACGAGGGCGATACGGCTACCGGGAAGATCTGCTTCGTTGACCGCGTATCGAAAACCGTTGCGTCGATGCTGAATCGGTTGCGGAACAGACCCAGATTCAAACCGGCTTCGTACGAGGTCACAAACTCCGGTGTCAGCGTGTTGCTGCCAATCTGGCTGCCTACCTGGAAACCCGGCGTACTGCCCGACGCACCAACTGCCAGCGGGAAAGTCACGCTCGCTACGTTGTTGCCATAGCCCGCTTTACCGTACAACGTGTTCAACTGATACGGATCGGCGTCGCGGCCAACCTGAGCCGCACTTACCCGTACTTTAGCGTAAGACAGGATGTTGGAGTTCAGTTTGAACGCATCCGTTGGCACGAAGCTTACCGAAGCCGCCGGGTAGAAGTACGTATTGTTCGCTTTGGGCAGCGTCGACGACTGGTCAGCCCGGCCCGAGAGTTCGAGGAATACATAGTTGTTATAGTTCAGCGATAACTGACCATAGTACCCCACTAACCGGCGTAACGTAGTCGATTCACTGCTGCTTGTGAACACCGAAGCGTTGCTGACGTTATAGAAACCCGGGATGGTCAACTGGTCGCCTTCCAGGTAATTTTCCTGAAAACGGCGCTGATTGATGTTGTTACCCAGTAACAGGTTACCGTTCAGTCCTTTCAGGAAGATGTCGTCTTTCTTAGCGGTAATGATCAGGTCACCATTCAACTCCGCCCGGAAGATATTGTCCTGAATAACGGCTCCGGTCGAATATCGGGCCGCGTAGATTGGCTCGGTAATTTTCCGGCGGTCGGTGTAGGTATCAGCCGTTACGCGGTACGAAACGTTCAGCCATTTGGCTACTTCGTAACCCACGATGAAATTTCCGTAAAAACGGTCCACCTGACCGCGCTGCACTTCATTGTACGCACTCCAGAGGGGGTTGTTGGTAATACCCGGTCCACCGTTACCGGCCAGATAAATACTGTTTCCCGTAGCCGGGTCCTGATACGGTTCGCCGGGCAGGTTATAGCTGCGGGGTACCCGCGTGATCTGGCCAAAAGCACTACCGCCGTTGCCCAGTGGTGTGCCCTGCTGAACAGTCTGTACATAGTTGGCCGTACCACTAACGTTCACGCCGTTCTGCAATTTGGCCGCACCCTGAATACCTACGTTCGTCCGAATAAACTTCGAGTTCGGGATTGTACCATTCTGGCTGGTGTTGGCTAAAATAACCGAGAAGTTTTTGTTCTGATCGCCCGACCGGATGTTCACCGAGTTGTCGACGATGCTGCCCTGTTTGTAAAAATCCCGGATGTTGTTCGGATACGCCTGATAGGGAACCACCTGCCCCTGAATGTTTGTCACTGACGTTGGGCCACCGGCAAAGGCTGGTCCCCATGAGTTCGTCTGCGTAGGCACAAACAGGTTATTCAGCCCCTGACCGTAGTCGTTCTGGAATTTAGGCAGGCCGTATACGTTCTGCACGTTATACGACGACGTTACGGTTACTTCCGTTTTACCACCGGCATTTTTACCCGTTTTTGTCGTGATAACGATAACACCGGCCGAGGCCCGCGATCCGTACAGTACGGCTGCTGCGGGGCCTTTCAAAATGCTGACGGATTCGATACTTTCCGGGTTAATGTCGGACAGGCGGTTTGACGACTGCGCCCCGAACAGGGTGTTCTGACTGGCATCCGTGCTGTTATTGAAGATAATACCATCCACAACGATCAGCGGCTGGTTACTGCCCGTAAACGAGGTGATACCCCGGATGTTGATGTTGGTCGACGCGCCCGGTGCACCGCTGGAACCGGTAATGTTCACCCCGGCAATTTTGCCCTGAAGGCCATTGAGCAGGTTCGGCTCCGAACGCTGGGACAGAATGTTGCCGCTTACTTCCTGAATGGAATAACCCAGCGACCGTTTGTCCCGCTCGATACCCTGTGCCGTAACAACGATCTCGTCCAGATTCTGCGAACCGCTGACGAGTTTAACGTTCAGCGTTGATTGGTTGCCTACGGGCAGTTCCTGGCTGGAGAAGCCAATGAAACTGAACACCAGCCGGGCGTTGGCGGGCGTACTAATTCTGTAATTACCATCGGCGTCCGACGTGGTACCCCGCGTCGTGCCTTTTACCTGTACGCTCACGCCGGGAAGGGCCGAGCCGTCGTCTGATGAAGTGACGCGTCCCGATACCGTTATGTCCTGCGCCAGCAAAGGCAAACAAAACAAAATCGATACCAGCAGACTGCTTAATAAATTTTTTGTCATACAAGTGAGAGAAATAAACGTTTATGAAAACTGCTGAAAAGAATAAATTAGGGCACAAAAATAACTAAAGTTCAATAAATCTTACATGTTGTTTTGTTAAACCTTAAAAAGTTAAGCGGATCTATGGAGATGGCGAAGCACCGGGATTGTGCCGTACGCTAAATAACTGCTTCTGGTTTGTTGAATCGGCAAGGCTATAAAGCTTGTCCTATAATTGTATCTAACTAATTTCTTATTGATTTATAATAATAAATAGCGGTGATTATGGACTGTATAAGGCACTTAACCACGTATATGACCACTAACTCAGCGTTTCGGCGTTCGCCAGTGTTGATTAGAATATAAGGAAGCTGACAAGATGATTAGCTAATTGAGTAGTGTTACTTAAGGATAATTACTCAAAATTTATATTCGTATGATATTAGAATAGTACTACTGTAGTAGATTGATAACAAGTGTCTGTTGGCGACTATTGCAATAAAGAATGCGAATAATAATGTTGACCCGTTCAGTTCATTTTATGGATTTCAGTGCTTACTGACAGACTGGTACAGGGGTATGGACAAACTAAAAGCCGCAGAAGTTAACTCCTGCGGCTTTCGCTGCTTGCTTACCCTAAGACTACTGCCGGAATGAATAACCAATCCGTTTGTAGTTCTGGCTCGGCTTGTAATCTGTGCTGGTACTGTCGATGACCAGCACAACGTTGACCACAGGAGCCGTGGTGCTGGTGGCTTTACCAATCGTCAGGGTAACCGCTGCTGTGCTTGAGTTGGGAGCAAACACCACCATGCCACCATTGGACAAGGTATAGTTGGCTGCGGCTGCGGTTGTTGCATTCGGGTCTGGCGAAACCTTAACGGCTAATTCCGTAGAACGCTGCCGACCAACCAGATTAAGCTGGGCGTTAATCGTGGCACCTGCGGTTAGACTGTTTCCGCTTGATAGGAGCGGATAGGTCCGCCCGACGCTGGCCGCATTGATAACGGCTGGCTGAAACTCAATCAATGTCTGACTGTCGAATACCTTATCAAGACTATTATTACAGGCGTAAAGACCCGCCAGGGCTAAAACACACAGGGTTATTGTTGCTATTTTTTTCATTTAAGACGAATGGTTAAACAGGGTAGGCCATAGGGAGTTACTGTATGGCCTGCCGAAGCATGATTAGTAGCCGAAGTTCTGCTTGATACTTTTATTGGTTGACAATTCATTGACCGGGATGGGGGCCAGAATACGGAAGTCAGTGTAGGCCAGGCCACCACCCTGAGCGGTTGCTTTTACTACGCTTTGTCCCGTACGCTTCAGGTCGAACCAGCGGTGCCCTTCAAAACCAAATTCCAAGCGTTCCTGCCGCTGAATTTCAGCCAGCAGCGGAGCACCTGTTAACGTAACGGCTGGTAACCCACACCGCTGCCGAATTACATTCAGGTCGGCCAGGGCGTCGGTCGAATTGCTGAGGTTGTAGTTTGCTTCAGCCCGGTTCAAATACAATTCTGAAGCACGAATGACGGGTACGTTGTCTAAGTTAATAGTGCCATTTTTACCCAAAAACTTGGTGCATTCGATAAAAGCCGTACCCCGGCCAACCGTACCCAGTTCGTATAACTGACGACGAATGTCAAGCACAGCGCCGGTAGAACTTTTCTCCGCTTCCAGATCGCTGATAAACGAGGTGGTACCCACGGTGGTCGGAACCAGATCGCCAAAACCACCGGTAGCGTTACGGTCTCCCGTCCGAACCAATGTCGTATAAGTTGTCTGTAGCGATGTATTTACGCCAATGTTTTCGGCTACTATATATTGGACCTCAAACAAGGATTCCGGATTCTGCGGAGCACGCCAGCCACCAATGTATGAAGCGTTGGCGGCTATCTTTACCGTACCGGCAATTGCGTCGGTAGCATATTTCACGGCCGTTGCGTAGTCTTTGTTATAGAGGGCGACCCGGGAGAAAAGTGCTTGGGCTGCCTGCCGGTTACCATAGGCTGGAGCCGTGGGATTTGACCGGGTAAACGCGGCAATGGCATTTTGCAGGTCGCTATAAATCTGCTTGTATACATCGGCCACTGCGGAGCGCGCCGGGAAGGCGATTTTACCCTGATCGGCTACACCGATCAACAGCAGGGGCACACCACCCTTATCTTGCGAAGCAACGGCCACCCCGGGATCGTAGGCATAAATCCGCGACAGATCGTGGTATAACAAGGCGCGCAGAAAATAGGCCTGCCCCTGTAGGCGGTTCCGTTGCGCCGTGTCGGCGAAGGTTACGCTCCCAATGTTATCCAGGATTAGGTTAGCCTGGTTAATGGCAAAGTAGGCCGTCCGCCAGGTAGCACCGGTCACTGTGGCCGTCCCAAAGGTATTATTGGCAATGTTCCGGTTTTCGTTGGCTAACCGACCCGATTTATTGGTGAACTGGGCGTTGTCACCGAGGGCTTCCGAAACGGCCAGCATGTCGCGGCCATACAGTTCCACGTTTTGTAGCCGGTCGTAAATGCCATTAACAGCGGCATCAATACCTTCGGCCGTGGTCAGTGCTAACTGAGAATCACCCTGCGAACGGGGTTTGACATCCAGAAATTCACTGTTCTTACAGGCTGTTACAGCTAATAAGCTAACTGTTAACAAACTGGTTGATAGTAGTATAGATTTTAGTTTACGCATAGCGTGTGTGATCGGAGTGCTGATTAAAAGGTTAGGTTGATACCCGCCTGATATGTTTTTGAGTTGGGAACAGTACCAAGGTTGCCATTACCACCGAAATTCAAGAATTCAGGGTCATAGCTGGTCCACTTGGTCACCGTGATCAGGTTGGCCCCCTGAATGTAGATGCGTGCCTTAGACGCTTTAATCCGGTTAGCAAACGCAGCCGGAATGTCGTAGCTCAGCGTTACCTGCTTCAGGCGCAGGTACGAGGCATCTTCCAGTGTGCGGGTACCGCCCACGTTACTAACACTTTGAATTTCTGCGTTCGCGTTGTAAGCCCGTGGCACATCCGTAATGTCACCCGGTTTCTGCCAGCGACGGTCATACGTGTCCTGTAAGGCGTTGAAGTTCCGACCCGCGTTTTCAACCAAGAACGACGTTTGTGAGTTGAACGACCGCCGACCATAGTCAAACTGGAGCAGGAAGTCGAGTGACAGACCACCGTAGATAAAGGTGTTGCTAAAGCCACCATAGAATTTAGGTAACTCCGTACCGAAATACTTCTGATCGCGGGGTGTCAGCGGACGGTAGGTGATATTGCCCTGATAGTCGTAGAACATCGCCCGGCCGGTAGCAGGATTAACGCCCGCATAATCAGTTGTGAACTGAGGCTGTAGGGGCTTACCCAGAATGGCATTTCGGCCCACATTGTAAAAATCCGTATAACTCAACAGAATAGTACTGTCCGGATTGTTCAAAGGCACGATGCCCGGATACAGTTTAGTTACCTTGTTCTGAATCGTAGTGATATTGAACGACGACTTCCACTGGAACTGACCCGCCCGAACGTTCACGGTATTTATCTCCACCTCCAGGCCTTTGTTCTGCACTTCACCGGCATTCCGCGAGATGGACGTGTAGCCACTCGTGAACGGCAGGTTAAAGGGTAGTAGCAGGTCTTTACTGGTCCGCTGGAACACGTCGACCGAACCCGTAACGCGGTTGCCGAAGAAACCAAAGTCAAGGCCTAAGTTGATGGTTTCGTTTGTTTCCCACTTCAGGTCGGGGTTCGCCAACTGCGCAGGCGCAAAACCAGCTGCCCCGTTGTAATCGAAGCCAGGGTTAACCAACCCTAAACCGGGGAAGTTGGTAGCAGCGAACAGCGACCCTAACTGGTCGTTACCCGTTGTACCGTACGAGGCCCGAAATTTCAGGTCACTCACGTAGCGGCCACCTTTCAGAAAATCTTCTTCCGAGATCAGCCAGGCACCCGATACCGACGGGAAGAACCCAAACCGGTTGTTCGACCCAAACCGGCTCGACCCATCCAGACGGCCAATGAAACTCAGGTCATATTTCTTGTTGAAGTTGTATTTGATATTACCAAATACTGACCCTTTCCGATAACCCGTCCAGGTGCCGCTAATCGTTTGGGGCAGAGCGGCTGCGCTGGCATACTTGAAATCGGGCGTTGGAACGTTGGTAATGTTGGTTAACAGGTTCTCATTAATATCCGACCGGTATTCGGCACCCAGCAACACACCAAAATCACTTTTACCAAGCGTCTTGTTATAATTTGCTGTGATGTTGGTCAGAAAGTTCTTGTTCTCGTTAAACTGATCCTGAATCCGTCCCCGCACGTTGATACCATCGGCAGTACGTGGGTCCGAGAAATTTTTCCCACGCAGGGAGCGGTAATCCATACTTACAAACGGCCGAATAGTCAGGTTGTCTGTCACTTTGTAGTTCAGGGCCAGACTACCCACAAACTGGTTCGTGTTTGACCGGATTGTGTTCAATTCACTCACCTGCACAATGTTCTGGTTCAGAATACCCGGAATACCACCCAGGGCAGGTGTACCATTATAACTGCCATCAGCATTGTAAATGGCTACACTCGGCAAAATCAGGGGGGAAGAGAAGGCACCCGCTCCCAGGAACGAACCGCCGTTAGGACCACCAAACTGACCGTTCGAGGTGATCGTGCTCAGTTTAAGCGTCTGGTCAATTGAGAGTTTGGGATTGATCTGGTGCGTCAGCGTCGTGTTCAGCGTACCCCGCATGAAATTGACGTTGATCACGTTAGCACTCTGCGTGTAGTACGAGCCCGAGACAAAAAAGCGCGTTTTCTCATTACCACCGCTCAAACCCAACTCATAGTTATCCGTTTTCCCCTGCTTGAAGATGGCATTCTGCCAGTCGTAAGTTGGCAGGGCGGCAATTTGCGCATCGCTCAACGAGGCTGGCAGATTGTTGGGATTTGGTGAATTTGGAACGCTAATCAAACGCAGCGTTTGTAAGATAGACGCTTGGGCTACGTCGGCGGCTGTACCGGCGTTTACCAGATTCTCCGTCCGCAGTTTAATCCAGTCCTGCGTGTTTAGAACGTTTAGTTTCTTAATCGGATCAGAAATGCCTTTGTAGTAATTAAAGGTAACTTGGGTCTTTCCAGCTTTACCACGCTTGGTTGTTACCAGTACAACCCCATTGGCAGCCTGCGATCCATAGATCGAAGCGGCAGCTGCATCCTTCAGGATTTCGATGCTTTCAATATCGTTCGGGTTCAGGAACGCCAGCGGGTTATTACTGGTGAAACTGGAGTTGTTGGTCGAGTTAATCTGCACACCATCGACAACATACAAGGGGTCACTACCCGCTGCAATCGAACCGACGCCCCGGATACGAATCTGGATGGCTCCACCCGGTACGCCGTTGGCCGACGTTACCTGCACCCCGGCGGCACGACCGGCCAGTGCCTTATCAAAGCTACCCACCGGCAGGTTCTGGATGGTAGCGCCCGATACTTTCGAGCTGGCCCCGGTAAATTCACGCCGGTTAACCGTTCCGCCGTAACCCGTTACAACCACTTCACCCAGGTCCTGTGCGTTGCTCTGCAACGATACACTAACCGTGCTTCTGTTGCCAACAGCTACTTCCTGCGGGTTGAAGCCAATAAAACTAAATACTAAGCGGGCACTCGCTGGCACGCTCAACCGGTAATTCCCGCTCGCATCGGTGGTCGTGCCACGGGTTGTTCCTTTTACCTGTACGCTCACACCGGGTAAGGCGGAGCCATCGTCTGATGAAGTGACGCGCCCGGATACCGATACGTCCTGCGCCAGCAACGGCAGACAGAACAGAAGCGATAGGAGCAGACTGTTTAATAAATTTTTTCTCATAGAGATTTAGTAGGTAATTGTTTGGTGTATTGTGTTAAAAACGCCTTAAAATTACTAAACGAATCAATCTGACCTGCGATTAGTTCCGAATAAATGTATCTTGCTTAAAATTAGTATGACAATCAAAATTGTACAGAATGATGAAGTGTTACCCTTTAAATCGAACTGGTAAACTCGCAATTGCACTGGTTACCGGGATTATCGGGTCGGTTTCAGCCCAGACGGGACCGATGCTGGCGAAAATGGATAAGACTGCCGAAAGCCTTGAAAAAAAGGTAGTTGCCTGGCGCCGGGACTTTCACGAACACCCCGAGTTGGGTAACCGCGAGTTTAACACGATGGCGAAAATTGCGGCTCACCTGCAGTCATTGGGTATGGAGGTGAAAACCAACGTCGGCAAAACGGGTGTAGTGGGTCTGCTGAAAGGCGGTAAACCCGGCCCGGTTGTGGCGCTTCGGGCGGATATGGATGGCCTGCCCGTAACCGAGCGCGTCGACCTGCCGTTTAAATCACAGGTTAAAACCGAGTACAACGGGCAGACGACCGGCGTTATGCATGCCTGCGGACATGACACGCACGTGGCCATGCTGATGGGCGCGGCCGAAGTGCTGGCTTCCGTAAAAAATGACCTGAAAGGAACCGTAAAATTCATCTTCCAACCCGCTGAAGAAGGCGCACCCAAAGGCGAAGAAGGGGGCGCGCAACTGATGGTGAAAGAAGGCGTACTGGAGAACCCAAAGGTCGATGCCATTTTCGGACTGCACATCAACTCGATGACGGAGGTTGGCACAATCCGGTACCGGCCCGGCGCAACAATGGCCGCTGTCGATGAGTACTCAATAAAAATTCGGGGCAAGCAAACGCACGGGGCCAACCCCTGGCTCGGCGTCGACCCGATTGTAACCGCGTCGCAGGTGGTCATGGGCCTGCAAACTATCGTGAGCCGGAACCTGCCCCTGACCGACAATGCAGCCGTAGTAACGGTAGGGGCCATTCATGGCGGCATCCGGCAGAACATCATTCCCGAAGAAGTGAACATGATTGGTACGATCCGTTCACTTGATCCGGCCATGCAGAAGACCATTCACCGGCGGATCAACGAAATCGCGACCAACATTGCCGAGAGTGCCGGGGCTAAGGCCGACGTCGATATTAATGTGATGTATCCGGTCACATATAACGATCCCAAACTGACCGAGCAGATGCTTGGCTCGCTGGAAACGCTGGCGGGTAAAGACAATGTTAAACTAACACCAGCCGCTACCGGGGCCGAAGACTTCTCCTTTTATCAGCAGAAAGTACCCGGCTTCTTTTACTTCCTCGGCGGCATGACCAAAGGCCGAAAACTGGAAGATGCCGCCCCGCACCACACCCCCGATTTTCAGATCGACGAAAGCTGTTTCGTGCTGGGCATGAAGTCGCTTTACCACCTGACGGTAGATTATATGGAGCAGAAGTCATCGGGTAAAGCCGCCATGAGTGGCCGATAGAGCAAACGCAGCGCTTACCGGTTGACTACTTTCTGATGATAGTGAGTTACGTTGCCATGAACATAAAAAAGGCCGGGACGTTTTATCATCCCGGCCTTTTTGCTGCCCCGCGTTTGAGCTTCAGCCAACTATAGGTGGTAAGGTAAGTACGGCTCATTGAATCAAAAGAGCATCGTCAGGATAGGTTGTCAATAACTGGCCTGATGGCCTGCTCAGTTTAACCAGTTACTACAATGCAGACTATTCAGGTAGCGGGCGCTTTAACGCCTGCCGGACATTATTCACAAGCCGTTGTCAGTCAGGGACTGGTGTTCGTATCAGGCATTCTGCCCATTGATTTAGTTACCGGCGAAAAATTCGCTGAGGCCGATCTGGAGACACAGACAGTTGTAGTGCTGGCTAATCTGGAGCGAATATTACTGGCGGCTGGCTCTGATCTCAGCCGTGTTGTGCGCACGACCGTTTACATTGCCGACATCGCCTACTGGCCGCAGGTGAACTTCCTGTATGCGAAAGCGTTCGGTAGTCACCGTCCAGCCCGAACGATGGTGCCTACCGGCCCACTGCATTATGGAATCAAACTTGAACTGGATGCGATAGCGGAGGTATTACCTGCAAACTAATGAGCTACCCACTCCGCGTTTGCAGCGTTAAATAATTCTTCCGTAGAACTACTTAATCGGCGACAGAAAAAGCGTCAGTAATTGCACGAACTGTTGATGGTTCGTGCAATTACTGACGCTTTTTCTATTAATAAAACCTATCAAAAAGCTTTTAGATAAAATAGTATTACTTAGGTTAAAAAGGTATTAACACATCTCTTGCATTTACCTGATTATTTTTAAAAATATTCTAATATCATAGGTATTAACTAATGCATTATATCACTTTACCTTTTATAATTTACTATCTCAGGACAATAGAACGATAAAATAGTATTACGAAATGGGTATAGGGAAATTATAATTTTGCCAACATAAATATTCCCTATAAAAGGAAAAACCAACGCTAATTAAAAGTCCGCCAATCAGAGATTATTACTAAGTATCACTGATGGGTTGGTCGTGTCAACCGGAACGGAAATAATCTTTTTTCTACAGATGATTTCGTCTACTCTTATCACTCTAACCTCCATTAAACGTATGAACAAAAATGTATCAAACTACAGGGTCAGTAGTTGTAAACCGCTGATTTTAAGTTCGCTATTTCTGGTGCTATTCTCCGTTTGTACGGCGGTAGCCCAGAGCAGGCAAATTACGGGAAAAATAACCGAAAATCAGGGTGCCAGTGTAATCCCCGGTGCCAACATTGCCGTTAAGGGTACAACAACCGGAACGGTTTCCAACGCAGACGGAACCTTCACCGTTACGGTCAAGAACAACGAGGCTACCTTAGTGATCAGCAGCGTTGGCTACACCAGTCGGGATATAACCGTTGGTGCCCAGTCCGTGATCAATGTCGATCTGGTACCGGATACCAAATCGCTGACCGAAGTGGTAGTGGTGGGGTACGGTACGCAGCAGCGCAAAGACGTAACGGGGGCCATTAGTTCTGTCAGTGCTGCGCAGATTGAAAAAGTGCCGGTCACCACATTGGATCAGGCCTTGCAGGGCCGTTCGCCCGGCGTGCAGGTAACCAATAACGATGGCTCACCGGGGGGCGGTGTATCGGTGCAGATTCGGGGTACCGGCACGTTCGGGGATAATTCGCCCCTGTATGTTGTCGATGGCTATCCCATCTCGGGTGGTATCAACACGTTGAATCCCAACGACATTGCCTCGATGGAAATTTTGAAAGATGCCTCGGCCACAGCTATCTACGGCAACCGGGCTTCCAACGGGGTCGTTATCGTGACTACCAAGCGTGGTAAAGCAGGTGCCCTGCAAGTGTCGTTTGATGCCTACGGGTCGGTACAGGCGATCCCTAAACTTTACAAAGTACTGAACGCGCAGCAGTTTGCGTCGTTTGCGACCGAAATTGCCGATAAGGAAGCCTACCCGATTTTGCCCGAATGGCGCAATCCATCGACCCTGCGTAACATCGACTGGCAAAAGGAGGTCTATCAAACCGGCTATCGCCAGAATTATAACCTAGCGCTGCGGGGAGGAAATGATAAAATACAGACATCCTTATCACTGGGTTTCTTCGATCAGCGCGGTATCGTGAAAGCCTCTAATTTCAAGCGCTACAACGGTAGCCTGAATGTAGATTACACACCCGCTAAATGGGCGAAGGTGTCGACCAGCATTAAATACACCCGCACCGGTGGTTTCGTGGGATTTGGCTCGAACCTGAACGGAATCGGCAGCCTGACCAAGCTGATTCCAACCATGACGGGCAACCCACTGACCAACGAAGTGAAAGACGCCAACGGTAACTACGGCTATTACACCCAGGGTGCTACCGCCGTGGCCGGTAATAACAACGTCGTGGCGGATCTGGAGACAACCGACCGCACCCAGGCTTCCAACAGCCTGCTCACCACAACGTCGCTGGAAATTACGCTCCTGCCGGGGCTGCGGCTGAAGACGAACTTCGGCTGGAACACCAACGATAACTCAGGCTACTATTTTACGCCAACCAACAACCGGCTGTCGCCCGCTACACTGCCGTTCTATTCTCAGAACGCCAACAATTCATCGGAATACCTTTGGGAAAATACGGTAGCCTATACCAAAACGTTTGGTGTCCACTCAGTCGATTTTGTGGGCGGGGTGTCGGCGCAGGAAAACACCTACCGTCAGATTGGTGCCAGCGGCAATGGCCTGATTAGCGACGAACTGCGCAATGTGGGGTCAATTTTAACCGTAAACAACCTGTATGGTAATCAGCAGACATGGTCGCTGGCGTCGCAATTCGGGCGGTTGACCTACAAACTGCTCGACCGGTACATCCTGACGGGCACCGTTCGCCGGGATGGTTCGTCACGCTTTGGGCCGGGCCATAAATACGGTATTTTCCCATCGGTGTCGGGTGCGTGGCGGTTAAAGGAAGAGCCTTTTCTGGCTGCTGTCAACCTGATCAGCGATCTGAAACTGCGGGGTAGCTGGGGTAAAGCCGGTAATCAGAATATTGGTTTGTTCCAGTACCAGGGTACGTATGGCTCCGGCTCTTCGCTGGCGGATAACCGGGGCTACGTATTTGGCCGGGATAAAGTATACACGCCGGGTCTGGTACTGAATGCGCTGCCAAACCCAAATCTGACCTGGGAAAACCAGACCCAGTCGGACGTTGGCCTGGATGTCTCGTTCCTGAGTGGACGCGTCAACTTTACGGCTGACTATTACGTCCGCACATCGAGCGGATTCCTGCTGAATGTAAACGTGCCGAGCCAGACCGGTTTCAGCACCGCTACCCGCAATGTGGGCAGTATTCGTAACAGTGGTTTGGAACTGGGCCTGGAATACCGCGAGTCGAGCAAACCGTTCAAATGGGGCATCAACGCCAATGTGACTACGGTGAGTAACAAGATACTGAGCTTTGCAGATGGCTTAACGTCGGTGGGTAATTTCTCCGACCTGGGCTTCCCTAACTTTGGCGGTAACCTCTGGACCAGTTTTACCCGGTCGCAGGTGGGTGGCGAAGTAGGTGCTTTCTACGGGTTTAAATCGGCGGGTATTTTCCAGAATCAGGGTGAGATTGACGCGCTCAACGGGGCTGCCGTTGCCAAATTTGGTAACGGGGCTTTCTATCAGGCGTCGACGACTGCCCCCGGCGACCGGAAATTTGTTGACGTGAATGGCGACGGCCGGGTTGGCGACGATGACCGGGTCATTATTGGCAGTCCGATTCCTAAATTCTTCGGTGGGGTTAACTTCGATGGTTCGTACGGGCAGTTCGACATCTCGATGTTCTGGTACGCATCGGTGGGCAACAAAATCCTGAACTACGCCAAGCGCAACCTGCAAAGCTTAGCCACGAACGGTGGGGTAGGAGTGGAAAACGTCGGCGAAGACTTTTACCTGAACCGCTGGACCGAAGCCAACCACTCCAACACCTACGCCCGCGCCGTTCGCGACGATAAGAGTGGTAATACCCGCGTGTCGGACGTCTATGTAGAAGACGGTTCGTTTGTGCGGCTGCGTAACCTGCAGATCGGCTACACCCTGCCGGCGGCCCTGTTGCGGAAGATTACCCTGAGCCGGGTTCGTTTTTACGTGAGCGGTCAAAACCTGCTCACCTTCACAAAATACACTGGCTTGGACCCCGAAATTGGTCAGGTTACCGATCCCAATACGGGCAGTTCGAGTGCCACGGTAAAAGGCGTCGATGTGGGCAACTACCCAACCTCCCGTTTCTACACGCTGGGTCTGAGTGCACAGTTCTAATCACCTTAAAACAACCGACAATGAAACGCTATAAAACAATAGGTCTGCTGGGATTACTGGCCGTTGTGCTGTTACCGATGAGCTGCAAGGACTCGTACCTGGAACAGAAAAATACGCAGGGCATCACCGAGGAGGCACTCTTTAAAAAACCCGCCGACGGCATCAACCTCGTGACCGGTATTTACGATACCTTCCACGACGTCGATTTCACGCTGAAAGCGCTGTGGTATCAGGCTAATTTTCTGTCGCAGGATTTTAAAAACTACGGTGCCGACACATTCTTTGAGACTTACGAAGTGCCGACCGATTTTGCGGCTCTGGATTTATTCTGGTCGCGGGCGTATCAGGGGGTAGCCCGCGCCAATTCGGCCATTCCGATCATTGCTACCATGAAAGCCAACAAGGTACTTTCGGACAGTCTGGCCAACCGCCTGACGGGTGAAACGCTGTTCCTTCGTGGTATTTTTTACTATTACCTGGCGTCTAATTTCGGGGGTGTACCACTGGAATTGAAAACCGTAACCGATGATGGTCGTCATCCCCGCAACACGCAGGATGAAGTGTTTGCCTCCGTCGCCGCCGACATGAAAGCAGCCGCTGATCTGCTGCCCTGGCCGGAGCAGTTAGCCGGTGTTGATGTGGGTCGTGCTACCAAAGGAGCCGCGCTGGCGTACTTAGGCGACGCGCAGATGTGGCTGAAGAAGTACAGCGAAGCGGCTGCCACCTACGAACAGCTGACGGGACATTACATTCTGGAAGACAAGTTTCTCAACATTCACGAATTCAACAACCAGAACGGCAGGGAGTCAATTTTCGAGATTCAGTATTACCCCGGTAACGACCTGTCGTGGGGCCATACAAATGACTCGCACTGGCTCACCAGCTTCGGAATGCCCGACGAAATTACGCAGTTTGGGTATGCTTACGCCGACAAAAAGCTGTACGATTCGTTCGAGGCTGGCGATACGCGCAAACTGGCGACAGTACTTGGGCCAGGTGATGTACATCCCAGTCCGGCCATTCAAATTAAGAACTATCCTCTGGTGATGAAAAATTACCCCGGCATGAACACCCTGGGCACCGTAGCCAAGCCCTGGAAAGGAGCGGATAACCTGCGTTCGGGCTACTACGGTGTAAAAACCTGGCGTGACCCGAATGTGACGGGTAACAGTGGCAACCCAACCAACATCTTCAGCGGGCAGAACCTGATCCTGATGCGTTACGGGCAGGTGCTGCTCAGTAAAGCCGAAGCGCTGGCCAAGAGCGGCAATACGGCGGGTGCCCTGGCCATCATCAACGGTCAGATTCGCAAGCGGGCGGGGCTGGGTGCCACGACTAACACCGACGTAACGAAAGCCCTGCTGGCTGAATACCGGCACGAACTGGCCGGCGAGTTTTCGCTCTGGTTTATGCTGCGTCGGTCGGGTGAGCAACTCAATTATGTGAAGAGCGAATACGGTATTACAGTGCCCCCCGGCAAAGATTTGATGCCTATTCCCCTGAAGCAGATTGCTACTAACCAGAAACTGGATCAAAACCCCGGCTACAAGTAACCTGTTATTTTGCGTAACGTTTGCCGCTGCTGTACTGACCGGAATTTAATTCCGGTCAGTACAGCAGCGGCAAACTTAGTATCCGGCCTTATGAAAGTTTTTAGTTACTTCTGTTTATCACTGCTTTTACTGACATCCTGCAAAAAAGCTACCCTGTTCGAGTCAATTTCGTCGGCTCAATCCGGGATTCATTTTACGAATCTTATTACTGAAAATGACTCAATTAATCCGTTGGATATGGTCAATATTTATAACGGAGGGGGTGTGGGTATTGGTGATTTTAATAAAGACGGCTGGCAGGACATCTATTTTGTCGGAAATCGGGTACCGAGCCGATTGTATTTAAATAAAGGCGCGCAGAAATCCACCGAATTTGAATTTGACGATGTCACCGAAAAAGCGGGAGTATCCGGTATGGGCCGCTGGGGACGGGGAGTGGCTATTGTCGATATTAATAATGACGGCTGGCCCGATATATATGTGTGCAATACCCTCGATAAAGATTCGCTGCAACGGCGTAATCTGCTGTATGTAAATCAGAAAGTAGCGAAAGATAAAGTGCCGGTCTTTAAGGAGATGGCCGCTGAATACGGGCTGGACGCAAACGTTCAATCGACGATGGCGAACTTCTTCGATGCCGATAATGACGGCGATCTGGATATGTACCTTACCGTCAATGAGGCATCGCCGGAGCAAAACCCGAGTCAGTTTGGTCTGGTCAAATCAAACGGGCGTCGGAGTACGGGTCGGTTATACCGCAGCGACTGGGATTCTACGGCAAATCACGCCCGGTTTAGGGATGTATCGGCGCAGGCGGGTATGAACCTGGATGGCTTTGGGCATACGGCTACCGTAGTCGATATCAACCTCGACGGCTGGAAGGATATCTCGGTAGCCAATGATTTCCTGTCCAGTAACATCCTGTACATCAACAACCATAACGGAACGTTCACCGACCAGTCCAGAGACTATTTCAAGCATACGTCCCTGAACGCAATGGGGCAGGATATCAGCGATATCAACAACGATGGATTAGCTGATTTGGTTGAACTGGACATGAATCCGCCCGACAATTACCGCAAGAAAATGATGATGATGGCGAATAATTACGTCAGCTACCTCAACTTCGACCTGTACGGTTATCAGCACCAATACGTCCGCAACACCCTGCAACTCAATCAGGGGCCGCGCGTTAATGCGCAGGATTCGGTGGGTAAGCCTGCGTTTAGCGAGATCAGCTTTATGAGCGGTATTGCCCAGACCGACTGGAGTTGGACTCCTGTATTGACCGATTTTACCAACGATGGGTTTCGGGATCTGATTATTACCAATGGCTATCCGAAAGATGTGACCGACCATGATTTTATCGCCTATCGGGATCAGCCGGATGATAAAACCCCGAAGGCGCAGGTACTGGCGCAGATTCCGGTCGTTAAGCTCCATAATTACGCTTATGAAAATACGGGCGATTTAACGTTTCGCGACGTCACCAGCGAGTGGGGGTTTACCGAACCAACATTTTCAGATGGCGCGGTCTACGCTGATCTGAATAACGATGGTGCCTTAGACATGGTCATCAGCAATATCAACGACGAAGCCCTGATTTATAAAAACACCGCCCGCGAACGGCATCCCGAAAACACGCATTACCTACAGGTGAAACTAACCGGCGACAGTCGGAACAGGGACGGGATAGGGGCGTTTGTGGCTGTTTACTACGCCAACGGCCAGCAGCAGGTGTATGAGCACACACCCTACCGGGGTTACCTGTCTACCCATCAAACTATTGCTCACTTCGGGTTAGGCCGTGCTACGACCGTAGATTCAGTCGTGATTAAATGGCCAACCGGTAAAAAGCAGGTGCTGCGGCAGGTTCAGGCCGATCAGGTATTGACCGTTTCGCAGGAGAAGGCGACGGAGTCCTACCGTTGGGCAACGCCGAAACGGGTTGCTGACGCCCTGTTTACCGACGTGACTGCTTCAACGGGTATTCACTACCGCCATAAAGAATTTAACTTCATTGACTTTAATATCCAGAAATTATTGCCGCATAAGCTGTCAGAGTACAGCCCCGGGCTGGCGGTTGGTGACGTGGATGGCGACGGCTCGGATGATTTAATTGTCGGGGGGAATGCTCACGATCCGGCGCAGCTTTTTTTACAACAGTCTACCGGCAAATTTACCCAGCGGAGCGTCGTAGCGGAGGAGCCAATGGCGGGCGATTACAAAGATGAAGGCCTGTTACTCTTCGATGCCAACGGCGATTCCGCACTGGACCTCTACATGGCCCGTGGCGGCTATAAAAACGCGCCCAATAGTCCGGTATACCAGGACAAACTGTACCTCAACAATGGGAAAGGGACGTTTGCCGAGGCTACTGATGCTTTGCCTGTTAATCGAACCAGTAAATTTTGCGTTCGGGCGTTTGATTACAACCGGGACGGCCGGTTGGATCTATTTGTTTCCGGGCGTGTGGAGCCGGGGCGGTATCCAAAGCCCGTTTCCAGTTTTATTTTCCGCAACGACAGCCAAAACGGGAAGGCCAGATTTACGGATGTGACAAACGAAGTCGCGCCTGACTTAACGAACTTAGGTTTGGTATGCGACGCCCTGGTGACTGATTTTGACAACGATACCTGGCCTGATTTACTACTGGTTGGTGAGTGGATGCCCATTACGTTCCTGAAAAACACTCAGGGACGGTTTACGCCTGTCACTGCCACAACCGGCGTGGGCGACAAACCGGGCTGGTGGAATAGTCTGGTCGCGGGCGATTTCCGGCACACGGGCCGCATGGACTACATTGTGGGTAATGCCGGGCTGAACTCGCTGTTCCAGGCAAGTGAGCAGTATCCGGTTTATGTTACGGCCGGTGATTTTGATAATACGGGCAACTATTCGGCGATTCCGTCGCTGTTCCTTGCGGATAGAGATGGGACGACGCGCGAGTTTCCGGCGCACGGCCGCGAGGACCTGATCAAACAGATGAATAGTCTGAAAAAGAAATTTGTCAACTTTAAATCATTCGCCAGCGCCACTGTTGATGATATCATCCCTGCGGAACAGCGTAAAGGAGCTGTACGGCTAAAGGCAACCCTGCTCCAGTCCTGCTTTCTCCGCAACGATGGCAACGGGAAGTTCGCCCTGATTCCCCTGCCAAAACAAGCGCAGGTATCGGTGCTGAACGGTATGGCGGTGGATGATTACAACGGAGACGGGCATCTGGACGTAGCCATCACCGGGAATGATTATGGTACCGACGTGGCAATTGGCCGGTACGATGCCCTGAACGGGTTGGTGTTAACCGGTGACGGGCGGGGGAACTTCACTCCCCAATCGATTTTGCAGAGCGGCTTTTACGTGCCTGGCAATGGCAAAGCGTTGGTTCGGATACGGAGCGGAACGGGGAAGTATCGATTGGTAGCGAGCCAGAACCGGGATGTGCTGAAGGTGTTTGAGCTAATTCGTCCGGTAAAGACTCTGCCGCTGCAACCAATGGATCAGAGTGCCCTGGTTCGGTATAAAAACGGACAGCAGCTACGGCATGAATTCCCGTACGGCGCATCCTTTTTATCGCAGTCAGGTCGATTCCTGACGATTGATAAAAACATGACCAGTGTGCGTATCACGAATAGCAGGGGGCAGCAGCGGGATGCAGTTCTGAAATAGACTTTGTCAAGCTTCTGTCTTATATGCAGAAGACAGAAGCCCGATAGTCCTTGTTGCTTTCGTTGCCGTTTTACAAAAAAGTTAGTCGGCGATTGCCTTATGCGGTCTTCTTTACGTCGATTGCGTTTGGCCCTTTGGGGGTCATGGTCGTCGTAAACGTCACCTTATCCTGTTCAGCAATTGGGTCGACCAGGGCATTTATGTGCACAAAAATGCTCTCCTGACTTTGCAGGTCTCTGATGAAGCCATACCCTTTTGAGGCATTGAAGAAGCTCACTATACCCTGGCGAACCGCTGGCTGCGTGTTGGTATTGTCCTGTTTGGCAACGCCAATCTGGATGTCTTCTTCGCTGATTTGTCTTTTCCGTCGGGGGTCAGGCGGGGTCGACGAGATATTACCGTTTTCGTCAACGTACGCTAACATCTGGTCAAGCGATTGTCCTTTCTGGGCGTTAGCCTTCCGGTCTTCCTTCTTGTCCTGTTTATCTTTTTTCTTCTTTTGCCTTAATTTTTCTTTTTCCTTCTTGTTAAACGTCTCCATAGTTTGTGTTTAGTCCCGCGGGCTTATCATGAGCAGAACGCCATGATTTATTTCGGGAATGATACCCCATTAAGCGTAAAAAAAATATTGATTGGGTGTGCTCGGAAAGCAGACTCTCTTACAGAACGGTATAAAATCAATATAAGTTTGCTGCGCCGATATTACTGGTATAAGGGCAAAAAGCGGACTATTTACCCGCTCTGTGATCGGTATTTTAACAGAGTCGACGCGCTCACCAGTATACAAATTTCTTTTTGGTGAAGATGGCTTTAGGAATCATCGCGTGAACGCCCAGCACCTGATCCACAACCTGACTGACTTCAAAGTCAACGGCGGTACTGGCAATGGAAAGCGCTTCGTTAAACGTAAAACCTAACTCATCTTTAATAAAGGCGGTTGCTTCTGAGAGGGCATTCTTCATCGCAATCCGCAGGTCTTTGTCCAGACCAACGGCAATAAAATGGGTTGGCGTTTCGGCGCGGGGCTGCTGTAGTTTTTTGCCTTTATGGACAATAAATTTGGCTGTTAGGTTAACGGCCGTTTCAATGGCTACTCCACTCACTTCGCCGTTGCCCTGCGCCCCGTGACCGTCGCCGGTGGTGAACAGACCACCCGGCACTGAAACGGGTAGGTACAATGTTGAACCTTTGATGAGGTGTCTAATGTCCAGATTGCCCCCGAAAAAGCCCGGAGGAATGGAGCTGACCCGACCTGTATCCGCCGGTGGCGACAGCGCCATAACACCCATAAACGGCTTCAGCGGAACCTCGACTCCTTCTTTAAAATAAGCTACTTTCCGTTTGGCATCGTAACGGTACACAAAGGTTTCGCGGGTGGTAACTGCATCGGGAATGCCGCCCCCTCCGGGCCAAACGCTGTTAACACCGAAATCGGCGGGTAACTGGAGGTCGAGAATACGGATTTCTAGCATATCGCCGGGTTCGGCACCTTTGATGTAAATCGGCCCGGTCAGCATGTGCCCCCGAATACCGGATGGTTCGGGTTTTATGGCTTTCATGATCGCAATCACTCCCTGGGCGTGCTCATCAACGGAGAGGTTGTTTTTGGTGTAGAACTCCTCGGGGTTGGCCTTGCTAACGCCCGACGGATTGACGGTCTGAATCTCGACTACATCGCCGTCGTTTACAGTCGCAATCGGCGGTACATCGGCCCCGAAAAAGCCCCACACCATGTTCTCCGGTACAGTTTTGATTACGTGATCCGGTTTAATGCGCAGGGTGTCCGCTGGTGCTGAAATGGCAGCCGATGAACCGGCAAGCAAGTCTGTGGTTGAAAGGCTTCCTATCGAAAGAGCCGCCAAGCCGTTCCGCGTTGTTTTTTGGAGAAAATTACGTCGTGATGTAGGCATTCGGTTGTATCGTTGATTAACACGGCAAAAGTGCTCCTCAAGATAAAACCGGATCGGTTGCGGTACTAATTGAAATTTTTGTCATGCTGAAGAATAAAGCATCTTAGGTGCCAGGATTCCAGGATGCTTCATGCTTCAGCATGACAAAAATTTTGGGATAATGAATTGTAAATCAGTAGCTTGTGTGGCTAGCTGTATTGATTTACCGCTTCGGGCCAATAGCGTCGTAGATGACAACCTTCTCCCATAAGGAGGCATAGTTGTTCCGAAAATCGTCGTGGATGGGGTGTTTCTGGTAGCTTTCCTCGTCGGCCGGACTGTCGAAGAAGCATAACCACGAATAGGTATAGCTCCGCTCGATTACGTCGCGGGTGGTTCCGGCGGGGGTACCGATATGGACCATTTTAATGGTGGGTACTTTGGCCAGTTTGTTCAGGCCTTCCAGCAACTTGGTCTTATCGGCTTCGCTACCGGGGTTTTTTAGGTAGAAAAGAACATGGTGGACAAACAGTTCTTTAGGGGCGATGTCAGGCAGGTTCGCGCCTAAGCCAGCGACAACGCTGCCTTTTACAAATGATCTGCGGGATTGTTGATTCATAAATTGTCTGTTCGTATCCCGGACGCCCACGTCCGGTTTCCAGATAAGCTGCCGGTGCTGTAGCTGTGCCACGTCACTACGGCATCCAGACGTGGGCGTCTGGGATACAAGAATACACCTCATTTTTTACTTTTTAACTGATTCTGCCAGACCGGTACGAAATCATAGGTCGGGTAAAACTCCGTATTGAACGCACCCCAGGCTCCGTTTTCGAGCGTCAGGTTAAGCGCTCTAAGCGCACTGGCCGGGATTTTGACCGTGACGACCTGGCCAATGCCCATCATGACATACCACGACACAACCCGCGCTTCTTTGGGCGGAAACTGATCCAGAAACTTGTTTGTCGACTGAATTTCCTGGAGTTGTTTCAGTGATTTGTCCTGCTGGTGTTTCAGAAAAATAGTGATCATAATACTATCTGAAGACACCTTTGGGCTGTTACCGGTCTGAGCATACCCAATGCCATAGCTACACAAAATGGCTGTCAGTAAGAGAAGTGATTTCATCGCGTTCGTTTTTTAGGTAGTAACGAATTAGTGAGGCTATAGGCTTATGTTATCCTTTATCACTATTTGTGATACTGCCTTATTGGTACTGAGAACGCCCTGAAGTCTACCTTTGGGAGCGAATTATTCACCAATAGCACTCGTTCTATAGTAGGGCCACGCGGAAAAATTCCGGCACAGGCCTCTTTTTGAACGAGCAAAACGAACATGATAACGACTGATATGTGCATTATTGGCGCAGGCCCGGTGGGTCTGTTTGCCGTTTTTGAAGCGGGTTTATTGAAAATGCGCTGTCACCTGATTGATGCACTGCCGCAGGTAGGCGGGCAACTTTCGGAGATTTATCCGCAGAAACCGATTTATGATATCCCCGGTTATCCGGCGGTTAATGCGCAAACGCTGGTTGATAACCTGATGGAGCAGATTGCCCCGTTTAATCCAACCTTTACCCTCGGCGAACGCGTTGAAGCGCTGGAAAAGCAGGACGACGGTTCGTATATCGTCACCACCAACGAAGGTACGTCTGTGCATTGTCAGGTGGTGGTAATTGCCGGTGGACTCGGCAGCTTTGAGCCGCGTAAGCCGGAGATTGCTCATTTGGAGGAATTTGAAGGCAAAGGTGTAGCCTATATGGTCAAGAATCCTGAAATGTTGCGCGATCGCCGGGTGGTACTCGCTGGTGGGGGAGACTCTGCTCTCGACTGGACCATTTTTTTGGCTAACATCGCCAAAGAAGTAACGCTGGTACACCGTAGCGATAGTTTTCGGGGGGCACCCGACTCGGCAGAGAAAGTGTTTGAACTGGCGCAGCAGGGCAAGGTCAACCTCGTGCTGCAATCCAACATCACCAGCATCAGCGGCAACGGCCATTTGCAGGAAGTAACCATTACAGCCAAAGACAAAACCGTGACCAACCTGCCCGCCGACAACTTGATTCCGCTGTTTGGTCTCACGCCAAAACTCGGTCCGATTGCCGATTGGGGACTAAGTGTCGATAAGTCAGCCATCAACGTCGATACAGAAGACTATTCGACGGGCGTTGAACGGATCTACGCCATTGGCGATATCAATACCTATCCGGGTAAGCTGAAACTGATTCTGTGCGGTTTCCACGAAGCCGCGCTGATGTGTCAGAGTGCGTTTAAATATGCACACCCCAATCAGAAACTCAGCTTTAAATACACGACTGTCAACGGCGTACCAACGTTTTAGTTAGGTAGGTCAGGTAAGTGGCTGCGCCATAAGTTGGTAAGTGCTTCGCCTGATGCTAGGAGTAAGCACCTACCGACTTACCTGACTTACCGACTTACTGACTACTAACATGATTCAATTTACCATAGAAGACCGTAATGGCGAGCGGCAAACGCTGGAGATACCTGAGGGTATTAACCTGAGTCTGATGGAGGTGCTGAAAGCCTCCGACTACCCCATCCTAGCCACCTGTGGCGGTATGGCGTTATGTGCTACCTGCCATGTGGCGGTGCTGGCCGGGTTCGACAACCTGCCCCCCGCGCAGGATGCTGAACTTGACATGCTCGATACCCTGCCCGATGCCGAATCGGATAGTCGGTTGGCCTGCCAGATTCGGGTGAATGAAACCCTGGAAGACGCTATTTTTCGGATCAAAGGCGAGGATGAGTTGTAGCATCACGCGTTCCATTAGCTGGCGAATTAATTCGCCAGCTAATGGAACGCGCTGAATTGACGTAAATTTACGCCACCAACCGCCGGGCTTGTCCGTGATGGCGGTTGGGGTTTTTATGAAATTCGACGATTATCAGCTTGCCCCGGAAATAAAGCAGAACCTGGATACAATGGGTATTAAACGCCCGACCGACATTCAGTTTAAATCTATTCCAGCCATCCTCAAAGGCGAAGATGTACTGGCGATTGCCCAGACTGGTACCGGTAAAACGGCCGCCTTTGCCATTCCGGTCATCAGCATGATTCACGCCCACAAACGATCGAATCGCTCCGAGGGTATCCGCTGCGTTGTTATGGTACCCACGCGGGAACTGGCGATTCAGATAACCGAGGTGTTTCAGAAAATCGGTCAGCATACGCACGTCAAGACGTTTTCGCTGTTCGGCGGGGTCGATCAGGACCCGCAGATTGTCCGGCTGGAAAAAGGCATCGACATAATTGTAGCCACGCCCGGCCGCCTGTTCGACTTAGTCAGTCAGGGCCATTTGAAGTTGAACCGGGTTGAGATGCTGATACTGGATGAAGCGGATCATATGCTCGATCTGGGTTTTATCAAGGACATTCGCGACCTGATTAAACACCTGCCCCATAAGCGGCAGACGCTCTTTTTTTCGGCTACTATCGACGAGGAAATCAAGAAACTGGCGTATTCGCTGGTAACAAATCCCATTCGTATCCAGATTTCACCCAATAATCCGGTCAACAAGAACATCAGCCATGCCGTCGCGTTTATCGAGATGGATGACAAACGGTTTTTTCTGGAACGGGTCATTAAGGAGCATCCCGATAATAAAATCCTGGTGTTCGTTCGCACCAAAATCCGCGCCGAGCGGGTAGCTAAAGCACTCGAACGGGCGGAAGTCCCCAGCCTGACGATTCATGGCGATAAGGAACAGGCCGACCGGCTGGCAGTGATGAAACAGTTTCGGAGCGGAGACGCTAAAGTGATGATTGCTACCGACGTGAGCGCCCGGGGTATCGACATTCCCAACGTCGACTACGTAATCAATTACGACCTGCCCGAACAGCCCGAAAACTACGTTCACCGCATTGGCCGTACGGGCCGGGGGATGCAGAAAGGGGAAGCGGTGTCGTTTTGCAGTCCCGAAGAAAAAGAGCTGTTAGCCGAGATCGAAGCCTACATTAACCGCCCGATTGACGTAATAGACATCAGTAAAGCTAACTACATGGCCACCCGTGATGCCAGCAGCGCCATCACCGTTGATCTCAAAGCCCTGATGCGCGAGGTGGACGAACACGAGCAGACGACTAAAAAGAAAAAGCCGAAAAAGAAGTAGCCTTCCTGCCAATCTACTGACATAGGGCTGTCAGTGATGGCCGTTTACTTTGTAGCTCACTCTTTAAACGAATCGGAGCTATGGTACTTACTCAAATGCTGGTGAACGAAATGGAGCAGGAAGCTCAGACAACCCGTAATATGCTGGGCCGGATTCCAAACGACCGGTACGACTGGCAGCCCCACCCAAAAAGCATGACCATCCGTCAGTTGGCGACGCACATTGCCGAGTTACCGAGTTGGGTTACGCTCGCCCTGACGACCGACGAACTGGATTTTGCTACCGAACCTTATGCGCCGGCACACGTGGACAATACGGCTGACCTACTCGACCTGCATGAACGGTCGCTGACCGACGGGAAGACATCGCTCAGTGCAGTGACCGATGCACAGTTGGAGCCGACATGGACCCTTCGGAATGGCGACCAGATTTATCTCTGTACGACAAAAGGTGAAATGATTCGACAGGCTTTTTCACAAACGGTGCATCACCGCGCTCAGTTGGGCGTCTACCTTCGCCTGTTAGACATTCCCATTCCCGGCAGCTACGGTCCCAGTGCCGATGAGCCGGGCATTTAAAAGCAGCGTGTAGCTGGCTACATAAAAAAACGTCGTTCTGAGTGATGCTCGGAACGACGTTTTTTTACTGGTTAAGTGCCTCATTAATTCATAATGTGAATCTCAACTGCGTTTGCAGGCCTACCTGATAGTTACGAAAAGTGGTGTAATAAGTCCCCGGCTTTCCCACTTCGTAGGTGGCTGTTGGCTGAACAATTAATGAAATAGCAGGTGTAAACCGGTACTGCACACCGATGCCAATCATTGGCTGAACGAGCACCGCACGCGGATCATCTATCTTTCGGTTGTTTTGGATGGTGGCAATACTTCCACCAACAGTAGTTGAGAATGTATCCCGGTAATTGTAGTTCACCAGAACACCAGCGGATAAATAGGGAGATAAGCGACGGGTTGATACTGTGTAATTAAGGAGTACAGGTAGTTGGATGCTCTCGTATCTCCCTGTTGCGCTACTCCTGGTTGATGTCACACCAGAAATGGATTCATAGTCGTCATTCCCTTTGAAGCGATTATACAACAGGCCAACTGATACCGACCAATTCGGGCTAAACGCATAATGAGTGGTGACCCCCGCCGAAAATCCCTGATAAGTAGACGAGCCGATTAAACGGGAGTCTGAGCCGGGAAACTGTGACGTAAAATTAAAATGCCGCTGCCCGAGTGCAAATGTAGGTGCAATTGAGAACCGGCTCTGCCCAGACGCAGCTGTCTGAAACACTAATCCAGCCAACAGGCTGCAAAACAACGTAGTAAGTTTGTTCATGAGCGAAACGTAGAGTGTGTTTTAGTAGACAACATCCAGTAGACTCATTTATACATCCATCCGTTGTAAGCACGCTTGAAATTAATATAATTACCTAACGACTGGCCGCTTAATGGCTCTTAATGCTTATTACAACACTTTCTCCATCACAATAAACGACAACGGCTCTTTAGGAATCCCGAAGCGCGGATCGTCGGGAAATGCTTCGGTGTCGCCGGTAGACCGGTAACCCCGCCGTTCGTAAAACGCTACCAGCTCGTGCCGCTGTGGAATAACGGTCATGGAAATAACGCGGCACTGCTGAGTGTGGGCTATATCTTCAGCCGCTGCCAGCAGTTGCTTGCCGATACCATTTGCCTGCGCATCGGGTGCGACCGTCAGCATTCCTAAGTACAATTCATCGCCCTGTTTGTCCAGGTACACGCAGCCCAGTAGCTGATCGTCACCTTTATAGGTCAGGATCGTGGCCGTTGGGGTTTCGAGCAGGTTATGCAACCCGGCCTCATCCGTGCGGACGCCATCCAGTAAATCCGCTTCGGTTGTCCAGCCGCGTCGGGAGGTTTCGCCCCGGTAGGCGCTGTTCACCAATTCATTCAGGGCCGGGATGTCGGATGCCGTGGCGCGGATAATCGTCGCTTGATTCATAGGCCGCAAAGATATTGGATTTGGTGTTTTACCGCGGGAGATTTGTCTGGCTATACCTGCGGGACAGGGTCTGGTAAATCACCCATCGGCATGCTGACAAACATCTATCAGCAGGGAACCGTTTGTATCGTATGGCTTCTTCCAAAACACCTCTTTATACAGCACTGGCGGCAAACCTCGGTATTGCCGCTACCAAATTCGTGGCGGCCAGCATTACCGGTAGTTCGGCTATGATTTCCGAAGGAATTCACTCCCTGGTCGACACCCTGAATGAGCTATTGTTGTTGCTGGGCGTCAATCGGAGTCGGCGTCCGGCCGATGACAAACGACCCTTCGGATACGGCCGCGAACTTTATTTCTGGTCGTATGTGGTTGCTTTGCTGATTTTTGCTGTGGGTGGAGGGGTCTCATTTTATGAGGGTGTGACCCATATCCAGCATCCTGAACCAATTAAAGACCCGTTCTGGAACTACATTGTATTGGGCGTAGCCTTCACGCTCGACGGGTATTCGCTCATCACGGCCTGGCGGAGTTTCAATACCACACGTGGCAATGAATCCCTCTGGACATCCATAAAAGACAGTAAAGACGCGGCTACCTTTACGGTGCTGTTCGAGGACGCTTCGGACGTGCTGGGCCTGATTATAGCGTTTCTGGGCGTATTTCTCGGGCATCTGCTTAACAATCCCTATCTCGACGGTGCCGCATCTATCCTGATTGGACTGCTGTTGGTTGGTGTAGCGGTGGTACTGGCAAATGAGAGCAAAAGCCTGCTCATGGGAGAAGGTGTAGACCCCGTTACCAGACGGCAACTGATGGCCCTTACGGAAGCGGACCCGACTGTATTGAAAGCTGTGCGGATTGCCACGATTTACCTGGGACCGGAGGAGATTACAATGGTACAGGGCGTGGCCTTTCAGCCCGATTTAACCACCGATGCCATTAATCAGGCCATTGTACGTATTCATAAGTCGATCCAGCAGGACTTTCCCGCCGTTAAACATGCCTATATTCAGCCAGTCGCGTTGACGGAAACAAAGGAGGAAGCTTAACGATTCTGTTACCCACTATAAACCACTATACAATGCATCATTTACAGAAAAACACCTTACTGATTGGGTTTATTATCAGCGGGGTAGTCAGTGGCTGCGGCTTAGCGGGTCAATCGCGGAGGGCCGACGAGGCAGCGGCCGCCCGGCTCGATTCCATTGCCAACGCCGAAGCTCTGGAGCCGGATACCGTCTGTTTTCGACAGGTGACCGGACGCGATACTACTATGCTGCGCCTGACCATGAAAGGGCAGGCTGTGGCGGGTACGCTTACGCTGCATCCCTACGAGAAGGACCGGGCAACGGGCACACTCAGTGGTATTCGTACCGGCAATCAGATCACAGCCGAGTGGCAGCGCTCGGGCGAAGGCGTTACCCAGCAGCATGAGCTAACCTTTGTAATGACCAATGATACCGTGCGCTGGCGCGAGGGCGAACGCGTGGAACAGGCTGGTAAGTGGGTGCTGAAAACACCAAACCAGGGATTTCAGTACGTAGTAACAAAAATTGACTGTCCAGGCGTGGCCCAATAGGAGTAGGTTGCGCCTGGGCTGTTACTTTTGCGGATGTACATCTATTCTTACGTCTTACTATGTTAATTGCTCACAAAACAGAAAAACGGCTTGCCTTGTGTCTGCTCTTCATGCGTCTTGCCTTCACGCTTCAGGCATTCGGCTTCGCACCGAAACACGAATTCTACCAGCTGAAGGTGTACCACCTGGCTGATAACAGCCAGAAAGAACGCCTGGAAACCTACCTTCAACAAGCGTATCTGCCCGCTTTGCACCGCGCTGGTATCAGTAAAGTTGGCGTTTTTAAACCCGCCGAAGGCGATTCGCTGGTGTATGTACTTATTCCATTCAAGTCAGCGGACCAGTTTTTGTCGCTGTCCGAAACCTTGGGCAAAGACAAGCAATATGCATCGTCGGCGCAGTCCTACACGGATGCGGAATACAACAGCCCGGTTTACAAACGCTTTGATTCGATTTTGATGGAATCTTTCGATGGTATGCCGTCGCTTGTAGCCCCAAAACTGACGTCGGCACCAGCCGAGCGTATCTATGAACTGCGTAACTACGAAGCCGCTACCGAGAAATTGCACGAGAACAAGATTCGTCAGTTCAACAACGGCGAGCTGGATATTTTCAAGCGTCTGGGATTCAACACGGTATTTTGCGGTCAGGTGAAAGCCGGAGCCAAATTACCCTGCATGATGTATATGACCTCGTTTGAGAACAAGGCCGCCCGCGACGAACACTGGAAGAGTTTCGGCGCCGATCCGGCCTGGAAATCCCTGAATTCGCTGCCAGAATATGCCCACAACTTCCTCCGGGCTGACATCTACCTGTTGCACCCAACGGCCTATTCGGAGATTTAACGAAATGGCTTCATAAAAAAGCGGCTACCTGCACTAATCAGGTAGCCGCTTTTTTATGGAAACGACAAAAGAAAATTTTGCATTATGGCAGTCGGCAAGGTTTTGTTTTGATTTATCGGAATACCAACGAATAAAATAGCTTATTTTGAGTAATTAATAACCCGTTACACCAACTGGTGGACGTATCCCGGCATAGCTATGAAACAGTTTTTCCTTTACTGCCTGTTACTGGGCCTGGTCTTGTGTATAGACAGCCCGGTTCGGGCTCAGCCATTCACCCTGGAGTCGGTAAAAAGTTACCCGTTCCCGAATGAGTTGGTCAGTTCAGCCCAGGGCTCACGTATTGCCTGGGTGTTTAATGAACAGGGAAAGCGCAACGTTTATGTGGCGGAGGGACCTGCCTTTACGCCCCGGAAAATCACGAACTACACCGACGACGATGGGCAGGAAATCAGCAGCCTGTCGGTGTCGGACGATGGAAAATGGGTCGTTTATGTGCGCGGTGGCGATCACGGATCGAACTGGGATGATGAGTTGCCAGTGAACACCCTGTCATCGCCCGTGCCGCCGAAGGTGCAGGTATGGAGTGTACCGTTTGCCGGTGGCGAAGCTAAACCGCTAATTGAGGGCGACGGACCCGCCATATCACCTAAAAGTGACCGGGTGGCGTTTGTTAAAGCCGGTCAGGTATGGGTAGCGCCTATTGATGGCTCGTCGGTAGCTAAAGCGCTGTTCACCGCGCGGGGGACAAACGGGTCGCTCGAGTGGTCGCCGGATGGGTCGAAACTGGCCTTTGTCTGTAACCGAACCGACCATTCATTTGTCGGCGTTTTTAATGGTCCCGAAACGCCCATTACCTGGATTGCCCCCTCGTTTTGGCATGATCGGTCACCCCGCTGGTCACCCGACGGCAAGAAGCTCGTGTTTGTGCGCACCTCCGGTTCGGGTGGCGCTCCGGATTCGCTTCTGGTTCGCAAGCACCAACCCTGGGCTATTTGGACGGCCGATGTAGCCACGGGTACTGCCTCGCCCATCTGGACAGCACCCAAAACGCTGGCGGGGTCGATTCCTACGACGCATGGCGGGTTTAATCTGCATTGGGCGGCTGGCGATCGGATTGTATTTCTGTCGTATCAGGATAAATGGCCGCATCTGTATTCCATGCCTGCCACTGGTGGAACGCCCCTGCTGTTAACACCCGGCTCGTTTATGGCCGAACATATATCGCTCAGCCCCGATCGCAAGTGGCTGGTTTGCAGCGGCAACACGGGCCCCGATAAGCTGGATATTGACCGCCGACATGTCGTTCGCGTACCCGTCGACAAAGTGGCTATGGAAGTACTGACACCGGGTACCGGTCTCGAATGGACCCCTGTAGTAACAGGCGATGGTTCTACCGTTGCCATGATCAGCGCAACGGCGCAACGTCCTCCGCTCCCTACGGTCATGGCCTTCACCAAAGGCACGCCAAAGGTGCTGGGTCAGGAGTTGGTTCCCGCTCAATTTCCAATGAATCAACTGATAACCCCGAAGCAGGTTACGTTTAAAGCACCGGACGGTATGATAGTGCATGGGCAGCTTTTTGAAACCGCTGGTGGCTCTTCTAAAAAGCCCTCTATTATTTACGTTCACGGTGGGCCACCGCGTCAGATGCTGCTGGGCTGGAATTATTCGGACTATTATGCCAATTCATACGCTCTGAATCAGTATTTAGCTAATCTGGGTTTTGTAGTCCTGTCGGTGAACTACCGGTTGGGGATTGGCTACGGTTATGATTTTCACCAGCCCGCAGCGGGAGGAGCCGATGGTGCCTCTGAATACCAGGACGTAAAAGCGGCTGCCGTCTGGTTGGCAGAGCAGCCGCAGGTTCAGGCTGGTAGTATTGGTATTTATGGAGGGTCGTACGGTGGCTACCTGACTGCCCTCGCACTGGCACGCGACTCGAAACTGTTTGCGGCTGGTGTCGATATTCACGGCGTACACGACTGGTCGACACAGAGTCGGGCTATGGCCAGCGCATCAAATCGGTTCGAAGAAACCCCCAATGCGGATTTGGCGTCGAAAGTAACGTGGGAGTCGTCGCCGGTATCGTCGATTAAAACCTGGACTTCGCCGGTGCTGATTATTCATGGCGACGATGACCGGAACGTACGGTTCAGTCAAAGCACCGACCTGGTTCGGCGACTGGAAGCGCAGGGCGTAGCCATGGAAACCCTCGTGATTGTGGATGATACGCACCATTGGATGAAGCACACGAACGCCCTGAAAATGGGTAATGCGACGGGGGAGTATTTCAAGCGAAAATTACTAAAACCGCGTCAGTAAGTACATAAACCGGTTGGCCGCAGTGGCTCATGCGCAGAAATGGCCAACCGGACTGGTTATCTCTGTCGGACAAAATAGAGGTTCAAATTCTGGACAAAGTGCGGAGTAAGTACCATCGAGTCACCCCGGATACGGAGACCCTGCGCTTCGCCGGGTACCTCCTTTAGGGTGGCAATGAATCGCATCTCCAGTCCATTACTGATGGAATCGATCCGGTAGTATTTCACGCTCCTGTAGTAACTGGTTGCCGACCCCGATGATGTTACCCCGCCATCGGGTGTGAAGGTCAGCGTTTGGATGGGTACGGCGGATATTGGTGTTACAACAAATGTGCTGTCTGTTCCTGCCGATCGCCGGTAGAGCCGCCACGTACCGGCCACCCGCGCATCACCGATGCCCAGCGGCACTTCTTTCTCTTTACAGCCGAAGCAGGCCAAGATCAGAAGAATCAATAAACTAAAATAACGCTGCGGGTGAAACTGTATCATACGGAAAGGTTACGGATGGGCTAAATGATGCCCAGCAATTTGGAAACGATTAATCAGTAATTGTCGTATGGGATGAACACACAACAGGCACTGTAGTTTCCAGAGAAGCGGCTTTTGGTGCAACCGTTCCGGCCGGACAGCCATACAATCTTCTACTTTATGTTAGAACTGATGACCCTGACGGTATTTATTGGGTACCTGGTATACCTTCGCTACTACGCTGACCAGCGCACACAGGCCGAAAAAGAGGCCGATCAGATGCGCGAAGGCATCGACCTGTACGAAACGCGCCGGTTTGTGGAGGCTCTGGCTTATTTCACCCGGCTAATCGACGAACAATCCCGGTCGGGGGTCGCTTTTCTCTACCGTGCCCGCTGTTACCGTGCCCTCAATGATCCACAGGCAGCTATGGCCGATCTGGAACGGGGCAAAAGCTACAACGATACCATCGCCGATCTGCATTTGGAAACCGGGCAGATTCATGTGGAACAGGGGAATTATCAGGCCGCTTTTCTCGACTTCGACAAAGCTATTTTCTACTCGCATGGCGAAGCCGCCGAACCCTACCGTTGGCGGGGACTGGCCCGCCAGCACCTGAATCAACCCGGCGAAGCGGAGCAGGATCTGGCGAAAGCGACCACGATTGCGCAAACACCCCGCCCTGTGCTGACAGCGAGCCAACCCGGTCGCAAGGCATTCGTCGATCGCCTGCTGGTACGCAATGCCCTGCTCACGGTGCTGATGAGCTTAGTGTTACTGTTCGTCATTAAACACAGCCCGGTCATTCACTGGCCCTATCTGGTTGCGGCTGCATCGGCGGCTGGCATCGGCTTTCTCGAACCGCGCCGAGGCTGGTCGCTGGCCTTGTTGCAGGTAGTGGTGCTCTGGCTCGGCTATCATTTTCTGGCCGATCCCACCGAGTCAGGGCCGCAACGGGAAGTCGAAGCGTTTGGCTTGTACGGCTCTATGGGCCTGACCTTTATTGGTAGTTTTGTAGGTAGTATGCTTCAGCGGGCAATGGCGTAAAAAGGTACCGGGATGGCTTATGGATATACTATCATACTAACAACCAACTAATCATAGCAATAGATGAATCTGCAACTCAACAATAAAACAGCACTGGTAACCGGCTCTACGGCCGGTATTGGTTTTGCCATTGCCCGGAAATTACTGGAAGAAGGAGCCAGCGTCATCATTACCGGCCGCACGGATGCCCGGATTCAGACGGCCATCGGTCAGTTGAAAACCGACTTGCCTAACGCCGATGTGCGGGGTATTGCCGTTGATTTTGCTCAGAAAGGAGCCGTTGATGCATTACTAAACCAATTACCAACGGTTGATATTCTGGTGAACAACGTGGGTATTTTCGAGCCAAAATCGTTTGCCGACATTCCTGACGAAGACTGGTTTCGGTTCTTCGAGGTGAACGTGATGAGCGGTATCCGGCTGGCGCGGCAGTATTTTCCGGCGATGCTGACAAAAGATTGGGGACGAATTCTGTTCATTTCCAGTGAATCGGCGCTCCAGATTCCCGAAGAGATGATTCACTATGGCATGACCAAAACCGCCCAGCTTGCCGTAGCGCGTGGCCTGGCCGAACTTACCAAAGGCACCTCCGTAACGGTGAATGCCGTGCTGCCCGGCCCGACAGCTTCGGAAGGGGTTCAGGAGTTTGTGAGCGGTATGGCTACCCATCAGAATAAGGAACGGGAGCAGGTCGAAAAAGAGTTTTTTCAGACTGCCCGCCCCACCTCGCTGCTTCAACGGTTTGCTACGCCGGAAGAAGTCGCCAACATGGTTGTTTATCTGGCCAGTCCGCTGGCTTCGGCTACCAACGGAGCTGCCGTTCGGGTGGATGGGGGCGTGGTGAAAGCGATTATGTAGAAGGCCCGTAGTAAGCAGTAGATAGCGTCAAATTGGCTACTATTGCAGGTTAACCAACTATCTTCTCAATTTAAACTATTGTTTCATGCGCACTTGGCTACTTCTCCTGCTGGTCATTGGCTCCCGGTTTGCCATCGGTCAGACACCGCCTGCTTCAGGTTCCGGCTTTCAGTCAATGGTAAATGCCTATTACGAAGACTACCTGAAACTGAACCCGACGACGGCTTCCAGCCGGGGTGATTACCGGTACAACGATCAGCTCGAAAACTCACTCAGCCAACCGTACCGCGACCAGATGAAGGCCCTGAGTACCCGTTATCTGGCTCAGCTGAAAACCTTTAACGAGAAGCAGCTGGCGGAGCGTGATAAGCTGAGTTACCAGATTTTTCGCTACGATCTGGAAAGAGGCCTGGAAGGTATGCAGTTTACGACCTACCTGACCCCAATGAACCAGATGGGCGATTTTCGCCTGTCGTTTTCGCAGATGGGTTCGGGTAGCAGCATCCATCCATTTAAGTCGGTAAACGATTACGATGATTTTCTGAAACGGGTAAATGGCTTTGTCGCGCAAACCGATACGGCCATTGCCAATATGCGGAAAGGATTGGCCCAGAATCAGGTGCAACCCCGGACGGTGATCAACAAAGTGATCCCGCAGTTGAAGGCTATGCTCGTTGATGACGTGACGAAAAGCCTCTTTTACACGCCGGTAAAGAACATGCCCGCCAGCTTCTCCGCTGACGATAAGCAGCGACTGACCACTGCGTACACAACTGCTATCACCCAGCAGATCATTCCGGCCTATAACCGCCTGTACACCTTCATCCAGAACGATTACCTGCCGCATTGCCGCGAAACGGTAGCCATCGAAGCCACGCCGAACGGAAAAGCCCAGTACGCTTACCTGGTTAAATCGTGGACAACGACCGATATGACACCGGATGAAGTGCATGCCCTTGGTCTGAGCGAAGTGAAGCGAATTCGGCAGGAAATGGAGAATGTGAAGCAGCAGGTAGGTTTCAAAGGTGATCTGAAAGCCTTTTTTGAGTACGTGTTTACCGACCCGAAATTCTTCCCTTACAAAACGGACGAAGAGGTGGTGAAGGGTTTTCAGACAGTCTACGAGACCATGAAGCCGCAGTTACCGACTCAGTTTAACATGGTTCCCAAAACGGCGTTCGAGATTCGTCCGATTGAGAAGTACCGGGCGGCTACGTCAGCGGCTCACTACATGGGCGGTACGCCGGACGGCTCTTGTCCCGGCGTCTTTTACTTTCCCGTGCTGGATGCGACCAAGTACAGTTACTGGCGCATGGAGGACCTGTTTCTGCACGAAGCCATACCCGGCCACCATTACCAGATTTCGCTGCAAACCGAGAATGAAGCCGTTCCGAACTTTCAGAAAATAGGTCGCTACGGTGCTTACGTGGAAGGGTGGGGGCTATACGCCGAAAGTCTCGGTACGGCACTGGGTTTGTATAAAGACCCGTTTCAGGCGTTGGGTCGTTACCAGGGCGAAATGCACCGGGCGATCCGACTGGTTGTCGATTCGGGTATGCACCACAAAGGCTGGACGCGTGAGCAGGCCATCCAGTACAGCCTGGATAATGAACCCACCACTGAGGCCACGGCGATTCAGGAAGTGGAGCGGTACATTGCCATGCCGGGACAGGCGTTGTCCTACAAAGTTGGCGAGCTGAAGATCATGGAGATCCGGCGCAAGGCGGAAAAAGCATTAGGCAGTCGGTTCGACGTGCGGGCCTTCCACGATCAGGTGTTAAAGGATGGCGCAATGCCCCTGGCCATTTTTGAGGCTAAGCTGGACACCTGGATCAAAAATCAGTTAGCTCAGCCCAAGAAAAGCTAGGATAAGATGGGAGTAGCTTCCGGCGAAACGGCAATCCTATGGGGTTGCCGTTTCGTGTTTACGGACACTGTCTCTTTTAGTTAACTTAAGCGGAGTAGCCAGAATGAGCGGCCCGTGTTTTATAACCTATCCATGATTTATTTGGCCGTTTGTAAATTAATTGAAATAAAAATCGGTATAAACGGCTGATGGTTCATGAAAGAGCAGGAAAATATGCTCTGACATGTAAATTTAAGGCGTGAGTATACCTGAAATCGTATTGAACTTTTCTAAGTTTGTCTTTGGAATAGGGGAGTAGCCCCTGCCTGGTATGGTACGTCGTTCTGTTTTAGACACCAGTGCCAGGGGAATACCTGCTATTTAAAGATAATCCCATGAAGCACTTCTCCATAATTCTTGCCGCCGTCGTTAGTAGTGCACTGCTAACGGGTCCGTCGCAGGCTCAGCAAGCCGCTACAACCGATACCAGTACAAATGCAGTATTTAAAGGCATGAACTGGCGTAACATTGGTCCCACGCGCGGGGGACGTTCGCTGGGGTCGGCGGGTTCACCCACGCGGAAACAGGAATATTACTTCGGCGCGGTCGGTGGTGGCCTCTGGAAAACACTGGACGGTGGTATCACCTGGGCACCCGTTACGGATGGGCAGCTTCGCAGTTCGTCGGTGGGCGCGGTAGCTGTGGCCGAATCAAATCCGGATGTGGTTTACATCGGTACCGGCGAAACGCAATTTCGGGGGAATATCATGCAGGGCGATGGTGTCTATAAAACCACGGATGCCGGTAAAACCTGGAAAAACATCGGTCTGAAGAATACGCAGGCAATTGCCCGGGTCCGCATTCACCCTACCAACCCGAACGTAGTATATGTAGCCGCACTCGGACATCCATACGGACCTAATGAAGAGCGGGGTATATTCCGCACGACCGACGGGGGCACCACCTGGAAAAAAGTGCTGTATAAAGGCGATAAAGCCGGTGCCGCCGATATTATCATCGACCGCACCAATCCCAACGTACTCTACGCATCTATCTGGCAGGTTTACCGGACGCCCTGGAAAATGTGGGGGGGCGGGGGCGCTTCGGGTCTGTTCAAATCGACGGATGGGGGCGATACCTGGACTGAGTTAACCCGTAAACCAGGCATGCCAAAAGGTACGGTCGGCAAGATTGGTGTAACTGTATCACCCGCCGATCCCAACCGCGTTTGGGCCGTGGTCGAAGCTGAAGACGGTGGCGTATATCGCTCAGACGATGCAGGTATGACCTGGAAACACGTAAACGACGAGCGCAAACTCCGCCAGCGTGCCTTTTATTATTCCCGGATTTACGCCGATCCCAAAGACAAAAACACGGTTTACTGCCTGAACGTAAACTTTTATAAATCGACGGATGGGGGCGTAAAATTCAACAAAGCCATCACCGTACCCCACGGCGACAATCATGATCTCTGGATCGATCCGACTGACTCGGCCCGGATGATCACTTCCGACGATGGGGGCGGTTCGGTATCGGTTAATGGCGGTAAAACCTGGACGGACGAAGACTTTCCCACAGCACAGCTCTACCACGTGACGGTGACGAACGATTTTCCGTATCACGTTGCCGGGGCGCAGCAGGATAACTCGACTATTGCCGTGGCCAGCGAAGGAGGCCGAAATCTGCTGGCCGGCGAAAACAGCATCGAAAAGCGGGAATGGTCTTACGACGTTGGTGGGGGCGAAAGCGGCTACATTGCTCAGGACCCCAAGAATCCTGACATTTTTTACGCGGGTAGCCAAGGAGCACTGCTTACCCGCTACGATCGGTCGACGGGACAAACCCGCGATGTGCAGGTCTATCCCCGTTTTTTCTCCGGTGAGCCCGCCAGTGCTCTGCCCGAGCGGTGGCAGTGGACATACCCCATCGTGTTTTCGCCAAAAGACCCAAACCGGCTTTACGTGTGCTCGCAGCACGTTTGGATGAGCACCAACGAAGGCCAGAGCTGGGAAAAAATTAGTCCTGATCTAACCCTGGCCGACACCACGACGCTCGGCAAAAGCGGGGGCGTTATCACGATGGACATGAACGGTCCCGAAATCTACGCGACCGTGTTCGCCCTGGCTCCCTCTTATCATGATGTTAACACGATCTGGGCCGGTTCCGACGATGGACTGATGCACATCACCCGCGATCACGGCAAAAGCTGGCAGAAGATTACTCCACCGGATATGCCCAAACACACGCGGGTGAGCATCATTGATGCCTCGCGCCATAAGCCCGGCACCGCTTACGTAGCCGCCAAACGCTACCAGATGGACGACCGTGCACCGTATATCTGGAAAACCGACGATTACGGCAAGACCTGGAAAAAGATCATCACGGGCCTGCGTGCCGATGCCTATGTCCACTCAATTCGGGAGGACATTACCCGTCCCGGTCTGCTCTACGCCGGTACCGAACATGGCATTTATGTGTCGTTTAACGACGGCGAGAACTGGGAGCCCCTGCGCCTGAATTTGCCCGATACGCAGATTGCCGACTTGCAGGTAACGGAGAAAGACATTGTGATCGGCACCCACGGTCGGTCTATCTACGTCCTCGACGATGTAGCCCCCGTTCGCGAATACACGGCTGATCTGGGCAACCAACCGGTTCATTTCTTTAAACCGTACTACGCCGTTCGGCGGGTTCAACCGGCCGTGTTTCAGTATTACCTCGCCAAACAGGCCGACAGTGTAAAGGTCGAGATCCTAGACCCCGCCGGTAATCTGGTTCGCTCCTTCACGGGTGACAAGCCCAAAAATCCGGCGAAGAAGGATGATGAGGACGACGAAGATGGCCCGGCCAAACCCAAAATGCCAACTACGGCGGCTGGCCTGAACCGGTTTGAGTGGGACTTACGCTACCCCGGCTCAACGGATTTCAAAGGCATGATCATGTGGGGTGCCCGGCCCGTAAATGGCCCGCTGGCCTTGCCCGGCCTATATCAGGTTCGGCTTACAGTTGGTGGCAAATCCATTACGCATCCGTTTGAGGTCAGGCTTGATCCGCGCCTGAAAGACGTTAAACTGGCCGATGTGCAGGAGCAGTTTAAGCTGGCCATGAAACTCCGCGACCAGACAAGCAAAGCCAACGAAGCCGTGATTCAGATTCGGGCCATAAAGGAGAAACTGGCCAAGCAACCTGACAATCCGGCCAATAAGAAGCTGAAAGAGCAACTGAGCATCATCGAAGAGAACCTGTATCAGATTCGAAATCAAAGTGGCCAGGATCCGCTGAACTTCCCCATAAAGCTGAACAACCGGCTGGCCGCTCTCTGGCGCAGCGTCGAAACGGGTGATGCCAAACCCACCGATGGCTCCTACAAAGTCTACGAGGAGCTTTCCGCCGACCTGACCCAACAACTGACGGAGTTGGATACGCTGCTCAAAACCAAAACGGTGAAGAGTATTGGGATGTAGGTATTGTTTTGCTGGTGAAATCGGCAGATGGATTCACCAGCAAAACGGTTGTGGTCCAGCGCTTCCATTAGCGGGCGACTTTAGTCGCCTGTGCGGATCAGTGACGAGCGACTAAAGTCGCCTGCTAATGGAATGGGCCCGATGTTAGTTCTGTTTTGTCATCCTGACGCAGGAAGGATCTTAGCGATTAGGTAACTAAGATCCTTCCTGCGTCAGGATGACAAAACAGAACTAACACTAACTTAACCAGCGGCAATACCAGCCCCCTTCCTCTTTTTAAATCATCAAACTAACTACCCATGCGGCATCTTCATCTATTCCTTTTTTTCGCCGTCCTGCTCAGCAATCTTCAGACAACTGCCCAGCCAACCACGGGCAAACCGGCAGCAGACTCGGTACAGGCTGCGGTTATGAAAGCGATGCAGTGGCGACTAATCGGGCCGTTTCGGGGTGGGCGTTCCGTAGCCGTGGCGGGTCACCCAACGGAGCGACTGGTGTTTTACATGGGCACCACCGGCGGGGGCGTCTGGAAAACGGAGAACGGCGGCATCACCTGGCAGAACATTTCCGATGGCTTCTTCAAGATGGGTTCGGTAGGTGCCATTGCCGTATCGAAGTCAAACCCCAGCATCATCTACGTGGGCATGGGAGAACACACGCTGCGGGGCAATCTGTCGCCCGGCGATGGTGTCTACAAATCGACCGATGGGGGCAAAACCTGGAAACACATCGGCCTGACTGATACCCAGCACATTGGCTCAGTAATCATCGACCCTACAAATCCAGACGTCGTGTACGTGGCGGCTCTGGGCCATGCCTTTGGTCCGAATGAAGAACGGGGCGTTTTCCGGACGCAGGATGGTGGCAAAAGCTGGCAAAAAGTCCTGTATAAAAACCCGAACGTTGGTGCAATCGACCTGACCATCGATCCGGCCAATCCCAAAACCCTGTACGCATCTACTTTTGAATTCCGCCGGTTTCCGTGGGGTGTGCGCAGTGCGGGACCGGGCGCGGGTATCCATAAATCGACGGATGGCGGCACCACCTGGACCGATATTACCCGTAACACCGGCCTGCCAACCGGCACGAACCGGGGGCGTATTGGCCTGGCTTTGTCTCCGTCGAAACCCAACCGGATCTGGGCCATTATCGAAGCCGAAAATGAACAAACTGGCGTCTACCGCACCGACGATGCCGGTGCTACCTGGCAGGTAGTCAGCAAGTTCGCCGACCTGTTTCAGCGCCCCTGGTATTACCACCACCTGGCGGCTGACCCAAAAGACAGCGAAACGCTCTGGGTGCTGAACATCGACATGTGGAAATCGGGCGATGGTGGCAAAACCTACAAAAAAGTTGATCCGCCCCACGGTGATAATCACCAGCTCTGGATTGACCCCAACGACACCAACCGGATGGTACAGGCTAACGACGGCGGGGGAACGGTCACCTTCGACGGGGGAAAATCATGGTCGAGTGTGTACAATCAGCCAACGGCTCAGATGTACCACGTTATAACCGACAATAAATTCCCGTACCGGGCATACGGTGCCCAACAGGACAATTCAACCATTTCGGTACCCAGCCGCTCCGATTATGGGGCTATTTACCCCAATGAAAACTACGACGTAGGCGGTGGCGAATCGGGCTACATTGCCTTCGATAAAAATGATCCGTCATTGATTTTTGCGGCCAACCACCACTGGCTCACCCGCCTGAATCTGAAAACGAATCAGCTAAAAGACGTATCCGTTATTCCGGACGATATGTACGGCTACGGATCGGCCGACCTGGCTTACCGCTTTCAGTGGACGTACCCGGTTATGGTATCGCCCCATAATCCAAAGGTGCTATATGCTACCTCGCAGTACGTCCATCGTTCCACCGATCAGGGTGCGAGCTGGCAGGTAATCAGCCCCAATTTATCCCGCTCCGATCCGGCTACGCTCGAGAAAACCCCGACCATGGATGATCAGTCGATCGGCAAAGACTGGGGTCCAATCAAACGCGACAATACGGGCGTCGAGTGGTACGGAACGATATTCGCTATGGCAGAGTCGCCCGTAAAAGCCGGTGTGTTGTGGACCGGTTCGGACGATGGCTACGTGCAACTGTCGACGGATAATGGCAAGACCTGGAAAAACGTGACCCCACCAACCATGCCCGCCTTTGCCCGGATTAGTATTGTTGAGCCCTCGCCCCACGATCCGGCCACAGCGTATATATCCGCGCTGAAATACAAGCAGGATGACTTTCATCCGTACCTGTTCCGAACCAGCGACTATGGTAAAACATGGACCAAAATTACGCAGGGTATCCCCAACGACGATTACATGCGTGTTATCCGGGAAGACCCCAAACGCCGGGGACTGCTGTATGCCGGTGGCGAAAAAGGTATGTATGTGTCTTTTACCAACGGCGAGCACTGGCAACCCTTGCAGTTGAATTTGCCCGTCGTGCCGATTCACGATCTGGCCATTCAGGATAACGATTTGGTGGTGGCTACCCACGGCCGTTCTTTCTGGATTCTGGACGACCTGACGATCCTGCACCAACTCACCGACGACGTGCAGAAATCGGCGGTTCATTTGTTTAAGCCCCGGCCTACCATTCGGTTCAAGGCAGGACTGGACCCGGCCATAAAACCAGTGCCCAGCGGTGGCAGTGAATTAGGTAAGAATCCACCCAACGGCGTAAAAGTCGTTTATTATCTGGCCGAGAAACCCAAAACACCGATTACACTCGCCTTCCTCGACGCTGGCGGGCAGCTCATTAAATCCTACAAAAGCAGCGTCGCAACGCCAGCAACCCCCGCATCAACCTCTGCCACAACGCCGAAAGATTCATCGGCACTGGCCGAAATGCGGCAACCTGCGCCACCTGCCCGGAAAGAACTTACCGTGCCCGCTCAGGCCGGGGGCAACGCCTTCGTTTGGGAGGATATGCGTTACCCGGACCCAATCAGCCTGCCCAACTCCGTTACGCACGGCCGGGCTCGGGGGCCGCTGGCGATGCCGGGTAAATACACGGCTCAGCTAACGGTAGATGGCAAAACGTACAGCCAAGCGTTTGAGATTGTGAAAGACCCGCGTATCGAGACGACACCCGAAGAGTTTAAGCAACAGTTCGATATGCTGATTAAAATTCGGGAGCGACTCAATGAATTGCGCAATGGTGTACTGACGATCCGGCAGATGCGCCAGCAGTTAGACAGCGTCTATCGGTCTCAGGATGACCAGACTGTGAAGGAAATCAAGGATCAGTTGCTTCGTATTGAGGATGAACTGTATCAATACCGGGCCAAAGCAACGCAGGATTTAACCAATCATCCCGTGCGGTTAAATACTAAATTTACGGCGCTGGAAGGTTTTATCGAGTCTGACGACTCAAAACCAACCCAACAACAGAGCGATCAGTATAATATTTTAACAAAAAGCCTGATCGAACAGCTAAAAAAGCTGGAAAGTCTAAAACCAGCCGTGCAGCGTAAACTACGCCCAACGGGCTGATACTGGTTTTTGTCGTATGGATTTTGTCATGGCACCGGCCACCCGGCCTGAGGAACGAAGGATCTTAGAAACCTGGTAGCCAAGATCCTTCGTTCCTCAGGCCGGGTGGCCGGTGCCATGACAAAATTATACGTGAAACCAACAGACATTATGACAAAGTAAATTGGTGAACAGCCACAGGCTGTCGTAAAAACGAATGCGTAAGAATCGTACCAGAATAGCCCGTGTTTTCCTGGCAGCCATCATACTGGTGCTGGGAAGCCTATACGGCTATTATTATGGTCGTGAAGGGATGGCCAAATGGGCATTTGCTCACCAAACCGATTTTGGCGTCGACGAACTGACGCTGATTGCTATTCCGCAGACAGACCTCAACTTCTCTAACGCCTACCTGGCTAGTGAAGCTGAGTTTGACTGGCAGGGCCAGATGGTCGACGTGTTGCACCGCGAGGTTCGTGCGGACACGCTGTTCATCTATGGCTTTCGAGACAAAGCGGAAACCGAACTGAAACAGGAAGCCGCCTGGCTGTATCAAGACAACGATCAGTCGGATAAATTGCCGGGCACCAACATCAGGCGGGTTAAATGGTATAGCCCGTTTGTGCTGCCAAATCAGACCATTGTGCCTTTGGCAGCCTTTTTTAACGGATTAGATTTACCGCAATTCTCATCCTGTTTCTCCTTCTTCATCCGGCTTCCCCTGCTGGACGTTCTGTCCCCTCCGCCTGATCTTTGAATTGATTGTCATTTAATAAAGCTGTTTAGGATAAACAGATCTCCTTGTATGGAAAGTAGATCGGCGTTGATTTTGTCATCCTGACGCAGGAAGGATCTTAGCTACCAAGTCTCTAAGATCCTTCCTGCGTCAGGATGACAAAATCAACGCCGATTTCAGACCGAAAATCGAAATCTTAAAACAGCTTTAATAATTTTTGCACAAATCATCAAATGCAAAAAATGACTATTGAATGACAACATGATGACCCTATTTTCCCCTTCCAGACTGGCACACCCGGTCTGAATGGAATTCTATTTTCTCAGTCATCTACCTATTCTATGAAATCAATCTATATTCGATATAGTATTGCCGCTTTCCTGTGTATTCTTCTCAGTTCCAGCCTATACGCGCAAATGACCGTTACGGGTCGCGTGGTTGATCCAACCAATAGCCAGCCCATTCCGGGGGCGTCCGTGCTGATCAGCGGTACCACCCGAGGCACGACGGCATCCGATAAAGGCCAATTCGAACTGAGCGTTAACGAAGGTGACCAACTGCAAATTTCGGCGGTTGGCTATCAGACCCAAACCGTCGGCGTTAAGGCAACGACACGCACGTTTACCGTTGAGCTGGACCCATCGAATACCGACCTCAACGAAGTCATCGTGGCGGGTTATTCCACGCCACAAACCGTTCAGCGTACTGCCGGTGCCGTCGGCCTGATTACTACCCGCGACATTCAGCGCACGAATGGTATCAGCCTACAAAGCTATGTGAACCTCATTCCGGGTGTAAAAGTGGAGATGCGGACCATCGCAGCCGGTAACCGGATTGTGATTCGGGGCTATGGTAACCAGACCAACTTCAATGGGGTGGGCTACAAGGCATACCTGAATGATGTTCCACTGACGGATGCCGATGGCACGACGTTCCTGGATGATGTCGATTTTACGACCCTCAGCCGGGTCGAAGTGTTGAAAGGACCTGCCTCCAGCTCGTACGGAAATGCCCTCGGCGGGGTCGTTAATTTGTACACCGAGCGGGCACCCATTGGCAAAACCAGCATCAGCCAACAGGTGCTGGCGGGCTCTTACGGCCTGTTCCGCACCAATACGTCGATCAAAACCGGTACCGATAATTCCAGCCTGAACATCAATTATGGTCACCAGAAGTACGATGGTTTCCGGGTACATGGCGGGTCCAAGAAAGATTTCCTGACCATTACCGGCGACACCTATATGAGCGCCAAACGGTCGATGTCGGTATTTGTGGGCTACACCAACTCGTACGATTTACTGGCGGGTGAGCTGGATAGCCTGGGCATCATTAACCAGCCCGAAAGCGCCGACCCGGCCTATGTAAATAACAATGCCAGCATCAAGACCGAAAGCGCCCGGGTGGGTATCGGCAACAACTACCAGTTCACAGACAAGTTTTCTAACAAAACGACCCTCTTCGTGGGCGGTCAGGTGATCGACCAGCCGTTTGCTGCCGGGGTGAACAAGGCCAACAAGTTCAAATTTGGTGGCCGCACGGTGTTCACGTACTTAAACGAAGCCAGCGCCTTACGCCCAACGATCAGCATCGGGGCGGAGTTTCTGAAAAACTTCAACTTCACCAAAGGCTACGGACTCACCAATGGCATTTTGGGTGCGCTCCGGTCCGATCTGGAGGTGCAGGCAATGCAATACAGCTTCTTTGCCCAGGCGGCTCTGCAACTGTTACCCCGGCTGACCCTCTCGGCGGGGGCCGGTCTGAACTATGTCCAGTATGGCATCACCGACATGCGGGCCAGCACAACCACCCCGCTGTATGTCAACGCGTCGGGTTTCCAAAATTTTAAACCCATCCTGTCGCCCAGGGGTGCGCTGGCTTATCAGCTTACCAACAATGTGTCGCTGTATGCCAGCGTGAGCCAGGGGTATTCGGCACCCGCAACCAATCAGGTAGTTATTGCCCAGACCGGTGCTGTGAATTATAACCTACGCCCGGAGAATGGCACCAATTTCGAGATTGGGAGCAAAGGCAGTCTGCTGAACAAAACGCTGACGTACGAAATTGCCTATTTCAACATGGCCGTAACGGACAAGCTGGTACCGCAGAGCTTTGCCGCCACCTCGACTCTACCTGCCTACTCGATTACGACCAACGCCGGTAAAGTGCAGCACAATGGGCTGGAACTGGCCATCCAGTACGCATACCGCCCGCAGACGGGTGCGGTGTCGCTGATTCGTCCGTTTATCTCATACACTTACAGTGATTTCTACTACAAGGATTATAAAAGCGACAATAACGGCGACAGCAAGACGGTCAATTACACCGGACTGAAAGAGTCGGGTATTGCGCCGAATATGTTCAACGCGGGTGTGGACGTAGAAGTACGGCCTGGTTTGTACCTGAATACCACGTTGCTCTACGTCGACAAGATGCCAATCACCCTGGCGAACAACCACTTCGCGCAGGCCTACACGCTGGTGAACAGCAAGCTGGGTTACCGGAGTGCGCTGGGAAGCCATTTCAACCTGGACATATACGCCGGTTCGGACAACATGCTGAGCAGCACCTATTCGTCGCTGCCCTTCCTGAACCTGCCCAACCCAGCCAACAACCGCCCACTGGCGTATAACCCATCGCCCAAGATTACCTTTTATTCGGGCGCAATGGTCCGGTATACGTTTTAGATTCTGTCGTCGTAGAGACGCAAAATATTGCGTCTCTACAAAACACCCCTAATTCATGAAAAAACTACCCCTACTCTTACTTATCGTTACCCTCGCGGCTTGCACATCCGGCCAGAAAGACCAGACACAGGGCACAGGAAAACAACGTATTGTCTGTGTGGCCAAGCAGCTAACCGAACTGATTTATGCCCTTGGTGCGGGTGACCAGTTGGTCGGCGTCGATTTGTCAAGTACGTACCCACCAGCCGCGCAGAAAATTACCAAAGTCGGCTACCACCGGCTGCTGAACGCCGAAGGTATCATTGCACTGAAACCTACGGTGGTGTATCACGATGGCAACGTAGCGCCCGAAGCCGTGATGGAGCAACTAAAAAAAGTGGGTGTGCCGATGAAGGTGTTTCCCGATGCACATACCATCCCCGAAGTGAAGGCGCTGTTCGATTCACTGGCCGTTCAGTTTGGCGCCCAAAAGCAGGCCGACAGCCTGAAAACAAAACTGGATGCGGATCTGGCTAAAGCCGCTGACGATGTGAAGCAGTACAAAACCACGCCTAAAGTGGCCATCATCCACTTCGGGCGGGTAATTAACAATTACCTGGTGATTGGCAAAGCGGGCACGGCCTCGTACATGCTCGATCTGGCAGGTGGCAAAAACGTGATGGACACCCTGAAAGGTATGAAGCCACTGAGCCCGGAAATTATCAGCAAAGCCCAGCCCGACATTATCCTGGTGACGGATTTTGGCTACGACCGGCTGGGGAACGCCGAGAAACTAGCTTCACTGCCCGGCATTGCGCTGACGCCCGCTGGCAAGAACAAAAAGATCTACCGCATTGAAGAGCACGACCTGATCTACCTCGGTCCGCGCACCGGTGAGAATGTTCAGATGCTGATGAAACTGATTCACCAATAAGGCATTTCCGGCAGCGGGCGACCTTGGTCGCTCGTATGGCCGATGATGAGCGACTGAAGCCGCCCGTTGCTGGAACTGTTTCTTGAGATAGTGTAAGATTCCATCAACATAATACCTTTGCAGAATCGTTTTACACCCCTGTTATCGGCTTATCTTATGGGACGCTTACTGCTGATATTTAGCTTTTTGTGTGTCATTTCAGCGATGGCGTGGGGGCAGGAGCCGCTCTGTAAAGTTTCCCGAGACGCTCGTGGACGAATTACAACAACCTGCGACGAATATCCTTCGACAGGCCTTGTCCCCGGAATGGCATCTACCCACAAACAGGCATCGTATCTGGGCAGTCAATACCTGACGTACCCAACCTGGCAGAATGGTATTATCCGAACTGGTACACCCGGGAAAGATTTATACTGCGAACTGGCGTATGATCTGGTCAATAATAATGTCCTGTGCCGCTTTAATGGAGACCCGAAGGTCAGTTACTTAACCCCTCCTTCGTTTATCATCAACGGCCTTGAGTTTATCCGTCAATCCGATACCCAACTGGGAATCGACTACCAATTGTATGCAACCTTGCTCCATAAGGGTCAGACAAAACTCTTGAAGAGTATGAGTAACCGATTGATTATGTACGGTACGTCGAATGGGTATGAGAAAGATGAAGAATTCGCCGGAGTTTATCAGACGACCATAAAATACTACATCCGTAAAGGGAATGACCGGCCTCAGCAGATTGATTTTACCAAAAAATCGGTAGTCAGGGTGCTGCGTGAACAGGCTGCAAAGATTGCAGCCATACTACCGGCCGGAAGACTGACAATTGCCGATATAGGCAATGCATTAACCTTATATGATTCCCTGATGGCTGAAACCAGAGCCAGCCAACCGACTCCCGAGCTTTAATCAGCTGCCTGACTTTACTACCTGGCTCAGTCGGGTATGCACTATTTTAGAGTTGTGCTGGTATCGGCCATCAGTGCACAAACCCGATGCCCTGACACTACATGAAACTATCGTCGTTAACGCCGGGAAACTGGTACATACTTTTAGGTATACTTCTGCTCATTTCAATCATTGCTGCCTTACGAATTGGTGCTGTCGACCTGACCTTTGGCGACATTAACCATATTTTACTGAACGGCATGGGCCTGTCGAACGCCACAGTAGACCCGGTCTCGCAAGGGCTATTCTTGCAGATTCGCCTGCCGCGTGTGCTAATGTGTGCGGTCATTGGGGCCGGGCTTTCCGTATCGGGTGTACTAATGCAGGCGCTGTTTCGGAATCCCATCGTAGAGCCGGGGCTGGTGGGTACCAGTGCCGGGGCGGCTTTTGGCGCAGCGCTGGTATTTGTACTGGGCAAAAACATTAACTGGGCTTTCACAGATGCACTCGGCTTGTTTTTGTTGCCCTGCGTTGCTTTCTCCTTTGCCTTCCTGTCTACGTTGCTGGTGTACCGAATCGCGTCTATGAGCGGCAAAGTGAATGTTGCCACGATGATTTTGGCAGGCATCGCCATTAACGCACTGGCAACCGGCGGCACAGGGTTTTTGTCGTACATTGCCCGCGATCCGCAGGCACGGTCGATCACCTTCTGGAATCTGGGTACCTTCTCGGGTGCCGACTGGACACAGTTCGCGATTGTGCTGCCCGTTACGCTCGTTGGTATTCTGGTGGCGTTGCGCTTCACTAAGGCGCTGAATGTGCTTATTCTGGGCGAAGATGAAGTACGGCATCTGGGTTACAACATCGACCGGCTCAAGATCCAGGTGCTGCTGTTGAACACCCTATTGGTAGCCATCGGCACGGCAATGGTTGGTGTGATTTCGTTCGTAGGTCTGGTCGTGCCGCACCTGCTTCGCTTATCGAAAACCTCCGATAACCGTTTTCTGGTGATTGCATCGGCCCTACTCGGCGGTTCGTTACTCACACTGGCCGATACCATCGCCCGGCGGCTGGTGGCTCCGGCCGAGTTTCCAATTGGCGTGATTACCGCGTTTGTTGGCGCGCCGGTATTTATCTGGCTGCTGGTCCGTAATGCCCGTCAGTTCCAGAAGGGAGGGTTCTATGCTTAAAGCCGAACACCTATCGTTCCGCATTGGACCCAAAACCCTCATCGACGATGTGTCTCTGACATTGGCACCCGGCGAGTTTACGATGGTTTTGGGTCCGAACGGAGCTGGCAAAAGCACACTACTTAAACTCCTGACCGGCACCGAAACTCCCCAGCAAGGGCAAGTCTGGTACGGCGACCAACCGCTGAATGCCATTCCACTGGCTACTTTAGCGAAGCAAAAGGCGGTACTCTCGCAGTTGCTCTCACTGCCGTTCGATCTAAGCGTGACCGATGTGGTGATGATGGGCCGCTACCCGTATTTCAACCTGACGCCAACTCATCAGGATAAACAAATTGTCGACGATTGTCTGGAGGCTGTAGGCATGATGGCCTTCAAAACCCGGGCGTTTGCGTCGTTGTCCGGGGGCGAAAAACAAAAAGTACATCTGGCGCGGGTGCTGACGCAATTGTACCGGCAAGCAAACGACCAGTCCACCAAATACCTCTTTCTCGACGAGCCCATCTCGGCGCTCGACATTCATTATCAACACCAGATTTTAGGATTGGTACGAGGCCTGGCCTCGCAGAATATGATCGTGTTCGTCATCGTCCACGACATCAACCTGGCCTTGCAATACGCACAGACGGTTATCCTGATGCATGAGAGCCGCATTTACGGCATGGGTCGGCCAGAGGATGTACTCACCGAAACGGCTATCGAAACAGTGTTCAAACTCCGGCCGTATTTCATGACGCATCCCGAAACCGGTCGACGGGTGATGATTGTGTGAATGGTTGGATGACCATCACAGCAGGAAGTCCAGATAATTTGACTGATTGATACCCTGAAAAGTCGCGTCGGGGTAATTACTGAGCCATGCTTTTGGTGGCTGCGTTACTTTTCGGGAATATTTGAACTCGAATCCAGCCAGTTGACCATTTTGCTCTTCAACGTAGTCTAATTCCGCACCGGTATAGGTTCGCCAGAAGTAAGGCTGCACGAGCCGGTTTTGGTACGCATTTCGTTTGAAGCGCTCAACAACCAGGAAATTTTCCCATAACGCGCCAACATCGTTTCGAGCTTCAAGCAAATTAAAATTACCAATGAGCGCATTCCGCACACCCAGATCGTAGAAATAGATCTTATCCATCTTTACCACTTCCTTACGCAGGTTACGGCTGAAACCAGACAGACGGAAAATAACAAACGCTTTTTCGAGTAAATCCAGGTAGGAAGCGACTGTGTCTTTACTCATTTGAAGGGAGTTACCCAGTTCGTTCAACGACACTTCTGACCCAATTTGAAAAGCCAGTAGCCGGAGCAGTTTTCGTAATTTATCGGCGTATTTTATCGTCGCCATTTCCAGCACGTCCTTGTATAAATACGCGGTTGTGAGTTCGTAGAGAAAGCGCATTTTGTCTGCCTGATTGCCTAAATTCAAGGTCTCAGGGTATGAGCCATAGAGTAGCAGGGGTTCCAGTTGCTGGTCTAATTCAAACGAGTTGTACGCCTGTCGCAGTTCCGTCAATGCAATCGGAAACAATGTATACGTCCAGGTACGGCCTGTCAGGGACTCCTGCGTCCGGTTTGCCAACTCAAACGACGAAGAGCCCGTGGCCATAATTTTTAAGTTGGGGAGTGCATCGTGCAATATTTTCAGATTAATGCCAATGTTCGGTATTCGCTGCGCTTCATCAATAAATAAAAGCTCATAGCCCTCCACTAATAACTTCATTTTGGGCAAATCCCGGCCGGATAATACGTCATGATAGCGTATTTCATCGGCATTAATCAACAGTGATTTATAGGGTAGTTGGCTTATCACCTGTTGGGCCAGGGTAGTTTTACCAACTTGTCTGGCACCATATAAAATGATGATCTTAGACGAATTCAGCAGGCGATCATATAAGATTGCAAAAAGGCTCCGATTTATCATATCCGCTATATTACCGTTAATTTAGCTAATAAGTTAGCTAAATTAACGGTAATATAGCGGATGAACAGTAAATTTCGTGCTATACCGAGTGCAGTGACTAAACATAAGATGGCTCACGACCCGGCTAATTCCAGCCAAAGCTTGATACAGTTTTGTCGCAAATACCCCTACTCTTGTCGTTTTTACCCCTGTTCAGCGTCAATGAACTGCACTACATTTGTTTTATCACTAACGGGTAAACAACATGCAGAAAATCACAACATTCCTGACGTTTAACAATCAAGCTGAAGAGGCTGCCAATCTGTACACATCTATTTTCAAAAATTCAGAAATCACTAAGATCACTCGGTATGGCGAGGCTGGGCCTGCCCCGGCGGGAACTGTGATGTCCGTTATTTTCAAGCTCGATGGACAGGAGTTCTACGCCCTGAACGGGGGACCTCGTTTCACATTTGCCGGAGGGATTTCGCTCTTCGTTACCTGCGAAACCCAGCTTGAAGTAGACGAGTACTGGGAGAAGTTATCGGAAGGCGGGGAAGAAGGGCAATGCGGCTGGCTGAAAGATAAATTTGGAGTGTCCTGGCAAATTGTCCCGTCGGCGCTGGGTCGGTTACTGGGCGATAAAGACCCGGAGAAGGCCAAACGAGCTATGCAGGCCATGTTAAAAATGACCAAGATTGACATTAAGGCCTTAGAGGAGGCTTAGTTGATAGTATACAGGGCACGTCAAACAGCATGAGTCTTCCATAAGTACCCATTTACTACACCTAACTTTGGCATTTTATTAACATAGCTTTACTATTTTTACAGTCTACTTGTAAAATAGTAAAGCTATGTTTGTTGTACGCTCGGTATATAGTCAGCTAAAGGCTCATTTAACGAAACGTCAGATTACTGTATTGACGGGAATGCGACGTACAGGTAAGACAACACTCGTTAAGCAGTTGATAGCTGACTCTACCATCCAGCAAAAATTATACATTGATCTGGAACGAATTGATAACCGGATACTTTGGACAGAAACGAACTACGAAACAATTATCCAGGCATTAACGCAACGCGGGTTACGCTTCGATGAACCTGTACTCATCGCCTTGGACGAAATTCAACTCGTGCCCAATTTACCAAGTGTGCTTAAGTATCTGTATGATACCTATACCATCAAGTTCATCGTAACGGGTTCGAGCGCCTATTATCTTAAAAATCAATTTACCGAATCCCTGGCAGGTCGTAAGAAACTCTTTGACATTTATCCGCTTGATTTTGGCGAACTACTTACGTTTCGAGGCATCCGTGCAACATCGATGGGTTGGCAGGAATCCGCCCATTTTATGCGCGCTGAGTACGAACGACTCAAGGGTTATTATGAAGAATACATTTTATTCGGCGGCTTTCCGGAAGTAGTATTAGCTGAAGCTACCGCCGACAAACAGGATTTGCTGAGTGATATTTTAAGCGCCTATATCAATTTTGACATACTGACGCAAGCCGATATTCGCGATCCGGCCAATCTGTACAAGCTAATAAAGTTGCTGGCAGTCCGTATCGGCACTAAACTAGACATATCCAAATTAACAAGTCTTGTTGGTTTATCCCGGCCGACCGTTGCCAACTACCTTGATCTGCTTGAACAAAGTTACCTTATCCGTACTGTACCTGTATTAGCGAATAACCCGGACCGTGAGATAGTCAAGGCACGAAAACTTTATTTTTTAGACAATGGGATAGCCTCGCTGGCAGGCGATATGGGTAGCGGAGCGCGCTTCGAAAATGCAGTTTTTAACCAGCTGATTCATCGGGGTGGGGTAGCCTATTACCAATTAAAGACGGGCCGTGAAATTGACTTTGTAGTCGATAAAACCATTGGGCTGGAGGTGAAAGAAACAGCCGCCGAAGGCGATTTGAAGCAAGTACAAACACTTGGGCAAAATCTGGCACTGACGCAACATTACGTAGTAGGTCGCCATCCACTGCGTACGTTCGATGGATACATCTGGGGTGGTTTTTTACGTTAAACTGACCAACGCCAAGCATACAGTGGTTTGATTCTTGTAATATTGCGGTATGATGAAGCGTGAAACACTCGAAGAGTTTTATAAAGAGAAATTCGATTGGTTACCCGAAAACATTCAGCAGGATATCGGCCATTTCAATGTATTTCGGCTGGAAGACTGTATTGGCTATGGCTCGGTTCCGGTACACTACAGCCGCCGGGACTTCTACAAGATAAGTTTGATCCGGGGCCGAAACCTGTACCACTACGCCGACAAAAGCGTTGAGATCAACGGCTCGACCCTTATGTTTTTTAATCCGCAGGTTCCCTATGCCTGGGAATCGCTGTCGGACGATGCAACCGGCTTCTTCTGCATTTTCAAAGAAGCATTCTTCACGGAGAAAATCCGGGGAAGCCTGGCTGATTTCCCCATGTTTGCTGCCGGTGGAAAGCCTACTTATTTACTGACTGAAGCGCAGGATAAGCGTATAAGCCAGTTATTCAATGTAATGCTTGAGGAAATAGCGTCTGATTATCCTTACAAATACGATCTACTCCGCAACTACGTAATGGAACTAGTCCATTATGCGCTTAAGATTCAGCCGTCCGAAACTCTATATCAGCATCAGGACGCTAAATCCCGAATTACTGCCGTCTTTACCGAGCTTTTGGAACGTCAATTTCCTATTGAGTCGCCGTCGCAACGATTCAGGCTCCGCTCCGCCAGCGATTTTGCCCAGCAGCTGTCGGTACACGTCAACCACCTTAACCGGTCTATTCGGGAAACGACCGGCAAAACAACCACCGAACATATTTCGGAGCGGCTCGCCAGTGAGGCCAAAGCCTTACTGAAACACACTGACTGGAACATTGCCGAAATCAGCTATAGCCTTGGCTTTGAAGAACCCGCCCATTTCAACTACTTTTTCAAAAAACAAACCAGCACAACGCCGTCTACCTACCGGAATGTTTGAATTTGGTAAGTAATCGTTTGTGTGTCGCAATACGCGCCCTGCTCCGCTGCTCTACTTTTGCTCTCGTTAAACGAGCAGCATTATGGACAACAAAAAAGTATGGTTTGTCACGGGAGCCTCAAAGGGCTTGGGACTTTCATTAGTAAAACAGCTGGTGCAGCAGGGTTTTAGCGTAGTAGCCACCTCTCGAAACAGCGACGAACTGCGCCGGGCGGTAAACATCGAATCGGATAATTTCTTGCCACTCACCGTCGATCTGAAAACAGAATCGAGTGTCGGTGCGGCTGTTGAGACCACCATCGCCCAGTTCGGGCGCATCGATGTGGTCGTGAACAATGCTGGACATGGACTAGTAGGTAGTCTTGAAGAGCTAACTGACCAGGAAGCGCGTGAAAATTTCGATGTTAATGTATTTGGCTCCTTAAATGTGATTCGGCAGGTGCTGCCTCACTTGAGGGAACAACAGTCCGGGCAAATTATCAACCTGTCGTCCATTGGGGGCTTTTTAGGCACCTTCCCGGGATTTGGTATTTATTGCGCCACTAAGTTCGCCGTGGAGGGCTTCTCGGAATCGCTATCGGCCGAGGTAAAGTCATTCGGTATTAACGTGACGATTGTGGAGCCGGGCTACTTCCGGACGGATTTCCTTACGGCTGGCTCGCTGGGGGTACCCAGTCGGCAGATTGAGGCTTATGCCACCGTGCGGGAAACTCAGCAGGCGCATCAACGGGAGATAAATGGGAATCAGCCCGGTGATCCGCAGAAGGCAGTTACGGCCCTGATTCAACTGGCGGCAGAAGCCAATCCACCCCTCCACCTGTTTCTGGGTCAGGATGCTTATGACCTGGCGTATGCTAAAATTGAGGCCGTTAAAAATGACCTCGAACGCTGGAAGCACGTAACCGTATCAACCGGTTTCGATAACGTGCTTAGCGCGTAACCAAGTTATTATTCCTGCTTTTTACCCGACTACTCCCTTTTCTGGCGTAGTTGGGTAAACCTATAGCCACGACAGATACAGCCTACCTCGATTACAATCGATGTCACGTTTAATCTGGACGGATTTTGCTGATAACGCGTCGGCTATTTTTTGAATACGACAGATTCACGAAACCGCCAGCACAGCCTGGTTTCGTGAATTTTGTTGTGTTTGCTTTCGCCTGGTCGCCCGACAATCCGGCCCGCATGGACAGTTTTCACAAAAACCTGCGGGTAGTCGATGATCCAATCGTGATGTTTTAAGTATGTTTGTTCCATGACCTCAACTCTCGATACCGATCTGGCGCTGATGGCGCTTCAGGAAGAACAACTGCAATTTGATGCGTTTAGCCTTGATACAGCCTGGCAACTGGGTACGCGCCTAAAGGCTGCTATTGAAGCCCGTGGAAAAGCCGCTGCCATCGAGATTCAGTTCACCGGGCATCCTCTGTTCTTTTATGCCATGCCGGGCACAACACCCGACAACATCGACTGGATTCGGCGAAAGCGGAACGTCGTGCAGCGCTTTCATCGGAGTTCGTATGCCATGCGGCTGGAATTACGAAAAAAGCAGACGACGCTCACCGATCAGGCGGGTCTTTCCCTGCGCGACCATGCGGCTGCGGGCGGTTGTTTTCCAATTCTGTTACGCGGCACGGGCTGTATCGGTACCATCGCGGTGTCGGGTTTGCCCATGCGTGACGACCATAATGTCATTGTAGAGGTGCTGGCTACGTGGCTCAATCGGCCAATCAGCGAACTGACGTTGGGTCCGGCCGAGGATATGGATGATTGATGAAGCGAGCGATTGGAACGTAGCGCTGAGTCATTACCCGTCCATCGTTCTTACCGCAGCAGTTCGGCGGGAATCCGGCGAACCGTACGAACCTGGATATTGCGGTAGTACACTTCGGCACCCTCCGACTGAAGCTGAATTTTGCCTTTGGTAAGCGGCTCCATCTGCCCGTTAACCAGGTGGCGGGTATGCGTCAGCAGCATGTTTGCCTTGCCGTTCAGGACGTGCAGACAGGTGTCGCCCACGCAATACAACTCCAGTACATTCCACTGGCCGGTCGGTTTCTCCACATCCGGGCTTTTCAGGCATGACCGCCCAATGGGTGTTTTATCCTGGAATGTAACCGGCGCTCCCCCGGGCTGATACACATATTTACCTTTCTCATTCTGGCGGGCGGGGATGTCGGCGGCTACATTCATAACGCCCCAGTAGTCGCCACAATCGTGCTCCTGAATCTGGTATTCAAACGATTCCATCCACAGCATAGACGTACCGTGTTCACCAACACTATGGTAGAGCAACCCACTATCCCGGGCCTGACCCAGTTTCGGCGGCCACTGTTGCGTGCCCCACTTGAATTCCAGACGCAGGTGATAATTTTCATAATCAGCCAGTGTGTTGATGCCACCGAACGTTTCGCCCGAGATACGCAGGGCGGGTTGCCCATCGACTGTTACCACCGAAAACACATGGTTTGGGTCTTTGTTGAGGCCAATAGGTGCCGGTTGTGCCGCCTGATCGTCTTTGGTATAAGGCCGGTCGAGGTAGGTTTCCCATCCGGTTAAGTCGTGGCCGTTGAAAAGAGACTGCCAGTTCGTTTGTTTGAGCGAGGGCTGAGCCGAGGTGAGCGAGCCGAAAAGCAGGAGCAGGCAACCGGTAAATAGCAATGATTTCATGCGAAGATGGGTTTAGGGTTTATCAGGTAATAGCGGGTGGGTTCATATTGTTCACAACCGCCTGACTTTTAATCATCCATGAATACTACTGAAATTACCATTGCTCAGCAGTCGGCCCGGTCGATTCAGGTTGCCCGGTTGGGCTACGGCACCATGCGCCTGACTGGTCCCGGCGTTTGGGGTGAGCCCGCAAACCGTTCGGAGGCCCTACAGATTCTGAAAACAGCCGTAGAGGCCGGTATAAACTTCCTGGATACCGCCGACTATTACGGGGATGACGTGACCAACCGCCTGATTGCGGAAGCCCTGTACCCCTACCCAAAAGATCTGGTAATCTGCACCAAAGTAGGAGCCACCCGCCGACCCGATAAAAGCTGGGTACCCTATAACTCTCCCGAAAACCTGCGCACCAGCATCGATAATAACCTGCGTACTCTGAAACAGGATCAGGTGCAATTGGTACATTTCCGGGTGATGCCGGGCAGCCAGGTACCATTTGCGGAATCGTTGGGGGCGATGTTTGCTATGCAGCAGGAGGGTAAAATTCAGCATGTTGGGTTGAGCAACGTGAACCGGGCTGAACTGGAAGAAGGACTGGCGATGGGCCCCATCGCTACCGTCCAGAACATGTACGGCTACGCGCAGCGTACTACCCTGCATGGGCCTCACGGCGAAACCCGGGGTGGCGAAGAAGTGCTGGACCTGTGCGAGCAGCATAGCATTCCCCTCATTCCGTTCTTCTCTTTACAAAACTCCTTATCGAAGGAAGATGCTAAACTGACGGAAATCGCCAGCAAGCATAACGCGTCGAAAGCCCAGATCAACATCGCCTGGCTCTTACACAAATCGCCCTGGATGCTGCCCATCTTCGGCACGTCGTCGCTGGCGCACTTTCAGGAGAACCTACAGGCCGCTCAAATTGAACTGACGGAAGAGGATATGGCGTACCTGGGGTAACTGATTTTTATCATGGCATTGATTTGTCATCCTGAGGCACGAAGGATCTTAGATACTAAATCGCTAAGATCCTTCGTGCCTCAGGCCGGGTGGCCGGTGCCATGACAAAAAGAATTTGCCTTATGGCAACGTAAGCACTCAAGCAGCATTTTAATTCTTATGGAAGTTGGTATTGATAGTTTCGCGTCGCATCTGCTGGGAGCGGGTACGGGAACCCCTATCACCAGCACGGAAGCCATGCGCGAGTTGCTCGACCGTATCGAACAGGCCGATCAGGTCGGACTGGACGTTTTCGGCATTGGTGAACACCATCGGATTGAGTACCTCGACTCGGCTCCCGCCGTCATTCTGGCTGCGGCTGCGGCCCGCACGCAGCGTATCCGCCTGACCAGTGCTGTAACGGTACTGTCGGCGGCCGATCCGGTGCGGGTATTTCAGCAATTTGCCACGCTCGATCTCATTTCACAAGGTAGAGCCGAAATGGTAGTAGGGCGCGGCTCTTCCGTCGAAGCGTTTCCGCTGTTCGGGTTCGATCTGGATGATTACGACGAGCTGTTCGCCGAAAAACTCGACCTGCTGCTCGAGATCCGGGCGAACGAAAAGGTGAACTGGTCGGGGACGTTTCGTCCGGCGCTCACCGGTCAGGGTATCTATCCCCGCCCGGTACAACAGCCACTACCCATCTGGCTGGGTGTGGGTGGTACGCCACAGTCATTTGTACGGGCCGGTGCGCTCGGTCTGCCGCTGATGGTAGCCATCATTGGGGGTGATACGCATCGCTTCCGGCCGCTGGTAGACCTGTATCGTGAAGCCGGTCGCCGGGCGGGTCATTCGCCTGATCAACTGAAAGTTGGTCTGCACTCGCTGGGCTACGTAGCCCCCACGACCGAAGAAGCCATCGAAGCGTTCTTTCCCGGTTACGCCCAGACCTTTAGCGCTCGTGCCCTCGAACGGGGTGGCTCACCGGTGACAAGGGCACAGTTTGACGCGCAGACCGGCCCGTTGGGTGCCTTGCTCGTGGGGAGTCCCGAAGACATGGTCGCTAAAATCAAGCGGCACAGCGACGCGCTGGGCGGTATCTCGCGGGTAACGTTTCAGATGGACGTGGCCACGCTGCCGCATGAGAAGATCATGCAATCCATTGAGCTAATCGGCGAACGGCTGGCTCCGTTACTGCGCTGATGAAACTTTAAGTATAGAGTTAGGCCGGGGCGTCTAAGATGCTAAGGACCAAACAGTTGGAAATTTGAATCCGTTAATTGTATTCACAAACGGTTGAAACGGTTGATAGCAAGAAGTTTGGGTGATTATTAGGACAGTTTTTTGTCATCCTGACGCAGGAAGGATCTTAGCGATCAATTCTCTAAGATCCTTCCTGCGTCAGGATGACAAAAAATAACCTGAGCCATTTATACTGAACTACTTAAAGCCTGATAAGGTGAGCCTACGACAAGGCCTGGGGTGGTGGATTGGCCCCTGAACTGGCCGGGCGGGAACGGTCGTCGGGTGGCAGGGGAACGAACTCGGCGTTGTCGTTTGGCGGTAGGGGAATCCGGCCCGCCTGCCAATCGGCTTTAGCCTGCTCGATGCGCTCGCGGCTCGACGAGACAAAATTCCACCAAATGAAGCGTTCTCCCAGCGGTTCGCCACCCAGCAGCATGAGCGTACTGGTTTCCTTAGCGATCAACACCGGGTCTACCCCCTTCGTAAAGACCAGTAGCTGACCGACGCCATACGTATGGCCGTTGATCTCCACGCTACCTTTCGCCACATAGGCACCACGTTCGGGAAAGCCCTGTGGCGGACCAAACCGGGCACCGGGTTGCAGCACGACATGGGCATAGAATAGGGGAGAGTGGGTAGCTACGCTATTGGTTAAGCCGTAGGCATCGCCGGCAATGAGTCGCATCCAGACACCGGTATCCGTAAAAATGGGTAGCTCTTCGGATTGGTAGTTGATAAAGGTGGGTGCGTTCTCTTCGGCCGATTCGGGCAGGGCTACCCACGTCTGCACCATCTCGAACGCATTGGCCGCGAGCATGGCCGGGTCCTCGAACCGTTCGGAATGGGCAATGCCGCGCCCCGCCGTCATCCAGTTAACTTCGCCGGGCCGGATAATCTGCTGCACACCTAAGCTGTCGCGGTGGGTCACCTGGCCGTCGAAGAGGTAACTGACCGTTGACAGGCCAATGTGGGGATGGGGCAATACATCCATACTGGCCAGTTCGTCGGGCGTTTTGCTGACCGGACCGGCATGATCCATAAAAATAAACGGCCCCAGCATCCGGCGCAGCCGGTACGGTAAAATCCGTTTCACGGCAAATCCATTGCCGATGGACGCGGACCGGGCATCAATGACGAGGTCTAACACGAGAAGTAGGGTTGGGGGTATTCCTGACGCAGGAGTAGGCTAAGCAGGAAAATGCATCTATGTTCGTTCAAACCAATTTTCGATTTCGATTCCTGCCAATCGTTCAAAATCTCTAACGTTATCTGTCACAAGAATGAGTTTGTTCTCTATTGCAGTTACGCCAATCAACAGGTCGAACTCATCATGCATTGGTTGACCAATTCGTCTAAGTCTAACTTTTTCTGATGCATAGCGTCTGATGGAGCCAAAAATTGGAATGATCGAAAGTCCGCTTATAAATGCGTCTACAGCGCTATGTGACTTGGTTGGGTTGTCGCTGTTCTCCGCGCCGTAGCGCAATTCAACAATAGTAATCTCCGAAATAAAGCAGTTTTCCCGACCTCTCTGCCGTATAAGGTCGTCCAGGTTCAACCTTCCCCGAAGAAAGAAGACACAGATACTCGTATCAAGCAGATACTGCATCAGAATCCGAGATCTTTAGTTCTGAAACTCCTGTTGAATTTGATGGCTTTCATGATGTCTTCAGCCGATTGCTCAGATGCGAAACCCCCAAACGAGCTATAGAACGTATCTTCTTTCACCATTTCTTCAGACGTCAACGATTTAGCAAGGCTTTCGATCAACTCACGCTTACTCGAAGCACTAAGACTTTCCAGCAGTTCCGAGTAAGATTCGACAATATGCTTTTCTGTGTAACTCATTGTTGCTTCATGCTAAAAGGTTAAGTGTTTACCGGACAAGTGCCTGAAGAAGCGAACTATAGGCCACCAACACCAATAAGAGCACGGTTTCCGGTGCTAATGGTCAAATATACGAAAAGCCAGCATCCTGTTGATTCTGTCAGGTCGGATGCTCGACTGTATACGTACGTGACAAACAATAGTAAACAAATACACTATTTTCATATCAGAAGACCGCTGTAATTGAAAAACGTCGATACGTATTGTAGTCAAGTCCTGTTTTTGGGACTTTGTTTGCGCTGGCCGTTCCAGTTTTTACCGATAACATTTTATACTATTAAGAGAATAGAAATCTTCTTTAAGTTGTGGTTCCAAACTCGAACCACCATGAATCCAAACAAAGCATTATGGGAGAAAGGCGACTTCACCCGACTCGCCGAAACCATGCGGGAAAGCGGTGCGGCATTTGTCGCCGAACTGGGAATTACGCCCGGTCTTACCGTCCTTGATCTCGGTTGTGGCGATGGCACCACCGCGATACCGGAAGCAAAACTCGGCGCTACGGTGTTAGGCGTTGATATCGCCCGGAATCTTGTTGACGCCGGAAATCGTCGGGCGAAAGCGGCAGGGCTTACAAATTGCCACTTCCAGGAGGGGGATGCAACCGATTTGACTGAACTGGCGGATCAGACGTTTGATCTCGTCGTAAGTATGTTTGGGGCGATGTTCGCACCGAAGCCCGTTGATGCAGCGAAGGAAATGGTGCGTGTTACGCGTCCGGGTGGCCGGATCATCATGGGGAACTGGATACCGGGCGATCCCACCTTAGTTGCGCAGATACTAAAGATCAGTTCGGCTTACACGCCACCACCGCCGGAGGGTTTCATTAGCCCGATGTTGTGGGGTGTAGAAGAGCAGGTTATAGACCGGTTCGGTCAGGCTGGCGTGGCAAAAGAGGCTATATCCTTTAGTAGAGACACGTTCACCTTTAACGCCCCATATCCCCCGTCAGAATTTGTCAGTATGTTCAAAACCTACTACGGCCCCACCATGAATGCGTTTGAGGCTGCTGAAAAGAATGGTAAGACGCTGGCGCTACAGCAGGAATTAGATACATTGTTTGCCAGTCAAAACAAAAGCACCACCGATATGGCCACGTCCATACCTGTCACGTTCCTGAAGGTGACGGTTAGCTGTTAGCGTTGTTGCAACGGGTTGGTTTCGTGGAACTACGACTTCACTTTAGTATGCATGATATACAATTCATCGTTTCACTTTTCATTCAGGAATTCAACTTAATAAACAAGTAGTCTGTTTATTAACCCACCACCTCATACCTTCACAATCGTCGGCTGATTCACTACGTCGAGTTTGAAAACATCGGGGCGGGCGTAGTGGCCGACGCAATCGAAGTCCAGCTTGCTTTTGGCTAAGACCGTAAAATCCAGGTCAGCGACCAGTAACCCTTCCTGGTTCCAGAGCGGCCCGGCCAGAATTTCACCCATTGGCGACAGAATTACGCTGCCGCCACTGCTCATAATGTCGGGCTCGTGTGTCAATTCGGCCTGATACCGCTCTGGGTAATCGGCCTTGCGGACAAACTGATTACTGGCCAGCACAAAACAGCGGCCTTCCAACGCGATATGTTGCATGGTCGCCTGCCAGGAGTCGCGGGCGTCGGCGGTGGGAGCGAGGTAGATCTCGATGCCCTGCTGATACATAGCCATGCGGGCCAGCGGCATGTAGTTTTCCCAGCAGATCAGGCCACCTACCCGGCCGAGGTCGGTGTCGAAGCTCACCAGCGTACTGCCGTCACTTTCGCCCCAGATGTAGCGTTCCAGTCCGGTCGGCTTCAGTTTGCGGTGCTTGCCCAGCAGGGTACCGTCCGGTCCAAAATAAAGCAGTGAGCAGTGCAGCGTGCCGCCCACCGGTTCTTTTTCGGTGACGCCCAGCGCTACGAACAGATTAGCTTTTCGTACCGCTTCGCTGATGCGTTGGGTTTGGGAGGACGCAATGTCAAGGCTGTTGGCCCAGTAGTCGAGCCACATCGTGCGGCCTTTATCGGTGCGTCGGCCAACCACGGCATCAAAGTTCAACCCGCGCGGATAACAGGGAATGAAGGATTCCGGAAACAGCACCAGCTGGCAACCGGCAGCCGCTGCTCTATTAATCCAGTCGATAACCAGATTGACACTTTTGTCCAGATCGAACAGGGCCGGGGTCGCCTGGACAACGCCCACGGTCACGCATTTAAAATCCATCGGGGCTTAGTACAGTTCGTCGAACCAAATCTATGCGTTTATCCTCAGTCACGATTATCCGGGGCGGCTTTACTGTTATTTAATTTAGCTTTAATAACAAGTAATACAAGATTGGGTTACTTGTATGATTTCAGCACTTATACCCCCAACGTTCATGAACTATTTTACGTATCACAAGAAAAAGCAGGTCGTTGCGCTATTGTTATGGGTGGCTTTTCTTGGTCTTACCCAGGCTTGTAAGCAGAATCAAGAGGTAGACCCCGGCTTCGGCCCCGATGGCGAACCAAGAATTTTAGCCGTAAAAATACCTGAGATTCCCGATCAGAACATCTACGTTGATCAGGCTGCTAAGCAGGTTGTTGTAACGGTTCCGACCAGCTATTCCGCCCGTTATATTACGCCGACGCTCACCCTGACACCCAGCACCACTGTAATTAGCGGACAATACAGCCTAAACGTTGTCGATGATGCCAGTCAGTACCCGATTGCGCTACTGACGACGGGTAACAAGCAAAACAAGTACATACTGGTGTTGAAACCCGCCGGTGAGCTTACTTTCGGTGCCGTGTCGGGGCCGCAAACGTATTCGGTGACAGATCAGACGGTTTATGTGCAACTGCCGGTTTATAATTACATAGATGGTGCCGGTTACCAAACCAGTAAGGTTACATTGATTAATCAGACAACAGGTGACCGTGTCGTTCCAACTTTCACGGCGGCCACCCGCGAGGGGGTTGGCGATCCCATGCCGGTGCCCCGTACCGATGGCGCGGTGGTACTTACTCTTTACTTAAATGGGAATAGTATGTACTACCAGCCCGGTCAATACACCGTCGAACTAACGAAGCCGAACGGACGAAAAGCCACACTGGCTCGGCCGATACAATTGCTGAGGGGAGCGACAAAAGCCAATTTTAATGCTAACTATACGCTTCAGCTTAACTCGGGTGAGTACCTGTTGTACGGGTCAAATTATTACCGCGATGATAAAGTGAGTTTACGCCTTCAGGGCCCAAATCAGCAAGCAATAACCATCGACGCGCTGGGATTCATTGATAAACAGCCCGGCATACGGCTCCCTACCGCACTCAACCTGAAGCCGGGGTATTACTACGCACAACTGATTGTTAATGGCGTGGCTACGTCTTCGACCGGGCGCATGACCATCAGCGACCAGGCTAAACCTTTGTTGATCGAAACATTGTCAGCGCCGGGACAAACCCCGTCTACAAGCCTCATTGGTGTATCGTATTCGTTTGATACGCCCATAACGTTGACAAAAGGTGGCGGGTACTACATAAGCACAAACTACTTTTTGCTCACGCCAAACGATGCTAAAGCAACCCGACGGGTTAGATTAACACGGTTGACCGACAGAACCCGCGTGTATGACATGCCCCTTGAGGCAGACCCCTCAAGGGGTATTGATCTGTTCAGAATCCCCGATACTATACCGGGTGGGCAATACGAGCTGACGGTACAGGTTGTGCGTAGTGACGGCAGCGTGATCGACGGCCTTCCCCTCGAACGTACTGTCGTTGTTCAATGAGAAACGTTCAATACAGCAGCGCCGACACGGATCATCCGTGTCGGCGCTGCTGTATTGAGTACTATGATTCAGCTGTATGTACCCGTTACTGCTTCGGAACCGAAACTGCTACGTCTGGTACGGTGATCTTCTCCAGTTGCAACTGCCGACACTGGGTATTAAACCGGGTAATGTCGTTCTGGATAAGCAGGTTCATGTCGGTTTTCAGCGGTTGCCAGATGGCGTTCAGTTCCGATAGGCGCGAGGTTTGACCCGCCGTAACGTAGGGTGTGTTTACGTCCACTTCACCCTTGAGGAAGATGTAATCGGCGCTGAGTTTGTTCTCGAAGTTGATTACGTCGTCGTTTGATTCCGACTTGGGCTGAATCACTTTTTCTTCCCATAACTTGATGCGTTTGGCTACGGCCCGGCCCGAATCCGCAACGGCTTTCAGGTTCGGTTTATCGTCGATCAAATCGACCAGGTCGTTAATCTGCTTCTGGGCTTTACGCATCCGGTTCACGCCCAGATGAATTTCCTTAACGCCTTCTTCAATAGCCATCAGCGTCTTCTGTTGCTGTTCGTATTCTGCTGGGGTTGTGGTAAGTCGCGGGTCGGGTAGAATTTTGAACGCTACCGTTTTCTCCTGCTTACCATATTTTACTTTCGCCTGATACGTGCCGGGGGCCAGTTTACGACCGCTGTAGTTGCCTTCGATAAAAACCTTTTCAATAGCGGGCAGCGTTTCGGCGCGCATATCCCACACAAACCGGTTCAGGCCGGGCCGCACCGTCAGCGTGGGCTCCGGCGATGGACCACCGGGAAACTGGACAAACTTCTTGTTTTTCTTATTGCTGAATGTGCGCATTACCGCGCCCTGTTCCGATAAAATGTCCATCGTCAGGGTAGCGCTGGTATCTGCTTTTGCAGGAAGCTGGTAGTAGATCACTATGCCAGTTGATGGGTTAACGCCCGCAAATCCGTTACGGCCGGGGCTGCTACCTGCATCTTCGTCATTCTCCTCTTCTACAACCTTGTCCAGAGCGCTACCGCCCGATACGCGGTAGGTGTCTTCAGGTTTGTACACGAGTAAACTGTCTTTGGATGCTTTTTCGCTGTATTGCCGAATAGGACCGAGGTCGTCCAGAATCCAAAAGGAGCGGCCGGCGGTGGCGGCAATCAAATCGTTCTGGTGGACTTTCAGATCGGTGATTGGGCTAACCGGCATGTTCAACTGCCACGGCCGCCAGGCAGCGCCCCCGTTGTAGGAAATATACAGCCCGGTTTCGGTACCGGCATAAAGCAGCCCCTTGCGCTCCGGATCTTCACGAACGGTGCGGGTGAAGGCGCCGTAGGGAATGCCGTTGACGAGTTTCGTCCAGGTCTTGCCGTAGTCGGTGGTTTTATAAATGGCGGGAGCAAAGTCGTTGAACTTGTAACGCGTCGTAGCAATGTAGGCCGTGGCTTTATCATGGGGCGACACTTCAATGCAGTTGATCAGCGTTTCGTCCAGTCCTTTTGGCGTTACGTTGGTCCAAGTGGTGCCGCCGTCGCGGGTAAGGTAGACCAGGCCGTCGTCGCTGCCGGTCCACAAAACGCCTTTTTCGGCGGGTGATTCGAGCACGTAGGTGATGGTCGCGTAGTTTTCGCCACCCGCGCCTTCGTTGGTGTAGGGCGCCCCGCCCCAGCCCAGTTTCGTGGAGTCGTGGCGTGTCAGATCGGGGGAAACCGTGCTCCAGCTTTTGCCCAGGTCCGTCGTTTTGAACAGTCGGTTGCCGGCATGGTAAAACGCATTGGGTTCATGTTTCGACCAGATGATGGGCGCATTCCAGTTGAAGCGGTATTTCATCGTCTTGGCCTGCAGCGCCTGATACTGAATCGGCGATACCATGATGGGCTTCCCCTCGTGCGTCTGCTGATCGAGCACTTCGATGGTCCCCTGATAACTGCCGCCCATTACGTAGCGCGGATCGTCGGGATTAAAGGCTAAGAATGCGCTTTCGCCACCCGCCGACGACGACCAGTCCTTGTCGGTGATGCCGTTTCCATCGGTGGTCCGGCTGGCAATCATTACCGACGTGTTATCCTGCTGACCGCCGTAGATGTGGTACGGAAAGCGGTTGTCGGCATTGACGCGGTAGAATTGCGCCGTGGGCTGGTTGTTCTCCGACGACCACGACTTGCCGCCGTTGAAGGAAATCGCACCTCCGCCGTCGTTATTCAAAAACAGATTCTTGTTGTTCTTCGGGTTGATCCACAGGTTGTGGTGATCGCCGTGCGAACCCGGTATGGTGCTAAAGGTTTTACCGCCGTCGATGGATTTCAGGACGGAGGTGTTCAGGACGTAAACCGTATTTTCATCCACCGGATCGGCGAAGATTTCAATATAGTACCAGGCGCGTTGAATGGTGCGGTGATCTTTACTGACCCGGTTCCAGCTTTTACCGGCATCTTCGGAGAGGAACACCCCGCCTTTATCGGCTTTGGAGTCAGACTCGATCACGGCATAGACCCGGTTCGGATTGGCCCGTGATACTGAAATACCCATTTTGCCGAGTTCTTTGGGTAACCCTTTTTCGAGCTTGGTCCAGGTTTCGCCCGCGTCGGTCGACTTATAGAGGCCGCTACTTTTACCCCCGCTCTGTACCTGCCAGGGAAGCCGACGGTATTCCCACATCGACGCGTATAGGATGCGTGGATTAGTCATATCCATGCTCAGGTCGTTACAACCCGTGTTTTCATCCACGTACAGCACCTTTTTCCAGGTCTTGCCACCATCGGTGGTTTTGAACACACCCCGCTCAGCCGAGGGACCGTGCAAGGCACCCTGCGCTGCTACCAGCACCACGTCGGGGTTCTGCGGATGCACCCGTACGGCGGCAATGTGGCGGGTGAGATTAAGGCCCAGGTGTTTCCAGGTTTTACCGGCATCGGTCGATTTATACACGCCGTCGCCGTAGGAGGTCATTACCCCACGGGGCGCGTGTTCGCCCATGCCCGCGTACACCACCGCCGGGTCGGACTCGCAAACGCCGATAGCCCCAACCGACGACGTTTTTAACTGACCGTCGGACACGTTATTCCAGGTCATACCCGCATCCTCGGTTTTCCAGATACCCCCACCTACGGAACCCATGTAATACAGTTGCGGATCGCTGATAACGCCCGAACCCGCTACCGCTCGTCCGCCCCGATACGGGCCTACGTTGCGCCATTTAACCGGTTTAAAGTACGGATCGTTATTTAGTGCTGAATCCGTGACGGCGACTGGCGTTACGGATTTCTTGGCTGGTTTCGGCTTTTGGGCCAATAAGGGGCCAGCAAATAGGATGGAATAAAGAAGAAGTAAGGCGTTTCGCATAGGGTACGATTTGTTGATTAACAGCAGGCTAAGATAACAGAAAAGAGGGTTTAGGAAGGTTAATTGAACGGTTGGCTGACGGGTGATTGTGATTGTAGAAACGAGGTATGCCTTGTCTCTACAATCACAATCACCCGGGCAACAACGGTTTCAAATCAGTGGGAAAACGCGGTTTCGTCTATAATCGGGTTGAACAAATCGGTGGTTAGCAGACACGCGCATCGATTAGGATATGATTTCGCCGGGCAATCCCGTTCCCACGATCACATTATTCGGCATAGCCTTAATCTAAAACGGCAGGAATAAAACTGGCTGCTACCGGCTAAAACTTCAGGACTTTCCGTACCACCGGCTGGCCATTCTGGTGCACGTTCAGGTAATAGGTGCCCGTTGGTAAGCCCTGTAAGGAGATGGGTTGCCGCCATGACGCACTTGTTTTTACCGACGAAATCGTCCGCAGTGTCTGCCCGCCCCCGTTGACCAGCATGATTGAAACCGGCCCGCGATAGGCGTTGTCGAGTGTTAGGGTAGCCACATCAGTAGTGGGATTGGGGGAGATCGTCAGGCCATCGGCGCCCGGCTCGTCCACGCCGGTAACCAGCAGAGAGGCCGCTGTCCAGGGAACCAGATTCGCTTCCGGAGTGGCTAATTTGGTCGTCGTAAACAGGTGGAATTCGCCCGCTTGCAGAGTCGTGGGTGCGTTCGGATCGGTTACGCTCACCGCCTGACCCGTAAAGTAGTCGTACCAGGTACCACCAAGGGGGAAGTTGAGGGGTTGGGTAACCGCTTTCGTGTCGAAATTGCCGATGCTGTACAGCGTCATGGCGGGGGAATTCAGCGTCATGCGCTTTACGAGGTTGCCGAAATCAAGGGCGAAATCCGTAGTCTGGAAAACGGGCTGCGTCTTCTTCAGCTTGATCAGTTCCTGATACACCTTAAACAGTTTCAGTCGGCTGGGGTCCTGCAGGTAGTCCCATTTAACCGGCTTGGCACCGGTACGGCCATTCTGGTCAATGGAAATATCGTAGCCCAACTCACCGAACTGCCAGATCAGCTTTGGTCCCGGTACGGGCAGGAAAAAGGCAGCCGCGAGTTTAGCCCGTTCCAACGCTGTGTTCAGATTGCGGGTTGAATAAGCACCGTTCACCGTCCCGTTCGTGACCACATCATAGACCAGCCGTTCTTCGTCGTGGCTTTCCAGATAGCCCAGCACGTTCGGGCTTTTCCAGCCTCGCTGTTTATATGAGATGTACGACGGATCGCTGGCGACGCCCTTGGCGGCATTACGGTAATCGCCGTTGCTGTTGCCCCAGAATAACATGCCGTAGTTTGCCAGTTCGGTTTCTTCACTGTTGTCGGCGAAGTGCTCCAGAATAATATAAGCAGTCGGGTCGTAGGTGCGAATTTTATCATAAATCCGCTTCCAGATGGCCACCCGGCTGGCGTCGTAATTACCCCAGGCCGCTACATCATCCCCGCTGTTTTTTTGCGTGAATCCCTTCGAGAGATCGAACCGGTAACCATCCATTTTGTACTCCTGCAACCAGTACTGGGTGATGCGGTCGACCAGATTTTTGGTATCGGGACTTTCGTGGTTAAAGTCGAAGAAGACGCTGAAGGGATGGGTGGCCCGTTGATTAAAGAACGGACTGTTAGCCGCCGGTCGGTCGCCATCGAAATAAAGCCGGACGTACGGAAACTCGTAATCGGCCTGATTGAGTACCATATCCAGCACCACGGCCATGCCCATTTCGTGGGCTTTATCGACAAAGGCTTTCAGGTCATTTTTGGTCCCGTACGCCTTGTCGGGCGCGAGGTAAAAGATGGGATTATAGCCCCAGGAATCGTTACCTGTAAACTCCATAACGGGCATAATCTCGATGGTGTTGATGCCGAGCCGCTTCAGGTAGTTCAAACTGTCGGTCAGCGTTTTGTACTGCCGCGTGGCCACGAAATCGCGGACCAGCAACTCGTACACCACCATATTTTTAGCGTCGGGCCGCTGGAAATTAGTCGTCTTCCAGACGTAGGGCGTCTGGTCCGTTTGCAGTACTGACACGATATTGCCGGGCGCTTTGGCCGGAAACGGTTTCAGGTTGGGGTAAACAGAGCCAAGAATGGCCGGATCGTTCGTCCGGTCGAGGATTTTGTCGGCGTACGGGTCAGCTACGGCGATGGTGCCATCCACGAGATACTGAAACGCTACTTCCTGACCGGCGGCTACGGCGGGCAGTTCCAGCCAGTAGCGCTTGCCATCGGGGGTGCGGTTCATCAGGTACGGGGCCGACGTCTGCCAGTCGTTGAACTCACCAATGGCGTACACAAACTTTTTCAGGGGTGCGTACAGCGACAGCACCACTCGTGAATTGGGGAGGTAATTGATCCCGTCTTTCAGCCCGGCGGGCAGTTCGGCAACAGGGGGCAACGGGCTAACTGCATAGAAGAACGTATCCGCAACTGTCTCGGTAGCGGTCTGAGCCTGCACAACTACCCGACGTCTCAGCCCGGCTTGCGCATCAGCTCTGAGTGTGTAGTTCAGTGAATCCTGATTGGAAACAGTCGTTAGCGTCTGGGTATCCTGAAGTAGCGTCAGCGTTGCTTTGGCTGACACCGCTACCCGCACTGGAATGCTGGCGTTGGCATCAACATAGAAGTCTTTCTGGGTAGGAGCAAGCCGGGTAATGCTCAGCTTGTTGTCGTAAACGCGGGCGAACAGATCTTCAGTCTGCGCCTTGCCATCACCGCTTTTGATCACTATACCCAACCGGCGAATGGGTATTGTAGCGGGAACACCGTAGTAGGCGCGGGGCGTCAGCTTGATCTGCCACTTGTTGTTACCCAGCGAGGTCATGGTGCCGGGCGCGTAAGGCTTGTTGAAATCGGTCTGATCTTTGGGCGTAAACTCAAAGGCATTACCGGTCTCGGTTTGCCCCACCCCCGACCATAAATACACATCACTGGTTTTGCCCAGCAGCGCCTGCGCGCGCGGGTCTTTAGCCTGATTCAGATCAACGATAATAGTTACCGGCTGATCGGCGACAGGAAAGGCGGGTTGGGTAGTGACGATCTGCGCCGAGGCAGTCCGCAGCAGGAAAAATAAGAACAGGGAGAAGTAGCCGAAACGCATACTAAGTTGAGTTTATTGATGCTCAAAGGTACGCGTTTCGGTTATTTATAGGTAGATGTCAGGAGGAAGTATGATTATGTTGAGGTGGCTCATTAATACTTTGTCATCCTGAAGCATGAAGGATCTTAGCGATTTGGTACCTAAGATCCTTCATGCTTCAGGATGACAAAACCTTAATCACACCGTCACCACAATTTTACCTGCTACCTTACCGCTTTCGCTGCGCTGGTGAGCCGCCTGAATATCGGCCATCGCGAAGGTCGAGTCGACTACGGGTCTTAGCTGTTCACCATTGATCCACAGGGCCAGCAGGGCCAGATCGTGACGGTTGGGTTTAACGTCCACAATGATTAACTGCTCTTCGGTTTCGGCAAGGGTCGTGTTCTCGGGTGAGGGCGACGTGGTCAGGAATCTACCGTCTTCGGTCAGCAGTTTCTGAGCCTCGGGGAAACTCCATTTGCCTACGGCATCGAATACCAGATCGAATTGACCGCCTGCTTCGAGTACATTGGTCTGCGTATAATCCAGCACGGTATCAGCACCGAGTTGCCGGACCAGTTCTACGTTAGTCGGGCCGCAAACTGCCGTAACGGTAGCCCCCAGAATTTTAGCGATCTGCACCGCGAATACGCCAACGCCCCCGCTGGCTCCGTTAATCAGCACCGTTTCGCCCGCGACCAGAGCCGCCTGATTCAGCATACCCTGCAACGCCGTTAACCCGACAACCGGCACCGCAGCGGCTTCGGCAAACGTGCTGGCTGTTGGCTTGGCCGACACCTGACTGGCGGGCAGGGCAATGAATTCGGCGTAGCTGCCGGGTTGGCCCGCAAACAGATTCACCATGCCATAGACCTCATCGCCGGGCTGGTAATTACTGACGTCCTTACCGACCTCGCGGATAATACCGGCCAGATCACCGCCGATGAGCATGGGAAACCGGTCGCCAAAGACGGCGGCCATGTAGCCGGCGCGTATTTTCCAGTCGAAGGGGTTGATGGAAAAGGCCTTCACCTCAATCAGGACCTCGTTGGGTTTGGGCGTAGGCTGGGGCACATCGGCAAGGTGCAGCACATTGGCCGCGCCGTATTCAGAGAACAGGATTGCTTTCATGCCTCTGTAACTGCGTAGCGACAGGAATGGGTTCGTCGGTGCCCGAAAAACGGGAGTTTCCGCTACACCCGCTTCCCTATCCGGTACACCACACCCACGCGCCACATATGCGAACGAGTGACGGCACTGCTGAACGGCTCATGGGAGTAGTTCGTCAAGCCGTGAGAGTAGCCAAGACTCAGCCCGAACGCCCGGTAGTAACCCGTCAGGTTCAGACGCGGCCGGATGTCAACAGTGAGCATCGGGCGGTTTGGGTCGTTTATCGAAAACGAATGGCTAATGCCGGCAAGTTGTACGCGTTCGTGCGTTGACAGGCCAATACCGAGGTCAACACCTGCCGTTATATCGAGGCTAATCCGTTGGGTGCCTAATCGTCGGCCTGCGTACGGATACAAATTGATGAACTGGTTTCGCACTGTCGCAGTGCCGCCACCAATAACTGGGGGACCTTCAAGACTAATCCGCGTAATGGTCACTCGACTGGCCAGCGACTCAAAACCCGTCTGCACTCCATAAATAAACCTGCTTTTGGTGATCCGCTGAACCTGACCCGTCAGGCCGTAGGAAAGCCCGCTCTTGCGCCCATACGGATTTTCCAGAACGTCGGGGATTGATGATACGTCGCTGATCTCAAAACCTGTTTCGCTGGTAGCACCCGGTCCCCGAAATGCAAACAAGCCGCTCCCGGCCTGAAAGAGAATTCGGTATGCTGTCCGTAAGCCGCTGTACCGGCGGTAATCAAGAGTAGTGTCCATAAAAACTGTCGCATCGTCGTCTGTTTTAGTCTGTTTCGGGTAAGACCCACTACGCCGGTTCAGGGTTGGAATGTCTCAACTACTGCCCGCCATCATCCCACGTTTTGCCGGTTTCAACCCAAAGTCCGGCAGGCTCATCCCATCCGTTTCGCTCCGGTTTGGGGCCGCTCTACATTTGATTCAACACAACGGCAACACTGCCGATACCAAACCCGACGCAACGTTTATACACCATCTTTTATCATGAAAACGCTCCTGATTTCCGTCCTTTCACTCGTAACGATGATGACGGCCTGCCACGCAACGGATGAAGTGACACCCCGCCCGGCAACGACGGTCCAACCCGTCACCTCGACACTGCCCGCCGACTCGACTCACTATCGGGATACGGCTCACAGCACCGGACAAGCCGCTACAGTAACCCAATCGGGCGAGGCCGGTACTACGGCTCAACCCGCCGGACGCCGAGAGGTGGCTGATTCGCAACCTACTGTGTCGGTAGGGGTTGGGCCTGTCAGTTCGGTAACACCCGTTGACACGCTGGCCCACTTAGCGAACAATCAATACTAACCCCTTTTTTTTACCTCCCCCTTTAGCGTCAACTGCCATGAAAACGCCCTCCTTTTTTCTGTCTGATTTCTTTGCTTATGTTCAAAATCCCCAATACACCGTAGCTGAACAACCCGATGGTAGCTGGCACGACCGGCTTCGGCTCATGTGGCAACTGTGGCGTTCCAAGGTCCTGATCGGGTTTAGTCTGGCCGTGATTATGGCGCTGATACAGGCAACAGTGAAAAAATACACCGGCCTGGCGTTTGAACGCGACTTTCACGCCAAAGGCTGGAGTTTTGTATTTGCCGTGATGGTCATGGCTCCGCTCATGGAAGAGGGTCTGTTTCGGGGATTGCTGAAACCGAAGGCCGGGCAACTGGCAGTGGTAACGTGTCTGCTGATGGGTTACGTGGTAGGGCATAACTACGGCGCATGGCCCATCAGTAAACTCGTTCAGGCTCCGGTGGCCGTTGCCCTGCTGGCCGGTCTGCCGTTGCTGGTGTACAATCACCTGCGGGTCCCCGGGCGCCTGATTCGGGTAGAGCGCTTGTGGCAGCGGCATTTTAAACTGATTTTCTACCTCGTCGCCATCGCCTTTGGACTGATTCACCTGAGCAATTACCAGCACCTGACCACCTGGCACTACCTGCTGGCACCCGTGCTGACGCTGCCCCAATTATTCGCCGGATTCTACCTCGGCTATGTGCGTATGAAGTATGGCATCTGGTACGGCATCACCCTCCACGCCCTCTGGAACGCCATACCCGCCAGCCTGACGGTAGCTTATCTGCTGTGAGCTATAGCGGGACAACGCGCTTCCCGGATGGGGGGTTGTGGGTGAATTGCTTTATATTCGTTCATTAATCTGACATGAACAGCCTCGAACAACTGACCCATAACCCAGACTGGCAGCAGCGCCTTACTCACTGGAAAAGACGGCTCCTGCCGGTCTGGGCCCGCTATTGGCCGTTGATTCTTATAGGGAGCAGTCTGCTCTGGTTAGGGCTGGAAGTATACCATCAGTCTCTGGAGGAGCACCTGGCTCAGTATTATAGTGTGGTGAATGAAACGCACCGGCCCACTACGCCGGTAGCTCCTGAACTGGCAACCTTGCCCGGCCGATTCGCTTCCGTCAATACTCATGCCTACAAACGAGGGCTGCGGGCGGGAGCACTGGCTAACTTACTGATAAAGCTGTTGCTGCCTTATCTGCTTTTATTATCGGCCATTGGTCATTATCAATACTGGTACATTACCCGTCAGGTATTACTGTCGCCGGGTAAAGGGGGCAAATGGGGGTATGGCCTTAGCCTGATTCTGGTCTGGTTGCTGCTGATGGGCACTACGCATCCTGCCTTCGGAAAACTGGCGGTGCGGGCGGGCCTGGCCGACTGGTTTCCGGGCCTGACGATCAGTTATCTGGTTGGCTATTCCATGCTGCTTCACTTTCGCGAACGGCAGCGCGAAGCGCGTGAACTGGCGCAGGCCAGACAGCAGGCCGAACTCAATGCCCTGAAAGCACAGGTAAATCCACCCTTTCTGTTTCATGCCTTGCAGGGCCTGCACGAAACAGCCGTGGCCGAAAACCTGCCGCGGACTACCCAAAGCTTGGATCAACTGGCGGGCATCATGCAGTACGTACTCGAAGAGTCGCGCCATCAGACGACCGATGTAGCCCGCGAGATCGGGTTTATCCGCGACTACCTGCGGCTGCAGCAACTGCGGGTGCCCGAACGCGATAACATCCGCATCACCACCGACGTAGACTGGGACGGGAAACCCGCCTGTATTGTGCCGCTGTTGCTGAATCCCCTGATCGAGAATGCGTTCAAATATGGCATCAGCATCCAGCATCCGTGCTTCGTAACCATCCGCTTTCGGGTAGCAGCCGGTATGCTGGTGTTCGTGACCGAAAATAGTATCCTGCCCAAAAACGACCTGGAACTCGGAACGGGTTTGGGGTTGAAAAACGTGCGTCGACGGCTTGCACTGGCCTATCCCGACCAGCACAAACTGACGGTTACGGAGCGGGATGGTGTGTATCGCGTTGAACTGAAAATTAAACTGACCTGACCAATGGCCTGGTTCACTAACTGGATAAACCGGATTCCTGACCGCTGGCGTTCAGTACTGCAGCACTACGGGGTATGGATCGTACTGGCCGGTAGTATTGGTTTGGCCTGGGCCGCAGACAGCCGTCAGGAACTGATCGATTTTGGCAGATTTGCTGCCCGTAAGCCTCCTGAAAATCTGTTTGTGGGGTTTGGGTACGCCGTTGGCTACATAATAGGTGGCCTGATAAAATACCCGCACCGTCAGCTACCCATGATCGGGGTTGTCTGGGCGTTCACCAAACTCCATTATCGCTACCTGTTTGCCCGGCTGGCTGTCCATGCAAACTGGCGATACCAACTGGCTTGTGTTGGTTTGATACTGGCATTGCGCTCGTTGCTGATCACCGGCCTAACGGCCTGGCTGGGGTTCGCTGTGCTAAGCAGTCCGCTCGTAAACGCCTGGCTCGCTGTTGCGCTGTTATACGCTTTCATTACGTATTTCCGCCACCTGCGGGAGACACGGCGGCAACTGACGGAGCAGAAAACCCGCGCTGAACTCGATGCCCTGAAAGCGCAGATCAATCCGCATTTTCTGTTTAATTCACTCAATAACATTTTTGGTACGGCCCTGACCGAAAACGGCCCGCGCACGGCGGACAGTGTTCAGCAACTGGCCCGAATCCTGCGCTATATGCTCGAACAGGCCGATACCAACCGGGCCAGCGTTGGAACTGAACTCCGGTTTCTGGATGAATACGTGCTGCTGCAAAAGCAACGATTGCCTTTGCAAACGGCTGCCGACGTGCGGTTTACCTACGAGTGGGATGAAGAACCTGCTCAGGTAGCCCCGCTGCTGCTCAGCCCCCTGCTTGACTACGCCTTTCGGCAGAGTATAGATGTAACTAACCACGGAGCCGGATTTTTGCACGCCAACGCTCAGGTGCAGGCCCGGCAGCTTCAGTTTGTGCTGTCGTACTCCTGCCCGGTGGGACCGGCTGAACAAACCGACGAACTACAGAACGTGCGCCAGCGGCTAAACCTTATTTACCCCGAATGCCATCAGTTCACTCTCCGGGAGGCTGGTGCAACGGCTCAACTGGAATTAACGATTAACCTGAATTAACCCGCTTATGCTCACGGCCATTGCTATTGACGACGAACCCATTGCACTCGACATCATTCGGTTTCACGCGAATAAAGTGCCGTTTCTCAGCCTGAAACAAACCTTTGTGAACGCCATAGAGGCCCTGTCGTACCTGAAAACGGAGCCCGTCGATCTGGTTTTTCTGGATGTGAATATGCCTGATCTGACGGGAATCGACGTGGCACGACTGCTGCCCGCCAGTACGATGGTTATTTTCAGTACGGCCTACGCCGAACATGCCGTGAAAGGGTTTGAACTGAACGCAGTGGATTATTTAGTGAAACCGGTTGATTTCGGGCGGTTCCTGCAAGCCTGTAATCGGGCCAACGAACGGCAACTGAGTACGGCCAACCGGGAAAGCAACCGAAAAAAGATACCCTCCGAACGCGACCTGGCCAATCGGGAACTCACTGATCGCAGCCCGACTGATCGCAGCCCGACTGATCGCAGCCCGACTGATCGCAGCCCGGTACTATTCGTGAAAGATGGGTACGATTACGTCCGTGTTGCACTGGATGATCTGCTGTATATTGAGTCAGAAGGCAACTACTTGACGTTTTTTGAGACCGGTAAGAAAGTAGTCACCCGAATGACCGTGGCCGAAGCCCTGAGTCAGCTACCAACCTCCAATTTCATGCGGATTCATAAATCGTACATCGTGTCGCTATCGCATATTGATAAAATCGAGCGGCATCAGGTCACCATAGGCAAGGCGCAGATTCCGCTGGCGGGCACCTACCGCGACGAGCTGCTGGAACGGGTGAAGTAAGCCAGCTTTAACTCATCCTAACTGCCCCTCAACCCAGTCTAATCCCCGACCATAGAGCGCGTGGGCGAAGTGAACGCGGTTATCGAAATCAGCATCGCCCGTTTGGCCTTCGGACATAAACCGGCGGACAAGCCGGGCATTGGCAACTGCCTGCGGATCGATCCGGTCGAGGTCGGTTTCCCGGCGGAAGGGGATAAACGCGGGTAGATCGGCTTCAAAATGCTGGTAATGTAAATGGCCCGCCAGCGTTCGGACGGCGCATAAAACGCCACTCGCCCGGCTGACCGACGGGGCTAAACTGCCCTCCATGCCCCGCTTGAGCACGATAGCCGCGTCGAAACCCGCCATCAGGGCCAGTTCGGCCATCTTCATCTGATAGGTGATATGAAAGACCGACGTAACCAGAATGCGGGCGTGGCAGGGATTCAGGGCTTTTTCCAGCGTGGCCAGAAAGGGACGTTTAATAATGGTACGCCGTCGGTCGACCCAGCGGTTCAGAGCGGGAGAGAGGGCTTTCTGATCGAGTACCCAGCCAAAATTTGCCAGGGGCGTACTTAGTTCGTGGTTGCTTTGCAGAAACTGACAGCCTAAGTGCATATACAGATCAAGAGCGTTTAGCGTAAATTTCGGTCCGCCCGACTGCCCTACTACCGATACGGCTCCATACCCTTTCTTCTGAAAAAACTGAGCCAGCAGGGGCGTAATCATGTAGCTGTGTTCAACACCATCGAATGGCTCAGCCAGTTGAATCAACGGTCGGTCGGCGCAGCTGATACCACCAAAACCGGGTGAAAAGGTGGTTTCGGCCGCCCGCATCAGGCCCTGGTACTCGGCGTTGGTTTCGTGCCGGACGCGCATAATACTGGCGGCCAGACCCCGGAAGGTTTCACAGGCGCCATCGCCAAACAGGTAGTCGCCCAGTTGATGCGCTTCGCTCACCTGCAAATGATGCCCCCGCACGAGTTTAGTCGCAATGGGATGCAAACCAACCGGCAGATCGGGACAGACTTTGTTGATAAAAAACGTGGGGTGCGAAAAGGCTCCTCTGCCAATAACCTCTTCCAGCGTCTGCTCCTCCGGTGTTGGCCCCTTGGCCAGCAGGGCACCCAGAAAGGCTCCGCGCTGCAACGGGTGAACCGTTGGATCGGTCAGGGCGGTGCGGCACTCCACGAGCAAATCGGGCGGCAGCGGCTTACTGCCATACTTGCCAATGCCAATATGCTTGATGCCCCGGCCGAGGGCTGTCTCCGCCGGCGTGTCTAAAACAGGAACGAGAAAGGCCATAGCAATACCAGTGTAGATTGCATAAAAGTAGCAAAATTGACATTCTATACTGATACTGACGTAAATAGATTGAAGCGTCTGCCCAAAAGTTAGGCACAGGAGAAATTATCAATTAGCCGCATAGTGCTTCAGGGCCTGATACACCCGGTGGGTGGGCAGGCCCATTACGGTGTAGAAAGATCCTTCCAGCCGGGTCACACCGATCAACCCGATAAAGTCCTGCGCCCCGTAAGCCCCGGCCTTGTCGAAAGGCTGGCACACCCGAATGTAATAGGTTATCTCCTCGTCGGTCAGGTGGGCGAAGTGAACTGTAGCCTCGTCGGTGAACGAGTCCATACCCGCTGGCGACAGCAGGCAAACCCCCGTGCGGACGCGGTGTGTCTGTCCCGAGAGTGACCGCAGCATTCGGTACGCATCGGCTGCGTCCTGCGGCTTGTTCAGGATCTGACCGTCGAGAATGACCACCGTATCGGCGCACAGGACTAAGCGGTCGCCCAGATCATCGGTAAATTGGGTCGCTTTCTGCCGGGCCAGAAACTCGGCGACATCATCGACGGGCATATCGACGGGAAAAACTTCGTCAGTGGGCCGGATTTCAATCGTGAAGGCGAAACCGGCATCGGTCATTAACTGCTTTCGGCGGGGCGAGCCCGACGCCAGTACCAGGGGGTAGCGTAAGTTGAGCATTGTACGGGGAAAAGTTGGCCAAAAATAAGGTGAACCGGGCTTTTTTCGTTACTTTGGAAGGATAAGCCTTTACCTACATGACCATCCGCCAGGCTACACCCGCCGATGCAGAAATGTTAACTGAACTGGGAGCCATCACGGCCCGCGAAGCGTTTGGTCCGCCCCATAACCCCGCTGACGTGGTTGACGAATACATTCGCACGGATTTTGCAATCGACACAGTACGCTGTGAGTTGAGTGATCCGGTAGCTACGTTTCTGGTAGTCGAAGACCCGGCAGGTCAACTGATTGGCTATGCCAAACTACGTCGGCGAACGCCACCGCGTCAGATCAGGTTACGTCCGGCCATCGAAATTCAGCGTATATACCTGCTGAAACGGGCTATTGGGCAGGGACAGGGACGCTTGCTGATGGAGCACTGCCTGACCGTGGCCCGCAACGAAAACTACGCCGTGGCGTATCTGGGTGTGTGGGAGTATAACCAGTCGGCCATCGCATTTTACAACCGGCTGGGCTTCACTCAGGTCGGCTGGCATTATTTTCAGTTCGGCTCCGACCGCCAGCGGGACTTCTGGCTACAAAAACAGTTATGATGCAGTGAGTACGCTGACGCACCGACTTTATGGCCTGCTGCACTCGGTCCGTTGGCTGAGTGGCGGAGCCATTCTGTGCCTGCTCAGCATCACGCTTCGGGCGCAGCAACCCATTGCGCCCGCCGATGTGACCGTCACCACCGATTCGCTGGCCACCGCCTTTTCCAAAGCCGTGGCCGATAGCGTACTCGCCACCCGCGACAGTGTGTTCTACTCCAAACTGAAAATGCGGATGTACAAGCACCAGCTCACGCGCCAGCTCTATGACGCACTTTTCCGCGACGTATACAACAGCCGCGTGGCCACCGGGGAGGTCAGTCACATCGAGGTAAATCCGTTTCAGGCCTTCGAGGGAAAGATTATTGGCCGGATCTACGTCCGGCGGCTGGATGTGTTCGGGCAAAGTGTGTACGACACGCTCCGGCATCAGGGAAATCTGATCGAACGCATTGGCAACCGGATTCATACCAACACCCAGGAAGGCGTTATCCGGCATTCGTACCTGCTGTTCGACGAAGGTGATGCCATCGATCCCAATGTGCTGCGCGACAACGAGCGGCTGCTGCGCAACACATCTATCTTTCACGATGCCCGGATTTTTGTGGTTCCCAAGCCGAATAGCCGTCAGTTTGTTGATGTCTACGTGATCACGCAGGACGTCTGGTCACTGTTGCCAACGGGCGGACTGGGATCGCTGAATAACTTTCAGGTTGGTTTCGAGCAGCGCAACGTCCGGGGGCTGGGCCATCAGTTTTTCAATCAGGTCAACTACAACGGCAACGACCCGCGCCAGCGACTCGAATATCAGGCCCGTTACACCATTCCCTACATTGGTAAAACGTTTATCACCGCCCAGGCGGATCTGCTGTACCTGCGCGATCAGAAAAAGTTAGGCGTACGGGTGTTCAGAACGTTTCTGACGCCCGATACCAAATACGCCGGTGCCCTCGAATTCAGTACCAACCGCATTCGGAATTATGTTATTCAGCCCGTTGAACGCGACACGACACTACCCGTCGATTTGAGTTATAACTACAGTGATGTCTGGCTGGGACGGTCCTTCAAACTGTTTTTTGGTAATCCGCAGGCGCTCAGCCGGGCACGCATTGTGGTGGCCGGGCGCATGACCCGTTATACCTACACGCAGCGCCCTCCGCTAACGGCCGATACCAACCAGCTCTACCAAAATAGCCGGACGACGCTGTTCAGTGTCGGTTTTTCGCAGCGCCGATACATTCGTGATGTGCTGATCTACGGCTTCGGCCGCACCGAGGACGTTCCCTACGGCGACCTGATTTCCATCGTCGGGGGCGTTGATCATGCCGAACTGGGGCAACGCATGTACGCAGGAGTGAATTTCTCGCGGGGCCATTACATGAAAAAGTACGGGTATCTCTACACCCTCATCAGTGCCGGTACATTTTATCGGAACGGGCGGGCCGAGCAGGGCGTATTCTCGTTTACGGGTAACTACTTCAGTCCGCTGCTGAATTGCGGATGGGGAAAACTGCGCCACTTCCTGAATGTGCGCTACACGCACGGCACCCAGCGGTTCAATAACGAATACGTTACCCTGAGCGGCAGCGACGGATTCGGGATCACCAACGATGCCCTGATTGGGACTAAACGGCTGCTTGTTGGTTACGAAAATGTGCTTTTTTCGGACCTGAGCCTCATTGGCTTTCGGGTGGCATTTATCACCTTTGCCAACATTGGGTTGGTCAGCTTTCCGCAGCGCTCCCTGCTGAGCAGCCCCCTGTATCAGGGCTATGGCATTGGCTTCCGGTTTCGGAACGAAAATCTGACTTTTAACAGTTTTCAGATTCGGCTGGCTTACTACCCGAATCTGCCTAATAATCCGCAGGCTTTTCGGTTTGCCTTCGAGGGCATTCCAACGGTCCGGTTCCGCGATTTTGACATCTCGGCTCCCGAAATTGTTCCGTATCGGTGACCGGTGCCCTTCAGCCAGCTTTCTTTACCAATTAAACTTTTTGTAAATAATTGTTGTTACATTAAATGTAATAACATTATATTTGGCCTGTCATTTTCTATTTACATTTGGCAACGAACCACAGACATAGGTATGTCCATCGAAACTGACATCAAGCAAACATCATTCCGGTCTCCGCTGCATCGGCTGCTGGTGAACCTGATGTACACCAACAACTGGCTGTGCGATGGTCAGATGCGTTTGTTAAAGCCTTACGGCATTACGTTACAGCAATATAACGTGCTGCGTATTCTGCGCGGACAGTCGCCCAATCCGGTTAAGGTAAGCGACATAACCGAGCGTATGCTGGACAAAATGTCGAATGCATCCCGATTAGTCGACAAGTTAGTTGCAAAAAAATTCGTGCAGCGAACCGAATGCCCGAGCGACCGGCGTGCCTGCGATGTGGTCATTACGGAAGCCGGTCTGGCCCTGCTGACCAAAATTGACGCGCAGCAGTGCGAGTGGGAAAGCCGCCATAACCAGTTGCTGACCGATAGCGAAGCCATTGAACTGAGTCACATGCTTGACAGGCTGCGCAGTTCTTCCTCTGAATAACGTTAACTTATTTATACACAACCAAAAAGCAAAAACCAATGAAAAAAGTAAATTTACTGGCTGCTCTGCTACTGACTTCGGCTGGTGCCTTCGCTCAATCCTGGACGCTCGATAAAGCGCACTCCAAAATCGCGTTTACCATCACTCACCTGATGATTTCGGAAGTAGATGGAAACTTCAAAAAATTCGACATTAAAATGACGTCGGCCAAGCCCGATTTTTCCGACGCTGACATTGACTTCACAGCTGACGTAAACAGCGTGAGCACCGCCGATGAGAAGCGGGATGCACACTTGCAGACGGCAGACTTTTTCGATGCTGCCAAATATCCTACCCTGTCGTTCAAAGGGAAATCGCTCAAGAAAGTATCGGGCAACACTTATAAGCTGATGGGCGATCTGACGATGCACGGCATCACCAAGCCCGTTACGCTCGACGCTGTTATCAACGGTCCGATTACGCACCCAATGAACAAGAAAACGGTGGCCGGTTTCAAAGTATCGGGTCAGGTAAAGCGCTCTGATTTTTCGCTGAGCAACTACCCCGCTGCCGTTCTGAGCGACGAGATTGAAATTCGCGCCAGTGGTGAGTTTGCCAAAAACTGAGTAACTCACTCTGTATACATCCCCCGCTATCCAACGATGGCGGGGGATTTTTTATGTCGGCTGGTAAGCTGGAAAATCATCCAGAAAGGTTACTGCGGCCGTTGCATGATCAATGCCGCAACAGTAGTGCGTCAGGCCGTTGGTGATGAACAGGTAAGGGGCTTTGTGGACGTGATTATAGCGGCTAATCTGGTCAAAAACTCCCTGCGACAGGGCTACATGGGGGGCTTTGCATTCGACTACCAGAAAAGGACCGCCCGCCCGGTCAAATACAACGATGTCGGTTCGTTTTTGCAGGCTATTCAGGGTCAGGCCACCTTCTGCTTTAATCAGCGCCTTTGGGTACTGGTAGTGGCTGATCAGCAGATGTACCACGTGTTGCCGCACCCACTCCTCCGGCGTAACGCGGACGTACTTCCGGCGCAGGATATCGAAAATGTATGGTTTCCCGTCGATCTGTTTAAGTTTGCAGGCGAAAGCGGGTAGATTCAGCGCATCCATACGCGAAGATAATTGGCGAATGAGTGATTGAATGAATGAGTGAATAAAAATAGTCCAGCCATTCGCTCATTCACTCACTCACCAATTCACTCATTGATTTATGAAAACAAAAGACGAGATTGTTGAAAACTGGCTCCCCCGCTATACCGGAACTCCGCTGGATCAGTTTGGCGAATATATTCTGCTGACCAACTTTGTCAACTACGTTGAGATGTTTGCCCGCAAGTTCGATGTTGAAATTTTCGGTATGGGACGCGCCATGCAGACCGCTACCGCCGATAACATCACCATCATCAACTTCGGCATGGGCAGCGCGATGGCGGCCACGGTGATGGATCTGCTATCGGCTGTTCACCCCAAGGCCGTACTTTTTCTCGGAAAATGCGGAGGGCTGAAAAAAACGCTGGTTGGTGATCTGGTGCTTCCCATTGCGGCCATTCGGGGCGAAGGAACGAGCAATGATTACATGCGGCCCGAAATTCCGGCCCTGCCTTCGTTCCGGTTGCAGCGGTCGGTATCGTCGATGATCAAAAAACACGAGCTGGATTACTGGACGGGTACCGTATACACCACCAACCGGCGCATTTGGGAACACGACGAAGTATTTAAAGACTACCTGCGCGAAACCCGGGCGATGGCTATCGATATGGAAACGGCTACCATCTTCATCGTTGGTTTTGCCAACTCGATACCGCATGGTGCCTTGTTGCTGGTATCCGATAACCCAATGGTGCCGGAAGGCGTAAAAACGGAGGAGAGCGACAAGCGGGTAACGACCAATTTCGTTGAAAAGCACCTGCAAATTGGCATCGACTCGTTATTGGAACTGGCCAGTTCCGGCGATTCGGTCAAGCACCTGCGATTTGAATAGGTAAAAAGAGAGCGGCTGTCCTCATAGTCAACCGTTGACCATGGTGGGAGCCGTTTTGGTGCGGGTATTTAGTTGCTTTAACGCCCCTGTAAAATAGTTAGAATAGTGCTGAGCATTTCGCCCTGTTTAGCCCGCACTTCTTTTATTTCTGATAGCGTCGGCGAACCCTGTAGTTTTTCCAGATAGTTGCAACTGTATGAACTACCTGACTTTGCTGTTGTGTAGCTCCATATTATTGTGACATTTTGTCTTATTTACTCCTGTGGAAGGGTAAAATAGTGACAGAATGGCCTGTTACAGGCAGTTTTGAACTGTGGTACAGGATTTGATTATACTGTATCGAACCTGCTTGAACAGCACTAAACAACAAAAGCCATGACTACGTACGTTCGTTATAACCCCTTTTCTACTATGTTCAACCGGGCCATTGCCCGTCAGTTAGCCCGTCCGTATTACGCGCCGACAGCACCGACTGTGGCTGTAAACGTGAAAGAAGATGAGACTGCGTTTCACCTTGAAGTAGCGGCTCCCGGCTTGAACAAAACTGAATTCAAGATTAATGTAGCGGGCAACACCCTGACCGTGGCGTACCACCACGAGGCTGCCAACGCTGAAAATACCGGCACATTTACCCGGCATGAGTTTGCGCCGAACGACTTCGAGCGTAGCTTCCGTTTGCCCAAAAATGTGAATGCCGACCAGATTCAGGCCACCTATACCGATGGTATCCTGAAACTCGATTTACCAAAAGTGGAAGTGAAGGCCGTTGAGCCGAAAGAGATTACGATTGTGTAATGCGCGCTCCGCAAGGGGCCTATCCACACGAAGACCATACAGCACGGGCCATTGGCTCGTGCTGTTTTTTTTGCCCAAATCTACCTGTAAAGTGCCTGCTGGCAGTTTTGAACAAACACATCGAGTTTACCGGCATCCAGCCCGCCGTTGGTGCGCACGCCACTGCAAATGTCAACCCCGAAAGGTTGTACCGTATCGATGGCCTCGCGAATGTTAGCCGGATTCAGACCACCGGCCAGAAATACCGGTACCCGCGACTGGTCAACAATTCGGCGGCTAATGGTCCAATCGTGCTGCCGACCGGTGCCGCCGAGTTCTTTCACCGCGAGCCGGGGATTGCCCGAGTCGAGCAGTAAGGCATCAACTTCCTCAGCGGCTGCGAGTGCTTCGTCCACGCTGGCATCGTCCAGCACATGAATCACCTGCACCAGCTTAATGCCGGGTAATTCCTCACGAAGCCGCGTATAACTGCCGACGGCTAGTGCATCAACAAGCTGGATGGTATTGGTCAGCACCCGGTTGTGGTGGGCAACAATAGCATCGACGTCTGTTTCTGAAGTGAGCAGGAACGTGGCAATGGGCGGAGGAACCGTAGCCGCGATCTGACGGATCAGGTCGTCGCCGATAACACCCGGTCCACTGGGCATCTTACCAACCAGACCGAGGGCTGATGCGCCCGCCAGGATAGCCATTCTGGCTTCGTCGGGGCTGCTGATGCAGCAGATTTTGATTCGTATCATGGTAGTTTTTGGTAATTTTGACTTCGCCGGGCGAAGATACTTTACCGGTAGTGATTGTCGGTTTATCCATGAAAATAACGATACCTGCCCTGTTTCTCCTGCTGCTTAGTTGTCAGCCCCACAAAAAGGCGGAGTCAGCCGGACCAGTCAACCGCACAGTCGACTACGCAACTGTGCCGAACGAGCCACCCCTGAATATTCCGTTCGACAAGCAGATGTATGGCCCGTCGTCGCCCGAACGGGCGCGGGCCGTTCAGGAGCAGCACCGGGCCATGATTAGCCGGTTATGGCAGGTATCACCCATTCCGGTGCCCGGCATCAGCCGTGTGTCGGCTATCACGCCCGAAACGGCCCATGAGCGGTACGTTGATTTTGTAAAGAACTACGCCACTGATTCTATTTTGCCCCTGTTTCAGCAGCGGTACGCCCGTCTGCTGCTCAATGAATACCACTGGCTTGAAACCGGCCGTGCCGATGTCATCAGCTATTACGTCGACCAGTTGATTGTGTCTCAGTCAAGGGATATCGAAACGATTGCGAAGGGAATAGTAGCTTTATCGGGCAAACTGCCGCCGTCGCGTTTTGTACTGCTCCGCAATCGGGCATTGCCCTTGCTTGAAGAGCAATTGGCGCTGGAACAGAACCGGTTATCGGCCCTGATCCGGCGGGTAGAACATGCCCGGAGCCTACCCGGTGGTCCGGCAAAATACCCGCCCGCTGCCCTGACTATGGCCCAGCGGGAACTGCCTAAAGTACGGCAGCAATACATCCGGGACAGCAGTAGTCTGGCCCGGCTGCGGTTGCTGCGGCTGGGGTAAAGGGGCGGCCACAGACTCACAAAAAGGGCTGTTTTACGCCAATTCACCACCGGTTTTTAAACGACCGCAACTAAATTGCACCGGCTACGATTGTATAATCATGGTGAACACAACCCGCCCCAACGATCCCTACGCGTCACTTCGCATTCCCGAGTTTCGTTATTTTATCTCGAACAGTTTCCTGTTTACGGCTACGCTGCTGATTCAGGAGGTCATTTTAGGCTACGAACTTTATCGTATCACCCACGATCCGCTGGCCCTGGGTTTGGTCGGGCTGGCCGAAGCCATTCCCTTTATTGCGCTGTCGCTTTTTGGCGGCCACCTGGCCGACCGGGGCGATAAAAAGCGTATTCTACAGTGGAGTTTGGGGGTCATAACGCTTGGCTCCGTGATTTTATATCTGGTCTTTCAACCGGCTATCATCGGCCCGTTGCCCAATACAGTGCGATTGGGCACTATCTACGGTGTTTTGATGCTGATTGGCACAGCCAAAGGCTTTTACTCTCCGGCCAGTTCATCGCTGAGGCCATTTTTAGTGCCGCGTGAGCTATACGCCAATTCCTCAACCTGGTACAGTTCATTCTGGCAGGCGGGTGCCATCGCCGGGCCGGGGGCCGCCGGATTTCTGTACTCTCTGGTTGGCTTCGACAATACCCTGCTGGTGGTGATTGCGCTGCTGGTTATCTGTTTTATCCTGATTTCGCTGATCGACAAAAAGCCGGTACCTGTTAATATTTCACCGCAGGCCAACATCTGGGCCAGTCTGCGCGAAGGCTTTGCCTTCGTATTCAACACTAAAATTGTCCTCTATGCCATTTCGCTCGATTTGTTTTCGGTGCTTTTCGGGGGCGTCGTGGCTATTCTGCCCGTTTATGCCGAAGATATTCTGAAAGTAGGCGCGGAGGGGCTGGGTGTGTTGCGGGCTGCTCCATCGGTCGGCGCCGTGCTGACGCTGCTGTTTATGTCGCGGTTCCCGCCTATCCATAATGCCTGGCGAAATATGCTGCTGGCCGTGGCCGGTTTCGGCGTAGCAACCCTGATTTTTGCGACCTCGACTAACTTCTACCTGTCCATCGCCATGCTGTTTCTGACGGGTGCCTTCGACAGCGTCAGTGTTATGATCCGTCAGACGATTATGCAGATTTTCCCGCCCGATCATATCCGGGGGCGGGTGGCTGCCGTGAACGGCATCTTCGTTAGTTCCTCCAACGAAATCGGCGCGTTCGAGTCGGGATTGCTGGCCCGGTTGCTGGGAACGGTGCCGTCGGTGATGCTGGGTGGAGCGCTCACGCTGGTTGTAGTGACCTACGTCTACGCTAAATCGAAGGAGTTATTCAGTGTGCGGCTGGGCTAAACCCCGTATCTTGGCCCCATGCAAACCACGTTACAGGATGCTGACCGGATCGATAAACCGGCGGTGCTGAGTACGATTGATGCCGAATCCGCAGCGGTGAATTTTCAACAACCGTCCGACGACCTTAGCGGGGCTTTTCTGCGGGTGCTGGTGGCCAGTAAACCCGGCGGCCGTTTTCTGGAGTTAGGTACGGGCGCCGGACGGGCAACGGCCTGGCTGCTGGCTGGTATGGATGAAACAGCGACGCTATTATCGGTCGAATCCGACGAAACGCTTATCAACATTGCCCGTGCCGCCCTGCCCGACAGCCGGTTAACGCTTGTTTGCGACCGGGGCGAAACCGTCCTCGACAGCCTGAGCGCAGCTTCGTTTGATCTGGTTTTCGCCGATACCTGGCCCGGAAAATACAATCATCTGGCCGAAGCCCTGGCGCTGGTAAAACCCGGTGGCTTTTACCTCATCGACGATATGCTGCCCCAACCGAACTGGCCCGACGGTCATGCCGACAAAGTAGCATCCTTGATTGCCACGCTGGAGCAGGATAACCGGTTTGCCTTGGTCAAACTAAGCTGGGCCAGCGGTCTGATTCTGCTGACACGCCGGGGGAGGAAAAGGGAGTGGTAAGTCAGTAAGTGATAAGTCAACAAACTCCTTTACCACTTGCTGACCTACCAACTTACCAACCCAATCCGTTCGGAGTGCTGCATGGCTTCGGTGCTGTGGGCGAAGTAGCAGCAGGACACGGTACTGGCTTCTATGGTTCTGACAATGGCTTCTACGTCCGGTTTTTTGACTGCACCCACCTGTCGTAAGTACACACAGTGAATTTGACCCGTGTAATGTCCGACCACCGTAGCGTAGATGGTCGGATCGGCCTGCGTGTCATCGCCCAGCAGCACAAATTGATGATGCGGATAGGCCGTCAGAATGCGGGCAATGCGGTCCAGTTTAGTGGTGTGTTTGTTCTGACCGGTTTGCCAGAGCTGACTAAAGCGTTTCAACTGACTGAGCATCAGTACGCCCGTTGGTAATTCGTTTTTGCGCGAAAACTCCAGAATGTAGTCGTACAGATTCCACTCACTGCTCGATACGTAGAAGAACGGATTAGGCTGGTCGGGGGTGGTCCCGGCCAGACTCAGCGCCTGATAATGCCGGACCACGCCTTCAAAAGGCAATCGGCTGTGGGCATTTTGGGTGAGCAGCACCTGCAACCGTTTCAATTTTGTGGCCGAATGCGAAATCAGAAAGGTGTCGTCAATATCGGAAATGAACCCATATTGAGTGGGATACGGCACATGCACCTCGCCTGTACCGCTGGCCAGGGTCTGCTGACTGCCGTTTGGGTCAATAATCAGGTCGACCTGCACGGGATGCCAGCCCGGCGATAAGGGCGTATCAGGTGTCCACTCTAACCGGAAAAAGCCATCCGCATCTGTTATGACCATCGTATTCGTGCCAGCCAACCGGACCTGGGCACTGGCGTAGGGCCGGATAACAAACAGTCGAAGTACGGCAAATGTATTGATCCAGAAACCCTGTCGGTAGCGGTCGCGCGGCAGGGGACTAAGTCGCAGTACATGCCCTTGCACCAGTATCCGGCTAGCCGTGCCGAAGCCCCGATATACCTTAACCGTGGGGCGGCTGGAAATGCGAAGGGCCGTTAAGAAATTGTTACGCCAGCCGCTAAACAGGGCGGCAAATCGTTTACGAAAGGAGGGTAAGGCTGTGGTGGACATTAGTATTCGGCAGGGAGTCTCCGCCTTTAACCTTAAAAAGACAGATAAGTTGAAAATTCTCTTTGCCATTAACCCTGCATCGGGCGGAAAAGATAAGTCCGATTGGGAAACTGCCATTCACGACTTTTGCGCCGAATCCGCTCACACGGCAGATCTACTGCGACTCACTGGCGATGGTGACGAAACCCGGTTACGCAACCGGATTAAGGCGTTTAGGCCGGATCGGGTGGTGGCTGTCGGGGGCGACGGCACTGTAAAACTCGTAGCCGAGCAGGTGCTGGGCAGCAGCGTACCGATGGGAATTTTGCCCGCCGGTTCGGCCAACGGGATGGCCCGCGAACTCAGTATTCCACTTACCGTCAATGAAGCCCTGACCGTTGTAGTCAGTGGTGTTGTAAAGCCAATCGACGCCATCTGCATTGGTGAGGCCGACATTTGCCTGCACCTGAGCGACATTGGTATGAATGCGCAACTGGTCAAATATTATGAGCAGAATAACTGGCGGGGCAAACTGGGGTACGCCCGTGGGGTGCTACGGGTGCTGACACGCCGGAAGTTACTGCGGGTCAGTATTCAGGCTGGTGATCAGACGGTACACCGGGCCGCCTTTATGATTGTGCTGGCCAACGCGCGACTGTACGGAACCGGAGCCGTTATTAACCCCGATGGTGATTTGTCTGACGGTATTTTTGAAGTGGTCGTCCTGCGCCGACTGGCTTTTTGGGAACTGTTGAAAATGTTCTGGCAGTACCGGCCGTTCGATCCGGCCAATATCGAGATTATTCCGGCGACCTCAGTTACCATTGAAACGCGCCGGAAAGCCTATTTTCAGGTCGACGGTGAGTACCGGGGGCGCATTACCGAGATTCGGGCGGAGATTCGGCCTGGTCAGTTACAGATGCTGGTCCCGGCCGAACCAACTGATGGATCTGAAAAGAGCGTTGCACAGCCAGTCACGTAGACTGGCTGTGCAACGCCCCAAAAGCAGCGTCAGGTCATATCACGCAGCGTATTTACAGGTCGGGCAATTTTATGCCTTTCCCATTGGTATAGCCATATCGCGCACAAAATTATCCACGTCGATTTGCTCATTGAGCAGCACGCGGGCGTTGAACACTTCCCAGAACAATTCGTCTGAAAGTTCGTATTCACGTTGCAGCCGGATCATATCACGGATACTGTCCTTAAGCTGGACTACTGACTGCTGGGGCTGATAAGCGGAGGCTTGATGGGGTGTCATATCGCGGGTTAGTCTACGTTGGCGAAATTCTAAACAGGCTCATTTACAGAAAGTTCACCTTTTTTTATGCGCGAAATTACGGTCGTTGGAAAAGTACAACCGCTTCCTGCCTGTGCCGCGTCCAATGTCGGTTTAACGTTCTAAAGTTGCAACTCATTTTTTTTAACTTTTCTTTTGCTAAACACGCTAACCCATAAACTTATGCGCTTCTCTGTACTAAGTATCCTATTGATAGCAGGCAGTCTGGCCGCTTTTCGCTCCGTGTCGATTTCTGGCAATCGTGCAGCCACCGATTACGGCTCAACTGACCGCGGCCCCGTTAAACCCAGGAAATTAGTCAAGGTGTGGGAAACCGACACGACCCTGCGGGTACCTGAATCAGCTCTTTATGACCGCAAAGACAATGTGCTGTATGTGGCTAACATCGACGGGAAAGCGGACGGTTTAGATGGCAGTGGCTTTATCTCGAAAGTGTCGCTGGACGGTAAGATCGACAATCTGCGGTGGACATCGGGCCTGAACGCACCCAAAGGCATGGGCCTGCACAAGGGTAAACTTTACGTGACCGATGTGTATCGCTTGGTGGTCATCAACACAGCCAACGGGCAGGCCGAAAAGACGTACGATGCCGTTGGAAAAGGTGCTTTTCTGAACGATGTGACCGTAGCCAACGACGGCACCGTGTACGTTTCGGACAGTCAGGCGGATAAAATTTATCGGCTGAAAGACGAGAAATGGGAAGTCTGGATGGAGGGTGAATCACTCAATAAACCCAACGGTTTACTGGCGGTGGGTAAGGATCGGCTCTTAATTGGCAGTGGCAAAATCGGGGCGCTACGGACGATTGATGTGAGTACTAAAACCATGACGACCATTGCCGATGGGATGGCCGCTACCGATGGGATTGTGCCTGATGACAAAGGCGGCTACTTCGTCTCCGACTGGAACGGGCAGGTATTTGCCGTCGCTGCGGATGGACAGAAACAGCAATTGCTCGATACCCGTGAGGCTAAGGTGAATGCGGCCGATATTGAGTACATACCCGGCAAAAAGCTGCTGATCGTCCCCACGTTTTACAAAAATAAATTGGTGGCGTACCGGGTGGAGTAGCGTCTATTGAGCCTTGATTGCTCCCACGTGCTGAACGGGTACCTGACTGTAGTTTTTAGACAGACTGATACCGGGTTGCGACAGCCAGCACGAGGGTACGGGCATCGTTAGTGGTCAACTTATAACGCTGCACCATACTTCGGAATAGCCCTGTAAACAGCAGGGCTATTCCCTGCTTACATTTTTTGATTTGGGGAGTATCCGCTTCTACCTGTTCAAGGGTTCGCTTTACCATTGCTTCTCTCATTTCATAGTAGCCTATAAACTTACCCTCTGTTTTTTCGGATGAGGCATATACACCAGACAGGATTTGCTGATTGTGCAGTGTGAGAATGGCGTACAACTTTGTGTAAGCGGTAAATTCACTTCGGTAGCTCGTATCATTATAAACTTCTTCGGTCAACTCATCAAGCGTTCTCATAATTTGCTGAATTGGTTTCTATAAGCGTCTGATAATAAAACTCTTACTGTTTCGGGCTGTTCTCCTGCGGTGTCAATATGCGATTTCTTCTTCGTCTAAAAGCTGTTTGACGTTCAGAACGCAGCCTTCCATAACGGTCACGTCATTGCTCCAATCTGTTGTAATCCAGTCCTGACCGGGTTGCATAACGATTACTTTCTGAACACTGGATAAGACCCAGAGTACCTGCTCGACCCCAAAATCGAACAGGGCCTGCGTTTTTCGGGTGATATAAGTCACGTCGCCACCAATGATATCCAGGTCAATTTTAATGTCTGCCTCGATTACGATTTTCGGGGCTATGTCGAAGTACCTGCCTTTCGGTTTGCCAAGAACGGCTTTATCAAAAATGGCAATATCAGCCGATAAGTTGGTACCAACAGCAAGGTGTAAGCCGGATTCGTTACCCGTTAATTGATATTTTTTACGGTCCACTCTATGCCAAAGTGTCCCCAGTAAAATGGTTACGATTATGCTCTGCAAATCACTACTACCTATGATGGATTCGGGGGTTAGGCGACCAGCCACCACATCCTGATAGCCTTTGTAATAAAGTGGCTGACCGTTGAGCGTTTCAAAAATGACCGAGTTCGGGATGACGGGCGTCTGAACGGCTTCTTCGCTGGCAGTGACCATAGGTTTTGTGTTTTCTTAAAGTTAGGCAATTAAGCCCGTTGATTTAACAGTTGTTCGATGGCTGTTTGTACGGTCGATTGTCCAAAACCAGCCATCGCCTGCTCCATTGACTGCGTAATCAGGTCGTTACCGAGGTTGCCAATGCTGCCGATGTGCGTGTGGTGCAGCGTCCGTGATGCGGCAAATGAACCTTCATTAATTTCTTTGCCCACCAGCCGGTACGCTTCGCGGAAGGGAACACCCTGCAATACCAGCTCATTAACGCGCTCCACGCTGAACAGCAGATCGTATTTAGCATCGGCCAGCAAATCGGTCTTCACCTGAAGATTTTCCAGCATGAAATCGGTGATGCTCAGGCAGTCCAGAATTTCATCAAAGGCAGGCATCAAAATCTCCTTAAGTAGCTGCATATCACGGTGGTAGCCGGAAGGCAAGTTGCTCATCACCAGCGTAACTTCCATCGGTAGGGCTTTCAGCCGGTTGGTTTTGGCGCGGAGCAGTTCGGCCACATCCGGGTTCTTTTTATGGGGCATAATGCTGCTGCCCGTCGTCAGGGCGTCGGGCAGGGTCAGGAATCCGAAGTTCTGGCTATTGTACAGGCAGATATCCATCGCCATCCGTGAGAGCGTTGTCGCCACCGCTGCCAGTGCCGTCAGTGATGTCTGTTCCGTTTTGCCCCGGCTCATCTGCGCGTACACCACGTTAACGTGCATGCCCTCAAACCCCAGCAAGTTCGTAGTGAGGGTACGGTCGAGGGGAAACGACGAGCCATAACCCGCCCCCGAACCGAGCGGATTGCGGTTGGCCAGCCGGTACGCCGTTTGCAGGGTCAGCATATCGTCGCTCAGGGCTTCGGCATAGGCACCAAACCACAGACCAAACGACGAGGGCATGGCAATCTGGAGGTGCGTGTAGCCCGGTACTAAATCATCTTTATGTTCCTCCGAGCGCTGAATGAGCCGGTCGAACACGAGCCGGGTCGCTTCGGCTACCTTCCAGAGCCGGTCGCGGGTAAAGAGCTTGAGATCAACCAGCACCTGATCGTTACGGGAGCGGCCGGAGTGAATTTTCTTGCCGGTATCGCCCAGGGCTTGGGTTAGCAGTAACTCGACCTGAGAATGAACATCCTCCACGCCATCGTCAATCATAAACTGCCCGGCTTGAATGCGCTGGTAAATCGTCAGTAGTTCATCCGTCAATGCGGTTAACTCCTCACTGGTCAGCAGGCCAATGGTTTCGAGCATTTGGGCGTGGGCGAGGTTACCCAGCACATCGAATGGAGCCAGGTACAGGTCCATCTCGCGGTCGCGGCCGACGGTGAAGCGTTCGATTTGGTCAGACGTTAAAACGCCTTCTTTTTGCCAGAGTTTCAAGATACGTGTACGATTGGGTGAATACTGACGGCCCGCGTTCGGCACCGATTAACGTGTGGCAAAGTTCGTAAAGCAGGGCCGAAGGTCAATCGTAAATTATGGGTTGGGTCGTATCTTGCGTGAAATCATCAACCCCGCTACCCGGCATGACAAAATTATTACGCTCGCTCGCCGTACTTACGCTGCTCGCGCAGGGCGCAGTTGCCCAGCGTACCGCCAAAAAAAATACCCCCGTACCGGTTGTTTCGCCCATGCCGACACCCGCAACCGAACGGATGACCAGTTTACCCAAACGGCAAAAACTGACGGAGACCTCGCTGGTGCGCAACATGCCGTTCCGGTCCATTGGGCCGACCGTGATGAGCGGTCGCGTAGTCGATCTCGACGTGAACCCCGACGATCCGACTAAATTCTACGTCGCCTACGCCAGTGGGGGCCTGTGGAAAACGGAGAACAATGGAGTCTCGTTTACGCCCCTGTTTGATCATGAAATCGTGATGACCATCGGTGCCGTTGCCGTCGACTGGAAAAACAATATCATCTGGATTGGTACCGGAGAAGCCAACTCGAGCCGGTCTTCCTATGCTGGGATGGGTATGTTCAAGAGCACCAATGGTGGTAAAACCTGGCAGCATCTGGGGTTGCCGGATAGTCACCATATCGGACGGATTGTGCTGCACCCTTCTAACCCGGATGTGGCCTGGGTAGCGGCAGCGGGCCATTTGTATTCGCCCAACAGGGAACGCGGGCTGTATAAAACCACGGATGGCGGTAAAAGCTGGAAGCAAACGCTCTATATCGATGATCAGACCAGCGCCATCGACGTTGATGTAGACCCGACAAATCCGCAAACGCTGTACGCCAGTATGTGGCATAAAGAACGCACGGCCTGGAATTTTGTTGAGGGCGGCAAAACATCGGGCCTTTACAAAAGTACCGATGGTGGCGAAACCTGGAAACTGATTTCGGGTGGGAACTCCGGTATTCCGCAAAATGAGAATACGGGCCGAATCGGGGTGAGCATTTTTCCGAAAAATCCGAACACGCTCTATGTCATTCTCGATAATCAGACGCCCCGTCCCGAGAAAACAAAGTCGCCCGCCGATGCCAAAAAACTGACCAAAGAGCAGTTGAAGGTCATGTCGAAAGAGGCTTTTCTAAAGGCCGAAGATTCGTTCATTGCCGATTACCTGGACGAGCAGAACTTCCCGGAAAAGTACACCGCCAGTTCGCTGAAAGAGCTGGTTAAAACGGATAAAATCAAACCAGTCTCCATTCTCGAATACACCGATGATGCTAATTCCCGACTCATCAACGCCGAAGTGACGGGAGCCGAGGTGTACCGTTCCGACGATGGTGGTCAGAAATGGACGAAAGTAAATGCCGATTACCTAGACGGCTTGTACAATACCTACGGCTACTATTTCGGCAACGTCTGGATTGCGCCGGATAATGCTGATAAGATCGTAATTGCCGGCGTACCGGTTATTCGTTCGGAAGACGGTGGCAAAACGTACCGCAGTATGGATGAGGGTAATGTTCACTCGGATCACCACTCGTTGTGGATCAATCCCAAAAACAACAGGCACATGATTCTTGGCAACGATGGCGGTATAAACATCACCTACGACAACGGAAAAACGTGGTTTAAAGCGAATACGCCCGCTGTTGCTCAGTTTTACAATATCGCGGTCGACATGGCGAAGCCGTACAATGTCTACGGTGGGTTGCAGGATAACGGCGTCTGGACCGGGCCAAGCACGTATCAGCCTGGCTACGACTGGTACGACCGGGGGCAATACCCGTATAAAGGACTGCTGGGTGGCGATGGTATGCAGGTGCAGGTCGACTGGCGCGACAACAACACGGTATACACGGGCTTCCAGTTCGGTAATTACTTCCGCATCAACAAAGCAACGGGAGATATGAAACGCCTGGTTGTCTCCATCGAAGTGGGTGAACAAAAGTTGCGCTGGAACTGGCAGGCCCCGATTCTGGTATCGCGGCATAATCAGGATGTGGTATATTTTGGTTCGAACCGGTTCCACCGGAGCCTGAATAAAGGCGACGAATTCAAAACGCTGTCCGGCGACCTGACCAAAGGGCCGCGTGAAGGGGACGTTACCTTTGGTACCCTGGCCACAATTGATGAATCGCCCCTGAAATTTGGTCTGTTGTACACGGGTTCGGATGATGGCCTGATTCACGTCTCCAAAGATGGCGGCTACACCTGGACAAATATCTCAGCGGGTTTGCCTGCCAATCTTTGGGTGAGCCGCGTAACGGCCTCCGCCCATGCGGAGGGCACGGTCTATGCATCACTCAACGGCTACCGCGACGATCACTTCAAACCGTATTTATTTGTCTCGACTAACTACGGCCAAACGTGGCAGCCTATCGGTACGGACCTGCCCGACGAGCCGGTAAACGTGGTGAAAGAAGATCCCAAAAATTTGAACCTGCTCTACGTCGGTACAGATAATGGGGTGTATGTTTCGCTAAACAAAGGGCAGTCGTTTATGCGGGCTGATAAGAATTTACCGGCGGTAGCGGTTCATGATCTGGTGATTCACCCACGTGACAACGAACTCATTGTTGGCACGCACGGACGGTCACTGTACACGGCGAATGTGGAGCCGCTTCAGCAATTGACGGATTCTGTTCTGGCCAGACCCGTTTATGTGTATACCGTTAAACCGATTCAATACAGCGCCAACTGGGGACGGATGTACAACAAATACGAAGATGCGCCGGAATACCACTACGGCATTACGTATTACGCCAAACAGCCCGGCAAAACAACGGCGCGTATTCAAACGGAGAAAGGCCTGACACTTCGTACCCTGACCGATACCACCGAAGCGGGTCTGAACTACATCAACTTCGACTATGCCATCGACAGTACACAGCGGGCAGCTTACGCAACGTACTTAAATGAGACAAAGAAGAAAGACGAGAAAGCCGTTGAATTAAAAGCGGCCGATGACCGGAAACTCTACATCCGGCCGGGTAAGTACAAGCTCGTGCTTGAATCGAACGGCAGCACCGTCACAAAAGACCTGGACGTGAAAGCACCGGAACGCCGGGGCCGCCGGACTGCGTTGCCCAACGCTTATGCAGCCCCCGATGAGTTCGAGAGCTGGATGGAAGAAACGGGTGTAGAAGAATCTAAATAGAGGTTTTTAACACAGAGCGGTCCGCCGTCGCGGAAGCAGAGGAAGGCACGGAGATCATGGAGAAAAATTACTCCGTGACCTCCGTGCCTTCCTCTGTTTCCTCGACGGCGGACCGCTCTGTGTTGAATTTTTACACCACGAAGATCTTTGGGTCGGTAATAAGCGCCCGATGCTGGTTCAGAAACGCCTTAAACAACTGGATTTCTTCCAGCTGTTTGTCGATTGGGTGCGTGAGTGAATAACTTTCGACATGCACCTCGGCCTGTCCGTCGGGTTTAAATTCGGTGATGACGTACTCCATCAGCTTGATGCCACGCCGTTTGAGGGCGTGGAGGTACAGGTTCTGATGATTCGTCTCGAACCGGCCCGGTCGGTAGGAAGCCGTCGTCTTGATGTCGACCGCCTTGAACTTCCCGATCAGGTCAACGTATCCATAAAAAAGCACATCGTCAATTTCCCACTGGCAGTACACCTGGGTTTCGACGATGGGGCGGGGGAGGAGTTTACGCACTCTCTTCAGCACGTCGGCGTCGAACTGCTCTTCACCCTCGCCCTTAACGACCGCATCTTCAAAGGAAACACCCCGTTGCTGAGCGGCTGTTGATGGGCCGGGCACGCGGTTAATGGAGTCGATCAGTTCCTGAACTGAGAGGTTTCCTCCGCGTATGTAACGGGCGAAGGTATTCAGGAGCGACGGGTAAAAGCGGTACTGGGTTGGCATTGTCCAAGGTTTGTTGTTCTATTCATAACCAATTGCCAGTCGCCTGGTTTATTGATGCTGCTGCGCAAACCTGCTAATTCCGCACGACGAGCAGCACTCCGGCCATAATCAGGAAAGCGCCCAGCAGCCGCCAGCCGTTGGCGGGATGGAGCGAAAACCCAAGCCAGCCGTAATGATCGAACACGATGGCCGCTACTAACTGACCCGCTACGCTCAGGCTAACCAGACTGGCTGCTCCGATACGAGGCACCGATATAACAACGGTGGTAACGTAAATGGCACCGATTACGCCCCCCGTCCATTTCCACCACGTAATAGAACGCAGCGTTTCGGGTGAGGGCCAGGCTCCGCCGGAAATCAGTTGGAACCCGACCAGCGAGATAAAGCCAATGCCAAACGAAATCATGGCCGCCAGCACGGGGTGACTGAGCATCTGGCGTAACTGGGCATTAACGCCCGCCTGAACGGTGATGGCAATGCCCGTTAGCAGGGCAAGCAGGTAAAAAATGTAGTTCATTGCCGCAAAGAGAAGCTGATTGGGTAAGGCAAACTTACGGCATCCTGACCTGCCAGAGTAGCGTATGGAGTAAATCAGTAAATTCATTCGATAGAAATAAGTATTAATACCACGACCGTTTACTAAATACGCTACCACGGCAATAAAGCCTAACAGCCTGTCAACAGATAACTTATTGCCATAACGGCCTGCTTTGACTAAGTAGTAGTTATCAAAAAAGGGTTTTTGAACGGGTTTAATTCTTTTATTTAGTAGATTAACCTCCTCTTTTTTAACCATATACATGATTACTCCTGCATCTGAAACACTGATACAGCGCTTTTTTGATGCCTCGCTGGACGGTCTGTTGGTCGTCGACGCGGTAACTGAGCCGCCGGGGGGCTTCTGTATTGATCTTCGGCTGGTGAAACTGAATACGCAGGCAGCGCAGGATTTGGGCGGAGTCGCTGCCGACCTGATTGGGCGCAGCCTGAATGAGCTTATTCCCGAAATCGGACAGGCACTCTTAACCCACTGCCAGACGGCGCTTGAAACGGGATCAACGACCCGCTTTGACGTACCCCTGACCATGCCTGGGCAGCCGCACCGGTGGTATATTCTTCAGGCGACTCCCGTAGGCGCGGAAGGGCTGATCATTACCTATCAGCCGGGGGCAGCTATTCACCCGGCTCCGCTCAGTCAGCAACAGGTAGCTAACCTGACGCTGAGTATCCTCGATAATTCGCTGAGCAGCGTGATCGTTTTCGAGCCGGTCCGGGCGATGAGCGGACAGGTCACCGATTTTCGGGTGCTCTACTGCAATCAGGCCGCCCGGCAGGCATTCGGGTATGCCATTCCACTGGAACTTGGTACTTTATTGACCGACTTGTACCCGACTACCCGGCAAACGGGTCTATTTAACCGGTACGTAGCTGTACTGACCTCGGGCGAAACGCTGGAAGGGGAGCACTTTTACCCCGATCAGGAGCAGTGGTCACAGTATTCCATTAGCCGGCAGGACGATACGTTGATTGTTACTTTTCGTCTGGTTACAGAAACCCGGCGGTTGCAGCTTGAAGTCAAAAAACAGGCTGATTTACTGCGGACGGTAGTTACAAATCAACCGACGGGTATTGTGCTGGTCGAAGCTGTACGCGATGCGCAGCGCCAAATTATTGATCTTCGGTATCTGCTGACCAACGAAGTAAATGCCCAACTGGTCGGATTGCCGGTCGAGGCCATGATTGGCCATACCGTGCTGGACCTGTTTCCGGGTTACGATACGGTTGAACTGTATCAGCGGCTGTGTCAGGTCATTGAGTCGGGGGAGTCTCAGCGGTATATCTTCGAGTATAACCTGTACGGAATCAATGCCTGGTTCGATGCCACAATTGTGAAACAGGGCGATGATGGTGCATTACTCTCCTTTCTGGACGTGACTGCCACCAAACAGGCTGAACTGAAACAACAGCAGCAGGCTGAACTGCTCGACCAGGTCATCAACACATCACTGAATGCGTTAGTCGTGCACCGGGCCATTCGCAACGAGGCCGGTGTGCTGGTCGACTTTCAGGTGACACTGGCCAATGAGATTGGTCTGGAATGGATGCAGGTACCGGCAGAGGCTATGTACGCCCGACCCATGTCTGTTCACTTCCCCAACTACGCCAGCAGTGCTATTTTCCGGCATTATCAGCAGGTAATTGAAACCGGCCAGCCCTATCAGTTTGAGCGCAATTTTGGGGGGCAGTGGTTCGACTTTATTGCCGCCCGCTTTGGTGATGGCGTGGTCGTATCGGCTACCAATGTTACAACCCTGCGGCAGTCGCAGCAGCAACTCGAAGCCATCAATGACGAACTCCGCCGGTCCAACGAAAATCTGCAGCAGTTTGCCTATGTAGCCAGCCATGATTTACAGGAACCATTGCGTAAGATACAGGCTTTCAGCGGCTTACTTGGAGAGCAGTTTGGTGAGATACTGGGAGCGGAGGGGGCGGCTATGCTGCACCGGATGCAGACAGCTGCCAACCGGATGTCGGATCTGATCAGAGACCTGTTAATGTACTCCCGTATTTCGAGTCAGAAAAACCCGTTTCGGCCGGTTCCCCTGTCACAATTGCTCAAAACGGTGATCGACGATCTGGAGGTATTGATTCAGGAGGGGCAGGCCCGTATTGAACTGGAAAATCTGCCGGTTGTAACGGGAGATCGGGGGCAACTGCACCAACTGTTTCAGAACCTGTTAGCCAACGCCCTGAAGTTCAGGAAGCCTGATCCCGAAACCGGTCTGTTTCTGAGTCCGGTTATCTCAATTGCGTCGCGCCCTATACCGGTTTATGCATTGCCCGATTCGGTTCGGCGGTTATCGGCGGGTACCAGCCAGCTATTCTGCGAAATCAGCATTAGCGACAATGGGGTGGGATTCGATGAAAAATACCTTGATCGTATTTTTCAGATGTTTCAACGGCTGCACAGCAAGTCGAATTATGCCGGAACGGGCGTTGGGCTGGCTATCTGCCAGCGGGTTGCCGAAAATCACGGCGGGGCCATCACGGCCGTCAGCCAACCGGGACAGGGCGCTACATTTCGGGTGTATCTGCCCGTGAGTGACGCGCCGGAGAAACCGGAAAAAAAGAAGCGGAACTAAAAGCCGCCCGGCTATTCTTCAGGTTGCTTTTCGACCCGCACGGTATCAATCCGGGTGCCATCCATCGATTCGATGGTGAACCGGAAGGGCGGCCAGTCAATCACATCGCCAACGCCGGGCAGGTCTTCGTTGAGCGACAGAATCAGCCCGCCCAGGGTGTCGTACCGGTCCGTTGTGCGGTCGCCTTCGGGCAGGTTCAGGCCGTAGGTTGTCTGTAAATAGTCGATCTCATGGCGGGCACTGAGCAGGTACGTATGCTCGTCGATTTGCCGTTCGGTCCAGTCCTCATTGGTATCGTACTCGTCCTGAATCTCCCCGAAAATCTGCTCCACAATATCCTCAACGGTGATGATACCCGCTGTACCGCCGAACTCATCCACCACCAGGGCCAAACTCCGGCGTTCGGCCAGGAAGCGCAGCAGCAAATCCTGGGCGGGCATAGTTTCCGGAACGGTTAGCACCGGGGCCAGCATCTGTTCAATAGTGGCTGGTTTCTGGAACAGGTGCAGTACGTGGCAGTAGCCGATGATATCGTCGATGGTGGAGCGATAAACGAGGATTTTGGAGTGGCCGGTTTCCTGAAACGCCTGCCGCAGGTCATCAACCGAATCGTCAATGTCTACGGCCGCAATTTCCGTTCGGGGGATTAGGCAATCGCGCACCCGTACATCCCGAAAGCTGATGGCATTATTGAAAATCTTCGTGTCTACCTCAACGTCGTCATCGTTGGCGCTGGTTGTCTGATTGAGTTGCTGCAGGTAATTATTCAGGTCGGTCAACCCAAAAACCGGACGGATTTCGGAGTATTGTTTACCCAGGATGAGCCGGATAAACACGCCCGCCGTACCAACTAACAGCCGGACAATGGGGGCAATGGCCTGATAAATAATCCATAGCGGCACGGCCAGTAATTCCAGAAATGCATCCGGGTGAATCAGGGCGAGGCTCTTGGGCAGGTAATCGGCAATGGGCAGAAACACCAGGGTCAGAATCAGCGTTTCGAGCAGCATCAGGGCGACGGGGCTATCGTACGCATCGGGCAGCCAAACCATCAGTATCGGGTTGAGCACCGTTACTCCCAGTACGGCATACAGCACCAGAAATAGTGTGTTGCCAATTAGCGTAGTGCCAACAAACAGAATCGGGTTTTTCAGGAACCGGGAGACTAACTTCTCACCAATCGGCCCCTGCTGACTGTGGAGTTCAAAATAGATTCGGTTAACTGAGACATACGCCATTTCGACGGCCGAAAAAAAGCCAGCCAGCACAAGCGCAATAAGGGCACCAAAGAGGAGGGAGTAGGACTCCATTGATTAACTATGTTTGTACGAAAACGGGCGACTAAGGTCGCCCGATACCAGTGTACGTATGATGAAATAACCGCTATAAAGTCAATCGGTTGGTTAAATCTGTTATTTTTTCTTTGCTTTTCCACCCGCCGACGGCTGTATACCTTTCCGTTTCTGCCGCTCAGCAATCATCTGCCGGATCGTCGGCGACATATCCTTAGCGGCTTCGCGCTCTTTGATGCGGAAATACTGAAACGACAGCAAAAAGCCTAAGCTGCACAGTAATAGCCAGTAGCTATCGGCAAACGAACTCCGCCGAAACTCCAGAATCCAGAGTAGGAAGCAGCCAGCCGCAGCCGAAAGTAGAAGCGTGTCGCGTAGTTTCATGAGAAACAGTGGTAAGCAGTAGAGTGGTAAGGAATAAGTAAATGAGTTGCTGCTCACTTACTCCCTATCACTTACCCCTTTCCCACTCATTTTATTATTCTCCCGAAACCGACGGATTGTAGCCATCGAAAAGCCCAGGATGACGACAAACGTACCAAGCCAGAGCAGGTTAATGAGCGGCTTCTCCGACGCTTTCAGTACAATGTAGTCGCGTTGGGTCGTATTAACACCAAAGACAAACGTGCCGGTTTTCGGGTCGATCTCGTTCAACTGAATCCGAACACCAATGTCGTCACTGGTATCGGCTTTGCGGCCGACCAGCTTGTTCCGAATGGCAAAGACGGGTTGCAGCAGAAACTCACGTTCCTTGTCCAGCACCCGAACCTGCGCCTTTACCGCAGCATCGCCGGGACCAAGTTTTATGCCGTCGATCTCATCGGTACGCACCACATTGTCCAAAATGGCGACGTAATCATTCACAAAGAACGTGTCTTTCATCGCTACCCGGAACGTTTCCGTACGCTTCCACTGACTGTCGGCATTCGGGTCGGGCACCGACGAGACGAACGTGTACAAGTCGCGGCCAGCTTTGTGCTTGATATCGGGTGAAGAAAGCAAGCCCATCCGGTCATTAACCTGAGCCCGTGGGTAGAGCGAAAATACCTTACCGTTCGGCTCCCGGTATTCTACTTCGTAATACGTATTTTCGGGGTACAAGGCCAGCGTATCGCCTTTTTTATGGTACAGCTTACCACCCTGCTCAATATCCCGGTTGGCCAGACCGTGGAAGTCGCCTTCAATGACTGTTACCCACGAACGCGGCACATAGCCCGGTACGTCGCGAATCTCAATGCGCGGCCCCCGGTAGGTGAGTTGGTAATTATCCATGCGCTCGGACTGATTAAGCCAGAGCAGGACGTTCTCTTTGTTCTCCTTGTTACCGTTCTTCGTAAAGTCCTCCGACTTGGAAATCATCAGACCGCTATTGTTCACGGAAACGATCCGTGAATAACCGGACGAAAACAGAATGCCGATTAACATCAGCGCCATACCAATATGCGCGACTGCCCCGCCCGATACCCGGTAGTTACCCCGGATGATATTGAGGAGAATGGTGCCATTCGCCACCAGTGCAAAGGTGGCTGTGGTAGCCAGCACCATGTAAATCGGATTTCTGACCTCGCCAATCGCAATAATGGCCGCGCTGACTAACAGCGTAATCATCAGGGGCGTCATCAGCGTATTGAAGGTGCCTTTACCCGCCCGGCGCCACCAAACGTACTGGCCAACTCCGGTCAGAGCCGCAATCAGCACAAAAAACCATAGCTGAAACTTGCTGTAATGGCCAACCTGATCAGCGGGCAGGGCCATGTTGGTAACGATCCCAAAACTCTCGGCGATCTTGTTATACACCGGAATCGACATGGTCGCTGCGATCTGAAAAGCAGCCAGACACAGCACCGTGGCCCCGATAAAGACCCAGAATTCTTTTGTATAAACAGAGGCTTCGTCGGCATCACTCGGCATCGTTTTCCACCGGATACTCATCAGTACCACTGCGCCAGCCAGAAACGTCAGCATATACAGCAATAGCTGTCCCGACAGTCCTAAGTCAGTGAACGAGTGAACGGATGCGTTTCCAAGAATACCACTCCGGGCCAGAAACGTGGAGTAGAGGATAAGAATAAATGTAGCTACAATCAGTATGATCGCTGATTTCAGGCCCGTCGAACTCTTTTTAGCGATCAACATGGTGTGTGTTGCTGCTACCAGCACGAGCCAGGGAACGTAGACCGCATTTTCGACCGGGTCCCAGTTCCAGTAACCGCCGAAGTTCAGCGTTTCGTAGGCCCAGTAACCACCCATCATAATACCTACGCCCAATACCAGTGCCCCAAACAGGGCCCAGGGCAGAGCGGGACGAATCCATTCCGAGGGTTTGTTGCGCCATAACCCAGCCATGCAATACGCAAAAGGCACCAGTGTTAGCGCGAACCCCAGAAATAAGGTCGGCGGGTGAATCACCATCCAATAATTTTGCAGGAGCGGGTTGAGTCCTTTGCCATCGGCCGGAATGAAGTTAGGGTCCATGGCGTAGACCGGCGCATCGGGCATGGCTTCTTTCAGCAGCAAAAACGGCGAAGAACCGATCTTGAACGAATCGCCAAAGACAACGCCGATAATCATGGAGGCAAGAAACGCCTGCACCAGCGCAAAGACCGTCAGCATGGGGGCTTCCCACTGCCGGGCCGACCGGGTCAGGATTATACCCAGTACTGCGTTCCAGAACAGCCAGAGCAGAAATGAACCTTCCTGACCTTCCCAAAAACACGAAATCATGTACTGCACAGGCAACGCCTTAGACGAATGACTCCAGGCGTACTGATACTCAAAATAGTGGTTGTAAACGATTGTGTACAAACACACAACCACGCCTACGACAGCCGCGCCATGCACGTAAAACGCCCACCGCGCCAGTTTCCGCCAGTCGTCGGGGGCATCGGCTTGTGTACTTCCGGGCCGGGACTTAGTGCTTGTCGTTCCAGAACCGGTTTTAGTATAGCGAGCCGTCTTGCCCGACTGCGTTCGACTTTGTACGGCTACCGTCTGTCCGGTGTCGGCATGAACTAATTCACGCTCATCGTCGGGCTGAGCGTTGGTGGATGTAACCGTAGTCCGGCGTTCATGCAGGGCCGAAATCAGATACGCCACCGTCGCCAGTAAGGCAGTTACGAACGACAGAATGACGAAAAAGTGACCCAGATGGCCGATGGTTTCGTGTATCATTAGTTTAAATACGTTTGTCGTAATCAGCGTGTGGGCCAATCCAGAACCATGTAATCTCATTGTCAACCGTCTCCAGACCTAACGCACGGTACGAATCACCAACGCGAACGGACCAAAGTTCTTCTTTGCCGCTAATTTTCTTAAAGTGTAAAGAAGGATGACGTGAATTACTTTTTAACAGCTCATAATTCCTGTCTGCCACTTCCTGAATATCCTTCGGTAATTCCTCATAATATTTCCAGAACCGCGCGAATGTTTTATGTATCACAATGGAGTAGTTAGCCCTCGCTCGTGCTCATCACGAAGTTCAGCGATCAGCTTATCGAAGCGACCTTCATTAAGGTCATTTTCTATTTGCTTATCCCAGAGTGCGTGAAAAAAGTCGAATAACGAATCGGTCGCTTTCCCCCGCGAAGGAAGGAACTCGACTAACCATTTTGTGAATTCCTGTAAATCCGTATCGGGTAATTTTGATACGTTGTGCTCAATTTCCTGAACGCTCATATTTTTCATAGTTTAGCCGTTTTGGCTTCGTGTTCGGTCACTTCAATTTTGCCGTCCTGATATTTGGAGGGGCACTTAAGCAGAATTTTATTGGCCTGAAAATGATCGTCTGCCATGTTGCCAATGATCACAATCTGTTCGGAACGGTCAAAATCGGGTGGCTTGGGACTGTTGTACACGACGCGCTGTACCCGCTGATCATTATCCATCAGGGTAAATTCAAAGTGGTTAGGGTCAATCTCGGGATGGTAACCCAGCCCTTCAATCTGACCATTCACATCTTTCTTGAGCTTGCCCACCACGTGTACCAATTCGGTATCACCGTCTTTAGCCATTTCTTTAGCCTTTTTGAAGGTAACGTATGAACTGGCATCGCCTGCCGTCGCTACAATAATGCCGATAGCCAGCGCAATCACCACAATGCCAAAAATATGAGAGAGTTTCATAGGGGAATTAATTAGCGAATAGGCTCAGGTTTCTTCTCGTTCACTTCCTTTTCCAGTCTGCTGACCTGCCGGTCGAGCCGGATCAGATAAATGACAATACCGGCGAACACTGTAGCCAGTACAGCAACGACGACCCAGATTTTGCCGTCGGCCCGGAGTTGGTCGGCCATTGCCACACCTTCCCGAACGGGTTGTTGGGCCAGCAGGTTTTGGCTGATGAAAAGTAAAGCCGCCAGCGGGGCTTTTTTTAGAAAGGTACTGCGCATTGGTAAATGGATGAGCTAAGAAAAGAACAAGTATGGCCGACGAATCATTCCTCTAAACGAACCTGAATCCGACGTAACCGGATGCGTAATTCAGTAATCCAGACCCCCAGCAGGGTAAAGCCGATAATGGCCGGGTAAAACACCATCCTCAGGTTATTATCCATATCGTACTTGCCAAAAGCCGGATTGCCGCCGTTGCCGGGATGCAGTGAATCGGTCAGGCGGGGTACGATGAAGATAAGCGGAATGAACACCGCAAAGGCAAAGATGTTGTATACCGCCGAAATCCGGGCACGGCGTTGCTCATCGTCAAACGAGCCGCGCAGAATCAGGTAGGCCATGTACATCAGCATCCCAACGGCAACGCTGTTCAGCTTCGGGTCGTTGGGCCAGGGTTCGCCCCAGGTAAAGTTCGCCCAGATTGATCCGGTCAGGCAACCCAGCAGCCCGAATACAATGGCCGTGTTGGCAAACTCAACCGCAATCGTATCATCATCGACCTGGCCCTGACGCAGATACCGAATGGAATAAACGACCGACGTGGTTAGTAAAATAATCATGGCAAACCAGAGCGGTACGTGAAAATACACGTTCCGAATACTCTCGTTCAGAATGGGCTGCCGGGGCACTACGCCCAGAAAGCCCTGAATTATAACGTACGTCAGAATAACGACGCTCAGAATTTTCCACCAGTTTTTCATATTGGTACCTATCCCGGACGCCCACGTCCGGTCGTTAAATACCCTACCGGACGTGGGCGTCCGGGATACATACTTCAACTCCGCCACAAAAACGGAAAGAGCAGCCACGATAGTGCTAAAACGATTGCATCAATGGCTAACAAAGTCCCAATTTCGTCCAGACTTAAACTCCGGTCCAGACCATCCATTGCGTTTTTGGAAACGCGCAGCAACATGAGCAGCATTGGTAAAATAACCGGAAAGCTCAGCACCGCCATCAACGTTGCTGAATTTTCGGCCTTGGCGGCAATGCCGGCAATCAGCGTGAGCGATGCTGCAAACCCAATGGCACCCAGCAGCAGACAGGCCAGATACAACGGCACATCGCCAACGGGATTGCCCAGCACCAGCGCATACACGCTGAAGCCCAGGGCGGCAATCACAATCATCAGCCCGGTATTATACAAAATCTTGGAGATGATGATCTGCTGCGGACTGGCCAGGGTGTAATAGTAGAGCAATCGTCCGGCCCGTTCCTGCACAAAGCTTTTGGCAATGGCATTGATTGCGGTGAACAACAGAATGATCCAGAATAAGGTATTCCAGACAATCGGCGTTAACTGACCCCGGCGGGCATTGAAACTCAGGTAACAAACAAACACCGCCCCGACAATGTACAGCAGCATTCCGTTCAGCGCGTAGCGGTTACGCCACTCTAACCGAAACTCTTTCTGTATCAACGTTGTGAGTTGGTGCATTGCTCAGTTCAACCAGTTTTCAGTCCGCAAAATTACGACACAAACGCCGGTTTCGTGCGGGAAATAATCAAAAAAGCCACCTTCTTCCGTTAGCCTGGGCAGGCCGTTAAATTACCATTAAGCCGTACGTTGGTTCGTTAGTTAACGTTACCTTTCTACACTAAACTTACTGATCATGAAGGCGTTTCTATTCATCACCGCTTTACTGTCGGCAACTTTCTGTTACGCTCAGCATAAGCCCATGACTTATCCGCATGGAGTGGTTGTCGTACGTCCCAACCCCAATGCCCTGCCTCCAATCATTTATCAAAGTCACGATGGGGTGGCCCGGTTAAAAGATGGCTCGGCAGTGTACGGAGGCTTCATCTATAATGGCCGGAGTGCCTTTATAAACCATGCTACCGGCTCGGGGCCGCGCCGTAAAGTATATTTCGGGCTGATGGATCGCCTTACAGTAGCCGGGGCTGACACGCTGGTGACGAGTCGGCGGGACTCTACCGTTTTCCTGCGCATGAACGTGCTGTTCGGGCGGCTGTTGACGGTTCCGGGTCCCATTGCCATCTGCGACGACGTGTATGCTATAAACGAAGCGCCCGGTAAGCGGGGAGAAGCATTTTATGTTCAGGACAGCGCTGACCCGTCAACGATTCGCCGGATTACGTCTTTACAAAAACTAAACCGCTGGTTTTATGAGATATGCCAGCAACACGGGTGGAAAACCGACGATGTATTTCTGAATTATACCGATCTGATCCAGAAAGCAAATCAGTTTAACCGAACAGCGGCCGGCTCGTAAAACCGAAATCTACTTCACAAAAAAGCCACCCCCGATGCCCGGCGATGGCTTTATTAATTGAGTGGTAAATTACTGGTTAGGACTTTTTATACTGTTGAATGATTTTGTAAAGTGCTTTTTGCTTTTCCAGCTCCGGGAAAAACTCGAATAACTGAACGTGTGCGTCGTAGTTCAGCGTGAGCGCAGCCTCTAAATTAATTAGTGCTTCCTTGTACATGCCGGCATGAATCAGATAAATAGCAGAACGGTAATACAAATCGTGCTCTTTAGGCAATTCGTCAATGCCCATCTGAATAATGTCGTTGGCCTGCTCAAAATTCCCCTGATCGAAGGGAACCAGCGACCAGACGAGGTATACATCAGGATTTGACGGTTCTACCTCAGCCGCTTTCGTGAAGGACTCAATACTCGACATCACATTGCCGATTTTGTACTCCGTTTCGGCCAGGGCGAGGTGGTAATCACCATTTTGATCGTTCAGCTTAATCGCTTTCTGGAGAAACGGCAGCGATTCGTACCACTTACCCATTTCGCTCAGACAAACGCCGATACCGTACCAGGCTTCATCCCAGAGTGCATCTAATTTGACCGCCTGCCGGTATTCCTTAATGGCATCGGGCAACTTATCCTGCTTTTCCAGACTGGCACCGAGGTGACAGTACGTATCGGCAGTAGGTTCCTCATGGATAAGCGTGTTCCGGTAGCATTCTTCCGCCTTTACAAACTCGTTCAGATTCATGAACGTGTTGCCAAGGTTAAAGTGAGCCGACGCAAAATCGTCTTTAATGATGGTTGCGTAGTCGTAGGCTTCGGCCGCTTCGGGGAAGCGGCTTAACTTACTATAGGCAATTCCGATGTTGTACCAGGCGTTCGCCGAATACGGGTCCGTATCGATCAGCTGCTTATAATACGACAGACTACTTTCTAATTTGCCCGTTACGTCGAGGCAGAAAGCCAGCTCGTACAGGGCATTTTCGTTGTCAAGGTTGAGCTTCACGGCCTGTTTATAGAGGTCGATTGCTTCGTCGTATTTGCCCCAGTTCTGATAGGTTTGCCCTAGCTGAAACAGGATGTCGTCTTTGTCGTCGGTGCGGTCGAGCAGTTCTTCGAGTACCTTGACCGACTCTTCAAACCGGCCGGCCATGTTCAGTACGGTTCCCTGCATGTACTGCACATCCAGATCGCCGGGGTTGAACAAAGCCGCCCGCTCGAGCAGGTCCAGGGCTTCGTCGAATTTGGTGTAGTTAGCCTGAATTTGTGCCTTATCCAGCATCAATTCCAGTGAGTAGGGAAAGTTGCCGAGGCCAGCTTCGCAGGCCATCATGGCCTTTTCTAAATTGCCTTCCTCTAAGTAATGCTCCACCATCCGCTCGTATACATCCAGGTCGAAAAACTGATTGTCCTGTTGGTCGAGCATTTGCTCGAACCGGCGGATCGAGTCTTTTATGTCGCCTTCTCTTTCCTCAAACTCTTGTTCCATATCGAATACCTCAACGGGTTAAACTGTCGGTGGATAGGGGCCGTATCAAGCTGTACGAACTATCCGATAGCAGTAGAAAACTACGGTATTAAAATCACTTTTGCAACGTCGCGACCCGAAAAATTACGAGCCGGTCAGGGCTGTTGCTGCCCTGGTCAATGTCTCATCCAGCGGCCGGTATTGGAAACCAAGTGTTTGCCTGATTTTACTGCCGTCGAACTGGTAATTCAGGTTGGCCGATTTAGCCGTCTCCCGGGTAATCAGCGGCTCTTTCCCCGTCATCCACGACCGAATAGCCTCCGCCCGCCAGATGAATTGGGTCAGCGCGGGCGAAACCCGAACCGATGGCGGCTGTCTACCAAAAGCGAGGGCTATCTTTTCAAACAACGCTTTGTACGGAATGGTGCCCCCGCTGAGGATGAACCGCTCACTCGATACTTCAGGCTGGGTAGGAGCGGGCTGCATAAGCTGATACAGCGCATCCGCCACATCGTTGACATCTACATAGTTAACTAAGCCGTCGGTGTAAAAGCGTTTCTCATCGTATACGTATTTAAAGAGTTTTACGCTGGTTTTAGTCCAGTCGCCCTCTCCCAATATGAGAGACGGATTCACGACTATAGTGCTAAGTCCTTCGTTATGGCCGCGCCAAACTTCCAGTTCAGCCCGATATTTAGTTTTTGCGTAAAACGAGTTATTGGGCGAGTCTTCCCATTTCTGCTCTTCCGTAATACGAATAGGCTGACCAGGAGCAGCCAGCTTTGGATTGGGACGGCCCAGAGCGGCTACCGAACTCACAAAGCCCAGCTTGCGGACGCCTGCTTTCAGGCATACATTCACCACGTTAGCCGTGCCCTCCACGTTAACCTTTTCCATGCGGTCACGATCTTTGGGCGAGAACGAGACAACGGCCGCAGCGTGAATAACGTCCATTCCTGTCTGAATAGCTGTTTCAAGCGAGGGAATGTCCAAAATGTCTCCTTCAAACCAGGTAACGCGGTCAGTCACATCAGCCAGCAAGGAAAGATCGCTATCGGGTCGCTTCAGGGCCGCCACCGGTTTCCCTGCGTCGAGGTAGCGCCGGACGAGGTGCGAACCGACAAAGCCGGTAGCGCCTGTGATCAGGGTTGTATTAACGGGTAGTGGTGAAGTCATTCAGAATGCGTTCGAACGTGAGAAAACCGGGTGCCTGCCGGGTGTGGAGATCCGCGAGGAGCCGGAGGTAATTGGAATTACTGCCAATGGCTGACGTTTTTAATGCTTTGCCAAACAGTTTTATATCGGCGGTAAAACCGTATTCAGCCACGTCTAAAGAAACCTCTTGTGCATTCCAGAGCAAGAAGGATTCAATGGCCTTGTCTATGACAATTAAGTGCTGATTGGTTTCTGGGTTTCGTTTCAGTAGAACTTTATTTTGCTCAAAAATAGAATCGAATCTTAGTAAATAAGGCGGTACACGCTTATCATTATCAACGATGCCGATTCGAGTCTCAATATCTATTGATTTACGGATCGCAACTTGTTGCATTTCTTTGGCAACATTTGGAATGCCAAAAATATGCACTACAAGTTGACTGTTAGGTACGAATAACGAAACCAACGCTGTATCTGCATAACATTCAGGCAGTAGTTGCAGATTGGGCATTTGGTATGAATCGGTCGAGGTTAAAGAAAACGTCAGTACTATATTCCTGCACAAAACTTAATTCTTCCGGCGTCAATGCCTTAACCTTCGTTTCATAGTTTTCGTAGTACGTAACAAATACATTAAGCTGGTCATCTTTCAGGTTTTCGACTAGTGTGTGAAGCAAATATGGACTATGTGTAGACACAAAGAACTGGTTAGTCTCGCTGTAGATCATCCGGTACGCAACATCCTGTGTGTAAGGGGGGAATGAATGTACTTCCGGCTCTTCAAAGATGATAACCGAATTTTTGTTAGACTCAATAGCAGCTAAGTAAAATATGAATCGACGAAAAGTATCGGCTACATTATAATATGGATAGAAGTAAGCATAAAATCCTTCCCTCCTTTGAGTAGAAAATGACAAATCTGACTTAGAAAGCACAAATTCTAACTTTTGCTCTTTAAAAAGAGCACTTATTTCCTGTTTAAGCTCTTCCCGTTTATCTATAACAGAAAATAAATTAAGACCGTGAGGAGGTAATAGGAAATCTAAAACACTAGCATTGAATTCTGTAGTGTTATTAAAATCGTATTTTTTGATCAAACGGAAAGCATCCATTCCAAATCTATTTTTTATCCAAGGATAATCGTTGGTTGATAGATTTCCATCATTAAGCAACTCATAATATTGGGGCGAATCTTTGATATGAGTAAGAATTTTATCTCTCTCGATAGTGTCAAACCCATAAGTGTAGCCCGGTAAGGAGTATTTTGCTATTTTCTCAACAGGTGAGTCATCGCCTAAATAAAAGCAATACGTATCAGAAACATCATCTAATGACTTGTATAAGGTACAGGATGATGCATTTGTATATATTTGAATATTTTGAGATATGTCATTATCATTAAACAAATGCCTTAGTTCTTTATATCTAATATTGCCACTTGCGAATTTGTCTATACTATATCCCGCTCCCAGCAACCCTAACCCCTCCAGAATATTCGACTTACCTACGTTAGGCTTGCCGATGAAGACGTTGACCCGCTTGCACTCCATCTGAAGGTCTTTGATAGACTTGAAGTTTTTGATCTCGACCCAGTTCAGGAAATTATTCGTCTCGCTTTCCATGTTGCTTCCCTAAATAGCCGACGTAACCGCCCGGCCTTGGCGTAAACATAACAACGTTCGGCCCGGAATTGCTAATTTTGCCCTCAAATTACCCACGCTTCGGCGACACTCGTACATGCCATTAGAAAACCCCCAACGTTACACCGTCACGGCGGCCCTGATCTACGCCAACGGTCCTATCCACATTGGTCACCTCGCCGGTTGCTACCTGCCGGCCGACATCTACGTGCGCTACCTCCGCTCGACGGGGAAAGATGTGGCCTTCATCAGTGGTACCGACGAACATGGTGTTCCGATCACCATTCGTGCGCAGAAAGAAGGTATCACACCCCAGGAAGTAGTAGATAAATACTACGTTCAGATCAGAAAGGCATTCGAGGACTTTGGCATCTCGTTCGATATTTACTCGCGTACGTCCAACAAAATTCACCACGAAACGTCGCAGGAGCTATTTCTGAACATTTATAACAACGGCGACTTTGACGAAGAAGTGACTGAGCAATATTACGACGAGGTTGCCGGTTCGTTTCTGGCCGACCGGTACATTGTGGGCACCTGTCCGGTATGCGGTAACGAAAAAGCCTACGGTGATCAGTGCGAGCGCTGTGGCAGTGCGCTCAGTCCAACCGAACTCATTGAGCCGCATTCCATGCTGTCCGGCTCCAAACCCGTACTCCGCTCGACCAAAAACTGGTTCTTGCCACTCGACCGGATGCAGCCGCAGATTGAAGACTATATAAACAGCCATACCGAGTGGAAAACGAACGTGCTTGGCCAATGTCAGTCGTGGCTTAAAGAAGGGTTGCGGCCCCGTGCCATGACCCGTGATCTGGACTGGGGCATTAAAGTGCCCCTGCCCGACGCCGAAGGAAAGGTCCTTTACGTCTGGTTCGATGCGCCCATAGGCTATATCTCCATGACCAAGGAGTGGGCCGCCGAGCAGGGCCGCGACTGGGAATTGTACTGGCGAGAAAAGCACACCAAACTGGTTCATTTCATCGGCAAGGACAATATCGTTTTTCACTGCATCATCTTCCCGGCTATGCTGATGGCGGATGGGAAGGGTTCATCAACGCCTTATATTCTGCCCGACAATGTACCCGCCAACGAGTTCATGAATCTGGAAGGCGATAAAATTTCGACCTCGCGTAACTGGGCGGTCTGGTTGCATGAATATCTTGACGAAATGCCTGACAAGCAGGATGTGCTGCGTTATGTACTAACGGCCAATGCGCCCGAAGCTAAAGACAGTGAGTTTACGTGGAAGGATTTTCAGACGCGCAATAACTCCGAACTGGTTGGTGTTTTTGGCAATTTCGTGAACCGCGCCGTAGTGCTGACGCATAAATTCTGCGATGGTAAAGTGCCGGTCCTGAGTGATTTAACAGCCTATGATCAGCAGGTGCTGGACGAACTGGCTTTGTTTCCTGATCGCATCGGGCAGGCCATCGGGCAGTATAAGTTCCGGGAAGCGCTGGGCTATCTGATGGATCTGGCGCGGCTGGGAAACAAGTATCTGGCCGAAACGCAACCGTGGCAGGTGATCAAAACGGATGCGCTGCGCGTGCAGACGATTATGAATATTGCACTCCAGATTTCTGCCAATCTGGCTATTGTCTGCGAGCCATTTCTGCCCTTCACGGCCGAAAAACTGCGGGCGCAGCTGAACGTTGAACACCATAACTGGATTGTTGCTGGCCGGGCTGATTTGCTCATCGAAGGCCACGCCATTGCCCAGGGTGAGTTATTATTCGCTAAAATCGAAGATGAAGAAATTAACAAACAAATTCAGAAACTTCACGACGCTAAACGCATGAATGAATTGGAAGGGTCCGGCCAACCGGTCAAAACCGTCCCGGCTCCGAAAGAAGCGATCACCTACGACGATTTTGTGAAGATGGATATTCGCATCGGCACCATTCTCGAAGCCGAGCGCGTACCGAAAAGCGATAAACTGCTGAAATTGAAAGTAGACGACGGATTCGGTGGGCGGCAAATTCTGAGTGGGATTGCCAAACATTTCACCCCCGAAGAGTTAATTGGCAGACAGGTAACATTCCTGGCGAACCTGGCCCCGCGTAAGATGATGGGTCTGGAGTCGCAGGGGATGATTCTGATGGCCGAAGACAGCGACGGTAAACTGGCGCTCATTGCGCCGGGCGATCCGGTCTGGAATGGAGGAGCAGTAAGTTAATTAATCAGTTATATAGACGTACAACAGCCGTTAGCATGAAAAAAGCAAAAATGCGTACCGATAAGGGTACAATGACCATTGAGTTTTACGAGCAGGATGCTCCCAAGACAGTCGAAAACTTCGTGAATCTGGCCAAATCCGGTTTTTACAACGGAGTCGTCTTTCACCGGGTTATCCCAAACTTCATGATTCAGGGGGGCGATCCAACCGGCACAGGATCGGGTGGTCCGGGTTACGTAATCGACTGCGAACTAACCGGCGATAATCAGTATCATGATCGGGGCGTATTGTCAATGGCGCACCGGGGACGGAATACGGGCGGGTCACAGTTTTTCATCTGCCATAACCGTCAAAACACCGCTCACTTAGATCGAAACCATACCGTATTCGGCAAAGTGGTTGAGGGGGATGAAGTGATTGATCAGATCAAGCAGGGTGACAAAATCCTGGACGTCACTATCCTGGACGATACGCAGGCCTAAGCGGAATTCTTTTTGATGAATGACAAGCGGGCGGCCCAAAGTCGCCCGCTTTTGCTTGGTAGCCTGTTTAAGTAAATGAATCAATACTTAAACATGTGTAAAAAGATAAAGCCGGTCTATCGTGAGACCGGCTTTATACTGACTATTCCTAAACCCTTAACCTTTTCTACATGAAAAACTAACTTCAGCCTGTTTCTGTTCCAAAAACCTACCTAAATTAGTAGATTTTTTTACTTACTCAGTATCAGTCTGTTGTGACTGGCTGGCTTGCACACTCCAGAGGAAATTAATCATCCGGGTCATGCTGTCAGCCTGATGCTGCCAGGCAGCTGCCTCGGCATGATTATCACCAGCTAATTTCCTGGTAACGACCGAAGCCGACGTATTAAATTTGTTTTGCGCTTCGGTGTCGAAGTTCAACACACTTACCGGATTCTCATTGTACTGCGAAACGACGCTCAGGAAACTCTGCCAGTCGCCTTTCTTAGCGAATCGGCTAAAATGCTGCTCCATATAAGAAGCAAATTGTTTCTGAGTGCCCGTTGCCAACAACTTGTTGGTCGTTTTGTTGGTAACCGGACTATCATCAATTATGGTGGTAGCCGCGGTTGCCTGATTGGCTACTAATCCTAATCCAAGAATCAGTGATGCAAAGATAACGCGCGATTTCATGCTATTGTTCTATTTTGTGTTCATGGATAGAACGCACACTGATCGGCAGAAGTTTATATTCGTTGCGTGTATATAGGGTCGCTTTCCAAATTTTATTCGGAATATTATGTTGACTAATGCTGAAATTCAGCAAAGTAACTTCGGGTTACGTGAAACAGAAGAATTTTATTTGCTACTAAGGTTGGTTGATCTAACGAATATTCTTATTCGGAAAATTATAAAATTCTTTATAATGTTATATCATTGGTTGAAATTATTCATGGCAAATTGTATGCCCATAGTACAAAAGGCCTGAACCGCATCGCCCGCCCGGTCCAGAATAGCGGGTAATTGAATCAATTCATCCTCCGGAAACTGACCCAGTACAAAATCAATCTGCTTGCCTCGGCCAAAATCAGAGCCAATTCCAAACCGTAACCGGGCATATTCCTGCGTAGCCAGCACTTCGTCAATACTACGTAACCCATTATGTCCACCCGGTGATCCCTTGGGCTTTAACCGCAGTTTGCCAAAGGGTAAATCTTTATCGTCGGTAACAATGAGAATATTTTCGACCGGTATTTTCTCCTGGTTCATGTAATAGGCCACTGCCCGCCCGCTCAGGTTCATGTAAGTGGTAGGCTTGATCAAATGAATCTGTTTGCCCTTCAGCGACCATTTGGCCGTATACGCCAGCCGGGTTATGGCAAAGTCGAAGCCGTGCTGGACTGCCAGCCGGTCGAGTACCATAAAACCGGCATTGTGGCGGGTAAGGGCATATTCATGCCCGATGTTGCCGAGACCGGCGATGAGAAATTTAGACACGATGGTAAGTGGTAAATCAATAAGTTGGTAAGTCCGTAAGCCGGTACAAAAATACCCATTGGGAAACATATTGACTTACCAACTTAGCGCAGTCACTTACCAACTTACTAACTATTTTTACCCCATGAATCAGAAACGCCTTGTACTGAGCAGCCCGCTGCTGGAAATTGTCATCAGCCGTTTATGTCAGGAATTAATCGAAAATCACGGTGATTTTGCTGACTCAGTACTGCTGGGACTGCAGCCGAGGGGCATCTATCTGGCCGAACGGGTAGCCCGTGAATTAAGCCGAACACTGGGCCGCGCTATGCCGCTGGGCTACCTGGATGCTACCTTTTACCGCGATGATTTCCGTCGGCGCGATACCCCGTTACGGCCTAATACAACCAATGTGCCCTTCCTGATCGAAAATAAACGGGTTATCCTGATTGATGATGTCATGGCGACGGGCCGTATGGTTCGGGCGGCTTTAGATGCTATGTCGGCGTTTGGGCGGCCCCGAAAAGTGGAACTGCTGGTGCTGATCGACCGGCGCTATAACCGGGATCTACCCATAAAACCGGATTATGTAGGGCAGCGGGTCAACACCCTCGAATCGCAGCGGGTGCTGGTCGAGTGGACCGAGCAGGGTGCCGAAACGGACCGGATCTGGCTGATGGAATAAACGAATACATAAACTAAATCTCATACTGTCGAATTGTTGTTTCAGGCATGATTTTCGTACATTCGTATCGAAACTCAACGCCACTATAACTTTGCCGATTCACCTTTCAACAAAGGTGATTTTGACTGTGCTGATGGGGATGAGAATTCGACAGATTTGTAACACAACTACGCTCCTTTTACTGCTCCTCTCTACCGCTGTCCGGGCGCAGCCGGGTACGTATGTGCTGACCGGTAAAATAATTGATGCCAGTACCAACGCACCGGTTTCGTTTGCCAATGTAGCACTTGTTGGCCGTACCGTGGGTGTCATGTCCGACGAGCAGGGTGTTTTTACCATCAGGACTAAAATTCTTACTGACTCGCTGATTGTCAGTTCGCTTGGGTTTGCTACCCGGAAAGTGGCTATAAACAGGCAGGCCGCTACGCAGACGCTGACCATTGCCCTGAAACATGCCGGTCTTCAACTAAAGGAAGTAACCGTAAAAGCCGGTGAAAATCCAGCGTTTCGGATTCTGCGGAATGTGCGGGATCATAGAAATCAGAACGACCGTAGCCGGCTGACGGCCTACGAATACACCAGTTATAACAAGGCCGAAGTAGCCCTCAGCCGCTTACCCGATCCTAAGCCGGGGCGCAAACACAAAGGCTTTATCCGGCGTATTGCGGGCGAGGTCTACAGATCTGATTCGCTCACCGACGATAATGGAAACCGCTTGCTGCCGCTGCTGGTTTCCGAAGCCATTTCCCGCTACTACTACCACGAAAGCCCACCCCGCAAACGGGAAGAGGTGCAGAAAACCCAGATTAAAGGCGTCGGCGTGGAAGATGCCGACTTCATTTCGCAGTTTACGGGCGGCAGTGCTTTCCAGAACTATAATTTCTACGATAACTACCTGCCCATTCTGGGAAAAGACTTTGCCTCGCCCATTGGCGACAACTGGAAAAGCTGGTACAACTATTACATCGCCGACACAACCAAGGTAGGCGAGCATGTCTGCTATGGGATCGACTTCGATCCTAAGCGCCCGGAAGACCTGGTGTTTACCGGAAAGATGTGGATTGATACAACGTCATTTGCCCTCTGCCAGATCGAAACCCATATCGGTAAAGGGGCCAATATCAACTACGTCAATCAACTAACGCTGGAGCAGGAACTCGAACCGGTCAATGACTCAACCGGGGCTAAAACGGGCTGGCTGCCGGTAAGCATCCGCATTACGGCTGACCTATCGGTGGGTAAGAAAGCCATGGGGTTCCGGTCGAAATTAGTCATGCGCAACAGTCAGTTTGTTATTAACCGACCGCATAACCTCTCATTTTATGATCAGCCCGTAACGGTGAGCGATTCGGCCCGGCTTTATGACGAAACCTATTGGCAACTGGCCCGCCGGGAGCTGGCAGGCAGTGATTCGCTGGATCATGACGACCGTACGGCCCGCCGGATGATCGACTCGCTCCGCAATGTGCCCATCGTGAAAACTGCTGAAGCGGTGGGGACCATTCTGGCTAAAGGCTGGTACACGATTAAGGGAGTTGACCTGGGGCCGTGGCCGTATCTGGCGGCTGCGAACAGTGTAGAAGGGCTGCGGTTACGAATGGGTTTTAAAACGAATGCCGATTTCAGTCGGAACTGGATTCTGCGGGGCTACGTCGCCTATGGTACCCTCGATCAGAGCTTCAAAGGCGGAGCTGAGGTCGATTATCTCTTTTCGCGCAAGCCCTGGACCCTATTTGGGCTTCGGCTTACCAGCGATCTCGACCGGTTGGGTCTGTCACCGGAGTTGATAGGTGGTAATAAGATTTTTTACGCGTTCAGCCGGTTCGGTAAGTACCGGGGGGCGTACCGGAACGATCAGATGGAAGCCTTTTTCCGGACCGAACCCATCAAAGGCATGATGCTGACGGGTTCGGTTGGCAATCGGAACTTTATTCCCCGTTTCCCGTTTCAGTACCGCGTTATGCCGGAATTAGGCGATAATTCTCCGTTGCAGACCGACTTCTACGATACCTACTGGTCGGTCGAAGCGCGGCTGGCCCGCAAAGAAAATTATATCATGGACGGCAACGAGCGCATTACGGTGGGTACGAAACGAACGCCCGTAATCACGATCCGGTACACGCAGGGAACCCGCGCGCTCGGCGGCTCTTTCGACTACAGCCGCCTGACTGTTCGGGCTTTTCAAACACTGCGCTTAGGTGTGCTTGGCCGGTCGTCATACACACTGTCTGCCGGGTACACGCCGGCCACGTTGCCGCCACCGCTGCTCTTCCCGCATGTAGGCAACCCGACTTTCTTTTTTGCCCCCAATACCTTTAACCGGATGCGTTTCTACGAATTTGTCAGCGATAAATTCGTGGCACTGCACGTACAGCACCGGTTCGAGGGGCTGCTGTTCAACCGCATACCCGGCATTCGCAAATTAGACTGGCGGTTAGTTGCCAACGCCGACTTGCTGTGGGGCAGCCGGAATCAGGCAAATCAGAATGTAGAAACGTACAAAGAACTGCCCGACGGATTGAAGCCTACTCATTTTGGTACGCTGGATGGTCATATCCCGTACGCAGAAATTGGTTACGGTATCGAGAATATCTTCCATGTATTTCGTATACAGGCCATTCACCGGCTCACGTACTTAGGCCCCGACACGGATAAGTTCGTAATCAAGGGTGCTGTACAGTTTACGTTCTGAAGCAATCGCATCACCCCACCGTTCACGTATACTGTCACTGCTCCATCTTAACGGATGGAGTTTTTTTATAGGTCGATCCTGCTCAACGCGATGCCTATCCGGTCGTGCTGATTAGCTGAATGGAACGATTCACCGTTGATAGAAATTTAGTCTATACCCGTTTCTCCCTGCACCTATTTTAACGGGTTATTGGTTATCTGTAGACTTAACCGCCTATTATTTTGGTCGCTCCAATTACCATCCATAAAGTTACCGGCGATGCCGCCATTGAGCAGCCTGACCTGCTGGCGGTAGAAGAACCGCTGGAAATTAGAGTAGGTTTTGGCGCGCATAGTCCTGAAACTGGTCTCGAACGCGAGCAGCGCACCATCGTCGTCACGATGCGAACGCCCGGTCATGATGAGGAACTGGCCCTGGGGTACCTCTTCAGCGAAGGGATTATTCATCACCCTGAAGACATTATCTCGGCGCGGCATTGCGTCCCTGATGCCGAAAAGAAAGGCAATGTACTCCGTGTTGAACTCAGGCCCGGTGTAAACGTTGACTGGCAGCATCTCGAACGGACCAATTATGCATCAGCCAGCTGTGGTGTATGTGGCAAGGCTTCTATTGATGAAGTTCGGGCGAATTGCTCCCTGGTGCTGCCAACCGATTTACGCATCGAACCGACGGTCATTCACTCACTTTCTGAAAAACTTCGGTCCGTTCAGCGGACCTTTGCCTATACCGGTGGCCTGCACGCGGCTGGGTTGTTCGACCGTGACGGGAAACTGCAGTACGTTCGGGAAGATATTGGGCGGCACAACGCGCTGGACAAAATTATCGGGGCCGCCTTCTGGACTGGTCAGATGCCACTGCATAACTATGGCGTGTTCCTGAGCGGACGCATTGGCTTTGAACTGGTTCAGAAAGTGTGGATGGCGGGTGTACCGGTCCTGGCCGCTGTGGGGGCGCCATCCAGCTTGGCCGTGTCGCTGGCGCAGGAAGCGGGGATGACGCTGATTGGTTTTGTCCGCTCAAATCAATTCAATATTTATACCCATCCGGACCGTATAGTCCTGCCCGTTTCTGACGACAAAGCGGTTATGCAGGCGTGATACCATTGCTGATTAACGATACCGGGTTCCACTGCTCAATGGCGGTGGAGCGGGCTAAATTTTATAACTTGCATCAATGCTTTTTGATAACCATAATCGTCCCATCACCTACGTTCGGTTAGCCGTAACGGACCGCTGTAACCTGCGGTGCTTTTACTGTATGCCGGAAGAAGGAATCAAATACCTTCCCAAGAGCCAGGTGCTAACGTTTGAAGAAATGGAGCGGGTGGTGCGGGTACTGGCGCGGCTGGGCGTATCGAAAGTACGGATTACGGGCGGTGAGCCGTTCGTGCGGAGCGGTCTGATGGATTTTCTTCGGCAACTGAACGCTACACCCGGTGTGGAAGAGCTACACATCACCACCAACGGCGTACTCACGGCCCCGCACATTCCGGAGTTGATTCGGTTAGGCATAAAATCGGTCAACCTGAGTCTGGATACCCTCGACCGGCAACGGTTCTATCAGATTACCCGGCGTGATGAATTGCCCGCTGTCCTCAACACGCTCGACGCGCTGCTGACCAACGACATTGCCGTAAAAATTAACGCCGTTGTTATGGAAGGGCAGAATACGGACGACCTGCTGGCACTAGCCGAACTGACCAGACAGGCACCCGTTTCGGTACGGTTTATCGAAGAGATGCCGTTTAATGGCGAAGGGAGTCACTACCCGGTGCTGAACTGGACGTACCAGCGGATTCTGGCCGAGTTACAGCAACTATATCCTGATCTGGAAAAGCGGTCTGATGAGCCGTTCTCCACGGCGAACACGTATCAGATTCGTGGGTACGCCGGCAATCTGGGTATCATTGCTGCCTTCAGCCGGACGTTTTGCGGCACCTGCAACCGCATCCGGCTCACCGCCCAGGGAACATTGAAGACCTGCCTGTATGACAATGGCGTGCTGGACGTTCGGGCCTTACTCCGCAACGGAGCCACCGACGATGAGTTAACGGCTGCTTTTCTTCAGGCCTTTGCGCACCGGCCCAAGAACGGTTTCGAAGCCGAACAGCATCGGGGTGTCGTAACCGAGTCGATGGCAACAATTGGCGGATAACGACATATGCCACTTCAGAACGAAACGGCGTATGTCCAGGCGATCCGTTGCCTCCGTTTATGACATGACAGCGGCTTATGGCTTCATAAACCGGTTCGTAAAAAGCCGGTCAACGTCGATATACTGTATTTTTTCGCCTTCCCGGTCAATAATCAGGTCATGCCGGATAAGCCAGTTTACAAACGCATTCCACACCTCCCGGCGCATCACGCCCCACTGATTACCCGTTAAATAGTATCCCGAAGCCGATTGCTGACTCGTCTCAACAAACTCGGCATTGGCCAGGGTGGGGTGACTGGTCGTTTCGCTCAGTAGCCGGGCCGCTTCGTCGGGTTGCTGCACAGCAAACAGGTAGCCAGCCGCCGTAGCTGTCATGAAGCGCTGTAGCAAATCGGCATTGTTGTCCATCCAGTCACGATTTGTAACCAGCAACGGGCTGTATCCGTACGGGATTTCGTAGTCTGCCAGTAGGAACAGATTGAGTTGTATGTCCCTTAAGTCGGCCTCTACGCCTTCCCAGGGCAGAAAGATCCAGGTGGCATCAGCTTCATTGGTGAGTAGTGTGTTCCAGATTCCGAGCCGTTCGGGTTTGTGGCTGACGAACTGCCCCCGTCCGCCGTCGTTCCGAATCATTTGTTTAATGATATCATCCTCAAACCGGGCATTATACGAAGCATACACGCGGCCGTCTAAATGCATCGGTCGGTCGAGGCCATTTTGTTTCAGGGTCGCAATTGCGCTGGCATCGCGGGCCAGTACGGCCGCGATGGCCACCACTGGTGAGTCAGGATCATTAGCATGGTAGCTGATAACGCTCTCGGACGGCATGATAGCCAGATCCACCTCCCCCGCTGCCAATCGCCGGGCGGGTGTGGCCTGATAACGATCTGCTTCGGGTGTAGTGATAAGCAGTTCGATGCCCGCGTCAGCGTATAATCCCTGCGCCTGAGCGACGTAAAAACCGGTATGGATGGTATTGGGCGTCCAGTCGAGGGCGAGCCGGATGGGGGTAAGCATACTCTTCTATAAGTTGATGTCGGGTAATTAACCGTTTCCAGCCAACAAGGTTTGAAGGTTTGCCCGGCGCAGCAGTGCCGGTTTTTGGAATGGCCACCCGGACTCAACTGAAGACGCTGTTTTGTGAGACAGACATCAATGCGCACAAAAAAGCCCGGTTTGGCCGGGCTTTCTGCTTAGTGTTTGAAGACTTTCACCTGATAAACATACTCCTGCATTCGCTTGATCTGTTGCTTACGCGGGAGTTTGGTTAATGGGTTCTTCCGGTTAAGTTTAAGCGAAACCCCACCGAGCGAATCACCCGGAATTTCACGCAGAGTCTGCGCCAGATACTTGGTTTTTATCGCAAATGTAGCGCCTTCGGTGAAGTTCTGCCGCCCGCTGATAATGCCAATCACATCGCCTTTTTCGTCGACCAGCGGCCCGCCTGAGTTACCGGGGTTCACCGAAATAGCTACCTGATAGGCCGTTGTATCACCCCGGTAGCCAGTGCCGGAACTGAGGTAGCCTTCGCCATAAACGATTTCTTCGCGGGGATAACCCAGTGTAAAGACGCGTTCGCCAAGATCAGAAGGGCGGCTGTCGAAACTGTAGGGCAGGGGCGGAAGTGGTCGGAACGTATTATCGTCGCATAACTGTAAAATGGCCAGATCGTGTCCCCGATCAGCGTATACAATTTTCGCCTTGTAGACGTCGCCTTTTGGGCTTTGTACGTAAACTGAGTCTGCGTCCTGAACAATGTGGTTATTCGTTACGAAATAGCCATCAGGAGTAAGCATGAAGCCAGAACCGGCCACCTGACCCGGATTGGCCCGAAGGCGGTCTACCCGACCACTCATATCCTGTAAAATAGCATTTTGCGATTGGCGGATAGCCTGTAGATCCCGGCGCAGCATACTATACTGATCCTGTTGCTGCTGATGGGAGGCCTGGTAGGAACGATACGAAAATATAGTAGCGAAGGTGGTAAAAACTGCCACAGCAGCCGCCACAGCAAAAACTGGCCGGTAAGCCTGCCACAGACTACGCACCCGTCCTGTCCGGGACTGAGACATAGCTGGATGCGGAAAATCTGCGTCCGATGCACTAAGCAGGTCAGCCTGATCCATATTGGTATGAATCCGGTCAAGTTTCTGGCGAAACGTCAGTCGGTTTCCGTAGGCACGGAGGGCATCTTCAATTTGTTTCTCCTCGTTCGCTTCCATAGTCGGTGGTGATTTATTCTTCTTTGTAAACGGCAAAAAACAGGCGCTTCAGTCGGGTCAGGCACTTATACTTCTGCGTTTTGGCATTATCGGTGTTAGTATAGCCGAATTTATCGGTGAGTTGCTGCATCGAGAAATGCCGGATATAAAAATCTTCCAGCAACGTCCGGCAGGGTTCACCTAACTTGCCGAGCGAATCGGCCATCAGATCAAACTGCCGGTCACGCATTTCGTGCGAAGCCAGATCGTCGTCTACCGGCGCGGGAACGTCGGTATCCAGAAAATAAGCATCATCACGACCTGTACCCGCCCGGCTCTTCCGGGACAATTGTTTGAGCCATAACCGCCGACTTACCGAATACAGGTACGTCTTCAGCTGACAATTCAGGTCGAGCGAATCGGCGGAGACTTTCTCGTAGAGCACAACCAGTGCTTCCTGATAAATATCCTTTGCATCATCTTCGCTGCCGCTGTTATTCAGCACCAAGTGCAGTACCATCGGAAAATACCGGCGGTATAACTGCGTCAGGGCTGCATCCGAACCGGTAGCCAGGCCAAGCAATAACTCGTCGTCGGATAACAAAAAACGACTTCCTTCCCTCATACACAGGTTGTATAGCTTAATACGATTGGCGGCTGATGGTAACCCAAAAAAAATATAAATTTTATTGGGTTACCTTTTTGCTCCGCGCGTATTAAGGACGACAAACGATCTCTAACACTTAAACAAAAACACCCAAACACGTATGAAAGCAATCATCAAATCTGCCTTTCTTGCCATTACAGTAATGGCTCTGGCCACGGCTTGTTCGTCTAAAAAAGCTGAAACTACTGAATCGACTACGACTACTTCGTCGGATTCGGCTTCGACAATGATGTCTGATTCGTCGTCTACTATGATGTCGGATTCAGCTTCTGCTACTGCTCCAATGTCATCTACGACGGAAAGCACGACGAAATAATTACACCTGTACCCGGTACAGAACGCAAAAGCTGCTCACGACTGAGTAGCTTTTGTTGTTTTTGACCAGATCGACCGGTAAAGATACCAAAAAGCCCGCTCTGATTCAGAGCGGGCTTTTTGCGTTAGTACTCAATGGATCATTACCCGCTTATCACTTGCGGCTACCGTTCCGGCTGCTGCTGTGGCCCGAATGCCCGTGACCACCCCGTTCTTCGGCCAATTGGGCTTTACTCATGTGCGATGTGTCATGGCTTTCTTCGGGTGTCTGTTTGCTCTTATCCTCTGTTGCCCTGATCTGTTCCATGTTTGGCTTGTCGCCACCGGTATCGTGCGCTTCGTAGTTGCGGGTCCGTTTATGGTTGGCCTGCTGGTCATTGGAACCGGGCAGATCCGTTGTTTTCTGGCTCATAACGTTGGCTGTTTTGTTTGACCCATTAACCAAGTGAAATAGTAGATTGTTTGGCATAACGGCCAACCAGCCCAGCCAACGGCGCACAAGCTCACTTAAATTTCATGGCCAGCGTAACGATGTCGGAGTGCAGGCCGGTACTACGGGCGTAGTGCGCATACCGGATTTCAACGGCGTTCCAGTGCGACAGGCCCAGCACGCCGTTGGGCGGAGCCAGCCGAATACCAGCCCCCACCAGCTGACTCGTAAATTGCGAGAGGTCATAGTCGCTCGTGCGGTAGCGATAATACAGGTTATTCTGACCGTAAGTGGAAAAGTAGATGGCTGCTGTCTGGGTGTAAAACCGATAGTACGGACTGATGGAAATAAATGGCGTCAGTTTGATGGGTACTTCCAGATTGGCCGTATGCGCCGTCATGCCCCAGTCGTCGGCGTAGAAGCGGTAGAAAGCGCGGACAACGGTGCGTTCACCGGCAAAATAACTGGCGCGAAGGCCAACGGGAAGTTTCAGGCGGGTACCCGGCAGGTTTTCCAGTCCGACGCTGCCATCCGTAAAGTAAACCCGGTGGAACTGCGTGCTCAGCAGTCCGTTCTGGTAAGCCGGTTCTACGGTGGCCAGCAGCTGTAGTTTTTTATTGATGACCTGAGCCAGTGACAGGGTTAGGGCATACGAATTCCGGGGTTTGTACGCCACCGGAACCGGATCGCTCTCACTGCCGGACCCGTAGTTTTCGGGGCGAAGTTCGGCGGGGAGAATAACCTTCCACTGATCCAGAAACACGGACCCTTTCAGGCTTAGCTCGCGGTTCCCATCGCGCGAGGTTTTGCTGAAGTTTAGCCCGAATCCGCGCGACTCATAGTCGTACTCATGCGAATAAGACGCCAGAACACCGTAGCCAATGCGTTTGCTGTCATCGCGGACAGACCAGGAGATGGTTGGGTAGATGCGGGTGTCGGAGCGTGATGCCGATGAGACAGTGAACGGATCGATTTTGTCCGACGAGGCCGACGTATAATGATCCACGCCCAGATCGAAGGTGTACGAATGCTGACGCCCTCTGCTGTCGTAGCGTGACACCCGGAGGTCGATGGTGTTGGAATAGTCCGTGAGTCGTTCGGTACCCAGGCCGCCGGTCACGGCTGAGTTGTTGCCATCCTGATTATACTGGCTGGTAATCACGTTAATTTCTTCCAGTTTCAACGTACGGGTTTGGTAGCCGCTGGTGTCAGCGGCCTGGCCTCCTGGCTGCGCTTTAGCCATGAGCAGGCTAAGCAGCAGGCCCACAGTCAGTGTAATTTTTTTCATAAGCGATGGGTGTCGGGTTTACTCAGTTACAGCCGCAGCCACCACCGGTTTTACCACCGTTGGCACCTGATGCACCTTCGCGGTAGAGTAAGAAATTATTCTCGAACTTCTCGGATTTGCGGTTGGCCAGTTCCATGTCCGAATCATTCAGTTTAGCCTTTTGGTACGGCTTTACGGTGGTGCAGGCACTAAGCCCGAGGGCAAGCAGGGTAATCAGGGAAGCAAGTCGGATCATCATGGTACTACGGTTTGATGTTGATATTGGTGGTGGTAAAGAGCCGGTCCTGATCGTCGATCACGATGGCGGCAACCTGGGGTAACTGATTTAGTAAATGCAGGCCAACCCGGACGCCCATCACGACTACCGGCGTGGCCAGGGCGTCGGCCAGTTCGGCGCTCGGAGCAATGAGTGTGGCACTTTTAATCCCCGTTGCCGGATACCCCGTTTTCGGGTCAATCGTATGGGCATACCGTTTGCCGTCGATCATGACGTATTTCTCGTAACTGCCCGACGTGGCTACGGCCCGGTCGCTGATGGTCAGGTACGAAAAGGTCCGCGCCAGACCGGGTTGCTGCGCCGTATTGGGATCGGCAATGCCAATGGTCCAAGGCTGTCCGTTGGGCTGGCGACCCCAGGCCGTCAGATCTCCGGCCGCATTAACGACGCCATGTTCGACGCCATTTCTGCGGAGAATGGCTTTCGCCCGGTCAGCTGCGTACCCTTTGCCAATGCCGCCGAAGCCAATACGCATGCCTTTTTCACGCAGAAAAACAGTCTGTCGCCGGGTATCAACGATAACATTCCGGTAGTTGATTAACCGGATCATTTGCCGGGCCGTAGCGAGGTCGGGCAGCGTAGTCATTGTGGTATCGAAGTTCCACAGCCGGGTATCGATGGAACCGTACGTGATGTCAAAAGCTCCCTGTGTCAGTTCCGACAACCGCAGGGAGCGTTGAATGAGGTCGAACACTTCCTGGTCGACCCGCACCGGCTGAATACCCGCATTCTGGTTAATAAGCTGAGTCTGACTGCTATCCTGATACGTTGTCAGCAGGGCTTCGATGCGGCTGATCTCCCTCACGGCTTCATCAATCCGGTCGTTGGCCCATTGCTCGTCGCTGGCTACGACGCTGATTTCAAACCGGTTGCCCATTAACCGAAGCGTACGCCGGTACAGGGTTGCTTCGCCGGAACAATCACTAATGGCTGCCATGCGCTGCGGCCTCAACATCGGCAATAAACTGGTCCGGGGACTGTTTGGCGTAGCCGTCCCATTTTTTCAGCACCTTGCCCTCAGCCGTCAGCAGGACCGTAAACGGGAATTTTCCTTCGGGATTGAACCGCTCGGCTAAGGCTTCATTGCGTTCGGTCTGGGCTTTATCGAGCTGGTTTTTCTTCTGTCGCGGAAAATCGGCCCGTACCAGCACCAGATGGTCGGTGGCGTAGGCCTGGAATGGCTCCGACTCAAAGACCTGCTTCTTCATCATGATGCACGGGCCGCACCAGTCCGAGCCGGAGAAATTAAGCAGGATAGCTTTCTGGTCTTTTGCTGCCGTCGTACGAGCCGATTCAAAATCGGTGAGCCAGGTAGCGGGGGCCGTTACCACTGTGGCAATGAGTAAGGTGATGAGTAGTTTCATACGTAAATCAGGAAAAAACGCGGAGGTTGGTGCCGCTCAGTTCAGTCTTGTAAATGGTCAGGCCCCGACTTCCGAAGCTATTCAGACCCTTACCCGCCGTGTCGAAACGGGCACCGTGTACATTGCAATAGAATTCGTTGTTCTGAAAATAAACTTCCTGCCGGTTTTCGTGGGAGCAGGTGTGCGTAGCGGCCACATACGTTCCTAGCATCGAGCGGGCCACGACAACCCCATTACTAACGATAAATCCATTCGGTTTAGCCAACGCGGCTGTGTCGGGCTGACTCAGGTCGAGCGTGAAATCAACGGGACCGAGACTGGCGGGCGTTACGTCCGTTTTTGAACAGGCGGTCAGCAGAAGCATCAGCGCGGCCCCGCCGAAACCGGCCGACTTCAAAAAATCCGTTCGGGTTAGTGTCATAGGTGGGAGAGGCACGTGTGTCAGGCGATGGTTAATATGTTGCCGGTCAGGGTTACCTGATAAATTTTCAGGCCACGGCTTCCCAGCGAGTTCAGTCCTTTGCCGGTAAGGTCGAACCGGGCGCCGTGGACCGTACAGCCGTAGCTGTCGCTCTGAAACACCACGTTTTTCCGGGGTTCATGGCTACAGGTTTGGGTAGCTGCCACGTAAACACCCCTGGAGGTGCGGGCCACGACAATGCCGTTTTTGGCAATGTAGCCGCCATTTTTGAGTAACGCCGAGTTGGCCGAGGCTGTCAGATCAAGCGTCAGCAGGGCATTAGTACCCACAGCGGTGGTAGGATTGGCGGGTGCGGTAGCCACGGCGGTAGTTGTGGCCGGACCGGTTACAGTGGTGCTGGTTGTCGACGTACTGGCGGGAGCTGTGCTCCCCGGAATCCCGGAGGCTACTTCGCCCGGTGGCAGGAGCTGCTGTTGCTGACAGGAGGCCAGCACCGCCATCAGCGAAGCACCCCCAAAGCCCAGCGATTTCAGAAAATCAATGCGTTTCATAAAGTACGGTTGTATAGTAGTCAACTTATACAACCAGTACGCACCGACGCCAGCCAATGTTGCGTGTTCGCTGATTTTTACCGACTGTGTTCGTAAACGCTTGTCAATCAGTCTGCCCTCAGAATTGAAACAGTACCCTGGCACGTATTCCCAGTGATACCGGGTTAATCGGGTCCGGTACTTGTTTCGTAGGCGTAGTCAGTACCGGTGCCGCCTGAAGCACGAAATGATGCCAGCTTTTTTCGGCACCGAAGGCCACCACAAAACTGGTAAACAAATTGCAGGGCGGGGGAGACGGGGTTACGTTCGCGTTGTAGACTTCGTAAGGGCCCCGTCGGTAAACGAATGTCGTGTTTTCCTGGGTCGAGGTCACGAAATTCATGCCTGCCGATGGCACCAACGCAAAACCATGATTCAGCAGCAACCGGTAATTCAGACTGACCGGTACCTGCCAGAACGATAGCTGACGGTTGATATCCAGAATGGGATGGCGGGGATCGATACCCGGAGCATATTTCTTCCTGAAATCCTGAGCGGTCCTGCTGTCAAACTGCTGATCGTCGGCAAACTGGCCGTTTTCCAGCCGGACATGCTCCAGCCCAACGCCCAGCGACCAGTGACGCCCGATCAGTACTTCGCTGTAGGCACCCGTAGCGTGCTGCAGGGTACTAATCTCCCCCGACGCGCCCAGCCTCAGGTGTACCCCACCCGAACGCGGGCGGCTGCTGGCTGCTTCGGTGGGCATGGCCTGAGCTACTGGCTGAACGGGCTGCGCAACGGCCGGAAACAACGACCGAATCCGCCGGATGCGCTTCGCTATACTTTCCACATAATAGGCTGAATCGAGCGATAACGGGCGGCTGCTCAGTAACGGAACATTGACTGTCTCGCGCGTTGTCAGTTCTGCTGTGCCGATTGCTGCGCTACCGGCAACGGACTGGCCATCATGTCGATCACCGGTTTGATCGGTGCGGGAAGTTGATGCCCCCTCACGAATCGGTTGTGACGGGCTGCTCCCACGCTCACCTGTCTGACGCGCTGCATCGCGCGGAACAGTCGTGTGCTTCCCGGTTCGGTTGGTTGCCAGGGCGTCAGTCCGCCGATTACCGACCGGTCCAGTATAATTTCCGGCTGGTGCAGTATGGTCGGATAGGTTGGCTGTTTCAGTCAGCCTGTTGGTCTGGCGATCAGTTTGGCCCGCTGCCGGAGTCAGGTCCGTTGTGGGAGTGGCCGGATTGCTGGATGGAGCCATGGGAGCGGCAACGCCGGAGGCCGGTGCGCCGGGCTGGATAGCCCCCGCTATTGACTCATCCGTTGACTGGCGATTGGGTTGGCCCGCACCGGGCTGAGCTGCCGCAAAACGATCCTGTCGGACTACATGGGCAGGCGCAGCGGTTGGCCGGGTTTTTGTACCTGTTTCTGCGTTGCTCCGGTCAGCCAACGGCATCCTGGTATCCGGGTTCTGGGGCTGAACGGGTGTCAGTCGCCCTGGTTGTAACTGCGCATAGCCGGGCTGAACGGACTGACGCTGAATGGGTTGGTTCGTTGAGGACGGTACTGCCGATGGAGTAGAGGTTGTTACATAGACCGTGTCGGTTTTGGTTTTAAGTTGAATGAGTTGAGACTGGGTGGCTTCGAGCCGGGCAACGGTCTGGCTGAGCGTTTGCACAGACTGCCTGAGTTCCTGATTCGTGCGGAACTGCCAGATGGTCGAGATAAGCAGGACAGTCACCGTAGCAGCCGCAGCCATTGGCAGCAGCCACTGAGGAGCACCGGTCCAGGTGGGCGGGTAGCCATGACGGTGCATAAAGGCCTGCATATGCCCCCAGTCGCGCTCCCGAAAGGCAGGCTCGATGCTTTCCAGCTTTCGGCGGATCGCGTCGTCAAATTTATCGGTCTTCATGATAGCGGGACGGATGAGTGTGTGATGCGAATAAGTGCGGGTAGGTGGCTTTGATGGCCCCCTGAAGGCGAATCCTCGCCCGAAGAAAGTGCGACCGAACGGTGGCTTCGTTAACCTGAAGCACATCGGCAATTTCACGCAGGGAGTAGCCATCCACGACGTGCATGGAGAACACCGTGCGGGGTGTTAGCGGCAGTTGCTGCACCAGGGCCAGAATTTCGTCGGCTGCCATGCGGTCGATGGCATTATCATCGAAGGGAACATCGTAGCCCGGTCGATCATGGCCCGACTCCGTGTTATTGTTGGGTTGTAACGATGTTGTGTCGAGTTTGTGGTACTTGCGGTGGTAGCTGATCGCGGTGTTAATCACAATCGTACGCAGCCAGGCTTTAAAAGGCAGCGCCATATCAAACTGATGCAGATGCTGAAAAACTTTCAGAAAACTCTCGTTCAGTACGTCTTCCGCTTCGTCAGCGGAAGCTGTGTACCGCAGACAGACACTCTTGGCGTATCCATAAAACTGCTTGAACAGCGTGCGTTGCGCCTGCACGTTGTTTAAGCGGCAGGCCTCGATGACCTGTTCAAGGTCGTTCTCGGCAAACGAAGGTCGTTTTCGGAACAGCACAGTAGAAATTGAGTTAAATACAATCGTATACCCTTATCAAACTTATACGCTAAAAGTACGCTGGCTGTTGCAACCCATCGCCTTTTTTTACGGTCTTGTCTGACAGCGTATAGTTGAACGTTGTTGCAACGACAGTTACAGCAACAGCGTATTAGCTCTTATTAACCGGAAGTTCGGTCTTAGCTGGAAGTGTTGTGAAAAAATTTAATCTGTTAGTACTCGGTGGACGTGATGTATGTGGTCACGGTGTGGCAGAAGGACAGTCTTTTGTGGCACAGCTGGCCCGTCGGTTATCGCGTGAGGGGCTGACCCTGACGGTCGAATGCCACGCCCCCGTGTCAATGGCTACGATGGCCGTGTTGCTGCCGCGTCTGCCCCTCCGCCAGTACGACTTGATTGTGCTCCAGGCCGGCCATACTGAACTACAATACAATGCGTCGTTTCGAGACCTGTTTGCGTATGAAACCCCGCCCGCAGACCGCCCGCCATACCATACCCCGCGCAGCAATTTACCCCAGCCCAAACGACGCGGTTTTCGCTGGTACCAACGCCTGAGTGATGCTATCGGCCTAACCATGATTCGTCTGTTCAGCGGGATTGCGGGGTTGCCCCGCTTGCAGCAGACGCGGCACAACCTCCGCACCGTTCTGGATACACTGCAGCCTTATGGTCATAACGTGGTGTTGCTGACTCCGTTTCCCCATCAGGAGCCCGTCAGCGGCTGGTTACGGAAACAGGGACGTTCGCTGTTTCTGGAAGAAGGCTACCGGGCGTTTATGCCAGTTTTTGATACCCACGCGTTATTAAACATGGGCGACGTTTGCTTCCTGACCGATGAGCCCGCCCAGCTAAACGCCGTTGGGCACGAACTGGTCGGTAGTGCCCTGTATGACTTTTACCGGGTCGGGACCAGCGTTGTCGATGATTCGTCCAGTTCCCAGTACTACTAATGCACCGGGCAATCCTGATTCCAGTTCGTGAGCGCAGGTATTTTGCCGAAAATTAGGTTGTATTGCACCCTGATTTGACCGTGTCTCTAATGAACCTGCCCGCCAGACTACCCATTTCGGTGGTAATAATTACCTATAATGCCGAACGTACACTGCACCAGACCGTAGCCTCTGTAATTGACTGGGCCGATGAAGTGGTAATCGTCGATTCGGGGAGTACGGATGCCACCCTGACTATTGCCCAACAGGTCGGCTGCCAGCTTTACCACCACGCATTTGCCGGGTACGGGCCCCAAAAACAGTTCGCCATCCGGCAGGCCACTCACGACTGGGTACTGCTCCTGGATGCCGATGAGGTAGTTGATCTGGCGCTAAAAGAGTCTATCCGTCAGGCGTTCGAGCAGCCACCAGCCAATACAACGGCTTTCAGCTTACCCCGGAGTTTGATGTTTCTGGGCCGAACGTTGCAATATAGCGGAGAGAACCGACGGCCGGTCATACGGATTTTTAACCGGCAGTTTGGCGGGGTAAACGACGCTACCGTCCACGAAACCGTTAACGTTGCCGGGCCGGTTGTTTCGCTGACTGGTGAACTGCATCACGATAGTTATGCTTCGTTGCAGGATTATCTGGATAAACTAAACCGGTACACCAGCCTAAGTGCCGAGGCTAAAGCCCGCGCCGGTCATCGGAGTCCGGTCTGGACGCTTCCCTTTCGGTTTATCTTCACCTTTTTGTCCATCTACGTTTTTAAGGGTGGGGTGCTCGATGGCTTTCCCGGTTTCGCCTGGGCGTTTCTATCGGCGTCTTATCCGGTTATAAAGTACACAAAATTATATGAGTTAACCCGTAGTCAGTGAATGGAGTGCGCTTTTTGGCTGGTGCCGTGCCGGTAGATTCGCCCAATGGGGTACTTTTGCGACCAATCACTTTGTACTGATAATATGCCCTTACGTTCGCAGGATTGGTTTGGCCGCACCGGTAAAGACGGCTTTATTTACCGCGCCTGGATGAAAAACCAGGGCTTCCCGCATCACGAGTTCGAGGGGAAACCCGTCATTGGTATCTGCAATACCTGGTCGGAACTGACGCCCTGCAACGCGCATTTCCGCGAACTGGCCGAGGCCATCAAGCGGGGCGTTTGGGAGGCTGGTGGCTTCCCGCTGGAATTTCCGGTGATGTCGCTGGGCGAATGTCAGATCAAACCCACGGCCATGCTGTTCCGCAATCTGGCCAGCATGGATGTAGAGGAAAGCATCCGGGGTAACTCGCTGGATGGCGTTATCCTGATGTGTGGCTGTGATAAAACCACGCCCTCACTCGTCATGGGCGCGTGCAGTGTGGACATTCCGACGATGGTGGTGTCGGGTGGACCAATGCTGGCCGGACGGTTTCAGGGCCGAAAAATCGGTACGTCGGATTTGTGGCGGTTTGCCGAAGATTTCAAGATGGGCCGCATGACGCAGGCGGAATTTGTGGCTGCCGAAGCCAGTATGGCCCGCTCACAGGGCCACTGCGCCGTGATGGGAACGGCCAGCACGATGGCCGCTATGGTTGAATCCCTCGGTCTGTCGCTGCCCGATAACGCGACAATTCCGGCTGCCGATTCGCGCCGGAAAGTCCTCGCTCACATGACCGGCGTTCGGGCGGTTGAACTGGTACGGGAAGGCATAACGCCCTCTAAGATTCTGACCCAGGCCGCGTTTGAGAATGCCATTGTGATTAATGCGGCTTTGGGCGGGTCCACCAATTTTATCCTGCACCTGATGGCCATTGCCGGGCGTATCAGCGGGGCAGGTGGTGCGGCCCCCATCAGCCTGTCGCTGGACGATTTTGACCGGCTTTCCGCCCAGATTCCCCTGCTGGCTAACCTGCAACCCTCGGGCGAACATTTCGTCGAAGATCTGTTTTATGCCGGTGGGTTACCCGCTGTTATTCGCGAACTGCGTTCGTTTTTGCATAATGATACCCTGACGGTTAACGGCCGGACGCTGGGCGAGAACTGCGCCGACGCCCAATGCTACGATCCGGCGGTGATTGCTACCGTCGACCAGCCGTTTAAGCCGGAGTCGGGCGTGGCCGTACTGCGGGGGAATCTTTGCCCGAATGGTGCCGTGCTGAAACCATCGGCGGCTACCCCCGCGCTGATGCAGCACACGGGCCGGGCAGTCGTTTTTGAGAATATCGATGATTATAAAGCCCGCATCGACGACCCAAACCTGGACGTCGATCCAAGTTGTGTGCTGGTATTGAAAAACGTCGGGCCGAGGGGTTATCCCGGTATGCCCGAAGTGGGCAATATGCAACTGCCCGCTAAAGTGCTGGCGCAGGGTGTTCATGATATGATCAGGATTTCGGACGGGCGGATGAGTGGCACCGGCTTTGGTACGGTCGTCCTGCACGTTTCGCCCGAAGCCGCCGTGGGTGGTAATCTGGCTCTGGTGCAGAATGGTGATCTGATTACGCTTGATGTAGCCAACCGGAGTTTGCACCTGCACGTTTCTGATGAAGAACTGGCCGAACGGCTGGCTCATTTCACGCCTGTTGATCTGGGGTATACCCGGGGCTACGTGAATCTATACGTCCGTCATGTGACGCAAGCCCATGAGGGGGCCGATTTTGATTTCCTGCGGGGTGGTTCCGGGAGCGAGGTGAAACGCGATTCGCATTGATGATTGCTTCCCATAGCGGGCGACTTAAGTCGCCCGCTATGGGAAGGGCACCCGAACGCCCGCTTAAACAAGTTTTATGAAGTCAGCTTTCACGAATCAAACCGCCCTCATCACTGGTGCGGGGCAGGGTATTGGGTTTGCCATCGCCGAAGCACTCTGTCAGCAGGGCGCGGCTGTGCTCCTCAACGACCTGAATCCCGAACTGGCCGAAAAAGCCGCCGAAACCATCCGCGTCGCCGGGGGCATCTGTGAAGCCTGTCCCGGTGATGCATCCGACGTGGTGTTTATCCGGCACATGGTCGATACCGCCGTAACGACGTTCGGATCGCTGACTATCGCCATTGCCAACGCGGGTATTACGCTCTTCGGCGACTTTTTCGACTACACGCCCGGGGCTCTGCAACGGGTGATGACGGTTAATTTGCAGGGAAGTTTTTTTCTGGCTCAGGCGGCTGCCCGGCAGATGCGGACGCAACAAAGCGGGGGAAGTATCCTGCTGATGTCATCAGTAACCGGGCATCAGGCCCACGCCAGCCTGGCCGCTTACGGCATGACCAAAGCCGGGCTGGAGATGCTGGCCCGATCCTTGGTCATCGACTTATCGCCCCACGGGATTACGATCAACGCTGTAGCACCGGGGGCAACCCTCACCGAACGTACTTTAAACGACCCAGCTTACATCCCGACCTGGTCGCGCATTACGCCGATGGGACGCCCGGCGACGGTAGCTGATATTGCCAATGCGGCCCTGTTTCTGGTAGCGCCCGCGTCGCGTCACATCACCGGGCAGACACTGGTAGTCGATGGGGGCTGGACAGCGGTGAGTGTGCCGCCAACGGACTGAATAAATGCGTAGGAATACGCTGTTGGTCAGGTAGTTGTTGGTTTGTTTGCGGCTTTGTTTTCCGCGTATTTTGGGTGGCTCTTTCCTCCTAAACCTTATGCGCCCAATTACCTTATTCCTGATTTTGCTCTGTCTGCGCTATTCGGGGCAGGCGCAGGAATTTCCGAAGGATTTCTCGCTGCCAATCGAACTGGGGCAGGGGTTCAATCAACCCGCTGGCGGGTCGCCCTTGTATCTGCTGACGCTTCAGGCCGTGCCGCAGGTTTCGCTTATTCCCGGTCACCTGCGGCTGGGTGCGGTAGTGGGTGGCTTTTATCCGGGCGGGCGTGCCGGGGTGCTGGCCGGACCCCGTTTGACGGTCAAACTGCTTCAGGGACCACCTGTATTAACCGCCAGTTCGTTTAACCTGCATTTGATTGGTGAGTTTTTGTGGGCAACCCGCCCCGGCGACAGTCGGCAACTGATTGGGGGCGGCATTGGACTCGGCAGTTCTGATCTGCTTGCTGTTTCGCTCAAACTGCACCGCGACCTGATTCAGCCAACGACCTGGTTTCAGTTCGGATTGAGTTATAACCCGGCGAAACGAAAAATCCTACCGCTTTAACCCCATCAGTCATGGCAAAAACAGCCTTAGTAATCAGTGGGGGCGGCTCAAAGGGAGCGTTCGCCGTTGGTGCGCTGTCGTACATTCAGCAGCACGTCAGGCCCATCGACCAGTTCGATATATACTGCGGTACCAGTACCGGTTCGCTCATTGCCCCCCTGGCGGCCATCGGGGAACTGGCTCTGCTCGAAACCATCTATACCACCACCCGGCAGTCCGACGTGCTCATTATGGGCGGCATCGGTAACCTGGTTACGGGGGTATCCCTGCACGATGCAACGCCATTGAAACGGCTTATCGAAACGAACCTGACCGATGCCCGCTTTGCCCGCCTGGTCGCATCGGGTAAGCCGGTATTTCTGGCTGCAATCTGTCTGCAAACGGAACGCCTGGTTTATTTCTCGCTGCAACCCGCATCCCCGACACCGGACTATGATGTCGAACGGATGCTAACCGTCACGGATTTGCGCCGGGCCATGCTGGCATCTTCCTGCCAGCCGGTATTTATGCAGCCGGTTGAGTGGCGACCCGGTGCTCAGCCCACCCGACAGTATGTGGATGGTGGGGTGCGAGAGTTGACTCCCCTGCAAGCCGCCATTGACAACGGCGCGCAGACGATTATTGCCATCACCAACAGCCCCGCTCAGACGCCCGCCGACAACCGGCTCATCAGCAAAGCAACGGCCATGCTTGAGCGCACCATTGACCTGTTTTCGGAGGATGTCGGTGATAACGATTACCGGCTGGCGAACCTCTATCGGCAAACAAACACGTATCTGGATCGGGTAAAGACACAACTTCGGGCGCAGGGCGTTTCTCCGGCGTTGATCGATAAGGCATTCGGGCAGGCGGGCAATCCGGTGGCGGGTACATCAGTAACGGTCATTCACGAAATTCGACCGCAGGCTAAACTCACGGAAGGTGGGCCGGGCGGGCTGACGTTCGATCCGGCAGCGATGAAGCAGATGTTTCAGAAGGGTGTTGACCAGGCTAAAGCGGTGTTCGAGGCCCTGCCCCAACCGCCATTGCCCGTTACCTGATCGGTCTTAGGTCCAGTAGTCGTACTGCATGTACCGGGCGGTTTCGCTGGCTGCGTCCTGCCCCAACAGTCGCCCGACTACATACAGCGACATGTCGATGCCCGCCGAAATACCCGCCGAAGTGATAATCTTGCCGGTATCAATGTAGCGTTCTTCGGGCGAAACCCGGGTCGTTGGGTTCCGGGTCTGCATATCCTCGGCGGCCATAAAATGCGTGGTAGCCGCGATGTTTTCCAGTAACCCCGCCTGCCCCAGAATAAACGCTCCCGTACAAACCGACAGTACCAGTTCTGCCGTTTGGGCTGTCCGGCTGACCCAGTTCAGCACCGCAGGGTTGTCCATCTCGCGTCGGGAGCCAAACGGTGTTTTGTCGGTATGGTAACCACCCCCGCCCGGCACCACGATAATGTCGGCCTTCGGGTGATCATTCAGTAAATAGGTTGGCGTGATGGTCAGACCATTTCTGGCATAGACCGGCCCGCGTTCGGCAACGGTAAATACCTGGAATGGAGGTTCGTGAAAAGGAGCCTCGCCCGACCGGCGGCCTGCTACACCGAACACCTCAAACGGCCCGGCGAAATCCAGCACTTCAATCTCGTTAAAAAGCAAAATAGCTACCGTGCGCATAAGGAGTTGTTGAATGAGTGAATGAGTGAGTTATTGAATGAGTGAATGAGTGAGTTGTTGAATGAGTGAATGAGCGACAGGTTGCCCGCCCGGTGAGTGATTCGTTGAATGACTTATTGATAGCCGATGGCCTCGCCATTCACTCCTTTGCTGATTCGCTATCCCGCTCATTCAGTCATTCAACAATTCACTCAGTCAATAACTCACTCATTATTTTCTGCCAAAGGTAATCAGTACGACGCCGGAGACGATGATGCCTGCGCCAATCAGCGACTGAGTTGTGATGGCTTCGCCCGCAAAGGAAGCCCCTAACAGAACAGCCACTACCGGGTTGACATAGGCATAGGTCGATACCAACTGCGGAGGTGCATTACGGGCCAGCCAGGAGTACGACGAAAAGCCAATCAGCGAACCGAAAAAGATGAGGTAGAGCAACGAATACAGCGCCTTCGCGGGGGCGTCGACAATACTAATTAACGAAATCGGCTCAATCAATAAGCTGGAGATCAATAAAACAACGCCACCGGCAAGCATTTGCATAGCCGTTGAGATATTTTGGCCCGGCAGTTTCAGCCGGCCCGAGAGCAGGGTGCCGAACGCCCAGGCCAGGTTCGCGACCATAACCAGGCCAAAGCCAATCAGGCTGCGGGTAAGATCGCCGGTTGGTTGCAGATTATCGGGTTTAATGAGGAAATAAACGCCAACCAGGCCGAGCAGCAGGCCCAGCAGGGAGAGGTTGGTTGGCCTGATTTTATTGAAGCTGATCCAGTTGAGACTGAGCACGAAGACAGGTACCATCGCGGCAATCAGGGCGACAATGCCCGTTGGCAGGTACTGAAGGCTAACCGTAATGCAGCCGTTCGCGAAGGCCAGCATCAACAGGCCGATCAGCCCCGTTGCAGACCAGTCGCGCCGGGTAGGAGCGGGAGTGCCCGTCAGCCGGGCGTAGGCATAAAGCAGTGAACCCGCCGTCAGAAACCGGAGCGAGGCCATGTAGAGCGGAGGCATCCGTTCGGTCATGAAGTGCGCGAACAGGTATGTCGATCCCCAAATAATATAGACCGCTACTAAGGCGGACCAGAGCGTTACGGGGTTGAGTTTGGCAGGAACAGGGGTAGAGATTGACTGCATTAAGTGAAGGCTTGTTTCCGAACTAACAGCCAGCGCGGCCATTTCAATCCGCAACTACTGATTTTATTACGGTTTATCTGCCAAGCGGTCAGTTTAATGGAAAACCTCCGTTCGGTTGGCTTCGAGTTGATCAATGAGTTGGGCCGATGTGCCGGTTAACGCCTGACTGCGCAGGAACGGATTCTGGCGGAGGTACAGCTTCTTCAGGTGCGTTAATTTGGTGAGCGAAGCGGGCAGTTCCTGTAGGTTATTGTTGCTCAAATCCAGTTCTTCCAGCGAGGTGAGGGCGGGGAGTGCATCAGGCACTACACTGAACCAGTTATAGCCAATGTCGAGCGTTTTCAGCCGGGGTAGCCTGGGCAGCGTTTCCGGTAACTGACTGAGCTGGTTATGGTGCGCAAACACCGTAGTCAGATTACGCAGCCGACCCAGCGACGCGGGAAGTTCTTTGAGTTTGTTGTGCGAAATAGCCAATTGCTCCAGGCTGCGCAACCGCCCGATTCGCTCCGGCAGCGTGGTGAAACTGTTGTAGTACAAATCGAGAATCTTCAGGCGTTTGAGCCGGGCAATCTGTTTGGGGAACTCAACCAGCCCGGCGTTATACAGGTTCAGGTTGTTGAGTCGGCGCAGGCCTTTGGTGTGTACAGAAGCCAGCTTGTTGTTGCCAATCCAAAGACTTTCCAGTCGCCGGTTTTTACGGGTCGAGGCCGGAATTTGTGTCAGGTGGTTTCCCTGAATGTTCAGCGCGACAAGGTGTTTATTGCAGCTGAACGACACACTGTCGTCGGTGAGCTGGTTGAAGAGCAGGCTGAGTCGTTTCAGTTTAGGTAGGTCGGTCGTGAGCCGGGCAGGCAGATGCTTAATTGAATTTTTGGACAGGTCAAGTTCTTCCAGATTAGGGAAGCGATACACTTCCTCGGGAATAGTAGTTAGGCTTAACTGATTGAAAAATAACTTTGTAACGGTGTCCGGCCGCGTCGTGTGGCGGGCTGCTTCCACACTTGCGATGGTGCCCGCGCCGGTCCGTACGCTGCGTTTAGGCGGGGCAGGTTGCCCGATGAAATAGGCCGATTTATAAGAGAACGGAACTGTGCTGCCAACCGAAAACGGCGTTGACCCGTAAAAATCGGTCAGCAACTGAAGAACCCGTTGCTGCGTGGAATCGGGCATCTCCTCAAACGGCTCGACCAGCACCCATTTCGCCTTGCCGTTCGGTTCATAATAAGCATTAAGAAATAGATTAAGGCCCCGTTTGGGCAGGTTGGCCTGCTTCAGGATAAATGTATTCAGCCGGTCAAATTGCTCTATTCGATACTTAGCCACTACTGCCGGTTGGCTGGCGAGCAAAGTTTGAATCGGCCTGTAGTCTCTGTTGAGTGTTTCCCGGCTGACCTGGTAGCGGGCGGTGTCTTTCAGCAACATAACGGTCACCTGCGCCTGACTACAGACGGTAGTAAGCCAAATCAGCAGGGGCGCGAGAAGCGTTTTCATAGCCTGACGTAGTTCATAGTTTAATAACTAAAAATATAGTTATTTGGTATAAAAAACAACCGGACTTACGGGTGACGGCAGATTCTTAAATCCGCCGTCACCCGTAAGTCCGGTTGTTAGTTCTTTTTACCGCTACCCGCTGCCGCCGGAGCCTGCGAGTCGGGCGTCTTGTCGGCCAGTTTTTTAGCGGCTTTGGCAAAGTCACCGGCCTGCACCATCACTAACTTGTCGTAGGTCAGGTATTTTTTTAGCACTGCGTTAACCTGCTGGGGTGTCAGGGCATCAATCTTTCGGATCAGGTCCGCGTCGTAAGCAAAGGTGCGGCCTTCCTTTTTGGTCAGATATTGCGCTAATCGGCTGGCTAACATACCGTCCTGCGACCGTTCCACCTGTTTTTCCTGAAGCATGGCCGATTTAGCCGCTTTCACTTCCTCGGCCGTCACGCCGTCTTTGGCCATTTTCTCGACCTCTTCCCGGAACGCCTTACTGAACTTCTCGGCGTTTTCGGGATTGAAAATGGCGTACGAACCGAAGTTAGCCACACGGTCGTTGTCGTCGGCGTACATGTAGGAACCAACGCCGTAGCTCAGGCCATCTTTCACGCGGATACGGGTCGCTAACCGTGAATTAAGCATGCCCTCGCCCAGGATGTAGTTGGCCATCGCCATAGCAGGGTACTCAGGATCATCGTCGCGCATGGCAAACTGCATACCGCCCGCAAACATGGCACTGGTTTTATCGTTGGCCTGAATGGCCTGCGTTTGCGGCTTCACATCGGTAAACAGTGTCATTGGCACCCGGGTATAGGTTTTCGGCGCTTTCCAGCCTGCCAGATCGTCTTTTATCACCTTACGCGCCGTTGGTTCATCGAATGCTCCAACTACAGCGATTGTCGCATCCTGAGCACCATAAAAATCGGCGTAAAACTGCTTCACCTCGGCGAGCGTCAGGGCGTTGATGGCAGCAATTTCCTCATCGAACGTCATGGTGTAGAAGGGGTGCCCTTTGGGATACGGGGCAATAAGCCGACGGCTGACGTTGAACGCAATGGACTGCGGTTCCTGTTTCTGGGCTTCAATCTGCGCCAGCCGCTCCTGTTTCAGCTTGTCGAACTCTGCGGGCGGGAACGACGGATTTTTCATATAGTCCGCTACCACCGCCATCACGGCCGGGAGTTTGTCTTTTTCGGATTCGATACCGACGATAGTCGACTGCCCGTAGCCGTAGGTATTCACGCGGGCGTTCAGCTTATCCAGTTCGTCCTTGATTTGCTGGTAAGACCGGGTTTTGGACCCGCGCTCCAGCATCGACGCCGTAAAACTGGCTGCCATGCTTTTGTTCATCAGGCTTGCTTCGTCGCCATACCGTAACCGCATCTGCACATTTACGGAGTTACCCCGCGTACTTTTGGGCATCAGTGCGTACTTAAGTCCACTGGCTTCGGCCCCGCGTTTGGTACGGGCATCGATGTTGGCAGGCGATACATCGAAGGCTTCACCAGCAACTACTGCCTGTTCTCCTCTATAGTCTTTTACCAATGCCGTTACGTCGGGTGTTTCAGGAATATCCGCCCGGTCCGGTTTCTGATCGGGAATAAACACGCCCACCGTCCGGTTAGACGGCTTGAAGTAGGCGGTTGCCACGCGTTGCACATCTGCGGGCTGTACCTTACGGATGGCGTCGCGGTAGAGAAAAACAAGCCGCCAGTCGCCGGTAGCTATCCATTCGCTTAGTTGCAGACCGATGCGGTCAGTATTCTTGAACAACAGGTCAATATCTTTGAGTAGTTTAGTTTTGGCGCGATCCACTTCTTCAGGGGTAGGAGCCTTACGACTGACGTCATCGAGCGTAGCCAGCATAACCGTCCGGGCCGAATCGAGCGATTGCTCTTTGCGGAGTTCGGCATAAAAAAAGGCAAATCCTGCATCGTGCAGTGCGGGTGTCCAACCCCATTGCGAAGCGGCTTTCTTGCTCTCAATCAAAGCCTTATAAATACGTCCGCCCGGTTCGTTGGTTAACACGTCCATTAGTACGTCGATGACGGCATAGTCGGGGTGAGAACCGGCGGGGGTATGGTAGGCTGCGGCCACGCCCTGTGTATCGCCTACGCGCCGAAGGGTAGTCTGGCGTTCGCCGTCCTGCGTTGGCTCTACGGAGTATGTTTTCTGCAACTGCCGGGTCGGACGTGGAATAGGGCCAAACTGCTGACTGACCAGCGCGAGTGTTTTGGCTTCATCGAACTTACCGGCCACCAAAAGCACGGCGTTATCGGGCTGGTAATATTTTTTGTAGAAAGACTGCAAATTTTCTATTGGTACCCGTTCAATATCTTCCTTTGAACCGATGGTCGACTTACCATAGTTGTGCCAGAGATAAGCCGACGACAACACACGTTCCATTAATACCGACTGCGGAGAATTCTCACCAATCTCAAACTCATTGCGAACAACGGTAAACTCGGTCTCAAGGTCCTTTTTGGCAATGAACGAGTTCACCATCCGGTCGGCTTCGAGGTCGAGTGCCCATTTCAGATTTTCATCGGTCGACGAGAACGTCTCGAAATAGTTTGTGCGGTCGTACCAGGTTGTGCCGTTGGGCCAGGTGCCATGCTCAGTCAGCTCCTGCATGATGTTTTTGTGATTCGTTGAGCCTTTAAAGACCATGTGCTCCAGCAGGTGAGCCATGCCGGTTTCCCCCAGCCCTTCGTGCCGGGACCCAACGAGGTAGGTGATGTTTACGGTCACTGTTGGTTTGGAAGGGTCAGGGAACAGCAGCACCCGCAGTCCGTTTTTGAGCTGGTACTCAGTGATGCCTTCTACAGACGCCACTTTGGTAACACCGTTGGGCAGGGCGGTCTGGGCCTGAGTCGGCAGGGCGTTCAGGGCGAGCGTGGCAGCAAGAGGAAGCCACCGGACGAGTCCTCGGAAAGTCAGCATGGTAGTCTATAGTAAGAGGTTAGAAACGGGTTGTCGTTGCCGGTATAGGTACGGACAAACTGGCTCTAAGTCAAGACATTGTAAGTAAACGGTTGCGCATTTCAGAATTTTTAACAGCGATAAAGGCATAAAAAAACCGGCCTCTGAGTGGGGCCGGTTTTTTATGATTTCGGTTTAGGGCGGGAACTGGGTTGTTTCGTGCCAGGTGGGTAGAATCGATACGGTTCGCCATTGACATCAAATTTGTAGTACTTGCCCTCAACGCGCATCAATATATCCGTAGCGGCAGAGTCGGGGTTAAGATACGGCTCGTTCACACCTAATTCATCGGCCAAACCGGTCTTTGGTTTTCCTGAGGTAGCTTTCGTACCGATTGTGGATGTCTTCGTTGTTTGTGGCATATGCAGTTACGATTACAGCGAATAATTTGTCACAGTCCTCCCGCTTTTCCAGGTAAAAAACAATATAGTAGTAACGTTCTTCGTAATGCGAGATGGCAAAGTACTTCTTCTTGGCATCAGCGTATTTTTCAATCAAAACGTTCCCCTGACTTAACAGCTTTGTTATTTCGCTGAACGTGAGTCTATGCGAGCGTTTATCGTCTGGTTTGTCGAGATCTTTCAGGTACTTCGTTAAATAGTGATCCAGATTTATGGTTTGAAAAAAGATTTCGGCTCTTCCCTGATCGGTGTAAATGGATTTTTTTTTGGCTGGTGGTTCATAAACCGCCAAAATAGTAGAATTGACTTCTCTAAACAACTTCTACACAAAACAAAAAACCGGCCTCTGAGTGGGGCCGGTTTTGGGCAATATAAGCTTGTATACAGACGAATTAAATGTCGGCGATGGCCTTGGTTACTTCGTCTTTGGTTTTACCCGTTTTCTGCTGGACTTTGCCCCACATTTCGTCGGCTTCGCCTTCGTCGTGTTTCAGATCATCATCAGTAAGTTCGGCGTAGGCTTTCTTGAGTTTACCTTTCATTTCGTCCCACATTCCGCTGGCGGTTGTCTCGTTCATGGCAGTGTTTAGTTTAACGTTGAATGATGCTGTAATCGTCGTGATTACCTAAATAGAACTATACCGCGACTAAATTGTTTTGCCGCAGATGATCCGTAATACGGCCTGAATCGCAATTAATGTTGTTCAGAATACCCGTCAGGGGTGTTTTAAACCCCAAAAAGTGGAGCCCGTCCAGGCCCGGCTCGTCAAACCAGAGACTACGGGGATAGCCTTTCTCATTGAGTACCCTTGCCGACAGCTCATCGCCCAGCATTGTAGTCAAGCCGGGTCGGTAACCCGTTGCCTTCACAATAACGTCGAAGGGCAGTGTTCGCCCATCCGTAAAGGTCACAGTATCAGCCTGAAGTTGTTCGATGCCCGGCACTACGGTGATGGTGCCAGCCCTGATCTGCTCCAGCGTACCGATGTTGATGACGGGGATTTTACCGAATTTCCGAATGCCATACGATGGCGCATACGGTGGCGTCTGAATGCCATAGGCCGATAAATCACCCACGGTGAGTTTTTGCGATAAACCAGCCAGCAAGTCGTAAAACCAGTTCGGGAATTTATTCAGAAAAATCGCGGTCGGCTGGGTGGGTCGGCCCATAGTGTCGCGCTGCACGATATGGACCGGACTACGAACCGAGATAAAGGGCTGGGCACCCTGTTCGTACAGGTCGAGCGCCAGTTCTGCCCCGGTATTGCCCATACCAACGACCAGTACGCGTTTACCGGCAAAAGCGGCCCCCGTTCGGTACTTGCGGCTGTGCAGGAGTTCTCCCCGAAAGGCAGCTTGTCCCGGCAGGTCCGGCTCGTTGGGCACCCGGTTGTACCCCGTCGAAACCACCACCTGATGGCTGAAAAAGGAACTGGTTTCGGTCGTTACCGTCCAGCCATCGCCAGAACGGCGAATGCCGGTAACGGCCTGATTAAACAGGGGTTGAATGTTAAAATGAGCCGTGTACTGTTCCAGGTAGCTGACCAATTGATCTTTGGAAACGTACGTGGGGTACTCGGCCGGGTAGGGGAGATGCGGCAGGGCGGAGTATTCTTTAACCGTATGCAGGTGGAGCCGGTCGTAATGCTGGCGCCACGCCTGACCCACTTGCCCACTGGCTTCGAGGAGCGTAAACGGCGTTCCGGCCTGAGCCAGCCGACCGGCTACTGCCAGACCCGCGCCAATAATGATACAGTTCATAAGGGTTTGGTCTGTAGTTTAACCCCAAACTACGAACTCCGCACCATAAAATTACTTCACCCGCACCCACGTCTGCGTTTTGCCAAGAATCGACACGCCGAGGTAACCCCGTACATCGAGCGTATTGGGGTCTTTAAGTGTCATCTTGCAGTTGTACTCCTTGCCATCTTCGGGGTTGTAAATCTTGCCGTCGTCCCAGACGTTGCCGCTCTTATACTGTAGGTTGTACATGATGGGCAGGTTCATCAGCGGGCGGGACCGGCGCGATTCGTCGCCGTTTTTGACGTCCAGTTTGGGTTTACCCGAAGTGGGATCATTGGGAATCTGGAGCCAGACGAGTTTACCGTAATACCGGCCATCTTTCTCGTAGATCTGGACATGGCCTTTTTTGGAGCCGTTCAGCCAGGTACCGACAATAGCACCGGGATTATCCTTGGGCGCAAAAGCCGAAATGGATACCCATAAAATCAGTAACGGCAGGAGTGCACGCAGCATATTCATAATAACTAAAAATAAAAGGGAACAACGATTTTATTGTACAACGCTAATATCGGTACTGTGATTACGTAAACGCGCTGGGCGACTGTGATTTTTATCCGATTTTTGCCAAAATTATCCATTGCCCATGTTTAAACGCGACCCCAACAACCAGTACCCGACCGAAACCCAATCGCGGGTGCTGGTTCGCTTCCAGGATTGTGACCCCCTGCAGCACTTAAACAATGCGAAGTATTTCGACTATTATTTCAACGCCCGCGAAGATCAGGTTGCTAAACTCTACGGCTTCGATCCGGGTCAGTTGTTCAGCGAGTTAAAAAGCAGTTGGGTCGTGTATCAGCACCAGATTGCCTACATCCGGCCGGCATTGGTGAGCGAGTGGGTACGGATTATGTCGCGGGTAATCTTCGCGGGTGAGGATGGGATTGTGACCGAGTTTTACATGACCGACGATGCCGGTACGCAACTCAAAAATGTGCTGTGGGTCACGTCAAAATACATTAGCGTGGCTACGGGTAAACGCATTCCGCATCATCCCCCGGTGCAGGAGTTACTCGAGACGATCCGGGTGCCGGAACTTGATTTTGCTACCCTGAATTTCAACGACCGTATTCGCAGTATCAAGCAGTCGCTCACGCCTGTGACCATGCCGTAACCACAAACGGCACCGGATTTGAGTCCGGTGCCGTTTGTGGTTACGGTCAGTTCGTTTACTCAGATCGTTTTTGTGAAGCTGTTCCTGATGCCGTTGGACAGTGTTTTGGGGCTCCAGTAGCCACTGGCAATGATCCGTCGGATGGTAAAGAGCGGGTCCTGTGGGTCGCGCTTATCGGCCAACTGGAAAGCCGCAATCATCCCGCGTTTTTTCAGTTCCGGGATGGCCTGTGGGTTCCACAACCCAAAGGGATACGCAAAGTACTTAATGGGTTTACCCGTGATTTCTTCCAGTTCTTTCGTTGGCTCGTCGATCTGCGTTACCCAATCCTCGCCCTGATATTTCTTCACGTTATGGTGATCCCAGGTGTGCGAAGCAATGGCATGGCCCCGGTCCGACAGGGATTTGATCTGCGTTTTATCCATGTACGGCTGCTTGCCATGTCGGCCAATAGACACCGTCATAATAAAGAAAACCCCTTTGAAACCGTGCTTTTCCATTTCAGGGGCAGCTATCGTGTACTGATCCAGGTCCGTATCATCGAAGGTAAGCATGATTGGCTTTTTGGGCAGGGCCGCTCCGGTGTTCAGGTAGGCGTACAACTGATCGGGCAGGATGGTATGGTAGCCGCTGTCGGCCAGCATCTGCATTTGCTGTTTGAAATTAGCGACCGGTACAATGTAGTCTTTAGCGCCCTTGGAATCACTGCCACGCCAGTCGCGGATCTGGTGATAGCATAAAATGGGTACCTGCGGGCGGCTCAATACGGTTGTGGCATCGGCGGTTTTACCGGTTGGCGCGGGGGGGGGCGAACTGGCCTCAGCACCTTCCTCGCTGGCTGTCGCCTGGTTGACGGGTGCCTGAATGGCGTCGGCGGTTACGGACTTAACGGGGGTTGTCCGATCTGTCTGGCTCGTTTTAGTGCCGGTGCTACAACTCCCGGCCAATAACGTCAGAATAATAAAGGAAGAGAGTACGGAGGATAAGTAAAAACGCATACGGCTGGTTCAAGTGGTTCGCAAAAGTAGGAAAAACCGGTTGAAACTATGGCTCGGCCGGACTATTTAGGGCCGAAATTAAGTTGAGAAAATGCCTGATAAAGTATGTTGGGTTAACCACTCAAGGTCGGTTTATAAGCTACAGCGTTTCCTGCCCGTTGATTCGGTATGTTTTTCAGGGCAATTTCTGTGCCTGGCCCATTTTTAGTTTTCTACCCAATCGGCTGAACGCTAAGGTGGTCAATAGGACTAACAGGCTCAGTTAATGTGCCCCAAAAGCGGTATCTGTCAGGCTGAACATGGCAACGGCTATCAATCGGTTGCTATATTTACCTGATTGCAACCTGAAGTTTTACCTGTTAACTCATCCCCATGAAGAAATTTACCTGGAGTCTGCTGTCCGCGCTGACACTGACTCAACTAACCCACGGGCAGGCTATCCCGCCTGCTCAGCAACAGGCCGTACTGGCCGGTATTGATAAACAGGCCGCTCGTTATGCCGGTATTTCCCGTCAAATATGGGAGTTTGCCGAAGTCGGCTATCAGGAAACCAAAAGTTCGGCCCTGTTGCAGGAAGAACTCAAAAAAGAGGGATTTAGCGTGCAGGCTGGCGTAGCGGGTATTCCAACGGCTTTTGTGGCCACCTACGGCAGTGGAAAGCCCGTGATTGGTATTCTGGCCGAATACGATGCCCTGCCGGGGCTGGCGCAGGAGGATGCGCCGGAGCGGAAAGTCATTGCCGGGCAAAAGGCGGGGCATGGCTGTGGCCATAATTTATTCGGCACCGGCTCAATGGCATCAGCTATTGCGGTCAAAAACTGGATGCTGCAAACAAAGCACGCCGGTACCATTAAACTGTACGGCTGCCCGGCCGAAGAGGGCGGGTCGGGTAAGGTGTACATGGTGCGCGAAGGCTTATTCAACGATACCGATGTGGTCCTGCACTGGCATCCGGGCGATAGAAACGGGGCTGATGCGGGCACCTCTATGGCGAATATTACCGGTAAATTCCGCTTTCGGGGCATCTCGGCCCACGCTGCGGCCTCGCCCGAACGCGGCCGGTCGGCCTTAGATGGCGTGGAAGCGATGGATAACATGGTGAATATGATGCGCGAACACATTCCTTCCGATACGCGGGTGCATTACATCATCACGCGCGGGGGCGACGCACCGAATGTCGTGCCTGATTTTGCCGAGGTCTATTATTACGCCCGTAACAAGAACCGCGACATTGTGCAGGATGTCTGGAAGCGCATTACCCGGGCCGCCGAAGGAGCCGCTATTGGTACGGATACCAAAGTCGAACTGGAAGTGATCGGGGGTGTTTTTAACCTGCTTCCCGTCGAGTCGCTGGCTAAACTGATGCACAAAAACCTGACCACCGTCGGGGGCGTTACCTACACCCCGGACGAACTGAAATTTGCCGAAACCCTGGATGGTACGTTCGGACTGGCGGCTGATAAGGTTAAGAAGCCTGCCGAAGCGGCTAAGGTGATACCGTTTGCCAACACGACGAACGATGTGCTGAGCAGCGGCTCCACCGATGTAGGGGATGTAAGCTGGGCTGTACCAACCGTTGGGCTGAGTACGGCTACGTGGGTGCCGGGCACGGCGGCACATAGCTGGCAGGCGGTGGCTTGCAGCGGCACCAGCATCGGCCAGAAAGGCATGATTGTGGCCGCCAAAACCCTCGCGTTGACGGCTATTGATCTGTTCAGTAATCCTAAATTAGTCGAGACAGCCCGTAAAGACTGGCTCGACGCACGGGGTAAAGACTTCCATTACGAAGCGCTGCTGGGTAACCGTAAACCTGCGCTGGATTACCGGAAGTAACAAGATGATGAAGAGTACCCCAACCCCGGAAGGGGCTTCATGGGATTGGCTACCGGTGGCTAACCGCGTGAAGCCCCTTCAGAGGGTGGGGTAACACCGAACAAAAATTCTTTTCCGCAGCCCCCATGTCCTCTAAACTCCGCCTGCTTTTTTTACTCATTGTCCTCACAAACTGTCACCGCTCAGCCACGACGCAGCCTGATACCATCTATTTTCCGGCTAAGGGCGCTGCCTGGGCGCATCGCAAGCCAACGCAGGTGGGCATGAATGCAACGCTGCTCGATTCGGCGGTGGCCTTTGCCAAAACGCAGGAGACAACGCAAATGAAGCCTGACTTCTCCACACAAGAGCAGATTTTTGGCAAGTTGCTCGGTCCCATGCCTGCGAGTCGGGCGAAAACGAATGGCCTGGTCATACGGCATGGCTACATCGTGGCTGAATGGGGTGATACGGAAGCTGTTGACCCAACGTACAGTGTTGCCAAAAGCCTGCTGTCGACCGTTTTGGGGATTTCGATAGACCGGAGCATGATTAAAGACATTCACGACCCGGTAATCAATTATGTGAAGGATGGTGGTTATGAGTCGGCGCAAAACCGGCCGGTAACCTGGCAATATCACGCGCAGCAGACCAGCGAGTGGGAGGGCAACATGTGGGGCAAGAACAGTGATTTCGTGGGGAAAGAAGCCTTTGGACAGGGCGAACGCAAACCCCGCGACCTAAAAACCCCCGGCACGTATTGGGAGTACAACGATGTTCGGATAAACCGGTTCGCACTCTCGTTGCTGCGCATCTGGAAGAAGCCAATGCCCGACGTGGTGCGTGATGAAATCTTTAACCCAATTGGCGCATCTAATACGTGGCAATACATTCCCTATCCGGTAGCTATGGCCGAGGTGAACGGCAAACAGATGCCCTCGGTCAGTGGGGGAACGCGCTGGGGTGGGGGCTTACGCATCAGTGCCCGCGACGAAGCCCGTTTCGGCTACTTATTTCTGCGGAACGGTCGCTGGGGGAGCAAACAGATTGTGTCGGAAAGCTGGGTGAAACAGGCTACTACTCGTGGAACGGTAGGCCCCGATTATGGCTACCTTTGGTGGCTGAACACCGAGCGAAAAGCCTGGCCCGATGCCCCTGCCAACAGCTATGCAGCCTTGGGGGCCGGTTCCAATACGATCTATGTCGATCCAGCCAACGACATCGTCATTGTCTGGCGGTGGCATAACGGCAGCCCGAACGAACTCATTAAACGGGTGCTCGCGTCTGTAAAAAAATAGGGGTTGGGTTCGTCAAGGGGATAAAAACAGATGCCATATCTTGGAGATATGGCATCTGTTTTTATCCCCTTGACGGGGCATTATCACCTGCTTACTTCCCATAGTACTGTTTTGCCAGCGTATAATAATTCCAGAGCATATGATGCAGGAAAACCTGCTTAGGGTCGTCAGGAAAGGTTTTTCGGTACGCATCAGCGGGCAGCAGCACAATAGGTACACCCGCCCGCATGTAGTTGCTGCCCGGTGCATAAGCCGGTTGTTTTAACTGCGGTACCGTCTTTTTTACCTGCGAATACACCACGTTGCCGAGGTATTTCTGAAACCGTTGCTGTGCCGTGCGGGTGGCTTTGTCCATCTTGTTAAACACGTGGGTCGCATACCAGCGCACCAGCGTCGGCTGTTTTTTAAGGGCCAGTTTTACATTCACGAATGGGTTAATGGGATTAAAATCGCTGATGCGCTGTACGGTAAACGGCGTTTCGGGTACCCAGTCCAACCCGTTGACTACGTTGAACCCCCAGCCGTTACGGGTTAAAAAATCATAATCATAGGCGTAGTACATATTGCCCGGTTTAGGCGCTGCACTACAATACGTTTTATAAACGAGATCCCTGGGTAACCCACCGTTTTCGGTCAGGTAATGCAGGTAGGAGCGCAGCAGAAACGCAATGGCACCTCCCTGACTGTGGCCCATGATGATGAACTCCCGAACCCCGGTGCCGTAAGCCAGCCGCACCTGCTCCAGAATGGTAGGTGCCAGACTGCCCAGGCTCACGAGCCAGCCCGTATGCACCATAGCCGCCGGGTTTTCGGCCAGTTTGTAGGTGAAACGGGTACTGTCATTCAGCGTGATTGCACCCGTAGCGGGCACCATAGCGGCATAAAAATTCGCCAGCCAGCTTGGTAGTTGCGCCGTAGTGCCGCGCAGGCTGATGACGGCTACGGTATCGTCGCGCAGCCAGAAATCCCAGCGGTTATCGAGACCAACGGTGGGCGAACGATAGATGCGACGACAGCCTACGGGCGCGGGAACCTGCTCGCCTGCCCGCACGGCATCGCCCTGCCGCGATGATATACTCAGGAGTGATAAGTACTCATCAATGTCAAAACCGGGTTTCAGTTGGGCCGCAGCAGGCTGGGCGTGTAACGAACCCGTAAACAGTATAAACAGCAGAAAGACTGAACAAAAGCGCATGAGATAATGGGTTGAATAACAGAATTCTACATGAAGGCACTAAAATAAACAGAAGTATCGGGGTGGCATACACAGCTAACTATGGGTTAGACAGTTGTTAATTTTTATCCGAAAAAGCCGGACGAAACAGCTACACTGTTTGTTGTGGTTACTGACAAAATTGGGGACACTCCGTCCATCTATTAACCAGCCCAGCACTTAGCAGCATGAGTATTAACGAAGTACGCGAGAAACTCCACCTTCTCGTCGATGACATACAGGATGAATACGTCCTGCGGGGTTTTTACCGCTCCCTGATGCGTGAACAGAGCGATGCGGCCGAAAACAAACCCGAGCCCGATGAAAAAGCCAAAGCACCGCGTCGGCGCAAAAGCAATTAACTTGCCCGTCTGATTCTTACCTCATTCATCAGGCGATGCTTCAACTGGTCCGTTCACTGCTTTGCGTTAGCCTTTTTCTGCCCGGAGTGGGACTTACCCTGGCGCAGTCGGTTAGTCTGAATCGCCGGTCGCCGGTCCGCTTCTCGGCTGAAGTCGGCGCGTATGCCGCCACTGCCAGCCGGACCCCGTTCTGGCTGCGGAGTAATCAGTGGGGCAGCACGCCAATCCAGAATCCGGCCGGTACGCTGCGGGTAGGGGCAGGCCGGGCGTATCAGGGTATTGATTCGTTGCGGCCGCACCGGATTCGCTGGATGTTCGGGGCAGAGGTCGTGGGCAATCTGAACCGCGATCAGGCAGTGCAGGGCCGTCAGCAGTTCCTGATCCCCGAAGCGGTAGCCGCCGTGCGGTGGCGGGCTGTTGAACTCTGGGTTGGCCGTCGCCGACAGATCACTGGTATCGTAGATACGCTGCTTTCGTCGGGCTCGTTTGATGTTTCGGGGAATGCCCTGCCCATCCCAAAAATCGAAATTGCCCTGCCCGATTATGTGCCGATTCCGTTTCTGGGCGGTGCCGTAGCGGTTAAGGGGACGTTTTCGCACGGGCTTTTTAATGTGCACTACATTCAGCACGCGTATCTGCATCAAAAAACCCTTTACCTGCGCTTCGGTCGGTCGCGCAGTCCAATACAGGGGCAGCTCGGAATCAACCATCAGGTGCAGTGGGCGGGTGAGGCCGATTACCTCAAAAACAACGTAGTGGCGGTAAACGGGCGGCTGACGAATAATTTTCACGATTACCTGACGGGCGTGGTGCTGGGTAAAATTCCCGACGACTACCAGAACGACCGCTTTACCAACTTCGACGGGGCTAACCGCATCGGCAATCACCTTGGTAGTGTCGACATGGCCCTGACGCTCAGACGCCGGGGGGCTGCCTGGCTGGTATACCATCAGCACCCCTACGAAGACGCCAGTGGTACGGCCTGGCGCAATTTCCCCGATGGTCTCTACGGCCTGAGCTGGCAGAATCAAACCGAACCGAGTGCGGGGCGAGGCTGGTACTGGCGTCGGATTGTGGGTGAGGTGATGGCCGCAGCCAATCAGTCGGGAGCCGTGTTTAAATCGCCCACGCAGAGTTTTACCGGGGCCGACAACTACTATAATCACTTGCAGTACATACAGGGGTGGTCGTATTTCGGGCAAACCATCGGCACGCCCTTTATCGTGCCGGGGCCGGACATTGCTAATCCGCCCACGACCGGTTTGTACTTCCCCTATAACCGCGTTATGGCGTATTATACCGCCTTTGAAGCACTGGCCGGGGGCCGGGCTACGGTACAGGGCCGGTTGTCGTTTAGCCGGAATCAGGGCTACTACGATGGCCCGAATGCTGACCGGACACTGCATCAGTTTTCGGGCATGGTGCGGGTATCGCTGCCGCTGCGGTCGCTGGCTAACACGGTGTTGTCGGGTGCTCTTGCCGTTGATGAGGGCGATTTGCTGAACCGGGCGGTGGGTGGGTCTGTTAGCCTACGCCGTATCTGGTAAAACCTGGCTCCCTGGTCGGGCCGGTTTTGCCGCCTGTTGCTGCTCCTGCGAACAGACCGGTGACTCATTAGTTAATAAAACAGGCTCAATCTGGTAACTTTTTAAGTTAACATTGAGTATGCATACCGTAAGGCCATTGACGGACAGACGCTTATCTTTGAGTTCTCCTGGTTAAGCACCTGTCGCTGTGACTGTTCTAAGCATGAATCATTAAAATACCACTGATGATGTCTTCCTCTGACTTGACCCCCGGCAGTGGTTCATTTACAACCACATCGCCCCATTTTCCGCTCCTGTGCGGTCTGGAGTTTTTGCAACGCCCTGTCCGTCTGGCCGGTGCCAGTCAACTGGATTTCGACCAGTTTCTGGGTCTGGCTATTACCCATCACTGGCAGTTCGACCGGCACCGGGTCCGGTTATTTCTACAGAACCCGGCGCACGCACTGGTCGTGACCGACCGTCGGCGGCAGATTCAGTTTGTGAATCGGGGCTTTACCCGCATGACAGGTTACACCCCCGATGAAACAGCAGGGCAAACACCCTCATTTTTGCAGGGACCGGAAACCGCGCCCGAAACCCGGCAGGCTATCCGCGACTGCCTGTCGGTGGATAAACCGTTCGCCGGAAATATCGTAAACTACCGTAAAAACGGGGAACTGTACTGGTGTCAGGTATCCATTGAACCGCTCCTGAACCTGAAGCAGCAGGTTGTTCACTACATAGCCTTCGAGCGCGAAGTAAGCCATGCCACCGATACCGTAGTGTATTGAAAAGCCACCGGGTGTTCGGCCACTGCTGAACACCCGGTGACGGTGTCAGGCCGGAATCAGGCTGTTGAGAAATTTCGGGGCCGTCCGCTTGTTGGTAGCCTGTTCAAAGGCATAAGCAAGGCCTAACAACGGGCCTTCCTGATACGCCCCGGCGATGAGCGAGAACCCGACCGGTAGTTCATGCACCCGGCCCATCGGCACGGTAATGTGCGGATACCCCGCCATAGCCGCCGGGGGACAGAAATAGAAACCCGTGTCGTAGTCGCCGTTGACCAGGTCAATGCAGCCCGCGTACCCGATGCTGGTCCCGGCAATTGCATCCAGCTTGTGCTGGCTCATCAGGGCGTCGATCCGTTGTCGGGAGGATCGGGTCTTTTTCAGCGCGTCGGTGTATTCGCTGCTGTCAAGACCACCTTTCTGGTCACTGCTTTCGAGTGTTTCCTGCTTGAAGTACGGCATCGCTTTGGCTTCGTTTTTCCGGTTAAAGGCAATCACATCGGCCAGCGTTTTCACGGGCGCATTGGCCGTCGACAGATACTTGTTGACGCCCGCCTTGAACTCGTACTGCAACACGGTAAACTCGGCTGAACCAATATCGCTCAAACTCTTGAGCAGTTCGACTTCCACAATGGTGGCCCCCTGCTTTTTCAGCGTCTCAATGGCTTGCTTATATAAGCTTACCACGCCTTCGTGGCCGGTCAGAAAAGCCTTTTCAACCCCGATGCGCTTGCCCTTCAGGCTGCTGGCGTCCAGAAACCGGGTGTACTCTTTTTCAGCCTTGCCCTTGCTTTCGGCCGTCACGGCATCGGCCGGGTCAACGCCAGCCATCACGCCCAGCAGCAAAGCGGCATCCTTCACGGTTCGGGTCATGGGACCAGCGGTATCCTGCGTGCTTGAAATGGGAATAATCCCGCTCCGGCTCACTAAACCGACCGTTGGTTTTATGCCGACCAGGCCGCAAAACGACGCGGGCGCAATGACCGACCCATCGGTTTCGGTGCCGACTGCTACCGCGCACAGGTTAGCAGCTACAGCCGCCCCCGACCCCGAACTGGAGCCGCACGGGCTGCGATCCAGCACGAACGGGTTTTTCGTTTGTCCGCCCCGGCTGCTCCAGCCGCTCGATGAGCGTGTGGAGCGGAAGTTTGCCCACTCACTCAGGTTCGTTTTGCCCAGGATGACCGCACCCGCATCGCGCAGTTGTTTAGCCACGAACGCATCCGTGGCCGCTTTATGACCCGCCAGTGCCAGCGCTCCGGCGGTGGTCATCATCTTGTCGCCGGTGTCAATATTGTCTTTGATCAGGATGGGGATGCCATGCAGGGGGCCGCGTACCTTACCGGCTTTCCGTTCAGCGTCCATCGCTTCGGCGATGGTCATGGCATCGGGATTGACCTCAATAACGGAGTTGAGCACGGGTCCCTTTTTGTCAATAGCGTCGATTCGATCCAGGTAGAGTCTGGTGAGCGCGGCTGCGGTGTAGGTGCCCGCTTTCATTTTCTCCTGGAGCGCGTCGATGGTCGTTTCGTTCAGCTCGAAAGTATCGGTGTAAGGGGCAGGAGCGGTCGGAGACTGTCCGGTTTTTTCGGTAGACGATGTGCAGGCGGTTACAGCGAGCGTGGTTGCGGCCAACCCGGCCGCCGAACTTTGTTTGATGAAGGATCTGCGTTTCATTAAAAGGATGATTGCTGAATGGGTTCGATGAAGCGTTAAAGATTGACAGAAATGGGCATGTTTCAAAGTTGCCCGCCCGCTGTGGCCGACCGTTTTGGTGAGTATCGGCTGGGTAAATTGTCGGAAAGACACCCGCGCCAAAACATTTGCGTTGGGTTCCACAGTTTCATATACATGGCGCCATACGACGTCATAACACCATTCATGACAGTTGCTCAATTAGAAACCAGCCGGTTAACGGACCTGCTGCGACGTATTGCCGACCAGGCTCCGGCAACGGACACCGACGGCGATTTTCCAACTGATGCCTTTACCTGGCTGTCCGAAGCAGGTGCGCTGGCGGTTACCCTGCCCGGTCATGCGCTCGACCTGACCAAGCCCAACATGGCTCGGCTGCTAAACCTGCTGAAGCGCATTGGGGCCGCTAACCTGGCCGTGGGCCGGGTCTACGAAGGCCATATCAACGCCCTGCAACTCATTCACCTGCACGCCACTCCGGCGCAGCAACGACGCTGGCAAAACGATGTAGCCCTGCATAACCGGCTGTTCAGCGTCTGGAACACGCAGGCCGACAACGGTATCCGTATTCATACCCTGGGCAATGGACAGTACCGGCTCGAAGGGGCGAAAACGTTCTGTTCGGGAGCGGGCTGGGTCAGTCGGCCGCTTATTACAGGCGAACTGGTTGGCGGACCAAAACGGGGTTGGCAGATGGTGGTGGTACCCACCGAAACGGTGCAGCCGCTGCCCGAAGACCGGCGTTTCTGGCAACCGCTGGGTATGCGCGCATCGGCCTCGTTCCGGCTGGACTTTACCGGTGTAGAAATAGCGGAGGAGGACCTGCTGGGGCAACCCGGCGCTTACTACCGGCAGCCTCATTTCAGCGGGGGCGCCATCCGGTTTGCTGCCGTGCAACTCGGCGGGGCCGAAGCCCTGTTCGATGCCACAAAGGCGTACCTGACCGAACTGGGCCGTACCGGCGATGTGTTTCAGCAAACGCGGCTGGCCGAGATGGCTTACCTGATTGAGTCCGGGAATCAATGGCTGCAAACCGCCGGGACAAAGACCGATGCGTGGCTTAGTCAGGGCGAAACGGCGGAGACAATTGTGGCCTATGCGAACATGACCCGGACGGCCATTGAAGAAATCTGCCTGCGGGTGATGCCTTTAGCCGAAAAGTCGGTGGGCGCGCGGGGACTGATGCGGCCCCTGCCATTCGAGCGTATTCACCGCGATCTTACCTTCTACCTGCGTCAACCCGCCCCGGACGCCACCCTGACCGATATTGGTCGTTACGTGCTGACCCATACCACCGATGCCAACGATCTCTGGACATAAACAGGCCGAGTTGCTGGCCCGCAGTCCGGCCCGGCCCATAACCGACGTAACCGAATTTGGCAGGACGCTGGTTGTCGCTCCCCACCCCGATGATGAGTCGCTGGGCGCGGGCGGGGCCATTGCGCTGCTGCGCGATGCCAACGTACCGGTTCATGTGCTATTTGTTAGTGATGGTAGTCAGTCACACCCGAACTCACCCACGTATCCAGCCCGGCGACTGAGTGAATTGCGGGAAGACGAGGCCCGGCAGGCTTTACACATCCTGAATGTGACGCCTGAGTCGGCCATATTCTTACGGCTGCCCGATACTCAGGTACCAACACCGAACGACGTGGAATTTGCCCCAGCGGTCGACGCCGTATGGCGCATACTCAATGAACTGAAACCTGATACGGTACTGGTGCCCTGGCGTCGTGATCCGCACCGCGACCACCGCGCTACCTGGCAACTGCTGTATGAGGCCGTACAAAAACAGGCTTTACAACCCCGGTGGCTCGAATACCCGATCTGGCTTTGGGAATTAGGTGGTGAAGCCGATCAGCCCCGGCCCGGCGAAGTTCGGGTGCTGCAAATATCCATTGGACTGGCAGTTGACCGGAAGAAACGGGCCATTGCCGCCCACCGTTCACAGGTGACACGGCTGATTAACGATGACCCTACGGCGTTTTACCTCTCGCCCGAGTTACTGGCTCATTTCGACGTACCGCACGAATTGTTTTTTGAACCGATCTGACTGTTTTCCATGAATCCACCTAAAGACACGTTGACGCAGACGTATTTCGATGATGTATACAGGGCCAGCGATGATCCGTGGAATTTTACCACGAGCGATTACGAACGGGCCAAATATGAGGCTACGCTGGCGGCCCTGCCGAAGACACACTATACGAATGCATTCGAGATTGGCTGTTCCATTGGTGTGCTGAGTGCGATGCTGGCTCCGCGCTGCGCTGCGCTGTTGTCGATTGATGCCAGTGCGTTACCGCTCAAAACCGCCCGCGAACGCCTGGCTCCTTATCCGCAGGTGACGGTTGAGCAACGGAGCATCCCCGCTGATTCCCCGGCCAGCCCGTTTGACTTAATTCTGCTCTCGGAAGTGGGGTATTACCTGTCCGTTGCTGATCTGGCACTGGCGCGCACACAAATCACGGCTAATCTGGTTACGGGGGGCGACCTCGTGCTGGTTCACTGGACACCCCCCGTACATGATTATCCCCTCACCGGCGATCAGGTCCATGAGGCTTTTATGGCCGTTAGTGGCTCCAACCAGCCACTGACTCACCTGCATAATCAGCGGGCGGATACCTACCGGCTCGATGTGTTCAGGAAAAATTAATCGTGCTCCCGCAGAAAGGCCCGCAAGCCGGCAATGGCTGTTGTAATGGGTACGGTCTGCGGACACAGACTGCCTGTAACGGCTATCTTCTCCTCCACGTTTGCCCAGAGTTGACCAAAATACCGGTTGGTGGCTGTTTCGCGGCAGAGCCAGTCCGGGTCGAACTGCAGTTGGGCAGCCATCGCCCGTAGATCGGCCTGGCGGTCAGTCTGGGCCATGGTTTGCCAGCAGTCGCGGAGGAGTCGGCGGCACTGAAACCGGCTAATCACCGCTTCGGCGCTGTCTACCTGCGGTAGTTGTTGCGCCGTCGTCATATCGGCCCATTGTTTCAACTGCCACGAGAACCCAACATCCACACGGCCCTGCGTTCGGGTGGAGGTAAACACCTTTACGCTCGGGCTCTTGCGTACTTTGGCGTCGATGCGGAGCATGGCCTGGTAGAACGCATCGTCTTCCAGATAGGGTACGGTGGGTAAGCGCCCGGCTTTCAGATAGGTCGCGCAGGTAACGGCTAAGCTGGCACCGAAATGCTGAAAATGACGCGGCCAGGGGTCATTTTCCATTGGGTCGATTCGGGCTTCGGCTTTGGCTACGAGGTGCCGATAGGTAACATCCAGCAAATGATAGCGACGGGCTGCCGGTTCGCCGGTGCGATTCGGTCGGGCCGCAACTGGCCGGGTCAGAATGCGCCCGCCTACGGCATCGTTACCCCGGTCAATTTCGGCGATGGTCTGCGCAATCCAGTGAATGTCGGGTACCGTGTCTCCATCGGTCGACGCAATGATTCCCCGTCCGTTTCCGGTGCTAAGCAGTCGTCGGCAGGCTTCATCCATCAATAGTCGCCGGACATGACCAATGTTGGCCTGTTCGCGGGGCAGGTGGACATTGGCGATGTGCAGCGGAAACTGAGGAAACAGGGCCTGATACTGTACAGCCAATTCGTGGGAGGTATCGGTACAGTTGTTGGTCAGCACCAGCACTTCGTAGAGATCGGCAGATAGGGGAGCACCCGACAAAGATTGCTGGGTACGGAGAGAATCAAGCGTAGTGGTGAGGTGGTCGGCTTCGTTGCGAACCGGGATAATAACCGATACGCGAAGTTCGGGGCCGGGTGGCAGTTGACTGAATAAATAAAGGTTTGCCGGGGAAACTGGTTTAGGCCGGACCCTATGAAGCTCCGGCTGGTCGAAAAATTGGGTCATGCACGTTTTCCGTTGAGTAAATGGAAGAACCCAATCAGGTACAAAAGGGCCGTTCGCGCATTTATAAGCCGGAAGTACAGACAAATGTTTGGGGATTAGCGTTAGCGGCACCTTTGTAAAAAAATGGCGTGTGCCATACCCAACGGCATAACACACGCCAAACCCTTATCCGTGGTTAGTTACGGCCTGGCATGCCGCATCTCCAGCCCCACCGAGGTGCGGGGTTTGAAACCGGTCCACGGTCCGTCGGCATCGGTTTCTTTCAGATCGAAGTACTTTCCGTAGTCGAGTTTTTTGAGGTGCATGCCCAGAAATGCCGTTACAAAATGCTGGTTGATGTTATTAATCCGGCGCTCGTTCCAGGCTGGTTCGGCATAGTGCATGTAATCGTCGAAGGGCATACCGGGTTTCATGGACTCGGCCGGGGGCGGGTTGGGGGCTACATTATGCCGGGCGTTAACGTAGGTCAGCAGATAGCGGTCGGCGTTAACGGCACCCTCATAGATGGCTTTAGTGCCTTTTTCGTAGCCAGATACATCGTCTTTACTACCCGCCACAAACAGCGTCGGGAGCCGCAGTCCGGCCAGGCCGGCGGCATCCCAAACGCCCCGTTCCATGCCCCAGGGGGCGAAAGCTACCACCGCTTTGATGCGCGGGTCCTGCGAGGTTTTGTACGCTGGTGAATCCATCGTGCGGGTTTGCAGGGCAGTGCTGCCGCCGGCAATCTGCCCGAACAGCTTTACCGCCTGGGCGCTGTAGCCCGCTCCAACCGCATTAAGGGCACCATAACCACCCATCGAATAGCCCACCAGTGCGGTATTGTCGGCATTAAGCAATCCGGTCAGGAAACTGCCACTCGCTTTAGCACTCAGCCGGGCCATTTCATTCAGTACGAACAGATCATCGAGGGAGCGGTTCAGCAGTGTGCTGGGAAAACCGGCCACATCGCGGTAGGTCGATTCAGTATGGTCAATGGCTACCACGACGTACCCTTTGGACGCCAGATTTTCGGTCAGGTAGGTAAGCAGCAGCCGCGACCCGACGTAGCCGTGCGATACAATAACCAGCGGGTAAGCCCCTCCGCTGGGATCGGGTTCGGCCTCGCGCAGTGCCCGACCTGCGAACGTGAAGGGGACGAGGGGGCGTTTTGGATCGTTAAACCGGCCTAACACGTCTTCATACGCTACACGGGCCGGTTGTGCGGTCGGGATGCGGGCCGGATACCAGACTTCAACCGTCAGCGGACGGTCATACAGGGGGTGCTGACCGTCTTTCTGGTGCAGCACATCTACCTGACCGGTATGCAGCAGTTTCACCGTACGGACGCCAACACCAAAGGTGCCGCGAGCCGCGAGTTCGGGTGCATCGGGTAGGGGGTCACCATACACAAAGGTGTTGTCGGGCGTTTGGGCAGTGGCCCGCCACGCGGTTGTCGGGCTGAAGAAGACAAAAAGCAGACAGAGGATAAGGGGGAATTTCATGGGAGTAAGGAGGGGTGAGGTTATACAGAGGCTATACGCATACAGGGTTGGGGATTAAAAATCACAGCAGCTAATCAAGCCCGATTTCGGCAAGCGATTGCCCCAGCAGGTCAGCCAGCACGGCCACAATCAGGTTGTGGTCCTGACGCTGGGGCAGTCCCGACACCGTGATGGTGCCGACGCAGCCCGTTCCCCGAAGTCGGAGTGGAAAACTGCCTCCATGCGTGGCATAATCGCGGGCGTCGATATCCGCTTTCTCGCTCAGCGTAGTCTGCTGCTGCTTCAATTCCAGCCCGAGGGCGTACGAACTCCGGTGATAGCGCAGCACGGTATTGCGTTTGCGTCGCGCCCACTCCACATTGTCGGGCGTGGTGCCGGGCATGGCCAGAAAAAACAGGGGCTGGCCATGTAACTGAATATCAATGGCAACTCCTTTTCCAATGGCTTCCACGGCTTCTTTCAGGCGGGTGCCGAGTATCCAGGCGGTGCCCGCATCGAAGCGGTCAAATACCAGGCGCTCCTCCTGAAGGGCAATACGGTCAAGGTCGGTCATAAACAAAATGGGTTGATGAGGGCCGTCAAGTTACGGTAAAACCGGAGTGTTGGCTAAAAATTCGCCAGGGTGCCCGCTGCCCGGCCTTGGCGAAGGTACTGGTTTGACTTGCGTCACCTGGCTGCATGGCCGAACGGGTGACCCTTCAGGAATTTTAGCCGGTTACCGCCTTCACTTTTCGGCAACGTTGAATTGGGTACGTATTGGTTGGAGTCATGTACTGTTCATAATCATTACCCGAACTACCTTTGCTGGGTAAAGAGTCAACCGCTAACCAGTCAGGCAGGAAACAGCATGAACATTTCCAACAACAAAATTTTGATCACCGGTGGCGCATCGGGCATTGGCCTGGGGCTTACCGAACGGTTTATCCGGGAGAACAATACCGTCATTATCTGTGGCCGACGGGAGGCCGCGCTCAGCGAAGTGGCCGCCAAATTCCCGTCTGTCATCACAAAGGTGTGTGATTTATCGGTTGCCGACGACCGGCAGGCCCTTTATCAGTGGATTGCCGACGAGCACCCCGACCTGACGGTATTGGTGAACAATGCGGGTATACAGCAGTGGATGTCGGTTGCGGACGATGACTTTTTTGAGCGGGCTAAACAGGAAATTACGACGAACATTGAGGCCCCGCTGCACCTAACGTCGTTGTTTATCAAGCTGCCCGCCATCAGAACGATTGTCAACGTGACATCGGGTCTGGCCTTTACGCCACTCACCAAAGTGCCGGTTTATTCGGCCACTAAAGCGTTTTTTCATTCGTTCACTTTGTCATTACGGGCGCTGGTAAAAGCCAGTGGGATCGAAGTAATCGAGATGATTCCGCCCGCCCTCAATACCGACCTGGGCGGTAAGGGACTGCACGATCAGGCTCCACCGGTCAGTGCCTTTATCGACGCTGTTTTTGAGCAGTTAAAACAAGGCAAGACTGAACTAACCTTCGGGTTCAGCGAAGCAATGGCCAACGCCACGCCGGATGACCTGCGCACTACATTCAACCGAATGAACGCCGTTTCCTGACAGAAGATAGCGTCAGTTAAGGGGCAGCGTTATCTCGGTCATCGCCATAAAAAAGGCACTTCTGTAGCAGAAGTGCCTTTTTTATGGAAAACCAAAAGAGCAGCGGGTGGTCTTGCCTCGCAACAATACGGCGGAAGTGCCCCCGAAAACGAAGTCAATGTTTGGCTTCCAGATAATGCCGCTTTAATAAGTCCTCGCCAAAATCCTGACCCTTCTCGCGCAGAATGGCGTGAATATGATTGCCATCGTTTTGAAACCCAACGTTGTCGTACTCGATCAGAAAATCGGGGCCGTTGATAATGTAGTAATGGGGTTTATTATTCTCAAGCGCCCCTACCCAGGCGAAATACACCTTGTCGATACCCGACTTCAGGATTTTATCGAAAAGCAGATGCGCTTTTTCGTGCTCGAAATTATGGGTGTACTCCTGAATCAGCAGCTTTAATAAATCCTTCTGGCCGTCGTCAAATTGCCCGGCTGCAATGCCGTAATAGCTGGTAATGCGCTGACTACCCTGCGGACTGGTGATGATGTCTTTGGGTACATCCTGCTTCAGCATCGCCACGGCTTTCTGCCTGTCGGTCAGGGCGTTGATGAGCATAAAGCCGTAATCTTCTTCCTTGCTCAATACCCGCAGGCCCGCATATTTAGCCGACTTCACTTCTGCCGGGTCGGTACCCACAAAATACGGCGACATGGATATATTTTTGCCGTCGGAGGTCAGGCTTAGCGCCATGTGATGACCGCCAAAATTCAGGCCCCAGGGCTGGTTCGGCTGGGGCTTACCCCAGACTGAGATGTAATAGTTGCCGTGCGACCATTTCAACCCCTGCATCATGGACAGCATTTTCTGGTCGATCTCGCCCTTGTCGAATGCCTGCTGGTAGAGCGTATTCAGAATATCGTCCAACTGCATAATACTGGCCGTTTTCAGATACCCCTGCGAACTAAGCATGGCCGACAGCACCCTGTGAAACGCCATGCGGCTCTTGTCGGACAGCGAACCGTAGGCGATACCGGGCCGGGGAACCATGCCCACGGGCAGATTGGTCCATTTGTACCGCAGCGAATCAGTGAAGGCGTACTGCGTTTTGCCCAGTTCGTCGGCACTGAGCGTGCTCAGAAACCGGTTGGCTGATTCGGTAAGCGGACTGACCGATTGGGCCAGTCCGGCCGAAGTTAGCAGGAGGTAAAAAAGAGGAAGGGTAAGTGCTTTTTTCATGGTAGTCAGGGCTGGTTTAGGCATCATACGCCCCGTTGAGGGCGTACTGTCCGAAGGTTGGCAAGGCAATAGTAGCAATGAGCGCGGTAATTATCGTTATGATAGTACCAAAAATCGGAACGGTCTGATTGCCAGAGGCTAATTTAGGAAACTCCAGCGTAAACAGTCAAAACCAGGCGATTGCTAACTGCCAAAAATAAACAATCCTACTACGTAGCCACCGTCCCGACCGGCGACGCGGTCATGACGTTGACTAAGCCTGAGGGGCTGGGTTACCCTTTCCGGTCAGGTAGGATTTGTACAAATTGTACCAGCAGGAATAGGAAGCGAACGAACTTCAGGGGTATTAACTGGAAATTTCCAGTTATTTACTTTGTATTGCAAAGTACTTTTTAATACTTTTGGTGCGTGGAGCACTTTTGGTAAAATAAAACCTATATAACCATGCAGAACAGAAGACTTATTGGCATTGTACTCACCGTAGCGTTTATACTGTTCATACCCTTGACAGCCATGCAGTTCACTGATGAAGTGAGATGGACTCTTTTCGATTTTGTTGTCGCGGGTGTCCTGCTGCTCAGCACCGGTCTGCTGTGCGAGCTTGTACTGAGGAAGGTGCGTAGAACCGGCTACCGCATCGCCATCTGCGGGGTTCTTCTGATGGCGCTGATCCTGGTTTGGCTGGAACTGGCAGTCGGCATCTTCGGGACACCGCTCGCCGGGAGTTAGCTCGTAAAGAGGTACGGCAACCAGCTGTCCGGTTGCGCCAGACCAGCCTGTATGGCCCCTGCCGACATGACGGCCGCTGCAATTGATAACAAAAACGTCATAAGCCCAACATTTTCAACCGCCGGATACGAGCCAATCCTGTTACTTTGTGAAACGTCAACTCATTCTTATGAAACTACCTAAACTTTTTCTGGGCATTAGTTTATTCTGCTTCTGCTTAAGCTGCGTTTCCTCTAAAACAAAATCAACCCAACCCACCACCTTACCCGCAACGGCGCTGACACCCTACGGTCGGTTCAGAGCAGACCCGAAGCAGGGCCTGGAAATGATTAGCTCGGCCATGCACGTTGGGTTTAGTTTTGAGGGCGATGCCTGCCAAATCTTTGCCGCTATTCCACCGACGATGGGGCATAATTACCTGCAATACGAATTAGACGGCGTTTACCAGAAACGGATCAAAGTAGTCGGCCAGTCTACAGCGCCCATCAGCCTGACAGCACCAACGGGAGGGAAGCATACGGTATGGCTCTATAAGGCAACCGAAGCGCATACGGGGCCTGTCTTCATTCAAAAAATTACGGGAAACCATGTCGTCGCTTTACAGGAGCGCAAGGCACCCCTCATTGAATTTATCGGAAACAGCATCACCTGCGGGGCCGCAGCCGATCCGTCGGAAGTGCCCTGCGGCAGCGGTCAATACCACGATCAGCACAATGCTTACATGGCGTATGGCCCCCGCGTGGCCCGGGCGCTGGGGGCTAATTTTGTGTTAAGCAGCGTCAGCGGGATTGGGGTCTATCGAAACTGGAACAGTGATGGCCCTGCGATGCCGGAGGTATACGAGCGGGTCGATTTTCAGGCTAAAAACCCCCAGCGCTGGAACTTCGCAGCCTTTACCCCCGAGGTGGTCAGCATCGCTCTGGGCACCAACGATCTCAGCAAAGGGGATGGGAAAAAAGAAAGGCTGCCCTTCGATAGTGCCCGGTATGTGAACAATTACATAAACTTTGTTCAGCTGGTTAAGGCGAAATACCCTAAGGCCCGGATTGCTTTGCTGAGTAGCCCTATGATTAGCGGGAAAAACCGGGAAACGCTGCAAAACTGCTTAACGGCCGTGAAAAGCAGCATTGATGCGGGTAATCCTGCCGACAAACCCGTGGCAGTATACTTCTTCCGACCTATGCAGGCCAGTGGCTGCAGTGGGCACCCTAACGTGGAGGATCACGCCATTCTGGCCCGGGAGCTACAGCCTTTCTTCGATAAACTCGTGCACTAAGCAGCTAAACTTTCGTGTTGAGTCAAGTAAAGATCGATCTCATGAAAAAATCATTGCTCCTGGTTTGCCTGTTTGCTGCGCCGGGTGTGCAGCATCTCTCCGCACAAAGCCCTGTTATGGCCAAAACCACCTACGCCAATCCTTTGCCCGTTCAGTTCGGTGACCCTTACGTGCTGCATACCGGGGATACCTATTACATGTACGGCACGGGCGCGGGAGCCGATAAGGGATTTGCCGCCTATTCGTCCAAAGATATGGTGAACTGGAAACCGGAAGGGCAGGTATATTTTCACGATAACAGGAACGGCTGGAGCGATCCCAAAGCCGAGTGGGGCGGTGCTTACTGGGCTCCCGAAGTGTATGAGGTGAAGGGCAAATTCTATCTCTTCTACAGTGCTCAGTGGCGGGTAAACCCAACTCATGAAGTAGAAAACTTCCGAATAGGGGTGGCCGTGGCTGACAAGCCGACCGGTCCGTTCATTGATCTGGCGCAAAAACCCATTTTTGATCCCGGGTATCCGATCATCGACGCTAATGTGCTGTTTGATCCCAACGGCAAAGCCTATTTATACTATTCGCGTTGCTGCTACAAGCACCCGGTTGAAAGCGAAGTGGCCGACTTAGCCCGCCAGAAAGGCTGGTTTAAAGAGATTGAAGAAAGCTGGGTGTACGGGGTTGAACTCAACGCTGATTTTTCCGGCGTTATCGGCGAACCGGTGCTGTTGCTGCGGCCACCCGTTACACTGGGCAATAAGCAGGCCGACTGGGAGAGCCGATCCGTGACCGCCCGCGAAGTCAACCGGCGCTGGACGGAGGGCTCGGTTACGTTTAAAAAAGGCGATACCTATTACATAATGTATTCGGCCAATCATTTTGGGGGGCGGTATTATGCCATTGGGTACGCTACGGCGGCATCACCGTTGGGCCCGTACAGGAAAGCAGCCAACAACCCGGTCCTGCAGCAAAACACCGATCATGGCGGTACGGTAACGGGCACGGGACACAACAGCATTGCCTACTCGCCGGATGGGAAAGAGATGTTTTGCGTCTACCACGCCCGAACGGCCAAAACCGGTGACGAACGGGTTGTCTGTCTGGACCGGATGCAGGTGAAGAACGGAATCATAACAATTTCGGGCCCTACCACGACGCCCCAAAAACTTCCCTCGGGCGCACCAACGGCGGTTGCGGAGGTCCACCCGACTGCGAAACCAGCAAAGGAGTAAAGGTTGGCTGTTCAGGTCGGTTTTCTGCTCGTACACTTGCCGACCTCATGGGGTGCCAGCCTAAACAGCTTACTTTTTCGTAGTGCGGATGGCGACGCTTACCACCAGAACAGGCACCATCCTGCAAACAGACATACTTATCATCTGTCTTTAGTTAACTTTCTAAAGATCTCGGGCATTGTGGTGGCATTTATTGATTCCATATCCACTAATTTCAGGGATTTCACCATGGAAAGCGTAGTGGTTTTGTATGTCTGAAAGTGGGGTGTTTTCAAATGCATCTCGTAAGCAGCTTTGTCGGCATACATTTCCAGAATCCGTACCGACGTGGGGTTTTCCTTCTGATACATCGGAAAAATGGCAATCACACCCGGCTCCAGTTTTACGGAGGACGCCGATTCTTCCGCCAGAATGGCTTTGTATTCGTCCAGATGAACCGGGTCTATGTCAATTTCTGAAAGACGTATCATCATTTTTTGCCCTTGAGCGGAAGCGGTGTGGTAACTAACAGCCATCAACACTACGATTTCAACCGGCGACTATCTCAAGTTCAGACAGTCCGTAATGCAACATGTTTCCTCGGTTAAAGCACTTCCTACTTAGTAGTCTTTACGGGCCTCATCAGCCTGGAGAACGTGAGCGAGCCCAGCTTCCATTTGCCGTTTTGGTTGGTATACACCTCCGTCACCATAAATGGGTTAACCACCTCATTCCCGCCCACTACCGCTACCAGGTCGATGTCATTTAACAGGATGGCCGTATTGCCAATCGTATTCACGGAAGCCCCGTAGACCTCGGCTTTCTTGTACCAGATGTTGCCGGATTTGATCACATTGAGTTCCTGGTCTTTACCCCAGCTTCCGCCCATGTGAACAAAGACCGCTTTCTCATCGAATAAGGTGCCCAGCTTGTCCACGTTCTTATCAGACATCCACTGCCATTTTTCCTTAGAAAGGTCGATGATTTCCTGCTCTGATTTGGTCGGGCTGGTTGTGGTTGAATTCGGCAGACTCGCCTGAGCGTGTGCTAACTGCGCACCGGCTACGCACAGGATCAAGCCAAAAATTACTTTCTTCATGAGTTTTTGAGTTAAGTTGATTGTCAGTTACGTTCCCTATGGCTATGTTTTACCTGTTTACTTTCCCTCATATTCTTCGTCCGTTACCTGGTTGAACCAGATGGTCCTTCCTTTCTGAGTAGGTACCATTTAGGGTTCGGATTAGTTGTCTAATTTGCGTTCTCCCAGCCATTTCACCATCGCCGGGTCGCGGTGGTCGAAGAAGAGGCTGGCGTTGGTGTCCAGCGTTTTGATGGCCTCCATATCGTCCCCGCTTAATTCAAAATCGAGGCTATTGAAATTCTCGGCCATGCGTTCCCTGCGAACCGATTTAGGAATAGCAACCACGCCCCGTTGGGTCAGCCAGCGGAGGATAACCTGAGCAACTGTTTTGTTATATTTCGCGCCGATGGATCGCAACAGTTCATTCTGAAAAATTCCGTTTTTACCTTCCGCAAACGGCCCCCACGACTCGATTTGTACACCGTTGTCGGTCAGGAACTGCTGCGTTTCCACCTGTTGATGGAAGGGGTGGGTTTCAATCTGATTGACCGCCGGAACGATTTCGTTATGAATCATCAAATCCATCAGCCGGTCGGGATAAAAATTGCTCACGCTAATGGCCCGCGCCCGGCCTTCCTTGTACACTTCCTGCATGGCTCGCCATTCGCCGTACACGTCGCCGTAGGGCTGATGAATCAGGTACAGATCCACGTAATCTAAGCCCAGCTTTCTCAGCGAATTGTCGAACGCCTGTTTAGCGCCAGCGTACCCGTCCGACTGAATCCAGAGTTTGGTCGTGATAAACAACTCGTCTCTCGGCACTCCGCTATGCCTGATCGCCTGGCCTACGGCTTTTTCATTGCCGTAGGAAGACGCCGTATCAATCAGCCGGTAGCCGGTTTCGATGGCATCCAATACGCTGCGTTCACATTCGGCCGGGTCAGGCACCTGAAAAACGCCAAACCCCAGTATGGGCATCTCGACACCGTTGTTTAATTTGACCGTTTTCATATAGAATAATTGGGTTACCTGATCCGTTTCGCCGACGCATCAAAGGTGTACATGGTGCCGGTCAGGTTGTCGGCATCTACCCGCGTCAGGTCGATAAACTGCTCTTTGCCTTCACCCGACCGGTAGTAGATCGACATACTGTTGCCCTTTTCGTCCACCTTGGTAATGAGGAATTTGGGGCTGTCGGGGTTGCGGGCGTCGGTTAGTTCGCCGATTAATCGGCCCTGTTTACGCACTAAGTCCGTTGTGAATTTCACTTCGGGCGTTTGCGCCACGGTGATCTCCCATTTACCGGTAAACGAGCTGGCAGACCGGGCGCAGCCGCTGACGACTGCGTTCAGCAGGATAACAAACCAGACGAAGTGGACTTTCTGCATGAGGGTTTGGTTAAACGCCCTTATCGAGAAGGGACTGGAATGGCTGGGTATACAGGCGTTTTCCCGTGGCTTTGTAGAGTGCATTGGCCAGTGCCCCGATGACCGGCGGAAACGGCGGCTCGCCGAGGCCCGTCGGGTCGATTTCGTTCTGCACGAAATGTACGTCGATTACTTTCGGGGCTTCGTTGTGGCGAATCAGGCGGTACTGGTCGAAATTGCTTTGGTCGGGCTTGCCGTTTTTCACCGTTAGGTTGCCGAAAAACGCGTTGCCGATGCCATCGACCACCGCCCCTTCAATCATGTTGCTGGCCGCTATCAGGTTCACCACCACGCCACAATCGACCGCGCTGGTGACGCGTTCCACCACCGGCTGCCCGGCCTTCATGGACAAATCGACCACGTGAGCCGCGTAGGAGTTGTGGCAGAAATAAACCGCCACGCCCCGGTGTATGTCTGCCTGGCCCGTCTGTCCCCAGCCCGATTTATCGCGTACCAGTTTCAGCACACCCGCGTACCGGTCTACCTCATACGTGTTGTTTTTACCAACGGGGTTGGTTTTCGCCCGGTCCAGCAGCCCCAGCCGGAAGTCGATGGGGTCTTTGCCCATCACCTCGGCCACCTCATCCAGAAACGCCTGCTGCGCCCCGCCGATGAAGTTGGAGCGCGGTGCACGGAACGCCCCGATGGTGATGTTGGAGGGCAGCGCCCATTCGTCGGCCAGGTAATTGTCAATGGCACCGGCCGGGAAGTTATTCTCGGCCCCACCCAGCGCACTTTCGGGTATGCCCCCGCCCCGCACGTGAAAGGCGGTGAGCTTTTTATCCGCGTCAAAAGCGGCCCTAAAGGTCAGGCTGTACATAGGGCGGTACACGCCGTAGGTCATATCGTCTTCCCGCGTGTAAATCAGCTTGATCGGTGCCTTTACGTGCTGCGAAATCAGGGCTGCCTCGACCATGTAGTGCCCGTAGGCTTTGCGGCCAAAGCCGCCCCCCATGCGCGTCAGCTCGATGTCGATCTTCTCAACCGGCATCCCCAGGCGGGCCGCAATCGTTGGCCGGATAAAGTCGGGTGCCTGAATTCCAGCCGCCAAAAAAGCTTTATCGGCAGTTACGTGAGCAAAGCAGTTGAGCGGCTCCATGCAGTTGTGGGCCAGAAACGGCGCGGTGTAGGTCCGTTCGAGCACCTGAGCCGCCGACTTAAAGGCCGCTTCGGGGTCGCCATCCTGGCGCAGTACCCTGGCGGGCTGGGCATCCCGCTCCCGCATTTTCGCGTAATGGGTGGTTGTACTTTCCAGGCCCGCCGGGATTTTCAATTCCCGCTGCTGGCCAAAGGCGTTTTGCTTCTCAATGGTGTCGGTAATCGGTTGCCATTGCACCCGGAGTTTCTTTTTGGCCTGCATCACCTCCCAGGTCGACCGGCCCACGATAACCACTAATTCGTTGAACGTCCGGGTGTCGAAGATTTGCTGGGCGTAATCGTCGGGGTAAACAGTAATGGGAAACACATCCCGGATGCCGGGCAGTTTTCGCACTGCCGTGGCGTCGAACGATTTCAGTTTCTGGCCAAACGGCGGGTGTACCATCATGGCAATAAGCATTCCCGGCTGGCGGTAATCTAAACTGAACAGCGGTTTGCCCGTTACGATGCGCGTACCTTCCACATTCTGGCGCGGGGTGCTGAGAATCCTGAACGTACTGACCGGTTTGAGTTTTACGTCCTTCGGGACCGGCAGTTTGGCAGCCGCCGAGGCCATGGCGCCGTACCCCGCTGTTTTACCACTGGCTTTGTGGTTCAATACACCCGCTTCGGTGGTAATCTCGTCGACGGGTACGTTCCAGGCTTGCGCGGCTGCCTCCCGCAGCATCTGCCGGGCCGCAGCTCCCGCCGTACGCAGCCCTTTCCAGGCCTGCCGAATGCCCTGGCTACCGCCCGTAAACTGCCGACCGTAACGCTGGGTATTAAACGGAGCCTGCTCGACCACCACGCCCTTCCAGTCGGCGTCTAATTCTTCGGCTACCATCATCGGCATGGCCGTTTTCACGTTCTGCCCGAATTCGGGGTTGGGCGACAGGATGGTTATCTGGCCCTCCGGGGTGATTTTAATGAAGCTGGTTAGCTCCGCTACCTCGCCCGGAACGCTGCCTTCCGACAGTGCAGATGCGGCTTTCGCCTGAGTGAACAGGGTAAAGCCCAGCAGCATTCCCCCGCCCGACAGCGCCGAGACTTTCAGGAAGGAACGCCGGTCGTACGTAGTTTTTTTGGTTGCAATAGTTGGGGTGGGGTGATTTATTTCTTTGCGGCTGCGTGGATAGCGGTCTTAATGCGGGTATAGGTACCGCACCGGCAGATGTTACCACTCATGGCGGCATCGATGTCAGCGTCAGTTGGCTTAGGATTCGTTTTTAACAGGGAGGCTGCGCTCATGATCTGCCCCGCCTGGCAGTAGCCACACTGCGCCACGTCGTGTTCGATCCATGCTTTCTGCACGGGGTGGTCGCCGTTGGCCGATAGACCTTCGATGGTGGTGATGGCCTCCTTGCCGACGGCCGAAACGGGCAACTGACAGGAGCGGACCGCTGTTCCGTTCAAATGGACGGTGCAGGCCCCGCACTGCGCGATGCCGCAGCCGTACTTGGTGCCTTGCAGGTCCAGATGGTCGCGCAGGACCCAAAGCATCGGCGTGGCCGGATCAGCGTCTACCCGCCTGATTTTTCCGTTGATTTTTAGGTTGAATGTGGCCACTGTTGCAGGGTTTTGATTGAATAGGGTACCGTTCAGGTAATAAGCAATACCAGTCCTTACAAAGGTCTCTTTTACGGCTGGCGTAAATGGTATATGAATTACGGATTTATCTACCAATATTCCTGATTAGCCGTTGGCCAGCCACAAAAGGCCCGATAAAGCAGTAATTTCAGGCTGGATAAACCAATAAGTATATGGATGACCTGCGCCGGTTTGAGACCATAAACGATTATAATGCCTTCAACAATACTGAAACACGCCACCCGCTGGTGAGTGTGGTTGATTTATCGAAGGCCGCTCCCCGACAGGGTTCCCGAATGTATTTTGGCTTCTACACGATCTTCCTGAAAGACGTAAAATGCGGGGATCTGGTGTATGGTCGGCATACGTATGATTATCAGGAAGGAACCCTGGTGTTTAGGCACCGGGACAGGTTGCCGGCATAAACAGCAATGGGGAAACTTACCAGCCCAAAGGGTATGCGCTGGTCTTTCACCCTGACTTAATTCATGGTACGCAGCTTGGACGGCATATCCAGGACTACACGTTCTTTGGCTACCAGTCGCACGAAGCCCTGCATTTGTCTAATCGGGAACGGCAGATTGTGTTGGATTGCTTTGCAAAAATTAATTACGAATTGGAACAGAATATTGATAAGCACAGCAAGCGGCTGATTGTCAGCAATATTGAATTGTTTCTGAACTATTGCGTTCGTTTTTACGACCGTCAGTTCATCACCCGGAACCATGTGCATCATGGGCTTTTAGAACGGTTTGAAGCTTTGCTTAACCACTATTTTTTATCGGATGCTCCCCAAACGAATGGCTTGCCTTCGGTGGCTTATTGTGCCGACCGGTTGAATTTATCGGCTAATTATTTTGGCGACTTAGTGAAAAAAGAAACGGGCCAATCCGCTCAGGAATACATTCAGTCGAAGCTGATTGAGGTGGCCAAGGAGAAAATGGTTGAGCGGAGTAAAACCGTTAATGAAATTGCCTATGAGTTAGGGTTTAAATACGCGCAGCATTTCAGCCGGGTCTTTAAGCAGCGGGTCGGGCAATCGCCCAACGAGTACCGCCGGATCGCCGTGGCGGATGCCTGATCAAACACGTCAACGTCGCGAAACCCCGGCCTAAATAAACTGAACTCCTGATACCTTCGTCAGTAGTCAATCGTCGCACCATGCAACCCCTGCTGATCGAATACATTTACCTGATCCTGATTATTCTGGGGCTGGTTATGCTGGCCGACGAACTGCGGGAAATTCAGGAAGCTACGGCTCAGATTGACGTAGTGGGTACGCGCTATACCGAAGCAATGGAAAAATCCACCGGGCTGTAGGTAACGCTGTAGTTGCCGCCACGGGCAAACGTATCCGAAAATCACCCGTCGATTTGACCATTATCGGGTAAACCTGTATAGGTTTGTGCTCATTTAACCAAAAACGTTATGATTAGGACAAAAGGCTATGCCGCGCAAACCAAGGATACTGAACTGGCCCCCTGGAATTTTGACCGGCGCGACGTTGGACCGCACGACGTTCAATTTGATATTACTCACTGTGGCGTTTGTCATTCCGACCTGCACCAGATCCGGGACGAGTGGGGCGGCAGCATTTTTCCGATGGTTCCGGGCCACGAGATTGTCGGTCGGGTTGTCGCCGTTGGCAGCGAAGTCAGCAAATTCAAGGCGGGCGATCTGGCGGGTACCGGCTGCATGGTCGATTCGTGCCGGGTCTGTTCGTATTGCCAGGATGGTCTGGAGCAGTACTGCGCCAATGGTAACACGCTCACCTACAACAGCCGGGAGCAGGACCACAAAACGCCTACCTACGGTGGCTACTCCAACACCATTGTCGTACACGAAGATTTCGTGCTGCACATGCCCGAATCGCTCGACCTGGCGGCTGCGGCTCCGCTGCTCTGCGCGGGCATTACCACCTACTCACCCCTGCGGCACTGGAACGTGGGCGCGGGACACAAACTGGCCGTTCTGGGTCTGGGTGGCCTGGGGCACATGGGCGTAAAATTCGGCGTGGCGTTGGGGGCTGAGGTGACGGTATTGAGCACGTCGCCTAAAAAAGAGGAAGATGCCAAAAAACTGGGAGCGCACAAATTTGTCGTTACGAGCGATCCGGCCCAACTGGCTTCCGTAACGGGGTATTTTGACTTCATTCTGGATACGGTTTCGGCCGAGCACGACTACAATCAGTATCTGGCTCTGCTGAAAACCGACGGTGTCCACATCTGCGTCGGTGCTCCGCCAACGCCGTCCGCCCTGGTGGCCTTTAGTTTGATACCCGGCCGGAAAAGTATCGCCGGATCAACGATTGGCGGCATTGCCGAAACCCAGGGAATGCTCGATTTCTGCGCTGAGCACAACATTGTCTCCGACATTGAGCTGATCGACATCAAGGACATCCAACCGTCTTACGACCGGATGCTGAAAGGCGATGTGCGGTACCGGTTTGTCATCGACATGGCGACGTTGTAGTCAGGTAAATAAACAGTAAGCTTTATAAATGCCGGTTCAGGGTGCCGTAAAAGTGCGCTGAACCGGCATCGTAACAGACACCTAAAAGCACGAAAAGGTATTCATAAATACAGGACGACCATGGAAACAAACAGTAGTGAAGACAAGTCCGTAGCGTCTGCTTATGACCTGAGTTCACAGCCGTTTTATCATGGCACAAAGGCCAATCTGAAACCGGGCGACTTAATTGAACCCGGCTTTCATTCAAACTACGGTAAGCGAAAAAAGGCTTCCTGTGTCTATTTAACCGCCACCCTGGATGCGGCTACCTGGGGAGCTGAACTGGCTCTGGGCGAAGGACCCGGCCGGATTTATAGCGTTGAGCCAACAGGCCTCATTGAAGACGATCCCAATTTGACGGATAAGAAATACCCCGGCAATCCAACAAAGTCATACCGTTCCCGGCATCCGCTTCGGGTCACGGGTGAGGTCACCGATTGGCAGGGGCACTCCCCGGAACAACTCAGGGTCATGAAGGAGAACCTTGAACGACTGAAGCAGCTTGGTATTGAGGCCATCGAAGATTGAGCAAAAAGGAAAGCAATTTGAGAGGCTAATGGCCTGAAACAAGGGGCTGACGGCTCCGTTTCGTTGCTTTTCAAACAATCCATGCTTCGACAAACTTGTATCAGTGCAGCCAGGCAACAGCCGACCGCACCGGGTAAGGCCTATCATTTAGATCAGGAATACGCTATGGAATACATTCGATTTGGGAATACCGGCATGATGGTTTCCCGCCTTTGTCTGGGTACAATGACGTACGGTATCCCGACCGAGCGCTGGCCCTGGGCACTGAACGAAGAGCAAAGTCGTCCCTTCATCCAGAAAGCCCTTGACCTGGGTATCAATTTTTTCGATACCGCCGACGTCTATTCGGGTGGCATGAGCGAGGAAGTGGTGGGTCGGGCGCTGCGTGACTTTTCCCAGCGCGATGAGGTTGTTCTGGCAACAAAGGTGTACAACCCAATGGGGCCCGGACCGAACGACAGAGGCTTATCGCGCAAGCACATAATGAGTGCCATTGATGCCAGCCTAAGACGCCTGGGCACCGATTACGTGGACCTGTACCAGATTCACCGCTGGGATAAGAACACACCCATTGACGAGACGATGGAAGCTCTGCACGATGTAGTAAAAGCGGGTAAAGCCCGTTACATTGGCGCTTCGTCCATGTATAGCTGGCAGTTCGCTAAGGCCCAGTACACCGCTGATCTGCACGGCTGGACCCGTTTTGTGTCGATGCAACCCCACTACAATTTAGTGTATCGGGAGGAAGAGCGGGAAATGCTGCCCTTCTGTACCGACCAGAAAATTGCGGTCATTCCGTGGTCGCCCCTGGCCCGCGGCCTGCTGACTGGCGGACGGAGCAAAGAGCGAAACGAAACCGAACGGGCCCGCACCGACGCCTTCGGCAAGTCACTCTACAGCGAAGCCGACTTTGCCATCGCCGACCGCGTTACGGAAATGGCGCAGCAGCGAGGCATACCGGGCGCGCAGGTGGCCCTGGCCTGGATGCTGAGCAAACCGGTCATTACCGCCCCCATTATCGGTGCCAGCAAACCGGGCCATATTGAGGACGCCGTTGGTGCCTTGTCGATCAAGCTGACCGACGACGAGATCCATCAGCTGGAGGAACTGTATCAGCCCCATCCGGTGCTGGGTATGTAACTGGGCTACAAACAAACATGTAGCCACATGGAGCAGACGGGAAAACAACTAACCGCACCGGAAAGACGCAACACCGGCACCGGCTGATTATTTCACGGCCTCGTCTGGGTACGCTCGTACCGGCCAACGGAGCTACGCGGGTGAAGTAGGGCCATTAAATAACGCAGCGCGTCAATTAAACAACTGCCTGAATCCCAGGGGAGAAGAGTTGGTTTTTGTCTTGAATAACTTGCTGAACGACCGGGAATGTTCAAAGCCTAATCCGCAGGCAATTTCGCTGACCGTTAAATCGGCGGTGGATAGTTTTTCTTTTGCTTCTTCAATCAGTTTATCGGGTAGGTGCTGCCGGGTGGTTTGGCCGGTCAGGGTTTTCAGTAATCGGCTCAACTAATTGGGCGATACGTTTAACGACCCGGCAGTATACTGAACGGTCGGCACCCCCTTTTTTCAGCAACTCCTGGCTGTTCAGGCAGGCCGTATGATCGTAATGGTATGCTGATGAACCGGTTACGATACCATTCATGCTGTTTGTGTTTGCTGCACAAAGGTTCGCAGCTACCCGGAACCGGATGTAGTCGAAACAGGAATCTGTAACGACGCCGGGGCGTCATCCACCATCGTTCCGGTAGAATGGCGTCTCGGCTGCTGCTGAATGAGGTGTCCGTTTTCAAACTGGAATTGTCCGTTTTTGGACAGTTAAGCCAGTAAGAAGAGTCAATAACCGGCTGTAGGGCCTGATTTAAGCACGTTTATTGGCTGGCACTGGATTTGTTCGAGCAAACGACGGGCTTTTTGTCTCAATCAGCAATGCGCGTTTCGACGTAGGTTTTCAGGCCCCTTTGGGTAGCGCTGCCGCGCAATTACTTTTTATCAACCGGATCATGATTGGAAGCTACATCAAAACATCAGCTCGCAACCTGATGCGCAACAAGCTGTTCTCGGCCATCAATATCCTCGGCCTTGCCATCAGTATGTCCGTTGGCTTACTGCTGATCGCGTTTCTGCTTGACCTGCGTTCGTACGACCGGTTCCACAAAAATGGGGAGCGGATTTATCGCATCACCAGCGTACTGACAGAAAATCGTGGCCAACCCGCAATCGGCGACAAGTTTGCCACCACCTCCATAAAGACCGGAAAGCTTATCCGGCAGCAAGTAGCCGGCGATGACCGGTACGCTGGCGCAGAAGTGGCTATTCTGCGCAACGACTTTTTGCAGGACGCGAAAGTTGGTTCCACTATTCTCCCGATCAAGGGCTTCTGGGCGGACCCGGCGCTATTCAGGGTCTTCACCTTTCCGATGCTGGAAGGCAATCCCGAAACGGCCCTACGCGATCCGTACTCAATCGTTCTCACGGAGACGGCCGCGAAAAAGCTGTTCGGCCACCAGTCTGCGCTCGGCAAGGCAATCCGGTTCGACACACTCGATTACCAGATAACCGGTGTCATGAAAGACGTTCCCTTCTTTTCGCACATCAATTTCGAAGCCCTGGTATCGCTGTCGACGGCCGGGCAGCTCAACCGGGCCGATAAGAACTTCGAAAAATGGACAAACATATCGTCGAACTTTGTGTACCTCCTGCTGCCGGAAACGGTCGATATAGCGTCAATTCAGGCGCAGCTCGATGCCATTGCAGGGGAGGAAAACCGCGCCGAAGAGAACACGACGATCCAACTCGAACTTTTGCCTTTATACAAGATTGTGGTCGGAGAAAATCTCCGTCGCTCCGAGGGCGGCCCTGGCACTGTGGGGCCTCACATGCCGCCGGTTGTGCTTTGGATACTCGGCGGGCTTGCACTCGTGGTGATCCTGTCGGCATGTTTCAACTACACCAATCTGTCGATGGCCCGGGCCATGCGCCGTTTCAAGGAAGTAGGTCTTCGCAAAGCAATCGGTGCCGGAAAGAGTCAGGTATGGCAACAGTTCCTGGTGGAGGCCATCATGATTTCTCTGGCAGCGCTCTTTCTGTCCTACTTCCTTTTTCTCGCATTGCGACCGCAACTGATAAATCTGGCTCCGGAAATGCAGCGCACGGTGAAACTTGATCTTACTCCGGTTATGGTTATAGCCTTTGTCGGCTTTTCGATTACCGTAGGGGTTATAGCCGGCATCATGCCCGCCCTGTTCTTTTCGAAGGTCAGTGCCATCAATGCGCTCAAAAATGTATCCACGGTAAACGTAGTCAAACACGGAACGCTACGACGCGCCCTGGTGGTGATTCAGTATACGCTCACCCTGATCTTTATTACAGCAACCGCCATCGGCTATGTGCAGTATAAAAACATACTGGCATTCGACCTGGGGTTCCGCACGGAAAACATCCTGAATATCAACATGCAGGGCAATAAGCCCGATTTGCTTGTGAAGGAACTGAGTGAAATGCCGGAAGTAACTGCCCTGTCGCGGTCGTTGATAATCACCAGCGTTGGGAACGCCTGGGGTGGCTATATGACATATACTGACTCGCGCGATTCTGCGCTGATCCTGACTAACCATGTCGACGAAAACTATTTACGCCTGCATGACTACAAGCTTATTGCCGGGGAAAATTTCAGGACACGACCCACTACAGCCGAAGCCGTCAGCGAGGTGATCGTTAACGAGCAGGTCCTGAAACGATTTAACATTGGGAACAACGACCCCCGGAAAGCAATCGGGCAGGAGATCACATTCAGTAATTTTACTGTACGCGGCCGCAGGATGACCATTGTTGGCGTCATGAAAGACTTTCACTATGGCAAGGTCGACAACCTCATCGAGCCGGTAGCCTTCATGCCCTGGACACCCGGAGACCGGGCCGTCATCAATGCCAAAATTCAAAGTGCTGACCTGTCGGCAACCAGAGCTAAGATCGAATCCGCCTGGAAGAAAATGGATCGTGTGCATCCATTTCAGGCTGAATTTTACGACGAAGCCATAGAAGGGGCCTACAGCGAATTTTCCGCCATCATCAAGATCATTGGCTTCCTGTCTTTCCTCGCCATTTCGATTGCATCGATGGGGTTATTCGGCATGGTGGCGTATACCACCGAAACCAGGCTGAAGGAGATCAGCATCCGCAAAGTGATGGGCGCAAGTCCGGTGAGTCTCATCTACTTATTGAGCCGCAGTTTTCTCCTGCTGCTGTCGGTATCGGCACTCATCGCGCTGCCCGTAACGTATCTTTTCTTTGAAACCGTTGTGCTCACCCATTTTCCGTATCATACACCCATTCAGGTCACCGAACTGCTGGTCGGCTTGCTAGCGGTATGGCTGATCGCCTTCATCCTGATCGGATCGCAGACGATGAAGGCGGTGCGGAGTAATCCGGTGGAAGTTTTGAAGAGCGAATAGGCGCTTTTCTTCCCAAAGAAGTCAGTTTGACAGGTTTGAAACAATCGGTTGGTTAAGCCAGAAACGCCGTTTTTACGGATTATAGGCTAATTTTTCAGCCTACCGGCCGGTCTGCTGCCCACCGAGTTTTAGGAGGGATAACGGACCAGCCGGTAGGCTGAAAAACGACGAAGTAAGCTGATTCTTTCGCCCGCTATGCCAGCGTTTTCCGGGCTTCGCGGTCGGGGTCGTTAACCAGCGCCGGGGCGTCATCCAGCACCATCGTTTCGCCGTTCTGGCTGGTGTATGGTTTCCAGGCCGGTAAACCGCCCCCGTTCGGATTACCCGTTTTAACGAAACTCAGAAACGATTTTGCCATCTTGTCCGACAACGCCCGGGGCCGTTTGCCGCCACCCGTATGGGTCAGCATCAGATCGGTGTTGTAGAACCAGAAACAAATGTCGTCGCAGTGGAACGCCCGCATCCGGCCATCGAACAGGGGCGGCTGCCAGCCAAACCAGGCCACATACACGGGGGCTTTCTGCTGTGAGACCTTCGCATCGGCGGTGGCAATGGCGGCTTTCCGGTTCGACATGACCAGCGCCCAAATCTCAATGGGACGTGCTTTCGGAAAATTCCGGGCATACGCATCGACGATCTCACCGGTCTTGTCGCCAAAACGCGGTTTGACTTTTTCTTTTACTTCGGCCAGCGTAATATTCTCCAGCGCAGCGTCGGTCCGGCTGGGGCTTTGCTCATGAAACGTCGAACAGAGCAGCAGGGGAATGTCGGCCGAGAAATGATTGGGATCGCGGAAGAAAGCTCCGTCGTTCAGCGTTATGCCGTCGGCTACCGGGGCATAGCCACCCCGCTGTATACCAAGCCGTTTGGCTTCGTCGGCCATTTTGTCGACGGCCCGGTTGGCAATGTCGATGTACTCGCGCCAGGGAATCTGCTGGAGTTTGTCGACTTCGCCGGGCTTCAGGCCAGCCTCTTCCATAACTTTCAGCCCTAATTTTTCGGCGTATTCCCTGTTGGTTCCGGAAAGCGAACTGCCGCTCAGTGCCACTGCCTTATGAAACAACCCCTTGGCCGATGGCATATTCATCAGCGTGGTTACCTTAGCTCCTCCGCCCGATTGCCCGATGATGGTCACGTTGTTGGGGTCTCCGCCAAAGTTGGCTATGTTGTTTTTGACCCACTGGAGGGCCGCTACCATATCCAGATTTCCTACATTGCCCGATGCCGCATGGCCACCGGCAGCTTTCAGGTGGGTATAGCCCAGTGCGCCGAGCCGGTGATTAAGCGAACAGAAAACGATATTACCCAGCCGGGACAGGTTTTCGCCATGATAGCCGTCCTGCTCAATCCCGTTTCCATTCACGAACCCGCCCCCGTGCAGCCAGACGATGACGGGACGTTTTTGGGTATCCAGAGCGGGCGTCCACACATTCAGTTTTAAGCAATCTTCCGACACATCATCATAATTCCAGTGGTCCACGAAGGAAGCATACGGATTGGCGTACCGCTTGTCCATGATTTGGGGTGCCGAGTTTCCCCACCAGAGGGCGGGCCGGATATCGGTCCACGGGCTGGGTTTTTGCGGGGGCATGAACCGATTCTTTCCCGATGTATCGGCTCCGTAGGGGATGCCCATAAACTGATGAATGCCCCGCAGGATAAAGCCCCTGACTTTGCCGTATTCCGTGTTGGCGATGGCGATGTTGTCGCCCACAAACAGAACTTGCTCGTCGCCGGCTGGCTTTGCCGTTTTGGGCGGCAGCAAAGCAGCAGCGGTGGATTCGTGCGATGCGCCCAGAGTGGCTGCGCCAACGCCCAGCGATTGTAAGAAATTACGTCTTGACGGTTTCATTGTCGACCAGTAGTTAAAGGGTAAAGAAGAGTAAACGCCTGCTGCTGACGGGAGAATCTCAATGAGTAAGCTTACGTTTAAAGGGAAGGGCGGCCCGTTTTTACTACTCCTGTCTAATGGAGTTTTTTTACCGAATTGATCAGGCCAGCGCCCATTCATCAATCCGGTATTAATTGGTGCTGATAGGGGACCGCTGCTTCAGTGCTGCTAACCGGTAGCGTATATACTCAGACATAGCAACGGCCAGCCGTAAACCTGTCTTCGCCAGAGTTTTGAACCGGGACGTCCTGCGTTTCGACAATTAATCCCGATACACGCTTGAACGGCTGCATGGCAACTTTCCGTCATGCGTACAGCCAATACAACCCAAATGCCCTATCTTTCAACATGCACTATCAGGAAGTTGAACCACCTGAAGAACTACGGGATACCATACAGAGCTTTTGGTACACCAGTATAGACTTCAGCGAACTACCATTGGGTTTTGAGGTAGTACCGGATGGCTACGCCGAACTGATTTTTCACTTCGGAAGCCCCTGCAGCGTTTCTCGTCATGGAAGCTTACAGCTATTGCCTTCACCGTTTTTAATGGGACTGCTCAATCAGCCGGTTCTTCTACACGCAGAAAACCGGATAGACGTCATTGGTATCAAGTGCTTTCCCTGGACCGTGTTCGATTTGCTCGGACTCCCATCCGGTCGGGACGGTGTGCGCGTAGTTGAGCATCCTGTCGCTCAGCTTCAATCCACGTTAGCAAAGTGGATTCAGGCTGGCCGGATTGATGAAGCGCTGACCGAAGTAGAACAGTATTTTCTGAATGCCCGGTCGCGGATTGCTACTGACCGTATGCTGTTTAAAGCGGGCGTTGCCATGCGAGAGGCCAATGGCACCATGCCGGTAAGCCAGGTAGCGGCAGCGGCTCATGCGACGGTGCGCACGCTGGAAAGGCGATTCAAGCAGTCGTCCGGCTATTCTGTTAAAGACGTGTCGGGGCTGATGCGCTTTGAGCAGGCACGCAACCACTTATGGCTTTATCCAGATGCCAGCCTTGCCGGTTTAGCGCATGAACTGGGCTATACCGACCAGGCCCACCTAAGCCGGGACTTCAAGCGGTACAGCGGCACTACCCCAGCAGCTTTTGCGCGCAAAGCAAAGAAAGGGCACCAGGCCATCCCCAACGATTTTGTCGCATTTGTACAAGCGTGACCCAATCGCTTTCCGGAATTTTGCCTTGTCATTAAACAAGGCAAAATCATGTTATTGAAGCATAAACAAGTAGCCATCATTGGGGCGGGACCTGTTGGTCTGACCATGGCCAGATTACTCCAGCAGGAGGGCGTAAACGTAACGGTGTACGAAAGGGATAAAGACGCACAAACCAGAATCTGGGGTGGTACGCTTGACCTGCATAAGGGTTCAGGGCAGGAAGCCATGAAAAAGGCAGGTTTGTTGGAAAGTTATTATGCCATGGCGCTGCCTATGGGCGCAATCATGACTGACGAACAGGGTAACGTGTTGTCTACCAAAAAAACTACGCCCGAAAATCAGCATGATAATCCGGAGATAAACAGAAACGATTTAAGAAAATTATTGCTCAACGGAGTCAACAGCGACACCGTTGTTTGGGACAGAAAGCTTACAGCGCTTGAGGAGCAAAACGGAAAATGGTTATTACAATTCGAAAATAAACCCGTTGCAACCGCCGATTTTGTTATCGTAGCCAGTGGAGGAATGTCCAGAGTAAGGCACTATGTTACGGATACTGAAGTCGAAGATACCGGAACGTTTATTATACAGGGCGATGTCCCTCACCCTGAAATAAACTGTCCGGAATTTTACCGATTATGCGATGGTAACAGGCTACTGACCGCGTATCAGGGCAATTTATTAGTAGCAAACCCCTACAACAACGGTGCCTTAACCTACGGCGTAATTTTTAGAAAGCCTGACGAATGGGTTCATACGAATGGAGTTGATTTTGGGGATACGGACAGGGTTATTGTGTTTCTTTTAAACAGGTTTTCTGATTGGGACGAACGCTTTAAACAAGTATTCCAGGCCACAGCCTCGTTTTGGGGATTGCCAACCAGAAAATTGCCGTTGGATAAACCCTGGAAGGCTGATCGTCCGTTACCGATCACGCTTATTGGAGATGCCGCCCATCTGATGCCGCCCTTCGCCGGTCAGGGTGTGAATACCGGACTGATGGACGCAACTGTGTTGGCCGATAGCCTCACAAACGGGAAATACGAAACCCTACAGGCTGCTATCCACGACTACGAACAAAAAATGTTCGCTTATGCCGCAGACGCACAACGCGCATCCAGCGAGAATGAACTGGAGATGCGTCAGCCCGACTTTTCTTTCCAGAAATTGATCCATTGAACTTGAATTTAGCCGTCTGTACAATTGTCGGTTCGCCGGGGGAGTACACTATTTGATGCCCAGCCGGATAAATCCCTGACTTCGCCATAGTCCGTGCTGGCGATGTAGTTGACCACAAATAAATCGTCGGTAATGAGCCCGGTAATGCGTTTATCTGCTCTGTAGGTAGCATGGTGCATGAGTAACCCGCCGGAGTTCAACCCTTTGTTTGCAAGGTGCCACAACGCACATCCCGGACGCTAAAACGTTGGCCCGGGATGCAGGCAGACAAGAAATCATGGACAAACTACACTGGGGAATTATTGGCTGTGGCGACGTGACGGAGGTAAAAAGCGGACCCGCTTTTAATCGGGTCGAACACTCGTCGCTGGTGGCAGTGATGCGTCGGGATGCGGCTAAAGCAGCCGATTATGCCCGGCGGCACGGGGTGCCGACGTGGTATACCGACGCCGATCAGCTCATCAACGATCCTGACGTCAACGCCGTTTACGTGGCCACGCCACCGCGCGACCATGAGGCTTATACCATTGCGGCTCTGGCTGCCGGGAAACCCGTGTACGTGGAGAAACCAATGGCGCTGACATCGGCGGCTGCGGAGCGAATGCAGGCCGCATCGGTCCGGTATGGGGTTCCGTTATGCGTGGCGCATTACCGCCGTGAGCTGCCCCTGTTCCGGCAAATCAAACACCTGCTCGACACGCAGCAGATCGGCACCGTGAAGCTGGTAACCATACGGCTGTGGCAACCGGTTGACTCGCTGATTATCGGAAAAACGCCCGACAACTGGCGCGTTAACCCGGCCCTGTCGGGTGGTGGCCTGCTTTTCGATCTCGCCCCGCACCAGCTCGACCTCATGTACTATTTCTTCGGGAAAGCGGAAGAGGTTAGCGGCCTGAGCGCAAATCAGGCCGGTCTGTATGCCGCCGAGGACATTGTAACGGGCATGATGCGGTTGCCCAACAACATTCTCTTTACCGGTCAGTGGTGCTTTTCGGTGCCGACGAACCTGACCGATGATGTCTGTGAGATTATCGGGTCGGCGGGAAGCATTCGGTTTCCGATGTTTGGCAAACAGTACACCATCCAGGCCGATGGCCGCGAAGAAACCGTTGTGGTAGAGCCGCCCGCGCACATTCAGCAACCGATGATCGACGCGGTTGTGCGGTATTTTCGGGGTGTAGGACCCAATCCCTGCCCGGCCGACGAAGCCATTGCCATGTTTAACGTGATGGAAACCTTTACCGGGCGGGGCGGGTGAACTGTGAGGGGCGAGTCTGTTCATAAAGGGTGTTTCCCTGCCGGATTATACAGCCAGGAGAGCTGCTCCTCACCCGCTAAACAAAGAACCCATGAACTGGCTATTCACAACAATCGTAGCTCTTTCGTCACTCCCCTCGTGGTGGTGGACCAAAGGACCGGGGCTGGGTGATCCTCCTCGCGTTACAACCCGTGACCGGGCTATCATTGCCGGTTTAACGCTCGCCGGGGGCGTTGGTACGGCCGCTATTTTGGGACGCGATGCCCTGAGCATGTCAGTCGCCGCTTTTGCGGGTGGCCGTATTGAGGTTTTATTAGTAACGGGACAGCGCGGCTGCCGCAAAGAATTACGCTAAGCGTTTTGGATCTGTATCCACTACCCGTTTGGCGTCAAAACCGGCCGGGCGGTACGTTGATTCCCGGTATAAGTTTTGGAAACAAGTTCAAGCGCAACGTTCATCAACTCATTGATCCCTTCAGGCTGTACCGGAAAACCCTGATTTATTCGTTCGCTCATCGGAATTCCACCTTTATCCGTATATTAACGTGAGTTCGGCATTAGGTTAATTCCGTATTCACATTATATCGAGGACCTGCGGGAGCCGACTGACCGCTTCGGCTCAGCAACCCTTAGTCAGTCCAGAGCAAACTGCTCACCCAGCCTATACCTGAACCTGACCATGCCGAGCCCTTTACTAATCAGGTCAATCGGTAGCCTGCTGCTGGGCTGGTCACTACTGGCAACAGCAGCTACAGCACAGGTCGACTCACTCTTCGCGCTCGACCCCGACCAGCGTATTCTGCGCTTGTGGCAGATGGCTCCGTTCGTGGCTGTTACCAATCCGCCATACCTGAAGGAACGGGATTCGACGGCTGTTTTTGCCCAACTCGACCGGTTACGTGATTTTGCGGAGCAGCAGGACGATGACCGCCTGTTCTGGACCGTACAACTGCATAAAATCCTGTTCCGGCACACGCTGCTCGATTTACGTGAAAAAAAATCGACCGTTCTTGAAAACGCCCAACCCTATATGGACGGATGCCCGGTGAAGGTGGTGCAGGCGTCGTATTGGTACCACCGGGGGCTGTATGAGTTTGGCAAGCAGCGGTTTGACGCTGGCTTTCGCTGGCTGATGCGGGCGCAGCAGGAGTTTGATCGGATTGGCTACCAGAACATCCCTGAGGTAAGTGAGTACCTGACAGGGCTGGGCGGCCCCTACTATTTCTTTGGTGAATATGCGACCTGCATGCGCTACATGGAAGCCTCGCTCCGTTATCCTTATTTGCGGGTACGGGATCGGATCGGGGCCAACAACACGATTGGCCTTTGCTACCAGCACCTCAACGATCTGCCCAAAGCCCAGGCTTACTTTATCCGCACCCAGGCCCTGAGCCAGCTTCATCACGACTCGGCCTACGCGGCCATTGCCACCACCAATATCGGCCACGTGCTGTTGCTGCGCAACCAACCTAACTCTGCCCTGCCCCATCTCTATCGAGGGTTTAGCCTGAGCAAGACGCTGGTGCCCGAAAACGCGGCCCTGGCAGCCCTGTACATAGCCAAAGCGCTGCTGGCCCTCGACAGCACCCGTAAAGCCAAAACGTATATCGACCGCTCGACGAGTCTGTTCAAAAATCAGCCCTGGTCGGACTACGATCTGCACTACTACCAGGCCCGCACCCAGTACTACAAGAAAACAGCCAGGCATCAATTAGCTACTGCCTACCTTGATTCGACGCTCCAGTTACAGGACACGCTCCGGGTCCGCTTCAACACGCGCCTGCTGACCGCAGCCCAAACCCAGGTCAACGCCGAACGCTACCTCAACGAGGTGCGCCAATTAGAAACCCAAAAGGCCAATGCCGTGCAGGTGCGCAATATCATCTTGCTGGCGCTGGGGCTGCTAAGCCTGTTGGGCGGCTATGCGCTTCGGCAAAACACCCAGAAGCGGATACAGGAAAAACACGTGCTGCTGGCCCGCCAGCAACGGGCCGAAGAACTCCTGGCCCAGTACGTGGCTCATCTGGAAGAGAAGAACCGACTCATTGAGACAATCTCGACCGAACTGGATCAGAGCCGCACCCCGCCGACTGAACCGGTCAGTCGCCCCAATGATGCGTCAGGGGTTGGCAAGCTGCTCAATCGGGTGATCCTGACCGAAGTGGATTGGCAACAGTTCAGGCAACTGTTTGAGAATGTCTATCCGGATTTTTTTGCGTCTCTGCTGGAACGTTTTCCGGACTTAACCCCCGCCGAAATCCGGCTGCTGGCCCTGCTCAAGCTGGGCATCTCCACCAAACAGATGGCCTTCATGCTGGGCGTCTCGATGAATACCATCCGAACGTCCCGCTACCGGCTACGGCGTAAGCTCGAGCAGCAGCAGGTGACTACGAATCTGGACGCGTTCATCCAGCAGCTGTAGACCCGGCTGGACGATAATTTTTTCTTCTCTGTAAGCGGTTAGCAGTCAGGCGGTTACTTTGTCTTGTCTACGCTTTTGTCTATGCTCCCCGTCCCCCTTTGTCTACACTTTGTCTACACCCGGGATTAGGCATACCTACCTATTCCTGCCTGTTTTGCAGCGGCTCGCAACCAACGGGCCCTTCCTGCGATGCGCTTACTACCCGCTTTAGCCTGGACGACCGACCAGCGACGCTGGCTGCTCCAGTTACTGAGTTTACTGCTGGGCTTCAGCCTGCTGGTAAGCAGCATCTGGCTGTATTACGACTACAAGATACGCCAGCTCGATCACCAGCAGCAGCAGCTCACCGCACCGGCAGCCGCTCCCGGATGAAGCCCAGCGCCGGTTTTCTTTAACCGACCGGTGTTCCCCAACTGAACGCAGGCGGTCAACTTTATCCAGTAAGCCAGCACCTGACTGGCCATCCATTAACTAATCTTTCCCCAAAAACCCATGAAAAACCCATTTACCAAGCCAAATCGTTACTCTTTTTTGCTCCGGCAGAGTTTGCTGCTGGCCGTAAGCTGCTTTCTGGCCATTTCGGCCTGGGCCACCACGTTCCCCGTCTCCACGAAGGCCAATGACGGGGCGGGTTCGTTGCGGCAGGCCATCCTGGATGCCAATGCCGACGGCTCGGCTACAGCGGCCAATCCGCACCTCATCACCTTTTCGGTGATCGGTACCATTACGGTGGTGAGTCCCTTTCTGGTCGTTACCAACCACGTGCTCATTCAGGGACCGGGGCAGGCTGCGCTCACCCTGAGCGGGGGCAACGCCACGCGCATCTTCTGGCTGCAGAACGGGGCCATCACCATCCGGGACCTGACGCTGGCCAATGGTCTGGCTAAGGGGGGAGATGGGGGCGGTGGGGGCATGGGAGCGGGCGGGGCCATCTTCATGCACGAAGGCCGGGAAGGGGGCAGCGGCTCGCTGGCGGTTCAGCTTATCAACGTGACCCTCACGGGTAATTCGGCCCAGGGCGGCAGTGCGATTGATCCACCTTCCAGGGGTGGTGGGGGGATGGGTGGCACCAGCAACTACTTTGGTGGTGGTGGGGTAATCGACAACACTTCTTCTGAAGATGGCAGCAGCGTATCAGGGAAAAACAATGGCGGCATTGTCATCTTTGGCTCAGGTGGTACCGGTAGGACGGGTGGGGGTGGAGGATTTGGTGGTGGTGGTGGAGCAGGGTCCAGCGGGTTTAACGGATACAAGGGAGGACCCGGTGGTTTTAGTGGTGGTGGTGGTGCTGGTGGCTTAAATAAAGATACAAATAATGATGAACATTTTGGTCGAGGGGGTGATGGAGGAGACGGCGGCTTTGGGGGCGGGGGCGGTTCCGGGAGAGGAGGGGGCGGCAATGGTGGTGGTGGTGGTTATGGTGGTGGGGGTGGGGGTGGTTATGCTTATGGTGGGGGTGGGGGTTTTGGTGGGGGAAATGCAGGAACTACTGTGGGTGCAAAAATTATTGGGGGTGGCGGCATGGGGGCCGGTGGAGCCATCTTTGTCACCAGCGGTCGCCTGACGATGACCAACGTCTCGCTGACCAATAATTCGGCTACCGGCGGCACGGGCGGGGCCCCGGGGGCCGGTCTGGGCGGGGCTATTTTTCTCTTCAACAAAGCCGACAACGGAGGCACTGCCGCTCCCGGCACCACTAATGATCCAACCGTATCGGCCTGTGCGCTGACCTTCTCGGGCAACACGGCCACGTACCAGAACAATCAGCCGGGCCGCAACGACAACAACCAGTACGGCGCTTTCCCGGTGACACCCGGCGTGGCCATCACCCAGCAACCCCCCAGCAGTTCCATGGTCATCACCGGAACGAATGTCAAGGTATCCGCCCTTTTCAGTGGACCGGTCGATAGCTTCCAGTGGTACAAAGAAGGCACGCCCGTCGCGGGCCAGACCACCCCCGACCTGCGACTCGATAATGTCACGCTCAGTCAGGCCGGCAGCTATTCGCTGGTGGCCACGGGAGCCTGCACCTCGGTGACCACCACCGCCTTTAATCTGAGTGTGGTTACCCCGGCCACCCTCTCGGGTACCAAAACCGTAGCGGGCAGCTTTACGCCGGGGGGCACCATCACCTACACCATCGTGCTGACCAACAGCGGCCAACTCACCCAGGGGGACAACCAGGGTCCCGAACTGGAGGATCAACTGCCCAGTTCACTGAGCGTCATCCAAACGGCGGCTACCAGTGGCAGTGTCTCGGCTGTCAATGCACGACTTGTGCGCTGGAACGGGAGCCTGACGGCCGGCAGCAGCGTGACCATTACCATCGGGGCGCTGGTGAACCCGACCAATCCTGTTGGGCAGCCAATCGCCAATCAGGCCTCCATCAATTACGACATTCGGAACGAGGGGGTCAATCGGGGCATAATCCGGACGGACGATCCGGGCACGGCAGCACCCAATGATGCCACCGTGTTTGTGGCCACTTGCCCTCCCCCACCGGCGCTGGTGCTGGGCAACGATGGCCCCCTGGGCTGCGCCAAAGCCACCGTCACCCTGACGGCCAGTGGGGCCAGCCAGGGTAGCACCTACGTGTTCAGCGGGGGGGCAAGCCCTGTCGGCAACACCGCCACGGTCAGCATGGCCGGGCTCTACTCGGTGACGGCCACAGCCCCCAATGGCTGTACGGCCACCGCTACCACCGCCGTGAGCGTGATCGCTCCGCCCACGGTGAGCATCAATCCGACGAGTGCTACGCTAACCTGTGCCAGCCCCGCCATCAGCCTGACGGCCATCGGTACGGGTTCGGTGCGCTGGAGCACGGGCTCCACCAGCCCGGTCATCTCCGTCAGCACGGCGGGCACCTACTCGGTGACCCTGACGAGTGCCGATGGGTGTACCGCTACGGCCAGTACGACGATTGCGGCCGACCAGACCGCCCCCACCGTGAGTATCAGCCCAACAAGTGCCACCCTGAGCTGTACCAGTCCCGGGGCGACGCTGACGGCGAGTGGTCCGGGCACATTTCGCTGGAGCACAGGCTCGACCGATCCCCAGATTACGGTTAGTACATCGGGCACGTATTCGGTCACGCTGACGGGTGCCAATGGCTGCCCGGCGGTGGCCAGTGCCACCGTCAGTGGCGATCAGACGCCCCCCAGGGTGAGCATTACGCCCACCAGCGCCATGCTCAGTTGCACCAACCCAGTCACGAACCTGACGGCGGTCGGTACGGGCTCGGTGCGCTGGAGTACGGGGGAGACCAGCCCGGTCATCTCCGTCAGCACGGCGGGCACCTACTCGGTGACCCTGACGAGTGCCAGCGGCTGCGTGGCCACGGCGTCGGTGACGGTGAGTGGGGATCAGCGTGTGCCCCAGGTGAGTATCAGCCCGTCCAGTGCGAGCCTCAGTTGCACGACTCCGATGGTAAGTCTGACGGCCCAGGGCAGTGGCACGCTGCGCTGGTCGACGGGCGAGACCAGCCCGGTCATCTCGGTGAGTGTGGCGGGCACGTATTCGGTTACGCTGACGGGGCCCAATGGCTGTTCAGCCAGCGCTACGGCTACCCTCACCGGTACCCCCACCACTCCCCCTGTCAGCCTAAGCAATGATGGCCCCCTGACCTGCACCAGGCCCAGCGTCACGCTCACCGCGTCGTCCACCGCTATGGGAGCCACTTACACCTTCCGGGGACCCCAGGGTACCGTCAGCAGCAATGGCAACACCGCCAGTGTCAGCGCCCCCGGCACCTACACGGTGACGCTGACCAGCAATGGCTGTTCGGCCACGGCGATGACTACCGTTGGTGGCAGCAGTGCCTTGCCCATCCTGACCATCAGCCCCTCAGTCTCCACCGTCTGCGCCGGTAGCCCCGCCACCCTGACGGCCACCGGCGGACCAGCCGGGGCCACGCTGAGCTACCGCTGGAGTACCGGAGCGACCTCTCCCAGCATCAGCGTCTCGGCCGCCACCAGCACCACCTACTCGGTAACGGCCACTACCAGCGGGGGCTGCTCGGCCACCGCCACTGCCCGCCTGACGGTCAATCCCCGCCCGGCCGCACCTTATCTAACCCCGGTGCCCCGCACACTGTATACTACCAGCTTTCCCATCCCGCTGATCATCTACGCCCTGCCGACGGGTTTTGGCCTGGACCTGAACTTCTACCAGGCTGGTACCAACGCCCTCCTCGACCCGCCCCTCATCCGGCCTACCCAGTCCGGCAGCTTCGACTACTACGCCACCCAGACCGACAGTAAGGGTTGCGTGAGTGGGCCGGCGGCTTTTTCGCTGAAGGTCCTTGAGGGCGGTACACTGGTGAGCAAACCCGCCGACCAGACCGTCTGCCAGGGCAGCTCGACGGTGCTGAGCGTCACGGCCACGGGGGGCAACCTCAAGTACAGCTGGTACGAAGCCAATCCCGACACGCCCCTGCGGGTAAGTGAGGTGGGCACCGATACTAAGGGGGGCAAAACGGCCAGCCTGACGGTCAATCAGGTTCGGCAGAGTAAGCTCTACTACTGCCTGGTAATTGGTGATAAAGGGATTGGCGTGGCGGGCCCCATCAAGGTGGGTCTGCGCACCAACTGCGGGTCGGCTCGGCAGGCCGTGAGCGCCGAGCCGGGCACAACGCTCAGCGCGGTGGTTCTGGGCAACCCCGTCACGGGCGATCAGGCCGAGGTGGAAGTTAGCGGAGCGCAGGGGCAGGCCTTGCAGCTACGGCTGGTCGATACCCAAGGGAGGCTGGTGAGCCAGCAGCAACGCGCGTCGGCCCAGGGGATCGAACGAGTGAGCTTATCGGTCAGCGGTCAGTCGGCGGGCCTGTTTTTCTTGCAGGTCAGTACGTCGACTCAGCAGCTCACCGTCAAGATCTTGAAACGCTAAGCCAACAGCCCATCACCAGGCATCTCCGCAAGGGGCGTAGTAACGGCTGGTGATGGGCTGACCAACCCTTTTCGGGATGCTTTGGTCAAAAAAGTAAGATAAGCCCTGGCGTGCCTCGCCACTTGGGAGAGTCTCAAAAAGTGTGGGGTACGTAGCTCAAGCTGCCAGCTGAGTCGGTACACCAGCCGGTAGCGCTCAATCCACAGCCGCTCCCTCCTCAGGCGTAGGTAACATCTGTCCGGGGGCTGCGCAACACGCAGCCCTTTTTTATGTACCCACGTTCCGGTACGTAAACCGATTGTCCAGCCCGGTAAACGGCTTACTGTCTATTTCGGCGTAGGGGTAGATGAAGTAATTGAGTGGTTCGGCCTGACGGGGATAGAGTTGCAGGTCACGCCCGATGGTGAACTCAACGCGGTTCTCGTCGTGAGCACCAAAAAAGTAAGCGCGTCTGGCCGGATTTTTGGCCGCTTCCGACGCATCGACCGGTACCCAGCCAATACCGTTCACAAAGAACTCGGCCCAGCAATGGTAACCGCTGATCTGTCCGGCGGGCCGGTCGGTGGGCAGCGAAAAACCGATGGCAAACCGCGCCGGAATCCTCACCGCCCGGCAATAGCCAATAAAGATGGCGTGGAAGTCGGTACAGTTGCCCCGCCGGGCATCGCAGGCGTAGTAAATATCGCCCCGTCCCCAGCCCTGACCGCTTTTGTCGTATTTCACCGTCGCGATGACGTGGTTATAAATGGCCCGCGCTTTCTCCAGATCCGTTTTAGCCCCCACCGAGTCGATAAGTTCCTGCGCCCAGCGTTTCACGTTTCCGTCGATGGGCACCAGCCGGTCGGGCAGGAGCCAGCGCGCCATATCCGGGTCGTTTGGGCCTGGGTCGGCTGGTTTTTGGGCGTATAACTGCGCCTGAATATGCTCTTTGCGAAGCGCCGTGAACTGCATGGTCAGCGTAAATGGGGCGGTAGTTGATCCGGGGAGGCTAATCTGAACGGCCCGGTTTCCGTACGGCAGCGAGTCTATGGCGTACGGGTAGGGCGCTGTTATGGTTAGGTTGGTAATGCGCTGAAACGGGCTGTCGTGCGGTACCGGCACCCAAATGGCTACCGTTTTGGCCCCCGCTGGAATAGATTTTATCACCGTCTGGTAGGTGAAGGCAACGGTGCGCTCACGGGGACGATCAGGGCTAACGGCAGCCAGCAGACTGATCGCTACACCGATGAGTAAGGCCCGGTGTCGACCGGAATGTGTGTTACTTTTCATAGTCTCCCTTATAATCCAGATGAACTGCCCGGGGTTTCGGGAAACCGAAAATTCAGGCTGATTTTTCGGCTACGGATCAGCGCATTACAGCCGGCTAAGAGCCATTACCGGGGTTTTAGCGTCCTGTACGGGTAGCGTGCAGTAAAACATAGCACTATATAAAGCATTACTACGCTATCTCCGTAAATGATTGTGTTATTCCGTTATCAGAAATGACTATAAAAACAAGTTTGCCCGAGTGCTGTTAATCTGCAACTTTCTTTCAGTCAAAACATTGTAAATTTATGTTAGTAGCAATGATAAGCTATATTAACAAATAAGAATACCGGCTTATTGTACTATAAAAGGTTTTGTCGCCGTAAACACTCGACACGATGAACACGATACACGAACAGGTTGCTGCACTGCAACAGAAGATAGATTACCTGATTGAGCAAATTACCATCCTGACGGGTGAGCATACCATACCTGCGTCCTCACTTCGGGCAGCGCCCCGGAAGGGCCGACCAGCCGTGCGCGAAGCCGGTCATACGGACACAGCCAACGAAATCGGCATTAACCGGTACCGGGCCATGCGGGCGGAAGAACAGGGGCTTACTTAATTGCCTGAGCCACTGCCCGCCCGGCCACCCGGCCCGAGAAGATACAGCCGCCGAGAAACGTGCCCTCCAGCGAACGGTAGCCGTGCATACCGCCCCCGCCAAAACCGGCCACTTCACCAGCCGCGTACAGGCCGGGAATCGGTTGCCCAAGGGTATCCAGTACCCGGCCTGAGAGATCCGTTTCAAGGCCTCCCAGCGTTTTACGGGTGATAATATTTAACCGAACGGCAATGAGCGGACCAGCCGCCGGGTCGAGCAGTTTATGGAGTTTCGCGGTGCGGATGAGCCGGTCGCCAATGTATTTCTGCGCTCCGCGAATGGCCGTTATCTGCGAGTCTTTGCTGTATGGGTTGTCGATCTGCCGGTCGCGGGCCATGATTTCTGCTTCCAGCGACGCCAGGTCGATGAGTGGCTCATCGGTCAGCGCGTTCATGCCCTGTACCAAACCGGCCAGCGAGGTGTTCACCACGAAGTCGGCTCCCCTGGTTTTGAACGCTTCAACCGGAGCGGGAGCCGCCTTGCCGAACGCCCGGCCGAGTGTCTGACGCCAGCTTTTACCGGTCAGATCCGGGTTTTGTTCGGAGCCGGACAGGGCAAACTCGTGCCGGATGATTTTCTGCGTCAGCACAAACCAGGTGTAGTCATGCCCCGTATGCATGATGTGTTTAAGCGTGCCCAGGGTGTCGAAGCCGGGAAACAGCGGCACCGGAAGGCGTTTGCCGTGCGCGTCGAGCCAGAGCGAGGAGGGCCCCGGCAAAATGCGAATACCGTGACGACTCCAGATGGGATTCCAGTTCTGGAGCCCCTCGGTGTAATGCCACATCCGGTCGCGGTTAATCAGGCTGGCACCGGCTGCTTCGGCGATGCCCAGCATCCGGCCGTCTACGTGGTCGGGTACGCCCGAGATCATGCGTTTGGGCGGGTTGCCTAAGCGCTCGGGCCAGTTTTTGCGAACCAGCTCGTGGTTGGCACCGATGCCACCGGCCGTGACGACAACGGCCTGCGCTTTCAGCGTAAAGTCACCGACAACGACCCGGCTGCTTTTTTCGCCCCGCTTTACGGCGCTTGGCTCCAGAATTTCGCCCCGGATGCCGTCCGCAACGCCGTTGGTCATGGTCAGCTCATTAACCCGATACCGGAATTTCAACGTGATCAGCCCGCGTTTTACGGCCTCCTGAACCCGGTGCACAAACGGGGCCAGTACGCCGGGGCCCGTACCCCAGGTGACGTGAAAGCGGGGCACTGAGTTGCCATGCCCGACGGCACCGTAGCCACCCCGTTCGGCCCAGCCCACAACGGGAAAAAAACGGACACCCTGCTGATGCAGCCAGGCCCGTTTTTCCCCGGCTGCAAAGTCTAAATAGGCTTCGGCCCACTGCCGAGGCCAATGGTCTTCGGGCCGGTCGAACCCTGCCGTACCCATCCAGTCGGCCCGGGCCAGCTCGTGCGAATCCCGGATACCCAGTCGTCGCTGTTCGGGTGAATCGATCAAAAATAGGCCACCAAACGACCAGAAGGCCTGCCCACCCATGTTTTGCTCCGGCTCCTGATCAACAACGATGACCCGCTTGCCCGCATCGGCGAGTTCGGCGGCAGCAACCAGACCGGCCAGGCCAGCCCCAACAACAATAACATCAGCATCCGTGGGCATAGTCAATTTTTTGTACGGTGATTTGTGGCTACAGTGAGATCCGCCTATGGCTGGCTGACCCACTCTGGAAATATACGATAAACGGGCGGACCGGGATATAGAGCCGGATAAATTCGGCAGGGCGGCTTTGGCCGGGTCCGATTTCCCCGGCCTTGCTTACCCTGGTCGTTCAGCCAACCTGTTTTTACCGAAATAAAGTCAGCCCCCATATGGACTCGGATCCGGTCATGGCTGGTGATCCGGGGTCGCGCGGAGCGGGCGACGTATCTTTGGTAGCGCAATACCTGCCCTGCCTGGATGGGTTGGGGCATCGGGTAAAGGGCCACAGCATCGGGAAAACCATGAACCTGAACGAATTTCCGCTCCTGATTCAGCGTACAGCGGTATTGATTTACCGACTGACGCGGTAAGGTGATAAGTGGTAAGGAAGCTAACGGCTCATTTATCCAAAAACCAAGTTTGCCCATTCCGGTTAGTAGGGGAACACAAGCTGTAGTCATACAACCATGCAGATTTCTGGAAACACAATGTTGATTACCGGGGGTACATCGGGCCTCGGTTTGGGTTTTGCCAAAGCATTTACGGCAGCGGGCAATACCGTCATTATCTGCGGCCGTCGGCAGGAGCGATTAGATGAGATTCAGGCCCGGAATCCGGCGATCATAACCCGGGTGTGCGATGTTGCCGATCCGGCTCAGCGGGAGGCCCTGTTTGCCTGGGTCGCTGGTGAGCATCCCAACGTTAACGTGCTGATCAATAACGCCGGGGTGCAAAACCCGACCGACCTGACAAAACCGGTTGACCTGGAGCGGGTCAGGCTGGAAACGGAGACTAATTTTATCGCGCCCGTGCATTTAACGTCCTTGTTTGCGCAGCATTTAGCCGCAAAGCCGCAGGCCGCTATTATCAACATTTCGTCGGGGCTGGGGTTTGCGCCCCTGGCGTTAACGTCGGTGTACTGCGCCACAAAAGCGGCTGTGCATTCGCTCACGCTGTCGCTGCGGTATCAACTGCGTAACACCTCGGTTGAGGTGATCGAAATCATTCCGCCAGCGGTCGCGACTGAATTAGGCAGTCAGGACGGTGGGCCAAAAGCGGTGCCCGGTGCCATGTCTGTCGATGCCTTCATCACGGAAGCGATGGATGGCCTGAAGGCGAATGAACTGGAGATTGCCGTTGGGCAGGCGGCTTATCTGCGGGCTGATCCGGCACAGGCTTTCGGCATGATGAACCGGTAGGCCGACTACCGATTTACACCAACCAGTTTCAGTAAATCCCGGTAAATGAGGTTATGCTGCCAGTACAATTGCAGTACCATCCCGACGTGTTTTTTGCGCGGAATGACCGTATACTGATGCTGAACACCAAGTTCCTGAAGCCGCTGATTGAATTTCTGGCTGCTGTTTGTAATGCTGGGGTAGGTGCGGCCACCCGTGTAAATGAGCATAGGTGGGCTGCCCGCGCCGACGTAATACATGGGCGAAACAGCCTTCCAGACGGCGGGGTCTTTGCCATAAGGCACCAGATACTGCTGATCGTTGGGATACTCCATTTTGGTCAGGTAATCGAACATATCCAGCCCCGCCGGATCATCCAGAATAGCGCCCTTCACCGGGTTTCCGGCCAGCCCCAGCTTGGTGAACAACTGGTTATCGGTCGCCAGTAAAGCGGCAAATCCGCCCCCTGCCGAGTGCCCCATCACGAAGACCCGCTCCGGGTCACCGCCGTACTCCGAAATGTGTTGTGTAACCCACAGTACGGCGCGGGCGCAATCGTCGGCCATCGCCGGAACCAGCACTTCGGGCGCCAGCCGGTAGTTGATAATCACGGCCACAACGCCCTGTTTAGCCAGTCGGCGGCCAATGAAGGTATAAATGTTTTTGCTGCCGCTGTTCCAGCTACCCCCGTGAATAAACACTACGACGGGGCGTTTGGTGGCTACCTTCTGCCGGGGCTCATACACGTCCAGAATGTGGCGTTCGGGGTTGAAGCCGGGCGTATTGGCTGCTACATACGGAATATCTTTGGTCCGTCGGCTGGGCCGGGCAACGGCGCATTCATTGCCGATCAAAAGAAAGCTGAACACGATAAACAGGGCGACAGGAATCTGCCAGAGTAAACGAAGACGAAACATGGGGTGAGGAGTGATGTCATAGACTCTTCAGCGGTGAAGAGGTACAGTCAATGAACATATACGATAGCGGAGTGTTTCAGGTTTGCCCACCCAGCCGTACGGTTGTGTAGTTGCTGGAATATTACTCTGCGCTGACTCACAGGGCTTTGTGGTGTGGAACAGCGGGCGTGAATTAGTAGTTTCAAACTTTCGGAGAAGACGACACGTTAACGGCGAAGGCCAGGGCTTTGGCGCTCCGGCCAGTATTCAATCATCCAATTGTACTCATGGCAGACATTATTAAAACCGCCCTCATCACCGGCGGCTCCAAAGGAATCGGTTACGGCGTTGCCGAAGTACTCATCCGGCAGGGGGTTCGGGTAGCCATCACCAGCCGTTCGGCCGACAGTGCCGCTGCAGCGGCTTCATTAAATGAAATAAGGCCTGGCCACGCGCTTGGCATTGCCGCCGATGTGCGCGACCTGGCCTCGCAGCATCAGGCCGTAGCTACAATCCTGGGGCAGTGGGGACGGCTGGACTACGTCATTGCCAATGCGGGTGTCGGCCATTTCGCCCCGATTCAGGAGCTGACTCCCGAGCAATGGCAGGAAACCATCGACATTAACCTGACGGGTGTTTTCTACACCGCTAAAGCGACCATTGCTGCGCTGAAAGAAACGGAAGGCTATTTTATTTCGATTTCCAGCCTCGCCGGTACAAACTTTTTTGAGAAGGGAGCCGCTTACAATGCCAGTAAATTCGGGGTTGTGGGCTTCTCGCAGGCCATCATGCTTGATCTGCGCAGTGAAGGCATTAAAGTGTCCACGATCATGCCCGGTTCCGTTGCTACGGAGTTTGCGGATAATCAGGTGAGTGAAAAAGACGCCTGGAAAATTCAGCCCGAAGACATTGGTCACCTTGTTTATGACCTGCTGAAAATGCATCCCCGCACCCTGCCCAGCAAGATAGAAGTGCGGCCGACGCGTCCCGGCGGCAAATAGATCGGTTATGACTTTCTATTAGCCCACGACTTAAGTTGTGGGCTAATAGAAAGGGAATCAGTAGTTTACTTAGGCAGGGCCGCAGTCATAGTCATTTCAACGCTGGCCCCGAACACTAATTTAGCCACACCTACCGTTGTGCGGGCGGGATAGCTACCCGCTTTAAAAAAGGTCTGGTAAACAGCGTTCATCTTGGGGAAATCGTCCATGTTGCTGAGGTAGACCGTAACCGTTACGACATTGTCTAACGAAACACCACCCGCGTCCAGAATGGCGTTGATGTTCTGAATTGTTTGGGCGGTTTCGGCTTCAATGCCGCCCGGAACGAGCTTGCCGGTCTGCGGATTGGTGCCAACCTGCCCGGCTACGAATAAAAAGCCGTTGCTGACCACGCCGGGGCTAAATGGATACGCGGTCGGCGGGGTATTTTTAGGCTGAATAATCTGTTTCGTCTGGGCAATAACAGACACGCTGGTGCTCAGCACGAGCAGCAAAAGGAGCAGGTGTTTCATTCGGGAATGGAGTAAATGGGGCTATTGTGCCAGGAAATTCCGCAGCGTCGTGTTGTACTCGTCTTTCGCGTTCAGGTACGGAAAATGCCCCTTGTGGTGAAACGTGTGCACCTGCGCCGAAGTGTAGTACGCCTTTAACTGAGCGCGCAGGTCGGGCGTAATCAGCGGGTCGTTATCCGACTCGACAATCATCACCGGAACCGCCGTCTGTTTACCGTCGACGGGCTGGAACCGGTCGATCACACAGTGGTACCGGGCCAGAAACTGCGCCTTCGACATCCGGCCATAGGTGTTTTCGAGCAGTTGCGCCTTTGCCAGCGGATTATTCTCCGAAGCAGGCAGCACCTGAGCGTACAGATTTCCGCGCAGGCTGCTCATCACCGTCCACTCCGGCAGCCACGCGGCCACCGCTATTTTACCATCGTTTTTCTCCCTGTAGATCGGCGTCTGCGGGAAAGTATTGCCAAACACCGCCTTGCGTACCCGCTGGGGATACGTCGCCAGCAAGTACTGCGTCAGGTAGCCCCCCAGTGAACTGCCGACTACCACCGCGCTGTCCACATGCTCTTTATCGAGCAGGGCGATGATGCCTTTGCCCAGGGTCGGAAGGTTATCGACGGGCGGGTAAGTCACGCTGATGACCCGGTAGTCAGGACTGAATGCGTTCATTTGCTGCCACCAGAAATCGTAACCGCCGGTCATGCCGTGCAGAAACAGAATCGTTTCCGGCCCTTTGCCCATTGCCAGGTACTGCCAGTCGTACCCCTGACTGCTGAGCGATGAAGTTGGTATCGCCCGAAAGGCGGCCAGGTCGTTTATGGGTTTTCGATCCGCTCCATCATACAGCTCAACGGCGTCTTTGTGAGGGGTTGGGTACAGGTAGACGGCTACGAGTAACAGCCCGAGGGAGGGCAGGAGCCAGCGTAACGTTTTTTTCATGAATGGAGGAGGAGAGGGATTCTTAAAGTGAAGCTTAGGATTTAGGCCTACAGTCGGCAGTATTTTTTGTCATCCTGACGATAGGAAGGATCTTAGCGATTTGGTAACCAAGATCCTTCCTCCGTCAGGATGACAAAAAACGGGATGACAGAAAAATACCGACAAACAGTGGCAGAGCAGCCAGTCGATTATTTCTTGCCCGTCGATACTTTGGCGGCTGGCTTATAGGGTTGCAGTTGGGTAGCTGTAACCGACGGGTCGCCCACCACGATCAGCGTCATGTCGTCGGGGTTGATGTATTTCTGAGTTGTCTGCTGTACCTTTTCGGGCGTGACGGCCATCACGTTTTTGACGTAGTTCGTCAGGTAACTCTCATCCAACCCGTGCAGGTCGATGAAGGAAAGCTGGTTGATAAGGCCGTTCGGATTTGAGTTGCGAAGCACAAAAATCCCCGCTTCATAGTTCTGAATGCCGGTCAGTTCATCTTTCGTTGGCGCCGTGTTGCGGAGTTGCGTTACCTCCTTGAGAATCTCATTCACCGACGCACCGGTATGCTCCGTGGTGACGTCGGCCCGTTCGGTCCAGGTAGCCCCGCGATAGTAGCTGTTGATCGAACTGTAGGGCGAATACGTGTAGCCCTTGTTTTCGCGGATGTTGGTCGTAATCCGCGACCCGAACGAGCCGCCCAGCAGCGAATTCGTTACGAGCAGGGGCACATAGTCCGGCTGCGACGGATCAATAACCGGCAGACCAACAATGAGCGTGGACTGGGGCGCCCCGGGCCGGTCGATGGTGGCTACGCCTTTGCTGGTGGCGGGTTTAGCTTCGGGGATACTGAGCACGGGGCCTTTCTTCCAACTGCCCAGCGATGTCTGAATCGCCTGCTGAACGGCATCTTTGTCAAACTTGCCCGCAACGTATACCTGTGTCCGTTGGGCACCAAACTGCGCATCGTAGAAACCACGCACTTTGGCCAGATCATAGCTGGTGAGCAGTTCTTCCGTCGGATAAATCCGTCCGTAGGGCTGATCGGGGTACATCAGGGCCGCGAACTTTTCGTTCGCCTGCGATTGCGGCCGGGATTTGTCAACGGTCAGATCACGTTTGAGGTTGGCTTTCAGGCGTTCCAGTTCCGAGGCCGGTAGCTTCGGATTGGTCAGGACATCGGCCAGCAGCGTCACCAGGTTTGGTGCGAACTCCGACAGCACCGAACCCGAAATAACCATCCCGCTGAAGTTGGAATAGATCGACAGCGACCCACCCATCCGGGCCACTTCCTCCGACAGGGCCTGTGCTGTGCGCGAGGTGGTTCCTTCCTGCATGAGTTGCGACAGCAGGTCGGAAAGCCACATTTCGTTGTCTTTTTCGTGCATATTCCCCGTTCGGACAATGATGCTGACCGTCACTTTGGGCACGGTGCCATAAGGAATCAGCGAAGCCTTCAGGCCATTGTCCAGCGTGATGAGCTGCCGCCGGGGCAGGGTGAAATCTTTAGGGGTGCCGCCGGGTGGTGGCGTTTGTTTCTGAGCCAGCAGCGTTGTTGTGGCGAGCAGCAGGCCGGTAAGGAGCGTGAGGAGACGGTTCATGGGTTAGTTGGCTTTCTTAACGGGTTCGACAAACAGGAGCGTGCGGTTGGTGGGCCGCAGGTAATCGCGGACCGTTTTCTGAATAATAGCCGGGGTTACCTTGCGAAACTCATCTTCGAGGGTGTTGATGCGGTCGGGCTTGTTGTCGAACAGGGCCAGCGAAGCCAGCATATCCGCCCGGCCAAAACCCGAGCTTACCGCGTCGTATAGGGATGACCGTAACTTCACCCGGGCGAGGTCTAACTGCGACTGGGTGACGCCATTTTTGTCAATATCGGCAATCACATTGTCCAGCGTCTGTATCACCGAATCGGCGGGAACAGCACTGTCATGAATCAGATCGCCCATCCAGAGCATCGGACCTTTGTAGTTGAACATATTGCCGAGGTAGTTGATGCCGCCCGATACTGTGCTGGTGTACCCTTTTTTCTGCACCAGCGCCTGATACAGTTTGCTGTCATTACCCTGCAACAGCAGCTGATCGAGGAGGCCCATCGCGAAATACTCGGGGGTGTTGCGTTCGGGCATTTGGTAGCCAAAGGCCAGCGCGGGTTTGTTAGCCAGTGAATCCTTTTTGGTTGCCCGCTTTTCTTTTACCTGACGCGGCTCCGAAATATCGGGCTGCACCGGTAGTTTTGCCGACGGAATGCCCGCGAAATACTTCTCGACGAAGCTTTTGGCCTGCGCCGGATCAAAATCGCCCACAACGGCCAGCACGGCGTTGTTGGGGGCGTAGTACGTCTTGAAGAAGTTTTTTACATCGTCGAGTTTGGCCGCGTCGAGGTCTTTCAGGTCGCCGTAAAAGTTGTGCGCGTTGTACCAGTTTGTATTTGCATATTGCGGCATGTCGAGCCACGGAAACCCGCCGTATGGCTGGTTGAGCACGTTGACCCGCACTTCACTTTTTACCACGCCCTGCTGGTTGGTGAGGTTGTCCTGCGTGATGGCTAATCCCCGCATCCGGTCAGCTTCGGCCCAGAGTGCCGTTTCGAGTTTATGAGCGGGCAGGGTCTCGAAGTAGTTGGTGTAGTCGAAGCGCGTCGAGCCGTTCAGGATGCCGCCATTCTTCTGTACCAGCTGGATAAATTCCATCTTGCCGAGGTTCTGCGACCCCTGAAACATCATGTGCTCGAAGAGGTGGGCAAACCCGGTGCGGTCTTTCGGCTCAATCCGGAAGCCGATGTTGTAATACACCGCTGTAGTAACGGTAGGGCTGGTTTTATCCTGAGATAAGACCACCCGCAGGCCATTAGGGAGCTTGTAATACTGCACCGGAACGGTAAACGTTTCGACATTCGTCGGGGTGGCCGGAGCCGTTGATTTTGGTTTGGGCTGGGCCTGAAGCAGGGGCGTTGCCAGCAGGGCGAGCAACCCCAGTAAGCCACTGGTAAGGGGACGGTAATGGCGTCTGAAATCGATTGAAAAAGCAGTTCGCATAGAAGAGGGGTTAGTGAACGACTTAAAGATACTAACCGGAACCGCTATGTTGCACTGTCATGTCTTTTTTAAAGAGGACCATAACCAACGGGCGACCGGTAGCGATACCGGTCGCCCGTTGGTTCCGTGCGCTGTTGCCCCACCTATTGACCCAGCACGGAAATCGTATGAGGTGCGTCGGATTTGGAGTTGATGGTCCCCAGTTGCGGAACATCGTAGTTGGAAATGTACAGCTTACTGTTGCGCAGCAGCACTTCGGCGGGTTCGTCCAATCGGCCGTCGGCCCCATCTGTATCGCCGTTCTGACTCAGCACCCGTTGCTCCCCGGCGGGTGATACTACCCGAATGGCGTTATTTTTAGCATCGCAGAGGTAAATCGTGTTCGTAGCCCGGTTAATGACCAGCCCATCAATGCAGGGTAGTTGCGCAAAGGCGGTTTTGGACGCTAAACTACCGTCGGCGTTTAAGGTGAGTTTATACAGCGTGCCATCGCCAAACACCCCCGTAAACAGATTACCCTGACTGTCGTAGTCGATACCGTCTACACCGAGATCGTCGCCGGTCAGAGCGGTATTGGTCGTCAACGTCGCCAGAATGTGCGGGTCCGAAAAGCCGGGTTGCAGCGCGACAGAGCCGGTATTCAGTTCATCGAGCGTAAATTTAAACACGGCACTGTCGTTGGGTCGGTCGGGCGTATCCCACTGACTGTCAGTTACGTACAGCGTATTGCCCTTCCAGACCAGGCCGTTCGAGAGCCGGAACCCCGTCACAACGGCGTCGATGCCATCGGCCTTGCCGTTCACGACCCGGATGCGCATCAGCCGTGACTTGTAATTGGGGTTGTTGTTGAACTGATTGTCGCAGTAGTACACGTTGCCATCCGGCCCGTACGCAATGTCGAAAGGCGCGGCTTTACCCGTTTCAGGATTAACCGGTGGCGTCGCAAAGATGGCGTATCCCTGATCGGTCAGGCGCAGAATCTGGGCCGGATACGCCGGATTACCGGCATTATTGACCGATAACAGCATGGAATTATCGGGAGCCAGCGCCAGCCCGTCGGGCGTGTTGAACTCCTCGGGGAAATTGTACGCGATCTGCGGCATCAAATTCTGGTTCTGCGCCGGAAAATCGCGCTCATCGGCACAACTCAGCAGCAAGCTGCTGCCAAGGCATAGAGCAATCACTTTGTTCATAACGTGTTGATTAGGATATTGACCCAGTTTTTTCGAAAAACGGGTTCTTTTTACCGGTTGTTTTATAAACCTATTGACGTGGTAGGTTATCGACGGGCAAAAATCCAGGCGCAGGCACCAAAAGATAGCCGCAGCCGCTAACAGAAAAACCAAAACGGGGGTTACATAGGCAGCATAGTGAATGCTAACCCGTTTCATCCTCAAGTCAACGCAACAATGTCTTTCTATTCAGCCCGACCCGAAGATTTGTTTTTCGATGCCGCCCGTAAAGGCGATGTCCCTTACCTAACCCAACTCATCGACGCTACTATCGACGTCAACACACGGGATGGTAAAGGCTTTACGGCGTTGATTATTGCTGCCTATGATGGACAGATCGAAGCCGCTAAAACCCTGCTGGCGGCCCATGCCGACGTAAACGCCCAGGATGTGAGCGGTAATACGGCCCTGATGGGCGTCTGTTTCAAAGGGTACGTGGAGGTCGCCCGGCTGCTGATCGAACATGGGGCTGACATGAATCTGCAAAACGGCAACGGCGGCACGGCGCTGATGTTCGCTACGCTCTTCGGCCGCAACCAGTTGGTAAAACTGCTGCTTGAGCAGGGAGCCGACACTACCATCCGCGACGTTCGGGGCTTGACCGCCTATGATCTGGCCATTCAGCAGGGCAACGGAGAAGCCCTCGCGCTGTTCGGAGTAGGTCAGTAAGTTAGTAAGTCGGTAAGTTAATAAGTCGGTAAGTCAGTAAGTGCTTCGCTCTGGAATACTTACTGACTTGACGACTTACTAACTTACTGACTCACAAGTCAATAAGGTTGAGCCTCATGGCTCTGCTCTTCGGCCTGGCGCACGGCTTCGTCGGCGGCTGTGCGGTTGACCGGAATGCCAGTCTGATGACCGTTGCTGCCCGATTGCTGCAAGCCTTCGCGCACCCGCCGACCGTAGTCCTCGTCGCACTGCGTGAACAACTCGACCATCCGGTCCTGAATGTGTTTGGCTACTGGCTTCAGGGTGCTCACCAGATTACTGATCAGATCGTCGCGCTCCCAGTCGTCAAACGACCGGTACCGCTCGCCCGCCTGTTTAAAGTTATTGGTTCGCTCGATCTTCTGCCGCACCAGATTTCCCTGAATGTAGGGCGTGTGATCGGGTCCCGACTTGGGGGCTTCGTGCAGACCACCCAGCGTGGAAGGCTCGTAGTTTACGTGCAGATTCTGACCCGGTGCCGAATCGACATGATACGCCATCTGCCCGTCGCGCTGATTGGTAGCTACGTGTTTTTTAGGTGCGTTGATCGGCAGTTGCAGGTAATTGGTGCCAACGCGGTACCGCTGCGTGTCCGAATACGAAAACGTCCGGCCCTGCAGCATTTTATCGTCCGAGAAATCGAGTCCGTCTACCAGTACCCCCGTTCCAAAAGCCGCCTGTTCCACTTCGGCGAAGTAATTTTCGGGGTTTTTGTTCAGCGTCATCTTACCCACCGGCAGGAACGGAAACTGATCGGTTGGCCAGAGTTTGGTATCATCCAGCGGATCGAAATCCAGTTCGGGATGCTCATCGTCGCTCATGATCTGCACATTCAGCTCCCACTGCGGGAAATCACCCCGCTCGATGGCATCGTACAAATCCTGCGTAGCGTGGTTGAAGTTCTTGGCCTGAATCTGCTCCGCTTCGCCCTGCGTCAGGTTTTTAATGCCCTGCAACGGCTCCCAGTGGTATTTCACCAGCACCGCGTCGCCCTGTTGATTCACCCATTTGTAGGTGTTCACGCCCGACCCCTGCATTTGGCGGTAGTTAGCCGGAATGCCCCAGGGCGAGAACAGGAACGTAATCATGTGCATGGCTTCGGGCGTACTACTGATGAAATCGAAAATACGCTGACCGTCCTGCCGGTTCGTAATCGGGTCAGGTTTGAAGGCGTGTACCAGATCGGGGAACTTCATGGCATCGCGGATGAAGAACACCTTCAGGTTATTACCCACCAGATCCCAGTTACCATCTTCGGTGTAAAACTTGGTCGCAAATCCACGCGGGTCGCGGAGTGTTTCGGGCGAGTGACCACCGTGAATCACCGACGAAAACCGGACGAACATGGGCGTTTGCTTACCCTTCTGGTTGAAGAGTTTCGCCCGGGTATATTTCGCAATGGGTTCGTCGCCCACCGTGCCATACGCTTCAAAAACGCCATGGGCCCCGGCACCCCGGGCATGAACGACGCGTTCGGGAATCCGTTCGCGGTCGAAATGGCTGATTTTTTCCAGGAACGGGTAGTTTTCCAGGGTGGTTGGCCCCCGGCTGCCCACGGTACGAACACTCTGGTTATCAAGCACCGGATGGCCCTGTCGGGTAGTTAACGTCTGGTCCACCGGCTGATCCTGCGGCTGTAGACCGGTAGCCCCAAATTTAGCCTGTTCGGGTACACCGTTCGTGCCTTCGGAAGCGGGCTGACCGTTGCCATTTTGGTTATTCTCCATAATGTTGATAGATTAAGATTCCGTCAAATTAACCGCCCAATGCCCGAATGGTTTGCGGAACGGGCGGGAAAAATTGGGGTTGTGCGAGAAGAAATCCGTGTGTTCGCTGTAGTTTGCAATGCACCCGAAATGACTGCGCCGGGCGGGATTCCGTCCGTTTGTATTCACCCACCAAAACCCTGAAATACACCAATGATCACCATTCGCATTGACGACAAAGACCCCGGTTTACTAACTGCATCCTTTCCCGAAGACCCCACCGGCAATGACCTTGTGCGTGAAGTGCCCGGGCGCCGTTGGAGTTACTCGCGCCGTTGCTGGACCGTGCCCAATACCCGCGATTCGGTTGTGGCTATTGGTAAACTTTTTGGCAAAGACTATTGCCGCTTTGACGAAGCGGTGGTGCGGCTGTACAAGCCCGGTGCTACGGCCGTGGAACTTGAGCAGGCTACAAATCCGGTTTGGCCACCGATTCATAAACGGGTAATGCGGAAACCGTTTCGGTATGCCCCTCCGGTGCGGCAATACGATGATCACCCGGTTATTACAGCGCTTGTTAACGTGCTGCGGGTTCAGAATTATGCTTACAAAACGCTCAAAAACTACAAGCAGGCCCTCATTGCACTGCTCCGGTTTGCGGACCCAAAATCAGTTGATGAACTCACTAAACCACAGTATCAGACGTATTTGTTATTCCTGGTGGAGAAAAAACGGTTTAGCCCTTCAACGCTCAACGTCCATATCAATGCGTGGAAATTCTACCAGGAGAAAGTGTTGCTGCGCGACAAAACTTACTACGACATCGCCTATCCACGTCAGGCCACCAAATTACCAACTGTTTACAGCGTGGCCGAAGTGAACGCTATTTTCCTGGCTACGACCAGTCTCAAATACCGAACTCTGTTCAAGCTTGTTTATGCTACTGGCTTGCGTGTCAGCGAAGTAGCCTGCCTGCGCCTGCTCGACCTCGACCGTATTCGGCGGTTGATTACCGTACGGAGCGGCAAGGGCAAAAAAGACCGGGTCGTTATGCTGACCGACACCCTCGAAACGGCTCTCGATCACTACCTGAAGTACTACACCCGCGTTACCGGCCCTGCTCAGCAGTATCTGTTCGAGGGCGATACGCACCACGAGCCGGTCAACAAACGGACCATTCAGTCAATGTACAGTGAAGCCGTCCGGTATGCCGGTATTCGGAAAACGGGTGGAATCCATTCACTCCGTCATAGCTTCGCCACTCATCTGCTCGAATCGGGCATGGACATCCGCTACATCCAGCAGTTACTGGGCCACGAAAGTATCCTGACGACGATGCGCTACACCCACGTGACGGCGGATAAGATCAGTACGTTTAAAAGCCCACTGGACCATTTACAGGAACATGTCGGCGGAGCATAAGCCGAAGTCGAGTTAGGCTATAAAACCGGCTTTGCAGCGAATAGCCCTGTGTATACCGCTTTTGTTGACGTTTACGGAGTCGATAGCGTCCACGGGAGTCGATGCGGTATAGCTGCTTATCGGCCCCGAAAAAGTAGGCAGGGTATCCGTCTATGTCCCAAATCCGAACGACGGTAGCGGGTTCGGTAAACTGGCCTTTCATAAAACAAAAGTAACCGTTAGGCTTGTAAAAGATGCGATCAATTGTTTACTTTGGTCGTCCAACAAAATCCAGTCAGGTAGTAGATTGTCAAGGGGGACGTGGAACTACATTGCACTGATTATCAGGCACTTTTAGTTCCCCGACTTTGCGCACAATACTATGTTGGGTGATGGTTCATCAATTAGTGGGCGGGTTGCGGGCGACAGGTTGCACGTCCCGAAAGGCAGGCTTTGGGCTTCTATTTTGGCGTTTCGGCTGACAGGTTGCAGGCCGCAGAGGTCAAGCTTCTTGCTTGTTCGGCAGGTTTTGTGTGACAAATTAATCACCCGGTAGGTCGAGCTTTGACAAGGTAAGTAGCTTCTTTCGACAAGCCAATCGCCTTTGAAAGTCATACTTTAGAGGTACAAAAATGACAAGCAATGTTTCAAAAGCTGTTAAGGTTGTTTAAGCCAAAGCAAGAAGATAAAGTTGTTCCTCAGCCTGTCATGGCGAACAGCTTTGATGGTATTTCTAAAGAACTATTCGAAGAGACGTTTAGAAAAACCCTTGATGAATATTCAAAAGAAGAGCAGGCTGAGATAATTGCAGAATGGAGGAAAGCCAATATTCCTGGAATTGCAAATCTGCTTGATGATTACTCCTCAGAAGAAATTGATGAATCTACTGAACATCATAGATTTAGTAAAATACGAGGTACGTTCAATGACTACTTTGCGGATGAACACGATGAGCTTGTTAAGATGGTCGAACGACCAAAAGTTGGACACGTCTACAACATACAAACATGGGGAAGTTGGTCGGGGCGGTACGTGATCAATAAGGATGAGAAAGGAAACGTTTATTTGGATTTTTTTGCATCTCATCGCATGACCAATTCCCGACATAGCCGAATTTTTGAGGACGGCAGGATTAAGTCACTGGAGAGCTATTGGGAATTTGGCGAACCAGTTTACCCAGATGATCCTGAACGTACTCGAGAGAGAGCGCAACAAATAAAAGATCAAAATAGGCAAGTCAGCGAGATACTAAAAGCAAAGGGTCTCATTGATGAAGAGTAACTGTTTATAACAAGAAGTTTGAGGGGTTTATGCGTTGTGGCTTGCTCCGCGTGGGTTGGTCTCGTGCGACAGGAGGCACGTCCCGAAATCAGGCCGACAGCCCAACCAGCCACCATGTTCGCGGGCGAACGAACCCACAAGAACGCATTAGAACGGGAGGCCACCTTTTAACCTTATATTTACCCTGCTGTCAGTAGCCCCTTTGTGGGAAGATCGTCCCTTGCTCATGGTGCTTATCAACCCGTCCAACCACCCGATCCGGCTATTTGTCATGGAGTGGCAAGCCATTCCTTGCTTTGAGAACCCAACTGGTAGAAAAGCCTTCGCTTTTACTCCGTACATCCCGATTATCGTCTTTCTGAAATAGCCCGCTGACAGCCTTTTGTTTCAAGTGCTCACCCTCTCAAGCATGAACAAGCAAGACAACTATCTGGCCATGCCCGTCATCCACCAACAGGTGGCCGGCATCGACATCGGCTCCCAGTTCCATGTGGCAGCTGTTGGAGACGACCCAAAGCAGCATGTCCAGCAGTTTGGCGTGTCGACCAAAGAACTGTTTCGGTTGGCTCAGTGGCTGACTGATAACCAGGTTAAACACGTGGCTCTGGAAGCTACGGGTGGTTACGAAAAGCCGCTGGTCAACGTACTCCAGGAGGCTGGATTTGAGGTGTTAGTTACCTCAGGAGCGAATACCAAGAACTATCGCCGGTTCAAGTCGGACACGTCAGATGCCATTCACATTCGTACTCTGCACAGCCTGGCTTTGTTGCCGCCGATCTTTCTGCCTGACGAGTTCTCCACCCTCATCCGGCCCTTAGTCCGGTTGCGGAGAAGTCTGGTTGAGGATGCCGCCGATTACATCCGGCGTATCCAGAAAGCACTACGGGCGGGTAATGTGCGGCTCGATGCGGTGCTGACCGATACCAATTCGGTGTCTGGTCTGCGGATTATTGCCGCCATCTGCCAGGGCCAGGAAGACCCGGTGGAACTGGCCCTGCTGGTGGACAGCCATTGTAAAAAGAAGCCCACTGAAATCATCGAGTTGCTACGCGGCAACTGGACGGGGGCCATGCGCTTTGAGGTGGGCAGCAACTACCGGCTCTATCTGAATCTACAGACTGAAATCGCCGAGTTAGACAAGGAGCTTGACCGCCACTTCACCGATCATACGAAGGGACTCGAACAGCCCCAAGCCGTGGCTGATCCTACTAAGGGACGTAAGAAGTTGCGTCAGTCGCGCAACACCCCGCGTCTGTCTATCGAGCAGTATGCGCACAAATTGTTAGGCGTTGATCTAAGCAATATACCTGGTTTTGGGCGTGATGCGCTGCTGACGTTTATGGCGGAGGTGGGTGAATCGATTGCCAAATTTAACTCGGCTAAAGCCTTTGCCAAGTGGTTGGGGTTTACCCCCAACAACAAAGCATCGGGCGGTAAAGTGTTGTCGAAGAAGACGTTGAAGAATAAATCGACCTTGCCTAACACGTTTCGGATGGTGGCCAATTCGTTGGGCAATATGAAGAAGCCCAATCCGATGACGGCTTTTTTCCAGCGGATCGCTTACCGAGCCGGCCGGATCAAGGCCATTACCGCTACGGCGCGTAAGCTGGCGGTGGTGGTCTACAAGATGTTGACGACGGGTGAAGCCTATGAGCCGACGAAACTGGTACGGGATGTGGCCCAAATAAAGCAGCAACAGATTCGGCAAATCAAGAAAAAACTGGCCAAATTTGGCATCACAGGGCCGGAATTGGGTCTTTTTACTACTTTAGGGGCAGCTTGATAATGAGGAAGTTAGAAAGCATGCGTACATCCGGGCAGGGGTGTAAAGGCTCCTACGTCGCCATCAACCCCTGCGGTCGTTGGGTGATTTCCATAAACAGTGCGCGTTCGGCAGGTTTCGTCCGACACG
>CAXUKO010000011.1:0-219339 GCA_964251665.1 uncultured Cytophagales bacterium
AACAAAGGAGGTTAGCTCAGTTGGTTCAGAGCGCTGCTTTGACAGAGCAGAGGTCAGCGGTTCGAGCCCGCTACTTCCTACTAAACCCCGCAAATCAGCCTGATTTGCGGGGTTCTTTTTTTTATACCTGCAAGCTCCATCAAAACCAACAGGACTTGCCATTGAGTTATTCTTTTGGCGTATTGGTCAACACATTCACCTCGTAGCCGGTTGTGACTATACGCAACCGTCAATTGGAATGTAATGGATTTAGCCCGTTTAACGACGCAACCGGAATCGCTCAGTCGCAACAGACTACGTCTTTCGATTTCTTTATTTTACTACGGACAGGGTGTATGTTTTGCGTCCTGGGCCAGTCGCATCCCGGAAATTAAATCACAGTTAGGGTTGTCCGACGCTCAATTTGGCAGTATTCTGCTGGGCCTGCCCTTAGGTCAGTTGGTGACAATGCCCCTATCGGGCCGGTTGGTTACTGCTTATGGTAGTCGCCGTATCCTCACTATTTTCGCTCCTTTTTACGCACTGGCGCTGACCAATATTGGTCTGGTAACAGCGGGCTGGCAGTTGGCACTCTGTCTGTTCTTCTTTGGGGTGATTGGCAACCTGTGCAATATCTCCCTGAACACCCAGGGCGTCGAGGCCGAAAAACTATACGGGTCACCAATCATGACCTCCTTTCATGGTATATGGAGTCTGGGTGGCTTGAGCGGTGCGTTACTGGGTATGGGCATGGTTAGTCTGCGCGTGACGCCCTATGCTCATTTCTGGCTGGTTACCGGCCTGGTGTGGCTGCACTTTCTGCTCAATTACCGGTACCTGGCTCCCGATCAGAAACCAGTTCCCGACGCAACTGCGACTAAACCGAAGCTCTTTACGATGCCTCAGGGGGTTCTGATTCAGTTGGGCATTATCGGGTTTTGCAGCATGGCTACCGAGGGCGCTATGTTCGACTGGAGCGGTGTTTACTTTAAGGAAGTGGTACGGGCACCGGCCGCTTATGTCGTGCTGGGGTACGCTTCCTTTATGACGATGATGACCACCGGCCGTCTCATTGGTGATCGCATCATTCTCCGGTACGGCCGCAAACGCTGTCTGCAATACAGTGGGTTGCTGGTATCGACGGGCATGTTTATTTCCGTATGCTTTCCGTTTCTGGTGCCCGCAACGCTTGGGTTCATGCTGGTTGGGCTGGGCGTTTCGGGCGTTGTTCCGATGGTTTATTCGGTCGCCAGCCATAGCGATACGACCACCATTGCGCCGGGTATGGCCCTGGCGATGGTGTCCGGCGTTAGTTACTTTGGCTTTTTGCTGGGCCCTCCCTTAATTGGTTATGTCTCGGCCGCATCGAGCTTACAGTATTCGTACGCCATCATTGGCTGTTTTGGCTTGTGCATCACCCTGCTTGTAGCCAAGATCAGGGCAATCCGATAAACCCGTTCTGCGTAGGTCAGAACGGGTTTCAACGCCTACTCGGCCTGCTCTGGAATCATCTGGCGCAACTCGCTCACAGACAGTTGTGTGTAGTCGTCGATGGCACGTTCTACTTCACCCAGTTCCTCGGGCGTGTGCGTTGTGGTTAGCCCAATAACGGTCATACCCGCATCCCGGGCCGCCTGAACGCCCGCCTGAGAATCTTCAAAAACCAGACATTGTCCCGGTTCGGCACCCACTCGCTCAGCCGCCAGCCGGAACACCGTCGGGTCAGGCTTTCCAACGGCAACATCCTGTTCGGAGACAATTTTGGTGAAAAAGTGTTCGACGGGAAGGTGCTCGAACACAAACCGCACGTTCATCATGGGGGCCGATGTTGCCAGTACCATCAGAAAACCCGCTTCATGGGCACTCCGCAGGAACGGAAGTAAACCGTTAATAGGCTTAATAATGGGGGCGTACAAATCCTGAAAGATTGTTTCTTTCTCCTGAGTCAGTTCCCCGATACGCTCGGGCGAAATGTCATCCCCAAAGAAGTGCTTCATCACGTCGGGGTTCATCCGGCCCGATATATAGTTCATGAAATCCTCATCCGACAGGTCAATGTCGTGGCGTTTCAGGAATTGCGTATACGCTTCTTTATGGGTGGGATTGCTGTCAATCAGTGTGCCGTCCATATCAAAAATAAGTACGGATGCCGGTTGTTGATTCTCCATGATAGCCAGATTGGTTAGTTGCCTGTTCAGAAGCAACTGGCAGGAGCCGGTTTGGTTAAAAAGAGACAGCGTACGGACCAAGTCACACGTTGTGGCCGGGCTTTGAATCACCCCGTTATCGATCCGCAGTAATGGCCGCTATCTGCCTTACTTAAGTAGGTTGGCAGAATTAGTTTAGATTATTACACGGACCGGTTTTTTGTCATGCTGACGGAGGAAGCATCTTAGCGGTCAATTCTCTAAGATGCTTCCTCCGTCAGCATGACAAAAAATACGCTAATGTATTTTCACTGCACTACTTAAACTCAATTACCTTCGGTTGCAGACCCGGCGCGGTTACCGTCACCCGGACAGGACCGGCTTTCTGTTGCGACTGAACGTAGGCCAGTAACCGCCCCTTGAACGCCTTTCGTTTATCGGTTTTGTAGTCCTCGTGACTGGTCAGGCTGCCGCTCTCCAGACCAAGCAGTCTGGCGGGGCCATCAACCCGGACGGTGATCTCGTTGTCGGCCATATAGACCGGGATACCATTCTTGTCGAGGACGCTGATCTCGATATGGCTTAGCTGTTTTTGGGTTTTGTCAAACGACGTACGATCCGCCTTTGCGGCAATCGAATAAGCGTCACCCGCCGTTTTCAAGGCGTATTGCGCCGACTCCTTTCCGTTTTTGTACCCGTTTACGGACAGATCACCCGGCTGGTAGGCCACCGTCCAGGTCAGGGTTCGTTCGGGGGCGCTCGCTACCTGCTTTTTGCCCAGTGACTTGCCATTCAGGAATAATTCGGCTTCATCACAGTTTGTAAAACAGCTCACCCGAACGCTGTCTCCTGCTTTGTACGTCCAGGAGTCAGCGATGCTGCGTCGGTTAACCGCCGGATTAGCCACCGGTGCGGTAGCCGATACCGGCGTCGTACCCATGTAGATCATCGGGGCATCCGTCCAGAGGCTTTTCCGAAAGTAAAATTCCGGTTTGCGAAAGCCCGCGAGGTCGATCAACCCCGCCTGATTGCCTTTGGAGGGCCAGGTGCGGGCTTCACCCAAATAGTCGATGCCCGTCCAAAGATATTGCCCCGCAATGTAGTCGTTATCGGCCACCGCAGCCCAGGCACTGTAGGCCATGCCGTTTTCGCTGCCGTAGATTACGCGGTCGGGGTATTTTTTGTGGTCGTCAGGGTAGCGGTATTCCTGATAATTATAACCAACCACATCCAGCGTTTCGGGAAAGCTCACTTCGTTCGACATCACCACGCCGGCCAGCGCGGCTGTTACGGGCCGCGTGGTGTCGTATTTTTTGACAACGGCTACTAATTGCCGGGCCAGTTCGCTCAGTCGACTCGCGGCCGGATGACCGGGGGTGTAGCCTTTGCCGTAAATCTGCGGGTTCCGGCCCGTATTCAGGACTTCGTGCGTGTAGGGGTCATTCGGATAGTCGATTTCGTTGCCGATGCTCCAGAAGATGATCGACGGCCGGTTGCGGCTGCGCAAGACCATATCGGCCACATCCCGGTTGGCCCACTCCTTGAAGTCTGAGAACGAACCGTCGTTGCCCGGTTTGCCGACGTTCCAGCCTTTTATCCATTTGTTTTTGCCCGCTTCCCATTCGTCAAAGGCTTCATCCATCACCAGAAACCCCATTTTGTCGGCCAGGTCATAGAGGTAGTCGGCATGGGGGTTGTGGCTCAATCGAAGGGAGTTACAGCCGACGTCCTGCAACGTTTTTAATCGCTGGACCCAGACCTCGGCCGGCACCGCAACACCCAGCGCGCCTGCATCGTCATGAATGCAAACGCCCTTCAGCTTCATGTTCGCTCCGTTAAGGAAAAAGCCCTTGTCTTTATCGAACCGGAACGAGCGAAACCCAACGTTCTCGCTCCGGTTGTCGAGTGGCTTCCCATTGGCGCTCAGGGTGACCTCCAGCCTGTACAAGTTCGGGTGTTCCGTTGACCAGAGCGCCGGATTGGCTACGGTAAACGACAGGGAAGCGTCGGCCTTACCCGCGCCCTGGACCGATACCTGCTGCCGGGCATCGGCCACCGCTTTCCCGTTCGCGTCCATCAACTGCGCCCTGACCAGAATGGGTTTGGTGGCGTTGGACTGATTGGCGACGGACACGGTAACGTTTGCCGTAGCCCGCTGTTGGGTAACGGTCGGCGTGACGAAGCGAACGCCCCAAAGGTCGATATGAACCGGATCGGTAGCTACCAGATACACATTGCGGTAGATGCCCGAACCGGTATACCAGCGTGAATCGGCAAACTGGGTATGGTCGGCTTTTACGGCCACTACGTTCTTACCGGTTTTGGCCAGATAGGGCGTAATCTCGTACTGAAACGGCGTAAATCCATTGGGACGCTCACCCAGATAATGCCCGTTTATCCACACTTCGCTGTTCTTGTAAACACCGTCGAAATAAAGGAATAGCTGTTTTGACCGCAGGTTGGGCGCTATGTCGAATGTTTTCCGGTACCAGCCAATACCGCCCGGCAGGTAGGCAGTTGCACTGGCCCACTGCTCATCAAAAGGCCCTTCGATACTCCAGTCGTGGGGCAGGTCTACCGGTTTCCAGTCGGCGGCATTAACCGTTGGTTTGTCGCCGTTGGGTACGTCGCCTTTATGGAACGTCCAGCCTTCATTGAAGAGAATCGTTTGCCGGGTTTGCTGAGCAAAGCCCATTGTGGGGCCAGCCAGAAACAGTGAAAACAGCACAAGACGGATAAGGGTAGATTTTTGCATACTCGTTAGGGGGATAGGAGAGAAATCAATTGATTATCAGGGGATTGAGCTTGTTTTTGGCCGATGGTCAACGCCCCCGTCATCATTGTCGGCCAGACTTCCCGGCCACCGCCTTTCGGAGAATTGCCTCCTGAGCCGGGCCCCAGTAGGTACAGTCCAACTGCATGAAAACGGACGAATACGCCGTAGTTTCCTCCGTTTTGATAATCACTACCTTAAACTGTTCGGCTGTACTGGCCAAACGACCAAACACCGAGTCATGCGGAATGGACTTGACGGAATACGGTTTCAACAGCTTAGACAAGTCCGTGCGGAAGGCGTCAATCGCAGGAATCTGAGCCGGTGTAATGTAGCCGAGTTCCTGATCGCAGAAAACGACCGGCGTTACATGACCGGCGTGGCTGAACTGGTCTAACACGTAGGTCAGCACCGGCAGCAGTTTGGCGTCGGCCTGAATATACTCCACCCCCGCGCTCGTTTGGTAGGGGTAGGCCTTGTCCGTAATAACCAGCCAGTTTCGGTGGCCCAGCCGGGGAATAATCTGCTGCACGGACTGCTGCCAGCTGCCGGATTGGGGGAGTGTTGTACCAGTACGGGACTCACAGCCCGACAGGGAAAGCAGGCCGAACCAGCAGCCTAAAACCAGATGGTAGCGTCTCATACTGTTTTACTTCGTGGCGTTGGTCATCACCCGGTGCTCAGCCGCATAAGCTTGCCGACGCCGGGGTGATCCTGCCTTACTAAATAGCAGACAAGAGCCTTCTACTGTAAACGAATTCGCTTTTTTTCTTTGAGTATTGTACCGAGTGATGCAGGCCAGCTTTATAACCGTAGTCAGACCACCAAACCGGGTCTGTTATAGTCCTGACCAGTCCCGCCATGCCGGTAGAAAAAGAGGCTTATCCCGCTTTTAAAGTAATCGGTTCAGGATCATGGCTACCCGGCAACGCCTGACCGCTAACCCCCGGCCTGCATGAAAACTCTCTTCTATTTACTCTGGTTTATCGGTACCCTGACTGCTCAGGCTCAACCGGCTGTCTGGCAGCCCCAGGCCTGGCCCGTGTTAAAACGGTATGACCAGCAGCACCTCACGCGCATTGCCCTGCCGCTGGGGGGTATCGGTACCGGTACGGTTTCGCTGGGCGGACGCGGGCAATTGCAGGATTGGGAAATCATGAACCGGCCCGCCAAAGGCTACAGTACTGTTTTGCGGGGAAACACAGCCCCTTTCTTTGCCATTCACGTGCTGGAAACACAGAAGACCAAAGCGCTCCTGGGACCGCTCGAAGCCCATGAGTACCAGCATATGGAAGGCCGACCCGTCGATCATCATGGTCTGCCCCGCTTCACCAATGCGTCCTTTGAAACAGCCTACCCGTTCGGCCAGGTCATCCTGGCCGATACGACCATGCCCGTAGCGGTGCGCATCAAAGGGTTCAATCCACTCATTCCGGCCGATGCCGATGCCAGTGGCTTACCCATAGCAGTGCTGACCTACGAAGTTACCAATACCACCGACCAGCCCCTGACCGTATCGGTCTGCGGCTCGCTGCACAACTTTGTGGGGCGTGATGGCAGCCAGACCCGTAAATCCTGGAAGGGTGAACTGGAGCCGCAGGGCGCTAAACAGAACCGGAATCAATTTCGACAGGCGACCGGTTTCAGCGGTATTTACATGACGTCCGCTGGGGTCGATAAAGCCGATCCGGCCTGGGGTACACTGGCCCTGACGACTAATGCCGCCGGGGGCGTTACGTACCGAACCTCGTCGGTAACGAATGCGTGGGAGAACGCCCTGCTCGACTTCTGGGACGACTTCAGCGACGATGGGCGCCTGACCGAGAAGTCTGCGTCGGCCGACGAAGATCCGATGGCCTCGCTGGCGGTACAGCAGTCCATAGCACCACACCAGACGCGGGCGTTCACGTTTTTTCTGACCTGGCACTTTCCCAATCGCTTCGCCTGGTCGACTCAGCGGGTGGGTAATTACTACACCACGCAGTATGCCGATGCCTGGGCGGTGGCCGGTCAGATTATCCCCCGGCTGCCCCAACTGGAGCAGAAAACCCTGCAATTCGTAAATGCACTGCTGGGGAGCAGCTATCCGGCAGAGGTGACTGAAGCCGCCCTGTTTAACCTCAGTACATTGCGTTCGCAAACGGTATTCCGCACCGAAGATGGGCGTTTGTTGGGTTGGGAAGGGGTAATGGACGATGTTGGCTCCTGTCAGGGTTCGTGTACGCACGTCTGGAATTACGAGCAGGCAACTCCGTTTCTGTTCGGTACTCTGGCGAAAACCATGCGGGAGGTGGAATTCGACTACGCCTTAGACACGACAGGGCTGATGAGCTTTCGGGTTGGTTTGCCACTGCAACGGGGGGCTGGCGGGGGCGTGGCTGCGGCCGATGGACAAATGGGAACAATCATGAAATTTTACCGGGACTGGCAGTTATCGGGCGATACCGAATTTCTGCGTCAGCACTGGCCGAAGGTTAAACAGGCCCTTGCTTTTGCGTGGATACCCGGCGGCTGGGATGCAGACCGGGACGGGGTAATGGAGGGCGCGCAGCACAACACGATGGATGTCGAATATTTCGGCCCCAACCCGCAGATGCAGGGATGGTATCTGGGTGCCCTGAAAGCGGCTTCGGCAATGGCAACGGCCATGTCCGACCGTGCCTTTGCGCAAACCTGCGATCAGCTGTTTCAGCGGGGAAGCACCTGGACAGATGCCAACCTGTTCAATGGCGAGTATTATCAGCAGCAGATCATCCCACCGCAGGGGCGGCTGCTGGCGAAGGGGACCGTTTCGGGCTTCAATACGGTGAACCAGCTGGACCCGGCCTATCAACTGGCGCAGGGTTGTCTGGTCGATCAGTTGGTCGGTCAGCTTATGGCGCACGTTTGTGGACTGGGCTACTTGGTGAATCCCCGGCATGTTCAGACGACGCTGCAATCCATTCTGAGGTACAACTACCGATCCTCGCTGACCGATCACTTCAACAACATGCGTTCCTACGCCCTGGGCGACGAAGCCGCTTTACTCATGGCGAGCTGGCCCAAAGGTCGGCCCAAAGTGCCCTTTCCGTATTTTTCGGAGGTGATGACGGGCTTTGAATACACCGCAGCCATCGGTATGTTGTACGAAAATCAACTGGAGCCCGGCCTGCGCTGCATCCGCAACATCCGGTCCCGGTTCGATGGCAGCAAGCGTAATCCATTTGACGAAGCCGAATGTGGCCACCATTACGCTCGGGCTATGGTGAGCTGGGCTACCACGCTGGCACTGAGCGGTTTCCAATACTCAGGCGTGAACCGCACCATGCAGTTCAACACGGCAGAGGGGACTTTTTTCTGGTCGACCGGTTACGCCTGGGGAACCTGTACCAAGACCCGGCACGGTAATGACCTGCAGCTAACGCTCGACGTGCTGCACGGTGAGGTGCCGCTGAAGACACTAACTATTGGTGGTAAGTCTCTGACGGCCAGATTCCTGAAAGCAGGTGACCAGTTTACGGGCAGCGTTAAGCAATAATGGAGAACAGGCTGTTTAGAGGCTTTTTGTCCTTCTTCGGCACCGGCGATAAAAGCACATCTCCCCCTGTGCTACCCCTCGCCAATGGTTCGACAGGCGTTGGCTGTAACCGCTCATGTTGTGAAGTCAGACACGGTAACGGAGGCATTTTAGGGTAATCCTTATTTTTAGCCAGTCTCTTCGCTATTTTTAGGGATTGATACGGGATGTAAAGATGGCCTTAAACTGGAAACGACTCCTGCTTCCCCGTCATTGCCTATACGTACATCAACTATGCTTAAACTCGTCCTGACAGGCCTGCCGTTTGTTTGCCTGCTGACTGCGCACGCGCAGCCTCGCCCGGCGTTAACCGCCACCGATTATGAACAGGCCCAGCGGTTCATGGGGGCCAACGCCGAACAGCTAATCGATCACGGCAGCGTGCGGCCCAACTGGCTGCCGGGTGACCGGTTCTGGTACCGCGACCTCAACCCCAAAGGGACCGAATTCATCCTGGTCGACCCCGTCAAAGGCACGCGCACGACGGCTTTCGATCATCAGAAACTCGCGGGTTCCCTGTCGAAAGCACTCGGAAAGACCTACGAACCGGCGGGGCTACCGTTCCAGAGCCTGAGTTTTTCGCCCGATAACCAGTCTGTTATCGTTCAGGCCGGGGGCAAATCGTGGCACTACAGTCCACAAACCGATCAGTTAACCGCCGATACCAGCAGGAGTCAGTTAACCGCCGGTAGTGGCAGGCTGTCGGGTATTGAGGTGCTTTCCCCCGACCGGAAGCGGGCCGCTTACATCAAAGACTATAACCTATGGGTGCGTACCCTGCAAACTGGTGTGCAAACGCAACTGACAACCGACGGTAGTAAAGATTTTGGTTATGCCACCGATAACGCGGGCTGGAAATCCAGCGACCGAGCCATTTTAGCCTGGTCACCGGACTCAAAAAAGATAGCCACCTTTAAACAGGATCAGCGGCAGGTGAGCGATATGTACCTGGTGTCTACCAACGTGGGGAAGCCCGTCCTGAAACAGTGGAAATACCCCTTGCCGGGTGATGCGGTTATTCCTATGATTCACCGGGTCATCATCGACGTTGATGCGGCTAAAGTCATCCCCCTGCAACTACCCCCTGACCCGCACCGCGCTACGCTGAGCGACGACATAGCGAGCAGCGGCACACTGGACGATGTGAATTGGACCGAAGACGGCTCGAAGCTCGCGTTTGTCTCTACCTCGCGCGACCATAAGCAGGAGAAAGTGCGCATTGCTGATGCCACAACGGGCGCGGTACGGGACGTGTTTGAGGAAGTCGTACCTACCCAGTACGAATCAGGCTGGGATGCTATCAACTGGCGGTATCTGGCCAAAACCAATGAGTTTATCTGGTTCTCGGAGCGCGACAACTGGGGTCATCTGTACCTCTACGATGCCACAACCGGCAAACTGAAAAACCAGATTACCAAAGGCGACTGGGTTGTTACCCAACTGCTGAAGGTGGATGAAGCCAAACGGATGCTCTACTTCATCACGACCGGTCGTCAACCGGCCAATCTGTATTTTACCCAGCTCTGCCAGATTGGTTTCGATGGGAAGAACTTCGCGGTGCTCACCCCCGAAGCAGGTAATCACCAGGTTAGCCTGTCGCCCTCGGGCAACTACTTTGTCGATACCTATTCAAAGCCGGATGTGCCGCCGGTGAGTGTCCTGCGGAACATGGCCGGTAAGCTGATCGTCAACCTGGAGAAAGCCGACATTACCCGACTAACGGCCACCGGCTGGCATGCTCCCACCCCGATTAAGGTGATAGCACACGATGGCAAAACCGACTTGTTTGGCCTGATGTATACGCCTACGAAGCTTGACCCGGCCAGAAAATACCCGGTAATCGACTACATCTACCCCGGTCCGCAGGGCGGTAGCGTGGGAAACTGGTCGTTTTCTGCCTCCCGGAAGGATAATCATGCACTGGCCGAACTGGGGTTTGTAGTCGTTGAAATCGAAGGCACCAGTAACCCACTGCGTTCCAAGAGTTTTCACGACATGAGCTACGGCAACATGTCGGAGAATACCCTGCCTGACCAGGTAACAGGGATTAAGCAACTGGCCGGACAATACGCCTATATGGATACGAGCCGGGTGGGAATCTGGGGCCACTCCGGTGGTGGCTTTGCGACGGCGACGGCCATGTTCAAATACCCGGATTTCTTCAAGGTGGGCATTTCCGAATCGGGTAACCACGACAACCGCAACTACGAGGACGATTGGGGCGAGCGCTACGATGGGCTGGTCACGGCATCGGATTACGAAGCACACGCCAACCAGAATTACGCCAAAAATCTGAAAGGGAAACTGATGCTCGCCCACGGAATGATGGACGATAACGTACCCCCGTCCAATACCCTGCTGGTGGTGGAAGCCCTGGAGAAAGCCAACAAAGATTACGACCTGGTTCTGTTTCCGAACAGTCGGCACGGATTTGGCAGTTACACGCCCTATATGACCCGCCGTCGCTGGGATTATTTCGTGAAAAACCTGCTGGGTGCCGAACCCCCGCACGAATTCCAGATTACGATGAAGCCCGACCCGAGGCTGGGGGCAAGGTGATGTAAAGGCCAGTCTCCGCATTATCACCGAAAGTGGGTACAGATGGTAACCAAATACATACCGATGGGTTACGGCGGCTAACTGGCAAAACAAGTTGAATGTCCTGAATCAGGACAAAGATGTCCGGTAAAGAGGGTAGGTAGTAAAAGGTTTAGTTAAGACGGTAACGTCCCACTATAGTCAAGGGTTGAATAGTCTCTGAAAGATGAAAGTAAGAAAAGCAGTGATCACCGCAGCCGCGCGCGGAGAACGATTATACCCGGTAGCTGACACGATTCAGAAAGCCATGCTCCCGGTTATTGATATCGATGGGTTACATAAACCTGTCATTCAAGCCATTGCCGAAGAAGCTTTTCTGAGTGGCATTGACGAAATCTGCGTCGTGTGTGCGCCCGGCGATGGAGAACGATACATCAGTGCGTTCACGTCGTTACGCGACAACCTGGTGAAGTCGTACAAAAGCGTTGACTGGGCCCGGGAGGAAGCCGAGAAAATTGATAACCTCATCAGCCGGGTTCAGTTTACCGAGCAAAAGGAACCCCTTGGCTATGGCCATGCGGTTTACTGTGCCAGAGAGTTTGTCAATAACGAGCCTTTCCTGTTGCTGTTAGGTGACTACCTGTACGTATCGAACCTGGTCAGTAAGCGGTGTGCCGCTCAGCTTATCGAGTTGGCTACGCAGGAAAACTGTTCGGTATCCGCCGTTAACCCGACAATTGAGCATCAGATCGGTCGGTATGGTACCCTGACCGGCAAACATGTACCCAATAAGGCAGGGGTTTATCAGATTGAAAAAATCATTGAGAAACCCTCCCTGAGTGTGGCCGAACTCGAACTACAGACTCCCGGTTTGCGCGTTGGCTATTACCTCTGTTTCTTCGGCATGCACGTGTTCACACCGACAGTTTTCACCATTTTGGAGAAACAGATTGCGCAGAAAAGTCCGAACACGATGCTCACTCCAACGTTGCAGGAACTGGCCGAAACCGAAAAATACCTGGCACTGGAAGTGAAGGGCAACCGCTACGACTTAAGTGGACGGCATGGTCTGCTGCGGGCGCAGATGGCCCTGGGGCTGGCTGGCGAGGCTCACGACGAAACCCTGACGTCGATGGTTGAACTCCTGGCCGAAGCAAACACGCGGAAGGCTCAGCGGGTGGTATAGTTCGTGGTTAACGGTTTGTAGTTGATGGTTCGTGGTCAGGGGTTGCGATCCGGTGCTCCGACTAACGCAACTACCAATCACAAACTAAGAACTACTCCTCCCAGCCAACTTTAAAAAGAAGCCAAATGAATGTTTTTATAGAAACTATTACGTCTGCTGATCCCACCATACGTAACCGCTCCTTTTTCGACTTAAACCGGAATCTATCTGCCAACAGTCGATTAAGCGCCCTGCGGGAGCTGGATGAATTCAGAAAGTCGACGCCCAACCTGTACGATAAAGTTAGAGCCATTCTATTTCTGTATGCCGGCTTTCGCTTTTTCCTGATGGAATCCAGGGAAACACCGGCTACTGGCAAAATTCCCTACGCTGGCTTTGATGATTTACTGGCGCGCCGGTTCGAACAGGCGATTGCTACCTTCTTACAGGATCTGGACCGGCATGGGCCGAACGCGACGTTGTTCAGTGCGTTAGCCGATAGCTATCACCAGTTATCCTTCCAGATTCTGGCCGATCAGGTGCGGAAGAGTGTTCGGTCCAGCAAAGGAAATCAGTGGATGTTCCGCGTGGGGCACCAGTCCGAACACCCGATTCGTATTCATCCCCGGCTGCTGCAACGGCCGGATAATTCGCTCTTCTACCCGATTCTGCACGAGCAAACGTCCGTGCGGATGGATTTGACCCACAGCGGCTGGTCGGATATCTTCTTTCTGGGGATGGACTACCCCGAAGGCGCACGGGTCGTTAATGTCTCCATCGACCTTGGCGTGTTTGGCCGTGATAACGATATTCGTCCACCCCTGCATTGCTATGTGCGGGTGATCTCCGAGCCGGTACTACGCCTGACCAGCGTTGACCTGAATACGACTAAAGATGTGCATGACCTGGCCGACCTCTTCAACTTCGGCAACGATTACCTGAGTCTGGTCAAAGCGGGGGTGATTGCATCGGGGTTGATTCCGCCCTCGTTTGAAGGCACCAACCAGTCTTTAGCCGAAATTCTGGCTCGTATTGTGGCTCCCAGTATGGGTATTGAACTCGTTACGAAAGTGAACGACATTCCCAAGGGCTCCCGCTTTGCCGTATCGACCAACCTGCTGGGTTCTATGATTAGCCTGCTGATGCGGGCTACCGGACAAACGCAACGTCTGGAAGGTGGCTTACTGGAAAGCGAACGGCGGTTGGTAGCCTCCCGGGCTATTCTGGGCGAGTGGATTGGCGGCTCGGGTGGAGGCTGGCAGGATTCCGGTGGGGTTTGGCCGGGCATCAAAGCCATTCAGGGTACGTTTGCGCAGGAAGGTGATCCTGAATATGGCATCAGCCGGGGTACCTTGTTGCCCCGCCACCGCGTGTTGCAGGGCGACGAAGTACATCCCGAGATTCAGGATAAACTCATGAACTCGCTGGTGCTGATGCATGGGGGTATGGCCTCCAACGTCGGCCCGATTCTGGAAATGGTTACCGAAAAATACCTGCTCCGGGGCGATAACGAGTGGGCTGCCCGTCAGCAAACCAACCAGATATTCGATAATATCCTGGGGGCTATCAAAGAAGGAGACATTAAGAAACTGGGTGCCAATACGGCGCGAAACTGGGAGGGACCCATCAAAACGATCATCCCCTGGGCGTCAACCTACTTCACCGAACAGCTCATTACCAAAGCTAAAAAACAGTTCGGCGACGACTACTATGGTTTCCTGATGCTCGGCGGTATGTCGGGTGGAGGTATGGGCATGTTTGTGAATCCAGCCCATTACGAGGCCTACAAACTACAGGTGCTGGAACTGCTCCGGCAAACGAAACAGGAGTTGTCCGACTCGCTGCCGTTTGCGATGGAGCCGGTAGTCTACAATTGGAGTATCAACCTCAGAGGTAGCTGGGCGACTATACAGGAAGGTGCCGATGCGCTGATGCCGGAGTCCTATTACGGGATTCACGTGTCGGAGCTGGTACGGAAAGATCCCGCGTCCATCCCCTACATTCGCCGGGCTGAAATCGACTACTTTACCACGTATTGCGAACGCAATAACCTGGCGTATCCCTTACTGCGGACCATCATTAGTAATCTGTTCAACGTATCGGACCCCACGTCGCAGGGCAACCGCAGTGCCGAAAGTGAAAAAGCGGACCGGATCAAGAAAGAGAACGGATTCGATTACATTCAGCATAACGAAATCCGTGAAGAGCTGCAAAAAGGTCGGATTGGCTTGTCCCGCAACCGCCTGCCGGCTGAAACCACCATTGATGATGTTCAGCCGAACGACATTACCCGACTCGAAGCCGTAGCTGCGTCTGCCGAAGCTGGTGCAGCGGCCATTCGGGCCGGTAAAGTTGCCGTTATGAGTCTGGCCGCTGGTGTTGGCAGCCGCTGGACCAAAGGTGCCGGTGTGATCAAAGCCATCAATCCGTTTGTGGATATTGACGGGGTGCATCGGAGCTTTCTGGAAATACACATGGCCAAAACGCGGAGGGTTGCCGAACAATACGACGCTACCATTCCGCACCTGGTGGCGACCAGCTACCTGACGCACGAGCCAATTCGGAAAAAGCTGGCGCAAACGGGAAACTTCGGTTATCAGGGGCCTGCTTATTTGTCAGCAGGTCGTTCTATCGGGCAGCGGTTTGTGCCTATGGAACGCGACTTACGGTTTTTGTGGGAAGAAATGCCCCAGGAAACGCTCGACGAGAACAAGCAGAAAGTGCGGGATGCGGTGCGCCAGTCGATGATCGGCTGGGCCAAGTCGAAAGGAGAGGGGACCGACTACGTGGATAACATTGCCGCCCAGCGTTTTTCTCCGCTGGGGCACTGGTATGAAGTGTCTAACCTTTTGCGGAACGGTACATTGGCCCAGTTACTCGCCGAGCATCCACAGGTAGAAACGATCATGCTCCATAACATCGATACGCTCGGTGCCGATGTAGACCCCGCTGCGCTGGGCTATCACCTGGAATCGGGAAATGTGCTCACGTTTGAGATTATACCCCGTCGCATCGAGGATCGTGGGGGCGGATTGGCCCGCGTAAATGGCCATCTCCGTCTGCTGGAAGGACTGGCACAGCCCCGTGAAGAGGACGAGCTGAATCTGAGTTATTACAACACGAATACAACCTGGATTCAGATTGACCCACTGCTTCAGCTATTCGGGATTACCCGCGCTGATCTGCAAACCGGCGATGACGCGCAACTGGCCAAAGCGGTTCGGAGTGTCGCCCATCGGATTCCGACCTACGTCACCATCAAAGACGTAAAATACCGCTGGGGGCACGGCCAGGAAGATATTTACCCGGTCGCTCAGATTGAAAAGTTGTGGAGCGATATGTCCGCCCTGGCCGATGTCAAGTGTGGCTACATGGAGGTGCCGCGTTTCCGGGGGCAGCAAATGAAAGACCCGGCCCAGTTAGACGCCTGGGTGACTGATGGCAGTAAAGACCACGTAGCCTCGCTATGTACCTTCACTACAGCCAATACGGAGCAGCTAAAACCGGTTTAAGCGCAACCAAATCGCCCCCGTATCTGCCAGTAGATACGGGGGCGATTCGTTTACAGGCTCGTATATCTGCTCGTCAGCGGTGGTTGTCCGGTAGTAGGTAATCACTTATTGTGCATGTTATCATACAAAAAGTTACTCATCCGAATTCTTGGTATTATTTTTGGTAGGCTTTCAGTGTCAGGCGGTTAGACTCCTGTTTTTCTTAGTTAATCACAAGCCTGCCTCACCCCATGAAAGCACTGAAACAACTTGACAATGCGACCCTGAATGCGCTGAAAACGTCTTTAGACGGCTATCAGCGGTTTGAAGGGAGCCATCCTCAGGTAGCTACTTACTTCTGTAAAGTCATCGAATCGCTGATTGGCTCCATCAGTGAAATCAACGTATGGGCGATACGCGACCTGCTGAATGCCGAGGACGACCGACGCAGCCGGGTAACAAACGTAAAGGTTGCCAGCCCGGATACGCATACGCTGATTAAACGGTTAGGGCAGCAGGAACTGCGCGTACTGCGGCTGATTGGTCAGGGTTACCAGGCCGAAACGATAGCTGATCTGTTGGGTATCAGCCACCGGACCGTTGCTAACCACAAAGCCAATATTGTGCTTAAGTTAGAACTGGGATCAGCCAAGGATTTAGCCCGGTTCGCCATCAATAATCTGACGTTTGTCTAAGCACCGGTGCGAAAGGAGTGTAGCCTAATCGGGCAGTACCTTCACCATAATGTCTTTGTAAAACACTTTGCTTTTGGGGTCGTGCCCCTGCAAGGCTACCGTGCCGCTGCTCAGCCGGTGCTGGCTCGGATTACCCGCCCGGCTGAGGCTGTCGGGTTCAGTATAGTCGTTAACAACTTTGTCATTGACCTTTACCGTTACGTGTTTACCCTGCACGATGATATGCTCCGTGTACCATTCATCATCCTTCACAAAGACTTCGTTCACATCCTGAAGCCCATAAACACTGCCGGTTTTACGCCAGTCGGTATGGGTTTGGTTTACCTGAATTTCGTAGCCTTTGGCGGGCCAGTCGGTGGGTTGGTAAGCCGTGTGAATGAACATGCCGGAATTGGCACCGGGCATAGTTTTTACCTGCGCTTTCCACTCGAAGTTTTTGAAGGTATGGTTGTTCACCGGCCCCTCGTAAAATAGATGCGCCCGTGGGCCAAACACAACAATGGCCCCGTCCTGTACGCTAAACGTAGCCGGATTTTCGGATGCTTTCCAGCCATTAAGCGTTTTACCATCGAAAATGCTGACCCAGCCATCAGCCATCGAATGCAGCGTCAGATTCAGGAACAGGCCGCTGAGCGCGAGACCCGCGTAGAGAATGTGTTTTTTCATGGGCTTCGGATATAGAATTTATTGACAAAGCAGAAAGATGGTGAGATCTAACGGGATGGACTGACTGCTGCCATATCGGGTCAATGTAGTAGCAACTGATCACCCAGAAGCATGGGCATCTACTTACCCGGCTTTTTAAGCAGATCGCGAAACAAAAGATCAACAGACAGGTAAGCGGTATACCGTATTTTTTGCGCATTTGCATCCCACCAGAACTGGTGCATCAGGCCCGCATCGAGGTTGACAGCCGGTTTGTGAAGTGTGCGCCGGATAAACATGGACAATCGATCTTCGCTCACCCGATAGGGGCTCCATTTTAACGGCCGATTTGGCAAATCATTTACCCCGTCTATGGTAGTTAAAACCTCATTTGCCGCAATGATCAGGGTCGTTTTTGCTGGATTAAGTGGATAGCTAAGCTGAGATTTCAACCGTAAACGGATTTGTACAGGCGTTGGCCACTCCTGCCAGCCTGGTCCGAAAAACCGTCTGTACTCCGGGCGAAACGAATGGGCCCAATTCAGTTTCGATCCCTGTTGATGTCGGAAAAATAGTCGCGCATACCCCCTGATTTCCCTGCGTACGGCGGGTTGTTTTGGCTCGTACGGTGGCGTTTCTTCATAGAGGGATTGAGACCGTAAGCTGCCTGCCATTACCAGTTGCCAATGGGAGGCAAACTGGTAAGCCCACTCCTGATTGATAACACTAATGGCGGGTTTTTTCCAGAACACATCATTCGCAAAAGTGCTTTGGGTTGATGTACCAGCGTAGGTAGTTACTGACCAGCGGGGGGAGACTGTCTGCGTAAAGCCTACAGCAGCCCAGCCCACTACCTTCGCTCCATCCAGTCCTGGTGGCGAAATTTGCCCTATACTTTCACCAGTGACAATACACAGAAGGCAACTAATGAGTACACTTTTTATCATACGTTGGCCTGACTTGATTTTGTATGGGTAGCAACGGTCGGCTTTTGCTTCCCTTTCTTTTTAGCCTTCTTTTTCTTTTTTTTTGGTTTCGATTGACTACTGCTGCGATTTTCCCACCATACGGCAAATAGGCTTAAGCCTACTAATCCGGCAGTAACGATCATAACCGCATAGAGACCCATCTGTAGACGTGCGTTATTTTAAGCTAAGATACTGAAGGGAGGTTTTATGGTAATAATGACGGGCTCAATTAATTGAGAGAGTTTGGGGTGACTCGTGTTTGATGGCAATCGTTACGTCAGAAAAACCCGGTTTTAAGTATAGTTGAGAAGCAGGTAACCTATGACGCTCACCGAAAAAGAGATTGATCAGGTAGAGCAGCAGACTCCCGGACTGGCCGAAATTGCCTTGCGTAAGACTTACCGGCAGACACTCGTGTCCAGTGATCTAATACTGGTCTTACCTAACGCATCAGGTAAGAGCTGCGTTAAAGCCGAGGGTAAAACGGGTAGATTGAGCTATTACCTAAACCCGTATGAAATTAAGAAAGCCCTAAATCTCTTTGATTGTTAGAACGTTAGGTTGGTTATCCCTCGGTTAAGTCCTATCTTCTGTCTGTATCCGCGCACGGCTACCGGACTTTAACAATCTCGCCGTGGTAATTCATGAACAGGGTGTAGTCTTTGGTTTTTTTGCTGGTTGGCTCTATTAGGCGCATGGTCAGGTCAAAGAATCGCTCACTGGTAAAGGTCGGTTTGTAGGTAGCATGCTGCAATATGGACCGTCGGATGGCGTCATCGTCTTTGGTGAAGTATAACAGATCGTCTTTAAGTAAGGTACGTTTAAAGGCCTGACTGCCCGACTTTTTGGTGGCCAGTATGGTAACTGTGTAATTGAAGTAGCACCCATCCGCCGTCTGCGTTGTGCTGGTGTCCTGATTCAGGGTCAGCGTAAATTTGAGCGGTTTAGCTGTCTCCTTATACTCCAGGGGTTTGTCCAATTTGTCGGCCTCGATAATAGACCGGCAATTTTTGGGGGTAGGCGCTGCCACCACCACAGAATCAGTGGCAGCGGTGGTGGACTGACTGCTGGCTTTGTCTTTGGCATTCTCGGTGCGGCCGCAGCCAATGAGCAGACTGGCTGCCATCAGCAGGGTAAGGGCGTTCTTCATGCCGCAAATTTCGCATTTATCCCGTTGCGAAACAGCCATAGGGTGGTTTCCTTTATGCTGTATACACAGAGTTTTTCGTGGCAGAAACCTCTTTGTAGCGATGGGGTGCGGGAATCACTTGCCCGATTTTAAGTCCATATACGTCACCGTGAGATGGCAAAGGGCTTTTACGCCCATCATAAAGCCGTTTTCGTCAATCTGGAAGTCAGGGCTGTGGTGCGGAACCTGGCCCGGCTTTTTGTCTTTGGGCCGGGCACCCGTACTGAAAAAGAAGCCGGGGACTTTCTGAGCGAAATAAGCAAAGTCTTCGGAGCCCATGCCGGACGGCACCAGCGTCACGTTGGGTATACCCGCCAACAACTGTAAGGTCGGCACCATCAGCGCCGTTAGTTCTCTATTGTTAACCAGCATCGCGTCTTCCATACTAATTGATACATCGGCCGTTGCACCCGCGCTTTGGGCGATGTTGGTTACCACTTCCCTGATGCGTTTGTAGATTGTGTTCCGCATGGTGGTGTCGAGCGTGCGGATGGTACCGATCATGGTGGCCTCCTCCGGAATGATATTTTCCCGATTACCGGCATGAAAAGCCCCTATTGTCAGCACGGCGGCATTGTCGGTGAGGGGCAGGTTCCGGCTTACGATGGTTTGCAGCCCCATAATGATCTGGGCTCCCGTCACAATCGGATCGACGCCCGACCAGGGGGCCGCCCCATGACTTTGTTTGCCGTGTATGGTAATGCGAAAGATGTCGTTCTCCGCGCTGACACTGCCGGGTCGGTAGGTGAAGGAGCCAATATCATTGCCGGACGAAATATGCTGTCCAAAAATGACATCCACTTTGGGGTTATCCAGTACGCCTTCTTTCACCATCAATTTCGCACCCCCTTCTTCGCCCGTTGGGGGACCCTCTTCGCAGGGCTGAAAAATGAATTTGACCGTGCCCCGTAACTCGCTGCGGACCGAGGCCAGCACTTCGGCGGCACCCATCAGCATCGCTACGTGTGAGTCATGCCCGCAGGCGTGCATGACGCCGGTCGTTTTGCCGTTATAGTCTGTTGTTGCCGTCGATTTGAAGGACAGATCACCCCGTTCGGTTATAGGGAGTGCATCCATGTCGGCCCGTAGCGCCACGACCGGGCCGGGTTTGCCGCTTTTGAGCAGCCCGACAACCCCCGTTCTGCCCACCCCGGTTTTCACCTCGATACCCAGTGCCTGTAAATGAGCAGCTACTTTCGCGGCTGTGCGAACCTCCCGGTTACCCAGTTCAGGATGCTGGTGAATGTCGCGTCGCCAGGCGATGACCTTTGCATTCACCGCGTCGGTAGCCTTGTCCAGCCGGCCCAGTAAGTCTGCGGTGTTTGAGGTGCCGGATTGGGAGATTGAGCTCGTCTGAGCCAAACCAACTAACGGGAGGGTCATGCCTGCCAGTAAACAGCCGACGAGTGTTTTGTAGAAGTGATTCATGCAGGAGGTTATAAAGAGGCTAAAGCCTGCTCCAGATCATTGAGCAGATCATCTACGTTTTCGATTCCGACTGAATACCGGATCAGGCTTTCGGGAATGCCCAGCAGTTTGCGCTGTGCTTCGGTGAGCTCGACATGGCTGGTCGTTCTGGGTGGCCCGGCCAGCGTGCTCACTGAGCCAAGACTGGCAGCCAAGTGCATAAACTGAAGTTTAGGCAGAAATTTTCGCACGTTGTCATAGCTGCCATCCAGAGAGAAGCTCATGATGCCGCCAAAACCGGACATCTGCGCTTTGGCAACGTCGTGGCCGGTATGCGTCTCCAGGCCGGGATAAAATACGTCGCTCACGTTGGGATGCGCCTTTAAATAACGGGCGATGGTCAGGGCTGAAGCATTTTGCCGCTCAATGCGGAGTTCCAGTGTTTTCATGCCCCGGGCAATCATATACGCCGGATCTGCCTGCAAACTGGCCCCGTTGATTTCACGGAACTGGAACACTTTTTCCACCAGTTCCCGGCCGCCACAGAGAACACCACCCATGGCATCGGAATGACCGCCGAGAAATTTGGTAGCGCTATGAACCACCAGATCGGCACCCAGCGCCAGCGGATTTTGGTTGATCGGCGTAGCAAAGGTGTTATCGACTACTGTGATGGCACCAACCTTTTTAGCTGCGGCCGACAGGCGGGCTATATCAACAATTTTCAGCGTTGGATTGGTGGGGGTTTCCAGGTAAAGAACATCGCACCCTTTGGCAATTTCGGTTTCCAGCTCCTCGGCGTTCGTTGTTTCGCATAGCGTAACATTCACCTGATAGCGGGGTAGAAAGTCGAGGAAGAGCCGGCTGGCACCGCCGTAAGTATCTTTAATGGAGACAACCCGTTTACCGGGCCCCAACACAGCAAACAGGGTATTGCTGATAGCACCCATACCCGTAGCAAACGAAGTAGCTGCTTCGGCCCCTTCCAGAATTCGAATTTTTTCTTCGAGTACATGTACCGTAGGATTCGTGTTCCGGCTGTAGATGTAGCCTTCTGCTTTGCCGGTTGCTACGTTATGCCATTCGTCCAGATCATCGTAGGCGAAGGCGACACTGTTAACAATCGGCGGTGTGACGGCTCCGTTCGTAAACGGATCTGTTTCACCCGCCCATACGGATGCGGTGCTTTTTTTGTACTTCGAAAAATCCATCTCAGGGTATAGTTAGTGAGGGGCATGATTGAGGGCTGCTGTTGTACTAATCCGCGTTTAAGTAGCAAAAAATACGAACAGAAGTACGCGTCGGCTAAATCTCCTCATAAAGGTTTGGCAATGAGGTAATACTACAAAAAAAATAGATTAGTAAGCTGGTCTCTACTTCATATAAAAAGCCCCTTCCCGATACCTGTGCGAGCACAAGATACCGGGAAGGGGCTGGTTGCAGCGTACTGCATTTGTTTACGCCAATACGTCTTCAAGAACGTTTTTGGCGTTCTTATATGTCTTCTTGCCCAGGTCAACAGCCGTATCCACCGGGGTGCTGCTAAACGGACTGCCGCCCACTGTACTTCCGTCGGCCAGATGCTTAACAGCTCGTTTGGCCGCCCCGACTTTGTACAGATCTGCAGCTTTATCAACTGCGCCAGCTACACCGTTGCTGCGCTTGCGGGACAGGAGCCACCAGCCGCCGAGCAGGGCCGCGCCGACAACCAATGCCACCGTCGTTGTCTGTTTTTTTGCGGCTTCCTTCGCTTCCGTACGGTCCTTCATCAGGTTACGGATGTTCTGCGTATTCAGGGCGTCGGGCAGCAGGAACCCCGATGCGACCTGCATCTTGGCCATCAACCCGGTCGCTATTTTGTCTTTTCCCGCCATCAGGGCATCGTAACCCATTTTGGCTACTTCGGCCGCTGGCATGGCGTGGGCTACCTCCTGCGCCACGGTATGCGAAGCCCCGGCCTTATTAAAAAAGTCGGTGTCAGTTGGCGGGGGCATCATCACCGTCACCGTGATGTTAGTGTCTTTAAGTTCATTACGCAGGGCCTCGCCGAAAGAGTAGTTGAATGCCTTCGTCGCCCCGTAAACGGCCATTTTGGGATGCGGTACAACCGATGCTACCGAGCCAAGTAACAGAAGCTTACCTTCATTGCGGGTCACCATGTCTTTCAGGTACAGCTTGGTCAGGTGTACCAGCGCGACGGAATTGATCTGGATAACGGCCAGTTCTTTTTCCAGGCTGCTTTCATCGGCGAACATGCCATATTCGCCGATGCCTGCGTCGTTCACCAGCACATCCACCTGAATGCCCTGTTGCCGGGTTTCGGCGTAAATCTCTTCCGGTGCTTTGGGGTCAGCCAGATCCCGGCTGATGACGGTAGCGCGGATACCGAACTCTTGTTCATACTCCCGTGCGATCTGTTGCAGGCTATCGGCGCTGCGGGATACGAGGACCAGATTGTAGCCATCTTTGGCGAACAGAGTAGCCAGTTCACGGCCAATGCCGCTGCTGGCGCCCGTAACAAGGGCCGTTTTTCCTGATTGATTTTGCATGCCTGAACGTAGTTTAAGCGAATAAAATGAGTGAACCGGGCGGCTACAACTACGGAGAAAGCGACGATTCCATACCGGATGGCTACACCGCTGCCCCGCAACCGATTAGCCCAACTGATCCAACGCGGCTTACCCACCGCAAGGGAATGGCTGCACACAGAAAGTAAGGAAATGGCACACTGACCGACCCTGCGGCTTTGTTGGGTATGCTTTCTTAATGCCTGCAAACTGAAAGCAGGTTATTCTTAACTGCGGGTGCGCTTGCTCAGTTTACGTAACAAAACCAGTTCGAGAGCGTCTTACTGAACAGGTTGCTGGCGGGTTGTCGTTGCCCTAAGCCAGTAGCAGGAGCTAAAGTCGTTTACAGTAAACCAACAGGAACATGGAAAATCAGGATAAGTTAGACGATGTAAGTCTTCGGATACAGGCCGTTAACATCACCGTTGACGATGGGTTTCGGGATCGGGTCGCGCAGGCGTTGGTGAAACTTCGGCGTTACTACAGTGGAGATGTCATTTCGGCGGAAGTACACATGCGGGAGGAAGCACATGGTGCACCAAATGTGAAGTCGCTGCGAATCACGTATGGCGTACCGGGCTCAGATGTCTTTGCCGAAGAGGATGGCGACAACTGGGATGCCATGTTGCATAGCGTTACGGCTAAACTCAAGCATCAACTGGACCGGAAGTTTGCCAATTCGCAGAATAGCTACCGGCAGCACTAAGGGGCACACTCAGGCAGCTTTAGAATAACAGAGGCTACAGCAAAAACACCCGCTACAGCACCGTGGCGGGTGTTTTTGGTTATAGAAATTAAGTATATCCGTTATGTAGCTAATGATTGCTTGTATAATTAGGGCCTCAGTAGTGTACGGTTAGCTTTTATGATTAGGTTTAGTCCGTACTACCTTTATCCTTTTTAACAACTCTTTTCTGTTGCCTGTGGGCACTTGCAAAGCTATTTGGCCAAAATCTAAAATTAACTCATTGTCCTTCATGCATTTGATGTAACTTAAGTTAACAATGTGGGAACGGGACAGTCGGAAAAAGCTGGGTGGATCAAAATAAATCTCCAACTGACCAAGTCCTGTGCTGACCATATACGTATTGCCATCGCTCAGGATGACTTTGGCATATACTCCATCAGCCTGCAGGTACACAACCTTACTTAAAGTTATCATCTCAAGCCCCCCTTTAGTAGGGAGCATCAGATGACCGGGCAGGGTAGCGGGCTGGTTAATGAACTGGTAGTTGTGATGGGCCAATTCGATGTTAAAGATAAGTTCGTCTACCTTAAACGGTTTTAGGAGGTAGGCCGCCGGTCGGGTCTCCTGAGCGGACCAGAACTGCCTTAAATCTGAATTGGCAGTGAGGTAGATAATCGGCATCTTGTGGTAACGAAGCAGTTCTTTGGCTGTTTCGATGCCATCACCGGCCGAATTCTCAAGCCGAATGTCGATCAGGGCCAGGTCGGGCGGAGAGGCCAATACCGACTCACGGGCAGCTTCCAGCGTCCGGGCAATGGCCGTTACGCGGTGTCCGGCCTTTTCCAGTGTCCGGCATATATCCTTAGCCGTTAGTAGTACATCTTCTACAATCAAAATGTTAAGAAAGGTCATAAATACATCAGTAGTTAAATTCAAATTGGAATAGGGCTCCCGTACTACCCGTACGGAATCCACCCTTTCCGTTGAGTTGGGATACCTGTGTCTGAATTAGTGACATACCAAACGTTGAAACCTCGTCAGAGAACCCGGCTTCGAATACGGGGGGCGGACCCTCACTAAAGCCCGGCCCGTTATCGGCGACTTCAACGTGCAGGCTCCGTCCGTTCCGGTGGCAAGCTATCCACAACCTGGGCTGTGGGGTGTCAGGAAGGGCATACTTGCAGGCATTAGTAGCTAACTCATTCAGGATAAGCCCCAACGGAGTAGCCTTATCGGCGGATAGATAAACCGGATCAACGTTGTACTGCACCACGGTCTGTAACAGGCCGAAGGTCTGCAGCACTCCGCTGATAAGATCAGGAATGAACTCCGGCAGGGCAACCATAGCCAGTTGCTCCCCATCGTAGAGTTTCTGATGCAGGGTTGCTATTGACTGAATCCGGAGTTGGGACTCTTCTATGGCTTGCCGGGCAGTTGGGTCGGTCAGACGGTCGGACTGTAGGCGCAACAGGCTCAACACAACCTGTAAATTGTTCTTCACCCGATGATTCTGTTCTTTTACCAATTCCTTGTTCTGACGGCTTAAACGCTGGTTTTTGCGATAGAGCCGGAAGAAAAATATGCTTAACCCGGCGGTTACGAGTAGCAGCAGCGTAGTTACGATGATGAAGCGCTGCTGAAGAAGTAGTTCCTGATGTTGGGCGTAGAGTAACGCTTCTTTTTTTTCGGTTTCGTACTCCAGATTCAGGCGCGTAACAGCGCCGTCACGGTCAGCCAACAGTTGACGTTTTTCTAACCGATTGAGCAACTGCAAATGGCCAACTACGTTGAACCACTGTCTGGTCGCCGTAAAATAGGCTATGTAGGCATCTTCGAGGCCAATACGAAGGTCCGCCTGTGGTAGTTTGTGCTGGGTATAAATGGTTTCTGCCTGCTGAATCAGTTGTAAAGCCTGGTTAAATTCTCGGGTGAGCAGACGGGCGAATGCCAACTTTAGTAAGGTCCGAATGCGCAGCTCATATTTATTCCCCTGCATAAACAGAGCCAAAGCCGTTTGTAGATACAGGACTGCCTTAGGGTCCCGGCTTGTAACCAGAAACGCCCCCATGTTCAGATTAGCTTCAGCAACCCCCATCGTATCGTTCTGTTTGCGTCCGGCCCGTTCTTCAGCCTGGTAATACCTTATAATTTGCCGGTATACAGGCGAATGCTGGTCAATAGGGCATTTATTGAGGGCTTCGCAGGCTTTGGCTAACGCCGGATAGGACCGCGCCAGTGCCTTGTCGGAGTGGATCCGCAACGCTACCTCATGGGCGCGTTTGGCATAGACCAGCCCCACATTCGGTCGGCCCAGCCGGATTTCGTTTTCAGACAGCCGGACGTATAAACGGCTCAACTCGAACGAATCACCCCTCGGTTCATGAACACGAAGAGCGTTCAGGAAATAAGACTGAGCCCTTCGGTAGTCGGCAGCAAAAACATAGGTTTTCCCCCAAAGGTACCAGGCTTCGGCCAGGAGCAGCGAATCATGGGTCCGGGTGGCTTGCTGCTCTACTTGCCGGGCGTATTGAACCCGATCAGGGTTAAGACCCGTATTGACTGGCTGGGCCACTACAGCTGGGGAGAGCCAGGCGCAACTCAGGCTATAGCAAAAAAATCGGACAATACGGGGCATAAGAAACGCTGAGTATCGAGTCAGTTAGTAACAAATCTACTGCCAATCAACCAGTTAGTCAATGTAGGGCCGTCAACAAGAAAAAACCAAAGGTTAGCAAGAAAGAAAGCCTGATTCACAACAAGGTCATTGCATGAGGCCTTGAAAAAAATGAGGTTTGGTTTTTATGAACACGTAACCACCGCTTCTATCCATACTATGATTCCACGCTTACTCACTATGATTCGATTTCTTTTCTGGTGCGTGCTATCACTCATACTGCTTAGTCAATGCAGTAAGCCGAATAATTCCGGCATAGTCCCTACACCGGTGGGCACAGCAACCGACACCGCACGCACGGGCGTGCAACTTCTCGAGAAAAGCAAATACGACGCACTGCCGCTGTTGAAAGAACCCCTGGTGGGTGCCCGCACTGATGCCGATGGGAAAGCCCCCAATTTACCTGCCATATATGACCTGACGGCCAATATGCCGCCCGTTGGCGATCAGGGGAACGAGGCATCCTGTACGGCCTGGGCCGTTGCGTATGCCGCCCGCAGTTATTTCGTGAAAGTATCAAAAGGCTTGTCCTACACTACAGCCGACGGTAAGCAGAACGAAGAGTCGTTGTTCAGCCCGGCATTCGTCTACAACCAGATCAATGGGGGAAATGACAGGGGTGGTCTGGTGACGAGTGCCCTTGATCTGGTACAGACGAAAGGGGTTTGTACGTTAAAAGATATGCCCTATCAGGCGGGTAATTATAAACTACAGCCAACGCCTGATCAGCTGCAAAAAGCGGCCATCTACAAAATCAAAAAGTGGGGGAGGATAACCGTTGACCCTAAGACGTTTAAGCGGTTTCTCTATTTTGACTACCCTATTTTGATCGCGGCCGGCGTCGATGCCATTAACCCGCTGATGGCGTCCGGCAAAGTAAATGGTGAGTATATCTGGAAAAGCCCCAAAACAACCCTGTCCGCATTTCATGCTATGGTTATTGTGGGTTTCGACGATAACCGGAAAGCGTTTAAGGTACAAAATTCCTGGAGCAAAGCCTGGGGAAATCAGGGCTATATCTGGCTGGATTACGATTCGATGCCCAACGTAGTTGTTGAAGCCTACGTTATGATTACGGGCGAAAGCGGTCCAACGCCCAACGTTCCGGTTATCCAGACCGGTGGGTACGTGTTTGTTGGCACAACAGCCACACTATCGGGCACCATCAAGGAACTCAACAATGCGGCTGTTTCACGCTATGGGTTTCAGGTAGCAGACAGCAAAGAGGCACTTGCATCAGCCCCGTATCAGGAAGTGAAAGTACCGATTACCAGCGTACCCTACCCATTTACACTGGCCTACCCAATCAACGGTAAGAGTACGTACTATTACCGGGCCTTTGCCGAGACGCCCGAAGAGTTCTGGTATGGCACCACCGCCACCCTGGAGCAACCGGTGGTGATTACTAAAAAACCAGAATTACTAACCCGGTGTGCTTCACCAATACTGACGGGTACGCAGGCAGCGTTAACTGGCGAGCTAACCAGTTTAGGCAGTGCAACTTCATTTGCTGATCATGGGTTCATACTGGTTCAGAATTCGGCCCGGCAGAAGGATACAAATCCTACTATCGCCAGTGCTCCCCATACTGGCAAAGGGCCGATAACTACCCCAGGAAGTTTTACAATGCAGGTGACTGGTCTGCAACCCAGCATGAATTACGTTTCCTATGCCTATGTCAAAACAGCGCAGGGTACTGAATTTACAACGGCTGATGGTACTCAACCGACCAGTTGCCCTTACACAACACCACCGGGCATAACCTACAGCGGCAATGCGACAATTCATTCCGTGGGTTTACCCAATCAGACGCTTAATATCAATGTGTTTGCCTACGTTCAGGGTAGCTCGACGCTGGCCTGGGCAAGTGGCTATGCAATTTATCAATGGAAAGAGGCTACGAAACAGGTCACTGTTTTAGCAGGATCTGGTAAGGCTGGTTTGGCTGACGGTACGGGAACGGCAGCCAGTTTCAGCGATATATGGGCCATGACGGCCGATGCCACAGGTAACATCTACGTTGCTGATAATTTGGGTGGCAATCATCAGAAAATCAGAAAAATAACCCCTGCTGGCGTTGTTACCAGCCTGGCTGGCAACAGCAGTACTATACAGGCCATTCCTGCCTTTTCGGATGGTAAAGGGGAACAGGCGTCGTTCCGGAAAATTGTTGCCATGACGGCCGATCCGCAGGGAAATGTGTGGGTCATTGATGGGACTACCGTGCGAAAGGTTACGCCTGATGGCACCGTTACCACCCTGTGCGGTGATCCGAATAAACTTACTGGTGAGTATCTGGATGGTTCCTTAACAACAGCGCGTTTTTATGGTCCTACGGTGATTGCCGTCGATAACATCGGGACCCTGTTTGTGGTCGATAAGAACAGCATTCGCAAGATCACCGCGTCAGGCGTTACAACAGTGGCCGGGCAGACTGTTCGTGACGATGCTGTGGAATACATAATTCCCGGTCAGACGGCAATAGGTACGTTTCCAACGGCGGCTCATTACACCGATGGCACAGCCAGCATGGCTGATTTCTTTGGCCCTATTGCCGTATTGCCCGACAACAACGGCAATATCTACATTGTAGACCGTGCTGCAACCCGGCGCAGTACAACAGGTACGTTCGTGCGCAAACTGGCAGCCAATGGTCAGGTCACTACAATTGCCGGTAAGGTATTGGATAGTAATAACACCGTTACAGAAGGAAGCAAAGCGGTATCAGCTCCGTTAGGGCTGGTACGCGGAGGGTTTATGGGGGCTGGTTATATCGTTCTTATTGACCCTAACGGCAACCAGTACCGGCTGATTCAATCGCTTTAACAACCATCCTTTACTCTGACCATGAAAGCCAGCAAACTGCTCCTACTGCTCACCCTGCTGGCGATGGCTGGCTGCGACAAAGACAAAACCAAACCACTCTCTGACCGCATCAAACACGTATGGACCGCCCAGATTGTTCGCGAGAATACTATACTGGTTTACACGAAAGGCGCGTCGGCTAATATCCGCAATTACGGCAGTTTTCGTCTCGACCTGAGTAGTCCGCCTACGGTAAAGCTTACCGATTTTGATGGTACTACCTTCGCAGGCACGTATGCGCTACAGGGCGAAACCAGGCTTGTTCTGAGTAACCTGCAACCTCAGCCCACCAGTTCGGGTGGTATGCTGGAGTTTACTGTCAATTCAGCTGTCGGCACCGCGCTCGACATCAGCCGTAGCACCAGTAGTCCCAAAACGGGCAACACCTTGAATCAGTACCAGTTAACGAGCAATTAACTCTATAGTCTGAACCATGAAACAACAACTACTGCGTTTTCCTTATCTGCTCTTGATTACCCTGTTTCCGCTTGATACACTAGGACAAACGTTGGAAAAGTTAAAGGGAACCACTCCGGTTTTTGCGGGAAGCACGGGATTTTATAAGTCATCCGATACGCTCTATTTTACAAACGGCACATCGGCGGGTACGGTTGCAGTGTATAAGGGTGCCTATTTCTTTGAAGGGGAACTCAGGCGGATAATTTCATCCAAAATAGGCGCTTCATACCTGTTTTACAGTCTTAACAAGGGTGGTACTTTATCAAAAAGTGATGGTACAGTGGCGGGGACGTCCGATATCAGGACAAACTTTTCAGCAGGCACTACCGCAGTCATGATGCAGAATCTCCTGTACTTTTCGGGGAGCGATAATCTTTCTGGTTCATTATGGAAAAGTGATGGGACTACGGCAGGCACAGTGCCGGTTAAAAACACGGCACTGGTTATTGATGTCTTGTTTGCGCTGGGTAATAAATTGCTCTTAAGCGCCAGCGAGAGCTCAGGCAGTACCGAAAAGATTGGCCGTGAGTTATGGGTTAGTGATGGAACCGATCAGGGAACGCGGCTGCTCAAGGATATTTTTCCAGGCGTAAATACTTCCGGCTCGGCTCCTGCTCCAAATCAATCATTACCAAGGTTGTTTACTCAGGTAGGCAATAAGGCTGTCTTTGTCGCCAATGATGATGGGGTAAACTATCGAATGTGGGTAACTGACGGGACAGAAGCCGGTACCATTCTGTTACAGCCTGACCGTGTCGGGTTATCTCCCCGTTATCTGGGTATAAACGCAAAAGATGGTATTCTTTATTTCGTTCGGAAAATTGAGGGCAAAACGTGGGAACTGTGGGGTACTGATGGTACACCGGGCGGTACGCAAAAAGTTGATTTAGGTAGCATTCAGGATGCGTCAGCTCTAAATTATTTGCTGACAGACGACGGTTTCTTTTACATCAACGGTACCCAAATTCGGCAAATTACGAACAGGCAATCGAGCTTAGTCACTGATGTCAAACCACTCATTAACAGCAGTACTATCTCATCAAACCCCATCCTGGTTGGTTATCAAAAAGGCATTTACTACGTGGCGTATGCAGGCGATAATCGTATTGCCAGGATTGACGGCACGGCGTCTGGCTCGTACATCCTCACGAATGCAACGAGCGGGTTTGAGTATTGTAATTTAGGCGGAGGGCGTTCGCCATCTCTGAATAACTCTTACCAAGAGTTATTTTTTACAGTCAATGGCAAAGCCTATCTTCACGAGTACCCGAACGGAACCGGCACATTATTTACCCGAATTGACCAGAAAAACGGTAAAGATGTCCGGGTCGAGATTTACAACAAAAACACTCAGTTTGATTATTATCCGGGCAGCGTGGTTCTGCTGACTGGTAAATACGTAGGAATGGCCTGGGAAGGCAACAATACCTCCAACTTTTTTCCGCTGTCTTTCAACCCCGGTACACTACCGGCGCAGACCTGTTTCCTGAAGGCAGCCGTATCGGGTAACTCAATATACGGCCCGGGCAGTCTGCCCTTACCCTGTACCGTAAATGGCACTACTTCGTTAAGTGCTGTAACTACCGAAGGGACAGCCCCCTTCAGTTACCAATGGCAACGCAACGGAGTTGCTATCAACGGGGCTACAGCGGCTACCTATGCAGCCGGTTCGGTAGGCGACTACACTGTACAGATTACGGATGGGCAGAGTTGTTCTACTCTATCAGCAAGTCGAACGGTCGTAGCGGCTCAGCCAATATCCGTCACATTGGGTGGCGACAATGTAGTTTGTACGCAGATACTATCCAGCATCAACTATGCACCAAGCCTTCGTGCCAACACAAGCGGTGGTACAGCTCCCTTCAGCTACCGTTGGGCATTGGCCGGAAAACCGCTCAGCTCAACTACCGCCGAGCAGCGGGTTAGTCAGGGGGGCGTATATTCACTGACCGTGACCGATGCCTGTGCCAGTAGCGTTGTCAGCAAAACCCTAACCGAAACCGTATTGGCAGTCACTGTGAACGGAGGGGGCGGTAGTTGTACCGGGCAGCCCGTTGCCCTTACCGCTTCGACAACCGGTGGGCAGATCCCTTATACCTATGACTGGTATTTCAATAACGGGCCTCGCGTAGCCACTACGTCCATTCTGGCCGCAACAGCCACCAGTGGCTCATATCGGGTAGTAACTACTTCAGCCGACGGATGTTCGTGGTTTACGGATGTACAGAAAGGTAGCACCTACAAACCTGTAACGGCTACTATTACTGGCTCGGCCACGCTCTGTAGCGGCCAGTCCTCACCGCTCAGCGCCAGTCTGACCAACGGTACGGGGCCGTTTACGTATGTCTGGAAACAGAATGGTGCGGTGGTGGGTACCAATTCAGCGTTGCTGAACACTACAACGGGTGGTATCTATTCGCTCTCTGTCACGGATGCCTGCTCGTCAACAACCGCCAGCTTTACAATCAGCGAAGCTCCCGGTCCATCAGTCAGCATCAATGGCGCATTGACTGTTTGCACCGGCCAGTCTACCACACTTACTGCTGCCGCTACCGGTGGAACCGGAGCCTATATGTACCAGTGGAAACAGGGTAATGACATTGTAGGTACTAATTCCCCTTCACTGATGGCAACAGGGGGCAATAGCTACGGTCTCACCGTTACTGATGCTAAAGGCTGCGCCATTACAACCACCATTAGTCTGTCATCCGGAGCCTGTATCACGCCAACTGTGTCGTTGCCTGCTGCCGGGTCTACTGCTACTGCACCGCTCACATTAACCGCCAACACTGGCCTGGCAGGCGGAGCTGATACGGGAGCTACCTACCAGTGGCTGCTCAACGGTAACCCGGTTCCGGGAGCTATTAACTCTACCTATACCGCTTCGGCGTCAGGAAGCTATGCGGTTGTTGTTGCCTTGAACGGCCGCGTAACCACTTCCCCCGCCGTTGCGCTGACGATTAATGTTGTACTGGCTATTGAGCCAATAGGGTTAGCAGAAAATCAGGTAGTGGTGTATCCAAACCCAACTCTGAGCGAATGCCTGGTAACAATCGAGGTGGCAACCAGACAAATTGTTCATCTGCTTCTGATGGATGCAGTTGGCAAGTCAGTGCGGCAATGGAGCCTGATAATTGCGCCGAAGATGTCGCCCGTGCGGTTGACGCTGCCCGATGCGGCTGGTTTGTATTTCCTGCGGATCAATACAGAAAGGGGGGCAGTGGTCAAAAAGATATTGCGCGTGAATTAACGCGACAATGATGCGGATATACCCCTGGCTACTCTCTTCGGTGATCTTCAAACGGGATTGACGTACTTCATTTAGTACTCATTGATCCTGTGTTCTCAAAGGTCTGATGAGTAACCGTACGAACGTGGCTGCCGTTATCAAATCCACAATCCGCCAGATATCTTGTGGTAAGTGTACGATTACCAATGGATTAAATAACACGGCGATTAGTAGTAAGCCCATGAGGGGAAGAATTGTGTTTCTGGCTTGTAACGCTGTGTAACAAGCCACCCCACAAACGACAAATCTTAAAAAGATAAAATAACTATACGGTAAGGATAAGGCCGCAAGTGAAGCTAGGAATAGTAACACAACTGTAAAAAACAGGATAGCTCGGTGAAATGTCATAAGCCGGGAAGGCATTTAATAATGCCTTCATAAAAATAAGCGGGAAACAGGATTGACTTCTGTTTCCCGCATTATTTTTATGAATCTTGCCCTTAGACGCTTACTAACTTCTGAAAGGAGCCTGGGCGTTGGTTAATCTTTCTTGGCGGGCTGTCCATCAACACCCTTCGTTACATCGACAATCTTGGTGGCCTGTCCGGGCTTTCGCTCCTCGATTTGTTCGAGCAGTTTCAGGCCCATCAGCCCATTCATCGATCCCTCAGTACCGTTGCCGCTGCCGTTGATCACAATGTCGGGAATGACGCGGATGTGGCCCCGGCCAATCTCTTCGGTAATCTTGAAACGGGTGAAATTCTCTTCACCAGCTACTTATGGAGCAAAAGCAGTTATATAATGGAGGAGTTAACAAAATAGATTCGCCCAGCCAATTGGGGGCTTTTGTTAACAGTTTTTTTCCAGCCAATCGCTGAATTCCTCTTTACTGACGCCCATCGATTTCAGATTGGAAGCAATGTGGAAAAAGGGGATCTCCTTTTTTGCGGCCCGAAAAATGATCGAGCGTAAACAGTTGGGGCATTTCCATTTGGTGTGCGATGCCTCTGTGGATTTATAGACACATCCCTTAGATTCGAGAAAGGCAATCCAGCACTTTACTGTTACAGAATCTAATCTACCCATCTATACCGAAACGTATTGCTGACGAATGACCGTTTCGGCGGGCAAGTCAAAATCCTGTTTAATAGTCTCTATATCAAGGAACTTGGTATTACGCAATTGTCTGTCGAGGAACGGTTTACGCACCCAGCCATACTGGCGTAATTCATTCATTGCTTCATGCTCCGGTAGTTCAAGTAAATTCTGGAAGTAATCTTTTACTACTACATCGCTCATCATATCCGCTGCCTCTTTTTCGGTGTTTCCGTAGGCGGTGAGGTTTAGTGAGGGGATGTATTCAATGTGAAAGTCGCCCTGCCGGAAGAACAGCACATTTAACCCGAAACGGACATTCCTGTCTTTCCCTCCCAGCTTCAGGGTTAAGAATTCATCTTTAATTTTGGTTTCCACTAAGCTATTTGCTCTTATTATGCTTTCACAAGTATAACGTATTTTGCCCGATAATGATTGGCACCGGTTTAAACGCTGACAGCCCGCTCGGTTAGGCCACCGGGCTTTTTAAACTACTTTGCCAGCGGTTCCAAAGCTAACTGGCGGTAACGCAAAACGCCCGGCATAGAACCATGCCGGGCGTTTTGCGTATTCGTTCTGACTTATTTTGCAGGAGGGCCATCAACACCCTTCGTTACATCGACAATCTTGGTGGCTTGTCCGGTCTTTCGTTCCTCAATCTGCTCGAGCAGTTTCAGACCCATCAGCCCATTCATCGATCCCTCAGTACCGTTGCCGCTGCCGTTGATCACAATGTCGGGAATGACACGGATATGGCCCCGGCCAATCTCTTCGGTGATCTTGAAACGGGTGAAATTCTCTTCACCCATCGCTTTCACCTGCAACTCGTAAGCCTCAGCGGTGGAGCGGCCAATAGCCAGAATTTTCTCCGCTTCGGCAGTACCGGTTTTGGCAATACGTTCGGCTTCAGCATCGGCGGTGAGTTTGGTAGCGTCGGCATCCGCTGCGGCCTGCCGACGACGGGCTTCAGCGTTGGCTTCCGCCCGGGTCTTCGTTGCTTCCGATTCGGCTCCAACCTGTAATTTCAGACTGCGGGCTTCACCCTCCGATTTTTTCACGGCGGCATCAGCCGTCCGCTGGGCAATCTCCACGCTCTGCTGGGCTTTCACCACCTCGCGCTGAATGTCGGCGAGGGCCGTTTCGCGCTCCATACCCTGCCGTTTTTCCTGCGTCATGCGCTGCGTATCGTACGTCTTCTCTTCTTCCTGCGCGATTTTCCGGTCGGTTAGGGTTTTCATCAGACTATCGGGTGGGACAATGTCGCCGATGAGCGTATCAACGGCAATTACGTTGTAAATCTCCAGCACCAGCCGAATGTGTTCGCGGGCAGATTCCTGCCGTTCTTTCCGGGTACTCAAAAAAGCAATTACGTCGGAATCCTGCGCCGAGTTACGGAAGTAGTTACCGATGGTGGGTTCCAGCACCTGCGACACTAAATTGACCATGCTGCCGAAGCGGGCAATTACTTTTGGTGCCTCTACAGACGGTATGTGGATGATCTGGGCTACGTCGAGATTGAACGGGAAACCATCTTTCGAGCGTACTGTGATCGTTGATAGATTGCGGTCGAGGTTATGCGCTTCGGTGCGGGCATTAGCCCAGTTCAGTACTAGGTTCGTGGTTGGTACACCTTCTACCTTCATCGTGAACGTGTTGATCGGATATTTACCCGGTCCCAGTGGCTCCATCCAAACGCCCCGGAAGCCTTTCTGAACGATATTACCGTGCTTGAATCCGGCCCCAGTGAGGTCTTCGCCATCTTCACCGATGTACGAAATCACTACCCCGACATGCCCGATGGGGACCTCCGTCATCGGAATCTCTTCGATCTGAATCGCCCAGGGGTTGATGTAGTACGACCCGGCCAGCACCACCTGCGGCTGTAGCCCCCGATTGCCACCATTTTGCAGAAAGAAGTCGACGTTCTGAAAATTGTTATGGCCTTCCACGTTCTTACCCGCAATCTGCCCCGACGGCAACGGAGCACCATCGAGCGCGGTGATGACACCAACCATGTTTTCTTTTATTACGGTCATGTCGGCAATCGTAACTGTGAACGCATACAGGTTGATTCGGTACGTACCCGGCGTCAGCACGGCCGTCTGGCGACCTTTCTGCCCGCCACTGTCCAGAAACTGGATGGTGTCCTGAAAGTTGTCGGAGATCACGCGTCGGGCCAGGATATTGCCCGTTGGTAATTCGGCCCCGTCGTTGGACAATACCAGTCCGATTTTACCTTCGGGCACCACCGTAAACGGTTGCATCACAATGCCGTACTGCCAGGGCCACATCCACCAGTAAAGACCCGGTGCCAGCGTACGGGCCTGATAACCAGCCTCGCCTTTCGTGGCAATAATGCGGCCGTCCGGCAGGCTGCGGTCAGTGCCGACCAGCGCAAATTTCTTGGTGACCAGCCCAATACGGTCTTCGGGTACGATGACCATCCCGAACAAAAAGCGGAGTACTAATTTGTAGAGTACTACAGCCAGCACCAGCACAATCAACCAGGACCAGGTTGACATAAACGGTAAAAATTCCATGAGTGAAACAGAGTTTAACGGTTAAGAAAAATGAAATGGGGTGAATGAAAACGGGTTTATCAGACCTTACCAAAGTATGGGATGAGGGGATAAACGGAAAGCGGAGCGCTTACATTGGAGTAGAGAAAAGTTGTCAGATTGACCTGTCAAAGATACACATGAATGAACGACAGCGAGCCGAATCTGGATGATTGGTTACCCAGGATTGCTTCTGTGCAGGGGTATTGATGAGTGGTGGTGAATAGCTCTGAGAAAAATTGGTAGTTTGCGACGTATGACTATACAGCCATGAAGAAAAACCGACTCGAAGCATTCAGTGATGGCGTAATCGCGATCATTATTACCATTATGGTGCTGGAAATGAAAATACCACACGGCAGCAGCCCACAGGACCTGATTCCCCTGATTCCGGTGTTTGTCAGCTACGTGATCAGCTTCGTTTATGTGGGTATCTACTGGAATAACCATCACCACCTCTGGCAGGTAGTAGATGAAGTAGATGGTAAGATCCTCTGGGCGAACCTGCACCTTCTTTTCTGGCTCTCCCTGTTTCCGTTTGCTACCGGCTGGATGGGCGAAAATCACTTTACCACCTGGCCAATGGCACTCTACGGATTCGTGTTGTTCATGGCGGCCCTGGCCTGGTATATTCTATCCCGTTCGCTGATCCGGCTGCATGGGAAAAACTCGGACGTAGCCAAAACACTGGGTCAGACCGGTAAAGAGAAAGTCTCATCCGTTATCTATGCCATCGCTATTGCCCTGTGTTTTGTGAATACCTGGATCAGCCTGGCTCTCTACGTGCTGGTTGCTGTAGTCTGGTTTATACCGGATCGCCGGGTTGAACGGAAACTAAGGCATACATAATACCTGGCCCGCTGCCTTGATAAGCCATTAAATCCTGAACTGAAACGAGTTGCTGAGGTTAAGGCTGAAACCGGTAGTATCACGAACGTTACCGGCCCGGCAAACCATGCGCATCATTGCTTTAGAAGAACATGTCAGTTTTCCCGACCTGACGAGTCGCATTCCTGAATCTGTGGTAACGGCGCGGGGGTGGCCCTCGCCATCGAGTCCCAACTCGCCCACCCGGCACGTACAGCAACCACTGGCGGAGGTAGATGACAACCGGGTTTCGTTGATGGATGAAGCCGGTATTTCGGTACAGGTCTTATCCGTTTCGGGGCCGGGTGCCGATCTGCTGGATGCGCCTGAAGGTCCGGCACTGGCCCGCGACTATAACGACACGCTGGCCCGGAAAATAGTGGCTTACCCGGATCGGTTCGCGGGCTTTGCCCATTTGCCGATGCTCGTGCCCGAAGCGGCTGCCGATGAACTGGAGCGCACCGTAACCGACCTTCACTTTTGCGGGGCTATGATTAACGGACTGACGCAAAATCGTTTTCTGGATGATCCACAGTTCCGACCCCTGCTGGAACGGGCCGAGCAACTGGCGGTGCCGCTGTACCTGCATCCCAATATTCCGCCGGAAAGCGTTCGCCAGACGTATTACGAAGGGTTATCCCCGGTGTTATCCACCATGCTTGGACTGGCTGGTTTTGGCTGGCATGCCGAAACGGCTATTCACGTGTTGCGGCTTATTCTGTCCGGCACCTTCGAGCGTTATCCCAAACTACAGCTAATCATTGGTCACATGGGCGAAACGCTGCCGGTGATGATGGCGCGGTGTGACAATACCCTGAGTCAGGAGATGACCGGTCTGCCCCGCACTATCAGCGAAACCTTGCAGCAACAGGTATACATCACTACCAGCGGTATCTTCACCCAACCACCGCTGCTGGCTGCTTTGGCAACGTTCGGTATCGACCGGATTCTGTTTTCGGTCGATTATCCCTTCAGCACCAACGCACAGGGACGCGCTTTTCTGGACGCTATTGCCCTACCACCCGACGATGTAGCTAAAATCGCGCACGGCAATGCCGAACGGGTGCTGAAACTGAGTGTCTGACCCGGCTCAGTAAGGAGATTGGTTTTTGGCTGTAGGTGCTCGCTACTGCGTTGACTGATCGGTACGAACCGTGTCAATGATGAGTTGATTAACCCGGTCGGCGGCTTCGTGCTGTACCCAATGGGTTGCGTCGTCAATGTAGATGAGTCTGCCGTTGTCACACAAGTCAATGCTTCCCTGCGCCAGTTCGGATAGCAAGGTGGAGTCGTGACGGCCCCAGATCACGAGCGTCGGCACGCTGATGCGGATAGTAGCAGGCAGGGGCGGACGGTGACGCACAAAGGCCCGATACCAGTGAATCATGCTGCGGTAGGCAGTAGCACCATCGGGGGCTGGCTGCGCCCACGCCTGACGGTACTGCACCAGATCGGCGTCTGAAAATGTACCAGGCCGACTTGTTCGGCGGAGTGCCTGCCCGGCCAACCACCAGTTGCCCTGTCTTGCCAGCCACTCCGGCAGGATGGGTAATTGAAAAAAACCGGCATACCAGCTTCGTAGCAGTTGACGGGGGTTCGTGCGCAAGGCCCGGAGCATGACAGCCAGATGCGGCATGTTCAGGAAGATACACCGATTCAACCGGTCGGGATAGGTCATCGCCAGCCACCACGCTACGCCACCGCCCCAGTCGTGCCCCACCACGGTCGCCCGCTCCACCCCGGCGGCATCAATCAGGCCGACAATATCGGCGGTTAGTTTGTCGATGGTGTAGTCGGTAATATCCGTGGGTTTGTCGCTCAGGTTATACCCCCGCTGATCGGGTGCCCACACCCGGAAACCAGCCGCAGCCAGCGCGTCGATCTGGTGTCGCCAGCTATACCAGTATTCCGGGAAGCCGTGCAGAAGCAGCACCAGCGGCCCATCGGCGGGTCCGGCTTCGACGACGTGCAGCCGTATGTGGTTGGTATCAATGAAACGATCCTGCATAGCGGGACAACCCCCGAACGATGCTCGTAGTTTTGAATGGCCCCGACAGTTCGGTAACGGTTACTTTGTAGGCAGCGCGTGATTCAGCGACTTTGCTTTCTCGAAGCTGTAATAGAGGTAAAACAAGGCCGGGAGGATGAATATACTACCCAGCAGTAAGGCCCAGCCGAGGGCCGTAATAGTGCTGGCCGGTGCTATCTGCCCGGTCAGCGACAGGTTTCGGCCACCCCGTATCACAATAAAATCCGGGAAGTGCGCGTAGCCAACCGCCACCAGGATCATCGTTACCTGAAATCCCGCCAGCATACGGGGCAGCAGCGTTTGTCCCTGATGCAGTAAATAAGCCGATCCCAGCAGCGAAACCGTCGCCAGCCCGATGGCCGTTAACCCGACCGGATTGCCAAATACCCAACGCAACAGGGGAATACCTTCCAGATGGGCCGCGCCAAAAACCAGCAGACCGCAACTGACGGCGGCTATCGTCATAATGGTAGTTTTGCGGATGAACCGTTGTTTGTCAGGCTCATTTTCGGCCTCGCCCACCACGTACACCGACGCCAGATACCCACAGAGTGCCACCGTGAACAACCCAACAGCCACCGAAAACCAGTGCAGCCAGCTAAAGACATAGGCCGATAAAAAGTCAGTTGCCTTTGGGTCAATGTAGCCCGCGATCATACTGGCCGCAATGATGCCCAGGAAAAAGGGCGTCACGATGCTGCCGACCGCAAAAATCCGGTTATAAAGGCCCTGCATGCTATCTTTTACGGCATCGTAGTGGCGAAAGCCAAAGGCCGTACCCCGGGCAATAACGCCCATGAGCATAATCAGCAGCGGGATGTGCAGACTGACCGACATGACACTGTAGATACGCGGAAAGGCCACAAACAGAATCACGACGGCGATAATCAGCCACATGTGGTTGGCCTCCCAGATAGGCCCAATGGCCTGATACATGGTTTTGCGGGCCTTCTGACGGTTAGGGTTGGAGGTGAAGAGTTCGACAATACCGGCCCCGAAATCGGCGCCACCCAGCAGCACATACAGCAAAATGGCCGCACACAGATAAGCAATCACGATATACTGCATAAGACTATTCGTTAAGCCGCGACGGGTTTGGCGGGAACATCGTATAATTCAGGCACCATTTTGATCTGGCGATACAGCAGAAAGATGACCACCAAGCTCAGCGAGATATACACCGCCGAGAACAGGTAGAATGAGTAGGCAATGCCGGGCATGGGCGTTACGGCGTCGGCAGTGCGCATGACTCCGTAAATAATCCACGGCTGGCGACCCACTTCCGTGACGGTCCAACCCGCTTCTACGGCCAGAAAACCCGCCGGAATAGCCGCCACAAACAGCCACAGCAGCCACCGGCTTTTTAGCCAGTTTCGTTTGCGCCATAACGCAAAGGCGTACAGCACGGTTATGCCCATCATGAACATACCCATGCCCACCATGAGCTGGAAGGCGATATGCGGTACCAGCACAGGTGGCCGGTCGGCGGGTTTTACCCGGTCGAGGCCCTGCACTTCCTGGGTGAAATTGCCATGTGCCAGAAAACTGAGTAGACCGGGAAGCTTGATGGCATAATCGACGCGCTGGTTTTTCTCGTCGGGAATGCCGCCCAGCACTAAGGAGGCCGACTTCTCGGTCTTGAAATGAGCTTCCATCGCGGCTAATTTAGCGGGCTGTCGTTTGGCAACGTCTTTCGCCGAAAAGTCACCACTAAACGGCTGAATCAGGGCCGCGACTCCACCGAAAATGGCCGCAATAGTGAACGCGCGGCTGTGAAACTGAACGTTTTTACGCTTCAGCACCATCAGGGCGTGAACACCAGCCACTGCAAAGCCAGTAGCCGCAAAGGCTGCAATGGACATGTGAATCGCCTGCGACAGCCACGCCCGGTTGAACATAGCCCGTATGGGGTCGATGTGGATATACTGCCCGTTCACGTAGTCGAAACCGGCGGGACTATTCATCCACGCATTGGCCGATACAACGAGTATGCCCGAAAGCAGCCCACTGACACCAACGACTACGCCGGTAGCCCAGTGAAACCAGGGATTGAACCGGTCCCAGCCGTACAGAAAGAAGCCCAGCGCGATGGCTTCGATAAAGAACGCGGTGCCCTCCAGGGAAAACGGCATCCCGAAAATAGGCCCGGCATGCTCCATAAATTGGGGCCATAACAGCCCCAGTTCAAAGGAGAGCATCGTACCCGAAACGGCCCCGGTCGCAAAGAAAATAGCAACCCCCTGGCTCCAGGCTTTGGTAATGTTTTTATAGGTAACATCCCGCGTGGTGAGCCAGCGATAATGCGCGACGGCCATAAAAAAAGGCATCGCCATACCAATGCAGGAGTAAATGATGTGAAAACCCAGAGAGAGCGCCATCTGGGCGCGGGCAGCCATAAAATCGTTCATAGCAGCATAAGATTAGTGAAGAGGAGGACTGGCAATCAGGGAGAATCTTCGCCCTCGATGGTCACTTTTGTAACAAACAGTACCGGTTTTTAACTCCACCCGGGCTGCATTTGTTGATGGCTATTTGCCGGTAGAAAGGGGAGGGCCGTTTCCTAATTTTCAGCCGCAGTGAACAAGATTCCGCGCGCTTTCGGTCGGTTACGCTGCTACAGGCGGTGGCGTTAGTCACCCATGCATAAAACACTAACTTCCTCTAACCATGCAGTTATCCATACAGTGCTCAGTTCGTAGTCGCGATGTCGTAGTCGCGATGCCCGGCCTCATGCTTTCACGTTGACATCAGTCATGTCAGAAATGCAGTAACACGTAACCTCTTTCCCTCTCCAAGAACCTCCTCAACGTAATTTTATGGGCCTTGATGTTATCATTGTCATTACCGCGATTCTGTGCGGCTGGCTGTTTACGGGATACGCCCGGCGCCGGACGGGTGAGTCTACGGGTCGGGTCGATAGTGTGAATCCCGGTATCACCCCGGAGGATGCCGCTCACGGTAAGCACGAACCGCTGTCGCCCCTCCGCAAGTACATCTTCTCGGAAGATCACAAGACCATTGCCAAGCAATACCTGTTAACGGGGATTGCCTGGGCCATTATTGGTACCACGCTGTCGCTGCTGTTCAGGATTCAGCTGGGTTTTCCGAACATGAACATGAGTTGGTTACGGCCAATTCTGGGCGGGTGGATTAACTCGGCCGGTAAAATCGACCCTGAGTTTTACCTGGCGCTGGTGACTATGCACGGCACGATCATGATCTTTTTCGTACTGACGGCCGGCCTGAGTGGTACGTTCTCCAACTTTCTGATTCCGCTTCAGATTGGTGCCCGGGATATGGCTTCGGGGTTTCTGAACATGCTGTCCTACTGGATTTTTTTCCTGGCCAGTCTGGTCATGTTCCTGTCCATATTTCTGGAAACCGGCCCGGCCAATGGCGGCTGGACCTCTTACCCACCGCTGAGTGCGGTTAAAGAAGCCTCACAAGGTTCACGGCTGGGACTGACCTACTGGCTGATAAGTATGGCCCTGTTTATTGTTTCCCAACTGCTGGGGGGGATCAACTACATTACCACGGTCATTAACCTGCGCACGCGGGGTATGTCGTTCAGCAAGTTACCCCTGACCATCTGGGCGTTCCTGCTGACTGCCGTATTAGGCCTGCTGTCTTTTCCCGTACTGTTTTCGGGGGTACTGCTGCTCCTCTTCGACCGCGAGTTTGGGACCAGTTTTTACCTGTCTGATATTTTTATCGGCCAGACAGGTACGGCCCTGCCCAATGTGGGCGGCAGCCCAATTTTATACCAGCACCTGTTCTGGTTTCTGGGTCACCCCGAGGTGTATATCGTGCTGCTGCCAGCCCTGGGCATGACGTCGGAGATATTTGCCGTGCACAGCCGTAAACCGATCTTCGGCTACCGGGCCATGATTGCCTCCATGATTGGTATTGCTTTTTTGGCCTTTATCGTCTGGGGGCATCACATGTTCGTGACGGGGATGAACCCGTTTCTGGGGTCTATTTTTATGTTTCTGACCCTGATTATTGCCGTTCCATCGGCCGTAAAGGTGTTTAACTACCTAACTACGCTGTGGCGCGGTAATATCCATTTTACGCCCCAGATGCTGTTCTCAATCGGGCTGGTTTCCTTTTTTATTACGGGTGGCCTAACCGGGCTGATTTTAGGAAACTCTGCCCTCGATATTCAATTACACGATACCTACTTCGTTGTCGCCCACTTCCATTTTGTGATGGGGGGCGTATCGTCGTTCGGCTTTCTGGCGGGTATCTACCAGTGGTACCCCAAGATGTTCGGGCGGATGATGAACCAGACCCTGGGCTATATCCACTTCTGGGGTTTATTTATTGGGGTTTATCTGCTCTTTTTCCCGATGCACTACCTGGGCATTTCCGGCTACCCACGCCGGTACTACGCCTTCACCAGCTACGACTGGACCAAGAATTCGTTCATGGATCTGAACACGTCTGTAACCTATGCGGCCGTGCTGGTGCATCTATCCAATGTTGTATTCCTCTTTAATTTCTTCTACAGCATGTTTTATGGAAAGCGGGCTACTCAGAACCCCTGGCGGGCTAACACGCTGGAGTGGACTACGCCGGTTGAAGAACTGCATGGCAACTGGCCGGGCGAAATACCGGCTGTTTACCGTTGGCCCTACGACTACAGCAAGCCGGGAGCCAAAGAGGATTTTATTCCGCAGAACGTGCCGTATTCGCAAACACCCGAGTCGAATATGCCGCATGAGAACGAACAGATCGCTCTCGAACCGCAGATTCAGACTCAGAATCTGAACGACCAGTTTAAACAACCTCACTAACCCATACATCCCCATTCTATGGATATCACGCTGAAAGTCTGGCGGCAGAAGAACAACCGCACAAAAGGCAAGCTGGTCGAGTATAAGATGACCAACATCTCGCCGGATCTCTCATTCCTGGAAATGTTCGACATTCTGAACGGCGAACTAACCCAGAAGGGTGAGGAAATCATTGCCTTTGACCATGACTGCCGCGAAGGCATTTGCGGTTCATGCGCCATGTACATCAACGGGCGTGCCCACGGCCCGCAAACGGGTGCGGCCACCTGCCTGCTTCACCTGCGCAGCTTCAACGATGGCGATACCATTGTCGTAGAACCTTGGCGGGCGAGGCCCTTTCCGATCATTAAAGACCTGGTGGTAGATCGGTCGTCTTTCGACCGTATTGTACAGGCCGGGGGCTTTATTTCGGTTAATACGGGTTCGGCGCCGGATGCGAATGAAATTCCGATTCCGCGCGAGGTGCAGGAGCAGTCGATGGATGCCGCTGCCTGTATTGCCTGCGGTGCCTGCGTTGCCGCCTGCAAAAATGCATCGGCCATGCTCTACGTCGGGGCGCAAGTCGGGCGATTTGCCCAGTTGCCACAGGGGCAGCCCGAGCGCCAACTGCGAGTGTCGCGTATGGTGGCTCAGATGGATGCTGAAGGATTTGGCTCCTGCTCGTTTACCGGGGCCTGCGCGGTAGAATGCCCGGCGTCGGTATCGCTCGAAAACATCTATCGCCTGAACGCCGAGTACCTGAGTTCCAAACTGACCTCAACCGAAAACGCGTAAAGGGATAAGTGGCTGCGCTGAAGTCGGTAAGTCAGTAAGTCGGTAAGTCAGTAAGTGCTCCAGAGCGAAGCACTTACCGACTTACCGACTTACTGACTTACCACTCTTCACTGTTCATCTTCATCGTGATAAGGCGTGCCGGTGGTAACCTGCCCGCCACTGGTCCATAAGCCACCACCGCGCTCACCGCCGTTCTTCGTGTTTTCACCACTGGGGCCGTCATTGTCGACGTTTCGGTCGGGCGTTTGCTCCGGGTCGTAGTTGTCGGCATGGCTGCCCGTGTAGGGCGTTTCGCCGGGACTGCTCGTCACCGGCGTTTCATTATGCAGTTTGTCATCCGGCGTTGGGTCGTATTTCGACCGGGCATCTGTATCGGGGTTGCTGTCCCGCTGTGATTCGGCGGAGGAGTTCGATTGATTTTCCATGCGTAAAAGCTATTAGGGTTCCTGCTCATAACAAAACCTGAACGGTCTTACCTGGTACCAGGCAAGACCGTTCAGGCCATTAAACAGATCAGCGATACACGGCTGACCACAAGGTATTTACAGGCTGAAAGCCCTATGATTTATCGTTGGCGTGTTCAATCTGCTCGACCTGCGCGTGGGCCTGCGGGACCGGTGGTCCTAGCTTTGGCTCATCGCCAAAGGGCCGTGCTTTTTCTTCCCGGAACGTCGATTTGCCGTCGATTGAGGGGCCATGTGTCCAGCGCCGATGCTCGCCGACAGATGGTTCGACGGGGTCGATGTTCGTATTGACGAAGACGTAACTGAAGTCCTGATTCTCTTTGGACTGCGGGAAACTGTTCGGGATAGGGTGTACCGTGCGCATGTCACCGTGCCCCAGCTCTTCCAGTACGGCCAGCCACTGATTTTGGTGCATGGTGTCGCGGGCAATCAGGAACGACAGCATGTCTTTCATCCCCGCATCGTCGGTCAGTTCATACAGGCGCGTTGCCAATACCCGCCCCGACGATTCAGCATTTACGTTGGCATACATATCGGCTGCCGTGTTGCCGGTACTGACCACCCAGGAGCCGTTGAATGGGACGCCGTTGGCATCGGCCGCCATCGCACCCAGGCCACCCGACAAAAAATGCCGGGGGTCCATACCGCCCACAATTTCTTTCATCATACCATTGTTACCAATGATTTCATCGACCAGCCCACTCGAAGCGCCCTGTAAGTTTAAGGCCACAGCCGTTGCCAGCATCTCGATATGGGCCATCTCCTCCGTACCGGTATCCAGCAGCATGTCGCGGTAGCGAACCGGGCCGCGTGAGTTCCAGGCCTGAAAGAGGTACTGTAAACACACCCGGATTTCGCCTTCGATACCGCCAATGGCCTGTTGCAGTAAGCGGGCAAACTGAGGGTCGGGTTTTTCGACCCGTACTTTGTACTGCAGCTTTTTGTCGTGATAAAACATGAGGTAAACTGGTTGGTTTATTCGCCGAAGCGAGTGGAACATGGAGTAAATACCGGGCCGATCGCCCGATGGCCAGTCGCTGCCTAATGCGGAGACTGGTTGCCTGTTGAGCCGCTGCCCGAAGCCTGTTTGCCAGACTTCGATGGGTGGCTGTTTCCTGATTTGGTGCTGCCGTTTCCGGCTGAATGTCCTGTAGACTGGCCGTTATTGCCCAGTCCCGGCTGTCCATAACCGCTACCCGACCCGTTGATGTTTCCACCTTCGGTAGCTGATTTGCTGGTTCGATTGGAGCCTGGAGTGCTGATGGAGGTACCCGCGCCCTGACTGTTGGGTGGGGTACTTTTTTTGGCTATGGCGTTGTTGCCGGGAGAGCCATGCGTGTTTTTACCCTGGCCTGTCTGGGCCTGCGCGCCTATGGCGACAAGGGCCATCAGCAGGGTACCGGTTATTATCTTTCTGGTCATGGCAAGTGTTGGTTTACTGTTGAGCAGACAGGTATTGCCTGGATTCAACTGGTTTATTTTTATCCAATAAAATCTACAGAAGTAGTGCTGAAACGACACCGATAGTGTTGTCACGCTGGTGGGTTAAGGGTCAGGCTTCCTTGTTGTTGAGCGTACTGATAATGACTTTGGCGAGGTCGATAGTGCCTTGCTTAATGGTATCCGGTTTGCCCGGAAGCTGCGCCATCACGTGCAGAATGTGATTGTTATAAAGCACATGAAGCGTTTGCTTTCCCGGCTCCCAAATGGCTTTATCACCAACACCGGCAACGGCCACACCAGTAGGGGTATTCCGGGCAGGCTGGGTGATCCGGCTGGCCTGGGGTGGTATATTATTGGTTGTTGCCGAGGCCCGGTCGTTACGGGTCGTGGAGGGTGCTTTCTGCTGCGTACTTGTATCTGCCGGGCTTTCGGCACCAACGCCCTGCGTAACCGGACCGGTATAAGGAGCTTTACGAACCGCTGCCGAATCAGCCGCTGCTGCCAGTTCCGGCTGGTATTTCTTGTTAAACACGTACTCCGACTGGAACGTGGACTCGAATGATTTTTGGCCCTCAAAAGAGAAGCCTACTTTATTTTTACCCCAGTGTACCTCGCAGCCATACATCGATTCGTACTTCTGCAAATCAGCGTCTTCGGGCAGTTTGAACAGGTTACGCACAAATTCTTCCGGCAGGTAATTACAACGTTCGTCGTAGTTGTAATCAGTACTCAGTAACCACATGCCAACTACCTCGCGGGCCTGAATGTCATTGCCGGTACCAGCGGCATCGTTGGCATCATCGGTTTGCGGTTCATGGTCGCCCTGAAAACAGGAAAACAGGCCGAACAGTGGGATAAGCAGTAAAAGCGTTGTACGTTTCATGGTTTGGTTGGTTTTGTCGACATAAACGAGCCGTGGTCCTGGGCGCTGGCCCGGGCAGCAGCCTGAAGCCTGGACCGTATGGCACCCGGACGACTCGTTGCCGGGGTAAACCACCGTGATGCTGGAGATGGTCAGCTAAACCTGGATAAGTAAGGAAACGGCCCGTTAGCATGGGCCGGGCGCATTCAGTGAAACTTACCGCCGAACGAAGCAACCTTTCCCTGCCGGTTGGCGTATGGGGGCATACCGGCAGTAAGCTACTACCGGGAATATTTCGTTGGCCGTGTGCTGAGATTGGGCTCAGCGCACGGTTTTTTCATGTACAGGGCGCAGTCCGATTAGTAGGCAGTAAGGCTTCTTTTTCAGATTTTTCGGTCCGGCCTATATACAAAAGCTAAAATAATAAGCTAAAATTACAGTTTGTCAACGTTTTAACCGGAGTAGGTAAAGGATAGCCTTACCACTCTTTTCCGCCTGACTACCAATGAACCGTAGAGAAGCGTTACAACAGGCCGCCCTGATGATGGGCGGCATTCTGTCGGCCCCCACCCTGGCTGGTGCCATGGGCCAGATTATTAATACCGGGCCGGGCGTGGCCGTCACTCCGGCTCAGGAAGCTCTGCTGGCTGATGTGGCCGACGTAATTATCCCGACCACCACGACGCCCGGTGCCAAAGCGGCCGGCGTTCAGAAATTTATCGTTCGGGTCATGCGGGATTGCTACCCCGAAGCCGATCAGGAGAAATTTTACGCGGGACTGGCCAAATTGGATGCCGACAGCCAGACGAAGTTCGGTAAAGGGTTCGCCGGTCTGGATGCCGCCCAGAAAAACGAGATGGTGAAACAGACCATCTCGGCCGACAAGCCGTTCTTTCTGCGCATGAAAGAACTGACCACAACCGGCTATTTCACGTCGGAGATCGGTGCTACCAAAGCGCTGGAATACCTCCCCGTTCCCGGTCGCTTCGAAGCCTGCATCCCCCTGAAACCGGGTCAGAAAACTTGGGCGTTATAAAATAGAGTTTGTCGCTCCCGGTACCCTCGGCGGAACAAACCAGGTACTACGAACTACAACTGGACAACCAACAACCACAAACCATGTCTTATCTCAACATCGATTCCATAAAAGAACAGACCTACGATGCCATTGTGATTGGCTCGGGTATTTCCGGTGGCTGGGCCTCCAAAGAACTGACCGAGAAAGGGTTACGGGTGCTAATGCTCGAAAAGGGCAAGCAGCTTGAACACATCACGGGCTACGAAAACGCCATGAAAGACCCGTGGCAGCTGAACTACAACGGCAGGCTGACTACGGCGCAAAAGGAATCCCATCCGAAACTGTCGCGGGATTATCCGTACAACGAGATGACGGAGAAGTACTGGATGAACGACTCCGACTCGCTCTACAAGGAAGACAAACGGTTCGACTGGTTTCGGCCAAATATCGTGGGTGGTAAGTCGATCATGTGGGGGCGGCAGTCGTACCGGCTGAGCGACATCGACTTCGAGGCTAACGCTAAAGAAGGCATCGCCGTCGACTGGCCCATCCGCTATAAAGACGTGGCACCCTGGTATTCGTACGTCGAGAAGTTTGTCGGCATCTCGGGGGAGGCTCTGAACCTGCCCCAACTGCCCGACAGTGAGTTTCTGCCACCGATGGAGATGTACTGCGTGGAGAAGGAAGTTCGCAAACGGATCGAGAAAAACTTCCCCGGCCGGGTTATGACCATTGGGCGGGTAGCCAACCTCTCCAAAGCGGCTCAGGCGCAGATGAACGTGGGCCGGGCGTCGTGTCAGTACCGTAACAAATGTTCGCTGGGTTGCCCATACGGGGCTTATTTCAGTACCCAGTCCTGCACGCTGCCTCCGGCCGCCAAAACCGGACGTCTGACGCTCCGGCCCGATTCGGTAGTAACTAACGTTGTCTATGACGAAAACCTACAGCGGGCCACCGGCGTACGCGTTATTGACGCCGTCACGTTGCAGGAGCGGGAGTACTTTGCCAAACTCATTTTTGTCTGCGGCAGCACACTCGGCACGACGTCGATTCTGCTGAACTCCACCTCGCACCGGTTTCCCAATGGGTTGGGCAACGACTCCGAGCAGTTGGGCCATAACCTCATGGACCACCATTTCCGGGTGGGGGCGTCGGGCGATTGGGAAGGTGATCTGGATAAGTACTATGTAGGGCGTCGGGCGAACGGTATTTACGTGCCACGCTACCGGAACATTGGCAGCGACAAGCGCGATTACCTGCGTGGCTTCGGCTATCAGGGGGGCGGCAGTCGGCAGGGCTGGCAGCGCAACATTGCCGAGATGAGCTTCGGGGCTGACTATAAAGAAGAACTGACTAAACCCGGTCCGTGGACGATGGGGCTGGGTGCTTTCGGCGAAACGCTGCCGTATTACGAGAACCGGATGTATCTCCACAAGACTGAAAAAGACAAGTGGGGTATGCCGCTCGTGGTATTCGACGCTGAGTTGAAGGAGAACGAGAAGAAAATGCGCGTCGACATGATGAACGACGCGAAGGAAATGCTGGAAACGGCCGGGGTGAAAAAAGTGAGGGCGTATGACCGGGGCTCGTACCTTGGCATGGCGATTCACGAGATGGGAACCGCCCGCATGGGTCGCGACCCGAAAACATCGGTATTGAACGGTAACAACCAACTGCATGCCGTTAAGAACGTGTTCGTAACGGATGGTGCCTGTATGGTGTCCACTTCCTGCGTAAACCCATCGCTGACGTACATGGCACTCACCGCCCGCGCGGTAAACTTCGCCGTCGCTGAAGTGAAAAAGAAGAGTCTATAAGTCGATAAGTCAGTAAGTTGGTAAGTCAGTAAGTGCTTCGCGCTGGAACACTTACTGACTTACCAACTTACTGACTATTGTTTCAGCACTTTCAGGGTTTGAGTACGGGTGTTGCCGACAGCCCGCAGCAGCAGCAGCCCCGAGGCCTGACGACGCAGATCGAACACATCGCGGTGGGTTGCTGAAGTCGGTATGATCATCCGGCTTTCGACCAGACGGCCACTGACGTCGGTCAGCGTGACCTGCAAAGGCAGACCTTCGGCTCCGTTTACTTCCACCACAAACTCACCCGGCGTCGGGTTGCCTACTGCCCGCACCGACCACGTTTCCATCGCGTCCGAAGCAGCCATCCGGGTATTGCGCTGGCAGTATGCCCGCCAGTCGAACCGGTACATGGCCGTAGTCACGCCATTCTGGGTGGCCGTAATTTCTAAGGGCTGACTGTTGGCATCATTGCGGATGGGCGCTTCCAGCACATAGTTCGTCGCCGTTGAATTACCCGCTACGCCCACGCAGAAAAAGTAAACAGGTGAGCCATCGCCCCCGCTGGTGCGGAACGTAAGTGCCCCCGTTGCGCAGTCGTACAGCGGTTCGAGCAGGGTTAGCGGCTGCATACCGCCTGCGCTGGCAACGTTAATGGTCAATGTGCCGCTGGCGGCCGCGTTCTGTGGATCAGCAGCTGTGAGCGTAACCACAAAGCTACCAAATGTTGTAGGCGTACCGCTGATGGTGCGCGTATCGGCCGCGAAGGTCAGACCAGCGGGCAGATTAGCCGCCGTCATCGTTAACGCCCCATTCTCGGGGTCAGTGAAGGTCGAAGCCGGTACCTGATAACTGAAAGCCGCACCCACGGTGGCCGATTGCGGAGCCATTGGGCCATTGAAAACCGGTGGCTGGTTGGTCCCCTGACCGGAGCAGAAAGCGGGCAGGTCGAAGTTGTAAGTAACTACGCGGCCACTCTGCCGGGCGTTGAGCGTGATCATTTTAGGGTCACCACGCAGGCCCGGTTCCACGGTGTTGTTCGGGTTCGTGGTCCAGTTGGTAATACCGATGGCCCAGAACTCAATGGGTGTACCATCGCCCCCCGTCGTCTGAAACGTAATGGCCCCGGTCTGGCAGTTGTAGGCAGGTGCCGTCAGCGCCAGCTGGCCATAGTTGCGCCAATCGGGCAGCTCGTCGCGGGTAATCACGTCGGCATCATTGTAAACGGCCTGTAAGAGGTCTATTGGCTGCTTGCGGATGTAGTCCGTGCCGGTCCACACCGAAAACCACGACCACCAGGTGGCAAATCCCCGAATATTTTCCGGCTTCGGCAGGTTGCCCGTTTCAGACAGCGTAACCAGTTTTTTGCCATTAAACAGGGCCTGGGTGTTGCCCCAGTTGCCGCTCATGTTGGCCGTTGGGTCCGCGTAGATGTCCAGTCCCACCACATCAACGTACTGATCGCCGGGGTACCAGTCCATACTCAGCGTATCGGTTCCCGTGTATACCCAGATCAGGTTGTGCAGGTCGTGGTAGTTCGTCAGCCGGTCGTACATGAGTTTCCACAGCTCTTTGAACGGACCCGATCCTTTGGCACCCCACCAGAACCAGCCGCCGGGCGCTTCGTGCAGCGGACGCCAGAGAACGGGTATATCGGCATCCCGGAATTTTTTCAACTCCACCGCAATGGCGTCAATATCCCGCAGCAGCAGTTGATACCGCTCGCCACTTTTATCGGCCAGCACGGCGGCTATGTCAAACGTAGTCGCGTCGGTATAGAAGCCGCGCCACCAGAGTTTGTCCGGTGCCTGGTTAATCAGGTCGGTCGGGGCGTTCCAGTGCCACATCAGGCTGATCATCCCGTTACCGGCTCCTTTTTTGGCCCAGGCAATCCGGCTTTCGCTCTGCCCCGCCGGGTTAGAGCCGAACTGAATGCGGGATGGCGAGTATTCGATTAAATCATACGACGCAATGGCCGGTTCTTTACCTGTTTGCGCCAGCACATAATCCACATCGTCATGCTGCGCCGAAATCACCTTACTGCCATACTGATCCACGATGTAGGAGAACATGGATTTGGTCGACGGGGTGGCTTTCGCATCGACCAGTACCTTGGGCGGCTTGGCGGGCAGCGTGGCCGTGGTGGGCGTCACCTCAATATAGTCGATGCCATAATAGCCCCAGCCCCGGTTGATGATTACCGTATTCAGGCCGTTTTTGAGCAGAAAACGACCCGCTACCACGCTGCTGAAGGTGGCACCGGTGTTGGTAAACATACCGCTGCCTTTTTCGTCGTTCACCTGAAAATCGTACCCTTTTTCGCCGTAGGGCGAGGTGTAGCCAATGGACAGGTTATACAGACCACCCGGTGCGTTAAAGGAAATCGTTACTTTATCGGTTGCGTTATCAAAACTGGTCACGTAGCCGGTGCCGGAAAAGCCAGCGGGTGTACTCGCCAGTTCCGTACCGCTCAGGTCGCCCTGTTCGGCCTCGGCCCGGCCGCTCACTAAGGGCACTATAACGGGTGGCTTGGGTGCTGCGGGCGTAAAGAGGATGTAGTCGATACCGTAGTAACCCCAACCGTTGGTAATGGTAACGGTATTGTTGCCATCGGTGAGCTGAAATTTCCCGACCGATACCGAGCTGAAGCCTTCGCCGGTACCATTAAATTTCTGATCCAGCGAAGCCGCGTTATTCACCTGAACGCCACAGTGTTTTTCACCGTAGGGAGAGTAATAAATGATGGACATCTCATACTCACCCGCCGTGGCGGGCACGGTAAATGTGATCTTGTCGTTGGCGTCATCAAAGTTCCAGACGTAGCCAGTGCCTGAGTAGCCGGGCAGCGTCGTGACTACGCTTACACCCGTGAGGGCGGCCGATTCGGCTTCTACTTTAATGTCGCCGGGCGCGGCCCAGATCGGAAGCCAGCACAGAGCCAGCAGCAGGGTGCCTATCCAGGAGCGGATGCAGGCTTGCCAGTTGTTGAGTAAAAACGTGTGCATGTTGATTAATTAGTAGATGATTGGGTTAGTTTACCACCACTTACTCCTTGGAGGTTAAGTGATGAGGAGCAAATGTATAGGTGCAATACAATCCACATATAATACTATTTAATCATTCTTTTGACCCGATGTAAATACTTATTTTATGAACAACCGCTTAGTGTAAGCAGGTAGTTGGCTGAACAATAGCTTCGGTTCTGTAGTCATTCCGAGTAATACTGATTCAGGTCTCCATGAACGCAATTGTCATTACAAAATCCGGCGATGCCAGCGTCCTGCAACTACAGGATAGGCCAACACCCGAACCCGCCCCCAATCAGGTGCTCATCCGGGTGAAAGCCGCCGGACTAAACCGGAGCGACGTAGTATTGCGCAGCGGTGGCTACGGAGGGGCTGATCCTGAGGGGGCTATTCCGGGTCTGGAAGTGGCGGGCGTGGTGGAACGGTGCGGGTCGGCGGCAGAACGCTGGCGGGTGGGCGATGCCGTTTGTGCCTTGCTCAGCGCGGGTGGCTACGCCGAGTATGTTGCAGTAGATGAGCGGCACTGCCTGCCCGTTTTGCCATCACTCACTATGATAGAAGCCGCTTCTCTCCCCGAAACAGTGCTGACGGTCTGGTCGACGGTGTTCCAGATGGCGCACCTTCAGCCGGGCGAGCATTTACTGGTGCATGGCGGCAGCAGTGGCATTGGCCTGACGGCGATTCAGTTAGCGGTTGCCTTTGGCGCGAAAGCCTTTGCGACGGCGGGCAGCGACGAGAAACGGGCCTTCTGCGAGCAAATGGGCGCAGTCCGCTGTGTTAACTACAAGACCGAAGACTTCGAGCTTGTCCTGAAAGACTACGGTATTGATGTGATTCTGGATATGGTGGGTGGCCCGTACACCCCTAAAAACATACGGCTGCTCAACACCGACGGTCGACTGACGTTCATCAACGCCATGCAGGGGCCGAAAATCGAACTGACTGTGACGGACGTAATGAGTAAGCGCCTTAGTATCACCGGCAGTATGCTCAAACTCCGTTCTGCCGAGTTTAAAGCCGCCCTGGTAGCCGATGTGGCGCAGCACGTCTGGCCGTTGCTGCGTACAGGGCAGCTCAGGCCGGTTATCCATCAGGTGTTTCCATTGAGTAAGGCCGCCGATGCACAGCGGCTCATGGAAAGCAGTCAGCATATCGGCAAAATCATGCTCACGACCGAATTATAACAACAGCTGGTCAGATCAGATGGCGTAATTCGGCAATGTGCGCCTGCTTGAGCGCTTCGCGGGTGGCTTTGGCCGTAGCCGTCCAGTATTGATGTTTCTCCAGAAAACCGAGCTGAATCCGGTTCCAGGCCCGCTCATCGCCGGGCAGATGCTGGTGTAGCTGTAACTCCTCAAAAAGCGTGTGGGCAATGGGCGTGAAGTCGGTACGGCCGAGATAGTCCAGATCGGCATCGCAGATAATCTGTTCCAGATGGGTTGTGGGTTGCTGCGGAATGCGGGTCGCCATGATCAGTCCGCAAATGATGTCGATCTGAGCCTGACAGTAGCCAAAACCGGGTAAGGTCCGGCGGATCAGTTCGCAGCCAGCCGCTTCGTGGTCGGCGTAGGTAGTTACAAAGCCCGCATCGTGAAAAAAGGCGGCTGTCTGTAGCAACGTCAGCGAACCGGGGTCAGTAATGCCTTCGGCCGCAGCGAGTTGAGCAGCCGCCTGTACCACATCGAGGGTATGGTGCAGCCCATGATAGGTCAGGGTGGGTACCAGGCCGTTTTGCAGGTACTGGCGGATGAAGGTTTCGGCAGCCTGGCTATCCATTACAATCAGTATAGGTTTAATTGCAATGATACATAAATCGGGCCGAGTGTTAACTTCTCCATAATTGCAGGGATGAAAACTTTGTTACTAACTTACACCGGAACTAAACCCTGGGCGGAACTATCCCACCTGATCTGTTCGCCAGACTGATTACATCATGGATGCCGGAGAAGTTGTTTGGTACGCGTTTATTTCGGTTGCCCTTATTGAGTATTTACGGCGGTTTCTCCAGACGAAGACCCGATTACCCGACTGGGATGCCTGGCTGTCGAGACTCCGGGCACCGGCTGGTATCGCACTGGGGGCTTATCTGGTTTTCGATCTGGAAATCCAGAAAGTCTGGCTTTTATTGATCACCGGCGGGCTGGCTGGCTATACCCTCTGGCAGTCGTGGACCTACAGACCTGCCCGTACTATTTTGCTGGCCCTCCTGCCGTATCTGGTACTGATAATCGTCGATGATATTGTTCATACACTAACGCCGGGCTTTTATAAAGCCAACAGGGCGTTCTTCGCATCGGCTATCGGCTTCTCTCAATTCTGGGGCCTGACCTTTCTCATCATTGCCAACCGGCAGAAGAAAACGCTGGCTAAAGAACAACTGGAACGCGAGACACAGGAGGCCCGCAACCGCCAGATCGAAGCGGAAAACAGCGAACTGGAACGGCTCGTAGCGGCCCGCACCGTGGAACTGACCCGCCAAAAGGAAGAACTCATTCAAACGGTAGCCGACCTGCGGGCCACGCAGGAGCAGTTGGTGCAGAAGGAAAAAATGGCCAGTCTGGGCGAGCTGACGGCCGGGATTGCCCACGAGATTCAGAATCCGCTCAACTTTGTCAATAACTTCGCCGAGGTCAGCGTCGAACTCCTTGAGGAACTGGGTGAGGAGTTACAGGCGGGCCGCGCCGAGGATGCGCAGGATCTGATGAGCGACATTCGGCAAAACCTGGAAAAGATCAACTTCCACGGCCACCGCGCCGACGCCATCGTGAAGTCGATGCTGCAACACTCCCGCAGCCGCAGCGACGAACGCCAGCCCACCGATCTTAATGCCCTCTCCGATGAATACCTGCGCCTGAGTTACCACGGCCTGCGGGCTAAAGACAGTCAGTTTAACGCCACGATGGTCACTCACTTCGACCCCGCCCTGAAACCGGTCGTGGTCGCGGGCCAGGAGATCGGGCGGGTGCTGCTGAACCTGTTCAATAACGCCTTCTATGCGGTTTCGGAGCGCAAAACCCGGACCGACGCTGGCGAGCTTAACGGAGGGACGGCCTACCAGCCCACCGTCACGGTAAGTACCCGGCTGCTGGGTGACGAGGTCGAAATCCGGGTTCAGGATAATGGCACCGGTATTCCTGAAGCGGTAAAAGCCAAGATTTTTCAGCCCTTTTTCACTACCAAGCCAACCGGTGAGGGAACCGGGCTGGGGCTGTCGCTGAGCTATGACATCATCACCAAGGGCCATGGTGGTACGCTCGCGGTGGAAAGCACGGAGGGCGAAGGGACGACGTTTATCGTGACGTTGCCCGGTCAATTTTAAAAACACTTACCTGCACTGGACAAATATGGAATTCAATTCCGCATTTGTCCAAACCCCCGTTTTTATGATCGACCGACAGGCGACCGAACGGCTAATCCGGTTGGCCAACACGTTTCGAAGCGTGGCCGTAGCTAGTCCCCGGCAAAACAACGCTTTGCCGGGCCGTTTTTCCTGAAAAAACCTACGTTTCACTGAAAAATCCTGATACGCTGGAATTTGCCACCAGCAACCCACGCGGGTTGCTGGCTCATTACGGGGTAGCCTGCGCCTTGCCGGGCATTAAAAACACCGACCAGGTTGCCCTGCACCCAGTCAAAGGGCCTTTGTTTGAAAATCTGATTGTCAGTGAGTTACTAAAAGACCGATTTAACCCGGGCGAACCCGGTAATATTTTCTATTGGCGGGATAAAACGGGCCACGAAGTGAATATATTGACCGAAAATGACGGGAAGCTGACCGCCATCGAAATAAAGGCAGGAGTAACCGCTAACCCTGATTTTTTTAAGGGACTTGATTACTTTGCGGCCTTAGAAGCCGGGGAGGTGGAAAAACGATTGGTCTATGGCGGAAACCAGTCTCAGAGCCGCAGCAACGGTATCCGCATCACCCCCTAGAACAGGCTATTTGAGTTAACCGACTGACCCACTAACCCACCATGAAAAGCGTCTTTCTCTCTATAGTTACCTTTTTTGCCTGGACGCTCGTAGCCTCGGCGCAATCGGTTGTGGTACGGGACAGTCTGTTGAAAAAACTAAACGCCTTGCCGGTTACGGCCAATGACACCACGCGGGTAAACGTACTCAGCTCATTAGCCTATCAATATTATTTCAATAAACCAGATACAACTTACCTGTTGGCTCAACAAGCATACGAACTTGCCACTCGACTCAACTACCCTAAGGGTCAGGTACGAGCACTTACTGGTATAGCGCTGGCATTCGACCAGTGGGGCGATTATGCCAAATCGATAAAAGCATATAGGCAAGCTAAAGAACTTAATAGTAGGTTGAAAAACACCTATGGCGTAGTTGTTTGCTTAAATAACATCGCTGACACATACATGCTACAGGGTGAATGGCAAAAAGGCTTGGTGTTAATGCAGGAATGTTATGCCGTATATAAATCCATAGCTAAACCCAACCTAGGCGTAAAGCACACTATTCTTGGGAACATTGGGGAGTGTTTTTATCAGTTGAATCAATTGGATTCCGCAAGTGTGTATCTAAAGCAGGCGTTGCCATTGGCTAAAACTGAAAATCCTACATCGTATGGCCATATCCTTTATCTGTTAGGTGATGTGGCCTTGGCTAAAAACAAGCATGAACAAGCCTTTTTTCTCTACAAACAAAGCATTGCGATCTGTATTGAACAGGATAGCTATACACACTTGAATGAGATCTATTATAGACTGGCAACATTTTATCAGAAAACCGCTCAAAAAGATTCTCTTCTTCACTATGCCAAACTGTCCTTACTGTATGGCCAAAAAAGTGCTTCTCCTAAAGCTGTCCTGCAAAGCAGCCAACTGCTGACCAAACTTTACAAAGGCAAAAACGACGCAGAAGCCCTGCGGTATTATGAAATCGCGGTGGCCGCTAAAGACAGTCTCTATAGTCAGGACAAAATGAAGCAATTACTCTCGCTGACGTTTGACGAAAAACAACAGGCTCAGGAAATCGAAGCTGCTAAAGCCGAGTACCAAAGCACCGTCCGCACCTACATCTTCATCGGGCTGTTAGCCATTCTGGGCGCCATCGCCCTGGTGCTGTACCGCAACAACCGGCAGAAACAAAGAGCCAACGCTCTGCTACAACGTCAGCGCGACGAGATCCACGAGCAGCGCGCCAAAGCCGAAACTACCCTAACCGAACTCCGTGCCACTCAAAATCAACTCATCCAAAAGGAGAAAATGGCGAGCCTGGGAGAATTAACGGCGGGGATTGCCCATGAGATTCAGAACCCCCTGAACTTCGTCAACAACTTCTCGGAGGTAAGTGCCGAACTGGTCACCGAACTCGAAGAGGAACAACTAAAATCTAACCGCGACACCGACCTGGAAGCCGAACTGCTGGTCGATTTAAAGCAGAACCTGCAAAAGATTACCCTGCACGGCAGCCGGGCCTCAGCTATCGTAGGCGGGATGCTGGAGCACTCCCGCAGTTCCACTGGCGAAAAACGCCCCACCGACCTCAACGCCTTGGCCGATGAATACCTCAAAATTGCTTACCATGGGCTGCGGGCAAAGGACGAAAACTTTAATGCAGAGTTGATAACGGACTTTGAAGCCAGCGTTGGCTTAGTCGAGCTGGCTCCTCAGGAGATTGGACGGGTGTTGTTGAACCTGTATAACAACGCGTTCTTTGCGGTGCGGGAAAGACAGAAAGCCACTCTGGTTGATTATCAGCCTACGGTGACGGTTAGCAGCATACAGGCCAATGGGCAAGTCCAGATTCGGGTGAGTGACAACGGAACGGGTATTCCTGAAGCGGTAAAAGCCAAGATTTTTCAGCCCTTTTTCACTACCAAGCCAACCGGTGAGGGAACCGGGCTGGGGCTGTCGCTGAGTTACGACATCATCACCAAAGGGCATGGCGGTACCCTTACGGTGGAGACACAGGAAGGAGAGTGCACCGAATTTATTATCACGCTACCCCACGCCTAACCTCCATCGCCAATGCTGTTTCGTCGTAGTTTGTTTATTGGGTTGTTCAGCTTACTGGCTACACACCTTCAGGCTCAATCCGTGCTGACGGATAGTCTGCTGGCTAAACTTAACGCCCATCCGCAGACCGATACCGTTCGGGTCAATCAACTCATCGAACTGGCCGATGCCATTCGGATTGATGATTATGTTCAGGCCTTACAATTCGGGGAGGAGGCTCTGGTACTGGCCAGAAAACTCAATTTCCCCATTGGCGAAGCTAATGCGTTGCTGTCTGTTGGGGCCGCTTACGTAGAGCGCAATGATTATGCACCCGCCCTTAATGCACTAAAACAGGCGAAGCAACGGTTTCAGCAACTGCGCAATGGCGTTGGTACGGCCCGAACGCTGGGCCTACTCGGGTGGATAAATACGCAGCGGGGCGACTATGTACCGGCGCTCTCGCTGGGTCTGCAAAGTCTTGATGTGGCCAGAGCCGAAGGTGATTCGCTGTCTATCCGCCGACAGATGTCGCGGCTGGGTGCGTTGTATATCCTGCTGGGCGATTATGCGCAGGCCTTCACCTACATGACTACAGCCCTTGAACTGTACGAACAGGCGCATCGAGAAGTAGGCATTTGCCAGACCCTGAACGGCTTAGGAGAGCTTTACCGGGCCGAAGGCAACCGGTCAAAAGCCATCCGGTCGTATACGAAAGCCATCCGGCTGGCCCGCTCGCTGGGTAATACCCGACTGGAAGCCGAAGCCGAGAGTAATTTGGCGGCCATACAGGTGCAGGAGGGCGAAAATGAAGCCGCCCTCGAAACAGCACACCGGGCGTTGCGTGTACTGCTGGCCAAGGGTGAGTATGAGGTAGTTGCCTGGACCCAGGCCGTACTGGGCCGGGCCCACCTTCAGCTGCTGCACCCCGATAGTGCAATTTATTACGGGCAGCGGGGCTGGCACCTGAGCCGTCAGATTGGCTACAAGGAGGCTACCCGCGACGCGAGCGATGTGCTGGCGCAGGCCTACGCGCTGAAGAAGGACTTTGCGCAGGCGTATCGGTTTCAGCGCGCTTTTACGGCTTATAACGACACCTTATCGGGTCGACAAACGCAGCAGCAACTCGCTGTTTTGCAGCATGATGCCGCCACCGCCGAACGGCAGGCTGCGGCTACCTTACGCGCCGAGGAAGCCCGGCGGCAGCAGCAATGGCTGCTCAGTGCGCTGGTCGGTCTGGCGCTGGCTGGCATTGTTGCCATAGTCTTGTGGCGCAGCAACCGGCAGCAGCAGCGGGCCAATGAGCAACTCCGGCAGCAGCAGGCCGATCTGCGGGCCACGCAGAATCAGCTGGTGCAACGGGAGAAAATGGCCTCGCTGGGGGAGCTAACGGCGGGCATTGCCCATGAGATTCAGAATCCGCTCAACTTTGTCAATAACTTCGCCGAAGTCAGCGTCGAACTGGTCGATGAGTTGAATGAAGAAGTGGAAGCCGGGCACACGGACGAGGTTTTTCCGCTGACCGATGATCTGCGGCAGAACCTGACCAAGATTCATCACCACGGCAAACGCGCCGATGCCATTGTTAAGGCGATGCTGCAACATTCGCGCAGCAGCACCGGCGAGCGGGTGCCGACCGATCTGAATGCCCTGGCTGATGAGTATTTTCGGTTGAGTTACCACGGCCTGCGCGCTAAAGACAAAGAATTCAATGCCGAGCTGATTACCCGCTTCGACCCCGGTCTGGGCAAAGTACTGGTGGTCGGTCAGGACATCAGCCGGGTGTTGCTGAACCTGTTTAACAACGCGTTTTATGCCGTGGCCAGCAAGAAAAAACGGATGAGTGAGGCCGGAAGTGTATCTACGTTTCAGCCCATGGTTAGCGTGAGTACCCGGAAGAAGGGCAATGGGGTTGAGATTCGGGTGCGTGACAATGGCGACGGGATTCCCGACGCGGTTGTAGACAAAATTTTCCAGCCTTTTTTCACCACTAAGCCGACCGGCGAGGGCACCGGGCTTGGCCTGTCGCTGAGTTACGACATTATCACCAAGGGTCATGGTGGTTCACTCAGCGTTGAGACAAAAGCGGGCGAATTCACTGAATTTATCATCATGCTTCCCGCAGATGGCGAAATCGCAGTATCTTAGAACGTAAATCAGCCTTCCTATGAAAATTTTAGTGGTGGACGACGAAACCGACGTGCAACTGTTGTTTGAGCAGCGGTTTCGTCGCGAAATTCGCAGCGGCAATATGGCGTTTGCTTTTGCCAATTCGGGCGAAGCGGCTCTGACCTATCTGGGTGAACACGGCACCGAGGCCGTCCTGATCCTGTCCGACATCAATATGCCGGGCATGAGCGGGCTGGAGTTGCTGCGTCGCATTCGGTCGTCGTATGTGGTACCACCGCCCATTGTCATGATGATCACGGCCTATGGCGATCAGCAGAACCACGATATGGCGATGCAGTACGGTGCCGATGATTTCCTGACCAAACCCCTTGATTTTGCCCAGTTGAAGGACAAACTCACCCAGCTGAATCCGCAATGAGTACAAAAATTTTAGTAGTAGACGACGAAACGGATCTGGAGTTTTTGATTAAACAGAAGTTTCGGCGTAAGATCCGCGAGAAAGCTTACGAATTTATTTTTGCCAGCAACGGACAGGAAGCGCTTACCCGCATCGGTGAGCATCCCGACACCGAAATCGTCCTCAGTGACATCAATATGCCCGTGATGGACGGGTTGACGCTCCTTACGAAACTGCCCGAACTGGGGCCAATGCTCAAAACCGTGATGGTATCGGCCTACGGTGATATGCAGAATATCCGGGTGGCCATGAACCGGGGCGCTTTTGACTTTGTCTGCAAACCCGTCGATTTTACTGATCTGGAGATCACCATTGAAAAGACTATTTCGCAGGTGGCGCAGATGCGCGAAACCATGCGGGCGATTCAGGAGAATAACATCCTGAAAATGTACGTCGACGAAACGGTGATCAATTTCATGGCCCGGCCGGAGTTCGGCAACAGCCTGCTGGCCAGCGAAACGGTACAGGCGACGGTGGTATTTTTAGACATCTGCGGGTTCACGGCCATCTCCGAAACCATGCCTGCCGACGCGGTAGTAAACCTCCTGAACAGCTACTTTGACCAGATGGTTAAGGAAATCATTGCGCAGGGTGGCTACGTGGATAAATTCATGGGCGACGCCATTATGGCCGTTTTTCGGGGTGATCATCACGTTGACCGGGCGGTCGACGCGGCCCTGGCGGTACGGGAGCGGATTCAGGCGAGTCAGGATGAACTGCCCCCTGATGTCAGTTTCCGGCCCAGCGTTTCCATTGGTGTCAACACCGGCGAAATGGTATCGGGCAACATTGGGTCGGCTTCGCTCCGGCGGCTCGATTATACCGTTATTGGCGATGCCGTAAACCTCTCGCAGCGGTTGCAGTCGGTCGCCAAACCCGGTCAGATCATCATCACCGAAGACACCTATGAACTGGTAAAAGAGTCATTTCACTGCGAGCGCGTCGGTGAGGTGAAGCTCAAGAACAAATCAAACCCCGTGCTGATTTACGAAGTGATTGAGTAGTGCCAGTGTTAGAGGGGTGAGTAACCAGTAAGGCTTTTTATTTAACCTATTCCAGTATTTTGTACTCTTTAACGTCTAAAGAATGCACTGAATTAATATTAAGCCTGCTAACTATTTTGTTTTTTATCTTCCAGTCATAGTCATCTTTTGAAACAGTAATCTTTATCTTTTTCCCCATATTCACGGGTGTATTCTTTCCGTAATCATAGTTATATGCGGTGAAAAATGAAATAGCTTTGCTACCTGTTACCTTGAAATGAAAACTAATATTCTTTAAGCTAATCTCTATGTATTGATGTTTGCTGGGATGATATATTCTTTCTATGGTCCCTGTAAAATAAAGTGTCTCACTAGATTCATCTTTCAAACTGAAAATTATATAAAAAGAAAAAATACTAAATAAGATGAGACACTGTAAATAAATTAATAGGCTCTTTTCAATAGGTGAATAAATTTCATTGTTGATTGATTTTGCTTTAAGCGTTTTGTCTTGCTTTAAGTTTTTCCCGTAGAAATAAGCTAATATATCGTAGTAATTTTTATACTCACCTTTTTCGATAATAATGCTTGTGCCAACTGCTTGAATAACAATGCAGTGTCTCCAGCTTTTATCCTTATATTCTTTGTATTCGTTCCAACAATAAATTTGATTTAACGGTATATCATCAATGTATATATTCTTGTGGTCTGCAATAGTTATTTTGTTGCTACCGAAATAATATATTTTAGAAAACTGACGGATAATAGTTGTAATCAAAGCAAGAAGAAAGATCATCCCACCTAAAACACATATCCAGCTTGTTTCAACTACAGCCATTGAAAAAAATATTCCGGACGCTAAAAGGGAAAGTGAAAAAAATAGTATGGTTTGCCAAATTGACTTTTCTGCTTCCGATACCAGTGGTAGCTCATCTTCCATTTAGTTGGTGAGGATTATTGACACATAATAACTCTTACTCTCACCCCCGCAGCAGCTCATTTTGTTTCCGTAGCCGCTGGCACAGTACGCGGATAATATTTTGCAGTACCTCACCCCGCTCTTCGGTCAGGTCGTAGAAGTCGGTTTGGTCGATGCGGAAAGCCACTACATACGACAGGGCCACCGTCGACGCCGAACGGGTTTCGGCATCCAGCAGGGCCAGTTCCCCAAAGAAGCCCCCTTTGGTGACCGTCGCCAACTGTGTGGTGCCGTCGAAAATGCCTACCTCACCGTCGTACACGATAAACATGCAGTCGCCGGGGTCGCCCTTGGCAAAAATGGCCTGCCCATCGTAATAAGTCACTTCCTTCATGATCGGCACAATGCTGGCGAGCACATTTTCGGGCGTTCCGGCAAACAGCGCGGTCCGTTTCAGGGCCTGAACGCGCTCAACGGCAGGTATGTGGTTGGTGGTCGTGTTGTGGCTCATCGTAACAGAAGTCAGTTTATTCCGGGCGGCAAGTTGGGTCTGGAAACGCGTCCACTGACCAATGGGCAGGTTTTGGAGTACATCAAGGGCGCCTTCACGAAGCAGCGGGCTGGCAGAGTCAAGCAGGGGCAATACCTGGTCAATATTGGCGTCGGACGGGTCGACATGCCGCAACGCAGTAGTAATTGTCCAGTCTGAGAAGGTGCTTTCGCCCTGTTGCAACACGTAGTCCACTATTGATCCTGATTCCGTTACTGGCCCAGTCGCGCCATTCATAGCCGCGCCACGATTAGCCAACTGATCAATTGCACTGCGCCTGACGCTGGTCTGGTCATCGTCTACTAACTCCTGCAAAGCCTGATAGGTAAGGCGGGGCAGCAGATTGTCGAGCATTTCGAGGGCATTGGCCTTCCGGTCGCGGGCCGCATGAACAACGCCCCGCTGGGCATCGGCTACCGCGCCGGGGTCATAAAGTAAACTTAGCCACCCAAAAATCCGGTGTTGCACAACGCCCAGTTCGTAGCCAATAGCGTCCAGCAACGTCGAATCGGTTTCAGCCTGACGACCCAGTAACAGCCGTTGAGCCAGTTGCCACTCGTCGGTTAATGCCGTCTCGAACAACCGGCCATCATCCGCCTGGACCGGCAACTGCCGCAACTCACGCAGGGCAGCGGCCCGCCAGAACAGATTCGGCGATTGGGTCAGGTCGAGTAATACCGCCCGGCTATTGGGCGTTGCCAGCCGGCCACAAATACCCGCTATCCGCCGAACCAGCGTTTCCGAAGAAGAGTCATCCAGCGCGGCCTGTAGATAGGGCACCACCGCCGAACCTGATTTGACCAGACTCGAGGCCACCTTACGCCATACTGCCGAATCGGTTAACAGGCCAACCAGCCGGGGAGTGAGTTCGGGATGGACGCTTTCGCCAGCCACGCGGATAGCTGCCAGCCGCACGGTCGTATCCGAAGCGTCGAGGTGCGTACCGATAACTGCCGAACGTTCGTCATCGGGTAAAAACCGGCTCAATAGCAGGGCCGCCCGCTGATAAGTGGGCTCCTTGGAATCCACCAGTTCATGCAGACGTTGCCGGGCCGGTACATTGGTTGGGTCGGCGGTGAGCCAGCCACTAATCAGGCCGGTTTGGACCGCTGCGTCTGCATTAGTCAGTAACGGCATCCGTTCCGCATCGGTGACCCGGCGGGCAAACCAATAAGCTGCCCGTTCCCGAACGGCAAAATCAGAATCGGTCAGGGCCAGCGATTTAAGCTGATCGGAATTGGTTCTGCCAGCCAACGCCGTGAGTGTTTGTAGGCGAACCCGCCGGTCGGCATGGTTTAGCAGAAAATTGGCCTGTCCGGTCAGTGAAGCCGGGTGATGGTCGCTCAGCCAGTTGATAGCATTCAGCACATCGTCGGGTTGGTCGCTTTGGAGCGTTGCCGCAATGGCTGGCACCGCCGTTGTGGGTAAGGCCAGTTCTTCGGTCGACGAAAACCGGCGGCTAAGCGTGTCTTTGAGTGTCAGCAGGTATGTGCTGTACGTCCGTCGCAGCCAGAAAAGGGCCAGTCCCATGAATCCCGCCATCCAGACAAACGACACATAATGCCCAGCATTGGGTAAACTGTTCACGATCAGGAGTAATAGACCGGCTATTGCCATGCCTAAAGGTTCGTAAAAGCCTTTAACCAACGTGTGGCCTTTCAGCCGGTCGGGGGGCGAAAGAGGCTGAAACAGTACGAGAAAGACAGGGTCAAACACAGCCCGCCGGAGCACTTCGAGCAGGAGATAAAGGCCGCAGAAATAGATCAGGAGGCCCGTTTCGCTGATGCCCATCAGGTACAGGCCACCAAACAGAACCAGCGCCAGCAGCCCGCTGATGGGCAGTACCGCCAGCGACCGACTGATACCAAATCGCTCAAAAGTTTGCCGGGACAGCATCAGCTTAAAGACCATAGCCAGCAGATAGGTCATTCCCAGAATGGTACCGACTACCATCATCAGGTCGCCCTGATGGTGGAATTTGTGTTTGACATTCACAAAGAAGAAATACTCCACACTCGTGACTACACAGGCAATGGCCATCAGGCTCAGGCACATGGCAAACACCAGCTCACTGCCGCCAAACAGCTGTTGCAGAAAGGAGGGCTGTGCCCGGCGGGGGAGCCGGACAGGGGCGGGCGAGGTGTCAATAGCGTGCGATCTGAGCGTAAAACGAAGCACCGCGAGGGCACCGATATAGGCCCCAAACGCCGTTAGCAGCAGCCAGTACAGGTCTGTATGCTGATGCACGATAACCGACAAACCAGCACCGAGCGCCTTGGCGGGCATGTCGCCGGAGCTGATGACACTAAACAGGCGCTTACCCTGCCTTACGTCGAACACAACGGCCGAAATACCCCAGAATTCGAGATTGGTCAGCAGGTAAATGACCCGGTAACCCGCCATAATGGCTATCGCCGAGGCTACGGAATGGCCGGTGAGCACCAGCACACCCATCACAAAGGTGAGCACGCACACGGCCAGCAGAACCCGAACGGCGAGCCGCTGCAGCAACAGGTGGTGTTCAAAGTATGTGTATAGTTTGGCCACGCCCATCATAGCCGAAGCCGAAACGAGGTAGGCCAGGGGAAGGCTGGTTTCGGGATGATTTTCGAGCAGAATAACGTTGGCCGACACGTACACTAAGATGGTGCCGACACCGAGCAGGAAATTGTGCCAGAAAAACAGCCAGACAGAAGCGGCTTCACCCGCACGAAGGCCGAGAAAACGGTGCAGAACCGGAGCAGGCGCCATGTAGCGAGGGGAACTGAAGACTAAATTCAGGCCAATTTTAACCATTTTCGGTCAAAAACGGTGCAGATCAGGTAAGAAAATAGGGGCTTGACCGTTCCCCGGCTATTACTCAGACCTGTTCGACATAGGTTATGCATTCAGGGGAGATTCACATACAGGAAACCCTTGCGTTTTGCTACAGATACTCCCCAGATTTCCGGCAAAGGTACGCCATCCATCATGGCAGGCTTCCAGTTCAACGAATCGGGGTTCCATTGAGGTATGTTTTTAATCACCTGTCGAACCTCGGCTGCCAATACTGGATCATCTGGATTAGACCACGATTTAACCTCTGTATTTATCACCTGGCCAATTTCATTGATGGTCAGTAGTATGATGATGTCCTTTACCTGCTGTTTGTCCACAATTGGCCCGAGATTCTTTTCTAAATAAGTCCTTAGGTCTTTGGGCTTACCGGTAAACTGCGATGGTTGGTAAAGTGGCGTGCAGGGTTGCTGCTTACCGTCCGGCGTGAAACAACGACTTTCTTTCACTATCCGCTCTTTATACAACTCCCGTCGCTTGATGGAGCCATCCGGGTAGTAAATCGTCAAGGGGCCATCAAGTGCATTGGAACTATACGAGCAGGTTAGATAAAGTTGCCCGGTGGGATACATGATCTTTGTCAGCCCCTGCCGAACGGAAACTTTATTGGCAGGATACTGCTGCCCGTACGCGTTGGCCATGCTGATCACTTGATAATGGTCTATCCGGTAAAGGGTACTGTCTTTTAAGTAGGTGCTGATGGTGTAATAATCCTGTTTCTCTCCGTTGTACGTTAATTTCTCAAAAAAGCCGTCGTGTTTCCGGTATTCAATGTGGGTATGGGTGTCAACTGTATCCGATTGGGCCTGAGCAACGCAGGCCCAGCATAAACTCACCGCCAGTAATACGTGGGTTTTCATAAACGCTGTCAATTTTTACTTCCTGAATAGACTGTTGCAGTATCGGGTTGGGTCAGCCTGTGCACTACTTCTGAGTAACGCCTGCCCGAATAAAGTGTTGTTGGCCGCCAACAGGTGCAGTTGGTTCGTACGGCAACTCAGGCAGAAGGCAGTCTGAACGTTGCCGAGTGGCCCGCTAATCAGCAACTGGTTCGCCTGGTCTTACACTACAGGCAAACCCCAGACGCCGGTCTTTCACAACCAAATTACGTACAGTTGGTTATGCTTATTGTTAGGCTTAAGCAACCGAATGCCCACGGCCCGACTACTCAACCAATTCAACGTATGAAATCTCAGGAATCGCGTCCCAAAGCGAGTGACATCAAGGGCGAGCAATTGCCCTATCCCGCCAAACAATCCGACATGCACCCCGCCCCCGACAGTGACTTGTCGAGCTACCGGGCCGCTGGTAAACTCAGAGATAAAGTAGCCATTATCACCGGTGCTGATTCGGGTATTGGGCGTGCTGTAGCCGTAGCCTTTGCCAAAGAAGGCGCCGATGTGGCTATTGTTTACAACGAAAACAGCGGTGATGCCGCCGAAACCAAACGGATGGTTGAACTGGAAGGCCGCACATGTGAGGTAATCAAAGCCGATGTTCGTCAGGCTGATCAATGCAAAAAATCCGTCGAGCAGACTGTCAAAAAATTCGGTAAACTGAACATTCTGGTTAATAATGCTGCGTTTCAGATGGCGCAGGAAAAATTCGAAGACATTACCGAAGAGCAGCTGCGACGCACGTTTGAAACCAACATCTTCGCTTATTTTTTTATGGCTCAGGCTGCCCTGCCACACCTGGTCGATGGCGACGCTATCATCAATACAGGCAGCATTGTTGGCATCGTGGGCAATCCGCTTCTGATCGACTATACAGCTACTAAGGGCGCTATTCATGCGTTTACCAAGTCGCTGGCAATTCAGTTAGGCCCTAAAAATATCCGCGTCAACTGCGTAGCACCCGGCCCCGTCTGGACGCCCAATATTCCCGGTACAATGCCCGAAAGCGAGGTTAATAATTTTGGTCATGAAGTGGCCCTGGCCCGGCCCGGTCAACCCGACGAACTGGCTCCGGCCTATGTACTGCTGGCTTCCACCGACGGTAGCTTTATGACCGGCAGCATTGTGGAAGTGACCGGCGGTAAGCTGGGTTAAACTATAAACAGTCTCAAGCGGCCCCTAAGCCCCCAAATGGGGTGTTCTGCTTAGATACCGGTATCTAAGCAGAACACCCCATTTGGGGGCTTGGGGGCTGCCCAGGGGCTTTTCACCATGACTACACTCACTTATCCATCGGGAACTGTCCGCGCTTTGCTCGGCACCGATCAGGTTACTCCAGCTACCCGGGCGGTGCTGCTGGAACGGTTGACCCCCGCCCCCTGGCAACCGAAGTTCTTCACGGATGATGAACTGTCACTGCTCAAACAGGTCTGCAACCGGCTTATTCCACAGCCGGACCGGGCTGAGCCAGTGATCATTGCCGATTCTATCGACGAGCGACTGGCCCACGGCAAGACCAATGGCTGGCGGTATGATACCATGCCCAACGATGGCGACGCGTTCCGACTCGGATTAAGGGGCATTGATGAGACGGCGCAAACTACCTACAATCAGCCATTTCTTACCCTGACTGATGCCGAACAGGATACCGTCCTGCTTAGCGTGCAGCGGGGTAATAGCGGTTTGAGCGCCATCTGGAAGCAGTTGCCAGCTGCCCGGTTTTTTGAGGAATTACTCGCCGAAGTCACCGAAATCTATTACGCTCACCCGCTGGCGCAGGAAGAAATTGGTTACGTCGGTATGGCCGATGCCATATCGGCTACTCCGCCCGGTTGGGTCCGTATTGGCCTGAATGAGCGCGATCCCCGCGAACCTGAGCCAACGCGCTGACAAGGTCGGGCTGCCGGAGTAGTTTGTGGTTCGAGCTTGGCTGTTGCCATGAGAACAACAAACTGCGAACCACAAATCAATTTCACCACTCACTATGTCTGACTTTCATTCCACTGGCAGTACGCTGCCTACTGGCGAATCAATGCGCCGGTACAACCTGAACGAGCCCGTCGATGCCGTTGTGATCGGTACCGGAGCCGGAGGGGCACCGTTACTGGCGCGGTTGGCCGGAGCCGGTTTATCGGTCGTTGCCCTTGAGGCTGGCAAGCACTGGAACCCCGCCGTTGACTTTGCTACCGATGAGCGGGCGCAGGAGTTCCTCTTCTGGAATGACGAACGGCTCAGCGCCGGTGGTGATCCACTGCCGATGGGAAATAATAACTCCGGGATGGGCGTCGGCGGGTCTACGCTGCATTATACGGCCTATACGCCCCGGGTGCAACCCGACGATCTGCGTATCCATACCGACTTCGGGGTCGGGCACGACTGGCCCCTCGATTTTGCCGATTTAGAGCCCTATTACAACGAAATTGAGCGGTTTCTGGGCATTTCCGGGCCATCACCTTACCCCTGGGGACCAGCCCGGCAACAGGGGTATCCACTGCCGCCGTTGCCGTTGAACGGAGCCGCCCGACTTATGCAGCGCGGGGCCGCTCAATTAGGCATAAAAACGTCACCAGCGGCTAATGCGGCTTTATCAGGGCGGTATTTTCAGCCGGAAGTGGGGTGGCGGAATGCCTGTCTGAACCGGGGCTTTTGTCAGGCGGGCTGTAATGTGGGCGCTAAAGCCAGTATGGATGTTACCTACATTCCCGTAGCAATTCAGCGGGGAGCCGAACTGCGGCCCGAATCATTCGTGACACAACTCGTAGTCGATGACGCTGGGCAAATCCGGGAGGTGGTTTACGTGCATGAAGGCGTTGAGAAACGGCAGAAGTGTAAAAACGTCTTTCTGTGCGCCGGAGCGGTCGAGACGCCCCGGCTGCTTTTGCTGAATGGACTGGCCAATGGCAGCGGGCAGGTAGGCCGCAACTTGATGGCGCATACCGGACTGCAAATCTGGGGCGAATTTGACGAGGACATCCGGCCCTACAAAGGCATTCCCGGTGGTCTGATTTCTGAAGATACCCACCGCCCGGCCGACGCTGACTTCGCGGGTGGCTATTTGCTGCAGTCTATCGGCGTCATGCCTGTAACCTACGCGTCGCAGATGGCGCGGGGACGCGGCCTGTGGGGCGAAAACCTGCGGACGGCCATGCGGCAGTACAACCACATGGCCGGTATTAACATTCTGGGCGATTGTTTGCCCCACGAGCATAACTACCTCGAACTCTCGGACGAAAAAGATGCGCGGGGCGTAGCTAAACCGCGTATTTACTTCACCAACGGCGAGAACGAAAACCGCATGACGGCCCATGCCGACCGCATCATGCGCGACATCTGGCAGGCCGCCGGTGCCCGAAACATGTGGGCATTTCCGCGCAATGCGCACGTGATTGGTACCGCCCGAATGGGACACGATGCCCGTCATAATGTGGTCAATCCCGACGGGCAATCGTTCGAGATTCCGAACCTGTACATCAGCGATAATTCAACGTTTCCGAGTGCACTGAGTGTCAATCCCGCCCTTACGATCATGGCGTTGTCGCTGCGAACGGCGGACAAATTTTTAGCAGCTAACCAACGACAGGTATGAGCAGGAATTCCCTTGAGATTATCAAGAAGAAATACGGTGATGGGAGCTACTCGGGTGACCAGTTTGGCGGGGCTACCGGACACGATGGCAGCGGACTACCCGATGCAAACGCGGGTAATTTTATGTTTGCAACCGGTATTGAGTGTTCCTACCCAACCATTGCCAACGGTACCGTCCGGCGCGACCAGCTTCGCGAATGCCAGCACTACGAGCGGTATAAAGAAGACATCGGCCTGGTAAAAGAGTTGGGCCTGAAGGTGTTACGGTATGGACTGCCGTATTACAGTATTCATCAGGGGCCGGGCAAATTCGACTGGGAGTTTGCCGATCTCGCAATGGCTGAACTCAAGCGACAAAAGATTACGCCCATCCTGGACCTGATGCATTTCGGGGTGCCCGACTGGCTCGGCAATTTTCAGAACCCCGAATTGCCGGTTCATTTTGCGGATTACTGCGGAGCCGTTGCCGAGCGATATCCGTGGGTTCGGTTCTACACGCCGGTCAATGAGATTTATATCACGGCGCGGTCGAGTGGTAAAGACGGACTCTGGAACGAACAATTGAAAAACGACCGGGGCTTTGTCACGGCCCTGAAACACGCTGCAGCGGCCAGTATCATGGGCAATCAGCGCATCGCCGAGAAACGCCCCGACTGCGTGATTGTGCAGAGCGAATCAGCTGAATACCTGCACGAAGCCTGCGCCACACCATCTAAAGATACCCAGATGGTTAATGAACTGCGGTTTCTGTCGCTCGATCTGCTTTACGCCCATGCGCCTTCTGCCGAAGTCTGCATTTACATGATGGACAACGGCCTGACCCGCGCTGAATACGAGTGGTTTATGGCCGGGCAGCCACCGGGTTATCAGGTCATGGGCAATGATTATTACGGCCGTAATGAGCGCATAAAATTACCCGACGGCAGTATTATTCAGTCGCAGGATGTGCTGGGCTGGGCAAATATCACCCGGCAGTATTACGAGCGGTACCATAAACCCGTCATGCACACCGAAACCAATGTGTTTGAGGCCGAGGAAGCGCCACGATGGCTCTGGAAACAGTGGATGAACGTGTTGCAGATGCGCAAGACGGGTACGCCGGTGCTGGGGTTCACATGGTACAGCCTGATTGATCAGATCGACTGGGACACGGCGCTGGCTGAGCAGAACAACCGCGTGAATGCCTGTGGACTGTATGATCTCGACCGCAAACCCCGGCCCGTGCTGGAAGCCTACCGCAGTTTATTACAGGAATTCGGGCAAATCACTATTGTGCCCTACGCGCCGATGCTCGAACTCACCGACCGCCCTGCCCGCCTAAAAGTCGAACTATGAAAATCAGCGTCAACGGGACCGAACTGAACGTGATTAAGCAGGGGAGTGGCGCTACCTGTTTTGTACTGCTGCATTATTTTGGTGGTTCGGCGCAGGAATGGCAAACGGTTATGCATCAGCTTACCAGCCAGTTTCCGGTTCGGTGCCTGGCCGTGGATCTGCGCGGAGCGGGCGACTCCGATGCGCCGGATACCGGTTATTCGGTCGACGATATGGCCGATGATGTAGCCGCTCTGATCGACCAGGTTGGCCTGACTGGTGCACCGTATGATTTTGTGCTGGTTGGTCATTCCATGAGCGGCAAGGTAGCCCTCGCGCTGGCCGCCCGGCGTCCGGCCGGGCTGCGTAGCCTGGTCCTGCTGGCACCCTCACCACCGTCACCCGAACCCATCCCCGACGACACCCGTGAACGGCTGCTGGCCACGCATGGGCAACCCGATACCGCCGAACGAACTCTACACGAAATTACGATGGTCCCCTTGTCAGAAGCGGCTCAGCAACAGATCGTTACTGATAATTTACGTACGTCGGCGGTTGCCTGGAAGGCCTGGCTGGCAAGCGGCAGTCGGGAGGACATCACCGACCGGATGAGTCAGATTGATACGACCGTTCACGTGGCGGTGGGGGAGAAGGATACCAATATTCCGGCGGAGTTACTGGAAACGGCTCTGATGCCTCTGCTACCGGCTACTGCCACGCTGACCATGATTCCCGCTGCGGCTCACTTACTGCCCTACGAAGCCCCGGCTGCCGTGGTGGCCCTGCTGAATACGGCATTAATTGGTGAACTGGTTAAGCGCTGATGCGCTAAATGGGTAATTTGCGGGAGAACAACGGTGTACATTGCACCCGGAATTTCGCCGGAGTCGTACCGTTCGTAAACCACTTTCCTCAGTTCGCGCTATCCATGACGTACACCTTTCGCAACGACCAGCCCGATGTGTTTATCAGTATACTGCGTGAAGTAGGCCAATGGCTTGCCGATAACCAGTTGACAATGTGGGCGTTGGATACGCTCACGCCTGACAACCTCTTCGATGAGTACACGCAGGGTAATTGTTATGTACTCTACGCCGATGACACGCCAGCGGCTACGTTCATTTTACAGTGGACCGACCCACTTTATTACCCGGACGTACCCGCTGCTACGGCGGGTTTTATTCACAAAGTAGCGATCCGGCGGGCATTCGCTGGTCAGGACTTGTTTGTACCCATCCTGAACTTCTGTCAGCAACGCTGTTTGGCGCGTAACGTATACGAAATTCAGTTGGAAACCGATGCTACTCGGCCTGCTCTGCTGCGGTTTTATGAGCGGCACGGCTTCCAGCCTACTCATCAGCGTACCATTGAAGAGTTCGGACAATCGTTTGACTGTCAGTATTATATCATGCAGTTTTAAGGTTGGAGTGGACTAAATTACCAGCGTAAAGCGCCAACCCCTGCAAATTATCCCGCAGCGCATCCATCATAAAAATCAGCGGGCCATTGGCTTTGGTAAGGTTGTTGATTGTACCCTCATCAATCACTACTGATCCCATCGCCTTGTGTTTATTGTAAAATCAGGCCTGTCTGGGTACCGGCTCCTTTACCTGTTGGCGCTGCTGACCTTGTTTTCGGGTTGTTTCAAGGCTGCAACGCCGGACCCCAAGCCCATTGCTAATTTTCTGTACGCACCCGGTACAAACGGGGCGGTGCAGTTCACCAACTCCTCCAAAAATGCAACGATTTATCAGTGGAGTTTTGGGGATGGCGGCACGGCCACCGATGCTAATCCGGCGCATACCTACACGCAGAATGGGTCATACATCATCACGCTGATTGCCAAACGGGCGGACGGTGTGCAGGATCAGTTGCAAAAGACCATGAGCGTTCAGTCGATACCGAAGCCGGTTGCCGATTTTTCGTATAAGCTGGGCCCAACCGGGTCAGTGCAGTTCACGAATCTGTCCAAAAACGCGACGATCTACCAATGGAAATTCGGGGATGGGCAGGCATCAACGGATGTAAATCCGGCCGTAACGTACACGGCAAACGGGAGCTATAATGTAGCCATTACTGCCAAAAACGCGATTGGCGATCAGGACGTGATTAGTAAGCGGGTCGATATCAGTAACCTCCCCCTTACGGGTAATCTGGTTGTGAGTTCGGCCGTTAAAACCCGGGGGAACCTCGACGTTTTTCTCGACGGCACGTTCTACGGGACGATCAGGAATTACAATGAAGACAACACCGCACCAACCTGTGGTGACCCGACCTGGATCAACATTACTAAACCGGCCGGGACGTATTTGCTCACGGCTAAAGGAACAGCACCGGTAGCCTCGTACTGGCAGTATAGCATTACGGTCGCCAATGGGAAGTGCACAGCCAAAAAAATAACGACCGACACCGGCGACGTGATTTTCTGGACAAACGTGAATAGTTCGTGTACGTACGATGTATTCGTGGATGGCGTTTATCAGGGCACCGGCAAAACGTATCAGACCGGGCAAACACCGCCAACGGTATACACAAAGGACTTTGTAACGGTCAATCGACCAGCCGGTACGTACAGTTATATGGTCAAACAAACAGGTGTATGCACGGCCAAATGGACCGGTACGTTCACCGTGAAAGCCAACGAATGGTCGAACGTGTTTCTGGCTAATTAAAAGTAGAGTCAGCCTTAATTGACTATCCGCTAATCAAACGAATGCCTGAATTCGAGCGGGGAGACGTTGGTTTTACTTTTGAATAACTTGCTGAACGACTGCGGGTATTCAAAACCAAGCTGATACGCTATTTCACTGACGGATAAAGACGTTGTCGTTAAAATTTCCTTCGCCTTCTCAATCAGTTTATCGTGAATATGCTGCTGCGTACTTTGTCCGGTAAGGGTCCGCAGCATGTCACTCAAATAATTGGGCGAAATATTTAATTTGTCCGAAAGATACCGGACCGTTGGCAGGCCCATCGTCTGCACTTTATCACTGTTGAAATAGTCGGCCAAAATGGCTTCCATACTGGTCAGCAAATCGTTATTTACGTGTTTGCGGGTGATGAATTGCCGGTTGTAGAACCGGTTCGCGTAAGTGAGTAACAACTCAATATGCGAGATAATCACGTCCTGACTAAACGTGTCAATTCCTGAGCTGTATTCCTGCCTGATATTCTGCATGATCGTGGTAATAGCGGCCTCCTCTTTTTCGGAAAGATGCAGGGCCTCGTTAACCGCATAGGAAAAATAGCCGTATTCCTTTATGTTCTTCGCTAAGGCATAATTCTGAATATAATCAGGATGAATTACTAACCACCGGCCCGAAAGCGCCATGTCATCGGTGATCTCGGCAGAAATGATTTGACCGGGCGAAAAAAAGGTCATCACACCCTCATCGAAGTCGTAATAATTCTGTCCGTATTTTACTTTCCCCTTGAAATCCCGTTTAATACAAATTGAATAAAAATTATAGATAACGCTGCTCAGTCGCTCCTCAGAAAAGCATTTGATTTCGTCGAAATTTATTACACTGACCAGTGGATACTCCGGCTTGGGTAATTCCAGCAGACGATGCAGATCCGAAATGGAATTAATGAGATAAGGTGTATTGTCTGGCTTTTTCATCCGTATGTAGTATAAATGGAGTCGATAAACGAACCACAAGGCTGTAGTACCGACTCCGTAATTCCCTATTGATTGATGATTGCCAGACTGGCCTCGTCGTAACGAGCGCCCGTCGACGTACCCAGTGGTACAATCTGCTCTAACCGGTCCAGTTCGTTCGCGCTTAGGAGAATTGTCGTGGCCGCAATATTCTGCTCTACGTACTTTACGCGCTTTGTTCCCGGAATGGGCAGTCCGCCTTTGGCAATGGTCCAGGCAATTGCCAACTGCGACGGTGTAACGCCCTTTTCAGTGGCCAGTTCTCGTATTGCGTCGACCAGGTCCAGGTTCTTAATGAATTGCTCCCCCTGAAACCGGGGAATGCTGCGCCGGAAATCATCGGCCGGAAAATCATCCTGACTGTTAATCTCACCCGTGACAAATCCCCGGCCTAAGGGTGAATAGGCTACAAATCCAATACCCAGTTCGGCCAGCGTAGCCATAATACCGGCCTCTTCCACGTCCCGCTCGAACAGCGAATACTCGGTCTGCACGGCGGTTAGCGGATGAACGGCATGAGCCTTTCTGATCGTTGCTGACGAGACTTCCGACAGACCAATATAGCCGATTTTACCCTCCCTAACCAGCTCGGCCATGGAACCGACCGTTTCTTCGATGGGCGTGTTGGGGTCCTGCCGGTGCAGGTAATACAGGTCTATGTAATCGGTACCCAGGTTTTTGAGTGACCGCTCGATAGCCTTTTTCACGTAGTCCGGACGGCCGTTGATCTGCCAGGTCAACTGTTCGTTGTCGTCGATCTCGTAGCCAAACTTGCTGGCAATGATGTATTGATCGCGGTTGCCTTTGATAGCTTTGGCAATCAGACGCTCATTGGCCAATGGTCCGTATAAGTCGGCGGTGTCCAGAAAATTTCCCCCTAATTCCAGGGAACGATGAATGGTGGCGATGGATTCCGTTTCGTCGGCTTTTCCGTAAATATCCATTCCGGCTATCTGGGTCATGCCCATGCAGCCAAGGCCTATTAATGGCACAACAAGCCCCTGATTGCCTAAATTGACTTTTTTAATACTGCTCATAACCTGCGGTTTAACTGTGAGTTATAAATGAACAGTACAAAGGTCCGCAGGGGCGCAGCCAAAAAAATAGGCTAATCTCTTAATGTTGTATCCGAAATGAGGGCGAACCGGTAGTGAGCTACTTCAGGGCAAACAATCGTTTATTTACGGTTTGCAGCCATAAGGCGCGGCCCCGGCAGTTCCAGTGTGAATCGCTCAGGGCGTAGAGCGGCTCACCGGCTTTCCGGTAGACCGAATACACATCCACAATCGGCATCCGCAGGTTGGGATGGTGCTGCACCCGCTCGATGAGGTGATTGTAGCGGCCCAACTGAGGGTCGAGCAGCGTGGTTTTGTTAGGAATGATCGAGAGATACACCTCGGTAAAGCCCAACGCCCGGTACCGGTCATAAGCCGCATTCAGGCTGTCGACCAGCGTGGTAAGCTCCCGGTCGGGGAGGGGCGTGAACAGGGCGGTTTTACCGGTTGTCGTATCGGTATCCAGGCCCACAAAAAGGTGCTGCTGATCACGCGAGAGGGTTACTTTAGGATTCACCCGGCCAAACACGTTCAGGTTAAAGGCGGCTTTCTGCTCTTTCCACCACAACGCCCAGCTGTGGCCAAACAGCAGGGTTTCCAGTCGTTCTTCCACCACCGCCGAAGGCTGAATTAAGCCAACGATTTCCCGAATCCGCTCGCCCGGCGTTAGTTGAGGGTCGGGGACTTTCTGGTTCGTATCGGCTACTACGGCCAGGCTCGTAATGGGCTGGGAAAAATGATCGCGGAAATGCCGCTCCACGGTTTCGATCAGCAAAATGTTTCGCTTTGCCGTGTCCAGTTCAATCCGGTTATGATTTTCCCATTTAGTGCGCAGGTAGTAGGGCACCGGGAAATCGCGGGCCGTGAGCCGTTCCGGTTCGGTGAACGAATCGCCGATCAGGTACAGCCGGGTGTTCGGTAGTACGGGCGTATTGGCCGGTAGCGCCGACGCGCAGGGCGTTTGTTCTTCTTTAAACTGGGGCAGGTTCGAGAGCCGGTACAGGTCGCCGTAACGGTAATCGTCGGCAGCCACGCCGGTCTGGTAGAAATAATGCAATACCTCCCGCGAACAACCGCCCGCGTACAGAACAATAGCCAACAGGAGAATTATGTACAGAAACAGAGAGCGCATGGGTTAGCGAAGGCGAATCGTGAATACCTGAACGGTTTTATCGTAGCCGCTGACGATGAACAGTTGATTGGTAGTTTCGTCGTACTGCAAGGCTACCGGGAAGTCACTCGGAATGGGCCGGTCGCCCAGAATCCTGCCGGTACTGCGGTCATACAGCGTGGTGAACCGCCCCGAGCGCACACTCAGCACATCGATACCCGCGCCGAGCCGGTGGTAGCGCAGGTCGTTCTGCCCCGACCGAATGCCCCGGATGGCAAATTGCTCCTGCCCTTCTTCGTTCAGCACGGCAACCTCCGTATCGGTGGTGCGGAGCAGCAGAAAATCCGTCTGATCCACGTCGGGAAAGAGCCGGTAAGCCCCGTTCCGTACGGTGCGGTACAACTGCGTCCGGCTGGCAATCAGGCCATTCTCGTTCAGTTTCAGCCGCTCGCCATCGTTGCTGACGAGGTCAATGGTACCCGCGCCACCGGGTTGGAGGGCCGGTCCGGCGAAGCGGGATGTCGTATCCGTCAGGGGAACCGTAACCGGGAAATGCGGAGCCTGCGCGCCCGTATCGAGCCACCGGTTCAGGGTGCCGTTGGCCTGTAGCGCCAGTATGTCCATCCCTGTTGGCCGGACAATGACCTGGAAGGGCAATAGCAAAGGCCCTTTCTGCCCGGGTGCGCCCATCTGAATAAAGCTGCGTTTTTCTTTATCGAACGCATACAGAAACCCATCCTTATGCGCGGCCAATACCAGCCGGTTGCGCTGATGGGTACCGTGCGGCAGGGCCAGCAGCGACGGGTCCAGCCCCGTTGGCAGCGGCTTCGACTGCACTGTTGCCGACCGATCAGTGAGGTCGGCGATGTACAGCGAGCGTTCAGTCATAAACAGGTACTGCAACCGGCCGTTGTTGAGATAATCCGCCCCGACAACGTTGCTCCGTATGGGTCCGTCGATTGCCCTTTCGACAATTGTTTCGCCCGTCGGGGGAATCAGCACAAACTGCCCGGCTCCATTAATTGCCCAGAGCAGGGCCGAGCCGTCAGCCAGGTTACCGGCCACAACCGGCCCCGAGGTGAGCGGAGCGTTGAACTCAACCTTACGCTGCAACAGGAGCCGGTTCAGAATAGCCGTCGTGGCCCGCCGGGTGGTGCGTCCCAGTACTAAGGTCGACAGAATCCGCTTATTGCCGTAACTGGCCTGATAGACCATGTTTTCGAGATTATTGAGCGACGAAGCCTGCGCAGGCAGCAGGTTACCGAAGCCTGTAACGCGTTGCGTGAGCAGATTCCGCCAACTCACCGGCCAGGTCGTCATGGTATTCGCGAACGCGGCCCGGTTAACCCGCACAAAGGCCGTAAAATTGGCCGGGCGCAGGGTGGTTTCAAGCAGGGCCGTCTGGCGCTCGTCGGCCGACCAGACCGCCCCCCGGCTGAGTTGTTGCAGGTAATCCTGCATCACTTCTTCGCTGTTCGCCACCACTAAATACGCGCCATGCTGCGTTACCCAGCTTTGCCGGAATCCCGCAAACAGGCTGCTGAACAGCGATGCCGGTAGTTCGGGGGTATCGAGCAACAGGGTTTTATGCCCCAGAAAGGTTTTTAGCGGAGCGGGGGTAGCGGCTCCGGCCAGATAACCCGCCCGCTGGTAGCTGTCCGAAAGTTGTTTGAGGTCGGTCGCTTTCAGCAGCAACACCTGCCGGATTTCGCTGTCGATGGACTCCAGCCGACAGAGCAGCACGTCGGTGCCCAGGGATGCGTACAGGTCCGGTACAACCGCCCGGATGCGGCTCAGGCGGCTGGTTAAGGTCGGGTTGGACTGGAGCAACTGCTGAATCGTTTGCCCGAAACGAGGCCCGTTGGTTACCCCGATATGATACAGTGTGGCGGTAGTTTGCGGAATAACGGCGGCACTGCTGATGCGCTGGGGCGTCTGTCCGTCGAAGAGGTTGGCCACGTCACGGCGCGACCCGATAATGTCTGAAGCATACCCAATCAGGTGAGTCCGGGCCGCTGACTGACGGAAGAGAAAGGTCAGGTTCTCGGGCATGAACAGCCGGATGAGCGAGCCGGTTTCGGCCGACTGCCGTTCGTCGGTCTGGCCAAACAGCACCTGCATGACCTCGGGCCGTATGGACAAACCGGCAATATGTTCGTCATCGGATTTAAACGTAACCGGGTTGATACGGGCCAGCGGATCGCGGTGCCGCCTGATTACGTTCTCGATCAAAATACCCGACGGGCTGCCGACCAGGTAATTATTGAGTACCAGAAACGTGCCGAGCACTTCGTTGGTGGGAGTGCTGAGTTCGTACACCCGCTCCCCGCCAAACGTGTGGCTCTGTACCCGCAGGCGACCCGGATCGGGATTTTGCAGTTTTGTGAGAAACCCGTTGTCGATCAGACTGTTGACCGGAATGTAGAAAATAAAATCGAGTGCCGTTTTCGAGACGGGGTGCAGGGAGTACCGAATGGGGCGTTTGGCCAGAAACTGCCGGACGACCACTGAATCCTGTTGCGTCTGCCCGCTGGCCGGGGCATAGATGAACCGGTCGAGTCGCTGCACGGCTTCGGCAAACAGGGGTACCTGCCGGAGTGGCATTTCGGTCCGCATGGCCCGGGCCGATACCGAATCCTGAAGCGTTGCACTGTCGAGCATCAGTAACGCATCGGCGGGGATGAGTGATTCCACCGGTCGGCTGCTTCGCCCGAACAGAAAATACCCCACCCCAAGAGCGGTCAGCAGCAGTACCCCGCCCAGACCGTACCAAATGCGTTTTCGATTCATTTTTGAGATAGTTGATAAGCGGCTTCGCCTAAGTTGGTAAGTCAATAAGTGGTCTATGCGAAACCCTTACTGACCTACCAACTTAGGCGAAGCCGCTTACTGACTCGAAGACTATTTCCCCCACATGGCGTTGGCCGTATCTGGGAAGAACAGGGTCAGCTCGGGAACCTGCGCGACCACGCGGTTGGCCCATTCGACACCCTGCATCAGGGAGTGATCCTGATTGCTGACTTCATATTTCCAGGCCCCGAACCGGCCCCGCGACGAGATGCCGTAGGGTTCCAGTTTCGGCAGGACTGCTTTGAGGATAGCATCGCGTTCGACGGATGGCGTTGGGTAGCCATACTCGAATGTTTTGTGGAATTTAGAGACAATCTCGTCGTCGTCGCTGATAAGCTGATCTTCGCGCATCGCCCGGATGGTATCTTCCATCAGCGTTTCGCGGTTGACGGGCTTGGCCGACGATTCGCTTGTTTCCGACATCAGCGACCACTGCGTGTTAATATCCGGTACGTTGTTTGGGCTGTAATTCGAGAATACCGTAACCCGGTAATAGGGGCTGTTGGACTCGGGGAAATACATCCAGCACATCGTTTCCAGTTTCGGCTTCGGCTTGCCTTTCAGCCCGATGCCAACCACGTGCGTCGTTGAGTGTTTCAGGCCCTGCGCCGTTTCGATGGTCTGACTGTCCAGTTCATCCAGCTTCTTCGTGAAAATATCGAGCGGCATCGTGTTCAGCAGGTGCTCGTACTGAACCACCCGGCCATCGGCGAGGTGAATCTGCCTGGCCGTGCCATTTACCCGGTCAACAGTGGCATTGAGCAGGAATTTGTCGCGGCCCACCAGGTTGCCAACGCCTTCCCAGACGCCACCCGTGCCGCCATGTTTCGGGAATTTGAAGGTGCTGTTTGGTCCCCACGAAAAGTCGTCCTGATTGAAGAGGATATTTTTCGTCACCCGGGCGAGGTCCGTTACGGCCACGCGTTCACCGACCCAAACGGCGTTCATTTCTTCCGGCGGGAAGGCCCACACCTTGAAGTTGTAGGGGAACATGAACGTCTCGGCCAGCCCCTGTCCGCCCGTCGCCAGAATCCACTCTTTGAAGTTGGCAGGCTTTGTATTGGTCGGAAATTTATAGTTGTGGATCAGCCCTTCGAGGCATTTCCACATCGTTTCGGGCGAGAGGTACTTGATGTTATTCTGAAATGGATAGGGCACAAACCGGTTTTCGATCCAGACCCACGATTCGCGCTGATGATCGAGCCAGCCATCTTCGCCTAAGGCCGCTACCATCAGATCATCAAAATATTTGTAGTGCGAAAACTGCACGTGACCACCGATGTCCCAGGTAAAGCCCTGCTCATCGACAAAACTGCGGGCGAGGCCGCCAATACGATCTTCTTTTTCGAGGACAATAAAGTCTGTAATGCCTAATTCTTTCAGGCGGTAAGCCGCGCCCAGACCGGTTGGTCCCGAGCCAATAATCACATATTTGTAGTTCATAAACGTTTGTTAAAAATTAATAGCACGCTGATTTTCAGGATGAGTAAGATCAGCTATGATTTCAGGAGGTTTGAATCTTTGACAAATAAATTACCTGTCAAAAAATTGATTAGGATTTTATTTAATCTTCAATAGCCGGGTAGCTGTTAAAATCTTGCTTAAATCGGAATACTCACAAAGAGCAGCGGGCTATCCTGAGTTAAACGTGAACCGGTTCCGGTGCCCGCAGTGCTTTCACTTTTCGGCTCAGATCCAGCCGGAACTGCGCCAGTTCGCCGAAACTCTGAAAACACACTTTCAGCAGTTTCCAGCGCAGAATAGACACCGTCCCCGTTAACCGTTCCTTGTGGGTAATGGGTATGTCGAACGTGTTGAAACCAGCTTTTTTGGCCATCACTGCCAGAAAAATATTGGGTGCAAACGGCGTCGGATCGGGTAACTGCGCCAGCAATTTCTTCAGAAAACCGCCCTGAATGAGCCGGAACGGAATATTACTATCCTTAATATACGTCCCGTAGATCAGGGCGATGCTCAGCCGCAGAATCCGGGTAATCACAAGCCGGGCCGGGGCATCATACCGCTCTTCCCGATAGCCCAGGATAAAGGGCGACTGGGTGCGTTTGGCCCATAGCTTGCGAAAATCTTCGGTCACGAACTGATCATCGCTGTCGGTTTGAAATATGTACTCCGAATCAATGGCGACGGCCTGCCGGTATCCGTTAACAACCGCATTGCCATGCCCGCCATTCGGCTGGTGAACAACCATCAGTTTGGGATAACGGCTCTTGATCGAGTCCAGAATTTCGCCGGTGCGATCACGCGAACCGTCATTCACAACAATCAGGCGGGTGGCGTCAGCCGGAAACTCCTGGGCAAGCATCGAGGTCCATTGCTTTACAACGAGTTCAATAACTTCCTCTTCGTTATAAGCTGGCATTACAATCGACAGCAGTAGGCTCATGCAGCGGTTTTGTGGTAACAGGTTGGCAGTGTCAGCTATTGAAAGCTGCAACTTGTTTGGTGGTTTCTCTTATAAACTCCGCAAAGATAGGTAATTGTTATGCTTTTTTGGGATTGATGAATAGGACTTTACGGAGCGGGACAAGCCCGAGGCCGTGAATGAATGGGATATTAGTAAGAATCTCGCCGGTTTAGCTGGTGCATTAACCGGTAAGCCGGGCAATCGCCGGGGGTATCAGCCCGAAAAACCGGGACGCTGATGCTGATTTCGAGCGGGCTAATGTCCCAAACGGAACCGTATGGTGACGTGAACACTGGTGCCACACGGCTCGTTAACGAAGCAATACTTGTGTTCTGTCGCCCAACGGATAAGTTTGCCTGGTCGGGTTTGCTCAACTAACGCCGTCAATCGTGCCCATTCTCTGGAAATACCTGTATCCGTATCGCTGGCTGGCCGCGCTGGCCTTAGCCCTGGCCGGTGCCGCGCAGGTGCTCGCGCTGGTAGACCCCATTATTTTCGGGAAACTCATTGATGAGTATGCAACGCATCCCGGTCAGAAAACCGATGCCGAAAAAGTCAGGGGTGTGCTGGGTTTACTGGGCCTGGCCGTTGGGGTGGCCGTTCTGTCCAATATCACGAAGGCATTTCAGGAATATATGACCCGGCTGGTGGTGCAGAAATTCGGTACTGATATTTTCAACGACGGGCTGAAACAGACCCTGCGCCTGTCGTATCAGGAGTTTGGCGATCAGAGTAGTGGTGCCACGCTGTCGATTCTGCAAAAGGTCCGTACCGATACCGAGAAGTTTATCAACGCGTTCGTCAACGTCCTGTTTTCATCCATCGTTGGCATGGGCTTCCTGATCTGGTACGCCGTTACGAAGCACTGGGCGCTGGTGCCGGTTTTTCTGATTGGCGTATTGCTGCTGGGCGGGCTTACGGGCCTGTTGAGCAAGCAGATCAAAACTACCCAACGGGCCATTAACCGGGAAACGGCGTTACTGTCGGGCGTCATCACGGAGTCGCTGCGGAATGTCGAACTGGTTAAAAGCCTGGGACTTACGTTCTCTGAAATCAGGCGGCTGCGGGCGCAAACGGGCCGGATTTTCGAACTGGAAATGTTTAAAGTCCGGCGGGTGCGGCTGCTATCGTTCTGGCAGAGTACAACGCTCAACATTCTGAAGCAGTCGGTTCTGTTTACATTGCTGTGGCTCATTTTTCGCCATGTACTCACCACCGGCGAGCTGATTTCGATGCAGTTCATTTCGGTGGCTATTTTCAACCCGCTACAGGAACTGGGCAACATCATTCTGGCCTATCGGGAGGCCGAAGCCGGACTGAACAGTTTCGCTCAACTGATGGAGAAGCCCATCGAACGCAACCCCGACTCGCCCGTGGAGGTAGGGCCGATTGAACGGCTCCGGTTCGCTGACGTAGTTTTCCGGCATCAGGGAGCGGGGCAAAACGCAATCGATGGTGTTTCGTTCGAGGCCGGACTCGGTGATACCATTGCTTTTGTTGGGCCGTCGGGTTCGGGCAAGTCGACAATGGTAAAACTGCTGGTGGGCCTTTACCGGCCGGTGGGTGGCGAAATCTACTACAATGATATCTCAACGCAGGATCTTCGGTTTAATCCCATGCGCCGACAGATCGGTTTTGTTACGCAGGATACACATTTGTTCGCCGGGACAATCCGCGAGAACCTGCTGTTTGTAAAACCCGACGCGACCGAAGCCGACATGCTGGAAGCCCTGCACAAAGCGGCCTGCGATACGTTGCTGGCCCGTTCCGAAAAAGGTATCGACACGCAGATTGGCGAGGGCGGTATTAAGATGTCGGGGGGCGAAAAGCAACGGTTGTCCATTGCCAGGGCGTTGGTGCGGCATCCCCGGCTGCTGATTTTTGACGAAGCTACGTCGGCCCTTGACTCGTTGACGGAGGAAGAAATTACGGATACCGTGCGGGAGGTGTCGGCCATGAACGGTCAGATCACCATCCTGATTGCGCACCGGCTCTCGACTATTCTACATGCCAACACAATTTTTGTGCTCGAAAAGGGCAGGATCGTCGAAACGGGTAATCATGACGCATTGGTGGCGCAGAAGGGATTATATTATGCCATGTGGCGGCAGCAGATTGGCGAACGTAAACCCGTTGGCCAACTTATAGAATCATAAATGCGATAGGTGAGATCAGTACGAGAACCGGTCCTTCAAGCCATTGATCGGTTTCTCGATGAACCGCCACGAGAGCGCTGCTACGAGCACCGTGAATGCATAGAAGTACGCCAGCCGCATCCCTGGCAACTCCGTCAGGCCGGGCAGATACTGACCTACTTTGTGCCAGATTTTCAGCGTAATATACGTGGGCTGGGTGTGGTAATAGTTAAAAACCAGGTTATGAAACAGGTACAGGCCGTAGCTGATCTGCCCCAGATATTGACTGATGCGGTGTTCAAGCAGCCACTTTACGGGGCCACCAAAGCCTGTCACCGCCCGGCCAATCAGGAAAAAACAGAACACCGACGTGAAAAAGCGGTCGGCAATATCGGTGGCTACGTTGCGGGCTGGCGTCAGGTGCGTCAGCAGGTATAAGTTCAGGCCATACAACACAGCACTGAGTAACAACAGCCCGTTGTTTCGTACTAATTGCTCGAACCGCTCCCGCCGATGCACCAGCAGCCAGGCCAGAAAGCCACCCATCCCAAACGCATCCAGACAGGTTGGCATCAGGACAAACTGCGCCATCCAGGTGGTATGAGTTACAAAGAGCACGGTCCGCAGGCCAATCGAGAGGCCGATCAGGCTGAACAGCATGGGCAGTACCAGCCGGTCGGGGATGAAGAAAATCAGGAAGGGAAAAAACAGGTAATACTGTTCTTCGACCGCCAGCGACCAGAGGTGATCAATGGCACCCAGCCAGGTCTGATGCAGCACAAACCAGATATTGGTAGTATAGGTAAGCAGCCAGCCAAGGTGTTCGCGCACGGCGGGAAAGCCAGTAGCTGCCAGCACAAAAATCGTGATATAATAGATTGGAAAAATCCGCAGATTCCGGCGGATGTAGAACACCTTGAGCGAATGGCCGTGCGAACGTCCCAGCCGCCCGTCGCGCTCTTTGCTGTTGATCAGAATCCTGGTGATCAGAAAGCCGCTCAGCACAAAAAACAGGTTTACGCCGAAGTAGCCGATGGGTAACTGGTTAGCCTCACCGAGCCAGTGATCGAACATAACCAGCGTAACGGCCACGAACCGCAGTCCGTCCAGTTGCGTAAAATGACTGGCTTCGGTGCGGAGTGGTCTGGGTACGGTAGAGACTGGGTTATTCATCTGGTTTATAGTTGGCGGGTTGGCAGGTCGTCCGGCGAAAGCCCTTAGAACCCTTTAAACGTTACATACTGATCCGTCATCTGAACGGTGCTGCGGCCAGCCTGATGGCTCAGCACGCCAACACGGTACGTTCCCGGAATGAGGTTTTCTTTCAGAATCTGGGTGTAGAACGCGCTGGGCGTGAAATAAGTACTCAGGCCTGCCACCGCCATCGGGCTGGGCCGTCGGGGGCGGGCGGCAAATAAATAAGAATGGGTCGGGTTTTTCAGCACAATGTACGATCCGTCGAGCGGCTGGGCGGGCGTCGGATTATTGGCGTCAGATTCGGCCAGGTTGTACATATAAAACCCTTCGGTAATGGTGTTGAGGTGCGCTGTTGCCGGGGTAATTAATAAATCCCGGTTGTTCAGCAGCGTCGTATCGCGGGTGTATACCAGTTGTTGGGTAGGTTTGTAGACATAGCTGGCGTTAACCAGCGTTTGCTCCGATGCCTCGCTTAACCAGTTGATATACGCCGAAGCCGCCCGGCGGTGCTGATTGATGATCCCTTCCAGACAGAGATAACTGGTAAACAGACTGAACAGGGCCGTTGTCGTTGCTACTACAGTGGCGTATTTAGGCAGTAAAGCGCTGGCTCCCCAGCGGTGCAGACTGTAAAGGTACACGCTGCTCAGGGTCAGCGCCGGGTAGACTTTGTAGCGGCCCTGCAACATATAGCCCGGCCCGGCAAACCCCACCCGCGAAAATACCGTGATGGCTGCCGTTGCCAGTATAAACAGCCCAATGGCCGTAAAAAAATCATCCCAGAACGAAACGGACCGACCCACAAGACGGCTCCTGAACTGACCCGTGACTACGAAATAGGTGATCGCAACGGCCATCACTAATCCCATAAAGCCAATGAGCCGGAGCGGATTGCGATACCCCACAGCCATAGAGCCGGAGTACGGATAGGGGTCAAGAAAGCCACCCAGAAAAACGAAGTAAGCCTTTATCCAATCCACATAACTGTACGAAAATGGGGAAGGGAAAAAGTCAACGCGCCTATAATCGGTGAAATAAGCGAACAGACACAGCCCCGTCAGTACCGCCCAGGCAATGGCCCAGCGCGTGTGACGCTGTAAAACCAGCACGCACAGGCCAATCAGCAGTGCCAGTACACCATTACCACTGGTGAACGTAGCCAGCGTGGCCAGACCGGCGGCTGTGATCCGGCTTTGGCTTGTGTTCAGGGCGAGGGCGTAGAACGTGCCGGTGACAAACACCAGTACGTAAAAATTCTGGAGCGATGCCATTGCCCAGATCAGGTTTTCGTGCGACTGCAGCGTACAGAGCCAGAACGGCACCGGTATAAAATAAACAAGCGGCAGGTTCAGCTTGCGGAAGGCGGCAAACAGAATACCGGTCAGAATAAATAAGCCGCTGACACCAATGAGGGTTAAATCGTAATAATTCAGGCTGCCGTTGAGCCGGTAGAAGGCCAGAAAAATCAGCCGGGTCCAGACAATACGGTGCTCCCAGTGCTGATCGAAGAGATGCTGCATCTGCTCCATCCAGGTTGGCTGGCGAACCAGCATCTGCAACTGATCCTGCACTAAATAATCATCCCAGTAAGGAATATTCACCGCGTAATACAGCACCGTTGCGCTGACCACGATAACTGGCAGCAACAGGAGTAGTACGACAGGAATTTTACGAACAAAACGCATAGACTATTACCAATTGGTACGGCGGGTGGGTAATGGTGTTCCCGACAGGGTGATGCTCCGCCCGGTGGGGTGAAGTTGACACGGACCAGTATCGGGAACGGTAAGCACGTCAATTTGGTACGTACCTCCCGGAAAATCAGTTTGTTGAATCATGGCCGTCACCCCCGGCCGGAACCGGTTGGCCAGGCCCAGACCGGCCCACCGGCTGGGGTTCAGCACCGGTGTTCCCGCTGCCAGCCAGGTGTGCCGGTTTGAGCGAAGCCGGATATAGATGGTTTGCCCGCCGGGGTGTACAGGCAGTGATGTAGTGAAGGATACCAGATAGCCGGTACCCGTTTCGTACAATGTATCGGGGGCTGTTACCGCTGCCGTAGCCGGGCCAAACACCTGGTCGAGGCACCGGTCGTAGGGGGCCGGTGCGTTGTTAATGAGCTGCGCAGTTTGGGCGTCGATGGTCGATACCGGTCGGTTTTCGGTATACGTCCAGTTAAACTGGCTTGTGAGCAGGTATTGCTGTAACCGGCGCGTCTGGTCAATATAAGCCGGGTACGATAACCACGCCAGCGTTCCGCCTGCGGCCAGCCCTGTCCAGAGCGTAACCCGTTGAAACCGCCGGGGCAGTGTAACGACTGCATACACAAAAAGCAGCGACAGCAGACTAAGCGAATAGATTTTGTACCGGCTGGTGATGAGGGTTTCCAGGCTAAACCCCACCCGCGACCAGGTTACGACAGCACCGGTAGCCAGCAGGAATCCGGCCATCCCCACAAAAAAGTAAGCAGCCGGGGGCCAGGGCCGGCTGAAGCCCTGTTGCCGAATGAGCGTAAGCGCAAAAACAAGCACCAGCATTAGCATCATTCCGCCAAGAAGCACACAATTTCGGAAGGGCGAGCCCAGCGGAAACGCTTCGGCGGCCGATCCGGTAAAGGCCAGCCAGCCCTGTATCAGTTGAGCCGGGCCGACTTTGGCTGAAGGCGTTACGTCCGGCTTCTGGTAACCGGTGAAGTACAGGCCTATGCTCACCAGCGCACCAACTGTCTGCCGGATCAGCGGTTGCCAGCTGCGGATGCGTGGAGCCGAAGTAAGCACCTGATGCAAAAGTATACCCAGCGTGATAGGCCAGATTACCAGGCCGTTACCACTCGTGAGCGTTGCCAGCACCGATAAGCCCAGAGCCGCCCACTCGTGGCGGGTGTAGGCCAGCAAATAAATGGACCCCGCTACCCAGAGCAGAATGGAGAAATTTTGCAGCGCGGCCATGCCCCAGAACATGTTTTCCCACTGCGCCAGGTTGAACAGTAAACAGGCGACCGGAACAGCATACCAGATGGAACGTTGACCAATCTGAGCAAAATTTCGCTCATCCTCCTGCCGGATTACCAGCCCGAAAATGGCCAGTAAACCAACCAGGCTCAGGTTTCCCACGGCCATCAGGTGGACGTAGCTGAGTTTACCGAACAGCGTATAATCGAGCCAGGTAATAAGCCGGTCCCAGACAATCCGGTGTTCGTTATGCTGTTTAAAAACCTGATAGACTTTACCGCTGAGGGTAGTCTCCTGTTGAAAAAGAAGCAGGAAATTCTTTAGCGCGTGATCGTCCCATTTAGGCACATTGACCGCAAAGCGAAACCAGACCAGCGCAAAGGCCATCACCGGAACCAGTAACACCATCCACCCGGCTACACGAATCGCAGCCGGACTGGTCTGTCGAACGGGAACGGGGGCCTGCGCGGGTATATTCATTAGTTGAGAAACGAGGTTAGTTGCTGAACCAGCCCGGCCGGGTCCAGGCCCGAGATTTGCTGGTGGTATTTCTGATCGCCATACCGACTGTTGGGATAACCCTGCGCCGACACGCTTACAAAACGACCGGGCGCGGCATTAGCCGACAGGAGTTTAACCGACAATTGCTGTGCCAATCCACCCACGGATACGTGCTCTTCAGCGACCAGCATGGGTTTTCCTGCCCAACTCCGGGCCAGTTCGGCGGGTAGGTCGAGCGGTAAGTTGGTCGCGGTGTAGACATTAAACCGGTTGGCTAATTCGGGTGATTCGAGTGCTTTCAGTACGTTGGCAGCTACCGGCCCAAGGGCTACAACCGTGCCAATGGCATCGTCTACCCGGACCACGTGATTAAATGTGCCGGAGCGGGTAGCACCTTCGGGCGTATTGGGGCCGGCACCCAAACGGAGGTAAGCCGGTCTTGCTTCCGTCACGATTTGGTCCAGCATGGGCTCTACTTCATCGGCAAACGCGGGGATGTAGGTATTCACGTTTTGCAGGCTGCTCAAACAGGCCAGATCTTCCAGCGCGTGGTGGCTCGAACCCATAATACCGTAGCCATAGCCACCCCCGTTGCCAACAATAAATACCGGCAGGTTATGCAGGCAGGCATCATTGCGGAACTGTTCGAGGCAACGATATACGGCAAAGGGAGCGATGCTGTACACAAATACTTTATAACCTTTATAGGCCATACCGGCGGCCACGCCAACCATATTCTGTTCGGCCACGCCTGCATTGATAAAGCGCGGACCCAACACGGACGCCACGCCTTCGAGGGCACCGTAGCCCAGGTCGCCGGTGATAAATACCACCCGCTCATCAGTCTGAGCCAGGCGCTCAATACCAGCGGCAAATTCCTTTCTCATGTCGTTTCTGTTTTTGGTAACCTAAGTTTATATCGGTGCAGACAGCCGAAAGCAGGCCGCTCAGACCAGCCAGCCCGGTTTATTTGCTTTTTCGCTGATCGACCAGTGTCCTGATCTCGTTCGCGGTTTTATACACCTGATCGCCTTTGCGTACCAGCGTACGGATGAATTTGGGCCGTTTCTTCGTCTCCTCGAATATCTTGCTGATGTACTCCCCTAAGAACGAAACGCCCAGCAGGTTAATGCCGCCAAAAAACATCACCAGGATAATGACGGTCGAAATACCGGCCGGTGTTTGGGGAAAGAACAGAAACTTCGCCAGAATCTGCCAGATGATACCCAGAATAGACAGGCCCGTGAGCGCAAAACCGGCGTACGACATGGCTTCCAGCGGAGCAAAACTAAACGAGAAAATGGCTTTTTTAGCCCACCAGATGTTTTTCGTCCAGTTGTTGGTCGACACCCCGAACATCCGTTCCGGCCGAACGTAATCGACGCCGGTTTGCCGGAAACCTACCCAAGCCCGCAGCCCGCGCAGAAACTGCTCGGTTTCGGGCAGGGCCACCAGTTCGCGCACTACTTTGCGATCAATAATCGAGAAATCGCCCGCGTCAACCGGAATGTCGATGTAGGCCGTCTTTTTAAACAGCCGGTAGAATGACTTGTAAAAGAAATGAACGTGCGGAGCCATTTCGCGCTGCACCCGAACGCCATACACCACATCAAATCCCTGCTGCCACTTATCGTAAAACTTCGGAATAATCTCGGGCGGGTCCTGCAAATCACCATCCATAAGTACGACAGCATCGCCCGTCGAGATTTCCATGCCGCTCAGGAAGGCCGACTGCGACCCGAAATTCCGGGAGTGTTTGATGGCAATGACGTTGGGGTCTTTGGCGCAGATTTCATTCAGCACCTCGTCGGTATTATCGGGCGAATTGTCGTTAACGAAAATGATTTCGTAGCGCACCTTCATCTCGTTGAAGGTTTTCACCAGCCGCTCATACATATACGGAATGGCCTGTGCATCGCGGTAACAGGCAATAATCGGCGAAATAACCGGGTTGAGCGAGGGCGTCTTAAACGCCGGAATAACCCGGTCTTCGTACTGATGTGCTACCTGCCAGTCGGCGGTTTTCTGTAAGCCTGTTTGCAGGCTTGTCCGGGCGGTCCAGCCAATATCGTTCTGAGCTGCCGTTGGATCGCCGTACCACTCGGCCAGGTCCCAGTTGCGGTTGGCCATACTGCCCCAGACCGGCTCCTGCTGAAGCCCGAACGTTTGCCGGGCCTCGTCGACCAGCTCGCGCATGGTTGTTTTACGGCCCGTAGCAATGTTGTACGACCGGCCGCTAATGGCAGGCCGGACATTAAGCGCGGCATCGACAAAGGCTTCGATGCAATCGTCGATGTACACAAAATCGCGGCTGATGTCGGGCGAAACCAGCGGAGGGAGGCTGCCTTTGCGGGCTTCTTCGACTAAGCGGGGCACCAGCCGGTCGGGTTCTTCCCAGCCGCCATAGATTGCGTAAAGCCGGAGGTTAAGCGTATTCAGGTTATGAACTTTGGCGTAAAATTCAAGCGTGTAGGCCGCCGATACCTTGGATACGGCGTAATGGCTGTTCGGTTCTACCCGGTCGGTTTCTTTGGGTGCTGTGCAGTTAAACCCGTATTCGGAACTGCTTCCGGCGTGGATATAGGGAATGTCCGGTGTGCAGTTTTCCAGAATATTCACCGTACCCAGCACGTTGGTTTCGTAGGTCAGGCCCACATCTTTCTGCTTGCTGTAGGCCCCGTATGCGGCCAGATTGAAGACCGTTTTCGGCTGGTATTGACTAAAGACCGATTTAACGGATACGTCAGAAAGGATGTCGCAGTGAACGATGTTTTCGGCCGGCACATTCAGGAGTTTCAACCGCCAGGCTTTAGTGGCATCGTGGGTGAGGGCATACACATCGGCCCGGCCTCCTGTTTGCTTACCGGCGGCTAACCGGGCTTTGTATAACTGGTCGAACAGATTGGCTCCAATGAAGCCGCTGGCCCCAAAGACGAAGATTGGACCGTTAAGTTTTAGGATTTTTTCTGTAAACAAGGGGCCGAATGTTTGTTGCTTTCCAGCCGCAAAACTAACGGAAAAGCCTAAGACTAACCCCGCCCGATTGGATTTTCTCGGGAACGGGCATGCCCGCTAACTGGATTTGTGCGTATGCCGAACGACTGGTAACCGCCCTTAAAAGAGTTCGCAGCGGGTCGCCAGCCTGCCGGATCGTCAGTAGGTTATAATAGCTGAACGCGCCGTGGTCTGCAAACTTCCGTGCTGCTGCGTAAAGAGCAGGGTACGTTGCCGGGTGGGGTCTTCAATAATAAACTGATTGACTGGGCCGAAAAACTCCTGTAACTGGCTGGCATCGCAGGTAGGCAGGAAGATGCTGAGTACCCGCGGGTCGTAATACCGAAAATAGAGTTGTTGCCCGTCGTCGGTTTTGATGCGCAGAAAGCGCCTGTTCTGGTTCTGGTAAGAAGGGCAGAGCAGGTAACAAAGCGAGCCCACGGCTACTCGTTTTTACACTGTTACTTTTGGCGCTCCTCCCATGGCTGGGGCATAGGAAAGGTAACGCCCTTATCAATCAGCTTCTTTCGGATAATCTGCTGCCACTTATAGTTGTCTGTGCTAAAGTTAGGGGTGGCTTCCTGTACCCGTAAAGCTAAACTACCCCCGTTAGCATTTTTCTGAAAAACATTAGCCCCCCGATCTATCAAATAAGCTACCTGATCGAACGAGTTTAAACCGGTACAGGTCGTAATTACGGAAACTCCGTCTTCATCCACAGCATTGATGTTGGCTCCATGATCGAGCAGGTAAAGTACATTACAGCGGTCCCCCAGCACGGCTTCTCTGATAGCAGGCGACTGTCTGTTGCGGCTGTTAGGGGCAGCCTTGTGGGCCGGCAGGATTTTAAGGTAGTCCTGATCCGAACCCCGGGCCACATACGCCACTGGAGTGGCTCCGTCAGGGTCAGGCTTGTTGGGGTCAGCCCCAGCCTAAAGCAGAAACGTCAGACCAGGTTTGGCCTGATTGACGGTAGCCCAGTAGATGAATGTCATGTTCTGACGGTAAGCCTGATTCAGATCGATGTACCCCACCAGTTGTCGGGCTTTGTCGAGTTGGTTGCGTTAAATGGCTACGGCCAGCTCGCGGGCAGGGCCATCGAAGTATTCATCGGCGTTAAACATAGTCCTTTTGCGACAGGCGTAAATTAGTAAAGCTATCAGTAAGACGACCCCGGACGTTAATAGCACTTGTTTCACGCCTGTGAGCAGATTGAAGGCAACTATTGACTTGTCACTTTATTGTTCAGCACTCAGGACAGACCCTTTATGTAGGTCGCATAAGCTTGCTGAGCTTGCTGTCGGGGCAGACGTCGGCTTTTAAGTTCGCCCTGATCCAGCCAATAACTCACGCTATAGGCAGGGTCTTCGTCTTCGAGCAGAAAATACCGAATAGGACCGAAAAAATCAGTGAGCTGGGCCACCGTGCAGGTCGGTAGAAACTGCCGCAACACTCTGGGGTCGTAAAACCGGAAGTATAGTTGCTGTCCGCTCTGGGTCTTCACCAGCAAAAAACGTCGGAAATGTTGATAAATCACTGTAGGTGGTTCTTTAGACAAGACAAATACGCCCCAGCACTGTCCCCAGCCCCGGGCAAACAGCCAGTCAACAAAAGCGGGAGGCTGGCTCATAACCAGGTAGGGGGCTACCTGGTTAAGGCGTTCTTCGGCCATACCTTTGTAGAGACACAGATAGTGTTGTTCGCCCGCCAGTTGTTTGGCTTCAATGAGTGCCTCCTCCATTCGGGCTGCATCCAGTAGACAGTAAGCCATATGAATTAATTATGTGATTTATTGAAACTGAAGGTAGTCACTAAGCTTACCAGGGGCGGGGATTATTCTTGCGAGCCCAAGCCTCAATACCCGGTGCGTCCTTGGTAAGTTGCTCTTCGGATGCCCCAAAAACAGTATGTCCCCGCTGTAGTCGCCAATAGGTAGACCATCTCATTAACCAATCGACTTCGAGGACAAATTGCCTGGTATTAATAGAGCCATCCTGAAAATCTTTACGAAGTGTAAGTTGAGGGGTACTGCCATCAGTTGATGTCTTTTCAATATAAAAATACCCTTCTCCCAAGGTGTACAGTTCTCGCTCTCCCGCTCGTTTAAATCTATCAAACAACTCTGGGTATTCTGACATTACAGTTGCATTGTGAATAACCAACCCCTCTACGCTCAACTTTTTGTCATTGGTTGAATAAATTATTTCTGCCGCTCCGAACACCCCTCTAAAATCACCATTGGCAGATACTTTCGCCTTATCGAATGATTCTCGGGATCGATTACACCAGGCTTTGGTTAGCAAAATGGCTCGATCTAAATTCATCTCAGTAGGTTGGGTCGTTTGGGGGGCTTTCGTGCAGGCACTCACTACAAGCCCAGAGCTTGCCAGGCCTGCCAACCATAACCGACGAAGACGAACCATTTAGAACTATTTTATTTGGGGTTGATCTTACCAGGGACGCGGACTATTCTTGCGAGCCCAAGCCTCAATACCGGGTGCTTGCTTAATGAGCTCCGCTTCATGTATACCACTTATAGTATGGCTCCGCTGCAACCGCCAATAAGTAGACCAGTTCATTAACCAATCGACTTCAAGGACGAATTGCTTGGCACTAATAGAACCATCCTGAAAGTCTTTGCGAAGTGTAAGTTGAGGACTAGTGCCATCAAATGGTGTTTTTTCAATGTAAAAATAGCCCTCACCCATCGTGTAAGGTTCTCGATTTCCCGTATTACGTATCTTGTCAAAATACTCGGGATACTTCACCTGAAGACTTGCATCACGTATAATCAAGCCTTCAGCGCTTAGTTTCTTATCATAAGCCGAGTACACGATTTCGGCTGCTCCGAAGACGCCCCGGAAGTCCCTGTTTGGAGAGACTTTTATCTTATCGAATGACTCCCGGGCTTCCGTACACCAAGCTTTGGTTAGCAAAATGGCATGCTCTAAATTCATCTCAGTAGGTTGGGTCGTTTGGGGGGCTTTCGTGCAGGCACTCACTACAAGCCCAGAGCTTGCCAGCCCTGCTAACCATAACCAACGAAGGGGGACCTGAACCATTTTAAGACTATTTTTATCGGGAGGTGATCTTACCAGGGGCGGGGGCTACTCTTGCGAAACTTAGCTTCAATGCCGGGTGCTTGCTTGATGAGTTCTTCTTCGGACGCTGCCCCAACTTCATGATGACGTTGCAATCGCCAGTAAGTCGACCATCTCATAAGCCAATTGACTTCTAAGACAAATTGTCTAGTCGAGACAGAGCCATCGGAAAAGTCCTTTCTCAACGTTAATTGAGGTGTCTTTGTATCCTGTGACAGTTGGTCAATAAAGAAGTAGCCTTCCCCAAGCGTATAGCGCTCTCGATCTCCGGCTCGCTTTATCTCGTTGAAAAATTCAGGATGTTCAAGTAATAAGCTAGCATTGTTAATAATCAGTCCTTGGACACTAAGCTTCTTATTTTTTGCTGAGTACACAATTTCTGGGGCACCAAATACTCCGCGGAAGTCCCCGTCTGATGAGACTTTCAGCTTATCGAATGATTCACGGGCTTCCTGACACCAGGCTTTAGTTAGTAGTAGGGCTTGCTCTAAACTCATTTCAGTGGGCTGGGTAGATTGGGGGGGGGGAGAACAGGAACACAAGACAAAGAAGCTCAGAGCAAGAGGTTGTATCCAATGCACCGTAGCTTTAACGATATATAACCTAACAGCACTGACCATTGGCCTTTTTGGGAACTGGGTGAATACGGTTTAATTCGGGAATATAAGTGTTATCCATGCTATGAGGGTCAATCGGGTTCCAAGCGTTTTTTGTAAAGCGGTGGCGTTCGATCAGGCTTATTGGCTCCTCGACATTTCCACGATTATTTTGTACAGAACTGATTAGTTTGGGTACCGGATCCGCCGTGTTAGTAAACTGGTGAAGATTGGTACCTACGGGAGGCCACCCTCTTTCAGCCGTCCCAAAACTATAGATAGTTACATTTCCCATTTTTTGTTTGGTTCGGATATCTGCTTCCTTTTTTGCTTGAGCATCACTCATCCCTTGTTTCACAAGTCTACTGCGTTCGTTTAACCTTAATTCATCCTGTGCCTCGCCCAAGCCCTCTTGAGTGATCAGCCCTCCTTGACTGTGAGCGTATACAGTCACTCGCTGTGGTGGTTTTTCATTTAGCATCTGTGTCAATAACTGAGCTTGACTGTGAGCCGCCGGTTCGCGGCCCTTTCGGTCAATGTTATCTTTTGAATCTAAGCCGTCTTCCATAGTGCCGTAAGTAGCATTGTACACCCCGATCACTTCGGCGCAGCGCTCGTTAGCGATTTTACGCATAGTAGCACAGGCGGCTTCTGGGGGCGTATTGATACCGTTGGTGTAAATGATCTTTGGTAGCTTTCCGGAACTGCCCGCACAACCCTGAGGTAGCCTGCCTGTTGTAGGTGGGTTAGGTGACGTTTTTGGACAATCATTTCCCATGAACTGACCATCGCGCGGATCAGCGACGCGGTTTTTGTTACGAGCCATATTCTCGATGCAACGCTCAACAGTTTTACTTTTGGTTGCCAAATTGGCTCCGCCGGACACAATGCCACCAATTGTCCAATTGTCGAATTCTTTACCTTTTTGCTTGAGCCAATCAATACCTTCGCCTGCTTTCTGCTTGGCCCAGTCAACGCCGTCGCTAGCCGCCTGAGCCGCCTGTTGACCTTTCTTTTTGGTCCAGTCTACACCGTCTTCCGCTTTTTGCTTTGCCCAGTCGGCGCCGGCTCGTGCCTGTTCGGCCGTTGCCCGGGCGGCAGCTGCTGCTTTGTCTCGTGCAGTTTGGGCAGCTCCCACGACTCCGTCACGGGCGGTATGTCCAGCCGAAGCCGCTTGCTGAGCAACCTGGCTACCCAATTGCTTCCCCCACTCTGTACCAGCCGCAATTTTGTCGGCTACGGTGTCAAAAAAATCCATGCAGTGCTGTTGAGAACGCGTTAGGAATTTGACTTTTCGGATTCCCAGCCCCCTTCGGGCGTCAGCATGCTGACATACCACTTGGCCAGCCAGATACTCTTGGTATCTTCGTCCAGTTCCGGGGAGTAAAGGACATCGTGAGCCGCATCGAAGACGTCGTAAAAATCACGGCCGATGTCGCTGGCTACCTTTATAAACAGACCTATATTATCCAAAGACCGTATACCGAACGACTCAGCAACCACCGCTATTTTTTCGACCTCCTGACGTACTACCGCGTTGGGTACATCTTTCCGGTGATCGGTCATTTCGGCTTTAAGAGCCACAACTACTTCATCAAGAAATCTTGTTCGGGCGTTCGCATCGAAGGCGTCCATTTGCCCTTGCTGGATTATAAACATGCGTATACTATCTCCTGATAATTGAAAGGAATTTGTGGTAGCCCGGCCGGACTTCGGGCCGTAGCTATGAGGTAGCTGACTTGCAATGAGGGTTTACTGGCACTGCTCACAAAAAGGAGTTCCATTTTGAGCAGCCCGGACCAAGGTAGTTATCTGATTAAGGACATCGGCCGCTTGTGTCGACATCCCACTCATCAGGTCTGATAATATGCCCATCGGCATACCACCCATGCCACCCCCGCCTGAGTCGCCGATGAACACCGTAGGGCAACCAATTATGATCCGGCCCCCGTGGGAGGTCATATCCCCCATCCGGGCCGCTGGCATGCCACCGATGAAGACCGACATTGATCCCTGAACAATGACATCGGGCGGCCCTACGCAGGTGCACATATCACCCACGGTGGCGGCTGGCATACCACCAATCCAAACCGTTGGCTTGCCCGGCGGCAGCACCGGCCCGCCCACGTGCGGAATAGGTGGCAAACCGGGCGTTACCATCGGACAAAGGTGCATATCGCCCACGCGGGCGGCTGGCTTTCCCATAAACAGATATAAACGGATTCGTTACGCGGGTGGCACGGCTTAGCATACCATTCAGGCAACAAAGTAACTTTTTTTTGCTTAATAGATGCAGGTTGCCGGTTACTATCCTATAAAAGGTTATCAGGCGCATGATCTGATTAATCGGGACGGAAATAAATTCAGGCGACCCTGATGTTCCGAAAAGAGCGAAATTGCCTACCCGTTTGCCGTTAACAAGCTTGTTCGACAACTGGCCAAAAACGCTCACCAGTGTACTGACTGCTATTACTTTGATCCCCTTTTCCAATGACCGGTACCATTCTGCTCATCGACGATGAGCCCAAACTCCGCCAGTTGCTGGCCCGTATTCTCAGCCTGGAAGACTACCGTGTACTCGAAGCGGATGACGCCCGCAGCGGTCTCGCCACGCTGGAGCGCGAGGATGAAGTGGACCTCGTTATCAGCGACGTAAAGCTGCCCGACAAAAACGGCATTGCCCTGTCGGCGCAGATTAAACAGCAATACCCGGCTACGGAAATCATTATGCTGACCGCCTATGGCACCATTGCCGATGGCGTGACGGCGATGAAAAACGGAGCCTTCGACTATATCGTCAAAGGGGACGACAACGATAAGATTATCCCCCTGGTGAGTCGGGCGGTCGAGAAAGCGCAGCTGCAGTTCAGAATCAAACGGCTCGAAGCGCAGGTGAACCGGCGGTACGGCTTCGATACCATTGTGGGTCAGTCGAAGGCCATTCAGCAGGCCGCTGACCTGGCTCGTAAAGTGGCCGTGACCGACACAACGGTCTTGCTGACCGGCGAAACCGGCACGGGAAAAGAAGTCTTTGCCCAGGCCATCCATCAGGCAAGTCCGCGCCGTACGGGGTCGTTCGTGGCCGTGAACTGTAGCGCGTTGGGCAAGGATATTCTGGAAAGCGAATTATTCGGTCATCGGGTCGGCTCGTTTACCGGGGCCACACGCGATAAAAAAGGACTCTTCGACGAAGCGAATAAAGGCACCATTTTTCTGGATGAGATTGGCGAGATGCCGCTCGATTTACAGGCGAAGCTCCTCCGTGTTCTCGAAACGCACGAGTTTCTGCGGGTTGGTGACACCAAGCCAACGAAAACAGATGTGCGGGTGATTGCTGCCACCAACCGCAGTCTGGAACAGGAAGCCACTATCGGCCATTTCCGGCTTGATCTCTATTACCGACTTTCCGTTTTTACGATTGAACTCCCCGCCCTGCGCGACCGGTCGGGCGATATTCCGGTGCTGGCTGGTCAGTTTGCCCGGCAGGAGGGGGCTAAAGTTGGTCGGCGCGATGTACGGCTTAGCCCGGCGCTGATCGATAAACTGAAACAGCATCCCTGGAAAGGGAACATCCGGGAGTTGAAAAACGTAATCGAACGAGCGGTTATTCTCAGCAACCCCAACCCCGACGGTACCGCCGAACTAACTGTCGATCTGTTGCCGCTCGACATGCAGGACGGGTTTTTGGCCGATGCCACCGCGCTTGACCTCGCTACCGTCGAGAAGCAGCACATTCGGCGGGTACTGCGCCATACCAACGGCAATAAAACCGAAACCGCCCGGCTGCTCGGTATCGGCCTGACGACACTTTACCGAAAAATTGAAGAATATCTGTTGTAAGAATGTAACCGGCAGGGTGAGGTGTGCCGTACCTCCAGGTACGGCACACCTCACCCTGCCGGTTACGCCTTAACCCTTCCAAAATGACAAACGACCCTTCCAAAATGGAAGGGTCGTTTGTTTTTGAGGCCCGTTCATCGTTTTATTTTTTACTACAAAACTCTGTTAGTCAAGGGTATATCTATTTTGTTGGCTGGGTTGGTAAAGTGTGGACTACTTATTGGCACGGTGCATTCAGATTAACCAACTTATTCCAGCTAATCCATTTATGGGTACCATCCTGCTCCTGCTTGTTACAGCGTTGCTTTGCTTCGTTGTCTTTTACAAATCCATTGAATGGTTTGAGAAAATTTAACTACCGTCACGGTAACCACGCATGATTACACTCGTTTTTGTTGCCGCTTTGCTGGTTTTCGCCTACATGCTGTACGTGTTAATTAAGCCGGAGAAGTTCTAACCATTTTTTATCTACACAATGACGAACGAAATTCTGGGCGTAGTGCTCATGTACGGCCTGACCGTACTGCTGGCGCTGCCCCTTGGCAAACTGATTGCCAACGTCTACGCGAATAAGCCAAACTTATTCGACTTTATGGCCCCTCTGGAGCGGTTGCTATACCGGCTGGGGGGCGTTGATCCCGCCCGGCAGATGAATTGGAAAGAACATCTGGTCGCGCTGCTGACGATCAACTTAGTGTGGTTTCTGTACGGCTTTGTCATGCTCCTGTTCCAGGGCAGCCTGCCGCTGAACCCCGATGGGAACCCGTCGATGACGCCTGATCTGGCCTTTAACACGGTCATCAGTTTCATTGTCAACTGTAACCTGCAGCACTATTCGGGCGAGTCGGGTCTGACGTATCTGACCCAAACGGCGGTGGTGATGTTCTTCCAGTTCGTGTCGGCTGCGGCTGGTATGGCTGCGCTTGCGGTGCTGTTTAAGGCGTTGCAAACGCGGGTTGCCAATGAACTGGGTAACTTTTATGAGTACTTCATCAAGAGCATTACCCGTATTCTGCTGCCGCTGTCGCTGATGCTGGCCATTATTCTGGCCTTCAACGGCACACCGGCCAGCTACGCAGGCAAAGACAGCATCATCACCATGCAGGGTGATACCGTTGGTGTGTCGCGCGGACCGGCGGCCGGTATGATCGCCATCAAGCAACTGGGTACTAACGGGGGCGGCTGGTTTGGCGTGAATTCGGCGCACCCGCTCGAAAACCCCAATTACCTGACCAACGTGGTCGAAGACATTGCTGTCATCCTGATTCCGATTGCGCTCGTGTTTGCGCTGGGTTTCTTTCTGAACCGTAAAAAGCTGGCGAACACCATATTTCTGGTCATGACGATTGGCTTTTTCAGCTTGCTGGTTCCCTCGCTGCTGGCAGAGATAAAAGGCAACCCTGCTATTGGTCAGTTAGGCGTGAATCAGGCGCTGGGTAGTCTGGAGGGCAAGGAAATGCGACTTGGTTCGGCGGCTTCGGCCTACTGGGGTATCACCTCCACGGCAACGTCCAACGGATCGGTTAATGCCATGCACGATTCGATGACCCCCCTGTCGGGTGCCATGCAGATGCTCGACATGATGATCAATGCCTACTACGGCGGGGTTGGCGTGGGCCTGCTGAACTACTTCATCTTCCTGATCATCGCCGTCTTCATTGCCGGGCTGATGGTGGGGCGTACACCGGAGTTTCTGGGGCGTAAGATCGAGGCCCGCGAGATGAAGATTGCCTCGCTGATCGCTATTCTGCACCCGTTTCTCATACTGGTGGGTACGGCGATGGCGTCGTATTACTTCGTCAGTATGCCTAACGCGGATTGGACGGTGAAGCCCGCCAACTGGCTTAACAACCCGGGTTTCCACGGTTTTTCGGAGATGCTGTACGAATACACCTCGGCATCGGCCAACAACGGATCGGGGTTTGAGGGACTGGGGGATAATAACTTCTTCTGGAACTTCACGACCGGTATTGTGCTGATTCTGGGCCGGTATCTGCCGATTGTCGGGCCCATTGCCATTGCCGGGTCGCTGGCGGGCAAAAAGTACGTGCCGGAAGGGGCGGGTACGCTGCCAACCGATACGGGTACGTTCGGGCTGATAACGCTGGCGGTGATTGTGATTATCGCGGCCCTGTCATTCTTTCCGGCGCTGGCCCTGGGGCCACTGGCGGAGTTTTTCTCACTGCCCAGGTAAAGTTGTGGCGATGAATTGCAGTACCTCGGTCAGTGAAACAGCCGAAAACGGTTCGGCTGTTTCACTGGGGCCAACATGGCGGTGATGTGGGAACGTGCTGAAATGCGGAAAATGCGGTGTGTTGTCCCAGCGAAAGATGGTCTGATTATCGGCCGTCATCCACTGATAACTGTATTTGAACTTGTCGTCTTTTCGGGATTCGTAGGTTAACAGACGCGACATGTTGGTAAACACGAGTTCATAGCGTTCGATTACTTTCCGGCCTGGACCAGTTTCGGGTTTAAATGTAGATCGATCAATGATTGCTGCATACTCAACCAATAACTCGTTCATGGGCGAATCTGAAGCAGATAGTCCCTGTAATCAGCCAAAAAGTCGAGAGCATCATCCCAATCATTATCATCATTCTCTTTTTCGATTATGCCAAACCGCGTTAGTGCCGTATCTGATTGGTCAACTACCCGCCGACGGAATTCATCGAATGGCATGCCGTACTTGTGCTCGAAAAAGTCGATGCGGCTCTGATAATAAGTAATCTTTTGTTCGAGTACATTCCGAAGCTGAATATGGAGGAAGTCATCGGCACTCCGGTAACCTAACTGCCGAATGACGCTTTCAAGGGGCGAAACAGAAGCAACCATAATTAAACTGTTTTTTATCAAAGATAACAAAAATGGCAAAGCAACAATCCTCCCAAAATCTGCTCGCGGGCGGAGTCGCCGGAACGGCGATCCGGGAGTCATTCATAAAACTGAACCCGGCCATTCTGATCAAGAATCCGGTGATGTTTACCGTGGAAGTCGGTACGGTGATCATGCTGCTGGTAACGATTTATATCGGCATTACCGGCGACACCACGCAGGGGACACTGGGCTATAACCTCATCATTACGCTTATCCTGCTGCTGACGATTCTGTTCGCCAACTTCGCCGAGGCCATTGCCGAAGCGCGCGGCAAAGCGCAGGCTGAATCACTCCGCAAAACCCGGCAGGAAACGCCCGCCAAGGTAATCCGGGCGGTAGGGAACATGTACACCAATGAAGTACAGATCATCTCGTCGGCCCAACTCGTCAAAGGTGACGTGTTTCTCTGCGAGCCGGGCGACATTATCCCCTCCGACGGTGAAATTATAGAAGGCCTGGCTACTATCGACGAGTCGGCCATTACGGGCGAGTCGGCTCCGGTGATCCGCGAAGCGGGTGGCGATAAATCGTCCGTCACGGGTGGTACCAAGGTGCTGTCGGACCGGATTAAAGTGCAGGTGACGACCCAGCCGGGCGAATCGTTTCTCGATAAAATGATCGCTCTCGTTGAAGGGGCCAGCCGCCAGAAAACGCCCAACGAAATCGCGTTGACCATTCTGCTGGCCGGTTTTACGCTGGTGTTCATCATCGTCTGCGTGGCGCTGAAACCCTTTGCCATGTACGCCAATACGCCCCTGACCATTGCGGCACTGATTTCGCTGTTCGTCTGTCTTATTCCGACGACCATTGGCGGGCTGCTGTCGGCCATCGGTATTGCGGGGATGGACCGCGCCCTGCGGGCCAACGTCATTGCCAAGTCGGGCCGGGCGGTAGAAACGGCGGGCGACATTGATACGCTGTTGCTTGATAAAACGGGGACCATCACTATCGGTAACCGCAAGGCGACCAACTTTTACCCCGCTCCCGGCGTACCCGAAGCCGAGATGATCCGGGCTTCGGCCCTGAGTTCGCTGGCCGACGAAACGCCGGAAGGAAAGTCGATTGTTGAGCTGGCCGGTACGCAGGTGACGAGCCGACTCTCGACTGAGGGCGCGACCATGATTAAATTCACCGCCGAAACCCGGTCGTCGGGTATTGATATGCCAACCGGCGGTATAAACGGGGGTGGCCTGCGCATTCGGAAAGGGGCCACCGACTCGATCCGCAACATCGTGACCAAAGCCGGTAACACGTTTCCGCAGGAAACGGACGATCAGGCCAAGCGAATTGCGGCCAACGGCGGTACGCCCTTAGTTGTGATCGAAAACGAGCAGGTAAAAGGCGTGGTCGAATTGCAGGATATTATCAAACCCGGCATTGCCGAACGCTTTGACCGCTTGCGGAAGATGGGCGTGAAAACGGTGATGGTGACGGGTGATAACCCCCTGACGGCCAAGTTTATCGCCGAAAAAGCGGGTGTAGACGATTACATCGCCGAGGCCAAACCGGAGGATAAAATGCAGTACATCCGCACCGAACAGCAGGGCGGTAAGCTGGTGGCCATGATGGGCGATGGTACTAATGACGCCCCCGCCCTGGCGCAGGCCGATGTAGGCGTGGCCATGAACTCGGGTACGCAGGCGGCCAAAGAAGCCGGCAACATGGTCGATCTCGATAATGACCCGACCAAACTGATTGAAGTGGTGGAGATTGGCAAGCAGTTGCTCATCACGCGGGGTACGCTCACGACGTTCTCGATTGCCAACGACGTGGCCAAGTATTTCGCCATCGTTCCGGCCCTGTTCGTCGCGTCGATACCCGCCCTGCAGGCCATGAACATTATGCGGCTGCATTCGCCGGAGTCGGCCATTCTGTCGGCGGTGATCTTTAACGCGATCATCATCCCGATGCTGATACCGCTGGCCCTGCGCGGAGTGGCTTACAAGCCCATCGGTGCGTCGGCTCTGCTGCGCCGGAACCTGTTCATCTACGGCATCGGCGGACTGGTTGCCCCCTTTATCGGGATTAAACTCATTGATTTACTGGTCGGATTATTCGTATAACCGCACCCCGGACGCCCTCGTCCGGCATTTTAGTCAAACCACCGGACGTGGGCGTCCGGGATACGCATCATGAAAAATCACCTTATGCCAGCCCTGCGACTATCGGTCGTGCTGCTCCTGCTCGTTTCTGTTATTTACCCACTGGTCGTTGCCGGCATTGCCAAACTGGCACCGGGCGGGGGCAACGGCGAAACCATTACTGCAAATGGTAAAGTGGTTGGCTACGCGCTCGTTGGCCAGAAATTTACTGAAGACCGGTATTTTAACAGCCGTCCCTCGGCGGTGGATTATAACGCGGCCGGGTCGGGTGGTTCCAACAAAGGGCCAACCAACCCCGATTACCTGAAAACCGTACAGGCCCGCATCGACACCTTTATGGTGCATAACCCCGGTATTGAAAAAAGCGCCATCCCGGCCGAACTGGTAACGGCTTCCGGCTCCGGTCTGGACCCCGATCTGTCGCCCGCCGGTGCCCTGGTGCAGGTAAACCGGATTGCCAACGTGCGTAGTATTTCTGCCGATAAGGTAACCGCCCTGGTAAAGGAGCACACCGAAGGGCCGTTGCTGGGCGTGTTCGGCCCCTCGAAAGTGAACGTGCTGAGACTGAACGTCGCCCTGGATGAACTGGGTGGCCGGTCTGCTAAATAAATCATAACCGGTTCGACCGGCCAGTATGATTCGTGAACTTATCGGCTTGGGACTGCTCTTCGGAGCGGCCATTGGCCTGGCCGTAGTAATTGGGCGCTACCTGACCCATGTGTTTCGGGCCGGGTCTTCCCCCCACGGCGGGGGCATTGCCACCCGGACAGCAGTCGGTTTCGTGGCTTCGCTGGAGCGCAGTATCTTCCGGCTCGGCGGCATCGACCCAACGGCACCCATGAACTGGAAACAGTACCTGCTGGCGATGTTCGTGACGAATGCCCTTTGGTTTGGCTGGGCGTTTGGGCTGTTGCTGATTCAGGCCCGGGTACCGGTCTGGAATCAGCACGGCATTCCTTCGATGGAGTGGACGCTGGCCCTGAATACGGCCATTAGCTTTCTGACCAGTACCAACCTGCAGCATTATTCGGGCGAAACGGGCGCGACGTATTTTACCCAGATGGCCGTGCTGATGTTTCTGCAATTCGTCTCGGCCGCGACCAGCTTGGCAGCGGGTGTCGCGCTGGTTCGCACGTTACAGGCTCATGCGGGCACAAACATTGGCAACTTTTACGACGACCTCGTGAAGTCGCTCACGCGGGTGCTGCTGCCCCTGTCGCTGGTGGTGGCTACTGCCCTGCTGTTTACGGGAGTACCAATGACGTTTGCCCCTTACGACACCATCCGCACGCTACAGGGCGACCTTGTATCGGTGGCCCGGGGGCCGGTGGCGGCCATGCTGCCGATCAAGCACCTGGGATCAAACGGGGGTGGTTTCTTCGGGGCCAACACGGCGCATCCGTTCGAGAACCCCAACTCGGTTTCGTACATCATCAACCTCTGGACGGTGTTGGTGCTGCCGATGGCGTTCATTGTGTTTCTGGGGTATTTTCTGAACCGGCGGAAACTCGGTGTCATGCTCTTTACCCTGATGACGGGCTGTTTTCTGCTGCTGACGATTCCGATCATGACGCAGGAATGGCACGGAAACCCGGCCGTGAACGCGATGGGCATCCTTCAGGTAACGGGTAATCTGGAGGGCAAGGAAATTCGCTTCGGTACGCTGGGTTCGGCATTCTGGTGCGGGGTCAACATTGTCATTCCGGCGGGTACGCTGACCTCCATGCACGACAGCTACATGCCCCTGTCGGGGGTGTTTATGCTGCTGGGTATGCAGATCGACGCCTTTTATGGCGGGCTGGGCACGGGTTTCATGTATATGTTTCTGTACATCATCATTGCCATGTTCGTCGGCAGCATGATGATCGGCCGAACCCCCGAATTGCTGGGTAAGAAGGTAGGGCAAACGGAGATTCAGGTGGCGACCGGCATCATTGTGGCGCAGCCGCTGCTGTATCTGGGCCTGACGGCCATAGCCGTGGGCCTGTACAACCAGACGCCCGATGCGCCTGCCGCACTGGGCTGGCTGAACAACGGAAACGCCCGAGCGCCCGGCTATCATGGGTTTACGACGATGCTGTATGAATACGTCTCGTCGGTGGCGGGCAATGGGTCGGGCTTTGAGGGACTGGGTGACAACACGCCGTTCTGGAATCTGACAACGGCCCTGGCCATGTTGCTGGGCCGGTACATACCCATCGTGGGGCCGCTGATTATTGGGGCACTGCTGTACGGCAAAAACTACATCGAGCCATCAGTGGGCATACTGCCTACCGAATCCTACACCTTCGGCCTGTTTCTGGTCGTCATCATTGCCATCATCGGCGCCCTTGGCTTTTTTCCGGCTCTGGCCGTTGGCCCACTGGCCGAATTTTTTACCAAATGAATACCCTGATTTAATCGAACCCGGCCGCTATCGTAACCGGGTTTACAACAAAACCATCGCTACAGCGACAGTACAATGAAAAAAATTATATTAATGGCGGCTCTGGTAGCCGCTCCTCTGCTGAGCGCATTGGCTCAGGTCACCAACGCAGCCGCTGATACGACCGCCAAACAGGCGGTTTCATCCCCTAAGCCGCCCGTAGGGGATACGGTGTCTGCTGCGGGCGCAGCAGCAACTGGCGGCAAATTCACGTTCTCCGGCTATATGGATACGTACTACTTCGGCAACTTCAACAAGCCATTCGATCAGCTGAATACCGGCGTTGGGGGTGGTGCGCGTGCCTTCGATCAGCGGGCGGGGCAGTTTGGCATCGGGCTGGTGCAGGGTAAAGCCGTTTATTCATCCGATAAAGTCGATGCCGTTTTCGATCTGACGTTCGGCCCGTTTGCCGATCTGGGCAATTACGGCAACGTGTTTTCGCTCAACAGCGGAGCCGCTACGTCTACCTCGCTGGCTATCAAACAGGCGTATATTACGCTGAAAGCTACACCGAAACTGACGTTTACCGCCGGGCAGTTCGGCACGCACATTGGCTACGAAGTGATTGATGCGCCGATCAACTTCAACTACTCGCTCTCGAACCTGTTCAATAACGGACCTTTTTATCACATCGGCCTCAAGGCACAGTACGCCTTCAGCGACCGGGCGTATCTGATGGTCGGCGTGGTGAATAACGTCGACCGGATTTATGACAACAACCACGCGAAAGGCTTTATCGCTCAGTTGTTCGTCAGCCCGGCCAAAGGCTGGAACGTGTACCTGAACACCGCCATTTCCAACGAAGCCGACCGTAAGGCCAATGGTAAGGACTCGACAGGGATCTACGAAATTTATGACCTGACGACCACGTACCAGATCACGCCCAGATTGCTGCTGGGCCTGAATGCCGTAACGGGCTGGCAGCGGGGCGGCTATCAGCAAAAGTTCAATCCCTACGCCACGAACACCTTTACCAGCACACTAACTAACTGGGGTGGCATAGCCGTGTATGGTAACTATGCCCTAACGCCAACCTTTAGTCTGGGTGCCCGCTACGAATACTTCGACAACAGCGGGGCGGCCCGGGCGTTGCTGGCGGCTGACGGGAGCGGGGTAACCGTTAACTCGACCACTATAACGGGTAATTTTACCCTGGCTGATGGGCACCTGCTGTTAAAACCCGAGTTTCGGGTCGACAGCTACAGTAAAAACAAATTTGTAGATGGCGATCAGCAGCTTCAAAAGAGCCAGTCAACGCTGGGTATGGCCGCTATCTTTAAATTCTGATGCTGGTAATGAGTACATTTAATGGTGCACTCCGGCGCTGAGCAGGAAGTTATAAATCGACTCTGGACCCTTAAACTGGCAATTGCCCGTTTAAGGGTCTGCACATAAAGGCAGTGTCTCTGTATGACGGACAACGACAATCGCGATCAGACCGCCGACCGGTTTCTGGACCTCATCCGCCAGTCCCGGCGGGGCAAGTTTAAAGTATACATTGGCATGAGTGCCGGTGTCGGTAAATCGTACCGGATGCTACAGGAGGCCCATGCGCTGCTGCGGGGCGGCATCGACGTGAAAGTTGGCTTTATCGAAACCCACAACCGGGCCGAAACGCAGGCCCTGGTGGCGGGTTTGCCGCATATTGCCCGGCGTCGGCTGTTTTACAAAGGGCGCGAACTGGAAGAAATGGATTTGCAGGCCATCGTGAACACCCACCCCGAACTGGTATTGGTGGATGAACTGGCCCATACCAACATTCCCGGCTCTAAAAATGAAAAACGCTGGCAGGATGTGCTGGAGATTCTGGATGCGGGCATCAACGTCATCAGCGCGGTTAATATTCAGCATATCGAAAGCCTGTACGATGCCGTGCGGCAGATTACCAACATCGACGTAACGGAGCGGGTGCCGGACCGGATCTTACAGATGGCCGATGAAGTGGTTAACATCGACCTGCCCGCCGACGAACTGATTGCCCGGCTGAAAGAAGGAAAGATTTACGACAAGGCGAAGGTGGAGACGGCGCTGAACAATTTTTTTCAGGCCGACAAAATTCTCCAGCTGCGCGAACTGGCCCTGAAAGAAGTGACAACGGCGGTTGAGCGGAAAATCGAAACGAGTCTGCCGATGAGTACGCAGCACAAAGCGGAACGGCTGATGGCGGCTATCAGCACCAACCATGAGGTAGCCCGGCGGGTGATCCGCAAAACGGCGCGGTTAGCCAGCTACTACCAGTCGCGCTGGTTTGTGCTGTACGTGCAGACACCGGCGGAGGATTCTGACCATATCAAACTGGACGTGCAGCGGTACCTGATCAACAATCTCAAACTGGCCACCGAACTGGGTGCCGAGGTGATTCAGGTAAAAAGCAGGCATATCGTCAACACCATCGTGGAAACCGCCGAGCAGCGCAAAATAACGACCGTTTGTGTGGGTAAACCGCATTTTAACCTCATTCAGGTCATTCTGCGCACCAATGCCTTCAATCAGTTACTGAACAAATTATCCGATTCCGACATCGACCTGATCATTCTGTCATGACTATCAAATCTAAAATATCGCTTGGTCTGGCGTTCATGGCGGCAATCATTGTGGGCCTGGGTGGATTGGGCGGATTCTACCTCAACGAACTGGCGCAGGACTCGCAGGCCATTCTGAAAGACAACTACGTGTCGCTGCAATACATCAGTGAGATGCAGAAAGCGCTGCTGGGTTACCGAACCGATCCCGATGCCCCGCGTCGATTCCGGGAAACCCTGGAAAAGCAGGAAAAAAACGTGACCGAAGTTGGCGAACAACCGCTGACCGATGCCCTCCGCCGGGATTTTGACCGGCTCAAAACCGGCGTTACTGACACCGCAACCGTGAGCCGACTCCAGAACAGCCTGTTGCAACTGGACGACATCAACCGGCAGGCCATGTTTCGCAAGAATGCAACGGCCGAGAAAACGGCTAATGATGCACTGGTACTGCTGGCGGCCGTGGGTGCCGCCTGTTTTCTAATTGTATTCTCGTTCATTATCAATTTTCCGGGCTACGTGGGCAACCCCGTGCGGGAACTGACGCGGGGCATCCGGCAGATTACCACCCGGAATTTTGAGGAACGGCTGCATATCGACTCCAACGATGAATTCGGGGAACTGGCGCGTTCGTTTAATTCCATGGCCCAGAAATTAGACGAGTATGAGCACACCAGTCTGGCCCAGCTGCTGTTCGAGAAAAAGCGCATCGACACGCTGATTCAGTTGATGAACGATGGAATTATCGGGCTGGATGAGAAGAAAATCATTCTGTTCGCCAACCCGGTGGCCTGTCGCCTGCTGGGCTTCGATGAAGCTACCTTAGTCGGCGAATATGCCCCCGACGTAGCCTCGGTAAATGACCTGATGCGGACGCTGATTCAGGACCTGATGCAGCCCGAAAAAGTGAGCACCGAAAATAGCCTGCTCAAGATTTTTGACCCATACCCGGCAGGGGGTGGCAAAGAAAGTTACTTTAATAAACAAACCCACGTCGTGACCGTGCGGCCAACGGGCGATGGCGAACCCATTCAGGCCGGGCATGTGATTATGCTGGAGAACATCACCTCGTTCAAAGAACTCGACCAGGCTAAAACCAACTTCATTGCCACGGTTTCCCACGAGTTGAAAACGCCTATTTCTGGCATTAAACTCAGCCTGAAACTACTCGATGACCCCCGCATTGGTCAACTGAACGACGAGCAGAAACAACTCATCAACCACGTCCGCGACGATGCCGAGCGGCTGTTAAGCATCACCGGCGAACTGGTCAATATGGCGCAGGTCGAGTCGGGGCAGATTCAGTTAACCATAGAAAACGTAGCCCCTGCCGATATTATCCAGTATGCCACGAATGCGCTCCGGCTTCCTGCCGATCAGAAAAGTATCCGGTTTAACGTAAACGCCCCCGCTAACCTGCCCGCCGTGAAGGCCGATCCCGATAAGGCGTCGTGGGTGCTGATTAACTTTTTGTCCAATGCCGTCCGGCACAGCCCCGAAGAGAACAAAATTGACGTGTCGGTGAAGGCGCTGAATGGACAGGTCGAATTTCGGGTACGCGACTACGGCGCGGGCATTCGCGAAGAACACCGTGCCCGTATTTTCGACCGGTATTTTAAAGCACCCGGCTCCAACGGTCAGACCAGTGGAACCGGCCTGGGGCTGGCTATCTCCAAAGAGTTTATTGTGTCCATGGGCGGGGAAATCGGCCTGGAAAACATTACCGATGGAGCTGCCTTTTATTTCCGGCTGCCCGTTGCCTGAGTAAGTCAGTGCGTCCGTTTCAGCGGTAGAACGCGTTAAACAGAGAGCCGGTACGATAGGCATGTGTTGCCATTGGTAACGGCGTCTCTGCCCCCGCTGCCCAGCGCCAGCTCACGGTGCCTTCGCCCGACAGCATCGTTTGCGAACAGGGTATGGGTAGATTAACCGCATCGAACGACTGATCCATCAGGACAAAACCAAGATGCCGGTCACCTGACTGGATGAGCGCAACACCAAGCTTATCAAGTCCCTCGTCGGCAGTTTTGAACCCTTCGATTACGAATGGCCTGCAACGGCCGGAAGTGCGGAATAGCCTGTGTTTTTCTGAAGACTGGCTGATCTGACCAGTACTCTCGGAGAGGATGTCAGGCAGTTCCCGTCGTCCGTCCATCGACGCCATAACCCACATCCGTACGTGGAGGACCCTGCTGGGCGGTATGGGCGTTGAAAACAGAAGTAGGTTGTCTCTGGCTTCGCCCGGTGGATCAAAACCATACTGGGTCCAGTGCTTTCCCAGCGTCGGCGACCCGGTGTCGGGCAACTGCAGTACGGTCAGCTGCCCGGGTGTTTCGCCGTTAGCCACGGCCACTACAATGTACAGATGTCGCTCCCAGCGCTGGCGGACCAGCTCAATTGAAGTAAGCGTCAGGTTAACCGTTAGCGGATTCATACCGGGTAAGGAGACATGGGTGAATAAACTGCCCGTTTGGGTAGTCAAATGTCACCTGTTTCCAACGGCTGCACTATCATATTTGGGACGTTTTCTGTCTGATTTGGGGCATCGGACTGCTGGCATCCCCCGTAATGACGGAGTAATAGAACGGCTCTGGTCAGGATGCCGCTTCAGGGATAGGGATTTGGTTTGCCTTGAGTACCTTCCGGTACGTCAGGCCGGTTCCAGGGCCGGATACCGCTCCAGCACATCGGCCCGCGCCTGATTGTATTGATCCGCTGTCATGGGCAGGTAGTGCCATTCGAGTTTATTTTCCATATACGACACGCCTTTGCCCTTTACGGTATGCGCGATAATGGCTTTCGGCTTGCCATTCGGAACGGCCGTGAGCTGATCGATTACCGCCGTAAGCTGGTCAATATCGTGCCCGTCTACTTCCACCGTCTCGAAGCCAATGGCTTCCCACTTGGCCAGTGAGGCCGTATCGCCCAGCACATCGGCGGTGGTGCCAAATCCCTGCAGGCCGTTTTTATCGATCAGCATCACGAGGTTGTCCAACTGATGCGCCAGGGCAAAGTGCGCGGCTTCCCAGGTGGTGCCTTCGTTGGTTTCACCGTCGGAGAGGAGCACGTAGACGCGTTCGTCGGTGCCCATCAGCTTACCCGACTTGGCAATACCGGCCGCAATGGGCAGTCCGTGGCCCAGCGATCCTGTGGCAAACGGAATGCCTTTGTGCTGACCGGGGGCCGGATGAGCGGGCAGGGTGGTGCCGTTCTGATAATAGGTAGCCAGGTCGTCGTCGGAGAGTTCGCCGAGGTAGTGCAAACAGGTGTACAGGGCCGCTGCTGCGTGGCCTTTCGATAAAATAAACGTGTCCTGCTCCCGCTTGCGCTCAATGAGGGAGGCAATCATCAGGTCAATGCAACTCAGCGAACAGCCGATATGTCCGGCATGCGCCTGATTATATAAGTCGAGTACTTTCAGCCGAAGCTGCCGTTGTAAGTCGTGTGTCATGCGCTGAAATAGTTGGTCAGTAGGCTGGACCGGGGGCTAATTTACGACAGGATAAAAAAAAATGTCAGTGAACAGGCCATAACTGAGTACACGGCCCGCTTCCCAGTACATGGTTGCCACCGTACTAATACCGGTATTTGCTGCCCTGCAAATCGAAGATGGTAATACGCTGACCCGTGCGGCCTTTCCTGAGCACAATCTTGTCCGGCTCGCTGGGGTCGATGCGTTGCCAGTACGTGGCGGTGGGGGGCAGGTAAACATTCACCAGCTGGGCATCCAGCAGCGAAACCGCTGAATACGTCAGGTCGATTTTTGACTCGATCAATCGTTTACGGTTGGGATACAGAATGGTGTCGCCGGGTTGGTACTGCCGGGTTAGCTGCTGCGCTGCCGACCAGTACGGATTAGGCAGTCGGGCCGTCCCGAAATAGGTGTACTTCACTTCGGTATCGGCATAAATTTTAGTGAGCAGTTGCCCCACGTAGCCAGCCTGGATGCCCAGTGTAATCCAGAGCGGTACACTGAACCACCAGCGAAGCGAAGCCAGTTGATGCAGCCCCATAGCCACCAGTACCACAACGTACGGAAACGAAAAGCCCGAGTACCGTTGGGTAATACCAAACGTGTGACCCGAGCGCCAGGCCATCACCATCAGGAAGATCGTCGGGAAAAAAGCCAGCAGGATCAACAGGTTGATGAGTCGTTTCTGGTCCGATTCAACCACGCTGCGGGCGTATTGCCAGATCATGTAGCAAAGTGGAACTGCTGCCGTGACGAGTACGAAATGAAGCGGCACGACCGAATAAATGGGCACACCAATGAGCAACAGTGCCGATAAACCCAGTTTTACCCAAACGGGCGGCTTATCATCCCGGTAGTACCGGCTGATAAGTACGGTTGCGGTTATTCCCAGGGCCACCGCTACCGTTGTATTTCGTAGGCTCATCAACAACGGCCCCAGCCCATTGGAGAAGATAAATAAATCCGCAAAAATAGGCGTGACCCGCTTCAGAATGTTAGGCAGTGTAGCGGGGTAAATTAGCCCGTAGGGATTGTTGGTCGGGTTGGTCAGGGCGAGATTGCGGTACAGTGTCGCCTGATAATTGAGCGTAAAGAAGGTGTACTTCCCTCCCCCAAAGACAAACCACAGCACAACGGGCACAAAGCCGGCCAGCGCAGTCAGCCCGAGCCTGATCCAGACCGCTGGTTGGCGCAGGTACAGCAGGGCGTATAACCCATGGCAGGCGAAAACGGTAATGGCTAAATAATGCGAGAGGACCGCCGTGGTAAACGTCAGACCATAGGCGACGTAGAGCCACCAGGGAACGGGTGTGGTTGTATCGGGCAGGCTGGCTGCTGTTGGCTGGGGGCGTCGTTCCAGAATGAGCAGAAAGAGATGGGTCGCCAGCAGGGTCAGCAAAAACGTCATCGAGTAATTGCGGGCCATGTGGCTGTAGGCAATGAAAAACGGTTCGACGGCGGCTAAGGCGCAACTGACCAGAGCGATGGTTTCGGTGGTAACCGGACTGCCCGTTCGGACATGGCGTTTAACAAAGACGTACAGCATCAGCACTGTCAGGGTACTGAAGAGTACGGAGGGCATACGCATCGAAAAATCGCTCAGCCCGAATACCTCCATCCACAGCCACAACACGCCATAGTAGGCCGGACTGTTGCCAATGTCGCCCCGAATATTGGCTTCGATAAAGTCCGCAAACGTTTTGGGTTTCCAGAACTCACTGGGGGTAAAATAGGTCTTGGTGAAGACATCGCGCTGATTGGAGCCTTCGAGGCAAACGCCCTGGCTAATCAGCAGTGTTGATTTTTCGTCGAAGAAAATGCCATAGTTATCGACCCGATAAAGTCGCAGCAACAGGGCTACAACCAGGATACTGACCAGAATAAACTTCGCGTTACGGAGCGCGTACGAATGCATAGATTGACTGACTTACCCGGCAAAAGTACGTCCAATTCCGGTCTGTCAGCGTTTGAGAATGGTAAATTCTACCCGCCGGTTCTGCCGGCGTCGCTCATCGGTTTCGTTGCTGGCGATGGGTTTACTCGGCCCCCAGGCTTTGGTTCGGATTCGCGCTTCGGCAATGCCCTGTGCTACCAGATACTCTTTTACGACCCGAACGCGGTCTTCGGAGAGCTTCATATTCAAGGCCCACTCGCCCTGATTATCGGTATGCCCTTCCACCAGAATTTCCATGGCCGGGTACTCGTTGAGCAATGCAACCAGCCGGTCCAGTTCAATGGAGGAGCCGGGCAGAAGGTCAAATTTGCTCTGCTCGAACAGTACTTCCCGCAGCACCACTTTCTGGCCCGAGTCGATAGGGACTAAGTACAGATTGCGCCGGATGTCGCGGAAACGCTTGTCTTTACTCAGGTCGAGCGCTTCCGTCAGGGGAAAATAACCCGCTTTGATAGCCGACAGGGTGTACGTTTTCTGCGTAGCCAGAATCAATTTATACTCACCGGTTTCGGGGTCGTAGTCCGCCTTGGAGACTACTTTTTTGTCCTGCGCCAGGCTGGAAACGACTTCAGCCGCTACCGGTTTTTTGGTAAGCGCGTCCAGCACCTGCCCCGACACAATCGCAACCGGATCGGGCTTAATGGCCGGAAACAGCTTGAGCCGGAAAATATCATCTTCGCCCAGCGAGTTGGCGCTTGAACTCAGGTAGGCGTAGTCGCCGGTGGCGGGCACCACAAAATACCCGTCCCACTCGGGCGTATTGATGGCTGGCCCCAGATTCTCCGGCACCGACCAATTGGTCCAGCTTTCATCGAGCCGACGGCTCACAAAAATATCGCCATCGCCAAAACCGGGGTGGCCCGCTGAGGTGAAATACAGGGTACGACCGTCGGCCGCCAGAAACGGCGAACTCTCAAAATCGGCCGTATTCAGCGTTGGCCCCAAGGAACGGGGCTCCGACCAGCTTACTTTATCCTGTTGCAGAAAAGAGATGTACAGGTCGCGGTCGCCTTCGGTGTCTTTCCGCCGGACGGCCATAATAATAACGTTGCCTTCGGGACCAATCACGAATTCGGCCTGCGCCGGTTCGTCCTGCGACCCGGCCGCTACGCTGTAATTATTGGCAATCTTGCACTCGACAGGGGTACTCCAGCCCGCCCGCGTTTTGATGGAGCGCGACAGACCAAACATCAGATCGCCATTGGGCTTGTAGACATTCAGCAGGTACATGGTCCGGCCATCGAGCGAGAGACTGCTCACAGCGTTGTCACCGGCGTTATTGATTGGTGGACCAAGGTTGGTGGCTTCGTTCCACTGGGGGGGCATACCCGCGCTGGGAGCGGCAAGTGTGGATACCCAAACGTCCTGCCGGTCGGGGCTGCCCACGTTCCCCTTGAATTTATTGCGGGTAAAGTAAAGCGTTTTGCCATCGGGTGAGATGACCGGGGCTACTTCCTCACCGGGTGAATTAACGCCTTTGCCGAGGTTCTCTTTGGCAAGGTCGGTGGGTGTACCTTTAGCTACATTGATGCTGACGGTAATGGGTTTGCGGTCCTCCGAAATGCCGATGGCGTCGATCTGGTTTGGCCCTTTAATCCGGCCCGGCATCAGCATCACCTTCACTTCCTTACCAATCAGTCCCGAGTCTTTCGGGAAAATCCGCAGCAACGGGTCGGGGCGGGGGGCGGGGTTGTCGTTCTGATAAACGGCATGTTCGCGACCGGCTTCATCGATCACGAGTACGCGGGAGATAACGCCCGGATTCACGCTTTCGCCGATCACCACCTGCCGCGCCCGCGTGGGTTTGGCAAAGGCAACGTGAATCCACTCTTCTGCTGCATTGTCGGGGTAGAGGGGCGACCACGCGCAGGGGCTGTCGCCAAGCTGCGGTAACTTGTTCGGACGGCCCAGCGCCTGAACAGCTTTGTACTGACGACCGTAATTCTCCCCCTTCGCTTCCGACGAAACACCGACGACCCGGCTGGCCCATTGAACGGCCTGGTCCGCCGGGGCCGTTTCCGGCTGTGCCTGACTGACGGGCAGATGCAGGCTCAGAAGAAATCCGATGAGAAAAAACCTCAATTGCATACGTATTAAGTCAGGTAAGTCGGTAAGTTGCTTCGCCAGAGTCGGTAAGTTAGTGAGGAGTTAATTAACCCACGCTTATTAACTGACCGACTGACCGCCTTACCCACTATTAATTAATTGGTCAGTACCCGGTATTCCCAGGGCTTGAGTGTCATCACCATTTCGGCCTTTAGCTCAGTAGGCTGGCGGCTGAAAACGTCGGTATAAATACCCTCGAAACCTGTTCCCGACAACCGGATGGTGTGCGGCTGGTCGCTCAGGTTAATTAATACGGCAACGTGGTCGGTTTCTTTCTGGCGATGAAAGGCGTACACGGACTCATCACTGCCCGTACTTAGTTTAACCGCTTCCCCGCCGGCCGGACCGTTCCAGAGTGCCTTGTTCCGATGCTTTAAAGTAAGCAGTGTTTTAAAGAAATCATTTTTTCCGTAGTTCCCCCAGTAGATGGGGTCTTTCTCGAAAAATTTAAGCCGTTTGCTCAGGTTCGCTTCCATACCGTTATAGACGAGCGGCATACCCTCGAGGGTGTACGCCAGGGCTGTAAAGGCATCGCCCCCCACACCGAACGACTCCGTTAAGGTGCCGTTCCAGCTGTTTTCGTCATGATTCTGGGTGAAGTTCATCTGGTAGTATCCCACCGGAAACCGTTCCCGGTTACGGGTCAGCAACGAGTCGATGGCCGTTGCCGGACGGGTACCTTTGGCAATCTCTTTCAGTAGCTTGTGCATGCTCCAGCCGTAATTCATGTTAAAACAGACGCTGAACTGCCTGGGGTCATCTTCCCATTCGGCGAGCATGAAAACGGGTTTGATCTTATCCAGCGCCGGACGCACTTCAGCCCAGAAATCATCGGGAACCAGACCGGCCATGTCGCAGCGGTAGCCATCCACATCGCATTCGCGCACCCAGTATTGCAGGGCGTCGATCATTGCTGCGCGCATTTCGGGGTTGGCATAGTTCAGGTCAACCACGTCCGTCCAGTCGGTGGGTTTGCCTTTTTCGTCCAGCGGTGTCGTCATTTTGCCCTTCACGCGGGTGTACCAGTCGGGGTGCTCCTTTGTCCAGACATGATCCCAGCCGGTATGGTTAGGCACCCAGTCCAGAATAACCCGCAGGCCCATTTTATGCGCACGGAGCACGAGGGCTTTAAAATCGGCGAGGGTGCCGTAGTCCGGGTTAATGGCTTTGTAGTCTGCCACCGCGTAGGGACTGCCGAGTGTCCCTTTTTTGTTGGTCTGACTGATCGGAAAAATCGGCATCAGCCAGATAATGTCGGCCCCGAGTTCTTTCAGGCGCGGCAACTGAGCCTCAACCGCCTTAAAGTTGCCTTCAGCGGAGAACTGCCGCGTATTCACCTCATAGATCGTTGCGTTGCGCGCCCAGTCGGGGGCGGGAGCCACGTGCAGGGACTGGCTGCTGTCGGCCGTGAGGGTGGCACTGGTCGGCGTTTCAGTCTCAGTTTGTGTCTGCGTCTGGCAGGCCGTCAGGAACAGCAAACCGGACAGCAGGCCCGCGAGGAATAGTTTATTCATAAAAAGGGTAGTCGCACAAGAGAAACAAGTCAACGGATTACACAAGTTACACAACAGGAACGGGCGGTTGTGCTTTCAGCTGCCGGATGGCGGCTAACGGATCATCGGCGCCAAATACGGAGGTGCCCGCTACCAGCACATCAGCCCCCGCATGAACCAGCCCGGCCGCATTACCCGGTCCAACGCCCCCGTCTACTTCAATCAGCACCGGCACCTGGTACAGGGTAATTAATTGTTTCAGCCGCCGGATTTTAGCGAATGTATGGTCAATGAATACCTGACCCCCAAAGCCAGGATTAACCGACATCAGCAACACCTGATCGAGCACCGGCAGCACGTCTTCGAGCAGGCTGACGGGCGTATGCGGGTTCAGTGCCACACCGGCCCGGCAACCCAACTCCCGGATGTGCGTCAGCGTGCGGTGCAGGTGCGTACAGGCCTCGTAATGAACTGTAATGGTGGTAGCTCCGGCTTTCGCGAACTGATCGAGGTAACGTTCAGGCTGCGTAATCATCAGGTGAACGTCCAGCGGTTTTGTTGCATATCGCCGTACGGCTTCCATAACGGGAAAACCAAATGATATATTTGGGACGAAAACGCCATCCATGATGTCGATGTGAAACCAGTCGGCGTCGCTTTGGTTTATCAGTTCAACGTCGCGCTGGAGGTTGGCAAAATCAGCAGCCAGTACAGACGGAGCCAAAATGGGTAGGGTCATCACGCAAAAAATTAATGGCTGTAAAGCTACCTTTTTTTGATGGATTGACGAAACCTGTATCCCGGACGCCCACGTCCGGCTTTTTACCTGAACAACCGGATGTGGGCGTCCGGTCAGACCGCCGTTGCGGATACCTATGAACCCAGAACAACGCATCCAGGAATTAACCGACCAACTCAACTACTACAACTACCAATACTATCAGCATAGTATCTCGGAAGTAGACGATTATACTTTCGACCAACTGCTGGAAGAACTGACCGCGCTCGAACAGCAGCACCCGGAACTGCGCCGACCCGATTCGCCGACCCAACGCGTGGGCGGTACCATCAGCAAGGAATTTGCCACGGTCTATCACCGCTTCCCTATGCTGTCGCTGGGCAATACCTACTCCGAAGCCGACCTGCTGGAGTTCGATTCCCGCGTCCGAAAAGGACTGAACGGGCAGGCCTATGAATACATCTGCGAACTGAAATTCGATGGTGTGGCGTTGAGTGTGACCTACGAAAACGGGCTGCTCGTACAAGGTGCCACGCGGGGTGACGGCGTTCGGGGGGACGACATTACGCACAACATCCGCACCATCAGGACCATGCCCCTGCGGGTAACGGCGGAAGGCATTCCGGCTCTGTTCGAGGTGCGGGGTGAGGGCTTTTTGCCCCTGGCCGAGTTTGAGCGCATCAACCGGGAGCGCGATGATATTGGCGAAGCCCAACTGGCTAACCCCCGGAATGCGGCTTCTGGTACGTTCAAGCAACAGGATTCGGCTGCCGTGGCCAAACGTCGGCTGGATTGTTACCTCTATTCGTTCCTGTCAGACCCGCTGCCCGACGGTACCGAGGTTTTTCATACCCATGAGGAAAGCCTGATTGCGCTCAAGAAATGGGGCTTCAATGTCTCGCCCACCTGGCGAAAATGTACCACCCTGGATGAGGTAATGGCCTACATCAATGAGTGGGATACCCGACGCTTTACGCTGCCGCTCGGTACGGATGGCATTGTCATTAAAGTAAACCGCTACGACCAGCAACGCGACCTGGGCTATACCGCCAAAAGTCCGCGCTGGGCCATTGCCTTTAAGTATAAAGCACTGGCTGCCAGCACGACACTGAACAGCATTACGTATCAGGTTGGGCGTACCGGAGCCGTTACGCCGGTGGCTAATCTGACCCCCGTACTGCTGGCGGGAACAGTGGTAAAACGGGCGTCGCTGCACAATGCCAATGAGATCGAGCGGCTCGGTGTCCGTCTGGGCGACACGGTTTTTGTGGAGAAAGGCGGGGAAATCATTCCCAAGATAACGGGTGTGGACCTCAATAAACGGACCGACGCTGCCCAGCCGATCATTTACCCAACTGACTGTCCGGCCTGTGGTACGCCGTTGGTGCGCAAAGAAGGAGAAGCCCACTTTTACTGCCCCAACGAGCGCGGTTGCCCACCCCAGAAACAGGCCCGCTTCGAACATTTCATTCAGCGCCGGGCCATGAACATCGAAAGTCTGGGCGAAGGAAAAATCGAGCTGCTCATTGATCGGGGACTGGTGCAAAGTCCGGCTGACTTATATGAACTGACGACGGAGAAGCTGCTGGGCTTGGAAAAAGTGCATACCGATGATAAAACCGGCAAGACCCGCGCGGTTCGGCTACAGCAAAAATCCGTTGAAAACATTCTGAGCGCAATCGAGCTATCGAAAAATCAGTCGTTTGCCAATGTGTTGTTTGCGCTGGGCATCCGCTACGTGGGGAATACTACTGCCGAAAATTTAGCCGATTATTTCGGCAACATCGATGCCATGATGGCCGCTGATCTGGATGGTCTGCTGGCCGTACCCGATACCGGGCCGCGTATTGCACAGAGCGTAGTGGGCTGGTTTGCCGACGCCGATAACCGCGTATTCGTGGAGCGGCTGCGGCTCGCGGGCTTACAGATGGTGTCTGAACGGAAGGTTGTAGCGCGGGAGGGAAGCGGGCTGGAAGGCAAGACATTTCTGTACACCGGCACCTTCGCCAATTTTAGCCGGGAGGCACTCGAAGCCCGGATCGAAGCGAACGGTGGCCGGCTACTGAGCGGTATTTCCAAGAAACTCAATTACCTGATCGTTGGCGAAAACCCCGGTCCCTCGAAGGTGCAGAAAGCCGAAAAACTTAATGTGCCTATGATTAGCGAAGAGGCTTTTGTGGCTATGCTGACGGGCGAGCAGACGGTTGATGTGTAATCAAAACAACTTTCCCGCCCAATTCCCGTAACTTTGCGGTAATACAAACCGGTAGTTTTTATGTATACCCAGTTCCACGGCGTCGGCGTCGCTATCGTCACGCCTTTCCAGGCCGACTATTCCATTGACTTCGACGGCTTTGGCCGGGTCATTCAGCACGTCTCCGACGGGGGCGTGGATTATATTGTGTTGCAGGGAACCACCGGCGAGTCGCCGACGGTGACGAAGGCGGAGAAGAAACAGCAACTACAGTACCTCAAGGAAAACAACCCTAAAAACCTGCCCATCGTGTTCGGGGTCGGCGGCAATGTCACGGCGGATGTGGTGACGGGCATGAAGGATATTGACTTTCAGGGCGTCGACGCTATTCTGTCGGTTTGCCCTTACTATAACAAGCCGGGAAAACGGGGGGTCATCGAACACTTTACGCGCATTGCCGATGCCAGCCCGGTGCCGGTTATTCTGTATAACATTCCCTTCCGGACGGGTATTAACATGAGTGCCGAAACCATCTGCGAACTGGCGCAGCATCCCAACATCATTGGGGTAAAAGAAGCGTCGTGCGTGATTGAGCAATGCATGGAAATCGCCCGCGACAAACCCGAAGACTTTCTGCTCATATCGGGTGACGACGTACAGACGGTGCCCATTATCAGTATCGGAGGAGTCGGCGTTATGTCGGTGATTGCCAACGCCTTCCCCGCTAAATTTGCGGGGTTAGTTCATGCCGCTTTGCAGGGCGATTTTGCCACGGCCCGCACCGAGTTAAGCCATTTTCTGCGGATCGATCCGTTGCTTTATGAAGAGGGCAATCCGGTTGGTGTTAAAAATATACTGGAAATTATGGGGTTGATTTCGGCGGAGGTTCGCCTGCCGCTGGTACGGGCTTCGGAGGAATTAAGCGAACGGCAGCGGGCCGTATTACAGCGCGACCGGCTGTTGGAATTAGTGGCCTGAACTCGGTTGAAATGCGCATCAATAAAAACGCCGGGTTCCATCAGGGCCCGGCGTTTTTAGTAACTATTTATCTACTATCAGGGATTGCTGTTGCCACCCCCGCCGAACAGTTTGGATACTAACCAGATTACCAGCCCAATACCCACGACAACCAGAATGACACCCGTCCAGACGCCGGTCTTGAAAACATCACCAATAGCCGCGCAACTGGTCAGAAACACGGTAATAAACAGGGCCACAAAAGCCGTTGGGAAGTAACGTAACAGGGTTTTCATAACGCGAGAGTTGGTTAGTAATGAATGAAAAAGAACAGCACTGCGCTGTTCTTTCTAAACTAACTCGGTGTCACGTTGTTCATTTCGGTCTTTTCCGGTCAATCAGGGAACCATAAAGACGGCGTTACCAAAAAGGACTTTGCCGCTGTACCAGAAACCGCGGAATAACGGATCATCCGCTAAGTAGACAATTGTTCCCCGACCCAACGACTGTACGCCCATCGACAGCGTATTTTTTAGCTTGTCCTTTGTGTTCTTACCCACAAAACCAGCTACGTAGTTATCCGCTTTCAGATAGCCCACGTTCCAGCCCGATTTGAGCAGATCAAAATTATGGGCATCCTGCACCAGGGCGTAGTAGCCGTTGGTTAAACCGAACCCTAATGGGTGCGATGTGTCGAGGTTCACCCGGTAGATACTGCCCGGTGTTTCGTCTGAAATGGCACTCCGTTCCCGGTCCTCGTAGCGTTTCAGCGAATCGGTCGCGCTGCGTTTCGGATCGGGTTTCTTATCGTCTTTCGTTTCCTTCTCTTTCAGTTCGAAATCGGGTTTGCCCGCCATAAAGTCAGCGGCCCGCTCCATCGCAATGAGTTTGCCCCCGGCCCGTACCCAGTCTTTAATAGCGCTGAGGTTTTTCTCGGTCAGAATACGACTGTATCCATAGCCGGTTGGCAAGACCAGTACATCCAGCTGTGACCAGTTCACATTGCCCAGCGCATTGCCATCGATGAGCGTGGCGGGGTAATTCAGATCCTGGTCGAAGTAGTGCCAGACTTCGCCCGCTGCCGTTGCCGACGTGCCATCGCCCACTACAACACCCACCCGCAGCGGTTTAACGGTCATAATGAACTCCGAACCAAAATCAGAGCCTTTTGTAACGAATCCGCTCTGCACGGGTGTCAACGACTGACCTACTTTTGTGGCTTCGCCCTGCACCAGCGCATCGAAGTTGGCAATCCGGGTGTTACCGGCGCGGGTGATCAGCAGCGTACCCGCCGGGTAAGTCTTTCCCCCCAACTCAAACGGTTTTTCATTCACCCGCACTTTTACGTTCTGCTTCAGTAACCCCGCCAGTAACTGTACCGAAGGCAGCGACTGCCAGCGGGCGAGATACGCGTAGGGTATTGCTGAAGCAGGGACTGTAGCGGGTGTAGCCGGGGTTGTAGCCGATGAAGCCACCGAATTCAGGCGGGTTGTTAAACCATAAGTAGACAGGCCATAGGCGTAGGGCAGCGACCAGGCTGTAATGTCGTACGTGACCGAATCTTCGAGTGCCGACTTTGGCTCAAACAGAATCTTGAGCAATGTCGATGAAGGCTGATACGCGCTGATTACCAGATCTTCGGCCGCGATAGACACAGTCTCGTTTTTCTGGCTGGTGTAGCTGAAGGCTGATGCGTTCAGGGCTTTACCAGCCGTACCATAGCGGATTAGATTACGATCAAGCAATTGCCGCATGGCGTTGATCCGACCCGGGTCGCCATTGGCTTTGATAACATACGTTTTGAACGCACCGATGGGCGTGTTACGGGCTTTGTCGAAAAACTGACCAAACTCTTTCAGAATATCCGGGGCGCGGTCGGCAACGGATTCGAGGGTAGCAAACGAGGTGGCTACGTGGTGATCGATGCGCTGCCGCAGCGTGAGCGTATCGCCATCTTCGCGCTGAATGGCCCGACCAGCCCGGCCGCCACCGCCCTGCTCAAAGGTCATGGCAATGGCCCCATTGTAGGTGGGATAGGTATCGCCGTAGCTCGGATAAAGCAGGTCATAGCGTTCGTGAGAGTAGTATAGCCAGCCATTTTTATCGAAGGCCCGGCTGCTATACTGCCCGCTTAGCTGCTGAAACTCCCGCTGGAATTTGGTGATGTCCTCATGGTATGGTTTGGCGGAGGGGGCAAAGTAGTACGAACTCTCGGAACTCATCTCGTGGAAGTCGGCGTGAAGTTGGGGCATCCACTGGTGATAGAGCGCCATCCGTTGCTGGGTAATTTCCTGCGTCTGCCACGCCCAATCGCGGTTCGGATCAAAATAGTAGTGCGAAAACCGTCCGCCGGGCCAGGGTTCGGTATGTTCACGGGCAAACGGTGTCGCGTCGATGTTACGACCGGCCATCTGATTGTACCAGTTCACGTAGCGGTCGTGGCCATCAGGGTTCAGACCAGGGTCCATCAGTACAACTGCCGTATTCAACACCTTCTGTGCCGCCGGATTCTGACCCGAGGTCAATCCGTATAGCACCTCCATAAACGCTTCCGAACTGACGGCTTCGTTGCCATGAACGTTATAACTCAGCCAGGCGATGGCGGGCTGTGGCGTGGCTGTAGGAGTACCTTCGAGCAGGCCAATGCGCTTGAGATTATTCGTTCTGATTTCGTCCAGCCGGGCCAGGTTAGCCTCCGTTGCTATTACGACGACCACTAACGGACGACCTTCATACGTTTGCCCATAGGGAATAACCTTGACTTGTTTGGGTAATTGGCGGGCAACCTGTTCGGCATAGGCTACCACGCGATGGTGCGGTGTAAAGCGACTGCCGAGGGGATAGCCCAGAAATTGAGCGGGTGACTGCAGGCTGGATTGGGCCCGAACTGATAGTGAAAAACTGAGGAGGATACTGAGAAACAAAAATTTCTTCATGCGGGGTGAGCGACGAAAACAGGTTGATTGCAAGGCATTTGTAAACCGTCAAAAATAGCGTTTAAACCGATAGCACGACGATGCTGCACAAAATTTTGGGCGGAGTTCTTGCCTTTTAAAATTATCACCGTACTTTTGCATCACGATTCGCTGACGTGGTCATTTGAGCAACCAAACCACGTCAGGTCTGTCACCAGACGGTCGATTCGTCTAGCGGTTAGGACACTGCCCTTTCACGGCAGTAACACGGGTTCGATTCCCGTATCGATCACTCCTAAGATCAAAGCCCCATCCGTAAGGTTGGGGCTTTTTTATGCGCCATTGAATCGTTCGGCGGTTAGAAGATTGTCGTTCCCGGCAGTGCTACGGCCGGGAAAGCGTTCGGTTTCGATTCCAGAATCGGTCGCCTAACATCGGAGCCCCAGTCGCAGGATTGGGGCTTTTTTATGCCATATGCATCAATTACACGTTAGAATTGGGGCGACTCGTTGCAACCCTCTTGTTGTTTTTGGGATCAATCTCAGAAAAGATTCTACCCATGAAACGCCCGTTCTTAAATCTGTCACTATGGCTCGTTGCCGCGAGTTTGTCATGCAGGCAGGCAAATTCTGTAGGACCATCTGCGTACTGTTCTAACGCCGGGGCATTTGTCAAACAAGTCAAACAAGTGAGCGGTCAGGTGTATTTTGATTCAACCCAGAGCAGTTATTTTATCGGAGTTCCGAATAGCTTCGATTCATACGATATAGGCTATGCCTGTAATCTGGAAACGCCGTACCAAAAAAGTGGCCTCAAGGTGCGGTTCAGCGGGAGTTATTACGAGTCCGATAAGACCGTTTATGGTATAGCCGGTAATAAATATTACTACCTGTCTATTGAATCGGTATCCCTGACTAACTGAGCGCTCAGGTAGTAATAGCCATCACCCAATGTAAGCGTTGGTTAACTGGCTGATAAACAAATGCTGCAATAGCATGATCGTTTTGCCATCCTGAATCTCGCCTGACCCAATCATCTGCATGGCCTGCGACAGGGGCAATTCCAGCACGTCGATATCCTCCTCATCGACGCCACCACCGGCTGTTCGTTCGGTAGCATCGGTGTAGTCGGCGATGAAGAAAAATAGTTTTTCGGTGACCGAGCCGGGACTCATGTAGGCATCGAATACCCGGCGGACGTTCCCGATTTTGTAGCCGGTTTCTTCTTCCGTTTCGCGCCGGATAGCATCTTCGGGGTTATCATTGTCTAACAAACCCGCACAGGCTTCGATCAGCATCCCGGTAGCATTACCATTTACATAGGTAGGCATCCGAAACTGACGCGTGAGAATCACCGTGTCGGTGACCGGATTATGGAGGAGGATCGTTGCGCCGTTGCCCCGGTCGTAGGCTTCGCGGGATTGCGTCGACCATTGGCCGTTACGGTGCTGGTAATCGAAGGTGACTTTTCGGAGTACATACCAATTATCGGAAAGAACCTTCTGCTCGGTGATACGAATCTGAGGAATCATGAATGATTATTATTGATTGAAAATGATTAATTTTGATCAAATAACCGCGAAGTAAATGGCTTTTCAAAATCGGAAGCAAATAATTTTACAACTTGTTCAGGAACGGGGCAGCGTAGAGGTAGCTGAATTGGCGGCCGTATTGAACACGTCAGAGATCACTGTCCGGCGTGATTTGGGAATACTGGCGGCAGACGGGCTGGTGTACCGCACTCACGGCGGGGCTATGCGCGTCGATCTGGCCAGGAACCCGGTTGACTTCGTGAATAAGTCGGCCCGGTTTGCGGAGCAGAAAGATCATATCTGTCGCCTGGCCGCTCAGGAAATTCAGGATGGCGATACAATCATGCTGGATTGTGGCAGTACCGTGTTCCGGCTTTGCCCCTTTATTCGTAATAAGTCGATTCGCGTCATAACTAATTCTCTGCCGATTATCTATGAACTGACAGGTTCGGCCGTAACGCTCAACCTGGTCGGGGGTGAAGTGGATGCGGAACGGCAGGCGGTGCATGGCGAAATTGCCCGCGAACACATTGCCCGTTACCGGGTCGATAAAGCGTTTATTGGCGTCGACGGGCTATCCCGGCTCAACGGGCTGAGCGCTGGCAGTGAGAAGGAAGCCAGTATTGCGCTGGCACTGGCGAAGCAGGCTGCGCAGGTTTACCTGCTCTGCGACTCCTCGAAACTGGAGCGAAACGCTTATTTCCAGTTTGCGCCTTTAACCCTTGCCAACACGCTGATCACTGACCCACAGGCTGATGCAGCCCTGTTGGATAGTTACCGGGAACAGCTTCGGGTGCTGGTGTAAACCGAAAAATTTAATTCGGCTATTTCGCTGGTTGCTGGCATGGGTAGCGGGGGAGAGTATTCTACTAATGTTGTGGAGTGTAGTGCCCGATAGTTGTACTCTTACTGCTGTAAGTTGCACTAAATCAATGGTGGCACGGTTTTGGGTAATTGGTGAGCGAATCGTTTTAAAATTCACCAAACTCAACAAAACCATGGCAACGTTAGGAAAACAAATCGCCGACTTTTTTAGCCCCGGTACTGGCAGTGATAACGATGAAGGACTACGTAGTCTGTTCATCAACGAGTTACGCGGTATCTACTACGCTGAAAAAGCACTGGTGGATAATATGCCTGACATGGCGGAGGCCGCTACGACCGATCAGGTGCGTAACGCCTTCGAGACCCACCTCGCAGAAACCCGCAATCAGGTAACCCGGCTGGAGCAGGTATTCCAAAGCATCGGCGTCGAACCGGACGAGATGACCTGCAACGCTATTGATGGCCTGGCCGATGACGCCAACGTGGTAATCGACAGCACCGAATCAGGCTCGCTCACGCGGGACGCCGGGCTGATTATTGCCGGTCAGAAAGTGGAACATCACGAAATCGCGGCTTATGGCTCACTGCACGCGCTGGCCACGTTACTGGGCTATACAGAAGCGGCTCAATTGATTGAGCAGTCGTTAAATGAAGAGAAAAACACGGACCGGAAACTGACCCAGATTGCCGAGTCGTTCATTAACGAGCGGGCCAAGTCGGAGGGAAATAACGACTCTAACTATTCGCATCCCAACAGAGCTACGTATGCCAGTGATCGTGGTGATAGTTACTCGGGAAGCAGCCAGTCAACAGAGTCGGCTGGAACGTTTCAGTCGGGTGAGTCGTACAATGGCACCATGAGCAACAGCCCCGGCTCGGGCTATGGTCGCAGCAACGATGCCACCTTAGGCGGTACCCTCGGCGTATAATGACACCGTGCTTGTATAGTAAAAAGGGCGCCCTCGCAAGAAGGTGCCCTTTTTACTGGTATTAACCGGCGGTTTACCTATTTTAGAAACTCCTCATCGGTATCTTCCGGGCTAAGTTCGGTGCCGTCATTATTACCAATAGCTTCGCCCGTTCCGGTGCCTGCATCGGTGTCAGGTTCCATATTGGGGCTGCCCGATGGCGTACCTGAACCGGCGCTCTCGGTGATGTCCAGTGTGCCGGTTGGGTCGCCGTTGGCATCGTCGTTCAGCATGTTCGTCTGGTCGGGTATCTGTAGTGGCCCACCCGTATCGGTCCCGAATGACTGGGGTTGCGCGTTCAGCATAGCATCCTGATTAACGTTTTCCATAGTTGAGTTTTAATTTATGAGTACTAAGTAGTAAGTGTCAAGGTGTAAGTAGTTAAATGACAGTCTACCTGCGGCTTATCACTTATCAGTATTTTTCATCCCCGGCAGAACGCGTCCCACAGCCGTTGTGATAATACACGGGTATAGCGATTCAGACTCGACTGATCTCCGTTGATGGCGAAGGGTGAGAAGCGGTTGTTGGCATTTGGTAAAGCCTCAACCTGAATGGTTCGTACTGTACTGGCCTTCTGCCCAAACCCGGTCAGGCGCAGGCCTGCATCGGGCAGATCGACCTGGTAGGTGCCGGGCCGGTGCGGCAGGGCCAGCCGCTGAATGAACTGCTGAAGCTGATTGGCGTCGAACCAGGTTAACAGGGGTAATTTAAGCTGGTCCCGTTCCCGACCCCGACGGCATTCGAACCGCACCGATAGTAAAGACTGACCTGCTTCGCGCCGGTTTTGAACGAGCATATCCAGTACTTCGAGGGGAGATGTTTCGGAGAGGGTAGTAAGTTCAAACTGCATAGATTGACGAAGGGGGTAAGTAAAACTGATACTATTATAACCGGTGTCTATTCGGGTTGTTCGATAGTTTAGACGTAAATCATTTTACGCGTCATGCCGCCGTCCACAATAAAGTCCTGACCGGTGATGAAACTGTTCTGGTCGGCCAGTAGGAAAAGTATCATTCGGGCAATGTCGTCGGCCTGTCCTACCCGCCCGGCGGGGTGCTGCTGATGATCAATCGGGCGCAGGTCTTCCGATTTGGATTTACTCTTTTTCTTCAGTCCTGATACATCGATCCACCCCGGACTAATGGAGTTAACGCGGATGTTTGGCCCCAGGCTAATGGCCATCGAATGTGTCAGGGCAACAATACCGCCCTTTGATGCGGAATAGGCAAACGTATCAGGTTCGGACTGATAGGCCCGCGTCGAGGACATGTTAATGATGCTGCCGCTTTGTGCACCGATGTACGGCGCGGTATGTTTGGCGCACAGGAAAGTCCCCGTCAGGTTGGTGCCGATCACGCGGTTCCAATCGTCGAGCGTAAACTTGTCCAGCGGCTTTTCGATGCCGATCCCGGCGTTATTGATGAGCGCGTCGATATGGCCAAAATGACTCATGGTCTGCTCGGTTGCTTTGCGAACCTGCCCTTCGGCCGATACATCACAGGGCAACGTAAGCAGGTTATTGGCGGATGGTTTAAACGCTTCCTGAAGTTCAACTAAGGCTTCTGTATCGGCCTCCCAAACGGCTACCCGGTAGCCATGTGTAAGCAAATACTGAGTCGTAACGCGCCCTATTCCCTGGGCACCTCCGGTAACGATGGCTGTTTTCATAGATGGGTTGGTATCGTGAACGGACCCCAAAGTTGCGGGTCGAATTAACCGAATACGGCTTTTTGGGGTTGATTCGTATAAAAAAGTTAGTCAACGGAATCGCCCGCCCCCATGCTTAAGATTGCCCACGCCCCCGTTTTTAAACACCTTCTGCCTGAGGGACACCGGTTTCCGATGCTCAAATACGAGTTGATTCCCGAACAATTACTGTACGAAGGAACCTGCACACCGGCTAATTTTTTTGAACCTGATCCCGTTGATGACCGGTGGGCGTTGGCCGTTCATACCCCCGAGTATGTGCACCAGCTAAAAACGCTGACCCTGCCACCCGTGATGGTCCGCCGGATTGGTTTTCCGCAGTCGCGCGAACTGGTCGAGCGGGAGTGGAAGATCACGCAGGGGACTATTATGTGCAGTCTGCTGGCGCAGCAGTACGGTGTGGCGATGAACGTGGCCGGTGGTACGCATCACGCTTTTCCCGACCGGGGTGAGGGGTTCTGCCTGTTAAACGACATGGGGGTAGCGGCCCATTATATGCTCGAAAATGGCCTGGCCCGCCAGATTCTGATCATCGATTTAGACGTGCATCAGGGCAACGGCACGGCGGTGATGTTCCAGCACGAACCGCGCGTCTTTACCTTCAGTATGCATGGAAAAGATAATTACCCGCTCCGGAAAGAGCAGTCTGATCTGGATATTGAACTGCCGACGGGTATGACCGACGATGCTTATCTGCAAACGCTCTACAATACGCTGCCGGGTCTGATTGACCGGGTACGGCCTGATTTTCTGTATTTCCTGGCGGGTGTGGATATTCTGGCGACGGATCGGCTCGGCAAACTGTCGGTCAGCCGCGACGGGTGCCGTCAGCGCGACCGGTTCGTATTCGGGCAGGCGATTCGCTATGGGTTGCCCATTGCGGTGTCGATGGGGGGCGGGTATTCGGTTCGTATCGCTGACATTGTCGAAGCCCACTGCAACACCTTTCGTACGGCCAATGAGCTGTTCTTTTGAGTTTTGAGTCGGTAAGTTGGTAAGTCAGTAAGTCAGTAAGTCAGTAAGTATTCCAGCGCGAAGCACTTACTGACTTATCAACTTATCGCCTTACCAACTTACGCCTTACCGCCTTACTGACTAAAAATAACTTTCGCTGCTCGTTGGTAACCATCAGCGTTGTGTCGTTTACGAATGTGATGCCCTCCGTTTGGGCGTGCGAAAAGCGAATGCAGGCAGCGGGGTGGCTCAGGAGCGGGTCGCCCGGTACGAGGGTGAAGAGTAAGATTTTTCCGTAGGTCAGCAGCGCAAACCGATTTCCCGATGGGCTGATGGCGGCACCCGTTACCATGCGGTTCATGCGTATCTGCCCCACCCGTTGCGCCACAAAGTTTCCCGGCCGGGCGGGAAGCGCGTAGACCGAAACGGGGCCACGTCCCCGGTTTTTACTGAACAGGTAAAGGCTATCAGCCTGAAAGAAAAACGCTTCGCAGTCGAAGTTAAGTGAATCCTTTCCCGGCGGAAACTGGTGTTGATCCACGTAACTGAACCGGATGGTATCCACCCGATTCACCTGGTTTGGGTGAAGCCGGTATATGCACAGGTTGCGCCGGTTGTTCGCGTTGTTGCCAAAATCGCCGATGTAAAAATGCCCGGCCGGATCGCGGGTGAGGTCCTCCCAATCAACATTCGACGCGGGAATGGGCAATGTACGCTGTAGCTGACCCGTTGAGTCAAGCTGAAATAACTCCGGTGGGCTTCCGCCATCATTGTGCGTCCACAGGCCTCGGGTTCCGGGGTCGAACACCAGCCCGGACGATTCGCCGATAACAGCAGGCAACCGCTTCAACCGGGATACCGTGTACTGGCTGCGCTGTGGCACAAAGTGGTTGTCGTTACGATCAGCATGGCAATTACAGAATACCGTTTTTAGGGCAATCCAGAAAGCGGCAACGGCATGGCTAAGCATGAGAAACGAGTGTCTTGTGATCGTGAGGTGGTTTAATCTGGTTGGGCCACGCAAAGAAAATGGCCAGCAGAATACACAGTCCAAAAGCCACGTACCCGTTAACAAAGGCCAGCGCAAAGGCACCAAAATAGGCCCACGGCCCAACGGCATAGCTTTTGTTGATAAATAAAATCAGATCAGGGTCCGATTGATGGCCCAGCAGCCGGTTACCCCGCAGGCCGTAGCGCCACAGTACATTAAACACCAGGGCCATCGTTAAATTGGTGCCGCAGTAGATAGCCACAGCGGTGCGTTGCTGGTCGGTGTTGATGTATTCAGCCACCAGTGACGTTGGAAAGGGAATAAACGTTACAATCAGCAGCAAACACCCGTTCAGCAGCAGAAACAGATCATCGACCTGCCGGATCTGTGAGAAAATCCGATGGTGGTTAATCCACATGATAAGGACAGTAAAAAAGCTGGTCAGAAACGCAATCAGCGAGGGCCATTGTTTAAGCAGCGCCGACAGCAGCGTTACGTTTCCGGGTAACTCCCGGGGCACTTTAATGTCGAGAATCAACAACGTAATGGCAATGGCAAATACCCCATCGCTGAAGGCTTCGAGCCGGGTGGTTTCTTTTTCCATAGCAGGCAGGAGGGCTGGTGGTTCGTCCGGCTGCAAAGTACAGAAAAGCTGGTTGCGTCGTCGTGCGTGTAGCCAAAAGACTGATTCAGATGGTTGTACGCCCTGTTGACCGGTTCTGCTGGCGGGGTGTTGCCGGGTATTGCTTTTATTCCTGCCAAAGATGTCCTAATCTTGCTTCTCCGAACGGACAGGGCTTTTCAGCCGGTTCGCCGATGCCAATAGACTCATGATCGAAAACGCAGTAAAAACAAAACTCCGCAGCAAACAGCCCGTGTTGGGTGTCCTGTCGGATAGCCCGGACCCAACCATTGCCGAACTCTGCGGGATAGCAGGGCTGGACTTTTACCTCATCGACGGGGAACACGGGGCCATCACGGCGGCTCAGGTGCCCAACATTGTGCGGGCCTGCGAAGTGAGCGGCATTACGCCCTTAGCCCGCGTAGGCAGCAACGATCCCAAACAGATTCTGGCGTACTTAGACGCTGGTGTTATGGGGATTATGATGCCCGGCATTTCTACAGTCGCGGAGCTTGAAGCGTTTGTGCGGGCCGTGAAATATCCACCGCTTGGCAACCGGGGTTTTGGACTTGTGCGGGCCAATCAGTACATGCAGGGCGACATGAGTCAGGCCGATTATGTGCAGTTTGCCAACGATCAACTGCTGGTATTACCTCAGGTTGAAGATCAGGCCGCCGTCGAAAATCTGGAAGCCCTTTGCCAGGTCGAAGGGGTGGATGGGTTTGTGGTTGGACCGCGCGATCTGGCCATGTCGATGGGCTTTTATGATGGACTGGGGCATAATGAAGTTAAAAAATCCATTGCCGGGGTAGTCGAAACGGTACTGGCGGCCGGGCTGGTCATTGGCACTACGGCGGCAACCGGCGATCAGGCCCGCGCCCTGATTGACCGGGGTGTTTTGTTCTGTCTCAATACACTGTCGGGGCTGCTTCGGTCGGCCGCCGGCGAATTCATAAAGGCGAAGTAAAGCCCCAACACTCTGGTATCATGTTGGTTTCAGGCGTAGACAATAGACATTCACGGTAATTCAAGGTAACAAATCTCATGCCTTACAAACTCGGCATCGACGTAGGCGGCACCTATACCGACCTCGTGCTGGTCAATGAAATTACCGGTCAACTGGCTTTTAGTAAAACACCTACCCCGCCCGATCATCTACTGGGCGGTATTGGGGAGGGCATCGGCGAGTTACTGACGACGCACGGCATCGGTCCGGCCGAGGTAACGACAATTATACACGGTACGCTGGTGGTTACCGATGGCATTCGTAACCATACCGGGGCACTAACCGGGCTGATTGTTAGCCGGGGTCAGGAAAACCTGCCCGAAACAGGCAGGGATGCCCGCGAGGATTATTTCGATATCAACAGTCCGGCTCCGGCACCACTGGTGGCCCGCACGCTGCGCCGGACGCTGTCGGGTGAGATGGCTGATAACGGCTCTATACAGACGCCCTTACCGGACACTGAAGTTGCCCGCGCTGTTGATGAACTCGTAAGCCGGGGGGTAGAAGCTATTGCCGTTGCTTTGCAGAATGCATTGGTCAACCCGGCGCATGAGGCACAGGTCGGCACGTATATCCGGCAGCGCCATCCGCATATTGCGGTTTGCCTGTCAACGGATATCACGACTGATCACCGGGCTTACGAACGCCTGACGGCTACTGTACTGAATGCCTACACGCGCCCGCTCACGGAGCAATACGTGGCAGACCTGAAACAGTATCTCGCTGGCCTTGGCCTGACCGTGCCGGTTCAGCTCATGACCTCCGACGGCACGCTCACTACGACCGATGCCGCTGTGCAGACGCCCATTGTCCTGCTCGAATCCGGCCCGGCGGGCAGTGCGCTGCAAAGTGCCCGGCTCAGCGAACGGATGGAAAAGCCAAACCTGCTCTCATTCGATATGGGCGGTACATCGGCGCAACTGTCGTTGATTAATAACAACATGCCCCTCCACATCGACGAGTTTGAAGTCGCCCGGGTGCGACGCTTCAAAAAGGGAACCGGATTGCCGGTTGCCGCTGCGGCTATTGACCTGACCGAAATCGGGGCCGGGGCCGCCAGTTTAGTCTATGTCGATGAAGCCGGTAAATTACAGGTAGGTCCCGAAAGCGTTTCGCCGGACGTTGGCCCGGCCTGCTACGGTCGCGGTGGCACCCGGCCGACCGTAGCCGATGCCGATCTGGTGCTGGGATACCTGAGCGAAACATTTTTTCGGGGACAGACCCTAAGCCGGGGTGCTGCCCGCCGGGCACTGCTCGAACACATTGCACTGCCCCTGGAGATTGGCGTAGAAGAGGCCGCCCGGGCTATTCACCGGATGGCCAATGAAGCGATGGCCAATGCCGCGCTGGTTCATCTCCTCGAGAAGGGCTACGATCCGCGCCGATACGGACTACTGGCGTCGGGTGGTGCGGGGCCGATTCATGCCTTTGGCGTCGCCCGGCAGCTGGGCACTACGGATGTCATTATTCCGTCGGGAGCGGGCGTAACGTCGGCGCTGGGCATGCTGCTGGCTCCGTTAACGAGTCGGTGTCATCAGGCGTACGTTCGTGCGCTGACTGATCTGGATTACGATCAGCTGAATTCTTTACTGACCCAACTGGAGCAGAAAGCCAGAAAGGGGCTGGAGTCGTCTGGTATTGAAGCCAATGACAGCGTGAGCCGCACTGTTACGCTGCGGTATGGCGGGCAGCAGGTAACCAGTACAATTGCCTTGCCCGACGGCCTTTTATCGGGTGACGTTGTGGCTGAACTGGCAGCGGCTTTTACCGCTAACCCTACCCGCGGCCTACATCCCGATGGGGCCGTGCTGGAAACCGTCACCTGGGCAGTAACCATAACCCGCTCACTGCCGGTTGTTCCTGACAATCCGATTGTTGTTGGTACGGTGGTGGGCCGGGGCGATTTTGCAGCCTTAAAGGGCTACCGGCAGGTGGTATTTATGGATGACGATTTTCCGGTATCCTGCCCCGTGTATGATGGCGACCGTATTCAGCCGGGCGACTGTTTATCAGGACCAGTCATTATCGAAGAGGCAGAAACTACGGTTGTGGTTGGCCGAAAGGCCTACGTTCGGATGGACCCTTACCGTAATCTGACCCTAACGTTACGTTAAAAGGAGGCAGAGCCTGTAGCCAGGTAACCGTTTGGCGGTTGCCAACAGACGTTATCGTTTTTTAAAACGGCTCCCGAAGTGAAAAATACGTCCCGGCAGCTAAGAAAAACCTTCTGCATACCTAAGGGTATGTATTCATACAGAAGCCCTCGTTAGTTTTGAACAGTCGGGCGTTCAGTTCTTTGCCTGATTGCGGAAAAAGTGATGGGACATGCGGGATTGATTAAAATGACAGAACGGACTTTTCATCAACCAAAGAAAAATGGTCTATATTTGAGCGACAGCCGAATTTCAACAAATGATGGAGCATACTATCGTTTTCATAACTTTCAGCGCCCTGAGTCAGTTAACGCACAGGGAGGTCTGACCCTGGCGGCTGAAACAGCCAATGAAATTGGTTCAGTAAAGAGCCTTATCTGATCCGGTTATTGTTCTTAGTCGCCGGAAAGAGACTATCAGGATAATTGACTATTTAACTTTATAACCATTAAACTAAAATCAGATGTGAGTCGCCAATTAACTACGTATCTGTCAGGCAATCAGATAGGTAGTGATACCGGAATTTATAAATTTTGGTATAATTTGCCTGACCGTTCCCTAAGTTTCTGCATCTATGTCCGGGAGTTAGGGTTTCTTTGACCGAATACAAATCATTAGCAACAATAAAAAGTGACCGTACCTATGCAAAGAATTACCCGTTTTTTCACCGGCCTACTATGGCTATGCACGCTGTTCCCGTTAGCCAGCCAGGCGCAGCAAGCCGACACTGTTCGGCAAGGTCAGACTACGCGCGATTACTCCGGCGAAAAAATCTGGCGGATTGGTAAAGGTATCTACACGGATACTATTCGTCGAAATGACTTTAAAGCCCAGGCGGCTGATGTTGTTGAGCTCGACGATTGCGATACGACCTTTCAGACGTTTCTGCTGGTTCGACGTCCATCGCCCTGGCGGCTGGGTCTGTACCTCGGACCAAACTTTGCTTACTGTGGTACCTGGGATGGTACGTTCGGGAGCAACCCGCGCGATAAAACGCTTTACAATGGTACAGGGATTAACCTGACCGCCAATATCGACTATTACCTGACCCGCGCCACCCGCCGGTTACGGTTTGGTGTAGGGGCTGTAATTGGGTATCAAAACTCCTTCACCCGGAGTTCCTACAAGAATGATTTGTATGCTTTAGGGGCCTTACAGGGCTTCACCCAGAATCAGATCACGGTGAAGTCGCGTCCGTCGGAAGATATGTACCTGCTGGTTGGTCCGGTTGTGACATTCGACTTTCTGCGGAGTAAGCGGAACCCGGAGCGCACGTCGTTTATCGAAGCAGGGGCACGGGGCGGTTTCTTCCGGTCCGAAGCGGCTACAATCACGGCTTCTGTACCATCCGCCGGTGACCGGTTACTGCGTTCGGTGAACCCCAGCACAACAGCGTATCACCTTGGTGGTCTGTTCTCACTGGGAGTTTTCTTCCCACTGAGCAACTACTGGCACATTGGCCTTCAGGCACAGGGTTATATCACTCGTTTGAACTACCTGATTGCTAACGGTAGTAACGTTTCGGCCCCCAACAGCGCGGCTAACCTGTATGAATTCGACCGTAAAAATGGTGGCTTCAACGTTGGTGTCGGTGTACGAAAAGACTTCCGTCAGAAGAAGCTGATCCCGAAAGCGCCGGTAACCTGCCCGGTTTGCGATTCGATTCCAGCGCTGGCAGTGCGGTTTAACAACACCTCGCTGATGGGTATGTCAATGGCGCAGGATAGCCTGGGCGCACCAACTGATACAAGACCTGTAATCAGCTGGAGAACCCGGACAGCCGCTCCGAAGAACGAAACGTTTACCGCCCGTCTGCATTACAAGGCCGATTCGCTACCAAGTGCTCAGGACAGCATCATTGCTCAGTTGATCAACACAACGGACACGACGCTGGCCTTCCCGGCAACCTACATGACCAATGGCAAACCCCGTCGTGGTTTCTACTACGTAACAGTACACGGCCGCCAGGAGTCCAAGTGTGGTACGTGTATGAGCGATGTTGCCGCTACCAGCTTCGCGTTCCTCGGACCAAACCAACTGGCTGCAGCCGCTGCTACGCCCTGCACGTTTAAAAACCGTCTGGACCGTCTGGAAGTGTTCTACCGCACGCCATACACCCGCGAAATTGCTAACGTCTGTTACTGCCAGGGTACGATTACGCAGGTGGGTGATACCGTTACCCGGTTACGCTACCGTGGCCTGAACCGCAAACTGGCTCTGGAGCCGTTCGAGTTCACCAACGCCGATGGCTCGCTGAACCTGCGCGAACTGCCGGCTGATCTGGCCAAACTGTTGCAGGACGAGAAACGTAAGATCGAAAGCGGTAGAGCGATCAGCTACAAAGGCCGTCGCATTCGTCCGCAGGTATCTAACTTCCGTTCGGTATTCACAGTGGAAGAGCAGCCTTGCCCAAGCAACGGCATGAAAGCCCGCATCGTTGGCAGCTTCCAGGTAACGATCAGCGATAACAGCTACACGATCACGGATCTGAAGCCGCTGACCGAAGAACAGCGCATCCGCCTGACAACGCCACCAGCGCCTAAGGCTCCGGCCCGTCGTCGCCGGTAGGATTGTCTTCCGAACGCAGGCTTACTTAGCAGATACACAAAGAGCCGGACGCGATGTCCGGCTCTTTGTGTATCTGCTAAGTAAAACCAGAAAACGCTACCGGTTTATGACGGTAAAGGTGAGTACGCCTTCGTACGATTTGGTACGTCCGGCCGATGCGTTCCTGTCGCGGGCGTAGATGCATAAGCGGCCCTGACCCCGTTGGGGAAGCGTAGCCTGAAGCTGATAAACTGAGCCCGAACGCTGAACACTGATTGGCAAAAAGGACGAAGCACCACTGTTAGTCGGCGTATACGAACACATCAGTTCGACGTTTTCGGGGTTGCGCAAAGTAAGGCTAATGGTTTCCTGCGCCCGAATCAGGCCATTTTTAGGGAAATCGTCACTGAAGCCAAGCCGGAAATAAGCGTCATAGATCTTAGGGTACCGGTCAAACTCTGCCTTCGACACCAGCGGACTTAGCAACTGCCACCGCGTATCGGCCGGGAAGTGCTGAGCCACGAACGCTTCGGGCGTTGTCAGAAAGTAAAAATCATTTATTTCGCCATTGTGAGCGGTGGTGCTGGCCCAGGTCGGATCGGCCAGATACCAGTCACCATCGAGTCGCATGGCGTTCCATTCATGATCGATAGGGCCGGGGGCGCGACCCGCCTGCACGTCATAAATACGCGAATAGCCTTTTACACTCACTACCTCGACGCCTGCCTGCTGGAGCAGGCATTTATACAGCAGCGCAAACCCCGAACAGACGGCTCGCCGACTACGGAGCACGCGGTTAGCATACTCGGTTTCGGTGTTATAGTAGGGGTTGGCAGCAGCGGCATTATCGTACCGGATGTGGGTCATAATCCACGCGTAGATAGAGCGGGCTTTAGCCAGGTCACTGCGGGCCGGAGCGGTCAAATACGCACTCAGGCTGTTCAGGCTGCGGGTGTAGCTATTGGGAGCGTTGCGGGCATAGGTATCGATAATGCTGTAATCGGTGGCGGTTCGGGTGGGAGCAAGGGCCGGGCTAAAACCGGAGCTAACAGAGCAAAGCAGGGCGGCAAGTAGTAACGGGAGGGCATTTTTTCGCATAGCACAAATCAGTTTCACACCCTAAAAACAGCCATGCGTCGCTTTTTATTGTTTACGTTTTACATACCATGTTGGGTCATGACTACCGCTCACGCACAATCCAATTCAGCCCCGCCGGGCGGTTCGCCCGTGGCCGTTTCAGCGGTTATGCACACGCTCTCATTCCGGCTCCAACCGGGACAGGACTTAAAGGATGAGATTGAGCGGGTTATAAAAAATCAGCGCATCGAAGCCGGTACCATGCTGACGTGTGTGGGCAGTTTGACGGACGTTGTGTTGCGGCTGGCCAATCAGGAAAATGGCACGACGTATCAGGGGCATTTTGAAATCGTATCGCTGGTTGGTACGCTATCGACCAACGGCAGCCACCTGCACCTGGCCGTTTCCGACTCCACGGGCCGGACGCTGGGCGGGCATTTGCTGGCGGGCTGTAAAATTTATACCACTGCCGAACTCGTCATTGGTGTAATGCCCGGCCTGACCTACACCCGAGAGCCTGATCCGACGTTTGGCTACAAGGAATTAGTCGTCAGGAAACGAACAAAGAAGTGATTTGCCTCGGGCTAAAACTGGAAAAGCCAATCCTGATGCAGGATTGGCTTTCGTGGCTATCAATACTATGTACTATACCCGCTGTTTCCTGAGTTTTGGAAAACGAAATTGAAGCAGGGTATAAATGCCGAACAGCAGGCCGCTGAAGAAAAGGTCGCCGACCAGCCCGTTGAGCGCAAATGATTGTCCGTTGTAGAAAGCCAGTCCGGCCGCATAGCAGGTCATCAGCCCCTGAACAGTTTGGGGATAAAAAGATGATCCGTACCAAACGGCGAAGTTTGTAATCAGAAAGAAGAGCACCGACGAAAGTACCGACACCGTGGCAATGCGTCCTGCTGTTGGATTTTTCAGGGCATACACCCCCAGTAGCCATGTCAGGGCAAAACTAAGGTACACGGCACCCATCGACGAGTGAAAGCCAATCAGCGCATCGCTTAGTAACATGGCTGCCAGCGGAGCCGCCAGCCCCAGCCATTTACGGTCGAATGTGGCTGCTCCGAACAAAGCCAACGCTGCGACAGGGGTAAAATTAGGCCAATGGGGTATGAGCCGGAACAGGGCTACTGCAAAAATAATCGACAGCATCGTGGTCAGGCGAATATGAATTGGTTTCATGCTATAATTAACGGTTAACAAATTGAACGCTGTAAACGGGACCCTTCAGGGCAACTTTGCAAAGCGAGCCATAATCCAGATGGATGCGAAACGCATTCAGCAAAGGTAAGCCCAGGAATAGACACAGCCAAACCCGAATCGGGCCTCCGTGAGTTACCACAAAGATTGGGCCGGTGTCGGGCTGTCCGGCGAGGGGTACTAATTTCTCATCCCAGAACGCCCGGACCCGGTCGGCGAGTTCCTGAAAACTTTCGCCGTTGGGGGTGGGCAGATTCGCAAAGTCCGCCATCCAGGGATCAAGTTCGGCGCGGGGAATAGCTGCCCAGGGCCTGTTTTCCCAATCACCGAAGTGGAGTTCCAGCAGCCGGTCGTCGGTCTGAACGGTCGACTGACTATCGGCCGAAATAGCATCGGCCAGTTTCCGGCAGCGACTCAGTGGACTGGAGAAAATGAGGGCGGGATTAGCAGGTAACATGGCCCGGAGCCGGTCGCGCTGTTCCGGGTAATTGGTGGCCAGAGCTACATCCGTCTGCCCATAGGCAACACTCGTGCCTACGGCTACTTCGGTATGCCGAATGAGGTAAATTTCCATGAGGTTTTTGATTGGTTCATAGTTTGTCGTTCGCGGTTGGTAATGCGCCGGTACCGCTCAGACTGAACAACAAACGACAAACCATCAACTAGTTGCTAACCCAGAGCAGCGATACGAATGACAGATAAACTACCCCCTCAGCCAGTTGTTGCGTAGCGCCGAGGCAATCGCCGGTGTACCCGCCGAGCCACTTGACAAACCAGCGCATCAATCGCCAGCGTACCAGAAGCAACGGAATCAGAAAGGTGAGGTATATCCACAGGCCGGTGCAGGCTGTCAGGACCAGCAAAGGTACCAGCCCAAATAGAGCCGCAACGGCTACCTGCCCGGTTGTAATGCCCTGGGCTATGGGTTTAGCCTTTGCGTCAGCATCTTCGCGGGCGTAAGGCAGGGCGGCAATGATCGTGACGGCAACAAACCGGCTCAGACTATGGGCCGTTATGTATTGCAGGGCTATGGGCCAGCCGAACGGTTGGACAGTAAGCAGGTTTTTGAGCGCGAAAAATTTAACGGACAGCAGCAACCCCATCCCGACAACTCCATACGTACCCAGTCGGGAGTCTTTCATTATGGTCAGGATCTGCGTTTTCGACCAGCCCCCGCCAAAACCATCGCACACATCGGCGAAGCCATCTTCGTGGAAAGCACCGGTAGCCCAAATCGTCGCGATCATGCTGAACAGTACGGCTAATTCGGGTGGAAAAAGCCATTTGGCGAGCCAGAACGTGCCAACGCCAATGCCCCCGATAAGCCAGCCAATAAACGGAAAGAACAGCGTAGAGCGGTTCAGCAAATCCGCCGAGTGGTCGATGTTTTTGGGCACCGGCAACCGGGTGTAAAACATCAGGGCAGTAAAGAACAGTTGGCGCATATACTTAAATTTTGGTTTACTAAAGCTGCCTGCGCGAGGGTATCGGTGATCCGTACAAATCGGCTGACGACACGGTGTCGGGGACTCCGTAAAAAATGGGGGCAATCGGCGCGGTAGCTGAATACTGACCTACCCGTTGCCTAACCTCCGGCGAAGTCGCACCGTAAAAATTGGGAATATTGTTCAGATTCCTGGCAAACGGTCGTTACGCTACCGTGCCCTTGGGCAAAACAGCCCTACCTCGGCGAGCCTTTTGCACGACCCCCGCAAGGGTTAGACATGAACAAGGTGTAGCTGATGACGCTGTTAAACAAAATCGGAATGTACATCGTCTGCCGCGATTCCCGCCTTCTAAGCATTACTGCCTGTGATTCGGCTACAACTCCCGTAGATTCGCCTACAGTCAATTTTTACGAACTACAGACCTTTGCCGTGAACAAAAAGCACTATCATGAACATCGTCATCACCGGGTCGCTGGGCCACATTGGTAAGCCACTGACCGACGAGCTGCTCCAGAAAGGACATCATGTGACGGTTATCAGCAGTACCCCACAAAAACAGGTCGCCATCGAAGCACTGGGAGCCACCGCAGCCATCGGTTCGGTTGAGGATGCCGCTTTCCTGACGGCTGCCTTCGCCGGGGCTGATGCCGTATTCTGCCTGATTCCGCCCAACTTTTCTCAATCCGATCAGGTTAGCTACTACAGCCGGATTGGCAACTGCTACGCTCAGGCTATTGAACAGGCAGGCGTGAAGCGGGTTGTCCATTTGAGCAGTTACGGCGCGCATCTGGCGGCAGGAACCGGCTTTATCGTCGGCTCGCACCAAGTCGAAAACCGGCTGAATGCCCTGCCGAACGTAATGCTTACCCACACCCGGCCCGGTTATTTTTATTACAACCTCTACGGCTTTGTCGGCATGATTCAGGCTGCGGGTTTTATGGGAGCCAACTATGGCGGGGAGGATAAGCTGGTGCTGGTATCGCCGGTTGATATTGCCGCTGCGGTAGCGGACGAACTCCTGACGGTCAGAAGCAACCGGCACGTACGCTACGTAGCCAGCGACGACCGGACATGCAATGAGGTGGCGCAGGTGCTGGGCGGGGCCATCGGAAAACCGGAATTGACCTGGGCTGTGATCAGCAGCGAACAGATGCAGCAGGGGCTGGAAGCCAACGGCGTACCGGCTGGTGCTGCCGCAGCCTTAGTTGAACTGGGGTCGGCTACGCATAGCGGCCTGTTACGGGAAGATTACGACCGCCACCAACCCGTTTTAGGTACTGTAAAACTGGACGAATTTGCCTCCGAATTTGCCGCCAGGTTTACCCGGCAACAAGCGCATTAATCTATGGCTGACCTCCAAACGCACCGAATCAACACTATCACCGAATACCACCGGGTGAGAAACCTGCCCCCACCCGAACATCCGCTGATTAGTGTCATCAACGTCGCTGACATTGCATCCCTGGGCCAACCTACAAGCTGGGTGCTTGATTTTTACTCCATTGCCCTGAAACGCAACCTTGGGGCAACATTTAAGTACGGACAGCAGCAGTACGATTTCGACGAAGGTATTTTGTTTTTTATGGCGCCCGGTCAGGTGTTCAGCATTGAGCCATCGGGTGATCCGGCCCCGCAGGTGTCCGGGTGGATCGTATTGGTTCATCCTGATTTTCTGTGGCATACGCACCTGGCCACGCAGATCAGGCGGTACGATTATTTTGGCTATGCGGTGCACGAAGCCCTGTTCTTATCCGACAAGGAGGAGCGAATACTGATGGATATTATCGGGCAGATTCAGCAGGAGCATCAGGCCAACATCGACTCGTTTAGCCAGAATATCATTATTGCCCAACTGGAAGTACTGCTTAACTACGCCGAACGGTTTTACCAGCGGCAGTTTATCACGCGCCGGATCGCCAACCACACACTACTGGACCGGGTAGAGGCTGTACTGATGGCTTATTTCAACGACGATGCGCTGATTCAGAACGGCTTACCGACGGTTCAGTATGTAGCCGACCAACTAAATGTATCGCCCAACTACCTGAGTGGCCTGCTGAAAACGCATACCGGCCAGAGTACGCAACAGCACATTCATGACAAACTCATCGAGCGGGCGAAAGAAAAGCTATCGACCACCGATTTGACGGTGGCTGAAATTGCCTACGCGCTGGGATTTGAACACGCGCAGTCGTTTAGCAAACTGTTCAAAAGCAAGACGAACTGCTCCCCGCTCGATTTTCGCCATTCCTTCAATTGATTCAGGGGGTAAACGAGCCGGAAAACCACCGGGTCGTGGTCGGCCATTAGCTGGCTACTCACCGGGATTTGTTTAACCGGTCCTGGATAAACGGAGCCGATTTTTACGCGGGCGACGTCAAACTGGGTCCTGTAAAAATTCGCACAGCTATAAAATACGATGGAAAATACTCTGATCGGGATGCCAGCCAAAAATTCGCAGGGCATCAACGGAAAAATGAAAGTCGGGCATGTCGGGCTTCGTACGACTGACTACGAAGGTACCATCCAGTGGTACACGGAGAAATTAGGATTTAGGGTGCTGAAAAAGTTTGCCGTGGGCGACTTGCACCTGGCTTTTCTCGCACCAGCTAATGACGACAATTTCTGGATAGAAGTGCTCAGCGGTGGTATTAAGGGTACGCCCCAGGACCCTGCCCAACCGATTGTCTCGGGCTTCCAGCATCTCTGCCTGGAGGTTGAAGACGTCGATGAAACAATAGCTACCCTGCGCGAAAGAGGGGTTAAAGTTAGCCGGGAACCGTTCAACGTACCGCCCATTGGCAAGCGCTGCGGGTTCATCACTGACCTGTACGGCAACGTGATTGAGTTGATGGGGAACATCCGCTAACGGCGAACGAACTGGACCTGTTGGCTCCGCGCCCGCCTGCGCTCTGCCCTGACCCGCAGACCAGGTAGTCACGGATACAAAAAGGCCGTCCTATTGGCAAACAAATCAGGCTACGCATGAACATGCGTAGCCTGATTTGTTTGCTGTATGACACTATTCATTACTTATTGCTCACGCCCGCCGACTCAAACGAGGCCATGTCGTTCAGCATCGCTACGGCGGCCTGAACAATGGGGTAGGCTAACGCGCAGCCGGTTCCTTCGCCCAGGCGGAGGTCAAGCTGGAGCAGGGGACTGGCATTCAGGGCCATCAGCATCAGGGAATGACCCGCTTCGTCGGACTGGTGACAGAATACGCAGTAAGCCAGTATGTTCGGCTCTATGGCCCGGGCGACCAGCAGCGCGGCCGTCGAAATGAACCCATCAACCAGAATCACCATCCGGTTTTCGGCGGCCTGCAGCATTCCTCCAACAATGGCCGCGATTTCCAGACCACCCATTGCTCCCAGAATGTCCAGCGGATGCGTCAGATCGGCATAACGCGCGGCTATTTCGGTCAGAATGGCCAGTTTATGGCGCAGCCGCTCATCATCAACGCCGGTACCCCGGCCAACACAGACTGACAGCGGATGTCCCGTAAGGCGGTGCATGAGCAGCGACGCGGACGAGGTGTTGCCGATGCCCATTTCGCCAAAGCCAACTACAGTACAACCCCGGTGTGCCACGCCATCCACGAGAATACGCCCGGCATCCATCGCGGCTTCGGTATCGTCGCGGCTCATGGCCGGTTCGTAGCGCATGTTCCGGGTGCCGGGCCGGATTTTGAATTTAACCAGCGTCGACGGACCACTCTCGAATGTACCCGTAACGCCCACATCACAGACGACAAGCTGGAGGCCGTTCTGCCTTGAAAAGATGTTAATAGCGGCTCCACCGGCCAGAAAATTAAGGACCATCTGATACGTTACTTCCGTCGGATAGGCACTCACGCCATCCTGCGCCAGCCCGTGGTCACCGGCAAATACGAGTACGTGCGGGTTGGTCAGCACGGGCGTTTCGCTTTCCTGAATCAGGGCAATCTGGATGGCCAGCGTTTCGAGCTGTCCGAGGGCGCCGAGGGGCTTCGTTTTGGCATCGATTTTATGACGGATGGCCGGTTCGAGCGACCGGTCGAGGGGAGTAATGCGGGTAGAAGTGGTCGAAAACGCTGCTTTCATGGAGCAAAGTTGCCACAATCGGGTTATACCCAAAAACGAAACGCGCATCATGGATAAACTTTTTGATCTCGACTGGCACGGTATGCTCGTACCCACCAATTCGGTGCTGGAAATCATACTGCGGGGTACCATCACCTACTGGTTCTGTTACGGCTACATTCGCTACTTTCGGCGCGGCCCGGGGCAGTTGAGTATCAGTGATTTATTGTTGATTACACTCATCTCCGATGCTTCTCAGAACGCAATGGCCGGCGATTATAACTCCATCACCGAAGGGTTCGCGCTGGTGGGCACCCTGGTGTTCTGGGACTATGCCATCGACTGGCTGGGCTACCGCAGCGTATTCTTCAATAAAATTGCCGGACCCGACCCCGTCCCCCTCGTACTGAATGGCGTTTTGCAGCGTCAGAACATGAAAAAAGAGATTATCTCTGAAGATGATTTGATGGGCTTACTGCGCGAAAATGGCGTCGATGACTACACCAACGTGAAGGCCTGCTATATCGAAGGGAGCGGCAACCTGAGTGTAATCGAGAAGAAATAAGGGTTTTGCAACAAAACGTCAGCGCACCTACAGGCCCGGTTGACGCGCTCCATCGGGTAGCCGTTCGGGAGTCACGCTAAGTAGCTGTTTGGCTTAAGAGTAAGCCCCGTTAGGGGCGGTATCTTTGTAAAAGAAATTGGAGAGTCAAGAGATATAGTTCCGCAGGAACGGGACTGTGTACTACCACCTGGTTCGATCATAAAGGAGCATTTCACCGGTCTGTTGCGCATCAGGGGGCAATAATTCTAAACCGTGAAAGCGGGTTATAACAAATCCCCGGCAGAAACCACCGGGGATTGTGTGCAATCGCAAACTAACCTAATGCCGTCGGTACGCTTAGTGGTGCACCACCCGCAGGCTCTGCTGACGGACCCCATCAGTTACCTGAATCACATATACGCCCTGTTGGGCCGACAGCCCTGCCCGAACGGACTGGGTAGCTGCGGTGACGGGGATGATCTGTTCGCTCACGACGTACCCCGCTATGTCGCTCACGCGTACCTGTAATGACAAGCCCTGCGCGTTGTCGACCTGTAAATCAGCCCAGTCACTGGTGACCGGGTTCCCCTTTACCCTCACCTGCCAGGGGGCAGCGGCTTCAGCCGACAGGCGGGTTTTGCCAAGGCGGCTGGTACAGGCCTGGCGGAAGTCCCACACGAAGTAGACGCTCCGGGTGGCCTGGTCGGCGATGGGCAGGGTGTTCTGGTTGCCATCAAAGCCAAAATTGTACGGCTGGCCCAACTGACCGGTGATGGTGACGCCGTTGATGAACAGGTCGGGTTTGGCCGGGGTAAAGGTGCCGTCGCTGTAGCCTACCTTGAAGTCCACACTGGCGAGCACGGAGTTGGTATAATTGCAGGTGAAGGCGGCAATAGTGAGCGTAGCGGGGCCGGTGGGCTGGACGGGCTGGGCGTTGACCGTAATGGTAAACAGACCGCTGCTCTGGCCTGCCAGGTTGGTCGCTGTAATGGTCACCGTGGGCGTCTCGACCGTAGTGGGTGTGCCCGAAATCAGGCGCGTAGCGGGGTCAAACGTCAAGCCGTTGGGCAGACCGCTTGCGGTGTAGGTAACCGGGTCGGTGCCGCCAAAGCTGGGCACGGTGTAGCTGAAAGCGGTATTCACCGTTGCCGTCTGACTGGACAGCGCGGGGGCGACCGGCTTGGTAGCCGTAGGCGGGTTGGGCGGGGTCACGTTAGCGGCACAGGCCTGGCGGAAGTTCCACACAAAGTAAGTGGAGCGGGTGGCCTGGTCCTGAATGGGCAGCAGACTCTGGTTGCCATCAAAGGGGAAAGTATAGGTTTGCCCCAGCTTGCCGGTGATGGTGACGCCGTTGATGAACAGGTCAGGCAGGGCAGGCGTGAGTGTGCCATTGGAGTAGCCCACCACAAAGTCCACGCTGCTCAACGCACCGTTGGTGCTGAAGCAGGTAAAGCTGGTGATGGTCAGCGTGGCCGGACCGGTTGGCTGAGGGGATGTCTGCGACTCGATGGCACCCATGTCGATGGTGCCGTTTTGGGGGAAGAAACGGGGATTACCGACCAGATCCGTTGCGGGGCCTATGGGACCGTAGGCCTGGTTGCTACCCGCGTCGATGGCGGGGGAGTTAGCGGCCAGGGTCACGTCGTTGGCCGATGCGAAGGGCGAGGTGGTGGTGGTTTTGTTATTCTTACCCGTATACCCCGCCACGGTATTATCGAGGAGGCTGAACGTAACGGTAACGGCAGAGGAGGTGGTTATCCCTTCGGCAAATGTGTTTTCGTTTCCATTGTTCCACAGTACACAGTTGGCCAGCCTGGGGTTGCAGTTATTGGTGTTGTAGATGCCCCCCCCCTGGTTGGTCGCTGAATTGCTGAGCAGACTACAGTTGGTCAGGGTAGGGTTGCTGGCGTCTTTGTTGTAGATCCCCCCGCCGTCATCGGAAGCTGTATTGCTGAGCAGACTACAGTTAATCAGGGTTGGGCTGCTGGTGAGATTGTAGATGCCCCCTCCCTGGTTTGTCGCCGTATTGCCTTGCAGATTACAGTTGGTGAACGTGGGGTTACTACCGTAGTTATAAATACCCCCGCCGTTTGTCGCCGTATTGCCGTGCATCCTACAGTTGGTGAGCGTGGGGCTGCTACTGAAGTTGAAGATGCCTCCCCCGATGTCGGCTGAATTATTTGCCAGCATACAGCTGGTGAGCGTGGGGCTGCTGAAGTAGTTATATATGCCCCCCCCGCTACCGTCGATAGGGCTATTGCCACCTGTAATGACAACGCCATTCAGAACCGCCGTGTTGTTGAGGTTATTGCCATTATTGGCGATGACTTGGTAGCTGTTATCGCTGTTGGTGCCCGGCGTACCAATATCGCCACTCAGGGTGGTGCTCGATGGCGTACCAATAACGGGATTAACGGCCGGGCGGTTGGCCAGGCTGGTTTCCATACCGACAAACCCCCCGTAGATGGCCACGCCATTCTTCATCCGAAAGCTGACCGTGCGGTCGGTGCCGGTGGTGGGTTTGTAGAGACCACCCGCCACCCAGACCTGTTCAACGCCGGTGGCATCGATCATGGCCTGGAGGTTGCCACTGGCGTTAGCCCACGAAGAGCCATCGCCGGTGCCGGTCTGGGTTACGTAGCGGATGGGCTGCGCGGGAGAACCCGTAAACGTAAGCAACAGGGTCGGCGTGGTCTGACTGTACGCCGTGTTGGTGGTCGTGAGCAGACAGCGGTAGTACGCGCTGGCCGTTACGCTGGCGATGTAGATGGGCTGGGTAGCTCCCGGCACGTTGGTAAACTGGCTGTTGTCGGGCGACGACTGCCACTGGTAGCGCATGACACTGCCCGACACGTTGGTCGATAGCCGACTGTTGTAAGGCGTAGCTCCGGTGGTGACGGTGGCGCGGGTGACCAGACCCTGCACCGTACCCGTCAGCAGGCCGTCGTTGACCAAACTGGCGTTGGGAAACTGGTCGGTGCGCAGATACAACTGCCCGTTGGCGTTGAGGGCGGTATTGGCCAACAGAAAGGCCCGGCCCGTGACCGACAGCAGGCTGTTGAGCGTACTGGTGCCGGTGGCGTGGCCGAAGCTGACGGTGACAACAGTACCCGTGCCGGAACCGCCGTAGGTGGTGGGGCCGCTGGCGTTAAGATTACCACCGGTGAGCGACCCATTGTTGGTCAGCGCCCCGCCCCCGTACACGCGTTGGACGGCCCCGGTGCCGACTACGCGGGTATTGGCACCGATGGTTAGAGTAGGCTGGGCCAGTGCATTGCTGACTATGGCCAGCAGCAGCCCGAGCAATAGGGTGCTCATCCGGTTAAGCCGGAGAGAACCCGTTGACTGTAAAGGATGGGGCATATTATAAAAGAGTAAATAGGAGAACCAATAGAAAGGTACCGGGCTGACTGACAGTGGCCGTCAGCCCGGTTATTGAGGTTGGTTGGTAGAACGAAGCCCCGCCCTGCCAGGTGAAGGGAACCCGGAAACCAATAACGGGCGAAAGCGGGTGAACTCTCACTTTGTTTAATCCAGTTTTCGGGTCTCCGTTCGTCTGATGATTCGTTAGTTCAGTTTTACCACCACAAACCGGCAGCTTGCATCGCCATTCATTGTTGAGCTTGCATTTTTCAAAGTCGATGCCCCTCGCACTGTAATCGTAGCACCTGCGGTCAGATATAGGGTTGTGTTTAGTGTGCCCCGCGTGGAATAAGTAAGTGGAGCGGCACCCTGAAAACTCGAGAAAGCTGGCTCGTAACTGGCACTCGTTCCATAAATGCTCGTAGGGGAGTAGCCTGTGCCGTTAATATCCAGCATTGGGACAGCAGCAGTCCCATTAGTGGTTAAGCGCACCTCAAATGTGTACAAACCGGCCCCTGTAGAGCCAATGGTAAAGGTATTTCCGGTGAAGGTATTGCCATTTGTAAGGGCTGCACCACCGCCGTTTGTGGTGGAAAATGTAACAGCATCAGGTACATTTCCATCACCAGCTCGAGTAGTTTGAGCGGTTGTTTTCACTACAAAAAGCTGCAACGACGCACCCCCACCCGCGCTGGGCGTGGTCCATGTCGTGTTGTAGTTGGTGCCGTCTACTTTGCTCAACACCTGCCCGGCGGTTCCGCCCGTGGGTACGCCCTGCCCGGCAGTACCTTGTGGGCCGGTGGCCCCAACTGGTCCTTGTGCTCCTGTCGGACCTGTCAGCCCGATGGGGCCTTGCGGACCCGTAGCACCCGTTGGGCCAGTCAGGCCAATGGGACCTTGCGGGCCGGTGGCTCCGGTAGCACCCGTGGCCCCGGTGGCACCCGTGTTGCCGGTATCGCCTTTAACGCCTTGCGGACCTTGAGCACCCGTTGGGCCAGTCAAGCCAATGGGACCTTGTGGACCCGTCAAGCCGATGGGGCCTTGTGGACCCGTAGCCCCGGCGGGGCCTGCAACACCCGTAGCCCCGGTGTTGCCCGTGTCGCCTTTGTCACCCTTGAGGCCTTGTGCGCCGGTGGTACCTGCATCGCCTTTGACACCCTGCGGACCCATTGCACCCGTTGGACCGGTCAGGCCAATCGGGCCTTGTGGACCGGTGGCACCCGTCGCGCCGGTAGCCCCAGCGGTCCCGGCATCGCCCTTATCGCCCTTGACACCTTGCGGACCCATTGCCCCCGTCAGGCCAATCGGGCCTTGTGGACCCGTTGCGCCTGCTGGCCCGGTGGCACCGGCATCACCGGTATCGCCTTTGTCCCCTTTGGCAGCTGTAGTCCCCGCCGGACCCTGCGGGCCGATGGGTCCGGTTGCCCCGGCGGGACCAGTCGGCCCGGCAACGCCCGCATCGCCTTTAATGCCCTGGGGTCCCTGCGGACCGGTCGCACCGGCATCTCCCTTATCGCCTTTAAGACCCTGGGGTCCCTGTGGGCCGGGCGTTCCCGACGCACTCAGCGAGGTCCAGGTGGTGCCGTTATAGAAATAGAACCCGGCGGTGCCGTCGGTCTGGTACACCATCAGGCCCGTGGCCGGGCTACCAATCAGGCCCCGTTGCTGGGCCGTCATTCGGGGAATCAGCACACCCTGCGTCGTGCTCTTCACGTCGAGCAGAGCCGAAGCATCGGGCGAGGAGCCGTCGGTGCTGATGCCGAGCGAGCCGGTCTGGGCCTGGGCGGTAGCGAGGGTCAGCAACAGAGCCGCGCCCGTGAGTAGTGAAGTAGGTAAAGCGATACGGAACATAGATTGTGTTGGAGAAAATGAAGTAGTAGTACGGGGCAGGCGGGGTAATCGTAGGCGCATAGTCGTGCGGTGTTGTTGGTTTTTGCGTATTGCGTTTCTGGAGAAATTAAGCTGGCTGACAAACCGGTTGAACAGGTTAATAATGCGTGCGCAATCGGGTTGAAAAACAGCTCAAACTTACTGGCTCCCACCGGCCCCGGCCCTATCCTTAAGGGTAGTTTTACAGATCATTTGTCAATTTTTTCATAAAAAAAGCAGACTACCCTCTCGGATGGTCTGCTTTTCGTGTATTCGGGTGCTGGATAGGTTGCAGTGGAAACCCATCGGGTTGTCTTTGTCATCCTGAGGAACGAAGGATCTTAGGTACTTGATCGCTAAGATCCTTCGTTCCTCAGGATGACAAACCCACCGGCAGACCACTCAGGATGACAAACCTACCGGTGACAAAACGACCATGACAAAGAGCGTTCCTCAGGCCGGGTGGCTGGAGCCATGACAAAAATAGCCGGTGCGGCTATTTGCTGCCCAGGTTCACCAGCAGGTCTACGCGGTCTTTGACATCCAGGAGCTGGTAGATGTTTTTGACGTGGTACTTCACGGTGTTTTCGGAAACAAACAGCTTGTCGGCAATTTCTTTATTGCTGAGGCCGGCCACAATGCCGTCGAGCACTTCGCGCTGCCGGTCCGAGAGGTCTCCGACGTTTAGCTGAGCCGGGACCACTGGTGAGGGCGGGTTACTGGTTACGAACCGGGATAGCGGGGCAGGGAGGGTTGGGGGCGGGGCCTGGGTCACGGCGGCTTGCACCACAGTTTTCAGTTCGGCCTTCATCCGGGCCAGTTCCTGTTCCAGCCGGGTTTGCCGGGCGCGGTAAAGATAGAGCAGGCCCGCGAGTACTATAGCCAGTAGCAGCAGACCACCCACCCCGGCCAGGGTAACGCTCAGCCGCGTTTGGTCGGTGGCGAGTTGCCGGTTGTGTTTCTGCTGCTGCATGGTTTCGCGCTGGCTGTGCAACTCCGCAATGTGCTCAGCCTGCGCGTACACTTTGTTCAGCGAATCGAGCAGGGCCACCGTCTGGGCGACGCCCGCCGAATTGTTCCGGGTTTTGTAAATGGCCTTCAGTTCATCGTGCGCATAAATCTGGTACTTGATAATTCCGCACGAGTCGGCGTACCGGTCCGATTCCCGCAGGGCGGCAAGGGCATGGTCCATGTCGTTCATAGCAGCATAGAGCTGCATCTTTTTGACTAAGATCATGGGCATATCGCAGGGTGAGGCCACCCGCAGGTCGGTTATAGCCCGGTCGTAGGTCGCTTCGGCCTCGGAATAGCGTTTGGCCAGAAACAGCAGATACCCCTGCTGATGCACTAATTTCGCCTTATTCTCCCGGTCGATGTAGCGGAACCCGGTTTGTTCCAATGCCCGCATCAGGTCGGCCGACCTGGCTTAATTCTGCACATCAAAATAAGCCAGTGCCTGCTGCGCCCGAATCTGAGCTGCGTTTGAGTCGGGGTGGCTGGTTTTGGCGGCAAACTGCCCGGCGGTTTGCAGGTACTGCTGCGTGGATGCGTAGTCGCCCAGCCGTTTGTAGGTGTACGACAGCAGCACGGCGGCCTGATACCGCTCGTCGGTGGTGTAGGCTGGCTGGTCTAAAATAGGCAGCAGCAGGGCCTGCGATTTTTTGAAGTTGAGCTGGTTGTTGTAGGCATATACCTGATTCTCAAGCTGCCGGAAGGGCGTTGCCTGACCGTAGGTAGCCTTGATTGTCAGCAGGTTGACTAAACAGGTTATCCAGTAAAAACAGACGCGCATGGTACCTGGTGAAAGCGAATTTCGTTACGGTGTAAGTAAACCAAAAGTAAGTGTATTTACTCAATACCGCCAAATCTGCCGACTAAGTAATCGTGTAAATTTAGATGAAGCCGGACCGGGGTACCCTCAACCCCCTGAAGGGGGCTTTACTGACTGTGATATCCAGTTAGTAGCTAAGTCCCTGAAGTCCCCTTCAGGGGGTTGGGGTACAGGTTTTCACAAATTTGTAGTGCGTGGCGCGAAAGCCTGCCTGCTCGTAAAAGCGGTGCGTATCGGTACGGATGCGGTTAGTCGTGACTTCCAGATTAACGAAGTTCTGCTGCCGGGCAAGGGTGTCCAAGGCGTCCATAAACTGGCGGCCAATGCGCTGATTGCGGTAATCGTCGCGCACAAACAACTCCTGAATCTCGCCAACTTTGCCTACGTGGTGCAGCAGGTGTTGTACGTGGCAGCTCATAAACCCAATTACCTCACCGCCTGCCTCAGCTACCCGGTAATAAATATCGGACTGGCCCAGATTACGCTCAAATACGGTTTGAAAGGCGGTTAAGTCGAGTTGCTGGTCTTCCAGTTCGCACAGAAATCGGTAAACCACAGCCGCATCGCGCGCTTCGGCCGGACGAATCAACACAGAAAGGGGAGCGGAGGTATGCACCGGAGAACCGTTAGATGGAAAGGGTCAGGAAGTTATGTTTACCGCTTAAAACAGTGCTGCTGGTCCGGTGCCGTATCCCGGTGGTGCCGTAGCCCAGACGCCTGCGTCTGGCTGCTGTCGGTAGCTGAGATACTGGCAGCAACCAGACGCAGGCGTCTGGGCTACGGCTGGCCATCCGGTAAAGTCCGGGAAGTAAGCCAATATAGCTGCACGCTCAGACGGAAACTATAATCATCTACCCAAGAATAAGTTAGAATGAATAACGGCTCAAAACTGTTGCAACTCGTCGGATTGAAAAATGTGGTTGCCCGTCAGGCCCTGCTGTGCCGTCTGAAGCATGGCTTCGGCTACTTTGGCGGCCGGAACAGGCTTGAATCGGGCCGGAATAAGCGGGTTAAACAACTGCATAACGCTTTCGCCAATGCGTTCGCCGAGCCGGGCTTTGGGCCGGTTACCCGTTAGCAGCGACGGCCGGAAGACAAGTAGAGTGGGGTAGGCCAGCCGGGCCAGATCGCGTTCTACTTCGCCCTTTACCCGGTTGTAAAAAAAGCTGGAGTTCACATCGGCACCCATTGATGAGACGAGCGCAAACTGGCTGGCACCGTTACTCAGACCAAGCCGGGCAATATCCAGGGGATACCCATAATCCACCTGCCGGAAAGCTGCGTCCGAGCCAGCCTGTTTTCGGGTAGTGCCTAAACAGCAGAAAAGATCGTCGCCCTGAACTAGCAACCCGTTGGGATGATCAAAATCAAACAGCACCTCCTGCAACCGGGGATGCTGCCAGGATAACGACCGGCGTACCAATACTTTAACGCGCTCGTAAGCGGGCGATTCAACCAGACGGCGGGTCAGCAAGTCGCCGATCAGACCGGTTGCGCCGACAAGCAGCGCGGTTTTTAGCGGGTTGGTCGTCATTATAGGAAAGGGTTTTTGCTAATTTAAAGCCCGAAATCATATAAGCTGTAGTCTTCTCCCACTTTCCCACCTTATGGAGCGTTTTCGCCCGTTTCGATTACCCCTGATTCTGGTATCCGGTTTACTGCTGCTGGTCGGTTTGCGCCCGGCCGACGAACCGTTCATCACCCGCTTACTGGCCCGGCTGGATGCCTACATACACCAGTTTCCGACCGAAAAAGTTTATGTACAGACGGACCAGGACCGGTACCTGCCCGGCGAAACCGTCTGGATGAGCGGCTACCTGTTCGATGGTATCAACCATACCATCGACTCGGTTAGTGGCGTGTTGTACGTCGAACTGATCGAGCCGGTGGGGCGTCGGCGGGTGCTCGCCGGTCAGTTGCGGGCTACGGCCGGTCATGCCCCCGGTCAGTTGCTGCTGCCTGATACGCTGCGGGCCGGCCGGTATCAGCTTCGGGCGTTCACTAACTATATGCGCAACTTTTCCGACGCGTATTACTTCGCCAAAACGGTAACTGTATTGCCCGCGTCGGAGAATTTGCCAACGGGTAAACCGGTGCAGCCGACCACTATGCCAACCGTCGATGTGCAGTTCATGCCCGAAGGCGGGCAACTGGTAGCGGGCCTGACGAGTCGGGTTGCTTTTAAAGCAGTGGATCAGTCGGGGCGGGGGCGCAATGTGACGGGGTTTATTCTGGATGCGAAACAGGATACGGTGGCTGGGTTCAACAGTCAGCAGCGGGGCATGGGTTTTATGAATTTTCAGCCCGAAGCCGGACAGACCTACGCGGCCTTTGTGCGGCAGGCCAACGGCACCGTTACCCGCGTTCCGTTCCCGACTGTCCAGCCAGCCGGGTATGTGCTGACGGTCGATAACCTCACGAATAAAGACAATATCCGGGCGTTTGTTACGCGTACCCGGCCCACCGCTACCGGTCCGGCGGCCGAATTGACTTTGGTAGCGCAGGTGCGTGGGGTGGTGGTGCAGGTGGCCAAAGTACCCGCTGGCAAGCAGGCATCGCTGGTTCAACTGCCCCGGGCACAGTTTCCCGAAGGCATTGCTCAGCTCACGCTGTTCAACGAAGCGAACGTACCGGTCTGCGAACGGCTGGTATTTGTGGACAGGGATAACCACTTGAAAATTAACGTGCAGCCGGATAAAAACATGGTTAGCCCCCGTGGTAGGGTTAACCTCGATCTGACCGTGACCGATGCCAGTGATCGGCCTGTTTCGGCGCTGCTGTCCGTAGCCGTGACGGATAATCAACTGGTACCGGCCGACTCTGGTGCGGCTTCGATTGTGTCGCATTTGCTGCTGTCGTCGGATCTGGCGGGCGAGGTGGAGCAGCCCGGAGCGTATTTCGATCCGGCCAATAAAGACCGGTTCGTGCAACTCGACCTCCTGTTGATGACCCAGGGCTGGCGTCGGTTTACGTGGCCGCAGGTGCTCACCGATTCCCTGCGTGACATTCGGTATCCGCTCGAAGGGGGCCTGTCGCTGACGGGGCGTGTTGCCCGGCCGAATCAGAAACTGGCGGGTAAAGTGCGGCTTACGTTTCTGCTCAGCCTGCGCGACAGCAGCCGAACGGTACTGGCTGGTGAATCGGACGATGCGGGGCGGTATGGCGCTTACGGGTTTGATTTCACCGATTCGGCGTCGGTGCTGATTCAGGCGGTGCGGGGCAAAAACGACCGCTACGTTGATATTTCCCTCGATCAGCTGCTGAAGCCGGCCGTCGTTGTAACGCGGATTCCGTTTACCCCCGTTGAATTCGGCCTGAGTGAATACGAGGAATTTGTACGCCGGACCCGCGAGTACTTAGCCATTGAGCGGCAAATTCGCAACAATCGGGAAGTGCTGCTGAAGGAAGTAACCGTTAAGGCAAAGCGCACCATAGAACGGGATTTTCGCAAGATTTATAGCAGTCCCGATGCGACGGTGAAATTCGATCAGACCAATACGCCGGGCGCCGTCAGTGTGCTCGACGTTATACGCGGGCGGGTGGCCGGGGTGCAGGTGTTTGGCAGCGGCTTCAATACAACCGTTCAGATTCGGGGCGTGACCAGTATGACCGGCTCCAATGAACCGCTGTTTGTGCTGGATGGTATGCCCACCTCGAAAGAAACCATCTTCTCGATTCCGGTGCAGGACGTCGATTATGTGGACATCCTGAAAGGGCCTTCGTCGGCTATTTATGGCTCACAGGGAGCAAACGGGGTTATTATCGTGATGACCAAACGCGGCATGCCGGATCGCGATTACAGCAAAGACCCGGTGGCCGGGACGTTGCTGGCTAAAATAGCGGGGTATGCGCCCGTTCGTGAGTTTTATGCCCCCCGCTACGATCAGGCCACCGACCCCGGCAAAGCAGCCGACCGCCGTCCCGACTACCGCGCTACGTTGCACTGGGCACCGCTGGTTCGTACCGATGCGGCCGGAAAAGCCACTGTATCGTTTTACGCATCCGACGCCAGAACCAGGCTGCACGTAGTGGCAGAAGGAGCCGCCGGGGACGGTCGGCCGGGCGCGGCTACCACCCAGATACGGGTAGAATAGTGCTGAAGAACTGACTAATCCGGGCCGAAACCATTAAGCAAAGCGGCTCGTTATACCCTGACCGCTGGTTTGGCTTTGTTACGTATGTGTCGTTTTGTCTGGCTGATTGCCATGTTGCTAAGTGTGCCACAGATGGCCGTAAGTCAGGATTCGCTGCATACCGACAGCTATTTCCGCGTTGAATCCGAGAATGATGTGTACCAACTGCGTCAGCGCGACATCACCGACCGGTACTACACCAATGGCCTTCGGTTAACGCTGCAAAGCAACTACTGGCAGCGCTGGCCCACCCGCCGGTTACTGCTGGGTCTGCCTAACCGCTTCGACCGGAATTATGATCGGTTATATCAGTTCGAGGTTGGTCAGGAGATTTATACGCCCCGCTCTATTGTGCGGCCCAGCCCTGAGTACAGGGCGTCTACAGCCGTTTACGACCGACCGTATGCCGGTTACCTGTACGTGTCGTGGGGCCTGATTACGTCTGATGCGGTGGGCGGACGTAAGCTGACGACCAATCTGCTGCTTGGTGTGATTGGCCCGCTCAGTGTCGGTTCCGGTGCCCAGAAAGAACTACACCACATCATCAATGAACCGCAGCCTGTTGGCTGGAACCGACAGCTGCGCGATGACCCGGCCATTAGTTATTCGGTCCGCTACGAAGGCCGACCCATTGGGCGGTCAGGTCGGGATCTGGATGTGATCGGGCTGCTGGAAGGCAATGTCGGCACGCTGACTAATTACGCCGGAACGGGTCTGACGGTGCGTTTTGGCCGTTTTAACGACTATTTTCAGCATGCAACGGGACTGTACGACTCCCGGCGGTCGGCGGCTGGTCAGCGGCCGTTTCAGTTTTACGCCTTTGTCCGGCCCATCTTCCGGGCGGTGCTGGATAATAGTCTGCTCATGGGCGGTATCCTGAACCGGAACCATGAGCCGTATGCCCTGCCCGCTCGGGAATTAGAGCACTTTTACACCCAACTGGAATATGGTGGTGTGATTGCTTATCGGGGGTTTCAATTGTCATTTACAACCGTCCGGCGCGGGCGGGAGTATATTTCGGGCGAAGGCCAGCAATGGGGCCGCATTGCCACAACGTGGCGGTGGTGAGTAGTTTAGGCCATGGTTTGTAATTTGGGAGTGTAAGTAGCTTTGATTACCCAGCCCAACCCACAACCTGCCCGCATGAAATCCGTCGCTATTGTCCTGATCAGTCTATTCTGCTCTCCCTTGGTACACGCTCAAAAACCGAACTTCCCCAGTATTGGTCAGGTTGTCCGCACCGATGCCCGACTCGATAAGTTAATTCCCAAAGATGCCCGGATTGAAGTGCTGGCGTCGGGGTTCGTCTGGTCCGAGGGGCCAATCTGGGTGAAACCGCGTCAGGGGACCGCCACCGGGTTTCTCCTGTTTTCGGATGTCCCGCAGAACACCATTTACAAGTGGACAGAGGCCGATGGCCTGACTACCTTTCTGAAGCCATCGGGCTATACCGGTCTGCTGCCTTACAGCGAAGAACCGGGTTCCAACGGCCTGACCATCGACCGGCAGGGGCGGCTTATCGCCTGTGAACACGGCGACCGGCGCGTTACGGCCATGCCGCTCACGGGCCCCGGCGGCAAACAGACGCTGTCGGATAACATCAACGGAAAGCGCCTGAACAGCCCTAACGACGTTGTCGCCCATTCCAACGGCAGTTATTATTTCACCGACCCGCCGTATGGCCTGCCGCAGCGCGAGAATGACCCCTCGCGCGAAACGCCCCTGTTTGGTGTGTACCGCATTGCACCCAACACGAACGGATCATTCACGACAACCATCGTAGTCAGCGATCTGACGCGACCTAATGGTGTAGCCCTCTCGGCAGATGAAAAAACGCTGTACGTGGCGCAATCGGACATGGCGCGGCCCATTATTATGGCCTATTCCATTCAGACGGATGGTTCGCTGGGTACAGGTAAGCTGTTTTTCGATGCATCGGCCCTGGCCAAACAGGGATTGCGGGGCGCTCCCGACGGACTGAAAACTGACCGCGATGGCAACGTCTGGTCGACAGGGCCGGGTGGGGTGCTGGTCATTTCACCAGCCGGTGAGTTGCTGGGGCGGATCGATACCGGCGAGGCTACGGCCAACTGCGCCTGGGGTGACGACGGATCGACGTTGTATCTGACCGCCGATATGTACCTGTGTCGCATCCGAACGACGGCGCGGGGCGTTTTTTAATGCCAGCCACGGCGCGACCCGGACAATCCTGCGGCAACAGATAGATATATCCTGTCTTGCTCCATGCGTGATGCTTTGCTAACTTTGTCAGTGACCCGGCCCAAACAGGGTAGCCGGTTATTGGTTAAGTTGTCTCATGCTTGAGAACCGAAAATATAGCGTTATTGCCACCTTCCTGATCGTTGGTGCGATCTATCTACTCCGACTTTTTTACCTGCAAATTCTGGACGACAGCTATTCATTGGGTTCATCGAAGAACTCCATCAAGCGCGTCATTGAAATTCCGTATCGGGGGCAGATTTATGACCGCAGCGGCAAACTGATTGTCTATAATACCCCGGTGTACGACCTCTACGTGACGCCGAAGGAAATGAAAGTGCCCGATACGCTGGCATTCTGCCGGATGATGGACATTACCCGCACTGAATTTGACAGCATCATTGGTTTGGCGAAAGCCTATTCGCCCCTGAAACCGTCGCTGTTTCTGCGGCAGCTTTCCAAAGAAGATTTCGCCCGGATTCAGGATGCTTTAGTGGATTATCGGGGCTTCACGCCCGTTATGAGTTCCATGCGTACCTACCCGGCTCACACGCTGGCCAATGCGCTGGGCTATGTATCGCAGATCAGCAAGAAAAAGCTCGATGAACAGGAGATTCCCTACTACCGGCAGGGCGATTACATTGGGCATAACGGGCTGGAGCAGCAGTACGAAACCGAACTGCGCGGGCGCAGGGGCGTAAAATTCGTGATGCAGAATGTGCGCGGGGTGAACAAAGGATCGTGGAAAAATGGCGCCTTCGATACACTCGCCGTAGCCGGGCAGAACCTCTACACGAGCATCGACCTCGACGTGCAGCAGTTTGCCGATTCGCTCATGCTCAACAAAGTGGGCAGTATTGTCGCCGTCGAACCCAGCACGGGCGAGATTCTGGTGTCGGTATCGGCCCCTTCGTATGATCCGAATCTGTTATCGAGCCGTTTCTTCTCGAAAAACTACATCAAGCTGGCCCGCAATCCGTACAAGCCGCTGATTAATCGGCCCATTATGGCCAGCTACCGCCCCGGTTCCACCTTCAAACTAATTCAGGCGCTGATCGCCCAGCAGCAGGGCACATTATTTACCAACACCTTTTACTCCCATGCCGGCTCGCCGATGGCCTGTCACTGCCGGGGTGGCAACACCCTGCGTGGCGCTATTGCAAATTCCTGCAACCCTTATTTCTACCAGGTTTTCCGCCGAATGATCTACGCCAACGGCGATCATAATACCTTCCGGGCGTCGGCCATTGGGTTGCAGCAGTGGCACGATGCGGTGTATAAATTCGGTATTGGTCAGAAATTAGGCGTCGATCTGCCGAGCGAACTGCGGGGTAACCTGCCCGACGTGGATGACTACGACAAAATGTACCGGGGGCCGCTGCGCTGGAAATTCTCTAATGTGTACTCGCTCAGCATCGGCGAAGGAGAGTTGCTGATCAGCCCGCTTAAACTCGTAAACCTGGCTGCCGCCGTGGCTAACCGGGGGTATTGGGTGGTGCCGCACTACGTAAAAGGGATTGGTAAAATTGGCGTCGGAATTCCCGATAAATACATCGAGAAGCACCAGACCGACATCGACCCGAAGTATTTTGTGCCGGTAATCGAAGGCATGCGCGGGGCTGTGGTGCAGGGTACGGTAGCCAAAGTGGCCGATATTCCCGGTACGGAATTATGCGGTAAAACAGGTACGTCGCAGAATGCCAAACAGGGGCACAAGTTTGACCACTCTATTTTCATCGGCTTTGCCCCCATGAACAACCCCAAAATTGCCGTAGCGGTATTTGTAGAAAACGCCGGTTGGGGGGGCGATGCAGCCGCTAAAGTGGCCGCCTTAGTCGTAGAGCGCTACCTGAAACGCAAAACCGAAGCCAGAGCACTGAAAGAGAAAGTGATCGAATCCAATTTCATGCCGTACATCGCCCCGAAGGGAGTGAAACCCGTACAGCCCCGGAAAGTGGATTCGGTAGCCAAGCCCGTTCCGCCTAAACCGATGATGACGGTTCGCCCGGTTCCTAAAAATACAATCTTAGCGGCCAGCGGTAACTGATACAACCGACTGGCTGCCTAACCAATTTTATCTGATATTTTGGCTCGCGATCCCGAAATAACCCGTAACATCGACTGGGTAACGGTCATGTTCTACATTGGCTGCGTTCTCATGGGCTGGCTTAATGTCTATGCCGCCGTGTACAGTCCCGAAACGCATCCCAGCCTGATCGACTTTTCGACCAATGCCGGGAAGCAGCTTATGTGGATTGGTACCACTATCATCCTGATTATCTGCATTCTGGTACTCAATCACCGCTTTTTCGATACGTTCGCTTATGTCATTTACGCCCTGATGATTCTGCTGCTGCTGTTGGTCCTGGTGGCCGGTACAAACATCAACGGGTCGCGGTCGTGGTTTCGAATGGGGCCGCTCTCCATTCAGCCAGCTGAGTTTGCCAAATTAGCCACTGCACTGGCGCTTGCTAAGTACCTCGATGTGCCGGGTCTGAACCTGACCAAACGTAAAGACCTTCTGCCCATCGCGGGCCTGCTGATTCTGCCCTGTCTGCTGATTCTGGCTTCCAACGAAACTGGTTCGACGCTCGTTTTTGCCTCGTTCATTATTATGCTATACCGGGAAGGGCTACCCGGCTGGATTCCGGCTACGGGTATCATTCTGGCCATGCTGCTGGTGGTTGCGCTAATTTTTTCAAAACTGTACATCTTCGGAGCCATTGTCGCGCTGGCGGGCCTTGTTATCTGGCTGATGCCGCGCTATAACCGAACCTCGCGCAATATGATCTCGATTGGCCTGATTGGCCTGGCAATGATGGGTTTCGTGACGGGCGTCGACTTTTTTGTCAATAACGTGCTGCAAACCCACCAACGCAATCGAATCAAAGTGCTTATTGACCCCACCGTTGATCCGCTGGGTGTCGGCTGGAACGTAACGCAGGCAAAAATTGCCATCGGGTCGGGCCGGTTGGAAGGCAAAGGTTTTCTGGAGGGGACGCAGACCAAGTTTGATTTTGTACCCGAGCAAAGCACCGATTTCATCTTCTGCACCATCGGCGAGGAGCATGGCTTCGTGGGTAGTCTGATTGTTATTGCGCTGTTTATGGGCTTGCTCTGCCGGATTATTTTTCTGGCCGAAAAACAGCGAAGTCGGTTTGCACGGGTATATGGTTACTGCGTGGCGGGTATTATCTTCTTCCACGTAATGATCAATATCGGCATGACCATTGGCCTCATGCCCGTTATCGGCATTCCTCTGCCTTTCTTCAGCTACGGCGGCTCCTCACTCTGGTCATTCTCGATGCTGCTGTTCATCTTCCTCAAACTCGACTCCCGCCGGGCCATGACGCTGTCGAGGGTTTGATCAATGAGCGAATTGGTGAATGAGCGAGTAGCTACCGTAGTCAATCATTCACTCATTTACCAATTCGCTCTTTCACTCAATGAAAGGCCCAGAACAGCATGGCCCAGCCAGCGATCATCAGTAGGCCACCGATGGGCGTAATGGCACCCAGCACGGTGATGCCGGTAGCGCAGAGGATGTAGAGCGAACCCGAGAAGACGAGTACGCCCGCCAGAAAGGAATATCCTGCGTAAGTCAGCCACTTCTGGGCAATCACGTCACCCACAGTTAGCTGTAGTAAAATGCCGATGGCCAGCAGGGCGAGCGCGTGGTAAAACTGGTACTTAACGGCCGTCTCAAAGGTATCCGCCCGGCCCGAGGCCGTCAGTGACGCCCGCAGGGCATGGGCACCAAACGCACCGATGGCAACACTTAACAGGCCCAGAATGGCCCCCGTCTGAATGAAGAATTTCATAATACGTATCCCAGACGCCCACATCTGGTTTTATTAAAATTACCAGACGTGGGCGTCTGGGCGGTCCGCCGATGCGGTCCGGGGCTGGTCGTCCAGTCTATGCGGATACGTTACCGTGCCCCAAAAATGGCACTACCGACGCGTACCAGCGTACTGCCTTCCTCGGCGGCAATTTTATAGTCGCCACTCATGCCCATCGATAACTCACTGAACTGAACATTAGGCCGTTTTGTATGAGCCAGCCGGTCGTACAGAGCTTTTAACCCCCGAAACTCCCGGCGAATCTGATCGTCTTCATCCGTGTTGGTCGCTAAGCCCATCAGGCCGATAACACGAACATTCGTCAGCGTATCCAGCTCCGGCGAATGAAGCAGTTCGTCCGCTTCGTGCGGTGTCAGACCAAATTTTTCCTCTTCCAGCGCAATGTGAATCTGGAGCAGACAGTCGATCACCCGGTTGTGTTTAGCGGCCTGTTTATTGATTTCCTGTAGCAGTTTCAGGCTGTCGACGGAATGAATCAACGTGACAAACGAAGCAATGTATTTGACTTTGTTCGTCTGTAAGTGACCAATCAGATGCCAGTCAATATCGGCAGGAAGCTGCGGCTGTTTCTCCGCCATTTCCTGCACCTTGTTTTCGCCAAACCGGTGGCAGCCCGCGTCGTAGGCCTCGCGAAGCATGGCGACAGGCTTGGTTTTAGTAACGGCAATCAGGCGCGTTTGGGGAGGTAACTGGTCCTCGATATGGTGAATACAGGCAGCAATTGTCATAAGTAAGGGAGCTACCGGGCCGGGTACAGGACCGGATGTACTACATTTTGTGCAAAGTTAAGTTTGAAAACGGTGAGGAAAGCGGTAGTTTTTGCGCCTGATTCATTGCTTCTATGCTTGTTTAAGCAATAAATGGCTGGTTAATCAGCGTTTTGAACGCACTATCCTGTATAAAACCTTTAAAAGTAACCCAAGTAATGGAGTCCAATCCCGAAAAACGGAATACGAGCCGTAATTATCTTTTCATTGCCCTGGGCCTGATGGTCGCCCTGAATGTGTTGCTGCTTTACTTATGGTTTCAGGAGCGGCAGACCAACAAAACGCAGGAAGTGACTATTGCCGCCCGGACCGAAGAAGTGCTGGCTACTAAGATGAAACTCGACTCCATCTCGGTTCAACTGGATGCAAAAATTATTGAGATCCGAAAGCTGGGTGGCAGTGTCGATTCACTCGTCAAAATCAAGGCGCAGCTCGAGGTAGACAAGCGGGAACTGAAAAATATGAATGCGTTCAGCCTGCGGAAATACGAACAGAAGATTAAGTCATACGACCTTATGCTGCTGCAAAAAGACCAGGATATTGCGCGGCTTAAGAAAGAAAACGGGGTGCTGACCGAGCAGAACCAATCGCTGGTGGCGGAAAATTCGACGCTTAAAACAGAGCGTCAGTCGCTGAGTGATTCCGTATCAACGTACTCCAGTCTGAACCGTGACCTGTCCGAAAAAGTAACCCGGGCCTCGGCGCTGCGGGCCGAAAACATTACGATTGATGCGCTCAACAGCCGGGGTAAGGAACGCGAGGGAGGTACCTACAAAGCGAAGCGCATCGATAAACTCAAAGTAACGTTTCGGCTGGGCGATAATCCGCTGGCGCAGACCAACGACAAAACCATTTACCTCCGTTTGCTGGACCCCACGGGTGCCGTTATTTCAGACATGGCAACGGGCTCGGGCGAGTTTATGGTCGGCGGGAAAGGCATGATTTACACCGCCAGTCAACAGATTAACTTCACCAATACCCGGCAGGAGGTCTCGCTCGTTTATGGCCGGGGCCCACAGCGATTCAACACGGGGCGGCACGTTGTCGAACTCTACTGCGAAGGCTTCAAGATCGGGGATGGCGAGTTTGAGGTGAAATAGAGAGGAGTAGGGTTAGGAGGAGTAAGGAGTGAGGAGGCAGCTCCTGATGGCTTACTCCTTTTTTTACGGCTTACCACTTACTACTTACCACTTTTATTCGTACCTTTGCCCCCTCATTTCAAACCTGTTACAAGAAAATGTTTCCAATCAACTACGAGACGGTGTTCATTTTGACTCCCGTTTTATCTGACATTCAGGTAAAGGACGCCGTTGACAAGTTCCGTAAAGTGCTGACCGACAGCGGTGCGGAAATTGTCCACGAAGAAAGCATGGGGCTGCGTAAGCTGGCCTACCCGATCAAAAACAAGAACACGGGTTTTTACCAGTTGTTCGAGTTTAAAGCTCCGCCAACAGCCATTGCAGCACTCAATCTTGAGTACCTGCGCGATGAACGCATCCTGCGTGACCTGACGACCAAGCTCGACAAACACGCCATTGATTACAATGAGCGGAAGCGGAACGGATTAGTAGGCAAGAAAAAACAAACAGACAATGCAGCCACGGAGACAAAATAATGCCCAGAGCAGCCTCCAGAACGAGTCGCTCAATCAAAACGAAAACCGGAAAAAATACTGCCGTTTCAAACGGTCCGGTATCAAATACATCGATTATAAGGACCCCAACTTCCTGCTGAAACTGTTGAACGAACAGGGCAAAATTCTGCCCCGGCGGTTAACCGGTACCAGCCTGAAGTATCAGCGCAAAGTAGCCCAGGCCGTTAAACGCGCTCGCCATCTGGCCCTGTTGCCCTACGTTGGCGATTCTCTGAAATAAACATGGTAGTAAGTCAGCAAGTCGGTAAGTCAGTAAGTACACACTGATAACTTACCGACTTACCGACTTATCCACTTACCGACTTTTCAAAAATGGATATCATTCTCAAAACCGATATTGCCGGCCTGGGCTATAAGAACGACACCGTAGTGGTGAAGCCCGGATACGGTCGCAACTACCTCATTCCACAGGGGTTTGCTATGATGGCGACGGATTCTAACAAGAAGATGATCGCTGAAAACATTCGTCAGGCCGCCCACAAAGCGGAAAAAATCAAGAGCGATGCCGAAGCAATTGCAACGGCCATCGGTGACTTGAAACTGACCATCCCGGCTAAAGCGGGTGAAAGTGGTAAAATCTTTGGCCGCGTGACCAACACGCAGGTAGCCGATGCGCTCCGTGCCAAAGGATTCGATATTGACCGGAAGAAAATCTCGGTCGACGACGTTAAGTCGCTCGGTGAATACAGTGCTGCGCTCGATTTGCACAAAGATGTAAAACACACCGTAGCGTTTGAAGTCGTAGCGGCTGAATAAATCAGTATATCGTTTGTCGTTGAAAGGACCGCTCATTAGGGCGGTCTTTTTTTATGTCAACCCACCCGGATGAGTTCACATTTGACCGGCATTCCTTTGGCAAAAAGAGCTACTGCCGCTCTGGGTTTCAGGCTGATTTATAACGGGTTAAATGTATTTTTAAGTGCGAAAAACGGACCCAAACAGGCTGTCTTTTTGTTGATTCAGTATGCAGTTTCACACCGAACTTACTCCCGAATTGTTGCCTGTTCCCATCCGGTTCACCGACCGGATTGTGACCATTGGCTCTTGTTTTGCCGAGGTAATGGGGCATCAGCTGAGCGACCATAAACTCGCCGTGACCAGCAATCCATTCGGTACGATTTTCAATCCGGTTTCGATCCACAAAGTAATTGCCCTCGCCCTGAGCGGTGATCAGCCCGACGAACAATTGTATGTGGAGCGGAATAGCGCCTGGTTTCACTACGACTTTCATTCATCACTTTGGGCGCACAGCCGCGCCGAACTGACTGAACAACTCATGACGCGGCTTCGGGTGGTTAAGGAAGCACTCACCCGGGCTGACTGGGTGATTCTGACACTGGGTACGGCGGTCGTGTACCGGCATATCGAAACGGAGCAGGTTGTGGCTAACTGCCATAAAATGCCCGGGGCACTGTTTGAGAAATACCTCTACGCCAGCGACCATGTCCGTGATACGCTTACCAAACTGATTAAAACGCTGCGCCGGGCCAATCCGGCCGGGCAGGTGTTGCTGACGGTGAGTCCGGTGCGGCACACGCGAGACACCTTGCCGCTCAATCAGGTTAGTAAATCGACGCTGCGGGTGATTAGCCACGAGTTAACCGTCTGGAATCCATTCGTACACTATTTTCCGGCCTATGAGTTGATGGTGGATGATTTACGGGATTATCGGTTTTACGAAGCGGACCTGATTCATCCCAACAGTATGGCCCACGACTATATCTTTGAAAAGTTTGCCGGTAGCGCGTTTGATGCCGAACTTCGCCATTTCATTGCCGAGTGGAACGGTATTCGCAAGAGCCTTGCCCATCGACCGTTGCAGGGCGGTACGGCTTACCGGCAATTTTTAACCAAACTGCTGACCCGGCTCGAAGCCCTTCCCGTCGGTGTTGATGTATCGGCGGAACTGGCTGACGTACGCGGGCGTTTGGAAACCATACTTACCTAACGAATGTCTGATTACAAATTATCGAAAGAGTCCGTCATCGAGGCTTTGCGCCACGTGGAAGAACCGGATTTGAAAAAGGATCTGATTACGCTCAACATGGTGCAGAACATCGAGTTGGGTATCGATCAGGTGCGTTTTACGGTGGTGCTTACTACGCCGGCCTGCCCGCTGAAAGAACTGATCCGCAAGCGCTGCGAGGATGCCATCCATACCCACATCAGCCCGACGATTCAGGTGCGGGTCGATATGACGTCGGATGTAACGTCTACGCGCAACAACGCGCCGGTGCTGCCGGGAGTGAAAAATATTATTGCTATTGCGTCCGGTAAAGGTGGCGTGGGCAAATCGACGGTTACGGCTAATCTGGCCGTGGCCCTATCGCGGTCGGGGGCAAAAGTTGGCATTATTGACGCGGATATATTTGGTCCGTCGATGCCAGTGATGTTTGGGGCCGAAATGGCACAGCCGGGTATCATTGAGATCGAAGGCCGTAACGTATTGCAACCGGTGCGCCAGTACGGCATCAAAATCATGTCGATTGGCTTTCTGACGCCACCGGATAGTGCCGTGGTGTGGCGGGGTCCGATGGCCAGTCAGGCGCTGCGTCAGTTCTTTGGCGATACCAACTGGGAAGAACTTGATTACCTGCTGATTGACTTGCCGCCCGGTACGAGTGATATTCACCTGACACTGGTGCAAACCGTGCCTGTTACCGGGGCTGTTATTGTCACGACGCCCCAGAAAGTGGCCCTGGCTGATGCCACGAAAGGGCTGGCCATGTTCCGTCAGCCGCAGATCAACGTACCTATTCTGGGCGTGATCGAGAATATGGCGTATTTCACCCCGGCCGAACTGCCCGACTCCAAATACTATATTTTTGGCAAGGGTGGTGGGCAGCAGTTAGCCGATAAGTTCGACGTGCCGCTGTTGGGACAGATTCCCCTGGTGCAGAGCATTCGCGAAGCGGGTGACGACGGAAAACCCATCGTGGTGGGTGATGAATCGGTCGCTACGGAGGCCTTCCGGTCGGCGGCTGAAGCGGTTGCGCAGCAGGTAGCTATTCGTAATGCGGCTCTGGAGCAGACAAAACGGGTTGAAATCCGCGTTTAAGTTGCATAAACCCGCGACATCCGGGTATATTTACAGGAAAAGAAACAAAGAACCGGCATGGAAACAGCGGTTAAATCAACAGAGTTATTAACTAAAATCGAGAAAGCACTCGATTCGATCCGGCCTTATCTCGAAACGGACGGTGGTAATGTGAAAGTGCTCGACGTCACCAGCGAGGGTGTTGTCCGGCTCGAACTGCTGGGTTCGTGCGGCACGTGCCCCATGTCGGCCATGACGTTTAAGGCAGGATTGGAGGAAGCCATTCTAAAAGCATCGCCCGAAATCACGCGCGTCGAAGCAGTGAATATTACGCCTGCTTTTTAAGGATAGCGGAAAGTAAGGTATAAGTTTGGCGTAAATTACTCAACGGCGTAATCTCACCCGCATGGGTGTCTTTAACAGAACGTATTACACCACACTTTGTGAAGGACACAAATTTTACGCTTTTCCTCGGTATTGATCTCGATACTTGGGAGAAGATAATGTCAGTTATCGGTTTTATAATCACAATAGCCACTCTTTTTGTATCTGAGAATGCAAGGCGGGCGGTAAAAAAGATTCAAAACAGCATTACTTTTGATAAGAGGATACCACAGCATCTCAGAGAGATAAATGGAAAGTTGAAGGTGTTTAACTGGCTCCTGAACGACCCAATAGCAAACGTACACGAAATAAATGTCCTTCTTAGTTCAATACTGAGTGAACTTATCAACTTAAGAGCAAAGGTATCGGATGAACGAGTTCGATTTTTAATTGATAGGGCTGAGTCACAGATCAAAAATATCCGAAAATTAAGTTATAATTCATCACGTAATCCGAATTGGATAGCAAAGGTTAAAGTGCAGTTGACTGACAGACACTTAACGGTATCAGATCTGATTCCAGAGTGCTACACTCAGATCAATGAAATTTACAGTGCTGTCAACAATATTTATAAAGACAGTCAGACTAAACTCAGACGAGAATGATAACTGAAAGAAGTATTACTCGGGCTGTGAGTAAACTCAATATGCTCACGAAATCTGGTGATCTCGAATGGTTTCCAAAGAACGTTTCGCAGGATTGGTACGTAGATGATACTTTCGCAAAGACAATAAATCCGGTTTATGAGGCAACTCACGAGAGGAAAAAATTAGTATTATTTAAGTATACATCAAGACATTACACGGATGAGGATACGTATAATGTCTCGACGTATATTTCGCTGGGAATATTAGACGATGCAGGGAATTTATCCTGGGAATTTCCAATGGACAGGTCTATTAATGATCTATATGAAACTGTTAGGTATAAAGCGGCAGATATAGAAGACTTTCTGGGTAAATTGGCAGCAGGTTTTCCCGAAGAAGAGTCGTTATTTTAGGCTAAATCCCTTTTACTTAGTGCCCAAGAGTAATTCCTGATAATAAAAGATAACGCGGCTCCAGACAGGTTTATCCGAACCATCTGGAGCTGTATTCGTTTCAGGCGCAGGTTCATACACATACTCAGTAACGAGATCGCGAACCACCGGAATGGGCTGACGAAAGATTGGCCCGTCGTAGACAAAGGTGTGAAACTCCCCGTTTTCGCCACAGGGATCAACCAATGGCGGGAACTCGGCGAGTAGGGTAGGCGTCAGTTCGCGACCGACTACCGATTTATCGAGCGCATTGCCGTTTACACAGCACAGAATGGCCCGAAATCCGGTTGCGTAAATGGTTTCGGCTAACGTGTTTGTGGCCAGTTGCCAGAGAGGGAAAACGGCGGTCAAATCCGCTTTCCGGCATTGCGTTTCCCGGTATCCCCGTAGGTCTTCCAGAAAAATATCGCCGAAAATAAGGTGGGTGATGCCCTGCTCGCGGGCCATTGTCAGCTCCTCATGCATACGCGCGTCGTAAGCGGCCATGCTGACGTAATCAGGGAAATACAGTTTACGTAGCGGTAATCCCAGTTGGTGCGCCTGCTGATCGAGCAGTTCTTCACGGACGCCATGCATCGAAATCCGGCGGAATTTCCCGTTCACATTTGTCAGCAGGTAATTAACCGTATAAACGCCTTCGTTTAGAACCCGGTACAGGGCGTAGGCGCTGTCTTTGCCGCCCGACCAGGAAAAGGCTGCCTGAATCGGATTAGCCATTGCTACTGAATGTTTTGACGGGTAAGGGCAGTCCGCTTACCATCAGCACAACTTCGTCGGCCTGCCGGGCCAGGTATTGATTAGCCCAGCCCTGTAGATCGGTGAATTTGCGCCCGGCTTCGGTGTCAGCATGCACACCCATCCCGATTTCGTTCGTGATGATAACGTACTGGGCTGGTATAGCCCGCAACGCGGCAATCTCCGCTTCAAATAGTTGGAGTGCCCGCTCTATATCCTGCTGCGTGTCCATGAAGAAGTTCGTCAGCCACAGCGTGACGCAGTCGATCACCACTACCCGGCCCGCTACCGGCAACCGGCTGACATACCGCTGTTCCTCGACGCTGGTCCATTCGGGGCCGCGGTCCTGCTGATGCCGCCGTACCCGCCGGGCAAAATCGTCATCCCAGACGCGGGCGGTGGCGACGTACATTGGGTTGGCGCTGCGGGCAAGCGCAAGCTGCTGACCAAAACGACTTTTGCCGCTACGCGCTCCGCCGGTAATCAGCGTTAATGAGGGTATCGGTGGGTTGGTAGAGGGCATGAACTTTATGCGTTAAATGAGAAGGTACCCCGAAACAGGCCGGATGAAAGCAGGCCGCCAGCAATTCGATGCCGTCGACCAGCGTGGAAGCCGACGGCTGGGTGAACAGGTCATAGTCGGCGACGAAAACGGCCCTGTTCTGCACCGCCAGCAGTGACGCCCATTCCGGCTTTCGGGTTAGTAAATCCAGTTCCTGCAACGTCCGCTCGACGGTGAAGCCGCAGGGAGCTATGACCAGTACCTCGGGGTTGTAGCGCACAACTTTCGCCCAGGGCGTGACGATGCTATCGCCCGCCGGATTACTCAGCATATCGACACCACCCGCGTAAGCGATCTGGTCGGGAAGCCAATGGCCACAATTATAAATGGGGTCGATCCACTCCATGAGCATCACCCGTTTCGGCAGCGCTCTATGAGCCCGCAGCGTATCAACGACCTGATCGATACGGTTCCGCAGGCCAGCTAAGTACGTATAAGCCGCTTCTTCATGGCCCAGAGCCGTAGCAATTCGGGTGGCCGTTTCAAAAATATCGGTCAGATTCTGGGGCGTCAGTGTGACAACGGCGGGTTGCTTTTCGAGCTTGTCGATTACCGCCTGCGTGCATTTGGTGTCGATCTGGCAAACTTCGCACACATCCTGCGTGAAGATTACGTCCGGGGCAATCGCCTGTAGTTTGTCTTCCTCGACATAATACAGGCTGCGGCCTTCGGCTTTGGATGCCGAAAAGATCCGGTCGATCTCATCGCTGGTGTAGGCTTTATCTTCGAGTACACAGCGTACCATGATTTCATTTTCGGTGCGTGATTCGGGCGGACACTCAAACGTGACGCCCCGCAACAGGTGCTGAAGCCCCATATCGTATATCATCTGCGTGGCCGCCGGTAGAAAAGAACAGGCAATCATAGTAGTTTGTTGTTTACGGTTCGTAAGGCAGACCGACGATGCTTTGGTCAGGCAATGGACAGCCGGGGGTACCGGGATTGAAGCCACTCAAACCCACCGAACAGCAGGGCACCATACCCCAGCGTACCGGCCAGGAAATTTCGCATATACGGAAATCCCTGAATGTAAGTCTGTTGCAAGCCAGCCCAGTCGCGGGTAAAAGGCGTGTTCGTCCGTAAATCCAGACCGCCACCCAGCCACACGCTGAAATCCACCAACAGCCAGTAGGAAAGCCCGGACAAGACGGCTGCACCGGCCACCGTACGGACAGACACCGTTTTAAGTAGTGTTTGGCCATAACCAACCAGGAGCGCGAAAACACCGTAAATCCAGTACCAGCCATTGTACATAATACCGTACTGCCCCCGAAAAATAAACGTGTTGATCAGCAGGTCACTGACCAGGAGAGTTAGCAGCGGGAACGTGTAGGCTTTCCATTTTGCGCCAAAATAGGCACCGCCGAACAGAGCCATAGCACCAACAGGCGTGACATTGGATAACGGTGTGAGCTGGCCTGCCCCCATCACCCGCAGCCCGGCAACGAGCACGATGAACAGCAACAGGACGCCGAAGCGGGGATTAACGACTGACTTCATTGGTTTCTGAGGATTGATTGTTGATTATGAATTACAGATTAAATCCGATGGGTTACCAGTTGACCCGAACACCGGCCATAACATTGAACCGGCGCGTGTTGTACCCATACGCATCAACGTAGCGGGCATCGAATACATTTCGCAGATCGGCATACAGCCGGACACCCGACAGCACCCGATATTCGCCGTACACGTCCACAGTTGAGTAGGCTGCCAGGGTGACATTTTCGGTCTGGAATGTGGCGTCATTATAAAAGCGGTCCGTCCGCTGTCCCACACTCCGCAAGGTCGCGCTCACAAACGCTTTAGGATTAAACTGATACCCGACGCCAAGGTTTCCCATCACTTTGGGCCGACGAAACAGATTATTGTACGTGGTATCGCGCTCGCTTACTTTCGTTGTCACGGCACCCTGCAACAGCGTCAGGTTGCCCCATACCGAGAACCGGCGTGCCTGTACCTGTCCCTCAACTTCCCAGCCATGATCGTGCTGCCGGTCGAAATTAATGTACCGGCCGTAGGGATCGACGTTCAGCGACTGGAAGAAAATCACATCGCGGATTCTTCGGTCGAAGTACAGCACCCGGAGATTGGACCGTTTGTCTTTGGCATATACCTGCGTACCCACCTCTACGGACTGGCTCTTTTCGGGGTTTAATGACCGGTTGCCATACGGCGAATAAAGCTGATACAGCGACGGTACGCGGAACCCTGACGACGCATTGACGAATACCTTTACCTGCTGATTAAGGACGTACGATGGGTTGAACGAATACGTGCTGTTGGTACCGTAGAGCGAATGCCGGTTTAACCGGCCGCCCACTTCCAGAAAGAAGCCAACATCTGTTTTCAATAACCCTGATGCATATACGCTGACCTGACTCGTCCGGGCCGAGTCAGACCCGATGGGTGGCGACGCATAAGGCCCGTAACTGCTGATGGACAGATACGACTGATCCAGGTTATTGAACCGATAATCGGCACCCGTAACCAGTTCGACTGGCCCAAGTTTTACGGAATTGTACAGTTCCGCGAACTGGGTTTTACCGGCGTAGGTACCTTTACTGTATATCTCGGAAGCCCCCGGTTCGACATGCAGTGAGTCGTTGAGGTAATCCCGGCGGCTGTAGCTATACGCGTAATTGGCTACCAAACGGCCTTTTCCATAGTTATAATCCAGTCCGGTGGCCCCCATTCGGTAAGTGTTACCGGTTGTGTAATCCTTCTCATCGGCAAATGCCCCGGCATCGACGTCATTCTTGTAGTAAGACAATACACCCCGCAGTTTTAGAGTCAATTGGGGAGTCAGATGAATGCCTATGTTGGACAGCAGCGTATTCTGGCGGATACCGTCCGGGTCAAACCCCCGGTTACCTGCTGAATCAGTTGCCGACGAAAATCCCTTGGATTGCAGCCGGGTGTATTGAACGTTGTAATAAAAACGGGCTGTTGACCCATTAACACCCGCCGTGAGTCGCTGCGTGCCGTAGCTGCCAACGTTTAGCGATGCGGACCCGCCAAACGGCTTTTTAGCAGCACTGCCTTTTCGAGTGAAAATATTGATCACCCCGGCCACCGCATCTGAGCCGTACAGCGTCGATTGGGCACCTTTCAGAATCTCGATGCGCTCACATTCACCAACGGTAAGCAGGTTAAGGTCGAACACCGGCGCAACGCCGGAGGGGTCATACACCGGAATCCCATCGAGTAGAATCAGCGTATTACCCGACCCGGCTCCGCGCATAAATACATCCTGCTGCGTGCCGTACGTACTTTGGGCACCCACAATCATCACGCCCGCCTGCCGGGAAAGCAATTCGCTGACCGTCTGCGTGGCGTAGTGTTGCAGAACGGAATCGGATAAGACAGTAACGACTTTGCCGGTTTGGGATAATTTCTGCTCGACCTTGTTGGCTGTGACGGTAACCTCGTCGAGCTGGAGGGTTTTCTGTTGTGCCGAAGCCCATAGGGGGAGAGCAATCAGGGCAGAAAGGTAAACAATTGAAAAGCGCATTCATCAGGCTGTTTTGGTGAAACAATGATGAACCTGCGGAGTAAAAAAGAAATGAAAGAGATGCAAATAGCCGGTTCGTTTCCGATCTCTGCGTAATCAGCGTGCACACCGATTAACCCTTGTTCGGAGCAGAAAGGCCGGAAAAACAGCCTTCCATTCCCGGCTTTTCACCCGAAAGCTCGGAAAATGAATGCGTCCGGGGCAGGTCTTCTGGCTTATTTCACTACCGGCGCCTTCCCATCTTTCAGACAGTGGCTTGTGTGCCGGTAGCTGGTTGCGAAACTTACAGCTACGGGGATAGCCCCGGATTTACACCGGGTTCCCTTTTAATCCGGCGACGTGACCACCGGAACCTTAAACGCGGGGCAAAGGTACGGGTTTTACCGCACCCCCTGTCCATTTCCCTGAAAAAAGCAGACAGAACGCGAAGAACCCACAATCGCCTGAGTGCGGTTTTTGTCACAGAAACCCGACTGGTAAACTCTACTCCCTTCAACAGGAGAGGAAGGTGGGGGTGAGGTGAACCTCTTTTTTTGTAGTTTGCGGGCCTAATAAACAGCATACCTCGTGAGAATAGGCATTTTTTTCGGTGGTCCGGCGCGTGAGCGGGAAGTTTCATTTGCCGGTGGCCGCACAGCACTGGCCCATATCGATAAGTCATTATTTGAGCCCGTTCTGGTGTTTGTGAGCGGTTGGGGGCGGTTCTATAAAGTCGAACCGGACTTTCTGAACCATGCTTCCATCCGGGATGCGCTGACGCAGATGGATGGGTTTTCGGTGTACGATGAGTCGATGGACGAGGACGCCTTTGCCAATGCTGAACCCATTGAGCCGGAATGGTTTGAGGATGAGTTCGATATGGCGTTTCTGGCTATGCACGGCCCCGATTGTGAAGACGGCGCGATTCAGGGCCTGCTGGAATGGCACAAAATGCCCTACACCGGACCGGGGCTAATGGGCTCGGCGGTGGGTATCAACAAAATTCTGCAAAACGAATTGATCGCACTGGTGAATGGGCAGCAGAAAAAAACGGCAACTATAGACCGCGACGCCTGGGAGCAGAGCGATAAACCGGCTTTTTTTCAGTCGCTGACGACGCATCTGGGCCTTCCCATCGTGGTGAAAGCTCCGCATCAGGGCTCGTCAATTGGCGTGTCTATCGTGCGGGAGAACGATTTCGATACGTTTGCCAAAGCCGTTGAACAGTGCTTTTTCACCCTGAAAATTGACCTCAACGACTGGAAAACAAAGCCCGAAGCCGAACAGCGGGCGTTTGCCCAAACCATCGCCAACCTCGATGAGAGCATTGGTTACCCGGTCGTGATTGAGCAAACCGGCGAGTACATCACCAACCCGGCTGATTTGCTGGCTAAACTGGCTATTATTCCGTCGGCTCAGCCTATTACGCTGGCGTCCGTCAATGCAGAGGATGAGGTCTTGTTCGAGGAGTTTATTACCGGACAGGAGTTCTCGTGTGGCGTTATTCAGGACGATGCGGGCGTGGCTATTGCCCTGCCACCCACCGAAATCTACAACGTGACCTCCTTCGATTTTAAGTCGAAATATCAGTCGAATACGACTAAAAAGCGGATTCCAGTGGAAACCTCGCTGGAAAATAACCGCAAAATTCAGTTAGCAGTAGCCGATGTATTTACGAAGCTCGGCATTAATGTCTACTCGCGGATTGACGGCTTCCTGACGCCCGAGCGCGACGGTGATCCGGGTAAAGTGCTGCTCCACGATCCCAACACCATTCCTGGTATGTCGCCCGCGTCGCTGATTTTTAAGCAGATGGCCGAGATCGGCATGAACCTGACCGAATCGCTGACCTACCTCATCCGGCAGTCGCTGCGGGAGCGTATCCGAACGGGAAAAGATACGTTCCGGCTTAAGCAGCTGCTGAAAGATCTCGATACCCGGTTGGAACTCCGCAAGGACCGTCCCGAACGCCTGGTCACGTTTGGGGCATCAGATGAGGAATTTGTGGCCGCTAAGACTGCCTATAATCAGATTGCTGCGCTGGGTGAAGAAAAGCCCGTACTGGTGTATGCAAAATCGGAAACGGAGCAGGTCCCGGTGCCCGTCCATTTCCTGATGAAAGAAACACTACCTGATCTGGAAGCGGCTCTGAGCCAACCCCGGCATCAGTTGTTGGTTGAAACGGCAGCAGCGGCCGCGCACATTACCACACTGTATCTGTAGTTCCCAACGGCCTCTACCTGCCTGGAGGCAGAGGCCGTTGGTTTGCGGGCTACAGCAACCAAATGGTGGAAGAAAGATTTACCATTAAAATAATCAGCCTGATTGAAACAGTTTTCGAAAATTAAATGTATATACATCAAATGTCAGTGTCGCTGACTTTAAACGCTATAACCAAAACGCACAACGATCATGGAAGCACAAACCACCTCCACAACAACCTGGGTCATTGACCCATTGCACTCTGAAGTGCAGTTCAAAGTAAAACACCTGATGGTGTCGACTGTAACAGGGCAGTTCACTCAGTACGAAGGCAGTCTGGAAATGGCTGGCGACGATTTCGCCGATGCCAACATCAACTTCTCGGCCGACATCGACAGCATCAGCACGGGCAACGAACAACGCGATGGTCACTTGAAATCGCCGGAGTTTTTTGATGCTGAACAGTTTCCTAAACTGACATTTGAATCGACCGGAATGACCAAAACCGGCAGTGATACCTACAAATTAGATGGCCACCTGACCCTGCATGGCGTGACGAAGCCAGTAACCCTTAACGTTGAATACGGCGGACAGATGCAGGACTTCTACGGCAATACAAAGGCTGGTTTTGAAGTAACGGGCGTCATCAAACGCAAAGAATTTGGCCTCACCTGGGATGGCGTTACCGAAGCGGGTGGCGTAGTCGTGAGCGACGACGTAAAATTGCTGATGAATATTCAGGTAGCGAAACAGGCATAACCCTTTGTTTTACTGCGTTTTAGTAGAAGGTCCCTGATCGTTTCGATCAGGGACCTTCTACTTTTTACAGCTATTCGCTGGTTTACGCATTGGGCTTGCCAAGCTGATAAGGAGTTGTAATTTTGGCGGAATAACATCCATTTCCGCGCTGACTCCTTCATGTCAGAAATTTTTAGAGTATTTGGCTTCCGATTTTTGTTTTATAACAACGACCACTTGCTGGTTCATGTCCACGTTAGAAACAGTGATGGCGAAGCCCGGTTTTCTATAAATCCCGTTCAGCTTATTGGACAACCGGGGTATGAAATCCAAGGACCTAAAATTGCAGAAGGTCTCATTGAAGAAAATGAAGACATTATCGAACAACGCCGGAAAGAATTTTTTCGGCAGTAAGCTTTCACTATGAATACCGATAATTTTACCGCTCAGCGTGTTTGGTTCGATCAGATACGTGTGTACGTCGAGCTGAATGATGGCCGGGTGATTGGTAGTCCGCTGGCTTGGTTCCCCCGTTTGCAGCACGCTACGCCTGATCAACGCAACCGCTTTGAACTCGTGGCAGGTGGTTATGGTATCCATTGGGCTGAATTGGACGAAGACCTGACAGCGGGTGGATTCCTGACTTTTTCACGCTGACTCACAAAACCAAGACAACTCCTTATACGCGTTACCCGAAACTTTATTCGATAGCAAAACATGACAACCCAGTTCGATTCCCAAACCCAACGCCGTATCGATCAGTGGCTCGACGGTAATTACGATGCCGATTCCAAAGCTACCATTCACAACCTGATGGACGCAGGCAACACCACCGAGTTGACGGACTCGTTCTACCGTGATCTCGAATTCGGAACGGGTGGTCTGCGCGGTGTTATTGGTGTCGGCTCCAACCGCATGAACCGCTACACCGTGGGTGCGGCTACGCAGGGGTTTGCCAATTACCTGAATCAGGCGTTCCCCGGTCAGGATGTGAGTGTCGCTATTGCGCACGATAGCCGCCGGATGAGTCCCGAATTTGCCCGGATTGCGGCCGATATTTTCTCGGCGAATGGCATTAAGGTGTACCTCTTCAGCGATTTGCGCCCAACGCCGGAGCTATCCTTTGCTATTCGGCAATTGGGTTGTCAGGGGGGCGTTGTGGTAACGGCATCGCACAACCCGCCGGAGTACAATGGCTACAAAGTGTACTGGAACGACGGGTCGCAGGTGGTGGCACCGCACGATGCAGGCATCATTGCGGAGGTAAGCAACGTGACGTCGGTGGATGATATTAAGTTTGACGGCGTTCCCGAGAAAATTCAGTTGATCGATGAAGACATCGACGCTCCGTACGTAGCGCGTCTGGTCGCCAATTCGATTAACCCCGATGCCATTAAGCGGCAGGCCGATCTGAATATCGTTTACACGCCGATTCACGGAACAGGCATCACGCTGGTGCCACGTACCCTGGAAGCGCTTGGCTTTACCAACGTGCATATCGTTGAGCAGCAGGCCGTGCCGGATGGTAACTTCCCGACCGTGAAATCGCCAAACCCGGAGGAGCGCGACGCCATGAAACTCGCCCTCGATCTGGCCAATTCGCTCAACGCCGACCTCGTGATGGCAACTGACCCAGATGCCGACCGGGTGGGTGTGGGCGCCCGCAATCATCACGGCGAATTTGAACTGCTCAATGGCAATCAGGTGGCCAGTCTGCTGATTTATTACCTGCTGCGGGCCTGGAAAGAAGCCGGTAAACTGACGGGTAAGGAGTTCGTGGCCAAAACTATAGTAACGACCGACCTGATCGATAAAATCTGTGCCAATAACAACGTCACCTGCTACAACACCCTGACCGGCTTTAAATACATTGCCGCTGTCATTCGCGAACTCGAGGGCAAAGAGCAGTTTATCGGCGGGGGCGAAGAAAGTTACGGCTACCTCATCGGCGATTTCGTCCGGGATAAAGACGCCATTGCGAGCTGCGCCATGATTGCTGAACTTACGGCCTACGCCAAAGACAAAGGCCTGAGTCTGTTCGATCTGCTGATGGAGATGTATCAGGAGAACGGGTTCTACTACGAAGCAATGGTGTCGCTGACCAAAAAAGGCAAGGAAGGTGCCGAACAGATTCAGCAGATGATGGCTGGCTTCCGGGCGAATCCGCCCCAGATGATTGCCGGTTCGCGGGTGTTGCGGGTAGATGATTACCAGGCCCTGACCCGGCTGCACCTCGACCCGGACGAAACTACGGGCATCGAAGCTGGTCGTATGGGTATCGAAGCGTCGAATGTGTTGCAATTCTTTACCGAAGACGGCACGAAAGTATCGGCGCGGCCATCGGGTACGGAGCCTAAAATCAAATTCTACGTCAGCGTTACCGAGCCGCTGACGCACAAAGACGCCTTCGACGAAACCTACGAGCAGCTCAAAGCAAAAGTGCAGCGCGTGGTTGATGATCTGAATCTGGTGTAGCAGCCTGACAGACCGCTAAATACTCATCTGTTTGTATGCTTTTGTTTTAATACGTTACGGATAATACTCAAAAATAAATTCCGTAAAAAAACCGCCTGAATTGTATTTCAGGCGGTTTTTTTACGGAATTTATGCGTGTTGGCTATCACTATTCTGCGAACGCAGATCAGCAGGTATTAGATTAGGCAGGACGAGTGCTTTTGCAGGAAGTACTTAAGTGAACCTTCTATCTAAACATGCACGAATCATGGGTCAATCTTACCAAAAAACAGGGCGGGTACTGCTACTGCTCATTACCTGCTGGCTGCTGAGTGCGGGCGTTATGGCGCAGAATGCGTCGGATCGTAAAGTCAGCGGCCGTATTCTGGATGGTACCGACAACAACGGATTGCCGGGCGTCAACATTGTTGTAAAAGGCACGCAAACGGGTGTTACGTCGGATGCAGCGGGCCGGTACGCGATTACGCTGCCTGCGGGACGTACGGCACTGGTGATCTCCGCAATCGGGTTTGCTACGCAGGAAGTGGAGGTCGGTAACCGCAGCGAGATTAATCTGACGCTGCAGGCCGATATTAAAACGCTGGACGAAGTGGTCGTAACCGGCTACGGATCGCAGGCTAAACGCGACATCACCGGCGCCGTAGCCACGGTCGATACGAAGCAACTGTTGTCTGTGCCTGCCACCAATCTCGGGCAGGCCTTGCAGGGTCGTGTGGCTGGCGTGCAGGTCGGTAATGAGAATGCGCCGGGCGGGGGCGTTATGGTCCGTATTCGTGGATTTGGTACGATCAACGATAACTCGCCTTTGTACGTGATTGACGGTACGCCGACAAAAGGCAACCTGAACACGCTGAATCTGAATGACATCGAGAGTATGCAGATACTCAAGGATGCATCAGCCGCGTCGATCTATGGGTCGCGGGCGGGTAATGGGGTTGTTATTATCACCACTAAAAAGGGAAAAGTCGGCAAGCCCAAGTTTACGTACGACACGTACTATGGCATGCAGCAGCCGGGCAAATTTCTGGACCTGCTCAACACAAAAGAGTATGCCCAACTGATCTGGGAGTCGCGCCGGAACTCGGGCGTACTCGGGGCCAACGGCAACCCAACGCACTCGCAGTTTGGTAACGGTGCCACGCCGGTTATTCCTGACTACGTGCTGCCAAGCGGGGTACTCGATAGTCAGAACGACCCCCGGGTGGCCCGCGACGCCAACGGGAACTATGTCAACTATAACAATGACATTAACTCACCGAATTTCTTCCTGATCACTAAAGCGAACAAGGAGGGGACAAACTGGATGAAGGAGCTTTTCGAGACGGCGCCGATTCAAAATCACCAGTTAGGCGTGTCGGGTGGTAACGAAAGCGGACGCTACGCCATGTCGCTCAACTACTTCGATCAGCGCGGAATCATGAAGTATACCGGCTACAAACGGTATTCGCTGCGGGCCAATACGGAGTTCAACATCAATAAGCACGTACGGGTTGGGCAAAACTTTCAGGTGGCTTACGGCGAACGGCTCGGCCAGCCGAACGGGAATAATACCGAAAGCAACCCTATTTCGTTTGCCTATCGCATTCAGCCCATTATCCCGGTGTATGACGTAGCCGGTAATTTTGCCGGTACACGCGGGGGCGACCTCGACAATGCCAATAACCCGCTGGCGCTGTTGTACCGCAATAAAGACAATGTGCAGAAGGAAGTACGGCTGTTCGGCAATGCGTATGGGGAGATCGACATTCTGAAAAACCTGACCGCCCGCACCAGTTTCGGTATCGACTACAACCTGTTCAATTATCGGAACTACACCATCCGCGATATTGAATCGGCCGAAGCGCGGGGCTCCAATAGTTTGCAGACCAGCAACAACTACGAATTTACCTGGACCTGGTATAATACGCTGACCTATAACATGCAGTTTGGCTCCCGGCACCGGTTGAACGTGATTGCGGGTACTGAGTCCATCAAAAATTACTTCGAGTTCTTCGATGCCAGCCGGACCTCGTTTGCCGTCGATGATCTGGAAAACCGGTACCTGAGTGCCGGTACGGGTGTGCAAACGAATAACGGGGGTGCGTCGAACTGGCGGCTGGCGTCGGAATTTGCGAAACTCAACTATGCTCTCGATGATAAGTACCTGATTGACCTGACCGTCCGCCGGGACCGTTCATCGCGGTTTGCGCAGGAGTACCGGTCGGCCGTATTCCCGGCTGCCAGTCTGGGCTGGCGCGTATCCAAAGAATCGTTCATGCAGCGGTTTTCCTGGCTTAGCGACATGAAATTCCGGGTGGGCGTGGGGCAGACGGGCAATCAGGAAATTGGTAACTACAACCCGTATACCCAGTACAGCACCAATCCGATTACTTCGTTTTATGATCTGAACGGCTCGCGTACCTCATCCATACCCGGCTACGAACTAACCCAGTTCGGTAACGCCAAAGCCAAGTGGGAGACAACCACGAGCACGAACATTGGTCTTGACGTGACGCTGCTGAAAAACAAACTGGATTTTTCGATAGACTGGTACACCCGGACCACGTCGGACATGCTCTTCCCGGTATCGGCTCCATTGACGCAGGGGGTCGCGACGGCTCCGTTCCAGAACATCGGCAAGATGACCAATAAAGGGGTCGACATCATGCTGAACTACAACGGCAAAGTCAGTCAGGACCTGTCGTATAATGTGGGCGTTAACTTCAGTACCTATCGGAACAACGTCGTAAGAACTACCGGCGACGCCAATACGCAGTACTTTGGTCTGAACGACGAGCGGATTCAGAACTTCGTGGTCACCCAGCAGAATTACCCCATTTCGTCGTTTTTCGGGTACATCGTCGACGGTATTTTCCAGACGAACGAGGAAGCGAACAACTACCCGGTGCAGTTTGGCAATAAAGCCTCGGAGAACGTAGCGGGACGGTTCAAATTCCGGGATGTTAACGGCGATGGGGTGATCAACACTAAAGACCTGACCATCATCGGTAATCCACACCCAAAGTTCAATTATGGCCTGAACGTTAACGTCAATTATAAAAACTTCGGGCTGACGCTGTTTGGTCAGGGCGTCTACGGCAACCAGATTTTTAACTACACCAAATACTGGACCGACTTCCCAACCTTTGCCGGTAACCGCAGCACCCGTATGCTGTATCAATCGTGGCGGCCGGGCGCTACCGACGCGATCTTACCCCAACTGCGGGCCAGTGATCAGATCAGCATTCAGCCCTCGACGTACTACCTGGAAAGCGGCTCATATTTCCGCCTGAAGAATGTGCAGCTTACCTACCGGCTGCCGGTTGCCCTGCTGTCGAAAATCGGCTTTGGTCAGTCGTCCATCTACGTTCAGGGGCAGAACCTGCTGACGGCTACGAAGTACTCGGGTATGGACCCCGAAATCAACCTGCGCAACTACTCGGCGGGCAACGACCGTCAGCTTGGCGTTGATGGCGGTTCGTATCCAGTGGCAAAAACGGTGCTGATTGGCTTAAACCTGAGCTTCTAACTCCCGACAACTCATGAAAAAGATATCTCTATCACTAACCCTTGTTTGTCTGGCCATCGCAACATCCTGCTCAGACAAGTTTTTAGACGTCCAGCCCAAGGCGGCTCTGTCGGCCACGGCACTCCAGAACAAAGCGGGCGTTAACTCGCTGCTGGTCGGTGCTTACTCCCTGCTTGATGGCTGGGCCACGCCCGAGGGCGCCTACCGGTCCTATCAGGTGGGGGCCGACAACTGGGTGTACGGTAGCGTAGCCTCCGACGACGCCTATAAGGGTACCATTGCGGGCGATCAGCCCCCTATTTCGCTCATCGAGCAGGGGAGCATTCAGTCGGATAACATCTATTTCCGGGGGAAATGGCGGGGGATGTACGACGGTATTGCCCGGAGTAACGATGTGTTGCAGGCAATGGCAGGCGCTAAAGACATGAGCGACGCCGAAAAGGCCCAGATCACGGCAGAGGTTCGGTTTTTACGCGGCCACTACCATTTCGAGCTGAAAAAGATGTACAACATGGTGCCGTACATCGACGAGAAGATCTACAACCCGAACGATCTGGAAAGCACCAAAATGCCGAATAATGAGGATATATGGCCAAAAATCAACGCCGATTTGCAGGCTGCCTATACCGCATTACCAGCCAAACAGACGCAGGTAGGCCGCCCGACAAAGTGGGCTGCTGCGGCTACGCTGGCTAAGGCCTATCTGTTTCAGAAGAAGTACGCCGAAGCCAGGCCATTGCTGGAAGCCATTGTGGCCAGCGGACAGTACAAGTTGATGGACAGGTATCACGATAACTTTAAGGCGGTGACCAACAACAACGCCGAGTCGATTTTTGAAGTGCAGTATTCCGTCAACGACGGGGCTTCGGGCGGGGAAAATGGCAACATCGGCTCCACCCTGAATTATCCCTACGGCGGGGGCGGGGTGACAACCTGCTGCGGTTTCTTCCAGCCGTCGCAAAACCTGGTTAACGCGTTCAAAACCGACGCTGCCGGGTTGCCCCTGATAAACACCTTTAACGACACAGACGTAACGAGCGATCAGGGTGTAGAGTCGACGGCTCCCTTTACGCCGTATAGTGGGCCGGTCGATCCACGTTTAGACTGGACGGTAGGTCGCCGGGGCATTCAGTACCTCGATTGGGGCGTGCATCCGGGAAAGGCGTATGTCCGCGATCAATCCTACGGCGGGCCGTATTCACCCAAGAAGCACGTGATGTACCGGTCCGATGTGGGGACAAATACCTTCGCCGGTAACCCCCGCCTGAACGCCAACAATTACCGCATGATTCGGTATAGCCACGTACTGCTCTGGCTGGCTGAGATCGAAACCGAAATCGGTGATCTGGAAAAAGCACGGGGTTACGTAAACCAGATTCGGAAACGGGCGGCCAACCCGGATGGCTTCGTGAAATCAGCCGACGGGAAACCCGCAGCTAACTACGCCATCAGCACCTACGATGCCGCCTGGACCGATAAAGCACTAGCCCGCAAAGCAGTGCAGTTTGAACAGCGGCTGGAGTTCGCGATGGAGGGTCACCGCCGGTTTGACCTCGTTCGCTGGGGCATTGCCGACCAGACGCTGAATACGTATTACCAGTCTGAGAGCAAAAAGCGGGCGTATCTGGTGGGTGTACAGTTTGCCAAGGGCAAGCACGAATACTTCCCCATTCCGTTGCAGGAAATTCTGAACAGTCAGAAGGCGGGGCAGGCCACGTTAACGCAAAATCCGGGGTATTAAGTTGACTTTACACCCTGCCCAAAGCAAACCATCGGTTGTTGTAGCAGCCCGGCCCATCAGGTCGGGCTGCTTTTGTATCGGTCTGGCCAAGCCTGTTCCGGTATCTGCTTTCCTGTCTGCCCAACAAAACACGTTTCCGGCTCCCCTGCGAATTTGCTATCTTTGTTACGGTAAGTCCGTGTGCTCATTACCTATTCGCCCCATGACGCTGCATTTTCAACAACTTGATGAACTCGACGAGGTAGCCCGGCAGTTAGTGGCTGAAGGCGGCTCGCTGCCAGTCTGGTTGTTCGAGGGCGAGATGGGAGCGGGGAAAACTACACTCATTAAGGCGCTGTGCCGAAGCCTGGGTGTGGTGAGTATGGTACAAAGTCCCACGTTCTCACTGGTGAACGAATACACTACCCATACTGGCGCATCCATCTATCACTTTGATTGTTATCGGCTCCGTAATGAGGCCGAAGCCCTGGACATTGGGTTTGAAGAATACGTTGATTCGGGAGACCACTGCTTTATTGAGTGGCCCGAACGGATCGAATCGCTCTGGCCTGCATCCTATTACCGAATACAACTTACGGCCAACAGTACCGGTCGTCGAACCGTTACTACTCAGTTAATTAGTTCATAGTTTGTGGTTTGTAGTTTGAGGCTGGTTCCGACGATGGACAAACCACAAACCACAAACCGCAAGCTGGTAAACTACATCCAATGACCGGATTTGGAGAATTAGCCAGGCAAACACAAACGGCACTGGCCACCCAGGAAGCCCCGCTGGCCCTTAAAGTCAATAAAAATAGTCTGCTGATTGGCTTGCCGAAGGAAGTGGCATTGCAGGAAAACCGCATTGCGCTCACGCCCGAAGCCGTGGCTATTCTGGTGCGAAACGGCCATGAAGTCGTGTATGAACAGGGCGCGGGTGTTGGGGCCAAATTCACCGATAACGACTACAGCGAAGCCGGGGCACGGGTGGTATACTCCCCTAAGGAAGTGTACGAGGCCAACCTGATTCTCAAAGTCGAACCCCTCATCGACGGGGAGTTCGATTACATAAAATCGGGCAGTACACTGATTTCGGCTATTAACCTGCCCGCCCATGACCGGGCTTATTTCGAGAACCTGAACGACAAGAACATCACCGGTCTCGGTTACGAATACATTGAAGATCAGGCCAATGGACTGCCCATAATCCGGTCGATGAGTGAGATTGCGGGGAGTGCCGTGATGCTCATCGCGGGCGAGTATCTCAGCAATGCGAGCAATGGCCGGGGTATTATTCTGGGTGGTATCACGGGGGTACCTCCCACCAAAGTGGTCGTGCTGGGCGCAGGTACCGTAGCCGAATACGTGGCGCGGGCTGCGCTGGGTATGGGGGCCGACATCAAGGTGTTCGATAAGCATCTTTACAAACTACAGCGCTTTAAATACGCCGTCGGGCAGCAGGTGTACACGTCCATTATCGACTCCGACACGCTTAGTGAAGCCATTGAACGCGCCGATGTGGTAATCGGTGCCATGCGGGCCGAAGATGGCCTAAGTCCGGTGGTGGTTACGGATGAGATGGTCGGCCGGATGAAGCCCAACTCGATTATCATCGACGTGGCTATTGATCAGGGTGGTAATTTCGAGACGTCGCGCATGACGACTCATAAAGTGCCGACCTATAAAGTGCATGATGTGATTCACTACTGCGTGCCTAACATTGCGGCCCGGGTGGCGCATACGGCCAGTATTGCCCTCAGCAATGTGTTTTTGCCGTTTCTGCTGCAGACGGGCACCATTGGTGGTATTGAGGAGATGATGTACGCGAACCGCTGGTTCATGAAAGGTGTTTATTGTCACAAGGGTACACTGACCAATCCCTATATCGCCCGCAAGTTTTCGATGCGTTACAAAGACCTCGAACTACTGCTGGCGGCCCGGTTTTAATTTAATGGAACGCGGATTGGGCGGATGCCTGCGGCAGCGCGGATAACAGCAGATAAAAATCCGTTTTTTTTCGCGCTGCCGTCAGGCATCCGCCCAATCCGCGTTCCAATCGGATATCAACGCATTATGATCAATAACAGCAACGAAAACACCATCCTCGACGACGCTAACTCATACGACGTCAACCAGAAACTGATGGGCATTGTCTCTTCGGACTTTGTACTCGTCGCCGATCACATTAAAGAAGCTTCGTACCAGATCAGGAAGCGGGGCTTTTCGGAATACCCCATTTTTGTGGTTACTCGGGATGCCAACGTCCCCATTGGCCAGATCCTGATCGGAAAAAACGAACTCAACGCCAACTCGTGGGATTATCGCGCGTCGTTCATGGATGAATTCATTCAGCGCGAACTCATCGGCGAAGACTCATACGAATTATTCAAGGAGCATTATAAAAACCCCGACGAATACGCCTGTCTGTTCGTTATCGCGGGCGACTTCACCGGGTTCATCTACATCCCCTTTCCGGAGGATTGAGGATGAAGAAGCACTGCTGCAACATCGTATGGCTGAAACAGTTATTATTGCAGTAAACCCACAAGCAGACCGTACACACCATTATGACCAGAATCAGCGCCTACACATCGTTACAGGACCAGTTTGGTAAGGAGCAGGCTCAGGCATTAGCCGAGTTTATAGAGAGTCAGGACGGACCGCACCTGAGCCGGTATGCCTCCAAAGATGACATTCAATCCGTTAAGCAAGATTTAAAAGACCTGGAGTTACGCCTGACCAAAGACCTATCCAAGACTCGCGAGGATTTAAGTAAGGAAATTTCCAAGAGCCGGGAAGACATGATTACCCGGATGAAGTGGTCTACCATCATTCAGGTGCTGACGACCGTCGGTGCTTTAGTCGCTCTCGCGAAGATATTTTAAGGTAATACGAATGACTAAACCCAAACTATTGGATGTTGTAGCGTTAATGAATAGGGGTGACCTCAGAAATTAATTGAGAGTTTGTGGAATAACTGTCTGTCACTTATTAATTGAATTTCGAATAAATTAAACACATTTATGTGCTTTTAATTTTAGAAGCAGATAGCTATTTATGTTTTTAACTTAAAAACATATCCTCTGCTTTTGTGCTTTTAAGTTAGATTAAATATTTTTAACTTTTTAGACATAATAATTATAAAGATGAATTCGCCAAAAATCAAAATAGGACAAACAGTTTTTCACCCTTCTATGCAATATGACCTGAAAGTGTCTGAATATTTTTATGAATCAGGCTCAGATTATATAAAGCTAGGCGAGATTCCTAATATGATATATTCCGGAAAGGTTCGTTGCGAATACGTAGATGAAAAAGGTACATATTATAACTATCTGCTTCTGCCAGAAAATGAATTGATTGTTAAATAGAAAATTGATTCAAATAAAATTAAGGTAGTCAAAGGGTTTTGATCTGACTCCATGTAATTTGCCGATTAAAAAATAACTCAAACGCATGGGAGCTTTTGTTGCTGTAATGGCTATTGGATGGGTGATTTATTGGTTCTCAACATTAGATGAAAGAGCTAGGCAAAAATACAGAAGTCGAGTGGAATCGGAAGAGAGGCATAGGTTAAAATTAATTGAAGTGAATACGAAAATAAAACTTTTAATTGAAAAATTTGGAAACAGTCACTATTTAGTTGGTAAAACGATTGTACACAAGGCTTCTGTAAATCAATATCTCAATAATATGCCTAATTATTACTGGAAGAAGATTTTAGTAGAAGATGTCTCTTCATTTCCTATAATTAAGGGGAAAGTCACTGAGACATCTGACTTATACATGAATAAGTATAGTGATTTAGGTAAAGTGATTACAATTGACTTATTGCAACAAAATGCAACTTCTTATATTTCATTAATTGATTTTGAAAAAGAAGTAGCAACAGCAAACGACAAAATTCGTCTTGAATCGCTTAGAGTTTCAGTAGGAAACCTAATTGATTTAAGAAGGTCACAAGTTGTAAAGATGTCTTTATGGGAGCAGTATTACGGAGGGTTACCAAGTGAATTTTATGATAACATGACAGGTATAGAGTTTGAAAGATATATAGAGAACTTATTATCAAAAATCGGGTATAATGTTTTTCGTACTCCCTCTTCTGGTGATCAAGGAGTTGATATAATAGCAGAAGACGAGTCTAAAAGAAGAATAGCTATACAAACGAAAAAATACAAAGATAAAGTCGGAAACTACGCAGTACAAGAAGTTGCAGCCGGTAGAAAGTACTACAAATGTTCAGAAGCTTGGGTTATAACAAACTCTACATTCACGGTGAGTGCTATACAATTGGCAAAGGCTAACAATGTGAAGCTAATTGATGGAGTCGAAATGATCCAGATGTTTCAAGATGTAGCAGCAGAGGATTGCGATATACCCGAGTTTGATGAAGAAAGATTCAATGAAATTAAAGTATTTGCTGAGAGGCTTTATAAAGTGCGTGATTTTGACTTTACATTCACACGTACTCAGCACGATAATCAGATCACGCAGTTGAACTTAGAGATAAAAAGGTTGGAAAACTCTTTACAAGCAGGCCTATTTTAAGGTACTTAAGTAAGTTTTCGCGCTTAACTAATTTTTGAGAAGTGTCGGTCGTAATTGTGAAAATAAAAAAGATTTCCTTTTCTGTTATTACTAGCCTACACAATCACCACTCACTTGACAACAAGCTCATACTTCGTGAGCAAACCCGGTAATTCATCGAGCGGAAACCGGGCCTTCTTCATCTTATTCTTCTCCGGGTCCAGCGTGATATTATAAGCGGTTGAGAAATCGGCCTGAATGAGCGTGTTGTTAATAAACACGGCGAGTTCCAGGTTCGCGTGTTTAAACACAGCCCCCGTTAAGTCACAGTTGATGAACCGGGCTTCTTTTATCGAGCAGTCCATAAAACGCGTCTTTTTCAGGTTACGGCCGAAAAAGTGAGACTGGTCAAGCTGACATTCCTGGAAACTGACAAAGAAGCCAAATGTACTGCAGTGCTCAAAATCCACGCTAACCAGTGTGCAGTTGACAAAGTCTACTTCGTTAAGCTTGGCACCGGCCAGGACAACCAGCCACAAGTTACAGTTTTCAAACCGGCAGTTAATAAAGTTGGCATTGGCCAGTACGGCTTTCGACAGGTTGAGGTTCCTGAAAACGCATTTCTCAAACGCCTGATGCGCCCACTGGTCAGGCGCGCCTGTAGTCTGGTCGAAAAGTTGATCGTAAAATTCCATTGTCGGTATTTAATACGTAGTTCTAGCGCCTGATAGCTAGGTGGCTTACACGTATAGCTTCTTCAGTTGCTGCACCAGTACTTCATTAATTCGTACATAGCTTTCATGCGTCCACCCGGCGATATGGGGCGTCAGTACAACCCGGTCTGACTGGCGGAGGTAGTCGAACGCCTGCTGCTGATCCGGGGTGAGGGTTTTGAGTTTTTCGTTCTCCAGCACATCCAGACACGCTCCCCGAATCTTGCCCGAATCTAACCCTTTCACCACCGCAGACAGGTTCACGATTTCGCCCCTGGCAATGTTGATGAGGTAAAACGGTCTGGCAAATTGGGTCACGAAAGCATCGTTGATCAGGTAGCGCGTGTCGGTCGTCAGGGGAATGTGCAGGCTCAGGACGTCGGCTTCGGCAATGATGTCCGATAAGGACGCTTCGTGAGCAAATGAATCACCGTAATTTCTCCTGAATTTTTCATAGGCCAGCACCCGGCACCCAAAGCCACTCAGTCGCCGGGCGGTGGCCTGACCATTATTGCCATACCCGACAATGCCCACCGTGAGCGAACCGAGTTCGTAGCCCCGGTTACCTTCGCGGTTCCAGATGCCTTGCCGAACTTCGCGGTCGGCTTTTAGAATATTAGCCAGCAGGGCCAGCAACATACCAACCGTATGTTCAGCTACGGCATCGCGGTTGCCCGCTCCGGCATGGAAAACCCGGATACCCCGGCGCTCGATGACTGCCATATCCAGCAGGTCCAGCCCGGCCCCGGCCCGGCCAATAAAGGTTAGGTTGGGTGCATGACTTAAGAGGGCTTCATCTACTTTTGTCTTGCTGCGGATAATCAATCCCGCGAACGAATGCAGACGTTCGACTAATTCCGGGCGGGTAATGGCGGGCTGATAATCGTAGGTAAACCCGGCTTCGTCGAGCATCGCGAACAACGATGGGTGCATCTCGTCGGCAATCAGAATGGAAGGCATTGGCTGGGACATCCGTCGGCTTTTTGTAACTTGCAATGATTTACCTCACTCTCAAACCGAGGGCGAGGTCGACGGCGAAACTAACAAACTTTCATGGAACAGCGCCCATCCGACTCTCAAAACGAATCGGCGAACGAGTTGCCCCAGGCCCAAAAACCGCCACTTCCAGTGGAACCGGTTCGGGCCGACCCACCAGCCAATCCCCAGCGCAATACTGCGGCTGCGGCTCCTAATCCGCTCACGGCCAATCCGCTTATGCCGGAACCGGAAACGGCTGCGACTGACCTCACTATCAATGAGCGGGTTACGACCGACCGGGTCACGAATGAACGAAATCAGGGTAATCGCCCGTCCGGTGACCGTAATGCGCCCGGTCAACCCCGTCAGGAAAAGCAGGGTAATGACCGGCAGCGCGATAATCAGGCGCGGCAGAACCAGGGTGGTCAGGGTACTAACCAAACGCCAAAGCAGGATCGGTCAGAACAACCGCGTCAGCCCAACAATCAGCCACGCGATCAGAACCAGCCGCAGAAGCAGCAGCGCGAACAGAATCAGCCACAGAAACCCAGTAATCAACAGACCCGGCAGTCGAACGCGTCTGGTCGGGAGGGTAGACTGGCCCGTGATCCGGAATCATCGTTCCGCAATGATGAACGTGAGTTTGAAAGCCGCCAGCCGGAGCGAATTCAACCCGGAGCCGTTCGTGAAGGGGGAGGGCGCGAAGAAACCGGTCGCGAATCTGACAACCGGCTTACCATTGGTATCACGCTTGGCGACTACAATGGTATCGGACCGGAAGTGATTCTGAAAGCGTTGCAATACAACCGGTTACAGAAAGTATGTACGCCCATTATTTACGGGTCCATGCGGGTGCTGAACCGCTATCGTAACCTGCTGGAGATGAAAGACTGGAACCTGAACGGTATTCAGCAGGTGGAGCAGGCCAGCCATAAACTGACTAACGTTATTACCTGCTGGCCCGACCAGAATCAGGAAATTCAACCCGGCAAGGTAACGGCCGAAGCGGGTCAGGCAGCGTTTGCCTGTCTGCAACGGGCAGTAGAGGATTTACGCGAAGGTAAGTTGGATGCTATCGTTACGGCACCGATCAATAAGCATAACATCCAGTCGGAAGAATTCAAATTTCCGGGCCATACAGAATACCTGGCCGAAGCCTTTTCGGTGGGTGATAACCTGATGTTTCTGGTCAGTGAGCGGCTTCGGGTGGGCGTTGTAACGGGTCATGTGCCGCTGGGCCGTGTCCGCCAGAACATAACCCGCGAGCGAATCCTACAGAAATGGACGATGATGAATCAGTCGTTACGGCTGGATTTTGGTATCGACAAGCCCCGGATTGCCGTGCTGGGCCTGAACCCGCATGCGGGCGAAGAAGGCCTCCTGGGCAACGAAGAACAGGAAATTGTAAAGCCGCTCCTCAAGCAGTTGCAGGATAAGGGCAATCTGGTCTACGGACCATTCCCCGCTGATGGCTTTTTCGGCACGCGGGCGTACCTGAAATTTGATGCTGTACTGGCTATGTATCATGATCAGGGCCTGATTCCGTTCAAAGCTATTGCGTTCGACGAAGGCGTTAATTTCACTGCCGGTATGCCCGTTGTACGTACCTCACCCGATCACGGCACGGCTTACGACATTGCCGGGAAGGGTGTTGCCGATGAAACATCCATGTTACAGGCTATTTACACCGCCTGCGATGTAGCCCGCCGACGTCGGGAAACCGCCGAAATTATGGCTGGTGCCCTGAAACCCAAGCGCGAACGGGCCGTGGAGCGGTGAAAAAACAAGTTTGTCATTTGTGGTTCTTGCATTAGAGGCAACCGCAAATCACAAACTTTTTCTGGTGTCGGGTTTATGAATCCGACACGTTGCTTGACATAAAGGTGTCGGGTTCATAAGCCCGACACCACAACTGATAACGTATGCTAAAATCAATGACGGGCTTCGGCAGTGCGACCGTAGAAGCGAATGGAATGACAGTTGTCGCCGAGGTTAAAACGCTGAATTCTAAATTTTTAGATATTTATTGCCGGGTGCCGCGCCAGTTTTCGGATAAGGAGATTGAGTTGCGGAACCTGCTGACTCAGCAGTTAGAGCGGGGTAAAGTGGAGTTGCAGCTTAACGTGACGCGCACAACCGATATACGCCCCGGTACGGTCATTAACCGGCCGCTGGTAACGGCGTATGTGCAGGATCTGAAAGAGACGGCTGGCGCACTGAACATGGACGTGTCGGATGAGACGATTCTTCGCATGGCTTTGCAGCAACCCAACACGTACGTCAGCGAAACCGTACCCAACACCGAAGCCGGTCAGGGCGATTGGGAAACGGTGCTGGGGGCTGTAACCGAAGCTATTCGCCGGTGCGATGCGTTTCGCCGGCAGGAGGGAGCTTCACTGGAAGGCAAGTTTCAGGACTATATCAACCTAATCGATACCGGGCTGACCGGCGTGACTGAGCAGGACGGTAAGCGGATTCCGTCGGTTCGCGAACGGATGCACACGGCCGTAACGGACTTGATCAGCGACGAGAGTTTCGACCGGAACCGGTTCGAGCAGGAACTGATCTATTACATTGAGAAGTTCGATATTTCGGAGGAGAAAGTGCGGTTGGCGAACCACCTGAGCTATTTCCGCGAAGTGCTGGCGACGGAAGAAGCCAATGGTAAAAAGCTGAATTTCATTGCTCAGGAAATCGGTCGGGAGATCAATACCATCGGCTCTAAAGCGAATGACGCTATTATCCAGCGTTTGGTTGTTCAAATGAAGGATGAGCTGGAGAAGATTAAGGAGCAGACAATGAATGTTATCTGAAAAACATTTTATCGGTTGTTAGACGAGCTATCTCCCTCGAAGAGAGCCTGTCTAACGGCCTGCTCTATGATTTTAATTGGCGATTAACGTTGATTATCTACTCGTTTTATAGATTCGAGTCTGTTTTCCCAATAAAATCTCACTACAATGGCGAATCCAATTATGCCAACTACCTCTTCAGGGACATCGGCTACTGATGAATCGGCTTACAGTCAAACGTCATTTTTCGAGCGTATGTCAGCCGGAATCACCCGCGCAACCGGTAGTCCGTTAGCCTTTCTACTGGCGTTAGGTTCCGTTATAGTCTGGGTAATTACCGGCCCCCTGTTCAATTTTTCGGAGAACTGGCAGTTGGTCATCAACACCGGTACAACCATCATCACTTTTCTGATGGTGTTTTTAATTCAGAAGGCACAAAATAAAGAATCGTTGTCCATTCAGTTAAAGCTGAATGAGTTGATTGCCGTAACAAAGGGAGCCAGTAACCGGCTGGTAGGGGCCGAGGAGCTAAGCGAAGCCGACATGACTATTCTGCATCAGCACTATCAGGCAATGGCTGATTTTGCCAAAAGAACCAGCGACCTGCGCAGGTCTCATTCGATAGAAGAAGCCATTGAGGAAGCCGCCCATAAATTGGCCGAGGAGGAAGCCGAAGAGGCTGTACTGGCTAATCCAGTGGGTGTATCGCCCCCGAAGCCGTAATCTGTACCGTTTCTGCTAAACGAGCATTGCCCCCGGCAGTGCTCGTTTACTTTTTGGCTTGCCTATTTTTGTATCTTCCGCTCTCAAGCTACTACGTTTCACTCATGAAAAGCTACCTGTTGCCGTTTCTGCTTAGCCTGACCCTACTCGGTGCCAACGCACAATCGTTTGTCAAAGACAATTACCAGAAGTTCGAGTACGATATTCCCATGCGCGATGGGGTCAAACTGCATACCAATGTGTATGTGCCTAAAGATGCGGCTGCCACGAAAACCTATCCCTTTCTGATGCAGCGGACGTGCTACAGCGTAGCTCCTTACGGTGCCGATACCTATCCGGCGCAGGTTGGCCCATCGGCTACGCTTATGCGCGATAAATACATCGTTGTGTATCAGGATGTGCGGGGCCGCTGGGCGTCGGAAGGTACCTGGACCAACATGACGCCCAACATTCCTGATCCGGCACCCGCAGCCGAAAGCCGCAAGAAGAACAAAGCACCCGCCCGGCAGGATGCAAACGCCGTTGATGAGAGTTCGGACACGTACGACACCATCGAATGGCTGCTTAAAAACGTCAAAAATAACAATGGACGTGTAGGTCAGTGGGGCATTTCGTATCCCGGTTTTTATACAGTTGCGGGCGCTGTGGATGCGCACCCAGCCCTGAAAGCGTCGTCACCCCAGGCGCCGGTGTCGGACTTTTTCTTTGACGATTTCCACCATAACGGGGCCTTTATTCAGGCGTATCTGTTCACGTTTCCAGTGTTTGGCGTACAGCATCCGAAGCCAACGACGCAGGCGTGGTACGAAAATGACTTTATCAAAACTGGCTCCAGCGATGGATTTCAGTGGCAATTGGATTTAGGGCCACTTAAAAACGCGGACAAGTACTATGCCAACAACTTCTTCTGGAAAGAAACAGAAGATCACCCTAATTATGACGAATTCTGGCAGAAACGAAGCATCCTGCCGCATCTGAAAAACGTTAAACATGCCGTCATGACGGTTGGCGGCTGGTTCGACGCGGAAGATTTATACGGGCCGCTGAACATCTACAAAACGCTGGAAAAGAACAATCCGGGTACGTACAATACGCTCGTGATGGGACCGTTTGGGCATGGCCGCTGGTCGCGGGAAACGGGCCATACGCTCCACAGCAACGTGTATTTCGGCGACAGCATCGCGACCTTCTATCAGCGCAACATCGAAGCTAAATTCTTTAACCACTTTCTAAAAGGCCCCGGTGATGGTAAAACTGGTTTGCCGGAAGCCTACCTGTTCGACACCGGTAAGAAAGAGTGGCAAACATTTGATAAGTGGCCTGCTGCCAACGCCCAGAAACAGACATTTTACCTGAGTAATACCGGTACGCTGGCGCAACAGGCAGGTAAAGCTTACAGCGAGTTCATTTCTGACCCGATGAAGCCGGTACCCTACACGGAAGATAACACGACCACACAGGGCTTTACGCCGTTCAATTACATGTCTGAAGATCAACGGTTTGCCGGTCGCCGTCCCGATGTACTGGTGTTCCAGACCGATGTCCTGACCGACGATATGACGTTAGGGGGTGAAATTACGGCGAAACTGAAGGTGAGTACGACCGGCACCGACGCCGACTGGGTGGTGAAACTCATCGACGTGTACCCACCCGACGAGCCGAATCACCCGTATATGCCCAACAAGAATATTACGCTGGGTAACTACGAGCAAATGGTCCGTTCGGAGGCCATGCGGGGGCGGTTTCGTAACTCGTTCGAAAAACCCGAAGCGTTCAAACCGGGCGAAGTGACCGACGTAACCTTCCGCCTACAGGATGTGATGCACACGTTCAAAAAGGGCCACCGGGTGATGATTCAGGTGCAGAGTACGTGGTTCCCGCTGATCGACCGCAACCCGCAGACATTCGTCGAGAATATCTATAAAGCCGACCAGAAAGACTTTCAGAAAGCTACGCATCGGGTTTATGACAGTTCCGCCATTGAGGTGCAGGTGTTGAAGTGAATTTTGGGGTGGGAAACTGATCGCTCTTTGTCATTTAAAGAGCGGTTATTGAATGACGATCTTCCGGATGGCATGGTTGCCCAAATCGGCCACATACAACACGCCTTTGCTGTCAATAGTGATCGAGCGAACGTTGCGGAACCGGGCAGTGGCGGCCGTACCGTCGGCAAAGCCACCGCTCGTTCCAACCCCAATAGTTGTTACGGTGCCATCCGGGGTGATTCGGCGCACAAACGTGTTATCGGCTACATATATATTGCCCTGCCGGTCGGCAACCAAACTGGTTGGACTTGTGAAGGTTGCTGCTGATCCCTTGCCATCCTTGAACCCCGATACCCCTGGCTGGCCAGCCAGCAGGCTAACGGTACCCGACGGGGTGATTTTGCGGATGCAGAAATTCTCATCGGCTACATACAGATTACCGTCGGTGTCAAAAGCAAGACCATTGGGGTTATTGAACTGAGCCGTGCTCAATGTTCCGTTGGCATAACCGCGATTACCGCCCGCAAAAATGGAGAGGTTTCCATTGCGAAAGAGTCGGATCGTACTGCCATCCGAAATATAGATGTCGTTGTTTGCGGCCGTGGTGAGCCCGTAAAATCCCAGCGGAGTACCAACGCCGATGGGTATACTGGTTAATGTACTGACCACGCCTGCTGGCGTAATCTGCCGTATAGCCGTTCGGGCAGTACTATTTTCCGACAGCAGCATGTTTCCTGCCGCATCCCGACTCACGAACGCGCCACCGGCCAGATAGAACGTAGCATTTGTACCCGTCCCGTCAGCAGTGCCAACGGCTCCGCTCCCGGCCAGCGTCGATACCGAGCCGGTTGGTGATACGTACCGGATGCGCCCGTTATTTAAATCGACTACGTATATATTGTCTGCCTTATCGCACACCAGTGCCGATGGGTTTTTGAACCGGGCCGCGGCTCCCGTTCCATCGGCATAGCCTTCCATGCCATTACCGGCCAGCGTTGAAACGGTGACTGCCGGTCCACTCGTTGTTGTTGAAGGGGGGGGCGTTGTTGTTGACGGGGGAGGAGTCGTGATGGTAGTCGATGGAGGGCTGCCGGGCGTAGGTGAGTCCGTACTTTTCGAGCAACCAGCCAGCAGCCCTGATACGGATATGAAAAGGTAGATGGGAGCGAGTTTCATGGGAAAGAGCCGTTAATTTGTTCAACAAAACACGGCAGCGCTCATCCTCTCCACAATAGTTAGTGTTAACTATTCGATAAAGGAAGGCCTTAAATGAAACAGCCATCTCCTTTACACACCTACACTAACCCCTGTTGCCGGGCAAAATTGAGCAGGGCTACGGGCGTGTCGATGCCTAATTTCCGGCTAATGTTCCGGCGGTGCGCATTCACCGTAAACTCGCTCAGAAACAGCCGGTCACTGATTTGCTTGGTTGTCAGTCCTCCGGCGATATGCCGGATTATTTCGATCTCCCGCTTCGTAATCCGGTATTTGTGCATGAAGTCGTCGGTGAAGGTGTCACCCGGTGCATTCGGTAAGTGATCATCGGGAAATAAGGCGTCAGGAAACCACTCTGACCCGGCAGCAACTGCCAGCACCGCGTTTTTCAGAGTGCCAGAATCACTGTTTTTTAGTAAATACCCCTTCGCGCCCAGGGCACGTACTTCACGGATCAGCTTGGGCTGGCTATAACTGGTGAAGACAATCACTTTCGTCAGCGGAAAGCGCTTCGTCAGTACAGTCAGGGTGTCGATGCCATTCAGTTGGGGCATGTTCAGGTCGAGCAGAATGAGGTCGGCGGGTCGGCTATGTTGCCGGTCGATGAGTTGTCGGCCGTTGCTGACCGCGCTGATTTCGGTGACGGTGGCAATTTCTTCCAGCACGGAGGTCAGGCCGTCGATCAGCATCGGGTGGTCGTCAGCAATCAGAATTGTCATGTCCGGTCGATGTCGATAACCACCAGTGTGCCGCCCTCGGGTTTGCGCAAAACGTTGATCTGCCCGTTCAGGTAGGCCACTTTCGAGCGGATAGTACTCAGCCCCATGCCGTCCGTCTGGGCCTGTCCGGCAATACCTGTGCCGTTATCCTCGACCATCAGCGTAACGTGCTGGTCGTGTTCAACAACCTCCACCGTTGCGTAGGTCGCGTGGGCATGTTTCAGGATGTTGTGCACCAGTTCCTGAATAATCCGGTACAACTCATTGAGGAACGAGACTGGATAAGTAGCGGCTTTATCAAAACCGACAACGCTGGCTTCGAGTTGCAGCCGCTCGGCCAGATTAACCGATTCTGCCAGGTCCTCAATGGCGTGCCGGAACCCGTAGCGTTCAATCAGCAGGGGTGTCAGGCGGTGGCTGATGCCGCGCACCGTGCTGGAAACGGAGGTCAGTACTTCCTGCGTTTTTATCAACTTTGGGCCGCTATGCGCGTCTTCCGGGCCTTTTTCCAGCACCGACGATACGTTAAGCGTGGCCAGTGCCAGCATTGAATTTACCTCGTCGTGAAGTTGATCGGCAATATTACGGCGTTCGCTTTGTTCGGCTTCGAGAACACCCTGCATCAGGTCGATATGCTGTTGTTTTTCGAGCTGTTCCAACTGACTTTGCTGTAACGCTTCACGCTGCCGGGCGCGGACCTGCCGGTTACGCATATAAAGCGATAACAACCCAATGGTCAGCAACGACAGCGTGATAATTATGCCGTAGAACCATCGTTCGCGTTGTATCTGCTCCAGGCGTGCCCTGTTTTCGATGTTCAACTGACTGATTTGCTGCTCTTTATCACGGATACGAACCTGAGCCAATATCTGTTGCACGGCCCGGTACTGGTTCAGGTTCGTGAGCGAATCGCGGATGGCGTAGTACGTGCTAAGTGCCTGCCCGTATCCGGTGTAGTTGGCCTTCGCTTTGTTGAGTCCGGCCAGCGATTGGTAGTAATACAACCCGATGGCTGAATACCGGTTGGCAGTAGCGGCTGCGGTTAACGGGTCCAGCATTTGCCGCGCTTTGTCGAACCGGCCAGTTCGACAAAGCGCGCGAACATAGAAAAGCTCCGGGGGAACTACCGAAAACGAAGCCGAGGTAACGCCTTTGGCAAGTGCTTGCTTGTAGTAGTCAGCCGCTTTTGAAAACTGCCCGCCGTGTTCGGCCAATAGCCCGGCCGCCAGAAAGTAGCTGGAATAGGGAATCTTGGCTTCGGTGCCGCCAAACTGCCGCCGGCTCGAATCCAAAAAAGCGCGGGCCTGTGGAATTTGCCCCTGGTAAACCCGGATTATGGCCATTTCGGCGTTGATGTACGGCACATTGGGTGCCAGCGGATTAGGTCGGACCTGACTATCGTAGAGCATATCGGCAAATTTGCCCGCGTTGTCATAATCGGTAAGCAGCAAGTTGAGCTGCGCGAGCTTGAGCAGTAGTGTGGGTTCGGCCCGACGGTAATAAACAGTAGTGCGTTCGTAGAAACGGGGACTGCGGGCCAGACTGGAGTCCTTGGCGAGTTCGAGCAGACTATCGAAGGCCATTACCTGCTGCTGTGGATTCGTCAGGCAATTTGACGCTCGGCTGAAACGGGCCAGAAAAAGCGCGTTCTTATTGGGCAAACCCGTTGCCAGCCGGATGGCATCGTCGTAATCGGCCTGCCTGGCTTTCAACTGCCCGCTCCGGTTGCGCGAAGCCGCCCGAAAAGAACGTAATAGCGACAGGTTTTCGCGGTCATGAGCGGCCCGACTAACCTGCTCACCGAGAGCTAAGTAGTAGGCCAGCGAATCAGGTTTGTCCCAGTCGTAGTAGAGTTGAACCGTATACGTAAGGGCGTCGGCGTAAAAGCGAAGATTAGTTCTGGCATTCTGGCGGGCCTGCCGGAACAGCGGTTCGGCCTCGTCGTACTGATTCAGGGATTCTTTGGCTTTGCCCCAGTTGATGAGTAGAATATGCGTCCAGCGCTGGTTGCCGGTCTTTTGTACCAGCGGCACATATTTAGCCAGTAGTTCGTAGGCCAGGGGTAGGTTCCTCTGCCCGATGTCCTGAATCAGGTCGCATGCTTGCCGGAAGGTGGTTTCGGTAATTGGCTGACGCCGGAGTTGTTGCCAGTCCGACCGCACTTCGGCATCCGTATAGGGATGTGCCCAAGCCAACACCGAGGTAACTGCCAGCCAAAGTGTTCCAATCAGTACGCAGAATGGTTTCATAGGCTACCTCTGAGTAGAGTTTAAAGATAGCCTAATCCGTTGATCGACAAAGGAATAATGTTTGAGTGGTATAGTCTGCCTTAGTTATAGGAACAGATGTGACAGGCTATGGGAAGACGTCGGTGGCAGGAGCAATTTGAAAATCCAATGCCACCGACGTATCACTTCGTTAATAACTCAGCGTAAAGCGTTTCCGGCTGAACTGCGGTTTCTCTACTTCATCGAGTAGCGCAACAGCTAAGTCATCGACGGAAATTTTGCACTCGCCATTCTCATCAAAAACGGGCTGATCAGTACCAAGCCGGAATGTACCGGTGCGCTCACCCGGTTGCAACATGATGGCAGGGCTTAAAAACGTCCAGTCCAACTTAGGGTTCTGACGCAATAGGTTCAAATAGTCGCGGGCCGCCGTAGCGCCTGCTTTCCATTCGGCCGGAAACTGATCCGTATCCACTAATTGTACGCCCGGCGCAATCTCCAGACTACCGGCACCACCAACGACCAGCAGCCGCTTAACCCCCGATTGCTGAGTTGCTTTTTCAATCACCTGCGAACCCGCTATAAAATCGGCATACAGGTTCGGATTAGTCCAGCTTGCATTAAACGCACTCAGCACGGCATCATGACCGGAAAGAGCAGCGGTCAGGGCGCCTTCGTTTAGTACATCGACTGCCTGAATAGTCAGTTTTGGGTCGGATACCGTAATTTTTTCTGGATGGCGTACAATGGCAGTTACGTCGTGTCCACGTTGCAGTGCTTCGCTGACGAGTTTCGAGCCGACAAATCCGGAGGCTCCAATAATGGCTAATTTCATGATTGTGCAGCGTTTGTTTTCGTGATTAATTGATATATACTGTATTGTTTTTTATTACAGTTTTTGGTAAAAAATTAACTGAACTGGCGGCAGAAATTGTCCAGCGTCTGGCTACCCAACTGTTGTAGCAGTGCCGCTTCGGCGTGCTGGTGCAATGTATCGAGGTGCTGTCTGATTTGTTTACCGACCGGACAGGCGGGATTGGGCGTATTCTTCGCTTCGCCCAGTAATGAAGTGTGCTTAACGGCCTGATAGACGTCTGAAAGCCGAATTTGAGTGGCTGGTTTCGCCAGTGTGCTGCCGCCGTTCTTACCTTCTTTACTGATTACCAACCCATGTTTCCGCAGGTTGCTGAGTTCCTTCCGTACCAGAACCGGGTTAATGTTGATACTGCCAGCCATGTATTCAGACGATAGCCAATCCGTACCAGCCTGAGTCAGTAACGTCAGAATGTGCATCGATATAGAAAACCGTCCGTCCATTTCTGTAATTTATAATATTACAGTATGAATGGCTGATTGGTTCCTTTCTTTCAGAGACACGAATAAAAAAGCTGCCTGGACACATAGGTTTTCAGGCCATACATCGGTCAAACTGGTTATCTGATCGATATGTCCCGGTTTTAATACGTAGCAACCTAACCCAACGACTGACTTTATGATAGTACCGAAACGACGTTTTCAATCTGTAGAAGTAGCCGAAATAGGTTTGGGAACCTGGCAGTTAGGTGGCACCGATTGGGGTAATGTATCGGAAGAAGCCGCCTTTGCCATCTTACAGGCTTACGTAGATCAGGGTGGTAACTTTATTGATACCGCCGATGTCTACGGATCGGGGGTGAGTGAGCAGACTATCGGCAAATTTCTAAAAACGCAGTCGGTCGACTTATTTGTAGCGACGAAACTGGGCCGCCGGTCGGATGACGGCTTTGGCTGGCCCCAGAATTTTACCTACGATGCCATGCGTCGGCAGGTCGAATCGTCGTTGGAAAACCTGCAAACTGACCAGTTATTTCTGGAACAGCTGCACTGTATTCCTACCGACGAACTCCAAAAAGGTGAAGTGTTTGATCACCTGCGCCGGTTGCAGGATGAGAAGCTGATCCGGTATTGGGGTGTCAGTGTCGAAACGGTTGAAGAGGCCCGAATTTGCCTGCAACAGGAAGGGCTGGCCTCTCTGCAAATCATTTTCAACCTGTTCCGTCAGCATATTGCCGATGAGTTTTTTGATCTGGCGCAGCAGAAAGGCGTATCACTAATTGTGCGGGTGCCCCTGGCCAGCGGTCTGCTCACGGGTAAATTTAACAGCCACACTCAGTTTGCGGCAACCGATCACCGGAATTTCAATGCCAATGGGGAAGCGTTTAATGCGGGCGAAACCTTTTCGGGCGTTCCCTTCGACGCCGGTGTTGAACTAACTCACGAAATTGCCCAGCTTCTGCCCGATGATCGGCTGGCGCAATGGTCACTCCGCTGGATTCTCGATCATCCCGCTGTTACGACCATTATTCCGGGGGCATCCAAAGTAAGTCAGGTGGCCTCCAACGGCGAAGCGGCTGACTTGCCACCGCTTTCACCAGAAGTTCATAAGGCTCTGCGCGACCTCTACGACAGTAAAATCAAGGGACTAATCCGGGGGCATTATTAAGCACCCATGACAACCAGCCGCAACCGACTGCTCTATACTATATTAACGCTTACTGCTGTCATGGCTGGCCTGGCGTCGCGGCACTTCTTCGGCGATTCGCCGTTTGTGCGGGCGTATGTGGGCGATGCACTATGGGCGTTGATGGTTTTTTTCGGCATCGGGCTGCTCTTCGCCCGTTGGCCTACCACAACCGTCGCGCTGGTTGCTTTGCTGTTTTCGTTCGGGATTGAGGTTAGTCAATTGTACCATGCGCCTTGGATCGAGACCCTGCGCCATACGCGGCTGGGTGGCCTGATTCTGGGTTTCAGCTTTGTCTGGAGCGATTTGCTCTGCTACAGCGCGGGTATTGCTGTGGGCGTGGCAGTGGACAAGGGGTTAAATTCTGGCCGGAAATAACACACGCTGGTCGTTATCGCAGGTTTATATAACAGGGTGTTTCAGTAGCCTGTGCGTTTCCCGTTACGAGGTTGATTTGTCCCTGAATGCATCGATTACCCGCGGAGTCAATTGTTCCGTAGCTGAACAGATAAGGGTCGCCGGGAATTCGGGGAATAGTGCCGGGCACGAAAAACGAAATACGATCGGGATTAAGAACCGAGGCCTTTGTTTTAGTGCGTAACGCACTGCAGGCCGCTTCGCAGGAGCTGAAAGCGAGTTTGCTGTTGAGGTTGATAGGCTCTGTGTTCTCATCCCACGGCTCGCGAAACAGGAGCTGCCCCTCCTTTAAATACACACCACGCGGCACAGTTATGGCGTAGCTGGCCGTAGTTGCGGGATCGTAATTCACCCTAAGCTGCTCATAATGATACACAGTGAGCCAATCCTGTTGATACGTGTAATCTATCCGAAACGACACGCCTTCACGCCAGCTAATCAGATTACCGCTGACAAACCGAATCTTTGTCTGAAACGTCGCGTCATCAATGTGGTTTCGCCTGATAAATTCCCGTTGCCAAACGCCCAGGTAATATTGTGTGAGTGAGTCGGGTGTCTGGTTGATTTTGTAAGTCGGTTGCGCATTCAGAAAGGGGCAGGCGCAGGGGGCATCAGCTTTTTCGCCGGGATCTGATAGGTCAACCGCTTCGTGGCGACACCCAGTAAGTGCCGTTAGACAGATAAGCAGAAACAGACGAGTGTACAACATGCGGCAGTCGGTAAGGAAGTAGTTTCCTGTAGACCCCAAAGTAAGGTATTTGGTTGGAACTGGCTACTACTGATTAGCCTGCATTAATTCTGAACACGGGTGTCTCCTTCAGCCGCGATGCGATGATAAGCTTGGTGCCATCGGTATGCGGCTCAAATAATTCACTAAGTACCTGCGGAGAGTTGTTATGCTGCGATAAGTGCGACAGCAGCACATGGCTCATAAAAGCAGGCTTGTGCGTTCGGAAAAGGTCCAGGGCCTGCTGATTGGACAAATGACCGTGTCCACCCCGGATGCGCTGCTTGAGGAAAGCGGGGTACTTGCCATGTTCCAGCAACTGTTCGTCGTAGTTGGCCTCCAGAAAGGCTGCGTGGCACTGGCTGAAATGGGCAATCAAATGCTCGCAGGGCGCACCAATATCCGTGAACACACCCACCTGCGTATCCCCATACGAAATCTGAAAACTATGCGGGTCGCAGGCATCGTGCAGTTTGGGAAACGCCGTAATGCAGAGGTCACCGATCCATACCGGTTCATAGGCACGCAGGGGACGAATGGGAAATATCGAGTTAGGCAAACCCGACTGCTGCATTGTTTTGGGCGTGATATAGACCGGCAACTTATACTTGCGGGCCAGAAACGGAATGCCGCTTATGTGGTCGGAATGTTCGTGTGAGACAAAAATGGCCTTGACCCGGTTAATGGCCAGCCCAAGCCGTTGCATCCGGATTTCGGTCTGACGGCAGGAGAGCCCCGCGTCAATTAAAACAGCTTCCTGTTCATTACCAATGTAGTAGCAATTGCCATTGCTGCCGGAATTCAGCGAAGAAATAAATAGCGACATAAGCCTGCAAAGATACGCCTTTTCGGGCGGTTGAGTGATGCCATATTCGGGAGAAAAGGCATCACTCAACCGCCCGGAAAGCGAAATAAGCGAGCTTAGTAAAACCGGGGGGGCGGATTCAGCGTCAGGTTTTGGCGCTGGTGCCAGTATGGATAGATGGTAGGTACTTCGCTGGCTGCATCCAGCTTTTTGACCTGGTCGGTGGTCAGGTTCCAGCCAACGGCGTCCAGGTTTTGGTTTAGTTGCTCCTCGTTACGGGCGCCGATGATGATGCTCGACACCGTGGGCCGCTGCAATAACCAGTTCAGCGAAATCTGAGCCACAGATTTACCCGTTTCGGCAGCTACCTCGTCCAGCGCATCGGTGATGGTATAAAACGTTTCTTCGGGGACAACAGCCTGCGGTACGGGGCTGCCGCCTTCGACTACGCGGCCCTCGGTAGGGGCGGGTTTATTCCGGCCGTATCGGCCACCCAGACGACCTCCCGCCAGTGGACTCCAGATTAACGCGCCTACGTGCTGATCGATACCCAGCGGCATGAGCTCCCACTCGTATTCGCGGTTCACCAGCGAGTAATAGACCTGATGAGCCACGTAGCGGTTCCAGCCGTATTTCTCCGAGAGTGCCAGCGACTTCATCAGGTGCCAGCCCGAAAAATTGGAACAGGCAATGTACCGCACTTTACCACTCTGCACCAGATCGTCCAGCGTGCGGAGCGTTTCGTCTATGGGCGTAACACCATCGAAGCCGTGCATGTGGTAGATGTCGATGTAGTCAGTCTTAAGCCGCCGGAGACTGCCCTCGCATTGTTTCATCAGATGAAAACGCGACGAGCCCTGATTGTTCGGACCTTCGCCGAACGGAAATGTTGCCTTGGTCGAAATCAGAACTTTATCCCGCAGGCCGCTAAGTGCCTGCCCCAGAATTCCCTCGGCCATGCCGTCGGAATAAATATCGGCTGTATCGAACAGATTGACGCCGACCTCCAGGCAGCGGTTGACCAGCCGGGTAGCTTCCTCAGTTTGGGTACTGCCCCAGGCTTTAAAAAATTGATTGCCGCCCCCAAAGGTGGCCGTGCCAAAACTCAGCACCGGCACCTGTAAGCCCGACGCACCTAATTGTCTGTATTCCATACGTATTTTTTTATTGAGGCTTGCTTTTGGTTCAATTAACAGGAGTATAACCAGTCAGACTACATACCAGCCGGAAAGATAATTGTATGGGCGTGGATAAATTCGGGAAGGGCTACGAGCGGGAGATGATGTAAATTTGTCTAAAAAGCAGTGTGGAAACCGCCCAGCCCCGAAAAATCATTCACATCGACATGGATGCCTTTTATGCGTCCGTCGAGCAGCGCGATAACCCCGAGTTGCGGGGCAAGCCTGTGGCGGTGGGTGGCTCGCGGCAGCGGGGTGTGGTGGCCGCAGCCAGTTATGAGGCCCGTCAGTTTGGGGTTCATTCGGCCATGGCTTCGTCGGTGGCTATCCGGCGGTGTCCCGACCTGATCTTCGTTAAACCGCGTTTTGATGTTTACAAAGCCGTTTCTGCGCAGATACGCACCATCTTCGCGGCTTATACCGACCTGATCGAGCCATTATCACTGGATGAAGCTTATCTGGATGTAACGGATACCACTACACCCGATCTGTCGGCGACCCAGATTGCGCAGCGCATCAAGGAGCAGATCAAGCAGGAAACCGGCCTGACAGCGTCGGCAGGGGTGTCTTACAACAAGTTTCTGGCCAAATTAGCCTCCGATTACCGAAAACCTGACGGCTTGTATGTCATCAAGCCTAAGCAGGGATTAGGCTTCGTGGAGGAACTAAAAGTAGGACAGTTTCACGGCGTTGGTCGGGTAACGGCCACTAAGATGAATCAGCTTGGTATCTTTACCGGTCTGGATTTGCGGCAGCAGTCCGAAGCATTCCTGACCCGGCATTTCGGAAAAGTGGGGCATCATTACTATTCCATTGCGCGGGCGGTGGATCACCGGCCCGTTCAGGCGAACCGCATCCGAAAGTCGGTTGGGTCCGAGACAACATTTGAGCAGGATTTAACCGAAGCAGACGCGTTACTGGCCGGTATGAAGCCGCTGGCTGCCGATGTATGGGCCTATTGCGAGCGCACGGGTACACGAGGACGCACGGTTACGCTGAAAGTGAAGTTTGCGGACTTTCATCAGATTACCCGGAGTAAAACCATGCCGGGTATTGTTGCCACGAAGGACGCGCTCGAACGTGTCTCGTCCGACTTACTTTCGGCCTTATTGCCGGTTGAGAAAGGCGTCCGGCTGCTGGGCGTTTCCCTGTCGAGTCTTCAGGCGGAGGATGCTCCTATCAGTGGGCAGTTACGGCTGGATTTATAGAACAGGCTAACCGCAAAAAAGAACTGAACGCTAAGCCATTTCTATGGCCTGCGCGTTCATGTATGAAGTGACTAATGAAACCAATTGATTCTGCTAAACAGCTTATGATGAAAATATACAGTGTTCTCCTGCTGGTCTGTGCGCTGGCTGCCGGTAGTTGTCAACCAGGTGAGCGGACCCCATGCACGGCGGCTACCGTTACCACAACGGCCCCTGAGAACGAGATCGCGGCCCTAAAACAGTATATCGACTCGACTAAAATAAACGCTACGGCCGATAAACGGGGTTTCTATTACACCATTCAGTCGCCCGGCTCCGGTACCAAACCAACAGTATGTTCCAACGTGACGGTCGGCTATAGCGGAAAACTGACCAATGGTAACACCTTCGACAGTTCGACAGGTATCAGTTTCGGCCTGAATCAGCTGATTCTTGGCTGGCAGGAGGGCATTCCGTTGATTGCACCCGGTGGCAGCATTACGCTCTACCTGCCGCCGAGTCTGGCGTATGGGGCGCAGGAGCAGAATGGGATTCCGGCTAATTCGATCCTGATCTTCAAAATTGATCTGATCCGCGTCAATTAGAGAAAGCTGTAACAAAAAATGGGTCAATAGGCATGCCGTATCTTGGATATAAGGCATACCTATTAACCCATTTTTTGGGCGTAAATCAGTCTAATCCGTAACCACAACTACTGGCACAGGAGCTAATGGACTGTTTTCGGGGTCTTCTTTGCGCTCGTTGGCTTTTCTGGCTAACTTCTTCACCTTTACATCATACAAGTCTGTCCGGCGGTCTTTCAGCGTCTGTACCGAGCCGTGTTCGTGTAACTCCTTCAGCAGCGACAGGTCTACGTCGGCAATGATCATCAGCTCGGTGTTGGGCGTAGCTTCGGCCTTTACCGCGTTGGTCGGAAACTGGAAATCCGATGGTGTAAATACCCCCGATTGCGCGTAGTTGATGTCCATGTTGTTCACCTTTGGCAGGTTCCCTACACAGCCCGAGATAGCCACGTAACACTCATTTTCGATGGCCCGCGCCTGAGCGCAGTTTCGAACCCGTGAGTAGCCGTTCTGCGTATCGGTCAGGAAGGGCACGAACAGAATCTGCATCCCCTGAGCCGCCTGAATCCGGGCCAGTTCGGGGAATTCGACATCGTAGCAAATCGAGATGCCAATCTTACCACAGTCGGTGTCGAACGTCCGAATTTCGTTACCGCCCACCATGCCGTAATGCCGCACTTCGTTAGGCGTAATATGAATTTTGCGGTATTCCTCCCACGACCCATCGCGACGGCAGAGGTAAGCCACGTTATAAAGCTTCCCATCGTCATCCACCAGCGGCATGCTGCCACCCACAATATTCACGTTGTAGGCAATAGCGAACTCAACCAGTTTGTCGCGTACCTCGTCGGTATAGCCCGCCAGTCGGCGAATGGCTACCGGCTCGGGCAGGTCGTTAAACTCCGCCATCAGGGGCGTATTAAAGAACTCCGGTAACAGCAGAAAGTCAGCCTTGTAATCGCTGACGGCGTTCACAAAAAACTCCACCTGATCGAAAAAAGCCTGCACGTTGCGGAAGTGTCGCATCTGCCACTGTACCACCCCTAAACGGATAATTGAGTCGGTATGCGGACGTTTATCTTTTTCATCGACGTAGTAAATATTGATCCATTCCAGCAGCGTCGCGAATTCTTTGGACTCGCTATCGCCGGGCAGATACCCCCGCAGTACCTTCTTGACGTGGAAATCGTTGGATAACTGAAAGGTCAGCGTTGAATCATAGATCTCTTTCTGCTTCACTTTCGTGATATATTCCCGGGGCGACATTTCGTCCGAGTACTTATTATACGTCGGAATACGTCCCCCAGCCAGAATGCCTTTCAGGTTAAGTGATTCACAAAGTTCCTTACGGGCATCGTAAAGCCGCCGACCGAGCCGCAGGTCGCGGAAGTCGGGATGCACAAATACCTCAATGCCGTAGAGGTAGTCGCCATGATCATTATGGGTACTGAACGTATAGCCGCCCGTAATTTCGTAGTACGTGTGGTTATCGCCGAAGTCTTCGTGTTTGATACGGATAGCTAATGCGCAGGCTACCACTTTACCATCTACTTCGACACAAAACTGGCCTTCTGGAAAGATGTTGAGCAGCTTTGTGATTTTGCTCTTTTCCCAATAATCACCGCCAATGCCGCTATAAACCTCAATCATTGCCTCTTTGAGGTCGGGGTAATCGGATTTCTGAAGGTTGCGTGTCTGAATATGCATATAACTGTGAGTCGTAACTTTGATGCGTCGGATTAGGGTGATTTCACTGATTGTAATTATCAGTAAAAACCGTTGAAGCCATGACTGTGATATGAAAAAGCCGTTTTATCCGGCCAATCCGACGAATCACAATCCAGATAATATTGCTTCCAGCTCGGCTAAGTGTTCATCCGTAAAGTCCAGATGCGTAACAAAACGCACCAGATGCTTCCCGAAGGTAACAGCAGCAATGCCGTGAGTCGCTAAGTTAACAACATAGTCGGAGGCCAGTATGGTTTCGGGAAGTCTGAAAATGACGATGTTCGTATCGATGGGATAAATTTCCTGTACTTCGGGCCGCTTCTCCAGCATGGCACCAATCCGGCGCGCCCGCGAATGGTCCAGCTTAAGGCGGTTCACGTTATGATCGAGGGCATAAATACCCGCTGCGGCCAGAAAACCAGCCTGCCGCCAGCCGCCACCCATAAGTTTCCGGAAACGGCGGGCTCGTTTAATGAAATCGGCTTTTCCCAGTAGGAGCGAACCCACCGGGCAACCCAGTCCTTTGGATAGACAGATGCTGATGGAATCGAACTGTTGCCCGTAGGCCTCGGGACTTTCGCCGGTTTCGACCAGTGCGTTGAATAGACGCGCACCGTCTAAGTGCAGAATCAGGCCGTGCTCGTCGCAAACCTGTTTAATGGCGGCAATCTCGGGTACGGTGTAGTAACAGCCCCCCCCCTTGTTGATCGTGTTTTCGAGGCATACCAGGCTGGTTTGGGGCTTGTGTACATCATCGGGCTGGATATGGTCACGGACTAGCGCGGGAGTGAGTTTACCGTGTTCGCCCTGCGCCAGACTTACCGACGCCAGCGCATTGACGGCAATGCCGCCCCCTTCGTAGAGGTAGACATGTGAGAGTTGATCGCAGATCACATCGTCGCCGGGGCGGGTGTGGGTACGGATCGCGAGTTGGTTGGTCATCGTGCCTGATGCACAGAATAGGGCCGCTTCCATGCCGAACAGGGCAGCTGCCTTGGCTTCAAGGGCATTAACGGTTGGGTCGTCGCCCAGCACGTCGTCGCCGAGGGGGGCATTAAACATAGCCTCGCGCATGGCGGGCGTTGGACGGGTAACGGTATCGCTTCGTAGGTCAATCATACCCCAAATTTCGCCCCTAATGACGTATCGACAAAGACTTCGACTATTTCGGTGGTGTCGGTTTCTCAAAACCGACACGTTCGCGTCAGCAGGTGCGTTGACTTAGATACCGGCTGCCTGTCGGTTTTGACCGGGCTGGCGTACCAGGAACCGACACCACCAGCAGCGGAAGATACCGACACTACCAGAACCCCGTAAACCAAAGCTTCGGCTGGTTAGTTGGTATGAGTGGGTTAACGAACTCATCTTAAAAATCCCACAAGTATGTTAAAACGCAGAGCTTCAGCTGTCTGGAAAGGCAGCCTTCAGGACGGTACCGGTACTATATCGTCCACGAGTGGCGTACTGAGCGAAACGCCCTATTCGTTTAAAACTCGTTTGGTTAGCGAAGACGGTAAAGCGGGCACTAACCCCGAAGAATTATTGGCAGCTGCCCACGCCGGTTGCTACGCCATGGCGGTAGGCGCTACACTCGGTCAGGCGGGTTTGACCGCTGACTCGCTGGAAGTGAGTGCTGTGCTGACGCTGGATACCGACACACTATCGGTTACGGCGGTTGAACTAACGCTGAAAGGCACGGTGCCGGGCGTGAGTCAGGAGCAGTTTATGGAAGTAGCCGAAGGTGCTAAAAAGGGTTGTATTATCTCGAAAGCGCTGGCACCCAGCATTACTATCACTCTGAACGCAACACTGGTATAGTATATCCAGTACAGGAACGCGTCCTTTACAGGCCTGTAGGGTTTTCTAAACCTTACAGGCTTTTTTCGTAGTTTTGTATAAAGGCAAGATAAACTATGAGGGATCTGATTCAATATGCAATTCCCGGCTTCATTATTCTGCTTGTAGCCGAAGTCTTGATTACGGCTCGTGAGCAACGTGATTACTACGATGCCAAAGATACGGCGGGTAGCCTGGCGATGGGTATTGGAAACGTTATTGTTGGCCTGGTGGGCAAACTGCTGGTTTTCGGGACATACTCACTGGTGTATAAATTTCGACTGTTTACCATTGACATGACGCAGTGGTGGGCGTGGGTTGTTCTCTTCTTCGCCGACGATTTTAGCTATTACTGGTTCCACCGCACCAGCCACTCAAGCCGCTATTTTTGGGCTTCTCATGTAGTACATCACTCCTCGCAGAAGTACAACCTCGGCACAGCTCTGCGCCAAACCTGGACCGGTACGCTGAGCGGTGCATTTCTGTTCTGGATCTGGTTGCCGTTCGTTGGCTTCTCGCCGGTTGCCGTAATGACGATGCAGGCCATCAGTCTGTTGTATCAGTTCTGGATTCACACCGAATTCATCAAAAAATTGCCCGTGCCCATCGAGTTTATCTTTAATACGCCTTCGCACCACCGGGTTCATCACGCGACCAATCTGGCCTATCTCGACAAAAATCATGCGGGTGTACTCATCATCTGGGACCGGCTCTTCGGCACGTTTATCGCCGAAACCGAGCGCCCTGTGTACGGCATCACGACAAACCTGAATACCCATAATCCGCTGCACATTGCCTTTCATGAATGGACGGCCATCGGTCATGATCTTCGGCGCGCGGGTTCGTGGCGAAACGCCCTGAATTATCTGTTCGGCCCACCCGGCTGGAGCCATGACGGTAGCCGCAAAACCACGCGGGAGTTGCAGGAGAAGATATAGTGGCAGTGCTGATAATCGGTTGTATAACGATTCGGCAATCGGCCGGAAATTTTGTTATCTTTGAGTATGAACGATGTCCAGCCAATCCCCCTCACCGACGAAGATTATGACCGCTTTGAGGAGCAAATTCCGGTTCTTGCTGAACGTGCCACCCGCGAAGCGTATGAACGGGCGTTGCAGTCGGGCTTTCCGGTCACGATTCTGGTGGGGAATTCGATTATACAGGTCACGGCAGATGGTGATATTAAGGAACTGAAAAAACTGCCTCAAACCCGGCAACGCATTACGCAACGGCACTTTAAAATCGCATGACCGGCATAAAGAGAATGCAGACGTTTGCCGGACCGAACGGCTCGGGCAAAATCACCATTAAAGATGTCGTCTCACCGAGCTACTTGATTACTGATTGTCTTTATACTTAGCATCCCCACTATCGCCCTCGTTAAAACTTTATATGAAGTACCACTTCGACAACCGTGGTAATCTATTTCCTTATGATATTATCCGTATTGAGTCACTAAGTGAGTTTGAACAGACGTTCGTAACGGTGTTTCCGCTATCGGCTACCCGATTTCCCATCTATAGTGGCTTACTGGAATATATACAGACATTGGGCGATGTTTTGGCGGAAACTGCTTATATGGGCACATGGAGATTGTGGGTTAACGGTAGTTTTACGACGAATAAACTTAACCCAAATGACGTTGATGTGCTAAGCTTGCTGGACGATGAAGCGGCTCTACACCAGCACAAAGACCGGTTTGAACCGTTATTTGGCCAAAACGCATTTCGAGTGTATCAGACCGATGCATACTTTGTACTGGACGATGGTACTGAACAAGCGCGGGAACTGACGGCTTATTGGACCAACCAATTCGGTGTTGACCGAAGTGGAGCAAAAAAAGGGATTATTGAGTTGTTGATTGACCTAAACTAACCCATACGATGTCGTTGAGCGAAATCAAAAAGCGGGTTCAAACCCTGACCGCCGAACGCATCCGTCAGACGGATGAGCTATTGGCTAAGGTCCGGGAAAGCGGACAACATCAACCGTCGGTAGCCAATGAACTAACCCGGCAAAGCCTTGAACACCGTCGGGAGAAACTAACCCGAAGTTGATCTATATGGAGGCCCATCTCTCCTGATTTTCTAACCTTCGCATCCATGCCCGACACCCCGACTACCGCTCTGGTTAAAACCGCCCAATCCCCCGCCTTAGCCCGCGTATCCAACCAACTTTCCCTGACGGATAAGCTGCTGACCAAACCCGAAGAACCGTTTCTGATCCCGTACCGGAAGGGTAACAAGTGGGGCTATTGTGACCGGGATAAGAATATTGTGATTGATTGTGTGTATGATGAAGTTAGACGTTTTAGAGAAGGGTTAGCTGCAACGAATCGGGGATATATTAACTTTTTGGGAGATATTGTTATTGATTGTACCTCTTTACGACTAAACCGTGCAAGTTCTTTTAAAAGCGGAGTAGCCATTGTAAGTAGCCATGATACAGACAAGTATGCTGTTATTGACAGATTAGGGGGTTTAATCACTCCGTTTAAATATGGATATCTTGAGGAGCCATCTTGTGGAGTAATGGTCACAACGACAGATCACTATGATAACGCATATATAATTGATCTCTTAGGAAATGAAATTCGTGTAGATAACGCAGATTCGTTACAATCATTCAAAAACGATTCTGCAATTTGTTTTAAGTTTGATAAAGAATTGGGGAGAAATTATAGATATATAGATAGAAACGGACACTCTTTTACAGACTATAAATATTATAGTGCTGGTAACTTTAATTCGGAATTAGCTATAGTAAGTTTAAAGACCACAAACAATAGTAGTTATTGTTACTATAGTTATATTAATAAAAAAGGCGAAATTATAATAGACGAAGATTTTACTGAGGCTAGTGATTTTTGTGATAACATCGCATTGGTAAAATCCCACAAATCAAGCCAATACATGCTTATTGACAAATTAGGGCGAGTTATTGTAGAACTTCCTTACAATTCTTTTCAGGAATTTATTGATAATCCATCAGAAGGATATGCTATGATCTGTGACTATTCTTCTGTAATGTATGGCAAAGAAATCATTTCTGGGATATCATATATTGATTGTAATGGAATCAAGATTACATCAAACGAATATGAAAGTGAAAGATATGTTTATAAGAGTGGTTTACTTAAGTTCTCAGAGGGTAAGGCAATGGTGGGAAAAGTGTCACACGGAAGCTTTTTATACGGATTTATCAACTATACAGGCGATGAAATTATACCACTTAAATATGATAAGATTTCTGTCTTCTATAACGGCTTAGCAGGGGTAGGCGGGCCTGATGGAAAGATAACTGGATTTATAAACAGTAATGGCACTGAATATTGGGTAGATTAAAACGGAGAATCATGAAAGGATTAGCATCCGTAGAACAGTTCGAGTCATACTTGTTTCCAATCAGATTTAAGTATAGAAGTTGTCCTCTGTGGCTTCGCGGGCATGGACGTACTGACTACCTTTTAAAAACCCAGTATCGCGAGATGTGACCATACAGTAGACACACTGATTATTGCAGAGGATCAACAGCTTAACCGATTACAGCAGGAAATCGGACCATCAGACTTGTACGTCCCTGATAATAGTACGCTGCCAATCAGTGAGTGGTTACTATTGATGCAAGCCCAACATTTAGAACGTGTTGGGGAATTGAGAAAGGTTGAGAGTCGTGCCAACTTTGTTGTGA
>CAXUKO010000012.1:0-193317 GCA_964251665.1 uncultured Cytophagales bacterium
AAAGTGGTTAGCCCGCCCAGGTTTCTCAAACTTTTTTTAGCAGGTGATTCTTTTTACCTTTGCCCACTACTAAATAACGGCCCTGAAGCCATTCTACCTCGACTGAACTGGCTGGATCTCCTACTTTTTGCTTGTTAAAACTGACCGCATTTTGTGTAATAGCCCGGCGTGCTTCACCTTTTGATGCGTACACCTCTCCTTTCGATGCTACCGACAATAGATCAGTAATGTCTTTGCAAGCCTCCAAATCGGTTTGTGTGACTTCAGTGGTAGGCACACCTTCGAAGATCACATCAAACTCGTCGGCTTGTATGGAACGCAGGGTTTCAAGTGTGGCTTTACCGTAAAGAACTTCGGACGCCTTGACGGATAAATCATATCCGGCTCGTCCATGCACACGAACGGTGACTTCCTCGGCCAGCGCTTTTTGTAATATACGTAAGTGGGGCGCTTCAGCGTGCTGGCTTTCCAGCGACTCAATTGTCTCCTTTGATAACAGTGTAAAAACCCGAATCAGCCGGGCACAATCTTCGTCGGCCACGTTGATCCAGAATTGATAAAACTGGTAGGGAGACGTGAGTTTAGCATCAAGCCAGACGTTACCGCTCTCGCTTTTACCAAATTTGGTGCCATCCGACTTGGTAACAAGCGGGGTGGTCAGTGCGAAAGCAGCATGATCGGTTTCGCCACTGTCTTTACGTCGGATGAGTTCAGTCCCGGTCGTGATATTTCCCCATTGATCGGAACCGCCCATTTGTAAACGGACGCCCTTGTTCTTATAAAGCCAGTAGAAGTCGTATCCCTGCAAGAGCTGGTAGGAGAATTCAGTGAAAGAGATACCGGTTTCGAGCCGTTTTTTCACCGAATCCTTCGCCATCATATAATTAACGGTAAGGTGCTTTCCGGCTTCCCGCAAAAAGCCCAGGAAAGAGAAGTCTTTGAACCAGTCATAGTTGTTGACCATCTCCGCCGAATTCGCCCCGCATTCAAAGTCAAGAAAGTTACTTAACTGCTGGCGTATGCCTTCCTGATTGATGCGCAACGTTTCTTCGGACAGGAAGTCGCGCTCGGCGGCTTTCCCCGATGGATCGCCAATCATACCAGTGGCACCGCCCACCAGCGCGAATGGTTTGTGGCCCGCCCGCTGGAGGTGTACTAACAGCATGACTGTTGCCAGATTACCGATATGAAGCGATGCCGCTGTTGGGTCGAAGCCGATATAGCCAGCGGTCATTTCTTTCTGAAGTTGCTCTTCAGTGCCGGGCATCATGTCGTGCAACATGCCACGCCAGCGGAGTTCATCAATAAAATTCATTTCCTTGGGGAGAGATGAGAAGAGGGAGAAAGATGAGAAAAACGAACGAGTAGCTATTTGTTCTCTTTCCTCTCCCCTATTCTTCCTGCTTATTAAAGTACAAAGGTAGTAGATCAGGGCAAAAGCAGGGACGAATCGCCATAACTCAGAAAGCGATAATCCCGATCAAGTGCTTCCTTATATATAGAGCGCCAGGCGTCCCCGATTAAGGCTGAAATCAACAGGATAAGCGTAGAGCCGGGCTGATGGAAATTAGTGATGATTCCCTGTACCATTTTTAGTCGATAACCGGGCGTGATGTAAATACCAGTATGAGCGACGAGCGACGGCTGATTATGTTCCTGCATATATCGCAATACACTCGTTAGCGCTTCCGTCGGCGTGGGCAGATCGGCTGAGCTGATCCGGTACGCATAGTGCTGATCGAGGTGAAACGGATTAGCCTCGTGGCGCAATACTTTTACGCCTATCCAGTACAAGCTTTCCAGCGCCCGCAATGATGTAGTGCCCACTGGAATCAGCTGATCAATGTGGGTAAGCAGGTGCTGTAGATTGGCCTGTGTATATACTACCTGCTCCGTATGCATCTGATGCTGGCGGATATCGTCCACTTTGATTGGCTGAAATGTGCCTGCACCAACGTGCAGAGTCAGGTAGTCATGTGCAATGCCCTGTTTCGCCAGTGCGTCAAACACAGCCGGTGTAAAATGCAGACCCGCTGTTGGAGCTGCTACCGCTCCATCTTTCTGCGAGTAGATGGTCTGATAGGTTACGCGGTCGGCTTCGGTTACCTCACGTTTAAGGTATGGCGGCAACGGAATCTCTCCGGCCTGCTGAATAACTTCGGCAAAAGTTACGGTTGAACCATCCGGGACACCAGAGATAGGATGCCACTCAAACCGAATAGCCGACTGTTCGTAATCATGCCAGTGAGCGGTCAGCGTATTATCGCCAACCTGCGTTTGAAGCGACTCGGTGGGTTTCCAGCGTTTACGATTGCCTATCATACACTGCCAGATTGCTGAGCCGGTCGCTACCATTGCTTCAGCAATCGGTTGTTCAGCGGGCAACGGATTGAGCAGAAACAACTCGATCAGCGCACCGGTTGGCTTGGTAAAATAAAGCCGGGCGGGTATGACTTTAGTATCGTTAAACACCAGAAAAGCCGAATCTGGCAAGTAATTCGGCAAGTTGAAAAACTGGTCATGGCTTATTTCGCCTTTTCGGTAGACGAGCAACTTAGACTGGTCACGTTCTGCCAGCGGAAAGCGGGCGATGCGGTCGTCGGGCAGGTCATACTGAAACTCACTAAGCTGCCGTTCGTCGGTATTACTCATTGTCGGCACTGGGTTTCATTAACAGACGAATAGGCAGCGAAATAATCACGCTACCAACGATTATGGTACTCAGGGGAAGCAACCAAACATAGTTCTGCTCGTCGGTAGCGTTAAGACTGGACCGGTTTAAAAACGATAGCACCAGCAGCCCCAGTCCTAAAATAGTATTTACTGAGGCCTGCAGGGCATGAAACCAATTCACGACAACCTCGTTCAGCTTGGGCCGATTGGCGGCCCAGGCCGCGTGATTTGGCACCGGAATCTTCTCGGTCGGGATGCGGGGAAATAGTTTGGCCACACTATTTATGAGTACATTATTGACTAAGAATATGGCCACTGCCGCATAAAAGAGCACCTCACGGTCGACCAGAGCAGTAGCAACGCTGTTCTTGTCAAAACGAACAGCTACGTCGGTTGGGAATGAGATATAGCTGCTGATGAGTGAAAGAATTAAGCCAACAATAGAAATAATTCGCCAGATGCGAATAAATAAAGTACCTACGGTCATGAACTGCGTTAGTAAGCCAATAAAGTTGGTTAGTAAGCTTACAAGCCGCAAAGTTACGGCGCAATGCGTTAGGTTTGTGCCTATTTACGTTTCCCGCCTGTTCGATTCTGCGCCTGACAAAACCGGACATAACGCTGTTATTATATCATGAAAATTTACACGAAAACCGGCGATAAAGGCCAGACATCACTCATTGGCGGCCGACGCGTGAGTAAAGCCGATCAGCGCATCGACGCGTATGGTACTGTTGATGAACTGAACTCGTGGATTGGACTGGTGCGCGATCAACCCGTTAACGAAGCGCGCCGGGCATTGCTCAAAGAAGTGCAGGACCGGCTGTTTACCATTGGCGCAACGCTGGCAACAGATCCGGATAAGACCATTACGAAAGCCATGCCCGATATTATTACCGATGATATAGAACGGCTGGAACAAGCGATGGACGTTATGGATGCTGAGCTACCCGAGCTGCGGAAATTTGTGCTTCCGGGAGGGCATCCGTCTGTTTCCTACGCCCATCTGGCCCGGACCGTTTGCCGACGTACGGAGCGGCTGGTGATTGACCTAAGTCAGGCGTCACCTGTTGAGGAGTTGATTATTCAATACCTGAACCGACTTTCGGACTACCTGTTTGTGCTCAGTCGCAAGATGGCCCAGGAACTCGGTGCCGAAGAAGTGAGCTGGGAACCCCGGCTTATGCCAAAAGCCGACGGGGTTTGACAGACTCCGATTCACACATATTAGTTGTCTTAACAACTTTTTCAACCGGTTAAGCCGCCTGCGTCGAAAAAATTGTACTTTTGTTTTTGCCTGATTTACAACGGCTCCGGGCGAGCCTCTATTCCTAATTACGCCAGATCATGACCACGACGGACGCATTACAGATTGAATTGCGCAAGGTTGGCACCTCACGCATCGAAGAGGTAGATTTTAACAATCTGCCATTTGGGAAGCACTTCTCTGACCACATGTTCGTGGCCGATTTTGAAAATGGCGAGTGGCGCAATGCGCAGATTCTACCATATGGTGACTTTACCATCAGCCCGGCCATGTCGTCGCTGCATTATGGACAGGCCATTTTTGAAGGTATGAAAGCCTTTAAAACGGATACCGGCGAGGTAGCTATGTTCCGACCGATGGAAAATTTCAAACGGTTTAACGAGTCGGCCAAACGCATGTGCATGGCGACCGTGCCGGAAGAGATTTTCATGGGTGGTCTGGAAGCACTGCTTCGCTTAGATGCCGGATGGGTACCCAACACGCCCGGCAGTTCGCTTTACATCCGTCCGTATATGTTTGCTACGGATGGATACGTTGGCGTAGCTCCCTCGAAAACATATCGATTCTGCATTTTTACCTGTCCGGTGGGCGTGTATTACTCGAAGCCACCAAAACTGAAAGTCGAAACTGAATTTATCCGGTCCGCACCGGGAGGCACCGGGTTTGCCAAGTGTGCCGGTAACTACGGTGGCTCTATGTACCCTACCCTCCTGGCGCAGCAACAGGGCTACGACCAGTTAATCTGGACGGATGCCATTACTCACGAATACATTGAGGAATCGGGCACGATGAATATCATGTTCGTGATCGACGGTAAACTGGTAACTCCTGCACTATCGGATACGATTTTGCGTGGCATCACACGGGATTCGATCATTCAGGTAGCCCAACAGTTGGGTGTAGCCGTTGAAGAACGGAAGATATCTGTGCGTGAAGTGATCGAGGGCATCGAAAATGGCCGTCTGACCGAAGCATTCGGCGCGGGTACTGCGGTTGTGGTATCGCCCTACGCCCTCATCGGCTACGAAGGCACGGACTATATGCTGCCTGAATATCCCGGCGAAAACTCAGTAGCAAAACGGGTAGCCGACTACCTGCTCGAACTGCGGGCTGGCCGCATTGCGGATGAGTTTGGCTGGATGCATACGGTTTAGGAGCAGCATCGGATCGGTTTCTTAGACCGACACCTCAATAAGTGGCCTCCGGCGAAATGCCGGGGGCTTTTTTGTGATTGGCCAGGTAATGCCTAAAATTCGGCGTTGCCTGTTCAAACAAAACCTAAACGGGTTCTTTGTTGGTTGTCAATAAAACTACGTGTCCTATGAAATACGGGCTTCCCCTGCTTCTGTTATTGCTGGCCTTCCGGGCAGACAAACCGGCTTATCAGTTTTATACGCAAACCCTCAAGTCGACTTCCTACGAGAAACTGCTCAAACAGGCGTCGGAAGCGGATGTGGTGCTATTTGGCGAGTTACATAACAATCCGATATGTCATTGGCTTGAGCTACAGTTAACCAAAGATCTGCACACACTGAAGGGAAACAGCCTCGTGATGGGTGCGGAGATGTTTGAAACGGACAATGAACCGGCACTGGCGGCTTATGTCAACGGACAAACAACGGGCGAGGAGTTTGCCAAGCAGGCCCGTCTCTGGCCCAACTACGACACCGATTACCGCCCCCTGGTGGATTACGCCCGGGAACAGAAAATCAATTTTACAGCCACCAATGTACCCCGACGCTATGCCAGTCTGGTGGCTCGACAGGGTCTGGCTGCACTCGATACACTTTCGGCGGCCAATAAGAAACAGATGATGCCGCTCCCCTTGACGGTGGATCTGACATTACCCGGTTACAAAAACATGCTCGACATGATGGCTGGTGGCCCGGCCCAATCCCACGGCAGCAATCCACACGGAGGAACCACCGATGGACCAGCTAATTTTGCGCGTGCTCAGGCCATCAAAGATGCCACAATGGCCTATTTTATTCTCCAGAACTGGTCGGCAGGTAAGACGTTTCTGCACGTTAACGGTGCTTATCATTCTAATAATTTCGAGGGAATCAGCTGGTATCTCAAAAAGCAGAAACCGGAACTGACCATCATGACGATCTCGTCGGTTGAACTGGAGAACATTATGAAGCCAGAACAGGAAAATAAGAATTTAGCCAACTATATTCTGGCTATTCCCGCCGACATGACCAAGACTTATTAATACCCTTACTATGCCAACTATCCGCCATCTGGCTCACGTTATGGAGCAGTGGGCTCCCTTAGCTTATCAGGAATCATACGACAATGCCGGGCTGCTCGTCGGCCATCCCGATACGGAAATCACTGGTATACTGGTTACACTCGACGCAACCGAAGCCGTCATTGACGAAGCCATTGCCAACGGGTGCAACGTCGTTGTCGCGCATCATCCTATTATTTTTAGGGGACTAAAACGACTCAATGGTAAAAATTACGTGGAGCGTACGGTCATTAAAGCCATCAAAAACGACGTAGCCCTTTACGCGGCCCACACGAACTTAGATAGTGTTGTAGGGGGCGTAAATTTTAAAATTGCTCAGAAATTGGGGCTTCAAAACGTACAGGTACTGGCCCCTAAGACTCAAATCCTGACCAAACTGATCACGTTTGTTCCTGTAGCCGACACGCAGCGTGTACTTGATGCACTTCATTTAGCGGGGGCCGGTCAGATTGGTAAGTACAGCAAGGCCAGTTTCCGGGTTCAGGGAACGGGTTCGTATCAGGCAGGTATGGGCGCAAACCCGGCGCTGGGACAGATCGGCAACTACCATCAGGAACCGGAAGACCGCATTGAAGTTATCTTTCCCACCCATGACCAGTCGCGCATTATGGCGGCTCTGCTTCAGGCTCACCCCTACGAGGAAGTAGCGTATGATTTGATTCCACTGGCTAATCCGAATCAGGAAGTTGGTGCCGGTGCCGTGGGCGATTTACCTGAGCCGATGACCGAAACCGAATTTCTGGCCCATTTGAAAACGAGTATGGATGTTAGTCTGATTCGACACACGCCGTTGCTGAACCACCCGGTTCGTCGGGTAGCGGTTTGTGGCGGAGTGGGTAGCTTTTTGTTAAATGACGCCATTCGGGCCGGCGCCGATATGTTTGTTACGGCGGATTATAAATACCACGAATTCTTCGATGCTGATGGCCGGATCGTTATTGCCGACATTAACCACTATGAAAGTGAGCAGTTTACGAAGCACCTGATTCAGGAACGGTTGTCAGAAAAATTCAATACCTTTGCGGTAATTTTATCAGAAACGGTGACCAATCCCGTTCACTTTTTCATATAGCCAATAAACGCGCTCCGGATGGAACTTACGATTGCTCAAAAGTTAGATGCCCTCCTCAAGTTACAAACTATTGACTCTGAGTTAGATGACATAAAGAAGATGCGGGGTGACCTGCCCGAAGAGGTTCGTGACCTTGAGGATGAGATCATCGGCTTTGAAACCCGCGTCAATAAGTTCAACAGTGAAGTAAAAGCACTGGAAGAAGAAATTGACCGAAATAAAACGGTTAAGAAAGACTCGGATAAACTCATTGCCCGCTACAAAGAGCAGCAGAACAATGTCCGTAACAACCGTGAATTTGATGCTATTTCGAAAGAAATCGAGTTGCAATCGCTTGAAATCGAACTGGCCGAAAAACGAATCAGTGAAGCCCAATTTAAGATTCGGGGTAAGGATGAGGAAATTAAAGCGACTCAGGCTACACTGAACGAGCGTAAAGAGGACCTTAAACTGAAAAAGTCGGAACTGGATCAGTTAACATCGGAGAGCGAAGAAGACGAGAAGAAACTGGTGGTAACGCGGGAGGACGCAGCTACGCACATCGAAGCCCGGTTGCTGAACTCGTACAATAAAATTCGTGGCAACGCCCTGAACGGACTGGCCGTGGTAATGGTGAAGCGTGGTGCCTGTGGTGGTTGTTACAACGTAGTGCCACCGCAGCGGCAGGCTGACATCAAAGACAAAAAGAAAATTATCGTCTGTGAACATTGCGGCCGTATTTTTGCCGATGTCGAAGGCGTTCCCGAACCGGCTGTAACGGGCCGTGGCCGGTAATATTCTCCCTTATAATTCTACCCCCGGTTAAAAACGGAGCGCAATCAAGATAGATCGTCATGAAGCTATTTATTGCCCTCAGCTTTAGCTGGGGGTTTTTATTTGTACTGCCGTCAACCGTATGTCTGGCTCAGGATTTCGCCTGGACGCCCGGTCTGCAACGCGCCTACGCCGATCTGCTAAAACTGAAAGTACAGCCCGCCCGGCAGGTTATGCAGGCCGAAACAGGCCCAAATGGCATCAGGCTCTATGTCGAAGACTATGCCGATATGCTGACACTGTTGTTTTCGGACGATGACCATGCCTATGATCGTATGGCCGATCACGAAGACAAACGCCTGCAACAACTCCATCAGCTTGATCAGACATCGCCCTGGGCGCGGGTAACCGAAGCGGAGGTCCGGCTGCATTGGGCGTTTGTGAAGCTGAAATTCGGTAAAGAAGTGAGTGCCTGCTGGGATGTAATCAGAGCCTATAAATTACTCAGCGAAAATCAGAAGCGGTTCCCGACCTTTTTGCCAACCTATAAAGCATTAGGCGTGCTGCACGTTATGGTTGGCGCAGCACCGGATAAGTACACTTGGGTGGCTCATTTGCTGGGGCTGCAAGGCAATATCAAGATGGGTATGCAGGAGGTCAGGCGGGCACAGCAAGACCCCACATTCCGGATGGAGGCTCAGTTGATCGAACTCCTGATCCGGGCCTACGTGCTCCGCTTTACGGATGCAGATACCCATGCGTTACTGTCACTAACCGAGCAACAACCCGACAACGCTCTACTGCATTTTTTGGCCGCAGCCATCCAGATGAAAAATGGACAGAGTGAGTCAGCGCGGCTCTTGCTGGCAAATCTTCCGCGAACCAGCGCACCCACCTACTTATCCACACCCATTGTTGATAACTTACTGGGCGACATCTATTTACAGAAAGGGCAATTTCCAACAGCATTATCTCACTACCAACGCTTCCTGGCTCAGTATAAAGGGCAGAATTTCATAAAAGACACCTACTACAAACAGTTTTTATGTTACTGGCTTGCCCACGACGATGTTCACGCCCGCACCATGATTCAGCGGGTGCCGGCAGCAGGCCGGGCCGTGGTCGAATCCGATAAGGCGGCTGAAAAGTTTGCAGAGAACTTTCTCAAATCCGGCGCAACACCCAGGCAGCAGGTATTAATGCGGGCGCGGCTAAGTTGCGATGGCGGCTATTTAGACAGCGCATTGGCTTTCTTACGTCCTTATCCAGAAAACAGTTTTTCACCGGGTGCTGAACAGGCCGAGTTTAACTACCGGATGGGAAGGATTCAACAGCGTCGGAACGAAACAGATGCCGCTATCCCTTATTTCACGCGGGCTATTATGCTAAGCGACGGGCCGGGTGACCTGTCTTTTGGGGCTACGTCGGCGTTACAACTGGGGTACATTTATCAGCAGAAGAAGGATGTAATACGTGCGCGGCAGTATTTTGAAAAAGCCCTCAGCTACAAACACCACGAATACAAAAACAGCATCGACAACAAGGCACGGGCCGGGCTGAACGGACTGACAACGGAGTAACTTCTACCTTCTTTACTCATTCCGCTTTAACAAAACAGCCAGTTGCTCATAGGGTACAACTACTTCAATCGGCCCAAGCGCATAAGCCGCAATCTCATAGGAGTTGTAGTAAAAAATAAGCCCGGTTCGACCGGCGGCTATATTTTGAGGGAGAAAAAACTGACCATTCTGCAAGAAATAACCTTCCTCTTCCAGTGAGCGGGTTGGTTGTATGCCCTGCTTCTCCCGGAATGCCTGCTCGACAATGGGTAGCAGCGCGGTTGTATCAGACACAAAATCGGTGAGGTGGAGCGGCTGACCGGTATGGCGGTCGAAACTAAGCAGGGTGCGGTAGGTGTTCGGATGCGCCCCGCCCGTGTACGCGTACGTTTCGAGGGCAACCGTTAACGTTTTGGGGTTAGTGAACACGGTGTCGCTTTTGATGTCAATTTCCCAGCAGCCACCCATCATGCCCACTTCCTGCTGCAGCTGATGATAATCGGCAGCGAGCACATTGGCCGCTATTTTCAGGTCTGTCTGCGCCTGCGGGTGCTGCGCCAAACTCAGGCTGTCAAGCCATCCCGTCAGGTTGCAGACAATGCGTGACCGTAGGGTGTCGTTGATGATATCGGCATGCTGTTCGCCTTCATTAAGCAAGGCATAGTCTGCCCGGACCGATACACCCCGGTTCGTCGTTGTGTCACAGCGCCCGGAACCGGCATAAGCAAAATGTTGGTGGATGAGCACAGGTGGCGTACTCGTTCGGGTGAAGAACTGGCAGGCAGAAGCCGCAAATACCAGGTAAAAGAGGAAACAGCAACGCATTGGTAATAACCGCGATTAGTTAGGCAAAGTACGGCCTTTGGCTTCGGTTTGCCTAACTAAAAATAGGGATCGGTGGTTTATATTCCGGTGCTGCGGCTGTTCGGCATTTGTATCAGACGTTGTTATGCCGCCTTACCGAAACATAAACCACCTATACTCTCTACAGACTCAATAGTTCTTTAAATCGGATAGCCTGCCGACGGCTGATTTCAATCTTGTCGCCCCCCCGCAGCGTTACCAGTAATCCTCCACTGAACCAGGGTTCAATTTTGTCGATCCATTGCAGGTTGATGATGTGTTTACGGTTCGCCCGGAAAAAGGTGGCTTCGTCCAGGCGGTCTTCCAGCGCATTCAGCGACTTCAGCACTAATGGCTTCTGATCATCGAAATACAGCCGGACGTAATTGCCCATCGACTCGAACAACCGTACTTTACCGAGTTTTACGAACCAGCATTTTTCGCCATCCTTCACAAACACCTGATCATTTTCGCCGAGTACCTTGGTCGATGTGCGTACCGGTGAGTCGGGCGAGTGCGGTTGCCGTTCTTCCTCAACGCGGTGAATGGCTTCCGTCAGCCGATGGAGTTCGACGGGCTTGAGCAGGTAGTCCAACGCATTAAATTCAAACGCCTTAATGGCGTACTCGTCGTAGGCCGTTGTAAAAATCACTTCCGGTGCCTTGCCTTCGATGGATTCGAGTAGTTCAAACCCGTTTTTGCCCGGCATCTGAATATCCAGAAACAGCAGATCGGGTTGCAACTCATCAATAAGTTTAAGGCCTTCGTCGGCATTGGCCGCTTCGCCAACGATATCTACTTTTGGAAAATTCTCCAGCAACCGGCGAAGTTCGTTCCGGGCCAGCCGCTCATCATCAATTAGTAGTGTACGCATAAGAGAAAGTAAGGGATAAGTCGGTAAGGAGTAAGTTGATAAGTCAGTAAGTGGCTGCGCCTAAGTCGGTAAGTGACTTACTGACTTACCGACTTATTAACTCGTTTAAACATGCCTTCCGATTGTAAAGGAATTGTCACCTCGGCGCAGACCACCTCGGGCGTGTCCTGAATTATTTCAAAACCGGCTTCGGGACCATAAAGTAGTTCGAGTCGCTGGGCTGTGTTTTTCAGACCGAAGCCACCGGATTCTTCTTTATCACCCAACACGCCGGTATTGCGGATACGAATATGAAAGTTTGACGTCTGTTCATCATCCACCCAACTGGTGAGTTCCACGAAGCCACCGCCTACCGCCCTGGAAACACCATGCTTGATAGCGTTTTCGACCAGCGTTTGCAGCATCATGGGGGGAACTTGCAAATACAGGGTGCGCGGGTCGAGGTTAATACGGCTGGTGAGCCGGTCTTCGTAACGGACTTTTTCGAGTGCCAGATAATCTTCAACTGTTTTGATCTCTTCGCGCAGTTCAACGGTTTTCCGGCGGTCAGCCAGCAACGAATTGCGGAGAATATTGGAGAGTTGGGTAACCGCCTGCTGGGCTTTTTCGGGATTCTCGAATACCAGCGCCCGGATGCTGTTCAGGGCATTGAAGACAAAGTGTGGATTCAACTGGGAGCGCAGGACTTTGGCTTCAGTTTCGCGGATGGATGTTTTCAGGAGTATCTTTTCGATTTCGGCGTCGCGGCTACGCTCCACGTAATGATAAGCCGTATAGCTCAACACCCACGCCAGCATCGACTTTCCCCAACTATCGATGTAACCCAACACCAGAAACGGCTCTTCTTTCAGGTATTTGGGCACTAACTTCAAGTCGATGGGCAGGTTAATCAGTGTCATCAGACAGGCCAGTACCAGCACCGATACCAGCACCCGGGGTACTAGTCGGAAAATTGGCAACTTGACCCAATTCCAGCGACGTACCATAAGTCGGTACAGATGTGTCAGCGAGATAGCCAGAAAAATGTTGGTCAGCGCGAAGTAAAAGTAATCGCCGTTCGCATCGGAGTCGTCAAACCAGAACATGATATATTCGGTCATGATGAGGAGCGTCCACCCGACGATCTGACAAAACCAATACATGCGTTGCTTTGACATACTTTTTACTTCTGCTGCTACGAGGCAGAAAACGAATGTACGGCAAATTGAAAAAAAAAGGGGGCGGATTACACGAGTGGGATATTTCAGTTACCAGCTACCCATGGCCGATTATCAATGGTTAAGCGGGATGTATCAATTGGATACATTACTGCGCCAGCGCCAGCGTCAGCAGATGGGTGCTATCATTGGCAAGATCGATGGTAAACTGTTTGGTGTCGTAGCTATAGCAAAGCCGGTAGAGACAGAGGTTACTATGCTCATACTGATCCATACTGGCGAGCGGCTCATGCATGAGCCACGTCAGCAGGATACGAATGGCCCGGCCATGCATGGCAATCAGCACCGGGTTTTCTTCGGGGCGGGACAGAATAAGGTCGATAACCGGTTGCTGCCGCACTACCACCTGAGCGGGACTTTCGCCATCGGTACTGGGTCTGTCGGTCTGACCGGCAGCCCAACTCTCAATCAGGCTCCGGTAGTATTCATTATCCAGATTACCGGGAATCTTGCCTTCCATTACGCCCCAGCTGATCTCATTCAGACCGGCGTAGCTTTCGTAAGGGATGCCAAGCTCCAGAAACGGCTCGACGGTCTGAAGAGTACGCTTGAGTTTGGAAGTATAAATTTTGGAGAACGGTACGTGCTGATACGCCTGAAAAAAGGCCTGCGCCTGTGCCCGCCCCATTGCGTTCAGATCTGCGTCGACACCGCTACCCTGAACAATGCCCTGGCGGTTATAATCGGTTTCGCCGTGGCGAATGAGGTATATTATTTTTTGTGTCAAGCCCGTAGCTTTGGCGTACATTTCCCCGCAATTTGGGTGCAAAAATACGCAAAAACCCCTGAAAAATGAAAGCTAATTTTGATCTCAGTAACCTCGACTTTATCCATAACCAATCTATTACCCAACAACTCGGCATAGAGTTTACCGAAGCGGGAGAAGGCTACCTTACAGCCCGTATGCCGGTGGACCACCGTACGCATCAGCCTTTTGGCATTCTGCACGGGGGCGCATCGGTTGTACTGGCCGAATCGCTCGGGAGCGTGGCTTCGTTCATGCTTCTGGATGACCCCGTTAAACAGCGGGCGGTTGGCCTGGAAATTAACGCCAATCACCTGCGATCAGTCCGGGACGGCTGGGTGTATGGCCGCTGCACACCCATTCACATCGGGCGCACCACGCACGTATGGGACATTCGGATTACGGATGAAAACGGAAAATTGGTCTGTGTGAGTCGGCTTACCATCGCTATTATTTCGGCATAGATGGGATGGCCCTCGGATTGGGCAGATGCCTGTAGCAGCGCGGATAAACGGGGCCGCCCGCGCGGACGGATTAAGAGAACGATTTTAAGAATCCGCCCTTATCCGCGCTGCCGCAGGCATCCGCCCAATCCGCGAGCCAACATTTAGCACAAAAACGCTCGACAATCTGTTACCCCATCAGATCAATCAGCCACCGGCGCTCATGCAATCCGATTACGCTTCTTCATCGACCCTCGTAACTGAATACACCAGTCAACACCTCTGGCAGGCCGCTTATGAATCGGGCTGTCCCGTAGCGTTGTGGCGACTGCCAAACCGAACCGAAAAGCACCTGATTGTTCATTTCGATGATACAGTACTGGAGGTCGATGCCGATCTGGAGGAATTACCGGCGGGTTTCGCCGTGAGTCCGTTTACGAATCCAGAATTGGGTAAAACGCTGTTTTTGCGGGCTGACGCCCATTTTGTGATTGGCGAACGGGGTGAGATCGAATCGGAGATATTAGTGTCCAATGAAGCCGCCGACCGGTTCCGACGTACACTTGATGCCGTAGCGGCCCAACCCACACGACCGGTTCGCCCCCTACCCTACGCCACCGAACACCCCGATCCCAACGACCGGCAGCGCTACCTGAACGCCGTGACTGACGCCGTGACGCGGATGAAGCGCGGTGAGTTTCGGAAAGTGGTTTTATCGCGCACAAAAACAGTGGTATTTAACGAAACTCCTGATGTCGTTCAGATCGTGGAGCAACTTGGCACTGCGTATCCACATGCCTTTATCTCGGCGGTCTGGTTGCCTGACATTGATCAGGTCTGGATTAGTGCTACCCCCGAGCGGTTGGTCAGCGTTGATGCCAACGCCATTTTTCGTACGGTAGCCCTGGCGGGTACGCAGTCGGCGTTTGCGCCCGATGGCCACAAAAAGACCGTGACAGAGGCCACCTGGACCCATAAAGAAATTGAAGAGCAGGCATTGGTTTGTCGCTACATTATCGAATGTTTCAAGCGAATTCGGTTGCGCGAATACGTGGAGGAAGGTCCAAAAACGATTGTAGCGGGCAATTTGATGCACCTCCGCACAGACTTTTCCGTTGATACGCAGGCCGTTAAGTTTCCCCAGTTGGGCACTGTTATGCTCCGCCTGCTACACCCAACTTCGGCCGTGTGCGGTATGCCGCGCGAAACGGCTCTCCGCTTTATTGAGCAGCACGAAACGCATGCCCGCGAGTTGTACAGCGGCTTTCTGGGACCCGTTCATATTGAAAACGAAAGTAATTTATTTGTTCACCTGCGCTGCCTGAAACTGGAAGGCGATACCGCTACCCTGTATGCCGGAGCGGGACTAACCGAGGATTCGGTGCCGGAGCGGGAATGGCTCGAAACCGAAATGAAATGCGGTACATTGCTAAATGTATTGCGGCCAGCTACCCGGTAAACCGAAGACTCCTTTAACCGAAAAAGCCGCTGATCAGTAATCAGCGGCTTTTTGCGTAAATAACTATTCAGGCATCTGGTATATCGCCACCTTCGGCGGGTTCGTTGGGGGCGTTGTTGCCTCCATTCTGCCCTTCGGTACGGTCGCCCTGCGCACTGGCCGCTGACGATTGAGTATCATTATCAAGTGTGGTATCGGGTTCGCTGGCCTGTGATCGTTCGTCCGGCTCGGTTTGTGTAGGCGTCATGGTTCGTTAATTAAGTTGGCTATAAATCGTCATCAAGATCATCATCTACATCATCATCAAGCGGGGCACCTTCGATAACGTCGTCGTCGCTGGGATCTAAATCCGCGTCGACATCTTCATCAATATCCATATCGTCCTCGGCATCCATGTCATCTTCGGCAAAATCATCACCAAGCTCATCGTCATCAAGGTCTTGTGGATCGCCGTAGCCAGCGGTTGCACCTGAACCGGTATTGTCGAAAGCGGCTCCCCCTTCGTTGGGGTCCGTTGGAATAAGTGTCGGGCTGGTATTTGGATCAGTAGTCATGGTCATATTCTTTTCTTAAAGGTGAGCACTCAAGTTAACTGCATTTTGCCCTCATATAACCTGTCTCTGGCCTGAAGGTTGGCCAATACCTACAGGAACTGAGGGAATGGTTCTACGCTTACTAATCTATTAACAGCGTGGACTGTAGCTTTGTCTGCTCATTGTACTCGACTCATTTATGAAAAACTATACGCTTCGTCGGTTATCAAATCAACCCATTCTGACCACGGCTGATGTTAAACCAGCCATTAACGGATTTCAGGTGTTGGGCGCGTTTAATCCGGCGGTTTGCCGGGTAGGCGACGAATTTATTATGCTGCTCCGCGTGGCTGAAGCCCCCATTGCTGAACCGGGCTGGCTGTCCATTCCCCTCCTTGTTGACGTTGATGGCGTTCCGGAATTAACTATAAAACGATTTCGGGAGCCGACCGCCCCTTACGATCCGCGCGTCGTGACACTCGACGGTATCACCTACCTGACCTCGCTGAGCCACCTCCGGCTGGCCCGCAGCCGCGATGGTATTCAGTTTACCATTGACCGGAAACCATTTCTGTTTCCAGCCCGCATGGATGAATCGTACGGGATTGAGGATGCCCGCATCACCTTTATGGAAGGCCACTACTGGATCACCTACACGGCTGTTTCGGAGCATGGCCCGGGTGTTGGCCTTGCCGTCACTACCGACTTTACTACCGTCGAGCGGGTGGGGATGATTTTACCGCCCCCTAACAAAGATGTGTGTCTGTTTCCCGAAAAAATCAACGGAAAATACATGCTTCTGCACCGGCCAATGGTGTCGGAGATCGGCAAACCGTCCATCTGGCTGGCCGACTCCATTGATGGCGTTCACTGGGGCAATCACCGATTTTTATTCGGCGGGCGCGGGCAAATCGACCCCCGGTCAACCCTTTCCGGTTTCGGCTGGGAAGGTCAGAAAATCGGCGCCGGACCGGAACCGCTGCTCACCGATGAAGGCTGGTTAGTGTTATACCACGGTGCCAACGCCCGGCACGAATACGCTCTGGCGCTCGCTTTATTAGATAAATCCAACCCATCGAAGGTGCTGGCCCGCTCTGATGTACCGCTGCTCATTCCTGAATTAGCATGGGAGCGGGATGGCTTTTTCCCTAATGTCGTCTTCTCGAACGGCTGGATTCAATGGCCTGATACGGGTAAGATCTGGGTTTATTATGGTGCAGCCGATTCGGGCGTTGGCCTTGCAGAACTGGTGCAGTCGTGACCCAGGTTTAACCTCCTGTTTTTGAAACACCTGAGCAGTGGCTATCTTACGGCTATGCTTCAGATTCAGAACCTGACCAAAACATACGCCGGCCAACGCGGGACCGCTCCGGTTCAGGCACTCAACGGTGTTGACCTGACCATTAGTCCCGGCCTGTTCGGGTTACTGGGTCAGAACGGAGCGGGTAAGTCGTCGCTGATGCGTACCATCGCCACTCTTCAACCAGCCGACAGTGGTTCCATCTTTTTCAACGATATTGATGTGCTAACCCAGCCCGACGAACTTCGCCGGGTGCTGGGGTATCTGCCTCAGGAATTCGGCGTCTATCCAACCGTGACAGCTGAAGAACTGCTGACTCATATTGCCGATATGAAGGGTATCAGCAATCGCGCTGAACGCCGGGAAAGCGTTGATGAGATGCTACAGCGGGTCAATTTATGGGAGGTTCGCCGTAAATTACTGAGTACCTATTCGGGCGGGATGCGGCAGCGGTTCGGCATTGCACAGGCGCTGATTGGCGACCCGCAACTCATTATCGTAGATGAACCAACAGCGGGTCTTGATCCAACCGAGCGCAATCGGTTTTACAACCTACTGGCACAGATTGGCGGGCAAATTGTGGTATTGCTGTCAACGCATGTAGTCGAAGACGTGAGTACGCTCTGCCATCAGATTGCAATTATGGGACAGGGACATGTCCTGAAGACCGGCTCTCCGGCCCAACTAACGGCAGAACTGGCCGGGCGTTTGTGGGAACTACCCATTGCGGCATCGGAGCTGGCGAGTTTCCAGAATCGGTTCAACGTTGTGGCGAGCCGGTTTCTGGCGGGGCAGATGCACATAACCGTCGTGGCCGATGAGCAACCCCAGCGTCAGTTCCGGGCAAAAATACCGGTGCTGGAAGACGCTTATTTCACCACGTTATCGGCGCAGGCCCGCCCGCAGTCTATATGAAAAGCCTGCTGATTGTCGCGCGTTTCGAGTGGGAGTATCACCGGTACCGCCCCGCAACGTATCTGTTCGCCAGCCTGATTTTCGGGCAGGGGTTCTGGCAGGCAGGTAATGTGGCGCAACGCTACCCCGGCAGCTCCGCTAACGCCGGTATGTACTTTGCGTTAGCGTCGCTTGGTGTCGGATCGGCTCTGGTACTGGTGTTGCTGGCGGGGCAGTCACTCACTAAAGATCGTGAGTTTCGGACGGCTCCTTACCTCTACACGCTGCCCGTTACCAGCCGCTCCTACATGGCCGGGCGGTTTCTGGGTACGCTATTACTCGCATTAGGCCTGTCCTTTTTTCAGCCACTTGGTGCGTTAACCGCTCTGTTCTGTCAGAACCCGGTGGCCCCGCTACCGATACTGGCGCTGCTCGATGGTTTTATCCGATTGACTATCGAAAACGCATTTATCGTGACCAGCCTTGCCTTTTCGCTGACCGTGCTGATGCATGGCATCCGGGGCGCCTATGTATCCCTGTTTCTGGTAGTATTGTATTTTCTGCTCACTGAAACCCAATCGGCCAGCTTGGCGGATTCTGATCTTTGGCAGTTACTCGACCCGTTCGGGGTGGGTATGGTTCGGGAGTCGATTGAGGCCATGCCTACTACCGGCAACCTGGGCGCGTTGCTGATTTTTTCGGACATCCTCCTCATTAACCGGCTACTCTGGCTCGGCCTGTCGGTGGGGTTACTGGCGCAAGCCGAAGCCGCTTTTTCGTTTCAGGAATTTGGCCAACCCGCGTCAATTAATCGCCGGTCGGTACCAACAGCCACGAACAGGCCGGTTCAGACTAAGCCGTTGTCCATTCATCGGTCGTTTGGTCGATGGTCTCGGGTGAAATTACTCATCCGGTTAGCCCGGCTGAATTTTCTGACGGTGGTACGGCAGCCTCTTTTTCAGATAACGACCGGTTTACTCATTTTGCTGACGGTTATACTCGCAACTGCTTTCGGGCAAAATGGCAACTTCCCTCAACTGCCCCTGACGGCATCCATGACGGCACTGCGGTTACCGATGGGCGTTTTTATCAGTCTGTTTCTGCTCGTAATGACGGGTGAACTACTGTTTCAGGAGCGAACTGTCGGCTTCTGGGCCATCGTAGACACCCTGCCTCAACCGGCTGTTGTTGGTATTGCAGCCAAATTGCTGGCGCTCAGCGGGCTGGCCTTGTTGCTGACAATCACGTTGTTTCTAACCGGCATTGCCATTCAGTTAAGTGCAGGCTTTTACGATATTGACTGGTCACTCTACACTTTAGATTTAGCGATGGACGGGTTTCTGCGCTACTGTCAGCTCATTGCGCTGGGTGCTTTTGTGGCATCCGTAATTAACAACCGAATCATAAGCCACGTGATCACACTGCTGGGTGTTGGGCTACTTTGGGCGATGTACCAGTTCGGACCGGTCGGGATTAGGCCCTGGCTGTACAGCTTCCTGCCCGGCTCGGATCAATACTCCGTGCTGAGTGGCTACGGTGTCAATAACCACATCCGGCTCGTAACGCATCTCCAGTGGTGGGGACTGGCAGGGCTCCTCGCCATTGGTGCTGTAATGTTCTGGAATCGTGGTATACCGGTTCGTTTAGGGGATCGACTGCGGGCGGAACGGCAACGGATTAGTTGGCCCTATGGATTGGCAATGCTGGTCTTTGCCACCTGGTTCGGCGTAGGGTTGTGGTATGTTCAACGCCAAATAAAACAACCTGGGGCAACAGCATCTACCCCTATTCAGCGCGCTACCCGGTCTGCTTCGTTAATGTCCATGTCAGGTAAACCAATTAACATCCGTGTCGAGTATCACGACAGGTATCAGGTAGAGCATATCCTGAATGCGGCCAAACGGGCACTACAACGGGGTGAGCACCTCTTTGGCCCCTATCTGCAGTCCAGTTTGCAAATTATCGAAGTGCCGCATAGTCTGGCTCCCGTTCGGTCAGCACCGGGAAGGGTGTTGCTATCCGAAAAAGAAGGCTGGGCGGCCGATAACCGAGATCCATCGATGTTGGATTACCTTGATTACCTGATCGCACGCGAAGTATTCAACCAGTGGTTGACGCACCAAATGCACCCCATTCGGCAGGCCGGTGACGGATTTCTGCGCCGGAGTTTAGCCGATTATTTAGCCCTCTGCCTCATTGGCGAACAGTACGGACAGGAGCGGCTCAAACAACGGCTGTCCCAGCGTGCTACTTTATACGCAATGAGCCGTCACCGCACGCCCGGACCAGAACGCACCCTGCTACAATCGAGCGGCAACGATGGACTGGAACGCGGCCGGGCGGCTCTCATGCTCAGTAGTATCGGGCAGGTTTGGGGCGACAGGGCACTAAGCCAGACCATCGGGCAATTTTATCGGCTCGCCGTTCAGCAACCGACCTCGGTAACAGCGACTCGTTTTGCCGCCCATCTGCACGACCATCTCCCCGATTCGCTCCGCTACCTGACTACCTACCTCTCCGACCGTTGGTGGTTCAATCTTCGTATTGGGCGAATTGCCAACCTGCCCAATGGTCTGTCCGTTGAGGTTTTCCCCGAAAAATGGCGCGACGACAACGTCGGCCATCGGCAGACACTCCCCATTAATGACCTGATTCCACTTACTATTCTGGATCACGAAGGGCGAGCGATTTATAATACCCTGATCAGGCCCGAACCGGATGAGCGTTGGATACGTTTGCCCGCCCTTCCCAACGCAGCCACCGTACAAATCGATCCGCTGGGAACATGGCCTGAGACGGTGAAACACGATAATCGCAAAATCTTCTGACGGTTTTCCGGTGCTTAGACCGTGTTTGTGCGTACATTGGTTTATACAACCAACGTATCTTATGAGGCTTTTTACTCTGCTCTATTGCCTGTTACTCTCTGTTACGCTTTTTGCCCAAACCGGAACTCTGGCTAAACGCCCCCTCTCCCACGCTGATTATGACCGCTGGCAAAGCGTCCGCTCCGAAAAAATCTCCGACGATGGCCGCTGGATCGCTTACCAGATTGACCCGCAGGAAGGCGATGGACTACTGGAAATTAGACGTGCCGACGGTAGTAAAATAACCCGTTTTCCGCGCGGCTACATGGCTCAGTTCACGGCGGATAATCAGTATCTGGTGATGCGGCTAAAAGTACCCTTTGCCGATACGCACAAAGCGAAGTTGAAAAAGACGAAGCCTGAGCAGATGCCCAAAGACAGTCTGCTGGCGCTGAATCTGGCAACAGGCCAGACCACCAAACTGTCGAATGTAAAGTCATTCATGCTGGGGAAAGAAGGTGGTTCGTGGGTAGCCGTCACGCAAGCCCATGTGCCAGATAAGGCGGCCAAAACGGTAGCGCCCGGCGTTCCGGCCGCCAGGGACACGACAGCACCAGCGTCGGTAGCCGGATCGCTGGTCGCCGGCTCATCGGCCGCAAAAAAGATGACACCGACCAAGTCAAAAAGCGATGATCTCACGCTGCTGAATCTGGTTGATGGCACACGCCGGACATTCCGTTACGTTTCCGGCGTAGCGATGTCGGCAAATGGACAAACCATTTTTTACAGTAAAGATGCTCTGAGCGATTCGCTGAAAGCACTCGCGCCAAACGCACCCGACCGCCCCGGTGTGTACCAGTTTGACCTGGCCACGAAAGGGGAAATCATTGTCGATACCAACGGCCGGTTCAGGCAATACAAGGGATTGGCAGTGGATAAAACCGGGTCGCAACTGGCCTGGATGGCATCGGCCGACAGTACGGGTGCCGAAGCAAAAGCGTTCGCCCTTTATTACAAGAACCTCCGGCCCGCTGGCAAAACCACGGCGAAACGGACTAAAGCGACGCTGCCTGCCGTACCGTTTCAGACGCTGGCCGATACGAATTCGCTGCCGAACCACTGGTCGGTAAATGAGTTTAGCCTGCCCAAGTTTTCGGACGATGGGCAGCGACTGTATTTTTCAACATCGCCGGTAGCGCAACGAGCCCGAAAAGATACGCTCACCCCCGACGACGAAAAGGTAAAAGTTGATGTCTGGAGCTGGACCGACAGCCGCCTGCAACCGATGCAGCAAAAACGGCTGAAGCAGGAAAAAGAGCGTGGTTTTGTGGCCGTTTACGATCTCGTCAACCAGCGTCTGACCCCGTTAGCCAGCCGCGAAGTAGCCACCGTTGCCGTCGATTACAAAGCCAACCCGCGTTACCTGCTTGGTGAAAGTGACGATGCGTATCAGGTTGCCAGTTCGTGGGACCCCGGCCATACAGACCTGTACCTGATCGATACGCAAACCGGCACGAAACAGAAAATCGCCAATAACCTGATGGCCGAAGAAACCAAACTCTCGCCCGGTGGCCGATATGCGTGCTGGTACGATCAGCGCGATTCGCTCTGGCGGGCGTATTCGGTGCAGACCCGCAAACTGGTTGACCTGACCCGTGGGTTACCGGCTAAATTTTTCGACGAGGAACACGATTCGCCCAGTTTGCCGGGAGCGTACGGAACCGCTGGCTGGACCAAGGATGATCGCTACGTCTGGCTGTACGACCGGTACGATATCTGGCAGATTGACCCTACCGGTACCGAAAAGTCGGTAAATATTACGGCAGGCTGGGGCCGCACCAACAATGTCCGGTTGCGCCGGTCAATACTCACCCCGCAGGACAGTACCATCAATCCCAATGCTGATCTGTGGCTAACGGGCTTCTGGGAAGCCGACAAACACTGGGGTATTTTGAAGGTAAAATCGCCTAATACTGCCAACCGCAGCGTGGCCGTACTGACGCAGAGTAATCACCGGTACGCAGGACTGCAAAAGGCTAAAAATGCACCAACGCTGACCTATATGCGGGGGAATTTTCAGGAGCCAAACAACCTGTTCACGACCGATACAACCCTTAACCAACCCGTTCAGCTGACGCGAATTAACCCGCAGCAGGACAGTGTTCGCTGGGGCAGTGTCGAACTAGTCCACTGGATGGGTACGAACGGCACCAAACTTGAAGGGCTTCTGTACAAACCCGCTGACTTCGCCGAAACGTCGGACCGCCCCAAAAAGAAGTACCCAATGCTTGTGTATTACTACGAACGCAACAGCGAAACGATGAACGATTATAAAGCACCGTCGCCGAGCCGCTCAACCATCAATATTCCGTACTGCGTTTCTAACGGCTACTTAGTGTTCGTACCGGACATTGTATACACCGTTGGTCAGCCGGGGCCAGACGCCTACGATTGTGTGGTGCCGGGCGTACTGGCTTTACTGGATAAAGGCTTTGTAGACCGTGACCGCATCGGGTTGCAGGGGCAAAGCTGGGGTGGCTACCAGACGGCTTATATGATTACGCGTACCAACCTGTTCAAGGCTGCGATGGCCGGGGCCCCCGTGGCCAATATGACCAGTGCTTACGGGGGTATCCGCTGGGGTACAGGCATGAGTCGGATGTTTCAGTACGAAAAAACGCAGAGCCGCATCGGTGGCACGCTCTGGGAAAAACCACTGAGTTACATCGAAAACTCACCCCTATTCTTCGCCAACCGCATCGAAACACCCTTGATGATGATGCACAACGACGCCGATGGTTCCGTACCCTGGTATCAAGGCATCGAAATGTTCACGGCCCTGCGTCGGCTGAACAAACCCGTCTGGATGGTGACCTATAACGGCGAAGACCACAACCTGACCATGCGCCACAATATGAAAGACCTGAGCATCCGCATGTATCAGTTCTTCGATTATTACCTGAAAGATGCACCCATGCCCATCTGGATGAAAGAAGGCCGCACAGCGGTGGAGAAAGACCGGGGGGAAATGAAGTATTGAGAAATCAGTTGGTAAGTCAGTAAGTAGTAAGTGGCTGCGCCTAAGTCAGTAAGTAGTGAGTGAGCGACTTACTGACTTACCACTTACTGACTTACCACCTACTTCACCTCTCCTTTAAAGCTTAGTACAACAGCACCGCCTTCTGCGTTGGATTCGACGGTGACGGTCTTGTTAAAAGCCCCGATTGATGCGGCATTGAATGTAGCTTTTATCGTTCCCAACTGGCCGGGCAAAATAGCGGCCTTTGGGTAGTCGACGCCGGTACAACCGCAGGACCCTTTGGCTGTGCTGATAATCAATGGCTGTTCGCCGGTATTCGCGAAAGCAAATTCAGCCGTAACGGGCGTTCCATGCGGAATTTTACCAAAATCATGCGTAGTCGCTGTCCAGCGAAATGTAGCCATCAGCGTGTTAGCCAAAAGCAGGGTAGCCGTCAGGAAGGACAGCAGGGCGGCAAAAAACAGAGATCGTTTCATTGGTTATCAGTTGGTTTTATTAGTGAAACTTGTGTTGAACCGGTTCGCTGGCAAAGGTATTTGGTACGCTTAAGCCGCGTTGTTAAGCAGTTCCCAACACTTGTTAATGAGTTGTTAACAGGTTGTCCACACGCCCTGATTCGGCTAACTTGCTACCCTTTATACCGGATCAAAGCCGGGCGAATCTCTTATTAACAACTCATTTCAGTACATGTCCCGTCGATTGATCAGCGTATTGGTAGTACTCTCGGTGCTGTCAATTATTGGTATTTTGACCGTCCAGATTATCTGGGTACGCAATGCCTACGCCCTGCGCGAACGGCAGTTCCGGCAAACGGCGTTTATTGCCTTGCAGGAGGTAGCTGGCCGGGTAGCGACGCTGAATCATATCCTGTTAAACCGCTACGCCGTTACGCAGCTGGCCTCGGATTATTTCATCGTCAATACCGACTCGCCCATTGATCCGGTCACGCTGGAACACTACATTCAAACATCGCTGCGGGCACATAACCTCATCACAGACTTTGAGTACGGCATTTATAATTGCGAAAGCAACCGGATGGTCTACGGCGCTTATGTCAGTACGCAGGCCGACAAACAGTTGCTCACGCATCAGCCTCTGCCTACCTTTCCCCGCTACACCTATTATTTCGGTATTCGGTTTCCGGGGCAGGCCGGTTTCATCCGTGAGCAATTAGACGGCTGGATTCTGTCTTCCGTAGCGGTCCTGATCGTCGTTATCTTCTTCGGCTATACACTCATGGTTGTACTTCGGCAACGGCGACTAACCGAAGTACAACGCGACTTTATCAACAGCATTACCCACGAGCTCCAGACACCGGTTTCCACCATTCGCATTGCCGCCGATGTGCTGCGCTCGGATGCTATTCTGACCCAGCCCGAGCGCCTTCGACAGTATGCCCGGGTGATTTATGAAGAGAGTGAACGCTTGCGACAACAGATTCAGAATGTGCTTCAGGTAGCCAGTGCCACGCATGGCCGCTCCGAACAAACCCGCTTTACGCTAAACCTGACCACGGTTGACCTTCATGCGTTGCTGACCGACGTAGCTGGCACCTCTCAGGTGTCTATCCAGACTGACTTTCGGGCCGGTTCAGCCAATGTGCAGGCCGACCGCTATCACCTCAGCAACGTGCTGCACAACCTCATTGATAATGCGTTGAAATACACACGCACCGAGCCCTGTATTATCATCAGTACCCGCAACGAGGGCGACGCTATCATCTGGTCAGTGCAGGACAACGGCATCGGTATAGCAGCAGAGCATCACAAACGAATTTTCCGTCAGTTCTACCGAATTCCTGCCAATGAGTTTGCGGTAAACGGATTTGGGCTGGGTCTGTACTATGTTCAGCAGGTGGTACAGGCCCATCGCTGGTCTATTCGCGTAACGAGTACACCGGGTCGAGGCAGCTGCTTCACAGTCTGCTGCCCGGTCGATGAAACTACTGTTCGACATCCGGCCGATGTGCTTATCAGTCCCATGATATGACCCCGAAAGCGCATATTCTCTATGTGGAAGACGACGTTAATCTGAGCTTCGTTACCAGCGATAACCTGGAATTGGCGCAGTTTGCGGTTACGCACTGCCTGTCGGGAGCCGATGCCTGGGCTGCTTTTCAACGCACAACGTTTGACCTCTGCATATTGGATGTAATGTTGCCCGGCATTGATGGATTTACGCTGGCGAAGCAGATTCGCGCCGGTAACGCGACCATTCCTATTCTCTTTCTCAGTGCCCGTGCCGACAAAATCGACCGATTAGCTGGCCTGCGGCTGGGTGCCGACGATTACCTGACCAAGCCGTTTAGCATTGAAGAACTGATTCTGAAAATTGAGATCTTTTTGCGGAGAACTGCCGGGTTATCCACCCTACCCCCCACGCGGGAAGTACCGGAACCAGTCCGGGTACTGGGCAACTACCAGTTTCACACCCAGAACCTGACGCTGACGCACGCCGTTCAAACCCAAACCCTGACCCGGCGGGAAGCCGATGTACTCCACTACCTGATAGACCGGCCCAACACGCTGATCCGGCGCGACGAACTCCTGAAAGCCATCTGGGGCGACGACGACTATTTTATGGGCCGGAGTTTAGACGTGTTTATTTCCCGGCTGCGTAAGCACCTGCGCCATGACCCCGCCATTCGCATTGATAACCTGCACGGTGTCGGCTTCCGACTGACAAACTGAGATACGACCCGGAGCCGGATTTTCGTTAACTGGAATACAGATAAACACCGAGCCAGCGGCTATAGGAAGTTTCCCGCCCGGGTTTATCTTTGCGTTAATCCAAAATCTATTATCAACCTGAACAACATGAAAAAGCCGAGTTTAGTCATCGCCCTGTCGGCGGTGGCCAGTGCAGTCTTCGCCCAACAGGGGCCGATTCAGTTTACAGCCCGCAGTATTGTAGCCCTGTCTGATGCCGACCTGACTGCTTCCAGCCTGATTGATAATAACCTGAACCGTGACCGGGGCAGCCGCGATGCCCTCACCGTCATTTCGTTTCCGCTTACCCGCAGCAGCCAGATTACGTCGGCGCTGGTGTCTAACTCTTCCCTGCTGACCGACAAAGCGCTGGGGGTGACCAATAACGGTAAACTGGCCTTTGTGCTGGAAGGACGCGGCCCGCTGGGCGACAGTATCCCGACGCTGAAAAACGGTGCAGCTGATTTTCCGGCCACCAATTCCATGTTCATTGTGGACGTTACCAGCGGCCAGAAACCAGCGGTGAAATTTAAATTCCCGACAGGCAGCAATCAGACGGCAGTAGCGCTCACGCCACAGGGGAACAGCATGGTCGTCGCTACCGGTGATGCCGGTAAAGAGTTAAAGATCATTGACATCGATGCGTCCGGTAAGCCAACCCGTATTCTGACGTCGGCCTCGCCCACACCCGGCCAGCAGATTACCGATCTGGTGTTTCATCCCGGTGGTCAGTTTGTTGCTTACTCCATTGCGGCCACGCAGGAGGTTGGGTTGATGAAATACGCCATCGATAACGCGACCAAAAAACCATATCTGATTGCGCAGGGTAAGCCCATCAAAGTAGGCGCCATGCCGGGTTCGGGCAAGTTCACTGCTGATGGCAGTTTCTTTGTCATCCCGGATGCCAAAAAAGCCATTAGCGCGTCGGGTGCCGGAGCGGGCGAAGTCTTTGTTGTTCAATTCAGCACCGAAGACACGCCGGGCGAACACAAAATCGTTTCGCAGGCCGCTACCGGCGAAAGCCCCGAAGCGGTTGCCGTTAGCCCTGATGGAACAATGGTTGTTGTTGCCAACGCGGGGCAATCGTACCAGCCCTTCACCAACGCAGCCGCTGGTAAAAGCTCATTATCCGTTTATACGCTGGGCAAAGATGGTAAGCTGACCAAAGGCGACGATTTTGCGTTCGATGGCATCCTGCCGCAGGCTGTTGAATTCGACCGCACGGGTGATAACATCGTAGTAGGCGTTTCGGAATACCTGGATTTCGGTAATCGCACCGGTGGTCTGGAGTTCTGGAAAGTAACCAAAGGCGATAAACCAACGCTGACCAAACAACCCGGCCACATCAATGTGGCGCGGGGCGTTCACTCAATCAAAGTGGTGAATTAGTCAGCGGAACCCGAAAAAATGAGTCCGTCGGTTACGCCGTACCTCCAAGGTACGGCGTAACCGACGGACTCATTTTTTACCCGAATTTCCAATTACTGAATACCCGAAAAGAAACTGTACGTCCCCAGAATATAGGTGGGCAATCCCGTGGCGTGGTTAGCTCCTTTAATGGGAATCAACTCAACGTTTGCAGCACCACGGGCTTTCATGGCATTGTAGGCATTTACGGAGTTGAGGTAAAAGACTGTGACATCGGCATCACCATGATAAAGCCGGGTTGGTGTTTTTGGCTTCCAGTCGTGGATATCATTATCGGCAATAGCTTTCAGAAAAGCCGTATCCGTGCCATCATTTATCGCCTGTTTGAACGAATCCGTCAGGGCTTCATTCAGACTGACGCCGAGACTGGCATTGTAGCCGCCAGCCGCAATCCGAGAGGCATAGGGTTCCTTGAAGTAATACGTCATTAGGCGGTTCAGGCCGTAAATACGGTCGTAGGTGAGCAGCACCCAGACGTACAGTCGCGAAATACTAGCATCCGAACTGGTTTTCGTATTGATGATTTCCTTCATAAACGCCGGTTTGTCGTAGGCACCAGCACCGCAACTCGACGCTACCAGGTTAAATTCGTTCGGCGCTTCTTCCTCGATTTTCTTCTGTAAAGCCATCGTCGCGTAGCCCCCTTCGGAATAGCCAGCCAGAAACAGCCGCCCATCCCAGTTCGCCTTCGCTCCGGTAGTCCGGTTAGCCTCCAGAAACTCACGGGTGGCCCGCAGCATATCCAGCGAAGACGTAGCTAAGCCATTGCGCTGTTCGTACGGGTGCGGCAGGTTTTTCGAGGCCCCATAACCGATATAGTCCGGGGCAGCAATGATATAGCCCTGCGACGCAAACACCGACCCGAACGTGTACGACTCGCTGTTGGTGTTGTAATACGACGGCGCGGCATCATCGCCCGTAATGGTACCGTGCTGCTGACTGATGAGGGCAACGGCATTCGGCGTATCAGGAATAAGCAGTGCCCCGGATGCTTGCGTCGGGCGGCCGTCCGTATTAGTGGTATTATAAACGACGCGGTACACCTTGATACCGTAACGAATCAGCAGCCGGAATGCAGACGAAATACCACTATAACGGCTTCTAAGCTGGTCAGCAGAATATTGCCCCAACAGGCTGGCCGATACCAGTACCGGGGTTGGCTGCGGGCTTGTGGCCGAGTCGACAGCGTCTGCTTTTTTACAGCCTGTTGGGGTCACTAATAACAACCCGGACAGGAGCAGCGTGGGCAGCGTTTTTAACAAAATCATGCGTTGAGTCGAGTAAAGTTTTAGTCTATTAGCTTAGTAGTATAACGTCTCTATACGTTAATTCGTTTCGGCTGAGGAGTCCTAAACTAATCTACTATTTATGTAGAATGGTTTCTACAGGATTGAGGAATGTGGCCCATTTTCACGCGTATACCCCATCTTTCCCCATAGATTTCACTGACAGAGAAAATTCCAAACAACTGGTTAGTAATCAACTTATTAACCCGCTTAAATCATACTAATCATCCCCCCGTTTAACTTGTGGTACGGCGTTTGGGTAAGGGTCAGCAACACCAACATGCATAAACTATGATTCACAACATTGCCGCATCAGGTACTAAACTCACCGCAGTCTTACTAACGGCGAGTCTTCTTACAACTGATGTACTATTGGTTAGCTGTAAATCAATCAAAAACAACACCAACAAAACGCAGCGCGGGGCCGGTATCGGTGCCGGGGCGGGAGCCGTAGCTGGTGGTGTTATTGGCCGACGCAGTGGTAACACCGTTTTGGGTGCTATTCTGGGTGCAACGGTAGGCGGTGCCGCTGGTGCAGTGATCGGTCGGCGGATGGACAAGCAAGCCGAAGAAATTAAAAAAGACCTGCCCCAGGCGAAAGTCGAACGGGTTGGCGAAGGAATCAAAGTGACGCTGGGATCGGATATTTTATTTGACGTGAACAGCGCTACCCTGAAACCGGCGACGCAAAAAGCACTCGACGATTTTGCAGCTTCGCTCACTAAATATGATGACACCAACATTCTGGTAGAAGGGCATGCCGACGCAACCGGACCGGACGATTACAACCTGAAACTGTCCAAGCAACGCGCTGATGCAGTTGCCAGTTACCTGGAGACTAAAGGAGTAAAGAGCAGCCGGGTCGATGAAAAAGGTTATGGGGAAACGCAGCCGGTCGCCGACAATACAACCGAAGCCGGACGAGCGCAAAACCGCCGGGTGGATGTAGCGGTATTTGCCAACAAGAAGTTAGTGCAGGCCGCCAAGAAGGGCGACGTGAAGGAGTAAAACCACAGTAAGCTATGGCAGCGCTTGACACAGACGAGAAGAAAGACGTAAAGGCTGAATTCGACGAGGTTGTGAATATGTCGGCCAGTGAACTCAAAAAGTGGCTCACCACGGACGAATCAAAATCTGTCGGGCAGCATGTGGATGGTGCCGCTGAATCGACGGGCCATCAGTCGGGCGAACGAATCGTTAAACTGCTTGGCACTAAAACCGCCGATCTAACGGATGACGATTACGCCCACATGCGGAAAGTAATCAGCTACGTAAAGCGGCACAGTGCCCAGGAGCCGAAGGAAGTAGCCGGTAGCAACTGGGAATACTCGTTAAAAAACTGGGGGCATAATCCCGAAAAGAAATAGGCAGCGGTCAGTAATCAGTGGCCCCTGTAACAACGCAACTTTCTGATTTACTCAACAACTGAAAAATTGATTTTTGACAACCAAGTCACTCACAACTAAACAGAAATCGTTATGAACGTTAAAGAAACACGGGGTGAAATCCTCGACCAGCTAAACAAATTGCTGACTCGGAGTCACGACGCGGAAAAAGGGTACACAGAAGCCGCCGAAAACGTAAAAGATGTTGAACTGAAAAGCCTGTTTCTGGCGCAATCCCGTCAGCGGGCCGAGTTCGCTCAGGAACTGGATCGGGAAATTCGCACCGTTGGTGGCGAACCGGACAGTGGCACCAGCTTAGCTTCCGATTTACACCGGGCCTGGATTAACATCAAATCAACCTTTGCCAGCGACGATGACAAAGCGGTTGTACAGGAATGTACACGCGGTGATCAGCAGGCACTTGACAACTACAATGAAGTTTTACAGGAAACGGATCTGGTAGCCAGCACCCGCCAGCTGTTGCTCAGCCAGAAAGAAAAAATTGAGTCAGCGCATGCCACAATGGCTCGCTTAGCTTTGGTAGTGTAGTGAATGGTGGGATCAGAAAGCCTACCCTCGTTGAGGGTAGGCTTTTTTGTTTTCAGCCCATTAATTCTGTGGATTTAACCAATTTATCACGCTGCCTCACTATACCACCAGCCAGAAACATTATACCGAAACGACTGGTTTTATTACTATCTGACTGAGTTTTAATCGGTCGAAAACAGACGTTATGATTTCAAGTTCAACCGACACTATGGCTACTGAGCCACTTGCCTCCAGGCCAGGCAAACCATACCCACTGGGTGCCACCTACGATTCTGAAGGCGTTAACTTTTCTTTGTTCAGCGAAAACGCAACCGGCGTTACACTTTGCCTGTATAATCCTGAGGACCCGGCTACGGAGGTAGCCAGCGTTGTAGTTACCGAAAAGACCGAAAACATCTGGCATATCTACTTAGATGGGATCGCAGCCGGTACCCTTTACGGCTATCGGGTAGAAGGTCCATATGAACCGTCGCAGGGCCATTATTTTAACCCAGCCAAGCTACTGCTTGACCCCTACGCCCGCGCCATACACGCCCCAATGGATGCCAACAATGCGCAGTTGGGCTACGACTACGAAAACCCCGCCGACGACCGGTTTCTGATTCCCAACGACGTAGACAGCGGCCCGACATCGCCCAAAAGCATTATCATCGACCCGGCCTTCGATTGGGAAGACGATCAGGCACCGGCTACGCCCATGAGTCGCTCGGTGATTTATGAGATGCACGTGAAAGGGTTCACCTATCAGCACCCGGCTATCAGCAAAAAAATTCGCGGGTCGTATGCCGCCCTTAGCAGCAAAGAAAGTATCGACTACCTGACCAAACTGGGCGTCACCGCCGTTGAGTTGCTGCCCGTTCATCAGTTTACCAACGAAAGCTACTGGGGCTACAACTCCATTGGATTCTTTGCGCCCCAAAATACCTACGCTTCGTCGGGTATGATGGGTCAGCAGGTAACGGAGTTTAAAAACATGGTAAAGGCCCTGCACAAAGCGGGCATTGAAGTGATTCTGGACGTGGTCTATAACCACACCGCAGAGGGTAATCAGTACGGCCCGACGCTCTCCATGAAAGGCATCGACAACCGGTCGTATTACCGCGTGGTGGAAAAAACGCCGGAGTATTACATGGATTTCACCGGGACGGGCAACACATTTGACCTGACGCATCCGCGTGCACTCCAGCTGGTGATGGACAGCCTGCGCTACTGGGTAACGGACATGCACGTAGATGGCTTCCGCTTCGATCTGGCTTCGGCCCTGTCGCGGGGTGCCGATTCGGGTCAGTTATCGTCATTTCTGGATACTGCTAATCAGGACCCGATTCTGTCGGCTGTGAAACTGATTGCCGAACCCTGGGATATTCAGACGTATCAGGTTGGTCAGTTTCCGGTGCGCTGGTCGGAGTGGAACGGTAAATACCGCGATACAGTCCGGGCGTTCTGGAAAAGTGAAGATGGTAAAGCCCGTGAGCTGGTGATGCGTTTACTGGGCAGTCCCGACCTGTACTCCGACGATGGCCGATCCCCTGCCAACAGCATTAACCTGATTACGGCGCACGACGGCTTTACGCTGAATGACCTGGTTAGCTACAACGAGAAACATAACGAAGCCAACGGCGAGAATAACAACGATGGCTCGAACGATAACCTGAGCTGGAACTGCGGTGCCGAAGGCCCAACGGACGATCCGGCTATTAACGAACTGCGGGAAAAGCAGAAACGAAATTTTCTGATGACGATGTTCCTCAGTCAGGGTACACCCATGCTTGTGATGGGCGACGAATACGGCCGCACGCAGCATGGCAACAACAACGGCTATAATCAGGATAGTGAGATCAGCTGGTTTAACTGGAACTGGACCGAAAAGGAACAGGCTCAGTTCGACTTTACGGCTCGCCTGATCGAGTTACGCCATCAGACGCCTTTGGTACGTCGACGGAATTTTTATACGGAAGAACAGGTGAAGGTGCTTCGTCCTGACGTAAAACCCATGACGGCTGAAGACCTGTCCAATCCCGGTACGCACTGCGTAGCGCTGTATTTTGATGGGCAGGCGGTGAGCGAGCAAACGGAGGATGGGACGCCAATTGAACCCGACCGGCTGTTCTGGGTGCTCAACAGTTACTGGGAGTCCATCGACTTCCGGCTGCCCGATGTCGGCGACTGGGAGCTGGTAGTAGATTCGGACGGAAACAGTATCGTCAAACCCGGCCCGCTTTCCACAAATAAATATACCGTAGCCCCCCGGTCGTCGGTGCTGCTCCGGGCAAAGTAAGTAGGTAAGTCAATAAGCGGCTTCGCCTTAGTCGGCCACTTGCTGCCTTACTAACTTAAGCGAAGCCGCTTATTGACTTATCAACTTAAGCGAAGCCACTCATTTCCTGAACGTCCACTCCCGTACCTCAACCGGGGCGCTGTTGATGGCGTTGTATAACTCCTTATCCTTCCTGAACTTAAGTTGACTGATTGGGTATACCTCCACGTGAATACTGAACGTGTCTACTTCAAACGGCCATGGGTCAACACTAACTGACTCGTCCTCACTGCGCTGACTGATGTAATGATGGGTTCCGTCGGGGCCTCTGCTAATCTCTAACCGACGGGCTTCGGGCGGCAGCTGACCGAGGCAGAGAATAAGCGATAGGGCATCGCACCACTGCAGAAAATCATACGCATAATCGACTTCCTCCTGAGTGGCCCCGTACGCTTCACGCCATTGGGTCTGGTTCGTCTTCTGCTGATCCAGAAACGCATCCAGTGACGAGTCTTTGCCCCGTTTGGGTTCATAAAGAAACGTGGCATGCCGCGACAACATCAGCGCATTCCACCGGCTTTTGTGGAGAGCAATGGTAATCATGTTATGGCACTGCTCCACCGAATACTCGGTGATGGCGAAGTGTAAAGGGGCACCGGCTTCGGTGAGGTGGTTAGTGCCTTCCCACGGCTCCTGACCATCGTCGTGCTCAAACAGGGCCGTCAGCGTTTCAATCCAGTGAACGGGGCGTTTGGCCACCTGCCACTGCATAGCGGCCTGTAGAGCCAATAGTCCATGCGCCTGTTGATGAATAATCTCCCAGCCCGCGTTCGTACTCTGTACAATCATGCGACGTATAGACAGCCTGAAAACAGTCGGGCCTGTCCCCGAGTCCTTCTCAGGATGCAGCGACAGGCCCGGCGTTGTCAGGCGAGTGTGATTTTCTCGTTTTCGCCTTCCTTATATGTATCGCCGGTGACAATAGCACGGGCCATTTCAAAGTAGCGTACCATCCGGCTGGCGTTGGAATCCCAGTACTCGGCCAGTTGCGGAGTCACTTTCAGGGTAGTCAGTTGTGGGTCATCTTTACCATCCGGGAACCAGGGCTTGGCCATATCCGACCATAACTCATCTATTTTGGCCCGGTCGTCGAGTTCAGTTGCCGTACCCGATACCGATACATACGAGGCATCACCGGCATCGGCAAAGCTCACGTTGACCTGCTGTTCGTTGTGTTCGATCTGCTCGACTTTAGGCGAACTTTTTTTGGTGAAGAACCAGAAATTACCTTGCGCATCCATCTGCATACACGCCATTGGACGGCTAACCAGGTGGCCGCCTTCATCAACGGTCGTCATCATGGCAATACGGATACTGCCGACGAGTTCTTTCACTTTCTGCAATTGTGGATTCTGTTGTTCTTTGGTTTCCATAACGTTTTTATTTGTGTAGCTAACCCTCATTAATCGGGTAGTCTTATAAAAACCAAAACCCCAACTGAAAGTTGGGGTTTTGGGCAACATATATTCGTTGATGAAATTAATTGTAAAGCGTCTCGCGCAGGTCGATGCCGTAAAACAGCGATGCAGGCGACTGACGAACATTGACTGCCGAAGCTGGTGTCTCAACCATACCCAAAATAGATACACAGCTGGCGATGGTCTGCTTGCACATGGCGTAGACCTGACGGCAACGGGCATTATCGAACTGACTGGCTTCTTCGGCGCATTTATCGCACACCTCAATGCATGTTTCGGCCAGCAGGCGGGTATTCTCGGAACCCCGAACGTAAAGCATGGCAACCTGACGGCAGATATCAGCGCAATCGAGATTTAAAAAGATGCAGCGGTACCAATTTTCGATGTCGCTGGTTCGTGAGAGTTCTGTAGCCGTCTCGTCACAAAGAGCAGCACAGGCAGTCAGGTTGTCGTAAACGTTCTTTTTCCAATTCATAACCTGCAAAAATCTATAGTTGAGTTAGGTAAATCATCGGGAGGTAGCCCGGTAAACCAGCACCGATACATCCGTATCAGCCGCCAGTCGGCGTGCCCAGGTACGGGCTTCATCAATGCTGAGCGAAATCACCTGCTGCTTGTCTGTATAACCGCTTGCGAACAAGTCGTTAGCTATCTCAATGGCTTTAGCACGGGTAGTCGGGTTAAGCGAGCGCATAGCCGACGGAAAATGAGTAACACTCCACATCATAACGGTACTTCTTGTCGTTCAGGAATTTATAGGAGATAATTATGCCAGATTGTTCGGTAACGGACCCGCCCCGGATAACTCCCTATTAAGTAGCTGTTAATCAAGCTTAATCTGATGGAACATTAATTTTCGGACGGCTGATAATTCACCCGATTCGTCGGTGTGACCTGGGGAATGTGTAGACCGTTGTGTAAGAAAATACACACTTTGTGGAGAAGGTTTATACGAAATCAAAAACCCGGCTATCCTGTGCGGATAAGCCGGGTTTTGCGTGATACAGACTGTGTAAACCGGGTTAATCAGGTCAGCGCGGAAAGGAGATACGAAAAATAGTACCGTGCCCCACCTGACTATCTACCTCGATGGTACCCCGGTGGCTGGCCACAATATTCTGCGTTGCCGTTAGCCCTAACCCCATACCAGCGGCCTTGCCGGTAAAGAATGGATCGAACAGGCGACGGCGGTTCTCATCGCTGATGCCGCTGCCATTATCCTCGATAAACACCGTCACGCGGTTGTCATCTGTATAACGGGTCCGAACGGTCAGGACCCCTTTTTCGGGCTCCATTGCCTCTACGGCGTTAATCAGTATGTTAATCAGGGCGGTTTTGACCTGCTCCCGGTCAATAAGGGCACTGCACCCGTCCGGCTCGAAATCAGTGACTAATTTCATCGACTTCAGCTTGAGCCGGTCACGTACTAACTTGAGTGTGTCATTTACTACCTCATTCAAATCCTGCTGCCGCCGGTCCAGATCGCGGGGTTTGGAAGAGTTGAGCATTTCGGTAACCAACTGCCCAATCCGATCCACATTTCGGCGGATAATGTCGGTCAGCATGTTGATGTACTCGTCGTTGCTCATCAGTTCATCCTTGAGCTGATCGAGCGCCAGGCTCAGGTTCGTGAGCGGGTTACGCACTTCGTGGGCAATGCTACGGGCAATTTTGCCGGTCATTGTCAGCTTCTCGGCCGTGATGAGTTCCTGCTGCGCCCGCTTCTGTTCGGTTACATCGCGAACAATGCCCTGATACCACTTTGGGCTTTTGCTGTTAATGTCCTCAACGGCCCAGACCGATACCAGACAATCGCGTCTACGACCGGCCCGGCTCACGAGTATAGTTTCAAAATCCTTTACCTGATCATATTCACGAACATGAAACCGGAGTTTGCGAAAATCGTCAGCATTGGCAAATAAGCGCAGCGGGTTGGTTTTCTTCAACTCCTCGCGGCTGTAGCCGAGCAGATGCTCAACGGAGGGGTTGGCGTCCTGAAATTTCAGGTATTCGTCGGCCACGAAAATGGCGTCGATAGAGCGCTCAAACAGGGAACGGTACTTATTCTCTTTCTCAGCCACTTCGGCCAGTACTTCGGCCTGTTTCAGCGCATAGCGGATGCTGCGGCCCAGCAGTTGCGCATCAATGCGGCCTTTAACGAGGTAATCGGCCGCACCCAGTTCCAGGGCCGACTGATCGATGGTCAGGTCATCCTGACCGGTAAGCAGGATCATGGGAGCGCGCTGCCCGAGCCGAAATGACTCCTGAATCAGATCAATACCGGTGTTTTCACCAAGCCGGTAATCGACCAGATAAACGTCGTAGTTATTCTCCTGGATAGCCAGCATCGCCCCGGCATAATTATCAACCCAGTCGAGCCGGATGTTGGCGTTCTCCCGCGAGGACACCAAGCTGCGGGTAAGCACGTAATCGTCCTCATCGTCTTCGACCAGCAATACGCGGATCAGGCTTTCTTTCCGGGGTACGTCGAGTGTATTTACTATCGGATCCATGCCAGCTCTGTTAGTCGGGAAGTTTGACAGTATCTAACCAATACGTTTTCAGCGCGCCAATCATCTCGATGAGCCGGGCGAAATTAAACGGCTTGGTTATAAATGAGTTAACACCCAGATCATAGCTTTTTGCCACATCTTCATCGGCTGATGATGTGGTCATTACCACAACCGGCAACCGGCGCAGATGCGGGTCAGCTTTAATTTCCTGTAGTGCCTGAAAGCCATTTTTACGCGGCATATTCAGATCAAGCATCAGCAGGTTGGGCAACGGCACATCGGTTCGTTTAAGATAAGCCATCAGTTCTTCGCCGTCTTCGACAAATTCGATGGTGTGGACGTACCCGTTTTTCTGCAAGGCTTCTTCCAGAAACATACGATCATCGGCATCATCATCGGCAATCAGGATGGTTAACTTAGCAGGTCTACGGTGCATATGCTGGGTTAATTTAGGGAAAACGGTGGCCAATGGAGCTTACAAACAGACTGTCGCGCTTATTGCCTGGTATCCAGCCGTTCCCGATTCATTAGTTGTTGTAAAATAAATATATGTGTCTACACAACAAAATAAAGCAAACTCTACTACTATACGTCACTAATCGGCAACAATATTTTGAAGGTGGCTCCCTGTCCGGGTTGGCCCTCAGCGATAATGCAGCCTTTGTGATTTTCCACTACTTTCTGAACAATGGCCAGGCCAATACCCGTACCGGCATACTGACTTCGGCCATGCAGCCGCTGGAAGACCTGAAAGATACGGTCGGCGTATTTAGGATCGAAGCCAATTCCGTTATCGACCACCTCGATGCAGTAGAATTTCTGCCGTTTCTGCCCCGGCGGCACTGCCGGAACATCCTGACCACGAACTACATGACAGCGAATCTGTATCGCCGGTTGCACACCCGGCCTGGTAAACTTGAGGGCATTGGAAAGCAGGTTCTGGATTAGCTGACGCCATTGCAGTGCATCGCCCCGAAGTTCAGGTAACGGTTCGATGGTCAGAATCGCCTGCTTTTCCTGAATGATCGTTTCCAGATCGAGCGCCACATCGGCCACGAGCTGATTGAGATTCAGGATGCCCAGCGGGTCATATTTGGAGACAACGCGTGAATAAGCCAGCAGGTCCCGGATGAGGACCTGCATACGTCCGGTAGCCGACTGCATCCGCTGAATCAGATCGGTTCCGGTTTCGCCCAGCACCGGTGCAAACTGACTTTGCAGTACATCGCCAAAGGCTGTTACCTTCCGCAGCGGCTCCTGCAGGTCATGACTCGCCACATAGGCAAACTGCTCCAGGTTGGCATTGGACCGTTGCAGCTCGGTAATTAACGCCTGCCGTTCGAGTTCTGCCTTTTTGGCTTCCGTTGTATTGACAAACGTTAGCACAACGCCGTCCGCACCCTGTTTTACCGCCGATACAGCAAACCACCCCTCCAGTCCGTGGCTATCGGTGGGGTAGTAGGATTCTACCCGTTGCGGTTCACCAGTAGCGATGGTCTGGACATAGGCATCGAAGAACCCGGCTTCCCGATAGGTCGGAAAAATTTCCGACATTCGTTTATTCGTCATCTGCACCGGATCTGACCCGGTCATGGCGAGTGTGGCCTGATTGGCAGCCTGTATGCAGAAGTCAGTAATCTGCCCCTGCCCGCTGCGAATGGCTTCGAGCAGTAAAATACCATTGATGGCCCCATTAACTACATCCCGCAGCATCACCGTCTGGGCTTCAAGTTCCAGAGCAGCCTGCTTGGTTTCGGTAATATTGATCAGCGTCACCACGACCCCATCGTCAAGCGGGGCCACGGATACATCGATCCAGCGCACGTCCGGGCCCGTTTTGAGCGCGGCCTCCCGGCGTTGTAACCGATGCGACTCAACGGCCCGGATGCACAACGGCAGCAAACCCAGCTCGTGCTGATCGGGATAGATAGCGAGCAAACTGGCTCCCTTCATTTCACCAAGGGTTGTCCCGATAAACTCTTCGGCCGCGCGGTTTGCCGTCTCAACGATCAGATCGGTTACCCGGCCGTCGCCCGCCTGCTTTACCTGACAGGCAATGATGCCGTTGCCGGAGTTATCGAGAATGCTGTTCAGCAATTCGGCCTGCTGCTGCTTTTCCAGCATGGAACTGCGCACGTCGGTAATGTCGATGAATGTTACCACCAGTCCATCATCCAGCCGCGTAGCCGAAATGTCGAGCCAGTTAGTGCGGCCAACCACGTGATAGTTGGCATTGGCCCGGCTTGGCTGGCCGGTCTCGACCGTTTCGACATACATAGCAAACAGACCCATTTCCCATTCTTCGGGAAACAGTTCGAGCATGGTATGACCCACGAGCTGATCGGCCGTCTGTTTCAGATACACCTCGGCGGCCCGGTTCACCAAACTGATCCTGAAGTCAACAATTTTACCCGATTCGCGAATGGCCTGGTACGCCACAATACTATTGATAGAGCCGTTCAGCACGCTGCTGAGCGTTTGTGCCTGCTGCTCGACCTGATAGGTAGTCGCTTTAAGTTGAGAGATGTCGGCAACGGTTATAACGACGTGTTCGCTCCCCTGCCGGGACATCGATACATCGAACCAGCGGCCAGTCTGAGGAGTATAATACTCGGTCTGATAGGATATGCCTGTTTCGTAAACGCGGATGCCCTGATTAAATACCTCCGTTTCTTTCAGGACTGGCCTACGCGTCAGCACCGAATCCCGGAGGAGTACGTCGGCATCAACTCCGGCTAGTTCGCAAAGGGCAACGTTGACGGTTTCGAATATAAAATCGACAATCTGTCCGGTATCATCGCGCAACGCCCGTACGGACGCAATGCCATTCAGGGAATTGTTTAAAATACTCTGCAGCAAGTCAGCCTGTGCCTGCGCCTTACTTTCTGCCTTTTTAGCCTCAGTGATGTTATTAAACGTAACCAGCACCCCGTCGTTCAGCTTAGTAACGGCCACATTCGCCCATTGATCCAGGTGAACGTAGTGATGAACACCCTGAAATGGCTCGCCACTTTCGCATACAGCAACAAACAGCCGGAAGCTGCCATCCTGCTCACTGCCCGGCGAAAACTCCCGGAGGGTACGCCCAACGGTCGGCTCACTCAGCAAGGCAACCCCCTGCCTGCGGGCCACTTCATTCACCAGTTGAATCCGAAAGTCGATGATCTGCCCCTGCCCGTCCCGAATGGCCTCGTAGGCTACAATCCCTTGTAACGAAGTGGCCAGGATGGTTTCCAGCAATCCGATTGCGGGCTTACCCGACTCCGGCGTACTAACGGGTTTGATGCGGTCCACTTCATCGGGAGCCACCACACGCACCGTTAACAGAACGCCCCGGTCGGCCTTTGCCTGACGCAGGGACAGCCATCGGTTGCGGTACCCATCAAAGTGGTAGCGCTCGGTGGTCGTTCCGGTAGTAATAACGTTCGAAACGTGCGTAAACCAGGGAAGCAGTTCGGTTTGGCAGGCGTCGTTATCGCTCAGCAGGTAGTTGCCCGGTGCCAGCTGATAAACCGGGGGAAGCATGATTTTTGCCGAATTGTTGCGATAAACAACCCGAAAATCGGTGATGGCCGACGACTGACCATCCTGAATACTTTCCAGCCACAATACGCCATCAGCCAGAGAATCAAAGAGGGAGACAAACGGAATGTCGATAGGTAGCGCGTCAATCATAATCAGTTAGTTGGTAATGGACCAAAACCTTCCCATATCGTGGAAATTCTTACGCAACTACCTGACCAGCTAACTACCTGAATTTTGTTCGTGGCAGGAGGATAAGCGATTGATCAACAAAGACTAACCTACAAACACGACGGGCGTTGATAAGTGTGGCACGAATTTACGAACGATTGCCTAAAACCGCTATCCCGGTCTTATGTTTAATTAACGTTTAATTGTATGCACAAATTTGTTAGCAACGCCCTGTCAGTCGTCGTGTTCCTGACTGCTTTCGGCCTGTTTAAACCTACTACCATTCAGGCACAATCGACCACTCGCTACGGCATAAAAGGGGGTCTGAATGCCAGTACGCTTTTCATCGATAATGTCTCTAACCGGAAAGAACGCATTGGTTTTCACGCGGGGGTATTTGCTCAGGCACCGATTTCGTCTTTCCTGGCCATTCAGCCCGAACTGCTTTACACCACCAAAGGCGCATCGGCCGATTACAACATTGCTTCGTTATTGCGGGGAAAAGGCACATTTCAACTCAACTACGCCGAATTGCCCGTGCTGCTGACATTTAAATTGGGGAATACGGCTGATATTCAGGTAGGACCGTATGCAGCTTATCTGCTCAACGCCAACGTTCAGTCGGAAGGGTCGCTGGGGTCAGGCATCAGTACCATTAACCGCGACAATCTAAATAAGGTAGATTATGGACTGGCGGGTGGCCTGAATCTGTACTTTGGCAAGGCGCTCATTGGCCTGCGCTATGGACAGGGACTGAATAAGATTGCCAACAGCACCGCATCGCAGTTGTTGCTGGGTAACACCAAAAATGCCGTTGGGATGATCTCGATTGGCTACAGCCTGAACTAACTATACAACTAGACCGGAGCCGACCTAAGCAAGTCGTTCCGGTCTACGCATTATAAATGAATATCGTAGGCTTTCAGCTTATTGTACAACGTTTTACGGTCGATATTGAGCACTTCGGCCGCCTTGGTTTTATTATAACCTGTCTTTTCGAGCACTTTAAGAATGGCCGAACGCTCGGCGTTTTCCGAAACGGACTTCAGGTTATTGGCCGGCTGGGAGATCATCGGTGCCGACGTACCGGGCCGGAGCGAGTCGCTCAGATTGGTAACACCAGCCGCTACGCCGTTCATATCGTCGAGTATATACGTCGGCGAGGTGATTTCGTTGGGCAGACAGTCAATCGTTACGTATTCGGACTGGGCTAAGAGAACGGCGCGTTTCACTACGTTCTGTAATTCGCGCAGGTTACCGTGCCAGTAATATTCTTTGAGTTTCTCTTTGGCTTCGTCGTCGAAGCCGAGTATGTCTTTTTCCAGTTGCTGATTGGCGATTTCGAGGAAGTGCTCGGCAAAAACCATGATGTCGGACCGGCGTTCGCGCAGGGGCACCAGTTCAATCCGAAATTCATCCAGACGGTGAAAGATATCTTCGCGGAAAGCCCCCCGGCGGACGGCTTCGCGCAGGTCTTCGTTGGTGGCGCAAATAATACGTACATCCACCGAAACATCCTGGTTGCTACCAATGCGACGGATCTTGCGTTCCTGCAATACACGCAAGAGTTTAATCTGATTCTCGTAGGACAGGTTACCAATCTCGTCCAGAAAGAGGGTACCACCGTTGGCAAACTCAAAGCTGCCCGCTTTGTCAGACATAGCACCGGTAAACGCACCTTTGACATGACCAAACAGTTCGCTGCCGGCCAGTTCTTTCGACAAAGCCCCACAGTCAATGGCAACGAACGGTTTATCAGCCCGTTTGCTTTTCAGGTGAATAGCATTGGCCACAAACTCTTTGCCCGTACCGGTTTCCCCGGTAATAATAACCGACATGTTTGTCGGCGCAATCAGTTCTATATGTTTCTGAAGTTGTTCGGCCGACCGGCTTTTACCGAAAATGAATCGTTTACCATTGAAGGCCAGCCCGGTTTTCGCGGGTCTGACTATTTTGGCAACTGTAGTCGCAGCGGGTCCTTCACTGGCAGGTTGATTCAGCGCTGGCTGACTGAGCGATTGTGCCCGGCGCTCGAGAGCACCCTTGATGGTATATAGGATTTCGTCGGGGTAGAGCGGCTTGGTTACGTAGTCGTAAGCACCGTGCTTAACAGTCTGTACGGCCACGCGCACATCGGAATAACCGGTAATAATAATAACGGCGGTGGACGGATTCAGCACCTTGATCCGGCGGAGCATTTCAAGCCCGTCAATATCGGGCAGCTTAAAGTCGCAGATTACTAATTCAAAGGGTTCTTTCCGCAATAAGGCCAGACCATCGTCGCCACGCAGCACCGAGGCTGTTTTGTAGCCCTGTTTACTCAGAAACCGTTCCAGGAGCAGACAGATGTCATTATTATCGTCAACGATCAGTATTTTTTCCATAATTAGCTGCCTGTTCGGTACACGCCCCTCTCACATCGGGCCTCAGGTCAGGCGGGGAAGAAACGCGACAAGCCGACGTAAAAAAGGGAGGTAAAGTAGCTATGAGGTACGCCCCGAACAGGCGTTTAGCCCGGTTTACCATGCAGACAAAGTTACCTAAACCTGAATAGATTCCAAAGCCTGCTCCACGGTTTTGCGCGTGAACGGTTTACCCATAAAAAAGTCGGCTCCACCATCGGTAGCCCGCTTCCGTTCAGCTATACCATCAAAGGCACTAATCATCACTACTTTAGTTTCGTCGTCCTGCTTGATAAGCGGCAACAGGTCAAAACCCAGCCCGTCGGGCAAGTTCAAATCCAGAAAAACAGCATCGAATCGTTGAATATCTATGCACCGGCGTCCTTCTTCCAAAAAGTGCGCACAGGTAGGCTGGTAACCTAACCGGCGTAACAAGCCTGACAGCAGCAAACAAATGTCAGCTTCATCATCAACAATAAGTACTTTTTTTATAGAATTCATTTTATTCATCACGGCCGGTCTGTACTGGTGGCCCGTTCCCACTCCTATAATTCCTACAGCGGTCATATGCGTGTCACAGTTCTGATACAGGTATGTGCACATACAATATTATGCCTAATTTATGGTTTGGCAGAAATAGAGGCTATAAATAAGTAATAAAGCCCAAGTACTTAGTTCATTATGAGTTTCTATTGACTGAACGGAAACGTGCAGGGGTCTCGGCTGTACCAGTAGCTTGTGTGGTTTTTCTACACATTATTCTACAACTGTAGATATAATTCCCCAGTTGGGCAACCGTATTTTTTGGTGTCAGTATGTGTCAGACAAGCCTGTATGTACGCTACATCCCTCATTTACAAGCCAAATGAGCCATATCACCTCCCATTTATAACCAGTCGGACGAAAGTGGCATAAAATTTTCAGTAAGGAAGACAGTGCGAGACAATACGCTCTGGTTTACTCAAATAAAAGAAACGTTATGGGAAGTTTGCTGTACACAATAGCCGTAGTGCTAATTATCATCTGGGCACTCGGTTTCTTCGGCGTACTGGGAGCGGGCATCGCAGGCAGTGGTTTAATTCATATCCTGCTTGTGATTGCGGTAGTAGCGATTCTGTTGCGGGTTATCCGCGGCAGTGGTGTCTAAGAAACAAATTGTGTCGGTTAGCAACAGCATGACTGACGCGGGTACAAATACTCATTTTAGAGTGGTACGTTTAGGTTTAGGTGGTTTCATTTTAGGTTAAGTACAAGTTACGGTGGGTACGGAATCCCTGCGCCAAGTTGAGCGCAGGGATTTTTTGTTTTTAGCCCTTCCGAATCGCGTGCCAAAAACGGATTAACGGCCGCGTGTTTCTTCTGCCATTTGTGTGGGGTATGGCGATACATTGAATCATTCTTGTAGAACTCTTTCCTCATTACGGGCTACGGCCTGTATACTTGCAATCTACCCATAACGTGAGGTAATACACTCACTATCAATTTTTTACTTATCTTTCTGTGCCGATTTAAAGACTTGGTACGGAATTTTCTACACGAGTGACCGAACAGTTTTCACTACATTCTCAAACTCAACTGACCGATGAAAGGATTACCTGGAATTTTGATTGGACTGGCAGCCGGTGCCGTGCTCGGTTTACTGCTGGCACCCACGAGCGGGAAAAAAACACGCAGTCGCCTTACCCAGGACAGCGAGTCGTTCTTCAAAAACCTACAGGACCAATTGCAGGAAGGTTTGGAGAGCATCAAAGATCAATACAATGACATGCTCGATTCCACCGCTTCCAACTCACAGCATGCAGTGAAGGAAGTGAAGCGTCGGGCTAAGTTTTAATTTAATTTTCACCCCCAAAAAACACGAACCATGCGTAGTACAAGAGACTTTCTGACCGGTATTTTAACAGGTGTTGCTATCGGCATTTTAACGGCTCCCCGTAGCGGCAAAGAAACCCGCGATAAGTTGACGGAAGAAGCAAACAAGCGCTCCAAAGACCTACAGGACAAAATCAACCCCCTGGTTGAGCAGGTGAAACAGGGTGTTGATCAGGCTAAATCGCAGATTAACGACTACACGGCCAAAGCACAGGACAAGGTGAACGAATACACCAGCAAAGTGCAAAGCAAGGTGGACGAGTTTAAGTCGCAGGCAGCCGACCAGAAAGATGACGCGAAAGAGCAGTACAACGATAAAGTTGATCAGTTTGCCGATCAGGCTCACTCGGGCGTTGATAAGGCAGAAGAGTCATTCAAAGTGAATTAATACAACAGTACCGATTTACTCAACGTTATAGAAAAGTGAACGTCCCCGGCCCACCGCCGGGGACGTTTTTGTTTTAATTAGCTTTTAACACGCGTTTAAGCACCGTTTAATTAGGGGGAGCCACCTTTGTGTGTCGAATAAGACACGATCATGAACGCACACCGCCCCGTAAAAATCATATCTTCCTTATTGTCGGCCTTCCTTAAACCAGTGGTTTTGCTGCTGATTCTGGGGACAGGTCTGGCCCATGCTCAAAACCCGGCCGTAACCAGGCCGGCTACAGCCACCGCTTCGGTAGGTACGCCACTGGCGGCCCCTCCGGCTACCGACTCGCTTCGCCTAACACTTGATCAGGCCGAAGAACAGTTTCGGCAGCGAAACATAAATCTGCTTACGGCGCAGTTGGGTATCAGCGAAAGTCAGGCGCAGCAACTACAGGCGCAGTTGAAACCAAACCCAACTGCCTATATTGAACTAATGCCGTACAATAACGGAACGGCGGGTACCGAAGGTCAGAAACGGTTTTTGCCCTTCGGGCAGAACAATTCGGAGCAGGTAGTACAGGTACAGCAGCTGTTGCTGCTGGCGGGTAAACGCAATAAACAGCTCGCCATTGCCCGGACTAACACCGAGATCGCGAAGGACCGCTTTGCTGATGTGGTCAGAACGCTGCGCTACCAGCTAAGAAGCACGTTTTACAACCTCTACTTCAGTCAGCAGTCGCTCGATGTGTATGGGCAGGAAATTGGTGCTCTTCAGCAAACCGTCCGCTTGTATCAGGAACAGTTCGACAAGGGAAACGTACCCCTGAAAGATCTGGCCCGGCTCAAAGCCTACCTGTTTAACCTGACCTCCGAACGGCAGCAGTTGCTGCTACGGATGACCAATGATCAGGCCGATCTGGCGGTGTTGCTGAATATCAGCCCTTCCACGCTGATCCGGCCGGTAGTCAACCCCGATGAAGTGGCAGGCTACAACCCCGCTGCGCTCAACCTGAATACGCTGTATGAACTGGCTGATGCCAATCGCTACGATCTGAAAGCGTATACGGATCAGGCGTTAGTGGAACAGCAGAACCTCACCTTTCAGAAAGCCCTTGCTACACCCGACCTGACGGTACAGGGCACGTTTGACCGCAATGGTGCTTTTGGCCAGAACTATGTGGGTGTCGGAGTAGGCATTCCCATTCCGATCAATAACCGGAATCAGGGAAATATACAGGCGGCTAAAATTCGTACGCAGAGCAGTCAGCAGGTCATTGCCAGCGCCCGCCTGCAGGTTGACAGCGAGGTGCAGCGGGCCTATTCCAAGGCGTTACAAACCAACCAGTTGTATCAAACATTTGACAAGCGCTTTAACGACGATTTCGCCCGGCTGATTCAGGGTGTTACGGTCAACTACCGCAAGCAGAACATAGATGTAGTCGAATTTCTGGACTTTTTTGACTCCTTCAAAAACAGTCAGATTCAATATAGCCAACTTCAGAATGACCGGATGCAGAGTCTCGAAGAACTGAGTTATGCCGTCGGGAAAAACCCTTTTGTTAATTAATCACCATGAGCACCCCATATTCAATAACCACACTAACGGTAGGATTTGCCTGTTTGCTGGCTTCGCTGGCAACCAGCTTAAGTAGTTGCCAGTCCGAAGCAACAGCCACCTCCGACTCTACCGCCCTGGCACCGGCTACCAAAGCGCAGCAGGATGCCAGCCTGCTTCAGTCGGCCACCATCGACACGGCCCGGCGCGAAACAGTGAACAATGAGTTGAATCTAACGGGAAAGATCACCTTCAACCAGGATAAAATGGTAAAGGTGTTTCCGCTGGTCGGGGGTCATATTGATGCCGTAAAAGCCGAACTGGGCGATTACGTTCAGAAAGGGCAGACGCTGGCCGTGATCCGGTCGGGCGATCTGGCCGATTTGCAGCAGCAGGCCGTAGCCGCCCGTGGTCAGTTATCGGTTGCCCAGAAAAACCTTCAGGTTGCCCAGGACATGACTAAAGCCGGGCTGACCTCGCAGCGTGATCTGGTGGCCGCTCAGGAGCAGTTTGCGGCCGCTAAGGGTGAAGTAGCCCGGGTAGCCGAGCGCCGTCAGATTGTTGGCGGCAATGGCTCCTCGTACGTAGTGAAAGCACCCGTAAGCGGTTTTGTCGTTGAGAAAACGGCCGCGCAGGGAATGGAAATCCGGTCCGACGATCCCGAGAACCTGTTCACCATTTCCAACTTAGATGAAGTTTGGGTAATTGCCAACGTCTATGAATCAGATCTGGCCAATATCCACGAGGGCGAGACGGCAACCATCACCACCCTCTCCTACCCCGATAAGCCCTACAAAGGACGGATCGATAAGGTCTTTAACGTACTCGACCCCGACAGCAAAACCATGAAAGTGCGCGTTACCCTGGCGAACCGGGGCGAAGGCGCAGCCGATTACCGGCTTAAACCCGAGATGTTTGCCAACGTAAGTGTAACGTATGCGGGCCATGACCAGCGGGTAGCCATTCCGGCCAGTGCCGTAGTATTTGATAGGAGCCGCAACTACGTGGTAGCGGTCAATGCAAACAACCAACCCGTTGTGCGCGAGGTAGATATCTACAAAACCATTGCCGACCGTTCCTACATCAACAGTGGACTGTCGCCGGGCGAACGGGTTGTGACTAAGAATCAATTGCTGATTTACAGTGCCTTAGGCAATTAATGATTGAAGGACGGAGTGGTTGACGGATTGACTGACTTGGCCGGACAGCCTGGTGATTTACATATTCAATCCGTCAATCACTCAGTCCTTCAATCTCACTCATTGACACACCCCCATGAATAAGTTCATAAAAAGCATACTGACGTTCTCGCTGAAGAACAAGTTCTTTATATTCTTTTTGACCGCTTTGGCCGCCGTTGGCGGGTACATCAGCTACCAGAATACCCCAATCGAGGCTTTTCCCGACGTTACCAACACCCGCATCACCATCATCACCCAGTGGCCCGGCCGCTCCGCCGAAGAGGTAGAGAAGTTCGTGACCATACCGGTAGAAATCGGCCTGAATTCGGTTCAGAAAAAGACCGATATCCGCTCGACTACGCTCTTTGGGCTATCGGTGGTGAACGTGATGTTCGAGGACAACGTAGACGATGCCTTCGCCCGCCAACAGGTGAATAACCTGCTGACGAACGTAGACGTCCCCGAAGGGGCCCGCCCTGAAGTGCAGCCGCCGTATGGCCCAACGGGCGAGATTTTTCGCTATACGCTGACGTCGCCCACGCGTACTGTCCGCGAATTAAAAACGCTGCAGGACTGGGTGATCGACCGGCAGTTTAAATCCGTACCGGGTGTAGCCGACGTGGTCAGCTACGGGGGCGAAGCCAAAACGTACGAGATTTCGGTAGACCCGCGTCGGCTGATGGATTATGGCATTACGCCTTTACAACTCTACGAAGCCGTTGCTCACTCCAACGTGAACGTAGGGGGCGACGTGATCGAGAAAAACTCCGAAGCGTATGTGGTACGGGGTATCGGGTTGCTCAATAACCAGAAGGACATTGGCAACATCATCATCAAAAATATCAACGGCACGCCCATCATGGTGCGTAACGTGGCGCAGGTAGCCGAATCGGCACTGCCCCGGTTGGGACAGGCGGGCCGCGATAAAGATAATGATGTAGTTGAAGGGGTTGTGGTGATGCGGAAGGGTGAAAACCCAACCGAAGTGATCGAGCGCGTGAAGGACAAAATTCAGGAGCTGAACACGTCCATTTTACCGTCCGACGTGCAGATCAACACCTTTTACAACCGCGAAACGCTCATTCATTTCGCCACCCATACCGTAACGCATAACCTGCTCGAAGGTATCGTCTTTGTGACGGTGATTGTGTTTCTGTTTATGGCCGACTGGCGCACGACCGTTACCGTATCCATCGTGATTCCGCTCGCGCTGCTGTTTGCCTTTATCTGTCTGCGGCTGAAGGGGATGAATGCCAACCTGCTCTCGATGGGAGCCATCGACTTCGGGATCATCGTGGATGGCGCGGTCGTGATGGTCGAAGGGATTTTTGTTACCCTCGACGAACTGGCGCATCGCGAAGGCATGGCCAAGTTTAATAAGCTGGCCAAGATGGGGGTTCTGCGGAGAACCGGCACGGAGTTGGGGAAAGCTATTTTCTTTTCCAAGGCCATCATCATCACCTGTCTGATTCCGATTTTCTCGTTTCAGAAAGTGGAGGGTAAAATGTTCTCGCCCCTGGCCTGGACGCTTGGCTTTGCCCTGCTGGGTGCTCTGATTTTCACGCTGACGCTGGTGCCTGTGCTGGCAAGTATGCTGCTGAACAAAAACGTGCGGGAAAAGCATAACCCCTTTACGGCGTTCATCACCAAGTATGCAACGAAGGCGTTTGGATTCACCTTCGCGCATAAAAAGAGCAGTTTGCTGTTTGCAGCCGTCCTGGTGATTGTCGGCTTCTCAGGCTTCAGTCTGCTCGGTACCGAGTTTCTGCCGGAGCTGAACGAAGGTTCTATTTACGTACGGGCGCAAATGCCGATGAGCATTTCGCTGCCCGAATCCGTCCGATTAACCACGCAGATGCGTCAGATTTTTGAGCAGTATCCCGAAGTACACGCGGTCATCTCACAAACGGGGCGGCCCAATGATGGTACTGACCCAACGGGCTTTTACAACATCGAGTTTCTGGTCGATATTTACCCGAAAGACGATACAGCTCACTGGCCAAACGGGATCTCGAAAGAAGAACTCATTAACCAGATGCAGGACAAGCTGAAGGTGTTTCCGGGGGTGAGTTTCGGGTTTTCGCAGCCGATTATGGATAACGTGGCCGAAGCTGTATCGGGCGTGAAGGGCTCTATTGCCGTCAAGATTTATGGCAATGATCTCAACATACTGAGCGAGAAGGCCAACGCCGTACAGCAGCTGTTAGCTACTGTTCGGGGTATCGAGGATTTGGGCGTGATAAAAAACATTGGTCAGCCCGAGATGCGCGTTGAACTGGACGAGTACAAACTGGCCCTGTATGGTGTTGATAAAGCCGATGCGCAGGCCGTGATCGAAATGGCAATCGGCGGGAAAGCTGCTACACAGATTTACGAGGGCGAACGCAAATTTGACCTTCGTATCCGTTATGAGCCGAGTTTCCGCAAAACTGAAGCCGAGATTGCTAACCTGATGGTACCCACCGAAAGCGGTTCGCAGATTCCGATCAAAGAGATCGCAAAAATCTATATGCAGACAGGCCCCGTACTTATTTTCCGGGAAGCCAGTCAGCGCTTTACGGCCGTGAAGTTTTCGGTACGGGGCCGCGACATGGGTAGTGCCATTGCCGAAGCCCAGCAGAAGGTAAATGCCGCCGTGAAGTTTCCGGGGGGCTACAGTGTGAAATGGGCGGGTGATTTCGAGAATCAGCAGCGGGCCACGCAGCGGCTGACGCAGGTGGTACCCCTGAGTTTACTCGGTATCTTTTTTATCCTGTTTGTGCTGTTTGGCAACGTCAAAGATGCCGGGCTGGTGCTGTTCAACGTGCCGTTTGCCATCATCGGGGGTATTGCCGCCCTGTTGATTACCCATGTCAACTTCAGTATTTCGGCGGGTATCGGTTTCATCGCCTTGTTCGGCATTTGCATTCAGAATGGGGTGATCTTGATTACAGTCTTCAAGAAGAACCTGCACAATAAAATACCACTTAACGAAGCCATTAAAGAGGGGGTTGTCTCGCGTATACGGCCGGTCGTTATGACAGCCATGATGGCCGCTATTGGTCTGATTCCGGCGGCTATTTCAACGGGTATTGGCTCCGAGACGTCCAAGCCGCTGGCCATTGTGGTTATTGGTGGCCTGATCACCGCGACCTTGCTGACGTTGCTCGTATTTCCGCTGATATTTTATGCTTTTTACCGGCGTAAATTTCAGACATTATAATGCTCACTTCTTAAATTTCAGCATTAAACAGCTGACTATCAAGCAGTCTTCGGTGGAAAACATGATTTGTAACAATGAATCAGGACCCCGCCGAAGACTACTTTTTAGTATGATTTCCAGAAGTTTTTAAAAGTCTTAACCTATACCTTTGCTGTGCCTTTTCAGAAATGGATGATCATAACAGCGAAAAAGTAACTAAATGATTATCAATGTTTAAATAGGGCAATCCCGTACCATTTATACAGCCATGTGCATTGGATAGTATGATTTTATTTACGTTTTTGAAAAAAATAACACTTTATAGGTTCTAATCGTTTTTTAATTTAAAATCAGCAGAATCTTAGCCAACTTGTATCATAAATTAGATGGTTTGCCCGTTATTTGTGTAAACGGTATCACCGTTGCCAGCTTAATGCCAATACGACCGCTCAGGCGGCTTTAGTATATCGATCCTTTACAAAGGGAAGGTTGAACATCAAGGCTGGGTACGAATACGCACCTGCCTTGAAATGGTGTGGATAGAAGCGGAAAGCCGCTCCGATTTTCGGAGCGGCTTTTTTGTTGGCTATACTTTTTTTTACCGCTTACGAAAGAAAACAGCAGTAACAGCGTTTAGTATACAACTCCAGTAGACAATTTTGAGTTGGTTTAGTTCAACGATCCAAAAGACCGGTTCCCTTCCTATTGTCGTCCTTCGTAAACCCCTGATCTGCTATGTTACTTACACTGCTTTCGTTACGAACGATGCTGGCGGGCTGCTTACTGATGGTTGCCGCTTTATCAACAGCCAATGCCGGTTTAAAACAGGCATACACCCGGTCGGTAAGCTATTCGTCGATGGGTAAGACTACACCGATTGGTGATCGGATTGTGGGGCGCTGGTATTTCCCCAAGCGTGAATCCAACATTGAAATTTACCGGGGCGAAAATGGCCATTACTACGGAAAAATCCTGGCGGTGAGCGACGCCACAACGGCTAAGTTCGGTACCATGAGCAATAAGCTACTGTTCACAGACCTGAGTTATAACCGAAATGAATGGGCTGGCGGACAGCTTATTCATCCCCAGACCGGCAATCGGTTTGATGTCTTTCTGACCCTCTCCGACGAGAATACGCTCGTGGTCACGGCTTACAAGGGCTGTCGTCTGTTCAGTAAGACCTACACCCTGACCCGAATCTGATTTAGCCGCTGTGCTGACCGGGCCGGTTTAACTCCCTTTTAACTCTATTTTTAGTCGGCTTTAATACCCGGCACTGATCTTCGTTAGATTAATGGTGCGCCTTCCTCCGGTTTAATCACGAATGAGTATGGCTGTTTTCAACCACCGTTCTGCCCCTGTTTACAGCAGTGAGGCCTTTGTCGAAGGGGTTTACGGGCTTCATCGATTTTATAGCCACTTTCGGTATACAATAAGTTGAACCTCTAAGATTTTTAAAAGACATGGTAACCGAGTATGTTGCAGTTATGAAAATTCTGGTGGTAGAAGATGAGCCAAAACTGGCCTCGTTCGTGAAGAAGGGATTGGAGGAGCAATCGTGCGAAGTTGATGTTGCCTTCGACGGGCAAATTGGCCGTACCCTCGCGTTGAGTAATAACTACGACGTGATTGTGCTGGACATCAATCTGCCCAGAATCAACGGGCTTGATCTGGCACAGGCGCTGCGCTATGAGCAGATTAAAACGCCTATCCTGATGCTCACAGCCATGGGTTCAGTCGACGATAAGCTGGCGGGCTTCGAGGCTGGTGCCGACGACTACTTAGTAAAACCGTTTGAATTTCGTGAACTGATGGCACGGCTGCGGGCGCTCTACAAGCGGGGCAGCGACACGTCTGCGCAGGTAAGTACCCTGAAAGTGGCCGACCTGGAGCTTGATTTGAACGAAAAAGTGGCCCGCCGGGGCGACAAGCGCGTTGAGCTGACCGCCAAAGAATTCGGGCTGCTCGAATACCTGATGCGCAACCGGGGCCGGGTAGTATCACGGATTGATATTGCCGAAAAAGTGTGGGACATCCATTTCGACACCGGCACCAACGTAATTGACGTTTACGTTAATTTTCTTCGCAAAAAGATCGACAAAGATTTCCCGACAAAACTCATTCATACCGTGATTGGTATGGGGTACATGCTCAAGGATGAGTAACTGGTAAGTTTGCCCGCCCATGAACATCCGCGCCCGTCTGACTCTGCTGTTTTCGTTGCTGGTAGCCTCCATCATGCTGCTGTTCACGATCTCTATTTTCTACCTCTACAATCAGTTTCGGGAAAGCGAGTTTTATCAGCGGCTACAGGACAAAGCGCTTACAACCGTGCGGCTGCGCGAGGACGTCGGCGATATACCCAAGGCGGATTTGCCCGTCATGACCAGCGAACAGGTAACTGTGTATAACACGGCCTATCAGGTTGTTTATAAAAGCGGGCAGCCACAGTACCCGGTTTCCATAGATTTTCTGCGCCGGGTTCAGGAAGGAAAACAGATTAAACAACGCCGGGGCGAAACGGAAGCCATTGGCATCCGGTTTCAGGGGCAGGACCACCGGACACTGCTGGTGGTGGCCTCCGCCGTTGATCGCTATGGCTTCAATAAATTAGACCGGCTGCGCGAAATTCTGGTTTTTGGCTGGCTTTTCAGCTTAGTGGTGGTTGGCATTGCAGGCTGGCTGTTTGCCTCCGATGCGCTGCGGCCCGTTGCCGAAATCACCGATCAGGTCAATGCCATATCAGCCACCAATATTCATGCCCGGCTGCGGGTGGGGCGGCAGCACGACGAGCTGGCTCAGTTAGCCAGTACGTTTAACAGTATGCTGGCCCGGCTGGAAGAAGCCTTCATTGCCCAGCGCAGTTTTGTATCCCATGCCTCACACGAGTTGCGGACGCCTTTGGCCGTAATGATGGGGCAGCTGGAGGTAGCCCTGATGCAGGCCCGCACCCCGGAGGTGTACGAAACAACCCTTGAAACCGTGCTGGGCGAAGTGCGGAAAATGATCAGTCTCAGCAATGGACTGCTCGATCTGGCCCGCGCCAATTCCGATGCAGCCACCCTCTCCTATCGCCCTGTCCGCATCGACGAATTACTCTGGCAGGCCCGCACCAACTTAGTCAGGAAGAATCCCGAGTACCATATTGACATTGACTTTGAGAACCTGCCTGACCAGGAAGACGACCTAACGCTGCTCGCCGATGAGTCGCTGCTGCGGACGGCGTTTCAGAACCTGATGGAAAATGGCTGCAAGTACTCGGCCGATGGCAGCATGATGGTACGGATTTCGTTTGCGCCCGAGAACGACAAATCCGGCGAAGTGCATCTGCTTTTCGCCGATAACGGCTATGGTATTCCGTCGGCGGACATTCCCCATATTTTCGAGCCGTTTTACCGCTCCGAAAGCACAACCGGTATTCATGGTCATGGTATTGGCCTGGCCCTGACACACCGTATTATTCAACTCTACCGGGGTCGGCTGCGCATTGAATCGCAGGAGGGCAAAGGCACCACTGTTTTTGTTACGTTTCCGCTTCGCACCAGCACGGGCTATGAGCAGCCACTGCTGGTAAACTACACCGCCGGCGACCGGGTTTGACGGAAGTACGTTAAGTTACTGAAAAAGAAAAAACAGCCAGTTGCAGGTACGAGCCGATAGGTTTAGCTTTGACGTCAGATTGTATGTCAATAGCTTTATATATGCCCCACGTTTTCCCATTCACTGCTTTTATCCGATTACACGCCCATTTTTTCTCTTCATACACCCGCTTTTTTCGAGTTAGCCGGCTGCTGATTCTACTCGTCATAGGGCTAAGCAGCCTGAGCTGGGGACAATGTTTTAAGTTGACCTCCAGCAGTACTAACGCAAAAGGCTATCCGACTTCTATCGGTGTCGGCGACTTCAATGGAGACAGCAGACAAGATGTAGTGATGACCACTTCACGCAAAGATTCAATTACTGTATTTTTAACCGATGAAAATGGCCTGCTCAACACACGTACCAGTTTCTACGCAGGGCCCAGTCTGGATTCGCTGGCAGTGAGTGATATCAACCTGGATGGAAAGCCTGATGTGGTTGTTAGATCATACAGGGGATCATCATACAGGGAATCAGTTACGATCCTGTTAGGCAACGGCAAAGGGGGTTTCGCTGCTCCTATCAATCTGGATGTTGATCAGGGTCTAGTTACAGTAACCGTCAGCGATTTTAACGCTGACGGTAAACCCGACATAGCTGGCTGCTACGCTGGCGATAAGTTTGACGTATTATCGACGGACGGAAACGCTCGTTCTGTTTCGCTAACCCGGTATGCAACGGGCAGAAATACGGAATTAAAAGGTATACGAGCGGGCGACTTTAATGCCGATGGACACCCTGATTTAGTCTTATTGGGAGACTTCCATGGAAAGTATCTCGTATCCTTAGCCCTGAACAACGGAAAGGGGGGCTTTGACCCGGCTACTCATTTTGGGGAAGGAACGTTACCACCGCTCGAGTCACTGGATATCGGCGACTTTAATGCCGATGGTAAACCGGATCTGGTAGTAGCAGGCAATGGTGCTTTTGTTTTAATAAATAATGGTAACGGGGGTTTTACCATTAACAAACTAACCAGTTTGGGTACGGGTCCCCATTATGTGGTCGTGGGCGATCTCAATGCGGATGGCAAGCCTGATCTGGCATTCCCCGGCTACATCCTGATGGGCATCGGCAATGGGCTTTTCGGCGACCCGATCAGCACTGGTTTTACGGATGAAGCAACGGGGCTGGCGACAGGCGATTTCGACTATAACGGACGACTGGATCTTGCGATATCAACATCCGACAAGATTTCTGTTTTCTTGAACTGCATATTACCCCTTAGGACAGCCCCTAAACCCACCCCCAACGACAGTCAGACAGCGACGGTGGGTGTACCTGTTTCGTATACCGCCAATTCTTTCACCGACGCCGAAACACCCGACTCACTGAAATACTCAGCCAGCATCAGCCCGGCTAATGGCTTGAGTTTTGACCCGGCGACACGCATCATTTCGGGAACGCCCTCTACCACCGGCATAAGCACGGTTACAGTTACCGCTACAGACCCGGTTGGTTTAACAGCCAGCACGAGTTTTACCGTAGCCGTTAAGGCTCCGATTATTCTTGGCATGGCCGAGTCAGAAGCTGATGAGCTGACCGTGTCGCCCAACCCAGCAACCGACCTAGTTCGGGTTGTGATTACCAACAGGTACCGGGGTAGCGTGATGCTCTCTTTAGTGGATGGAACGGGTCAGACTATCCGAACTTACACATCTGCCAAAACTGGGGTGGGGTGGCTGCACACGCTCTCGTTGCAGGGCTTGCCAGTGGGCGTATACTACCTGACGGTACAACAGGGCCAGGGACAAGTGGTCAGAAAAGTGCTGAAACTTTGACAGCCTAACCAACAAGAAATCTGGGTGAAACGCCCCGACAAATGGTCAGCCCCCACGTTGTCCAGTGCCATTTTTTATCCGGTACATCCGGGTGTTTTTCTGCTCCTGAGAACGTATTCGCACGGTGATGGAAACCCTGCACAGCAATGATATCTGCTTAAGTTTGTAACGAAACAGCGTTTAAAAGCCGCTTCCGCCACTGGAAGCGGCTTTTTTTGCAGTAGGCCAGCCGCCTTGCTGACTTCTATGAAAAACCGTCTGTATGCGTGTCTTTCTTTTTCTAACGCTCTGTAGCGTTTTAAGGGTAGCTGGCTTCGCCCAGTCGCTACCCCGGCCAACACCCCGTCAGCTTACCTGGCAACAGTGGGAAACTACGGCCTTTCTCCATTTCACGGTCAACACGTTCTCGGATAAGGAATGGGGTGACGGCACCGAATCGCCACAATCGTTCAACCCGACACGGCTGGATACCCGGCAGTGGGTAAAGGCCCTGAAAGAAGCCGGGTTTAAAACCGCCATTCTGACCGCAAAACACCATGACGGCTTTTGTCTCTGGCCATCGCGCTACACGGAACATTCGGTAAAGAACAGTCCGTTGCGCGGTGGTAAAGCCGATGTGGTAGGTGAGTTTGCCGCTGCCTGCCGTGAGTTTGGTGTACGGTTTGGGTTTTATCTGTCGCCCTGGGATCGGCACGAGCCAAGTTATGGCACCAACCAGTATAATGACTACTACAAAAATCAGCTGCGCGAGTTGCTGACCAACTACGGCGAAGTAGCGGAAGTCTGGTTCGATGGTGCCAAAGGCGAAAATGCCCGCGATATGCAGTACGATTTCGCCGGATTCTGGGGCCTTGTGCGGCAATTGCAGCCCAACGCCGTAATGTTTTCCGATGTGGGGCCGGACGTGCGCTGGGTTGGTAATGAGGCTGGTAATGCGGGCGAAACCTGCTGGTCTACGATCAGCACCGACGGTATGGCACCCGGCAAAGCCGATGCAAAGTACCTGAATACTGGCGACCCGGCCGGAAAACTATGGATACCAGCCGAAACGGATGTTTCCATTCGACCCGGCTGGTTTTATCACCCGGCCGAAGACACCAAAGTGCGCTCGGGTAAAAATCTGGTCGATCTCTATTATCAGTCGGTTGGCCGGAATAGTCTGTTGCTGCTCAATGTCCCGCCCAACCGGGAGGGGTTGCTCTCGGAGCCGGATCTGGCCAGTCTGCGGGCGTTTCGCGGTATTCTAAACGAGACGTTCAAAACGAATCTGGCCGCCAGTCATGCCCCGGACCAACTCACCGACGGTCAGCTGCGCACAGCACAGGCTGTTGCCGAGAACCAGTCGGTAGTGATCGATTTGAAACAGCCTACTACCTTCGACCGGGCGATGATACAGGAGAATATTGCCGACGGACAGCGGCTGATAGCCGGAAAATTGGAGTATTGGGATGGTAACGCCTGGCAACTGCTTCGTCAGTTCACCACCGTTGGCTATAAACGTCTGCTGCGTTTCCCGGCCATTACAACTACCAAAGTCCGTTTCACGGTGATACAGGCCAAAGCGCCCGTGAACATCGCTGAGATCGGCTTGTTTAAAGCATCGGAGCAGGAATAAGTTGTATCCCGGACGCCTACGTCCGGTGGTAGCCAGTAACTAAGATACCGATTACAACCGGACGTAGGCGTCCGGGACACACCAGAACAAAGCCTCACCAGTTGAAAAAGAGTACCAGCCCACACAACAACCATTCATCAACAGCATTTTACGCTTACGTACAACTTATGACACTCCGGTCTTTCGCTTGTTGCCTTCTGTTCATCTGTACCATTTCCCAGCAGTCCTTTGCTCAGCGCCGTCAACCGGCGGCCTACGTGCCGGATTATCCGTTAAACCGGTTCGAGAAGGAAATCAGGGCGTTTGAGTTGCAGGACTCCATGCGGGGCCGCCCCATGAACGCAATCGTGTTTACCGGAAGTTCCAGCTTTCGGTACTGGGAAACGCTGGCTGCTGACCTGGCTCCGCTGCCCGTCGTGAATCGGGGCTTTGGGGGCTCTACCCTACCCGAAGTGACCTACTACGCCAACCGAATCCTGTTCCCGTACCGCCCCAGCCGTATTGTCATATATGCGGGCGACAACGACCTGACCAGTGGTAACCATCCGCAAACGCCGGAACAGTTTATGGCCAATTATGCCGCCTTTGTGTCATTGGTGCAGAAACAATTACCCCAAACCATTATCTATTTTGTCTCTATAAAACCGTCACCCTCGCGCTGGACAAAATGGCCGCTGGTGCAACGGGCCAATCAACTAATCGAGACGTTTACGAAGACGCACAAAAATCTCCGGTTCATCGACATCCGACCGGCTATGCTGGCCAACGGTCGTCCCCGCCCCGATATTTTTAAGGCTGACAGTCTGCACATGACCGCAAAAGGCTACGTCATCTGGACGAGCATTATAAAACCCATTCTGGTGCGGGACACGAAACCGGCCTCCCCACCGACTACGAAGCAGCGGGCGGTACGCCATTAACCGGCGCATTATCAGCCGATTGCTTTATCTCGCTGAGCCGCTCCTGCTTGAGTCGCTGCTTCAGATCCAGCGTGTAAGGCGCAAAGACAATCAGGATACTATGCTTGTCGAATGCTTTCTTTAACGCTTTTAGGGCTTCGCTGGTAGCGGTGGCCGGATCGGCTTTTGTGGGGTCAATCCAGAACCAGACGAAAAACTGCACCATATCAAGGGTGAAGCCCCGGTAATTCATCTCAACGGGTTTACCAGCCCGCAGAAAGGGCAACTTGCCAATAGCTTCAATAGCAACCCGCTGTGCCTTGTCGAGGTCATCAGCATAGGAGATCCCGGCGCTGAGTTCAATGCGTCGCTGACCCGAGCGGGTGTAGTTGACAATGGGCTTCTGAAACACGTCTTTGCTGGGAATCTCAATGGTCTGCCCCGAGAAATTATCCAGCACCACCGACCGTAGTTTCACCGAGATAACCCGCCCCGTGTAGCCGTTGGTTTCGACCACATCGTGTACCTGAATGGGCCGTTGCAGGGCGATAATCGTCCCGGAGATAAAGTTGGCGGTCAGGTCCTGCAACGCGAAACCGATGGCCAGCGCCAGCACCCCGGCCCCCGCCAGCAGGGAGGTCACGGTCTTATCCAGGCCAATCAGGCCGAGTGCGTAAAACAGGCCGACGCTCGATATAGTAAGCTGAATAAAAGTGCCTGTCAGGTTCACCAGCGCCGGATTATCGCTCAGATGATCCAGGCTCTTCACCATGAGCCGCCGGAGGTAGCGGGCCAGCAGGTTAAACACAATCACCACGCCGACGGCCAGCAACAGGTCCGGCAGGTGGCTGATGGCCAGTTTAAACCAGCCATTTAACCGAATAAACATTAATCGCAGGGCATCTTCAAAAGTCATCATAGGCGTATTCCTTCCGGACAGATAGCTAAATAACGTCCGACACGGGGTTAACTGTTTACGGGAGCTTCCGGCGCAGGCAGGAACTGAACCACCACTTTTCTCTACTTTTGCGCGACCGATGCCCTGTTTTTCAGCGCTATCGTACTGCATGTCTATCCATGATTACAGACCGTCGGCTACTGCTTATTTACGGAATTATCCTGATCGACGTGATTGTCGGGTCGGCTATCGGGCCGGTGATGCCGGAGTTTGTGAAAGGACTACAGCAACCGCAGGTCTGGCTCTCGGTCGGAACGGCCCTGTTTCTGGGGGTCCAGCTGTTCTCGGCCCCGCTGCTGGGTAAACTCTCCGACGGCTACGGCCGACGACCAATCTTTATCGTCTCGGCCATTGGAACCTTCCTGGCCGATTGCCTGCTGCTACCCGTTCGGGCGCGGCTCTTTTTTGCCAACCGCCTGAGCGACGGCCTTACCAACGGTATGTACGCGACGGTGCGCTCGGCCATCACCGACATTTCGCCCACCGATCAGCTCTTCAAAAACTTAGGCATCGAGGGTGCCATTGTTTCGCTCGGGTTTGTGATTGGTCCGGCCATTGCGGGTGTGCTGCTGACCGTTTTTAACGTGCCTGCCCACCAGCAAACGGAGTATGTGGTTGGGTTGGCAGTGAGTCTGTCGGTTCTGAATATTCTGCTGAGTTTTTTACTGCGCGAAACGCACAGTCAGCGGACGGGCGTTACGAGCGCCGAACTCAAAACCGAATTAATTAATGCCATTAACATCCCGCTGCTGTGGCAACGCATGCGTACCAAAGACCGAGAACGGCCGGGGCTGCGCCAGCTCGTACTCATGCAGTTGTTTCTGACCCTCAGTACGGGCTATTACAATTATTTCGTGGCCTTTGTCAGCCTGGGGCCGTTGCAGTTCGACGCCCGGCACATCTCCTACTTTTTCATGTTTTTCGGTGCCCTGAGCATCGGCATCAGCTACGGATTCTACGGCTTCATTGCCGACCGTATCAACCAGCGACGCGCCATTTTCTGGCTGGCGCTGCTGGGCGTACCCATCCTGGGCGGCTATGGCCTGGTGGGCACGTCGGTTCTTTGGCTGTATATTCTCCTGACCATCGACTGTCTGACCCTGTCGCTTATTCAGGGGTTGATCGAGGGCCTGATGGCGCAGCTAACGGACGACACCGACCGGGGCGAAATTTTCGGTATGAATCAGGCGCTTCAGGGCGTAGCCAGTCTGGCAACGACGCTGGTGTTCGGGCTGTTGTCTGTCGTTGACCTGAGATTGCCGTTTTTGTGGTTTGCGGGCTGTCTGGCGGTGGTAGCGGTTATTTCCTGGCGTTATGTGAGGTAACATTCGGGCGGTTCTATCGTTAATTTCAGGAAGCCAAACCGACTCAACAAACCCAACGTTAGCTTGTCATGCAGGATATTGAGCCTTTCTATAACTGGGAGAAATATTACGTGGCCTCCCACGATGAGCGGTCCCCTTTCTACGGCCGCGAGTATAACCTGACGCAGTACGAAAACGATATTTACGGCTACTACATCCATCCCCTCTGGGACGAAATTGGCTCCGAAACGCTGTATTGCAAGATTCTGTTTGCCAACTACGACCGCAAATTTGTCGTTATCGAGCTGTTTGGCGAGTGGAACGATACGCTGCATAACGACATCATGCACCTGAAACGGCAGGTGATTGACCCGCTGGTGCAGGAAGGTATTCAGTATTTTGTGCTGGTCTGCGAAAACGTCCTGAATTTCCACGGCTCCGACGATTCCTATTACGAAGAGTGGTTTGAGGATGTGGAAGATGGCTGGATTGCCGCCGTCCGGTCGCCGGATTTCGTGGAGCGTGAATGGAAGAAATACCACCTCGATTACTACATCAACTTCGGCGGTACGCTCGACGATATCGTGAACTGGCGCACCATGAAACCTGCCCCTCTGTTCGAGCTGGTGAACAGCCTGCTGGTGCGGAGGCTGGGAAGTTAGTTTGTCGTTCGTGGTTTGTTGTTTCTCCGGCGGAACAAACGACAAACTTTCTTCCGTTTGGAAAACCGTTCGTTTCTCGTCATTTTTCGGTTGATAATCAAACCATTCCCGAGAACATGACGAACGAGAACACAGACAAGGCAACCGAAAAGGCACACGAGGCCGTTGATGCGACCAGTGCAGCCGCCCACGCGGCCGTCGATAAAACGGCAGATGCCGCAGACGATGCGGGGGAAACGGTGCAGGAAGTGAGCGCTCAGGTAGCTGAAACGACCGACAAAGCCGCTGCGAAAGCGGAAGCCGTTGCTGACGAAGCCGCAGTTCAGGCAACGGAAACGGCCCATGAGGTAGCAGCGGACACGAAAGAAACCGCTCACGAAGCCGCCAGTCAGCTGGATGCGGTGAAAGTAGCCGCAGCGGATCAGTTCAACGCCGTTGTGGACAAACTGGATGAGTTGAAAGATCAGGCGGTTGATAAAATCTCGGAGATAACCGATAACATTGACCTTGACGCCCTGAAAACGCAGGCGGGCGAGCACCTGACCACGGCTAAAGATGCGATTTCGGAGAAAGCCGCTGATTTGCAGGGAGCAGCCGCCGAAACAATGGCCGCAGCCCAAGTTAAGTTTGATGAACTGAAGGAAGCCGCTGCCGACCAGTTAGACGATATGCCCGCCCGGCTCGACGAGTTGACGGATCAGCTATCCGACAAATTCGATGAGTTTAAAGAGGCCGTAGCTGACCAGATAGATGCAGCCGGTGAAAAAATAGACGAGTTGAAAGAGGCTGCGACCGCAAAACTAAGCGACACCCAGGAAGCCGCAACGGAAAAAGCCGCCGTTGCTGAAGCGAAAGCAGCAACGGTAGAAACCGAAGTAAAAACAGAATCGAAGGGTTTCTGGGCGCGGTTGTTCGGCCGGAAATAATGGGTACTCTTCTGTAATCAGTCAGGCCGGATTCGAGAATCCGGCCTTTTTTATGCCCGCTCCGGTTCGTGCGCTGCCCGCCGGACGCAGCAAAACCTTTTCGGCGGGGGCCGGTTATTTAGGCACACAGGACAATCCCAACGATTATGGAAAGCTTATCAGACGGCGCCAGACACGCCAATTTAATTACCGATCAGGATCTTGCCGATAGTAAATACAGCACCGACGGAGCCGAAGCCAGCATGGTAAAGCTCGTTGATGGTAAATTGACGCCCATTGGCGATACCCATGACGACGTTGCCGACGACCAGTTACTGGGCCAGACCAACGGCAGCGACGAAGAACGCGGGCTGCATGGCGGAGAGGGAACCACCTACGAGCAGTCGGCAGCGGCCTTACGGGGAACCGACGTCATTGACCCAGGCGATATGCCCGATGATCCAATAGCGGTAGCCGAACTTACGGGCAACCCGGATGCCGGCGACACCATAGAAACGGGTTTGCCGAGCGAAGACAGCCCCCTGACGGCCAGTACATCAACCGATGATACGCCAAACGACCGGGTGCAGCCCAATGGCAGTGATCTGGACACGACGGCCACCTTTACGGTATCTATGATGATTCCACAGGTGAACCCCACCCCGACGTACCCCGACCCATCGACGCCGATGCCGGCCGTTCCTGATGCCCCATCACCCGTTGAGCCGGTTCCGTTCAGTCCCGAATACCCTGAAATTCCGGGTACACCCAGCACACCGAACCCCGAAATTCAGGAACCAATTGAGCCGGGTCAGCCCGACTATCCGAATGGCCCACAGCGGATTGGTTTTGTCACCTATACATCCTCCATTGGCGGATCAATCTCGCCGGATGATAATCTGGAACCGGGCGAAGCCGTACCGGGTAATCAGTACGAAGGTTTGTCGGCGGGACTCGAGGATGAGGGCATGAAGGTCAAACCGGCTACCGGTCCCTCGGCCCGCCCTTACGACGCCGATGCCAAAGACACCCACAGCTATAAGCCGGGTGAACGCCCTAACGAAGCGGCCCAGATGCAACAGCCCCACGAGCCGGTGGATGAAAGCAGCGTTATGGAAGAAAACGTGCTGGCAGGCACCGACCGGACCGAAACGAAATCGACGGACGGACTTTAGTTCTGTCCGGGCTGTAGCCCGGTGGTGCCGTAGCCCAGACGCCTACGTCCGGTTATAACCGGTATCTTGGTTACTGGTCAATACCGGACGTAGGCGTCTGGGCTACGGCACCACCGGGCTACAGATACAAAATGGCTGTCCAGGCCGGAAACGTTTCCGGCCTGGACAGCCATTTTTGCATACTAATGGTTAGACAATCCATCAGGTCCGCTTTACCGTGTACACATCTATTAACCCGAATTTTATGAAAACCCGATTCCTTCTGGTCGGTTCGCTGGCCCTTGTTGCGCTCTCGGCCCTGCCGTCGCTCCGGCAGAAAGACAAATGGACGACGCTTTTCGACGGCAGGAGCATTACCGGCTGGCACAGCTATCATAAAGATGCGGTCGTTGGCTGGTCCATTGAAGATGGTGGGCTGACACCCGACGGCACCGGGGGCGATTTAGTCTCGAATAAAGAATACGGCAATTTCGACCTGGAGTTTGAGTTCAAACTACCGGCGGGCAGCAACAGTGGCGTTATCTACAAAGTCATTGACCGCCCTGACCTCAAAACTACCTACATGTCGGGGCCGGAATACCAGATTATTGACGACAAAGGCTGGCGCGACGGATCGGGGAAGGGGGTGACCTTAGCGGATAACCAACTGACGGGTGCTAACTATGGGTTAATTGCCCCAAATGATCTGTCGCTGCTGAAACCGATTGGCGAGTGGAACAAAGGCCGTATTGTAGTCGACAACAACCATGTAGAGCATTACCTGAACGGCAAAAAAGTGGTCGATTACACCTACGGCAACGACGAGTGGAAGGCAATGGTAGCTAAAAGCAAATTCTCAGAATGGCTGTATACCACGCCCCACCTCAGCGGTAAAATCGCCCTCCAGAACCACAGCGCGAAGGAGAAAGTCTGGTTCCGCGCCATTCGGATTAAGGAGTTGTAGTCCGGTTTTGGTCATCCTGTTTTGTCTTTGTCATGGCACCGGCCACCCGGCCATTCCTTTGTCATCCTGAAGCATGAAGGATCTTAGCTACCAAGTTTCTAAGATCCTTCATGCTTCAGGATGACAAAAACAGCATAACAAACCAAAACAGATTGGTAGAACCGATGCGCTCCGGCCTTTTATTTGTTCACAACGACCACTTATGAAAACGCTCCTCTTCTGTCTGCTCGTCGCTCTATCGGCCACGGCTCAAAACCCCACCGCCCGGCAGCAGCGGGTTAAAGACGACATGGCCGATTCGGTTCGGGCCTTCCTGCGTATACTGACGCCTGATCAGCAAAAAGTTGCCGTCTACCCCTTTGCCGACGACGAACGCTACAACTGGCACTTCATCCCCCGCGAACGAAAGGGTCTGCCATTGAAGCAGATGACGCCGGAACAACAGCGCCACGCGATGGGGCTGCTCAAAACCGGATTAAGTCAGTCGGGCTACGACAAGGCGACGGCCATTATGGCGATGGAAAACGTGCTGCGCGTCATGGAAAAACGCTCGGATACAGATACCCACCGCGATCCCGCCAACTACGCCTTTACCATCTTCGGCGACCCCGCGAGTACCACAAATCCGTGGGGCTGGCGCGTGGAAGGTCATCATTTATCCCTGAATTTCTCGTCGCTGACGGGGCAGGTCTTAGCCGTTTCACCGATGTTTATGGGCAGTAACCCCGGCGAGGTCAGGGTTGATGTACCCGACAAAGGCAAGCAGATTCTGCGGCAGGAAACCGAGCTGGCCTTCGCCCTGCTGAATACCCTGACCGAAGCGCAGCGCAAAAAAGCGGTTATCGCGCCGGTAGCGTACACCGAGATCGTTACGGGTAACAGCCGTAAAGCCTCCCTGGAAAAAATGGATGGGCTGCCTCTGTCGGAGATGACCGCCGAACAACGACCGCTCTTTCTGAACCTGCTTCAGGTGTACCTGACCAAATACCGCGTCACACTGGCCAAACAGCAGTTAGGCCGCATCGAGAAAGCCGGGATAGAGCAACTGCGTTTTGCCTGGGCCGGCGACTTAACGCCTGAACTGGGCAGCGGCAAGGGCTGGTATTACCGCATTCATGGCCCCATGCTGCTTATTGAGTACGACAATACACAAAGCAACGCCAATCACATCCACACCATCGTGCGCGATTTAACCAACGATTTTGGGGAGGACTTGCTGCGGGCGCATTACGAACAGCAGCATAAGTAAGTCGGCGGCATCAGGCAGTGGGGGTATCTGCCGGCAAATACACACTGAAGGTGGCCCCCCGGCCCGGCTGACTCGTGGCCGTGATGGCCCCGCCATGATTCGCTACCACCTTTTCGCAGATGGCTAATCCAATGCCGGTGCCAGCGTATTGGGATCGCCCGGTTAACCGCTGAAACACCTGGAAAATGCGGTCCACGTACTTTTCATCGAAGCCAATGCCATTATCGGCCACGTTAATGCAGTGATAAAACCTAGCCATGCGGGCAGGATTCACCGAAAGAGGCAGCTCTTTCTGGAAGGTTAGCCTGCCCGTTACGCGAATGACAGGTTTTACCTCTGGCTGACGAAATTTAAGGGCATTACTGAGTAGATTCTGAAAAAGCTGCTCTAACTGCGACCGGTCGCCCTGAATGGTGGGCAGCACATCAACCGTGACGGCAGCTTCGGTTTCCTGAATCCGCAGGTCCAGGTCGGTCAGCACCGTAGTCAGTACATCCGTCAGCGATACTGCCTCAATCGTTTCCTGCTGGGTGGCAATGCGCGAGTAGGCCAGCAGATCCCGAATCAGGGTAGACATGCGGTTGGCCGCCGACTGCATCCGCTCCAGATGCAGTACGCCATCGCCCAATTGCCCGGCATACCGGGTCTGGAGCAGATCACCGAATGACTGTATTTTACGCAGGGGTTCCTGCAAATCGTGCGAGGCTACGTAGGCAAACTTTTCGAGGTTGCTGTTGGAGCGGCTAAGTTGTTTGTTGGCTTCCAACAATTCGTCGTTAGCCGATATGGCTTCTTCATTACTGGCCGTCAGCTCCTCATTGGTAGCAGCCAGTTCTTCATTAGCGGAGGCCAGCTCTTCGTTCAGCGCGGCCAGTTCTTCGGTTCGCTCCTGCACCTGTTGCTCCAGGGCCAGTTGAAGTTCCCGCTGCTGCGTGATGTCCCGGGCGGTCCCTACCAGTTTTTCGGGATTACCCAGGGCGTCAACGTGAACCCGGGCTTGTGCATGGATAATCCGCAGCCGACCCGTCAGCCGATTGATAACCGGGTGTTCGTTCTCATAAATCCCCGACGCGCCCGGCTGAATAACGGCATTAATGGCATCGGCAACGGGTTGCCGATACGCATCTGGCAAGGGGTTGTAAGCTTCATCCAGCGTCTTGGTGTCATTGGAGAACCCAAGCCAGTTCATAAATCGCTCAGAATACCGAAAGGTCCCCGTTTTGATGTCTAATGTCCAGGTTGCCAGTTCGGCCAGTTCGATGGCTTCCCGCAGCGCGGCCTCAGCTTCCTGAATCTGTTGCCGGGCCAGTACGGCTTCAGTCACATTGGTCGCAATGCTCAGGATGGCATATACCTCGTGCTGCGCCGTAAACAGGGGCGTGTAGATCAGGTTGAAGTAGTCGTGGGTGACCGAGCCATCCTGCTGCACAATATTCACCTGTGTGCCAAAAACGCTGTAGGGTTTCCCGGTATCATATACTTCATCTAAAATCCGAAAGAACGACTGGCTTTCCAGCTCGGGCATGAGCTGTCGCAGGGAAATGCCGGTGACATCAGGCCCCCGGTCGATGATGTCGATAAAGTTCTGGCTGGGTAACTCCACAATCAGATCCCGCCCCACGAAGAGCGCCATTGCCGCAGGCACAGCGGCAACGATACTACGTAGTTTTGTTTCACTTTCTTCCAGCCGTCGGCGATTCAGCACGGCGTCGGTCGTTTCGGTGCAAGTCACAAACACACCATCAATTCGGCCGTCGTCGCCAAAGGCGGGGCTGTAGCTAAAGGTCCAGTACACGTCTTCGAGTCGGCCATTCCGGTAAATAGGCACCAGTTGATCTTTAAAAAAAGTGGGTTTACCACTAGTAATCACCTGCTGAATCATGGGGCCGATGAACTCCCAGATTTCCGGCCAGACATCGGCCCCGCGCTTACCCACGGCGGGATGCTTGCCATTGTCGCCCAGACTACTCCGGTACGCATCGTTGTAGAAACAGAGGAGGTCGGAACCCCAGAATAAAAACATGGGGAAGGCCGAGTGCAGCACAATACCAACGGTGGTCCGTAAACTAAGCGGCCATTGATCGGGCGTGCCCAGTGAAGTAGCAGACCAGTCGAACTGGCGGGTGATGGTGCCCATTTCGCCCCCATCGGCCAGGAAGGGGTAGTTGCTGGCGGTAGTCGTCGTCTCCAATGGCTTTAATCAATAGCGTTGGTACAAGTTAATGAACCCCATTCGTTTTAAAGTACCCTTAACGTGTTCACAGAAGCTGTTTGAGTTAGAAGACAACCCCGGCGGGGCGACATCTTTGTAGCCAGGAGGCCCGTGTGGTAGCCGGGTGGCGCCGGTGCGGCACTTCCTGCTATCTCAACCAGCTTCTTAGCCTGCGTCAGGGCGTCGTTTTCTTCGGTCTCGCTCCGGCAGCGGGCAGCAGCGGGGCGTATACCGCTCCTATAACTCAAGGGAAAACTCAATCCGCCGGGTTTCGTTTAAAAATGCCGCCCAATGGCATGGCGAGCGATGTGATGAAACGGTCGACCTGCTTACAGGGCGGGCAAATACACACTGAAGGTGGCCCCCTGCCCAGGCTGACTGGTGGCCGTGATGGCCCCGCCATGATTGGCCGCTACCTTTTCGCAGATGGCTAACCCAATGCCGGTGCCGGTAAACTCGGCCCGGCCGTGCAACCGCTGAAAGACCTGGAAGATGCGGTCTACGTATTTTTCGTCGAAGCCAATGCCGTTATCACTCACGTCGATACGGTGGTAAACCAGTGCCTGACGCGCTGGCCTGATGGCAGATGGCAGGTCGTGGGCAGACACGGCTTGTGTACGGACCCGAACGTGGGGCGAACTATCCGGTCGGCGGAACTTAAGGGCATTGCTAAGCAGATTCTGGAAGAGTTGCCCCAGTTGCTGCGAGTCGCCCTGGATGGTTGGCAGCGGGTCCACCGTCACGACAGCAGCCGTTTCCTCAATCATCAGGTCCAGATCAGCCACTGCGGCATCGACAACGCCCGTCAGCGGCACCGTCGTTGTTGTATCCGGCTGGGTAGAAATTCGTGAATAGGTAAGCAGGTCTTTAATCAGCGTCGACATGCGGCCGGCGGCTACCTGCATCCGTTCCAGATGCCCCACTCCTTCGCCGAGTTGCCCGGCGTACTGGCTTTTGAGCAGGTCGCTGAACGCCTGAATCTTGCGCAGAGGCTCCTGCAAATCGTGGCTGGCAATGTAGGCAAACTGCTGAAGGTTGTCGTTCGAGCGCAGCAGCAGGTTGTTGGATTCGGTCAGTTCTTCGTTGGTGGCTTCCAGTTCTTCATTCGTGGTGGCCAGTTCTTCGGTGCGTTGCTGCACCTCCTGTTCAAGGGCCAGTTGCAATTCCTGTTGAATGGTAATATCCTGGGCGGTGCCATTCAGCCGAACGGCTTTTCCGGTTGCGTCAACGACCCTCTTGCCCTGCGCGTGCAGGATTCGTCTCTTGCCGGTCTGCGGATGAATAACGGTGTAGATCTCGTTGTATAGCCCGTCTGATTGCGGATCAAGCGCCCAGGCTACAGCCGCAGCAACCCGCTCCTGATCGCGGGGGTCAAGAATTGGGATTACTTTTGTGTAGTCCTGCTGACCGGGATTGTACCCAAACCACTCAGTTAACCGATCAGAATACGTAAGTCCATTGGTGGCTACGTCAATGCTCCAGGTGCCCAACTGCGCCATCTCTACGGCAACGCGCAGGCCGGATTCAGCTTCTTCCAGTTTTTGGCGCGACCGCACCTGCTCTGTTACATCGGTAGCCGTTTGCAGAATGGCGTAGACCTCCCCGGCCGCGTTGCGCAGGGGTTTCAAAATCAAATCGAAATAGTAGGTGTCTGCTACGCCATCAATAATCAGGCTGGCCGGGGCCGACAGGGCGCTGAAGAGTTCGCCCGTGCTGAACACCTGCTCCAGAAGGGCTATGGCTGCCGGATCGCCGGTGGTATTCGTCAGCACTTCCCGAACGGGCTTGCCTACGATAGATGGCCCGCGCCCAAAAAAGCGGATCATCTCTTCGTTGGCTATCTCGATTACCAGATCCGGGCCCGTGAACAGGCAGGTGGCGACCGGCGATTCTTCAATCAGCGACCGGAACCGGGCTTCGCTTTCCTCCACCTTTCGGCGGGACACTACCTGCTCAGTCACCTCAATTACCACCTGCATAACGCCGGTTACCTGCCCTTTCTCGGAAAGTGGCGTGTAGGACAGATTGAAATACAGGGTTTCCAGCTGACCGTTCCGAACGGCCTGCCCCTCCGCTTCCCGGCCGTGATACGCTACCCCGGTCGTGAGCACGCGCCGACATTCAGCGGGGAGGGGCTGGCCAATCAGTTCGGGCATGACCACTTCAAGGGGTTTCCCAACAATGTCCTCGCCCCGGTCCAGGATGCGGAGCAGGGCCTGATTAACGGTTTCAATCACTAAGTCATTGCCCTTTACCACCAGCATGGCTACGGGTGCCTCCCAAATCAGGTTTCGGAACCGGGTTTCGCTTTCTTCAGCGGCTTTCCTGGCCATTACCGTGCCGGTTACTTCCGTGCAGATTACCGTAACACCGGCGATTACCTCGGTGTCGGTGGCAGCGTCCGTTTCGTAAAACGGGTCATACACGAAGTCGACGTAGGTGCGCTCCAACCGGCCGTTGCGCAGGAGGTCAGCCGGTATTTCCTTGGCCACAAACCGCTTGCCGGTGGTGTACACGCCCATCAGCAATTCCTCAAATCCCTGTCCAACGACTTCGGGCAGGGCCGCAAACAGGGGTTTGTTCAGGACGTCCTCCCGGGTTCGGCCCCAATAGTCGAGTACGCCCTGATTGGCCATCCTGATAACGAAGTCGGGGCCGTAAAGCAGGGCCATCGCCACAGGCGACTGGTCAATAAAGGTGCGGAAAAGTCGGTTGTTGAGGGCTTGATCAGAAACCATGCAGGCGCAGAATATGAACGGAACGTGAGTTTAACAGCAAGGTAACATTTTACCGCCTTTACCCCGACAGTTGATACCATGAATGCACCAAAACTGACGGAGGAACGGCCGCCCCTACCGGTGGGGGTAAAAGTTACCGCCCTTTCTTTTTCCTGCCCACACTGGCAGCAGCCATCAGTGGCGCGGTGTACTGCTCGTACAACTCAAAGAGAAACTCGATACGCCGGGTTTCGTTTAAAAATGCCGCCGGGCGGTAGCACAAATCTACGGCCCGGTCGAGGTCCTGATGCGCTTTCACCAGCGCGGGCGGCATGGTGAGTGGGTCATAGAGGTCGGCGAGGCTGCTACCCACGAACGACGCCCGCACGTCGAGTACCCGTTGCGCGGCCGTTTCCACCGCCGTCACCTGCTTCTCCGTCGGCGATTGGGGCCACGGGAAGTTGTTGTAAACGATGCTATTGGAGTAGCGGTAATCACTTTTTAAGCGTCCACATATGTATCGAACCCAAGTCATGTGCATTTCTGAGGTTAATACGCCAAACATGAATAAATTAGCTCCATCCACCGTACGGGCCAAGTCACTTGCAATTACGTCTTTATTCAAAAACCCAATTGGGATATATCGTCTATTCTCTGATGACACGCCCGGAATCAGCAGGTAGTCTTTTTCAGGTTGGCGTATTTCCCCAAAAAGAGTAGGAAAGTTAGCTAGCTTACGAGTGGTTTCGCGAGTACTTTTTTGACGGTACTCTTTGACAAGATTAACACGTCTTAGTATTTCCCTCTGGTTGCGCAGAACAGTTGGAGGTATGTCCTTTAACCATATACACCACCGTTTTATGCCGTTAATAAACTCCTGAGACCCTAAAAAGGGCCTTATTAAATCAGCAGACTGTGGCTCAGCAGCTACGATAATCTCCTTTTCGGCATCAGTTAGCAGCAAAAACCCACCATCGTTAGCCATACTTCCGTATGTTATTTCGGGCACATTACAGATTGGCTTTCTACGATTAATTACGAGCACATTCCGGCCCTCAACCAGATACGGATTTATTGATTTAACAGTCTGCTCAATTGGCTCGCCTTTTACGTCGGGGTAATCATATAATAATCGGCTGTTTATTGTGTTATCATCGGATTAGGGTCCGATGATAACACAATAAACAGCCGCATTTCCCTTCGCTTCGTTACTCCACCGAAATGTGCGGTGAGCAAAGGAAATGGCTATTTTGTAGCGCTTCAATAACTCACCCCAAAGTACGCCAACCTGTTCGCCCTGCGTAATGGAGTTAGTCGAAACAAAGGCTGCTTTAACCGCCGTTGCCTGAACCAGCGCAGACGCTTTTGCGTACCAGCCCGACACGTAATCCAGCGTACCTGCCCCGTTAACGCCCGGAAAAATCGCCATAATGTCTTTTCGTTGCTCTTCGGTCATCATCTTGGAGCCGATAAACGGCGGATTTCCCAAAATGAAACTGTATTGTAACGGTTCTTCGCCGTCTTTGGGCGGGGGCAACAGCGATTGCCAGTCGGTGCGGAGGGCGTTGCCGTGGACGATGGTAGCCGATTTGGTGAGCGGCAACCGGATGTAATACTGCCCGAACTCCTCCGAGATGCGCATATTCATCTGATGGTCCATGAGCCACAGGGCTACCTGCGCAATCTGCGCCGGAAACTCCTCGTATTCGATGCCGCAGAACCGGTCCACGTCGACCAGCACGAGGTCGTTGACGCTTACTACCTGCTGCCCTTTTTGCAGGGCTTTGATTACGTCGATTTCCAGCAGCCGCAGCTCCCGATAGGTGATAATCAGGAAATTACCGCAACCACAGGCCGGGTCCAGAAACCGCAGATTGGCCAGCTTGCCGTGAAAAGCCGTGAGCTTGCGTTTATCCTGCTGGATACTTATGAACTCGCGCCGGAGGTCGTCCAGAAACAAGGGCCTGATGACTTTCAGAATGTTCTTTTCCGACGTGTAGTGCGCCCCCAGGTTGCGCCGTTCTACCGGGTTCATCACCGACTGAAACAGCGACCCGAAGATGGCGGGCGAGATGCGGCCCCAGTCCAGCGCGCAGCAGTCGAGCAGCATCTGCCGCATGGCCCGGTCGAAGGTCGGAATCATCAGCGGTTCGGCGAAGAGTTTGCCATTTACGTAGGGAAACTGCGCCAGGGCATCGTCTAAGTTTTTCGGGCGTTTATCGGCGGGCGTGTTCAGAATCTGGAACAGCATGGCCATTTGGGAACCCAGATCAAAGCCATCGTCGCGGGTGTTCTGACTCAGGTAATCCTGATAAATGCCCTTATCGAAAATACTGGTATCGTCGGCAAACAGGCAGAACAGCAGCCGGACAAGATACACCTCCAGCGTATGCCCCTCGTAGCCAACGGCTTTGAGTTTATCGTGCAGGCTACCCATCATCTGCGCGGCTTTGATGTTAACGGGGTCCTGCTCCTGATACGTCCGTTTCTGATAGCCCAGCATAAAGCCAAACTCCTTAACGTGCAGGTGCAGGTCAGCCAGCAAAAACTCGTGCGGTTCGGCCGTTTCCTCCAGGTCGTAGAGCCGGAAGCGGGCAAAGTCCGACACCAGCACGTAGCGGGGCAGTTCGTGATCCTTCAGCCCCACAAAGTAATCGACTGCCTGTTTGTAGGCATCGTCAAGGCTCCGCCCGCGCGACTTGTGTTCGACTACCAGCGTACCGGGCCAGAACAGATCAACAAAGCCCTTGCTGCGTCCGGGTCGTTCAACGGCTTTCTCGAATTGCGCCAGCCGTCGGCGCGTGACGCCAAAAACGGTGAAGAAATCATCCCAGAACGACTTGGCTTCGGCGTCTTCCGAGGTATCGTCTTTCCATTCGTTTGCAAACCGCAGGGCGCGGTCTTTAATCTCAGTCCAGCTAAGTGCCATTCGATGTCAATAAACAGGTAGGAACAGGTGAATTAAGCAGCAAAGTAAAGAAAGTGGACGCGGAAACGGAGATTTATCATTCTGTTTGTCATCGTGAGCGGTACGCCGGTGCGGGAGCGTTGCGCTGGTACTCGTCCAACTTAGGGATCTATACTATGAAGCTTAATGCCGGATGGCCGTAGCCCGGACGCCTACGTCCGGTACCAATCAGTATCTTAGTTACTGCATGCAACCGGACGCCTACGTCCGGGCTACGGCCATCCGGTGAATTCTACTACCAAATTAGTTCTCCTATCGATAAGAGCACAGACTGCTGAGAAGAATCTGTTTTTGTCATGCTGCTCATACTTTACCCCTCCATCATCACCATTGCTTTGATAACGCCATTCGCCGGGTCGAGCCAGCCCGCAAACGCATCGCTGACCCGGTTGAAGGCAACCCGGTGGGTGATATACGTAGTCGGGTCGATATGACCGCTTTTCATGGCGGCAATTACCTGGTCAAAGTCGGCGCGGGTAGCATTGCGGCTGCTCATCAGCGTGGCTTCGCGCTTGTGAAATTCGGGGTGATTTACGCTGATCTCCCCTTTTTGCAGGCCAACCAGTCCGTAGCGGCCACCATGCGCCAGGTACGCAAACGCCTGATTGATGGCCCGCAGGCTACCGGTCGCATCCATAACGACGGTGGGCATGTCGCCGTTGGTGATGGCCTGGAGTTGGTCAGTTACGTCAGCAGATGCGGCATTGATGGTGTGCGGGATGGTCAGTTTCTCCCGGCAGAACGCCAGACGGGTTTCGTTGAGATCGAGGGCAATGACAGTTCCTCCGGCCAGGCGGGCAAACTCCATAATCCCCAGCCCGATAGGACCAGCACCAACAACGAGCACAAACTCACCCGCCCGGACACCGACCCGGCGCACACCGTGCGCGCCAATGGCCAGCGGCTCCACCAGGGCCAGCTCATCATAGCCCAGCCCGTCGCCATGCACAAGAGCATGTATCGGCACGGTAATGTACTCCGACATGCCACCGTCGATATGCACGCCAAACACCTGCATGTTGACGCAGCAATTCGGTTTACCGGATCGGCAGGCAATGCAGTGGCCACAGTTAAAATAAGGAATAAACGTAACAGCTTCGCCCGGTGAGAAGCCAGTATCCCCGTTGGCCGTTACGAACTCGGCCGCCAGCTCATGCCCCAGAATGCGGGGATAACTAAAGAACGGCTGTGTTCCCTCGAAGGCGTGCAGGTCCGTGCCGCAGATGCCAATCTGTTTCACCCGCAGCAGGGCATAACCCGGTTTCGGATCGGGTCGGTCGGTCGGCCTGTACGCAAACTGACCGGGAGTGGTACACACTAACGTATTCATCAGGAATTAGCCAGCGCCCGGTCTAAATGAACATAGCCGCCATCCACGTACAGCAACTGCCCGGTGGTGTGGCTCGACCGCTGGGAAAGGAGAAAAGCCGCCGTATTCGCAATTTCTTCCGCCGTTGTCATGCGGTTCTCCAGCGGAATGTTGGCCACAATGGAGGCCAGTTTTTCTTCCGGGTTGGGCAGCGTCTGAATCCAGCGTTCGTACAATGGCGTCCAGCACTCGGCCACCACAATCGCGTTGACGCGGATACCGTATTTGAGCAGTTCAACGGCCCATTCGCGGGTGAGGGCATTGCGTCCGCCGTTGGCTGCGGCATAGGCCGACGTGCCGCCCTGACCGGTTTCGGCCGTTTTGGAGGTGATGTTAACAATCGCGCCCTTCGAGGCTTTGAGCGCGGGCAGGGCGTGGTGCGCCATGAGGTAATAATGCACGACGTTTTTATGCAGCGATGCCATAAACCGCTCATAATCGCCGGTTTCCAGGCCAACGCCATCGTTCTCGCCGGCATTATTTACCAGCCCGTCGATCCGCCCGAACTGCGCCAGTACTGCCTTCACCGCTTTCTCCGACTCTTCGGGCTGATTCAGTTCCGCGACGACCTGAAAGGCCCGTTGCCCCAGGGCTTCCACAGCGGCCACCGTTGCCAGGTTATGTTCTTCGGTACGGCCCACAATGACCGGAATGGCCCCTTCTGCCGCCAGCACCTTTACAATTCCTTCGCCGATGCCCCTGGCCCCGCCGGTAACGATAATTAGTTTATCCTGAAGTTGTAGGTTCATAAGAAGTTTGTGGTTGGGCGGTTGTTTTCTTCCCTGAGCAGGCGACTTAAGTCGCCTGCTCAGGGAAGAAAACAACCCCTTATTTCCTCGTCGTGATCTTAAACACCGTGGCCATTTCATCGGGCACCTGTGTGGGAGCGGTGATTGCCAGACCAGCGTCGGCCAGTTCCCACTTAAGTTTGTCTTTCGTGCCCAGCAAGGTGATACTCTTTATAGCTACCGGTGTTTTCAACTGATCTTTGGCAAACGACGCAAGCTGGATTTTCTGACCCGGCTCCGGCTTGCCCAGCATTGTTGCGTAAATCACATTGCCCTTTGTGGTAAAGCGAATGTCTTTGGCCGAATACTTGATTTTAGCGAATTGCTGGTGATTATCAAAACTCCCTTCCGGCTCTTTGGTTGGCCCTTCGCCGTAGGTGTACCACGACCGGGTGGCGTAAATAGACTCCCCGTTGGTATCCAGCCATTTCCCGATTTTAAGTAAGGCGTCTTTCTGCTCCGCCGGAATCGTGCCGTCGGCTTTGGGCGAAATATTGAGCAGCAGCACCCCGTTTTTGCTCACAATATCGATTAGTATGTGCAACAGATCCGCAGTAGGCTTGTACCGCATATCCGTCGTGTACGACCAGCTGTCCGTACTGATGGTTTCGTCGGTCATCCAGGCTGTAGTGTCCAGGCGGTTCTTGCGGGATTTTTCCAGATCATCGACGCTCACCGACAGCGGCAGGTCGTTCTGTTTCCGCACAATAACCACCTCCTGCTTTTTTCTGGCAGCCTCGTTCAGGTAGTAGGCACAGAATTTTTGCCGGTACGCTTCCGGGATCTGATCCAGCCACGAATCGAACCAGATGATGTCCGGGCTGTAACCGTCGATTACTTCTTTCAGCTTGCCAAACCAGATTGTTTCGAGCCACTCGTTTTCGGGCACGTACCCATACAGCAGCCGCAGTTTCGGATCGGTCGAGGTGGGCGGCATCCCCTGAATGAACGGATAATGGCTATTCTCAAACTTTTTTTCGTCCGGTTTGTCGGCATAGCGCTGTAGCTGCCGCTCGTGGTGAAAGGTAGTGATGAGCTTCATGTTCCGCCCCTTAATCGCCTTGGCCAGTTCGCCGGTTACGTCGCGTTTGGGACCCATATCTTTCGCATTCCAGGGCGTTGCTTTGCTGGCCCACATCGAAAACCCATCGTGGTGTTCGGCCACCGGACCGGCAAAGCGGGCACCGGCTTTCTTAAACAAATCGGCCCATTCGTTGGGGTCGAAGTACTCGGCTTTGAACATCGGTATGAAATCGTGGTAGCCAAATTTGCTCGGATGGCCGTACGTTTCCAGATGGTGTTTGTACTCCTTAGTGCCCTCGAAGTGCATCCAGCGCGGGTACCACTCGTAGGCGTAGGCCGGTACCGAATACACGCCCCAGTGGAAATAGATGCCAAATTTGGCGTCTTTAAACCATTCCGGCGCTTCGGTATGCCTTGCCAGCGAGGCCCAGTCTTCCGTGTAAGGGGCTGGTTTAGCGGCCTGCCCGTAGGTAGTCTGGACGAGACTGCCCAGCAGAAACAGAGCGATGCATGTCCGGGTGATCGAGATGCGCTTCATAGTGAACAGGTTAGCAGGGTATAGAAATGGCCATAACAGAGAACAAAGACACAATTTCAGAATTGAACAATGCAAAGGAATAGTATTTACAAATACAGATTAGTTATAGAATTATCCAACCAGTAAGAGATATTCACCCTGATTGGCAGAAAGTGGTATATTTCCTGAATACTTTTTTCAGTATGAAACCGCACCTGCTCAAAGTTCCAACCGAACCGTCCCACTCCTTCAGCCTGCGCCGGGACCGGATTCCGAACATTAATAACCGCTGGCATTACCATGCCGAAGTGGAGCTGATCGAGTTTCACCGGGGCATGGGTACGCAGTTTGTCGGCGACAACATCCGGCGATTCGGGCCGGGCGATGTTGTGCTGGTCGGCACGAACCTGCCCCACTACTGGCGTTTCGATGAAGGCACGCTCACCGACGAGCCGGACGCCGGGCCGTATTCGACGGTTATTCATTTTCTGGAAAACTTCTGGGGCGACCGCTTTTTGAGTCTGCCCGAAAATAAGCCGCTGAAAGGGGTGCTGGAGAAAGCCCGGAGCGGTCTGCTACTGACGGGTGCCCTGCGAAGCTGCGTAGCCGGGACCATGCACACGCTGCGCCACAGCGAAGGCCCGCACCGGATTATGGCCCTGATGGACTGCCTGCTGGCCATTGCGCAATCGGACGAGTCGATTGTGCTCTCGTCCATTGGGTTTCAATACGATTTGTCGGACTCCGAAAACGAGCGGATCAACGCCATTTACGACTATACGCTGAACCACTTCAGTCAGCGCATTACCTTAGACGAGATCGCGTCCGTGGCGCGGTTAGTACCCAACTCGTTCTGCCGGTATTTCAAGTCCCGAACGGGCAAAACGTACTCTCAATTCCTGCTGGAAATCCGGGTTGGAGCCGCCTGCAAACTCCTGATCGAGAACCGGCTGGGTATCAAGCAAATCTGCTTCGACAGTGGCTTTAACAACGCCAGCTGTTTCCACCAGAAATTCAAGGCCATTACCGGAAAAAGTCCCCAAACCTACCAGCGCACCTACGCCAACCGGATGACCCATTGACTCGTTCAGTCAACCACGAAAATCATGTTTACGCTTGAACCGAATACTCTTTTTTTAAAACCTCCCCTGCTTTCAGCTGTTTTCCAGGAGATAATTCCTAAAAAACGAAACAGCCATGAAGACAATCAGATGGTATTCGCCCGGGGGCGAAGGAGATCAGGGAGCAGCCAGTGCCAATGACAGAGAGTCTATTCTTCGTCAGGAAGGCCCCCACGAACCAGGGGATACGCCTTTAGAGGATCAGGAAGAACTGCCCGGCGGCTTTATTCATGGGCATGTCGACCAGGGTGAGGACGAGGACTAAGCCGACAAGTTCGGGCGCAAAGCCATTCGTACGTGTCTAATTCAGACAGACAGCCTGATCTACTTCGGTAAGTCAGGCTGTACTGTTTGAGACGTCGGTGGCTTTTGTGTTTTATGACCTCCAATGGTGCCCCACTATCAGTCTTTTTAATTTCCCGGCACGCTCTAAATCGGCGCACCCAGAGCACCCAGCGTTTTACCCATCAGGGCACCCATATTAGCCCCTTCGGGAAGCTGCCCCTGCCACTCCAGTTGTTCCCACTCGCCGAGGGTGTTCGACGCATCGACCACCATTTTGCAGCGGTCGTACCGGCGGCTCATAAACGCATCCAGCACCGTTGGCAATGCGTTGCCGGACTGAATCAACTCACCCAGCACCACGGCATCCTCAATGGCCAGCCCGGCCCCCTGCCCCAACTGCGGAATGGTGGCATGAACGGCATCGCCGATGAGCAGTACCCGGTTTTTGTACCACGGAGCCGGCAGCAGCAGCGTTTCGAGCGGACGGTAGATCACGCCTTTCGGATCGGTTATCTGGTCGACAACGGCGCGTACCATCGGTGCTTCGTACTCCGCCACTAAGGCTTTCAGGCGGGGGACCAATTCCATTTCGGGTATTTTCGGGTCTTCGCCTTCGGCCGATACGACGAACATGTACATGCTGTCGGCGGTCATAGGAATCAGGCCCACCTTACTTTGCTTACCGAGAAAAATGTAGCCGGTATCGAGGTCGGCGGGCCGGGGAAAGGCATATCGCCAAACCGACTGCCCGGTATAACGCGGTTTATAATCGCCCAGCACCAACCCGCGCAATTTGGAGTACACGCCGTCCGATCCTACCACCAGGTCATAGCGTTCTGTGCTGCCGTCGCTAAACGTAACGGTCACTGCATCGGGGGCATTGTCGAGCGCAGTCACCGTAACGCCCATCCGAATGCGCACGCCATTGGCAATGGCTCCGTTGTGCAGCACCTGATGCAGAATCCGGCGCGAAATACCGTTGTGAACAGGCAAGCGGCCCATGGGGGGCGTACCGACCTGGGCAACCTGAAAGCCGGTACTGGTACACATTTTTACGGGACCGTAGGGCGATCCACGTTCCATACAGCCGTCAGCAAGCCCCAGCACGTCCAGCGCCCGGAGCGCATTGGAGGGCTGAATGATGCCGACGCCATAGACGTTAAATTCCGGCTGGAGTTCGATAACCTCCGCGTCGATGCCTGCCTGCCGCAGCGCAATGCCCGCCGATAAGCCGCCAATACCGCCCCCGACCACTAAGGCTTTTCTGATTGATGTCATGATTTGATTGGTTATTGGTCGATTGGTTGACTGGTTAATTGGTTATTGGATGAATGGTTGACTGGTTAATGGTTGATTGGTTAATTGGTTATTGGATGAATGGTGGGTGGGTATGACCTACATTACTGGCTAACCAATCCACCAATTAACTAATCAACCATTAACCAATCGACCAATACCCAATTAACTAATCAACCATTAACTAATTAACCAAAAATGGCTACAGCCCGGCACCAGCCCGCGCTGCCGCCTTTGATTTTTGCCGGAAAACAACTTACGGTAAAGCCAAACGGGGGCAACTGATCCAGGTTAGCCAGTTTCTCGATCTGGCAGTATTCCTTCTCGCGCCCCACGTAATGCGCAGCCCAAATCACCCCGGGACGTGGATTTTTAACGTAATCCTCCGCCTGAATATGGAGCGGAATATCCCAGCCCCATCCGTCGGTTCCCATCACTTTAATCCCCTGATCAATCAGCCAATGGGTCGCTTCAGCAGACGCACCGACGTGTATTTTCACAAAATCGTCGTCGTGCAGGCGTTTATCGGCGTCGCACCGAATCAGGACAATATCGAACGGCTTGAGGGTGTAGTTGATGGCTGCGAGCTTTTCTTTCAGGTCATCCGATGAAAAACAATAGCCATCGGGTTTATCGGTAAAATCAAGCACCACGCCGTCGTGAAAAAACCAGTCAAGCGGCATCTCCTCAATGGTGCGCGACGGTTTGCCCTCGCTGGTGGGGAAATAGTGCCAGGGCGCGTCGATGTGCGTACCGGCATGACCGGTCAGGTAGAGAAACTCCCCGGCAGGGCCGTTGCCTTCCAGGAAAACGTCTGCTGAAGCCCCGCCAAACAGTTTGGAACCCATCTTTTTCGCTCCTTCTTTGTGGTCTTCGTAATCAATTTTGGTCGGTAGCGGCTCTTTGATGTCCGATGAGATCGTCACCGATAAGTCAATGATTTTCATATAGAATTGGGTTTTAAGGATTTCGACACAGAGCGGCACGGAGAAGAGTTTTAAGTCTTTGTGCCGCTCTGTGTCATAACTTTTCAATACGTTCGAAATGATCAACGACGGGTGGGCTGGCAAAAAACGGTCCGATGATAGCCCGCCAATCCTGAAATAGAGCCGATTGCCGAAAGCCGACGGTATGGTCTTCCAGCGTCTGCCAGCGAATGAGCAATAGGTACCGGATCGCCGGACCGGTCTCCGGCGTTTCGATGCCCCGGTGCAGGTTCAGGTCAATGAACCCGCTGGCCTGGCTGATCACAGCTTTGGCATGGGGGAACTGCTGGTCAAACTCGGCCTGCCGACCGGGTTGAACGGTGATGAGGGCGTGTTCGAGTATCATACGACGGTGTTCTTTAAAACCCCGATCCCCTCAATTTCCAACTCGATTACGTCGCCGGGTTCGAGGGGCCGGTGGACGGTAAAGTTATTTTCGATCAGGCTACCCCAACCCACTGTTCCTGACCCTAATATGTCACCCGGCATCAGGTTCACGCCGTTTTCCGAAGCGCGTTCAATCATCTGTTCAAAATTATAGAACACCGTTTTGTAGTTCCCCTCGCAAATGGTTACGCCGTTGATGCGGCTTTGCATGTTCAGGTCGAACCGCTCTTTTGGGCCCGTTGGGAAACGGAGCGGTTCGGGAAAGTCGGCTTCGGTAATGGTGCAACGGTATAACTCAAACTCATCAGCCGTAACGATGCATGGGCCGATAGCATTGGCAAAATCCTTGCCTTTGCACGGCCCCAGCGGTGCTTCCATCTCGCGCTTTTGAATAGCCCGCGCTGTCCAGTCGTTGAAAATAGTATAGCCAAAAATATAGGGGCGGGCCTCCCCGGCTTTAATGTCGCTGCCTTTTTTGCCAATAATACAGGCTATCTCCAACTCAATGTCCAGCTTGATTTCGGTGGCGGGGCGCTTAATGTCGTCCCCCGGCCCATAAATAGCCTGGTGGTTAGTGAAGTAGAAAATAGGCATTTCGTACCAGGCTTTGGCGATGCTGTGGCCAAACGACCGCGACGCATTGAGCATGTGCTGCTCAAAGCCGATGTAATCCCGAAAACTGCGCGGATTGGGTAGGGGAGCCAACAGCTGAACGGCATCCAGCGCGTACGTCGGTTCAGCATCCAGCCAGTTATTTTCCTGAATAAGCGCCACATATCGTTCGTAGTCGTCGATGAAGCTGAGCATATCGGCCGGTAACACGCCGTTGCTCAGCGCGTGCATGTCCACTACGCCGTTCTGCGTTAGCCAGCCCGCGCGGGTTTGATTATCTGATGGTTGAAAGGTTACGAGTTTCATCTACTGGTTGGGGCTGTTTAGCTTCGTTTAAAATCACCGCAACGGCCTTCCGCCGTCGACCGGAATAATGCTGCCCGTGGTGAAGGTCAGCGTTGTGGTCAGGGCCAGTACCGCATTGGCCACATCATCACCCGTGGCCAGTCGGCCCATCGGCGTTGCGTCAACCTGCGTCTGTAAATAAGCGGGGTCAACGCGGTTAGCGTATTCGCCCATGACCCAGCCCGGCGACACCGAAACGACCCGAATCTGCGGAGCCAGTGCCCGGGCCAACGACCGGGTCAGGCTGTCGATGGCGGCTTTGGAAGCACAATAGGCCACGTTGCTGCCGATACCCGTTTGTCCGGCCACCGATGAGATATTCACGACCAATCCGTTGCCACTCGCCAGCAACAAGGTTTTACAGGCCCGAATCATGGCAAAACTCCCGCGCCAGTTGGTCTGAAAAATCTGGTCGATCCATTCGTCCGTCAGGCCATCCAGATCGTCGTGCGCTACGGGCGTTGTAATGCCCGCGTTGTTCACCAGTATGTCTAACCGTCCGTAGCGTTCGGCAACAATACCGGCCAGCCTGCTCAGTGATTCAGTATCCGTCACTGACGCCTGGACGATTGCATGGCTAGTGCCGGGAAGCGTCTGTAGCAGCGCATCGGCTTTAACGACATCACGGTTGTAGGTTATTACGACGGTTGCCCCGGCCCCGGCCAGCGTCCGGCTGATGGCCGAGCCAATGCCGCCCGCACCACCCGTAACCAGGGCTAAGTTGCCGGTCAGCACGTTAGGCTGGCTCATGCTGTGCCAGTTCACGCTGTCCGTATCGTTCTACCCGTAAATCGGCCTGAGCTTTGTGGCCCCAGAAGTTTTCAATGGCACACAGCCGCGAGCAGTATTCGCCGATCATCGCACTGGCCTCCGGGGTCCTGATTTCCTGATACGTGCAGGTTTTCAGGAACTTACCGACCCACAAGCCGCCTGTATAACGGGCTGCTTCCCGGGTAGGCAGCGTATGGTTGGTGCCTATCACCTTATCGCCGTAGGCCACGTTGGTTTTCTCGCCCAGAAATAAGCCGCCGTAATTGGTCATCCGGTCCAGGAACAGGCGGGGGTTTTCGGTCATGACCTGTACGTGTTCGGAAGCAATGCGGTCGGCTTCGGCAATCAACTCATCGACCGTATCGACCAGGATAACCTGCCCGTAGTCGCGCCAGGCTACACTCGCTACGTCGGCGGTGGGCAGGGTTTGAAGCTGACGCTCGATCTCGGCCTGAATACCGTAGGCTATGGCCGGGCTGCTGGTGAGCAGAATAGCGGGTGAGGTTGGCCCATGTTCCGCCTGTCCGAGCAAATCGGTGGCGCAGGTTCTGACATCGCAGGTATCATCAGCGATGACTAACGTTTCGGTTGGACCGGCAAACAGGTCGATGCCCACTTTACCGTAAAGCTGGCGTTTGGCTTCGGCCACGTAGGCATTGCCCGGCCCCACCAGCATATCGACCGAATCGACGGTTTCAGTGCCGAGGGCCATCATCGCTACCGCCTGAACACCGCCCAGTAAATAGATCTCGTCGGCACCGGCCATGGCCATGGCCGCTACCGTTGCCGCCGGAATCTGACCATTTATGGGTGGCGTGCACGCAATGACGCGTTTTACACCCGCCACCTTAGCCGTCAGCACGCTCATATGGGCGGAGGCAACCATCGGATAACGGCCGCCCGGCACGTAGCACCCAACACTGTTGACCGGAATGTTCTTGTGTCCCAGAAATACGCCCGGCAACGTTTCAACCTCCACATCCCGAATGGACTCGCGCTGTATTTGCGCGAAATTGCGGATCTGCGTTTGCGCAAACGTGATATCGTCAATCACCTGCTGCGGCAATCCGGCAACAATGGTCTCGATTTCCTTTTTCGACAACCGGAAACTGGCGGGCGACCACTTGTCCAAGCGTTCCGACAGGGCACGGACAGCCACATCGCCCCCGGCGCGAACGTCGGTCAGCATCTGCTCTACCGTAGCCCGTACCTGGGCGTCGGCCTCCCCCGATTCGGCATACGTAATGCCTTTTTTTATCTGTTGTATCATTGGTTGGGGATTGGTTGACTGGTTGACTGGTTGATTCGTTGAGTGGTTGACTGGTTAATTGGTGGATTAGGGAATTGGTGGACTGGGTGATTGGGGAGGTTCAAAACAGTCAGCCAATGGCCCAATTAACCAGTCAACCAATCAACCAATAACGAATCAACCAATTAACTTACCAGCTACCCAGTCGTACATATTGAACGTCTTGGTGAAGTCGTCGATCTGGCAGTGGGCCGACCCGCTTTCTTCTTTCGGCACTACCTCCAGCACGTGTTCGCAGGTCAGGGCCGCATCCAGTTTGTAGGCGTTTTCTACGAAGTTCTGGCGGTCGTCTTCGCCATGCAGGACGTAGGTCGGCATTGAAATTTTGTCCGCTATGCCATCAAGCGCGAATTGTTTCAGCCGTTCGCGGGCGTCGGTCATGTTATCGGCACCGACAATGTGCTGCACAATTTCAGCCAGCGGGTGCGTGTCGGGCCGGTTTTTCCAGATGTCGTAGTAACTCCAGACGGCTCCGAAGACCATACAAACCTTGAACCGGGGTTCAAAGGCGGCACATCGGGCCGCCATGTAGCCCCCCATCGACACGGCGCCAATACCAATCCGGGTGGTATCGACGTGGTCTTTCAAATTGTCAATAGCCCAATCGAGCACGGCTGTACCGGCCACATTGAAGTCGTAACGGGTCAGAATATTGTTGACGCGCAACGCATAGCCTTGTCCGGGTCCATCCATCGCCAGCAGCGCAATGCCCCGTTCGTTGAGGTGCTGCGAGATACCGAAGTATAGCTCTTCGGCCAGGCTGTCTAACCCGCCGAACATAATCATCAGCGGAGGGTTCTGAACGCCCGTCGGCGCAAACAGATAGCCGGGCAGAAACGACAGGGACGCCTGACCGTCCTCAAAGGGAACCTCCACCTGAAGCGGCTTCGTGTCAAAGTGGTCGATAGCTGTCAAAAATGCCTCCCGTGCCTTCAGGTAGGTCGGTAGTTTACGAGGGTCATGGGGTTTCAGGAAGAACTCGGCCGTGCGGAGGTAATTAAACGCCCGCAACATCGACCGTCGGGCCGTGATGACGTTGCCGGTTGCAAGGGCTGTTTCGCCAATACCGAACACTTTGTTGCCCATGTTAACCCAGGCGTGGTGAAAACTCTCGTTGTCGCCGGGTGTGATTTGACCCGCAACTTCCAGACATTCGGCGAATTCGCCCCCGCCGTAATGAGCCTGCGTCAATGCGCGGTTAACCTGGTAGGAGGGCATATACTGCCCCGGAAAATAATGCCACATGGTTGATTTCGGATTTTTTGATGTCGGATTTCGGATTTTGAGCGGCAGATTCTTTTTTACAAATCCGGCGTCCGACATCCTCAATCCAAGATCCTATTTGAGTTTTCTTTTTATTGCATTAATGGATGCGACAATGATGGATAACAGTTCATTACCTTCTTTCCATAACGGGCTAATCAGGCCACGCTTCGTTTCGTCAAGGCCGACGGTAAACTCCAGCCAAAACAGGGTTTCATCCAACTCTTCTTCAACAATTTCCAGCTTGTGCTTAAAATCAGCGGTCGATTTACCGCGACAGGCAGCCCGATAATTAGCTGCCGACGAGGGGCCACTGCGGACAATCTGATTCCGTACCGTTCTAAACCCGAGCGATTCAGGCAAGCCTTCGGCAAATCGGACAATGTCTATAGCAAACACCTTTAACCGGTCCTGCAAGTCTTTTTTAGTCATGTGTGATCTCGGATTTGGGGATTTATGATCGGTCCGCCGAAGCGGTCGGATTGCGGATTTATTGCTTTCGCGTCAGCCAAATCCCCAATCCGAAATCATATATCCGATATCCCTACACATCAACCGGTTTCACGACGCCGTCGGTCAGGCCGAGCTTTTTACCTTTGCCCATTTCGGCGAAGGGATTGGCGGTTCCCCAGGCATCGTTTGGATTGTCTTTCAGGTAATGAATATCCGGGCCGTGGTCGGGGGCGAAAATCAGGCGGGCACCGGCGTAGAACTCGAACAGGATGCCGCTGCCGGGGTCGATGATATAAATAAAGAAGCCCTCATCGGCTTTGTGGCGGGTGGGCGCACCCATCACGCTCTTGAACCCTTTTTCGGTAAAATAATCCAGGGCCAGCAGCACTTCTTCGCGGCTATCGAAATTGAAGGCAACGTGGTTGAACACGCCCTCACCCGGCTCGATGTTGGGGTCACTGAATACCGCAATGTCATGCGAGAGGTTGCCGATGGTCCACAGGCCACCAATGGGTGGAATCTCGTCGCTCATGCGCACCTCATCAGGGTTTTTCAGGCCCATGCCCTGCCAGAATGCCTTTTCTTTCCCGTACTGAAACTTGGCCACCATGTAGGTGATGTGGTCAAATCGACGTGGGTTAACGCCCACGCGCCGGTTACTGGCGTAGCGGTCGGCATAGATGCTGCCCCGTTCGCCGGTTTCGCGCAACCAGACCACGTCCCAGAATACTTCGTGCATATGCCCGTCGGGCGATTGGAACCGATACGCCTTTCCATGCCCTAAATCACCATCGACCCAGCCCCGCCCGGCACCGGTTTGTTCTAAGTAGGCTACGCATTCCTCCAGCGCTTCGGGACTGTCGGCCCGCCAGCCAAGATGCCCTAAACCCGCTGTTTCGCGGTACGTAATTTTGAGGGTATGGTGGAAATAATCCCCCCAGGCCCTGAAATAGACGGAATTATCATCGCGCCCGGTTTCATCCAGACCCACAATGTCCCGGAGAAAGTGAACGGATTTTTCCACATCGGGTGAATACAACTCGAGGTGGGCAAGCTGGGAAAGGTAATGCGGGTTCTTCGCCATTGACGTACAGAATTGAAAGTAAAGTGCTGATTGAGCGATTGTAGTCGACCAAACAGTGAGTAAAAATTAATTTTTCAGGGCCTGCGCTTTGGTCAGATAGCCGTTCAGTTTCAGCCAGTCGCCGAAGCGGTCGATCCACGAGTCGGTAGGCAGGTTCTGTTTCCGCATGCCGAATCCATGCCCGCCCTTCAGGTACATGTGCAGTTCGGCCGGTTTGCCGGCCGCAATCCAGTCGTTGTAGAGTTTCGTACTGTGAGGAGCCAGACCCAGCTGATCGTCGGAAGCGGCACAAACAAACAGCGGGGGGGCGTCGGCCGGGACGACCTGTTTGGCAATCGCTCCCGCGCCGAGGTACGGATAAATCGGGGCCAGAAAGTCAGGGCGGTTGGCGGGCGAATACGCAAAACCTACGCCCATCGTCACCGTGCCGCCCGCCGAAAAGCCCATCAGCCCGATCCGGTCGGGCAGGATGTTAAACTCTTTGGCGTGTTGCCGCACGTACTCCATAGCCCGTTTGCCGTCGGCAATGGCTAAGGGCACAACCGGGGCGTTCTCGGCATCTAACTTTTGTTTATCGGCCATTTTGGGCATCAGCTCGGCAACGGGGTCGTTGGTCAGGCTGTGCACTACCCGGTATTTGAGCACAAAAGCCGCCACGCCTTTGGCAGCCAGCCACTTGGCTACCTCGATACCCTCAGAATCAATTGAAAGCGTATGAAACCCGCCACCCGGCGCAATAATGACCGCCGTGCCGGTAGCCAGGTCAGCGCTGGGCAGGTAGGCCGTGAGCGTTGGGGTTGACACGTTATAGACAACCCGCGTGTTGAACAGGTTGGTGGTGTTCTCGGCCTCCTCCCACGTCCAGTTCTCGGAGCCGGGGGCTTTGCCGTCATACAGACGAATAACCTGCTGAGCCTGCGTAACTGGCGCAATGAGTACGCTTAGCAAGACTAAAAAACGACGTAATGGCATAGGTTTGAGTGGTTTGATAGTGTGTTCCTTTGGGGGATAAGTTTGTCATGCTGACGCAGGAAGCATCTTAAAGTGCCCTAACAAATCCGTCATGAAGCGTTAAGATGCTTCCTGCGTCAGCATGACAAAAAGCAGTTATAGACCTATTATTTTAGCCACTATCTGGACAAAACACGAACTGGCCCCAGCAAACCCGATGGTAACAGGGGTGAATCGGCCCGGTAGAACGGCATGGTAGTGAAGGTAATTTTGTTGGTGATGTTCGGTTGGGCATCACCAATCAGTCGATTCACCCACAGGTTAGTGACCTTGATCTGGAGCGTGTTGGTGCCGGGCTTCAGGGCATCCGTGATGTCCAATCGGAAGGGTTTCTTCCAGGCGATGCCCACGTTTTTGCCATTGACAAGCACCTCGGCCATATTTTTAACATCGCCTAAATCCAGAATGTACTGCCTGGTTTTAGCCACCGCTGGCACATTAACCGTATTCTCGTACGTGCCCGTACCCGAAAAATACCGGATGCCCGTATCCGCATTCTCCGACCACGACGCCAGTTGATTGACGGTAGCTTGTGCGGGTGCGCCCCGACCTTCCTGAAACGATACTTTCCAGGGGCCATTCACCGTGGCGATGGTGGACTCGGTAACGACTGGTTTGGTGTAGGAATCTACCGTTGTCTTCTCGCGGAAGATGATAAAGTAAGCCCCCCACGACTCGAATTTGAGGGGGATAAGGGTACGGCCGCCTTTCATCTGGTACGATACGCGCTCGATTTTGCCCGTTTGGGGGTTCCACAACTCGGGTACTTTTCCCGTTACCCGGAAGCTGACGGCAGCTTCGTTGGGGTCATCGCTGCGGTTGTCGAGCCAGTAAAGGTCAATTTCGGATTTTGGATTGGGAATTTCGGATTTGCGGTGCACATACAGGATTGGGGCCTTATTACCTGATATATCCACATCTTTCTGAACACCCATTGCACTCAGCACGGCGTCTATTGGTTTAGTCGATACGTTCGGGTCGCCCCAGATTTCGTTCGCCAGCGCGGAGAAATCGGCGGGATTATCGCTCAGGCTGGGCGAGCGTTCGGGTTTTGCTCCAACTACCTTCGCGCCTGCTCTGACCAGTTCGTTCAGTTTTTTCAGGACAGACAGCGTCATCATGGTGTTCGACGGACCGTCCAGCACCAGCATCCGGTAGGACTGACCGCTCGGCGTGACGAGTTTACCCCCCTCGACGCGTAGGGCTTCTTTCAGTACCGTTGCGTTGGCGAAGTCGAAGGCATAGCCCGCCGGAATAGCGGGCAGTTTGTCGGCAAAGGCCTGCGTGATGTTGTTGTTTTCGCCGTAGTAATACAGCACGTCCACCACCGGTTTGCCCTGCTGAAGCAGATAACAACTACGACCCAGATAGTCCATCCACGCTTTCGCGGGTTCGGCCCAGGTTTCCTGCCGGGTAAAGTACTGCCCGAAGGGTCCGAGCGAAAAACCCGGTTTTTTATCGTCCAGCGGCTGGTGAACGGACGTATGGATCACAAAGCGGTTCAGACCCGACGCCATTTCGAGATCCGCAGTGCGCTTCAGCTTCTCGGGATGCCAGCTAAACGCGTTCTGAATGGACGTCATCGACTCAGCCGCCACTAAGTTCTGCCCGTAAATGTGCGACACCGAAGCCGCTTCCCGAATGTCGGCCTCGCTCCGAACCTCCTCATCGGAACCACCGGCCAGACTCCCCGGCGTCCACATAGCCGACATCGGAACATCAGCCTGGCGTTTCACGTCCATGCCGTCGGCTAAGTAAATCCGTCCGTTCTCGTGCGATTCGGTGTAGCGTTTCATCCCCCGTGCGTGGAGAGCCTCGCCAATTACCTCGTAGTGGTTTTCGACGATCAGTTCGCCGATGGTCTTGCGAAAATCCCACAGAAACTTCTCGCTCGCGTCGGCGCTGCGAATCACCCGACCCGTCAGCACCGGAAGCCAGGGCGTAAGGTCATAGCCGCGCCGTTTTTTAAACTCGTCGGGCATCGTTTTCGTCCAGGTCATGTGACCCGCTTCGTAGGAGTCCAGCACCATATATTCCAGGCCTTTTGCCCCCAGCTTGCCTCCTGTGGCATCGCTGTACATAGCCAGATACGTATCGATGTAGTTGCGAACGGCCACTTTGTCGAGTTTATCTACTTCCAGTCCCGTCGCTTCGGGCGAAGCAGGGTGATTTTTGCGGCCCGTAATCGAATAGCCCAGCCGCATAATCACCCAGTCCCCAGCGGGAGCTGTCCAGTTTAACGTACCGTCGGTGCTCATTTTCGACGTCAGATCCACCACATCGTCGGTTGGGATAGCGTCGGCACCGGGCTTCACTAATGAGTGAGTGCTTTCCTTCCAGGGGCTGAACCCGGCTTTTTGCTCGAACAGATCCACGCGGTCGGTATTGTACAGCACCAGTTCGGCGATGGGTACGCCGGTTGGTTTACCAGGTTCGGCACTACCGCCGGTCATGGCCGCAAAGGCATTGACTTCGGGCTTTTCGGTTTTAAACGTGAAGCGGAAGTATCTGGCCGTGGTCGGCAGAATGCCCATGGTGCTTTGGGGAATCGTGCTGCCCCGGATAATGACGACATCCCGGAAATTCACGCCGTCGTCGCTCACTTTCAGCATCCGGTTGTCGGGCATTCCCCGAAATTCGGCCAACTCGCCAGCCGGGGCCGCGCCCACGAGGGTAAACGCCTTGATGGTTTGTGGACTGTCGAACTCGTATTGAATCCACCCATCCTGCCCGACTTCCACTGGCGGCAGCAGCCGGGCAGTAGCCAGGTCGCCATCGGTCAGTTCGGCCAGGCTGAACGTGCCGCCACTCGCGGTGATTTTCGGCGGTCCCGCGTCCGGGTTCAGCGACGCAATAGCCTTTTCAGCGGCAGGCACCCGATACGCAATCACGGCGGCATCGGCGTAGTAGCCCGGCACGTTACTCACTGGCCCGCCGAATGCATCCGCAGCCAGCGCAACGTTCTGAAATTTGCCGGTCGTGTTGGGTGGCTGGGGCAATTTCCCCGAAAAGGCTTTCCCGCCCGTAACGTGTGTTTCGCTCCAGACGTATTTTTTCATGGCATCGGGCGGTTGCACCCACGGCCCGCCCGTTACGCTCCATCCCGGCGAGCCGGCAATGGCCATTTCAAGCTGTAATTTCTGAGCCAGCTCGGTTGTGTGCCGGAACGCGTCTTTCCATTCGGGTGTCATGAACACCAGTTTTTTGGGCGTTACGTTGGGCGTGAACAGGCTGGCATCGAAGTTCTGAAAGCCCCCAATGCCAACCCGTTTCATCCATTCAAGGTCTTTGGTAATGCCCTCTTTGGTGACGTTGCCGTTCATCCAGTGCCACCACACGCGGGGTTTGGCCGCATTGGGCGGGGTCTGAAAGTTTTGCTGCAGCGTGGTTTGGCCGTAACTGTTCAGCGCAGCGAGAAGCAAAAGGACCGGTAGCCTGTTCGTTGTCATTGTCGGATTGGGAGGTTCGGATTGTGAATGGAGAATTGGGGATTTATTGCTGATGCAGGTGTGATCAGCCCGTTCAGGCGTCAGCACTAAATCCCCATTCCCACGTCATACATCCGGCATCTTACTGCTGTTTCAGGATAGCCTGATAGGTATAGAAACTCTGCTTTGGCGTCCGCTGCTGGGTAGTGAGGTCAACCGCGACCAGACCGAAGTGTGCGGTGTAGCCAAACACCCATTCAAAGTTGTCGAGCAGACTCCAGTGCATGTACCCTTTGGTGTTGGCCCCGTCCTGAATGGCCTGCTGAACGGCTTTGAGGTGACCAACCAGGTAGTTTACCCGGTGCTGATCATTGATTTTTCCGTTTACGTTCGCTTCGTCGGCTTCTTCATAAGCGGCCCCGTTTTCGGTGATATAGGTAATGGGATTGCCATACTCCGTTTTGATCCGCATCAGCAGGTTATACAACGCGTCGGGCCGGGTTGGGCCATTGCGCGACTTCACGGGGTCCGGGTTTACATCCATCCAGTTGCAGTTCAGGGGCGATTTTTCGTCGAACTTCACTAAGGCCGGGGCGTAAAAATTGATGCCCAGAAAATCGGGTTTCTGCGAAGCCAGCAAGGCCATCTCGGCAGCCGTTGGCCGAAACTCCGGCGCATACTGCTGAATAGCGGCCAGCGCATCGGCCGGGTACGTACCCCTGAAAAGCGGGTCCAGAATGAGCCGGTTCAGCAGACCATCCTGCAACGCGGTCACCTTCACATCGTTGGGATTGTTCGGGTCGGCGGGTGAGCAGGGCGAGAGGTTAGCCGTCAGGCCAATTTCACCGCCCAGGTTAAGGGCATGGTATCGTTTGATGGCCGTGGCATTGGCCAGCAACTGATGGTGTACCTTGATCATCTCCCGCGCGTACTGCACGTTCATCGGCTCTTTCCGCATGGGCGCGTTCATGAGCCGGTCAGCCAGGAAATGCTCGATATACGGTTCATTGAAGGTGATGAAGTGCTTCACCTTTTTGCCGTACCGGGCAAACACCACATCGGCGTAGTTGGCGTACCACTGAATGGATTCGGGATTCGTCCAGCCCCCTTTTTCAACCAGTACCTGCGGAATTGTGAAGTGATATAACGTGACGAACGGCTCAATGCCATTCGCCTTCAGGTCGTCGATGAGCTGGTCGTAGTGCGCCAACCCTTTTTCATTGACGGCACCCGTCCCGCCGGGCAAAATCCGGGACCATTCGATGGAGAACCGGTACGTATTCACGCCCAGTTGTTTCATCATGGCAATGTCTTTGAGGTATTGCTGCCGGTCGTACATATTGTCGGCCACATTACCCGTCTCTTTTTTGCCAATCACAAACTGCGTCACGCCGACTTTATTGGTGTAGAAATCCCAGTTCGATTCACCTTTCCCATCGGCCTGCCAACCGCCTTCGACCTGGTAAGCCGCCGTACTGACGCCCAGCAGAAACCCCTTTGGAAAGCGAATGGAACTATAATCGGGTGCTTGAGCCGCAGCCAGTTGACTCGATAGCAGGGTTGCCAGGCTAACGCCAATCGAAAATAAGCGGCTAATGCGAACAGGCACCAGTCGAACGGGAAGACGGAGTTGCATTCGGTTGGAGAGTTTGATACAATACAAAAGTATCTCCGTAGCGAGTGCAATTTTTTATCAAAATCAGGCAATGGATAGTCAGAATCAATCAGCTTCCCGGTACTCTTTTGGTGTTATGCCCATTTTGGTTCTAAAAAAGCGGCTAAAATTACTGGGGTCCTGTTTTCCGATTTGCCAGGCAATTTCGCTAACGCTCAAATCGGTCTGCGCCAGCAGCACTTTAGCTTCAAGCAGAATCATCTCATCCAGCAAATCCCGCGCTGATTGCCCGGTAATGGTTTTCACGCACTTATTCAAATGGTTGGGCGAGATATGCAGCATATCGGCGTATTCGGCCACCTGTTGTTTCTCGTAGATATACTGGCTAAGCGCATTCTTGTAGAGCTGCGTAAACCGTAAGGCGGCATTGTCGACACGGTCGGTGGCCGCACGTTCGCCAAACTGGCCCGCTCGTTTTAGTTCGGTAAACAGGGCAAGCAGGTAGATTCTATACAGATCGACGGAGTCTGAACGGTTTTTTTTATACTCGGTATGCAGTCGGCTCACCAGTGGCAATAAATGCATAAGCATTTCATTATCAACGGCAAGTAACGGATGACCAAGAAATTGAAAGAAGGGAAATTCATTTTCAAGATCCTGTTTGGACCAGCGTTTGGTGAGCAGATTGGTGTCGAAGTGGCAGTAGTAGCCCTGTATATCCTCGCTCATCCAGTCATCGAAGCTAATTTGGTGGGCGGGCAGGAAAAAGAAGGAGTTTGCCGGAATGTCATAGCGCGTCAGCCCCTTCTGCCGAATCATACTGCCGTGGGTAATGAAAATGAAATCAATCACCGTTTTGCGGTGCGGTGGCATCGGGAACTTCATCACCTGACGCACATCTTCAATGCGATTGATATGGAACGTATTATAGAACGCTCCCTGCATCGACTGCCAGCCCGCAATCTTAAACACCAATCCGCCCAGGGTATCGGGCGTCAACGTTGGCACCTGCCCCGATTTAGTTTTTGTCCTGTTATTCATCGACATTGTACTTTTTCAGGGCTAAGGCTTCCCGCTCATTTTACCGATCAAAAGTATAGGATAAACAGTCAAAACCAATCGAAAACTAATTCCATGGGATAATCCTACCGCAGGATACGCCCATTAAACTGATGATTCAGGTAAACAATATTGAGGAGGCCCTTGAGATCAGAAACGTCAAAATGCCCCCTCTATTCACTTGCAGGGGTGCTCGACCAGGTCTCTTTTTGGGTGGTTGCGGCCCTGATTGACGACCTGGTGGCTGGCGGCTTATTCGACACGGAACAACCAGCGTTACGACAACCGAAATGGCCTGGTGACTTCACGACTCCCGGGTCACGTATTTCTGCCAGTTGTGTTGTTCCTTAAATCCCAGCACGTCCCGGATTTTACGATTTGAAAACAAGGCTTCATGCTCTCCCAATTCGCGGGTAATGGGCACACCGGGAAAAAATGTCTCAGCCAGTTCGTTGCTGGGAAGAATGGCCCCGTTCTGATCGTTTCCCGCATTGAAAACCTGATAACCCAAGTCGTCTTTTTGCAAACACAAGTCCACAATCTGCCCCAGGTCACGCGCATCGATATAGCAGAAGGCATTCCGGCGTCGCACTTCAGGGTGCGCAAGGTAATGGGGAAACAGTTGGGCGTATTCGTGCGGTTCGATCACATTGCCGATCCGAAGGGCATAGATGTCAACCCCCGACCGGCGCTGGAAACTGCGGGCCGTTTTTTCATTGACTACCTTCGACAACCCGTAGCTATCCATGGGATCAACGTCGTAATCCTCTTCCAGTGGCAAGACTTTCGGGTTGGTCTGACCATCGGAAAAGCAGATCCCATAGGTGGTTTCGGACGAAGCAATGATGATCTTTCGAATACCCAGTTTAACAGCCGCTTCAATCACATTGTACGTACCCATGGTATTAACCCGAAACGTTTCATTATCCGGCTTGATCAGGATTCTGGGCACGGCCGCAAAATGGACAACGGCATCAAATCCGGGTACGCCCTTACCGGGCTCCAGTTCATCCAAGCCGGCGTACGAACTCATGGCGTTAAACATTTGCCCGGAATCCGTAATATCAGCCAGGAGATTATCGACTCCCGGGTGATCCAACGGCGTCAGGTCAACATTCATCACTTTATGTCCCTGGTCGAGCAGGTAGGCAACGACGTGTTTTCCTGCTTTTCCCGATCCCCCGGTAAAAAATATGCGCTTTTTAGTCATGTATTGGCCTTGTTACTCTTGATTCATTAATCTACTCTGTAAAATTCATACGCCCGCAGGAGCGCAAAACGGGCCATCCGGGTGCAATCAGTCGCTCCTTCTAAGTACTCCGGCGGGTATGCCTTTGTTTTATGCTGACTACCTTTGCCGCCACAATCAGCCTGATTCAGGTGGGCTGCGTAAGGCCTGTCAAGGTAATCATTATACCAATTCCAGGCCGCGTTATGTGGGGACATGTCTCACTGGACGGGGTGATTCAGCACGAAAACGACGAAAACTTCGCGTATGGTAATTGGACGATGCCCTTCCGAAGTCCGGCGGGCCTGGAGGCCGTCGAAGAAGCACAGGGCAACCGCTTCGATCTGCTGCCTGGCCGTCATACCTACGATTTGTGGTCCGGCTACTGGCCTAAGGCGGGGACTGGCCCGATAGCCAACAGGTTGAACGCGGCCACCAAATACGTCGCCACTCACCGACCGGACAGTCTCGAATGGGGTCCGGCCGAGGACTTAGGCGCGGATAGCATAGCGGGTATTCGCAGTCTCAAGTCAACGGACGGTCCAGACCTGATTGTCTGGGGAAGTTCAACGCTGACGCCCGTCTTGCTCGATCAGGGATTGGCCGACGAGGTTGCTGGTCTACCCGGTCCTACCGGGTCGGGGCAAACGCTTCTTTTCGGACAGTGTCGACCCGTGCGAACTCGCTTTGGTCAGCACGAAGGTTACGTCCACGGGTGTGCTCATAAACACCTACCGATACGTTGGATCGCTGCGAACCTGATAAGCGATAGTAGTGTGCGGCTAAATCTGCACCTACTACTTCATTTATGCCCGACAAGCGACACCGGACGCGCCGGGTCATAGGGCACAAAAAGGGTGAGCCAGGCACGACGGGCCATCCGGAAAAAGTAGGGAGTCAGCACAATCATGGTGGCAATGAGGCCGGTCAGGTAATAATCCAGGTCAAGGTTTAACCAGCTTACGGCGACAAAAAACGTGATCAGCGTGTAGGCGGTGTAAAAGGCATAACTCACAAACATCGACGCCCAGTAGAACCCCGGCTCCGGCATGAAGTTTTCGCCACAGTGCGGACAATGGTCGTGCATATTATCGAAGTGACGACTGAATGCACTCGGTTCGACAAAGAAATCGCCCTGATGACAACGCGGACATTTATTGAACAAAACGCTGTATAATCGACTATTGGCGAACATGGCGCAACGGGTTTTATGATGGAAATAGGTGACTGAGGCTCTACTGATCCGGCCTTTTACCCCACAAAAGTACATATCGGCTGATCGGCCGGAAAGAACAGAACAGGCATCGTATGGTACAAATCAACGATTGAGCTGTTGCTGCTGCCGGAATTCAGCCGGAGTTTTGCCGGTGTATTTTTTAAAGAAACGGACGAAATAAGATGGATCGTCGAAGCCCATCAGAAACCCAATTTCCTTTACGGACTGAGTTGTATGGACCAGGAGCCGCTGGGCTTCGATGATGAGCCGCTCGTGCAGCAATTGGCTGGCCGTTTTACCAACTACTTTTTTACAGATGTAATTCAGGTAGTTGGGCGTCAGGCTCAGCTGCTCCGCGTAGGCACTCACCGCCCGAACGGTCAGAAACTGCGCTTCCAGCAATTCCTCGTACTGCCGCAGCCGGTCATATAACTGCGTATTGGTATCCGTTTGCCGGGCCGTATACAGCCGGTTAGCTGCTTCCAGAATCAGGTGAACAAAGGACAAAAACACGTCGGTGCGGTTGACTTCTGCGCGTTGGTATTCGTCGTAGGCATGGTCAAACAAATCGCCAAGCAGCGCTTGCCGGTCGGTCACTTCCAGCAGGGGTTGGTGCTGATGGGAATGAAAAAACGGATATTCATACAGGCGGGCACCAAACCGGCTCTGAAAAAAAACCGCATCGAAAAACAGATTGTATCCCTGCACATCGGCGGATAGCTGCCAGCTATGCACCTGCCCCGGTGTCAGAAAATATAACTGATGGGCGGCAATGGGATACGTTCTGAAATCGATGGTATGGGTACCGCTGCCCTGCGTAATCCACATCACCAGGTAGAACGTATGCGAATGCGGGTTATCGATGCCCTTAAACTCCTGCACCAGTTTCTCCAGCCGCGTCATGTAAAACAGCGAGTCGGGCTGGTGGTGGGGAAACGCCTGCAACTGGTAAACCGGCAAAATAGGCTCCATACCGTATCGGGGCTATTTGCCGGGTGATTTCTTCACGGCACCGGTCAGAAAACGACTAATCTGGTCATTCAGGAATTTGGCATCGACGGGGTTGCTGGCGGCTCCGGCCGTATGCCCCCAAAGCGAGGGAATGGGTGCCAGCGAAACGCCGGGAATGAAGGCGGCTTCGTAGCGGGCATCGCCAACGGGAAAGTACAAATCCGTTTCCGACGGCATATACAACAAGGGCACCCGAATGGAATGCAGGGCCTTTTCCACGTTTCCATCAAACCCCGGCGTTGTGCCTACGTTATGGAACTCCCAGGTCCGCATCTGGGCAATCAGATCATTCGCATCGGCACCGGGAATGAAGTGGGTCCGGTAGTTGGTCAGTACCTGCTCGAAGGTCGTGCCGGGGGCTTCTTCTTTCCGCCACAATTCGCGTCGCCACCACTCCTGCGAAAATAACCAGCCCGTCCAGACAACGGCGAATGCTTCCAGCCCTTTGGTGGGTGGCGTGGTATAGTCGCCGTTCATAAACGCGGCATCGGTCGTGAGTGCGGCAATCTGCCCTTCCAGCCGGACCACACCATGCGGGTAATTTTTAGCCGTTCCGGCCGTCGCTACAATCCGGTCGGCGAAGGTCGGGTAACTCACGGCCCACTGAAACGCCTGCTGTGCTCCCATCGAAAAACCAATAATCGCCCGCAGGTGCGTCACCTGCAGTTGTTCCGTCAGGAGCCGGTGTACAGCTTCCACATTATCCCGAATGGTCATAACCGGGAAGCGGGGACCGTGGTACGGTTCGGGTGTGTTGCTCGGTGAGGAAGAGCGGCCATTGCCGAAGAGTTCGGTAGCGACCAAACAGAATTTTGTGGTGTCTAATGCTTTGCCAGCACCAATCAGCCACTCGTAGCCCCGGTACGTAGCCATATAATGCGAGGGCAGCAGAATCACATTGTCGCGGGCGGCATTTGGCTTGCCGTACACGCCATAAACGACCTGGGCTTTGGGTAAAACGGTGCCGCTTTCGGTGCGAAAGTTGTCGATACCAAACGTTTGCCGGGCGGGCGGAATGAGCGATTGCGCCAGCAAAGCGGGCGAGAGCAGCAGGAGGAGGAGTAGTTTTTTCACCGTTAAATGTAGTGGTAAGTAGTAAGTTCGTAAGTCAATAAGTTGGTAAGTAAGTAAGGTGGTAAGCATTCTGGAGCGAAGCACTTGCCACTTATCGACTTACTAACTTACCGACTTAAAAATCGACCCGGCCGCGCATGGCTTTGGTTTCGCCCTTTTTCTTTTTCTCGTTGATACGTTCGGCTACGGCGGCCCGGCTGGGGCGGGTGGCTTTGCGGGGTTTGGGCTGCTCAAAGGCTTTCGCGATGAGCCGGTAAAACTTCTGGGTTACTTTCTCCTTATTACCCAGCTGCGACCGCTCAGTCTGGTGCGAAAGAACCAACTCGCCTTCAGTAGTGAGTTTATTTGCTAACTTGGTAAGCAGAGTCGTCCGCTGTTCGTCGCTGAGCAGGGCCGAATCACGCACACTAAACCGGAGTTCGGCTTTGGTGGCTACTTTATTCACGTTCTGCCCACCTGCTCCGCCACTGCGGGCAAACTGGTACTGTACGTCAGGCTGTAAACTTTTGGCATCCATAATGGAGTGGTTCATTGAATCGGTTTTTGCGGATATGCGCAGACCGACAAAACATTCGCCGGGGCCGGGGGCTTCTGTCCTCACCGGTTCTGACTTTCTTTTCACAACCCAATTCACGCGCACAATGTCACAAGCACAACCCGAATTATTGCTTTCGACCACGATCCAGGCCCTGCAACAACGAGAACTGGCGTCGGGAGCCAGCCTGATTACGGACTGGATCGACATTCTGTCGGAAACCGATGGCGTAGCCCCCGTTACCATGAGCCTTCAAAACCTGCGCGACGAACTGAGCCGACCAACGCCCGACAGCATCCGGGTTCAGGTACTGCTGGACGAACTGGCCCAGTACTCTGGTGCATATGCCCGGCAGGCTCCGTCCGACGTAGCCACTCCCCTACAGAAACTGTCCCAATGCCTGACCGATATTGCCACGCGGGTAGGCAGCTGACCACCGTTGCGGTAGCCGCCCAAACACGCGCGGATTCTTTTCAGTTAATACAGCATTCATCAAATAGCCTTTTACACATGGCACTATCGCAATTTGCCTTACCGCTGATCGACCAGACGGTTGCTGCCTTCAACGGCGACGTTACGGCCGTTTCGCCACAGGATGGCGTTAAACTGCTTACCAACTGGATCAGCACGTTACATACCGACGCCGAAACGTCGAACCCGCTGGTAGCGAACCTGACCGAGCTGACGCAGCAGCTGCAAAGCGGCAATCCCAACCTTGAGCAGATTCAGGGTCTGTTGCACGACCTGACGGAGCAGACCCGGCAGGCGGCCTCCTCAGCCGAAGAAGCCGGTCAGCGCGCATCGCTGAACGAACTGGCTGATGCAATCGGCAGTTTCGGTGCTCAGCTGGCTGGCGAACGCGGCCCGGCTAAAACCGGGGGTAACGCTACGGCTGGCCCAACGGTGGGCGGCATCAGCAGTAATTAAACCGGAAGCTGCCGACAAAGCAGCCCGGGTAACACATGGTTCTGGAAGAGATGCCCGCCGGGTGTCTCTTCTTTGTTTTCGGCCGAACAAATACCGGTACGCCGAGTTTAATCTACAAAACAACTTCAGTAAAATAGACTCAACACCCATGGCAAATCAACATTCACAAACGGGCGGTTCATCGGCTACCACCCTGTTAGATGCTACGCTCGAAGCCTTCGATCAGGGTCAGGCGGCCTCTCCGCAGGAAGGCCTCTCGCTCATTACCGACTGGTTTTCGTCGATTAAAAACGACCATAAAGCCAACTCATTAGTTGGCCCATTAAAGGAATTACAGGCCGAGCTACAGGGTACGCCCAGCAACGCCAAACTTAAGTCGATTCTGGAAGATCTGGCCAATCAGACCGAAACCATTGCGGCCGATGCCGACGGTGATTTCCCCTCGCGGCTGCAAACCCTGGCTCAGGCACTGCGCAATTTCGCCGGACAACTGTCAACAGCCGTATAGGCGTCCGGTACACCATGGGAACAAATCAACCCGAGCAGGATATGCTCGACCGGACGCTCGACGCGTTTGCCGAGGGTGGTAATTCGGTCGTTGCCCCGCAGGAAGCGCTACCGCTCATTGAGGGTTGGCTACAGGCCTTGCAGGGCGATCCGAATGTCGATGCTATCAAGCAGTCTCTGACGGAACTGAGTGAGCAGTTACAGTCTGCCCAACCCGACGGCCACCGAATCAGCACCCTGTTGACCGACATGGCTGCGCAGGCCGCCAACATCGCACAGGGGCCTTACGCCGAGGGCACCTGGACGGGGAAATTAGAGCGTATGTCGAAGATCCTCGACGAATTTGGTCATAACCTGTAAACCAGACCCCCATGATTTCGCCCGAACAATCTGCCACCATGCTCGACACGACCATGGATGTGTTACAGACCTCCGTTCCAACGCTGACTCCGTTATCGGGTAAAGGCATTCTGGACCACTGGCTCGACGCTATTAAACAGGCTGATAATACCCACGACTTAGTTGATTCGATGGAAGAGCTGAAAACACTGCTAGAGGCCAATTCGGACCCGAAATCAATGGAAACGGTGCTGGGTAAACTGGCCGACCAAACCCGCCTGATGAGTTCGACCGTTGGGGCAGAAGGGGAACTGGCACCCCGGCTCGTAGCGCTTTCATCGGCATTACGGGCGTTGGCAGGTCAGTTGGGCAATCAGTAAGCTATCTACTTTTGTCGGGGGATTCCCGGAGCAGGCCACTTAAGTGGCCTGCTCCGGGAATCCCCCGTACTTTATTAATCAACTACTCAGGGCAGGTCTATGGCCATCGTCTCCGCCGAAAACGCGACGGGCTTTTCGGCAAACAGCACCTTTGTCGCGGCCCAGGTTGTGCGGAATAATTCGCTTCGGCGGTAAGCTTCCAGCGCGTCGGCCGACTCCCACAGACTGTACGTCATACGAATGTCAGGATTGTCCAGATCACGCAGCAGATCGAGGTGCTGACAACCGGGAAACGCCCGGATTCTTTCATTTGACCGGGCGAAGATGGCCGCAAACGCGTCGAGTTCGTCGGGGCGAAAGGTCATGCGGACAATACGAATGAGCATATGGGTTGGTTCATGTGGGTATTCTTCTCACTTTCGCCGAAAAATACCCAAACCGATTAAGTATGCAATACCGCACATTTGGCCGTACCGGCTGGCAGGTAAGTGAAATTGGCTATGGCATGTGGGGCCTGGCCGACTGGACGGGGTCCGACCGCGCCGAAGTACTCCGCGCCCTTGAACGCTCCGTTGAACTGGGCTGTAATTTCTTCGATACGGCCTGGGGCTACGGCAGTGGCGTCAGCGAACAGGTGCTGGGTCAGTTGCTGGCCAATCACCCGGAGAAGAAGCTGTACGGCGCCACCAAGATTCCACCCAAAAACCGAATCTGGCCCTCGAAAGCTGACTTTCAGTTAGACGACGTATTTCCGGCGGACTACATCGAGGAGTACACCAACATCAGCCTGAAAAACCTCGGCGTCGAAACGATTGACCTCATGCAGTTTCACGTGTGGGAAGATGCCTGGGCGGATCGCGACGACTGGAAAGAAGCCATCACCAAACTCTCACAGGCCGGGAAAGTGCAGGCCTGGGGCATTAGTGTGAACCGCTGGGAGCCGGATAATTCGCTGAACACCATCCGAACGGGCCTGATCGACGCCGTGCAGGTGATCTATAACATCTTTGATCAGAACCCCGAAGACAACCTCTTCCCCCTCTGCCGCGAACTGAACATCGGCGTCATCGCCCGCGTCCCGTTTGACGAAGGTACGCTCACCGGCACGTTCACCAAAGAAACAACCTTCCCGGCGGACGACTGGCGCTCGACGTATTTTGTGCCCGAGAACCTCAACAGCAGCGTCGACCATGCCGATGCACTGCGCCCGCTGATTCCGGCCGGGATGACGATGCCGGAGCTGGCCCTGCGGTTTATTCTGGCCAATCCCAACGTGCACACGACGATTCCCGGTATGCGGCAAATCCGTAACGTCGAAGCGAACACGGCTACCAGCGACGGGCGGCTGTTACCGGCCGACTTGCTGAAAGAGCTAAAAGGTCACCGCTGGGACCGGACGCCGACGGAGTGGAGTCAGTAGTATTGCTATCAGCGTTTCGTACGTTTTACAGGCCCGGCTTATCAACAGGAGGCCGGTCCTTTCGTTTCTCAGGAAATACAAGATGATTTCATCGTAAGATACTTTTGTCGTACGATGAAATTATCTTACATCCCATTGCGGATGTGCGCGCAACCCAATCCCATGAAAATACTCCTAGTCGAAGACGAACCTGATCTCAAAACCGCTGTACAGCATTACCTGGAGGGTGAAGGCTATGCCGTCACCACGGCGGCTACGTACCGGCAGGGGGCCGAAAAAGCGCATGATTACGATTATGACTGTATTGTAGTAGACCTGATGCTGCCCGATGGCAACGGCCTCGACTTGGTACGGGATCTTAAAAGCCGACGATCGACGTCAGGCATTATCGTGGTGACGGCGAAAGATGCGCTGGCCGATAAACTGACCGGTCTCGACGCCGGGGCTGACGACTACCTCACCAAACCCTTCCACCTGCCCGAACTGAACGCCCGGTTGCGCTCGGTCCTGCGTCGGCGGCTGTTTGGCGGACAGGCCCGCGTTGATGCGGGTGCCCTCACGCTCTGGCCCGATCAGCAGCGGGTCAGCGTGCGCGACGCCGACCTGAAACTAACCGGTAAAGAATACGAACTGCTTCTGTTTCTGGTCACCAACGCCGACCGGCTGTTGTCGAAATCGGCCATCGCCGAACACGTGTGGGGTGATGCGATGGACGCAGCCGATTCACACGAGTTTTTGTACACCCACGTTAAAAACCTGCGCCGGAAACTACTCGCGGCCGGTTGCCCTGACTATATTCAGACCCGCTATGGAGCCGGTTATATCTTCTCGATACGCACTACGCCATGAGTCTGCTTGGTCAAACGGCCCGTTACCTGTTGCTGTCCACGCTGTTTATTGCGGTGTTTGGCGCCGTTAGTTTCTACGCGTTCATTCACCGGAAAATCCGGCATGAGGTCGATGAAATTCTTGTCAATCAGTTGGCTCAGACAAAATGGCGGCTACAGCAGGCCACTCCCAATAGTGGCCTGCGCCCCGACTGGGATGACAATCCGCGCATCGAACGCGTTGCCGGACCGCCAACCGGGCATCCTCTTCTTTCGGACACCATGCAACCCGACTCATCGGACGATCAGAAATTAGTTCTGCTGCGCCAAGTACAGGCCGTTATTCTGGCAAACGGTCAGCCCTACCGGGTCACCATTCGGTTGCCATATTATGAGTTTAACGAATTGGCCCGCGAGCTATCGGTCGTTATTATTCTTGGTTTTCTGGGCCTGATGACGTTGTCGGTCCTGATTGGCATCGGTTTATCGCGCCGGTTGTGGCGACCGTTTTACGAAACCATCGACCAGCTCGACCACTTTCGGCTCGACCAGCCTACCGAGCCCGCATTTCCGGTTAGCAACGTCCGCGAATTTGGTCTGTTGAGCCGGTCGCTGAGCAGCCTGACCCAGAACGTTCGTCAGCAGTTTACCCTCCAGCGCCAGTTCACGGAGAATGCGTCACATGAATTGCAGACCCCGCTGGCGGTTGCCTCGGCGGAGCTGGAACTGCTGATTCAATCGGACCGGCTGAGTGAATCGGACTGGGCCCATCTCCAGCGGGCAACGGATGCGCTGGGTCGGTTAAGCCAGTTAAACCGCTCTCTGTTATTGCTCACGCAGGTTGAGAATAACCAGTTTACCGAGTCTGAACGCCTGAACCTGAGCGCACTGGTGAGCAACTACATGGATGAATACGAACCATTTTTCAGCCATAAACACATGGCCGTCGAGCGGGCAATCACGCCGGATGTGTACCAGCGCATGAACCGGCAGCTGGCCATTGTGCTGCTGACGAACCTGCTGAAAAACGCCGTTCGGCATGGCACTGCGTCCGACGCAGGCACTGGCAGTACACTCAGCATCAGCCTTACTCCTGATAGCCTGACGATCAGTAATTCGGGCAAACCACTGCCCTTTGCGGCTGCTCAGTTGTTTGACCGGTTCATAAAAGACCCCGCCCGGCCTGATTCGACGGGTCTGGGGCTGGCCCTGGTAAAGCAGATTACGGAGCGCTACGGCCTTCCGCTTACCTACCAATACGATGCACAGCAGGGCCTGCACACGTTTCGGATAGGGCTGTTGCGCAACACCTGACGGCCAGACACTATCATCTTTATAATTCCTTCACATTTCCTCCATAATTCTGCCGTAATCTTGCGTAAGCATTCCTACGCAGGTTATGAAAACTACCATTATTGTTCTTTTACTATTAGCTGTTCTCCCGGCTTTTGGGCAGGTAAACGTCACCATCCGGGTTGAAGACAGTCTGACCCATGAACCCATTATTGGTGCTACCGTCCGCACGGCTACCAAACCCCTGATTGGCGCCGTTACCGATGCCCGTGGTATTGCCCGAGTGACGGGATTACCGGTAACAGTTAAAACCCTAACGGCAAGTGCTGTTGGCTATGAAACAGAGGTTTTCCCGATTGTTCCGTCCACTATTCCCGGCGATTCTACCAGCGAGTCCGATACCCTTGTTTTCCGGCTTCACAGTCAGGACGAGTCGCTGGAGGAAGTAACTGTCACCTCCTCGCGCACTAATTCCCGCATCGAAGATTTACCGATCAAAGTAGAGGTGCTGGGGCAGGAAGACATGAACGAGGAAAGTGCCGTAGTGCCGGGCAATATCAGCAGTATTCTGGGCGACATTTCCATCATTCATGTACAGCGAACGTCGGCCGTAAACGGTAATCAGGCCATTCGGATGCAGGGCCTCGACCCTAAATACACCCAGATTCTGCACGATGGCTTACCATTGTACGAAGGGTTTTCGGGCAATCTCGGTGTACTGCAGATTCCCCCGCTGGATCTGAAGCAAATAGAAGTCGTGAAAGGCTCCGTCTCAACGCTTTATGGCGGTGGGGCCATTGGCGGAATGATTAACATTGTCTCGAAGTCGCCAACCTCCGAAGCGCCCGAATTTACGGCCCTGCTAAACCGGTCGAACCTAAAAGAAACAAATCTGAACGCCTACTATGCCCAAAAGTACGGGAAGGCAGGTCTTACTCTTTTTACGGGCTACACAGATCAAAGGGCCGTCGACGTGACCGGCGATGGCTTTACGGACAGCCCTGAGATTAAGCATTTTAACTTCCACCCGCGTTTTTTCTATACCCCCTCCGACAAAACGCGCCTGAATATCGGCTACGCCCTCACCACCGAACATCGGGCGGGCGGCTACTTATCGGCTCTCAATGGCGATGCGCCCGCCAATACCTACCGCAACATCACCGATCTGCAACGCCACACGGTCGATTTTGACGCGGTTCATAACACAACCGCTACGAATGCGCTGACGTTTAAGGGAGCAGTGAGCACGTTTCACCGCAAAAATACCGACTACCAGAAACTCTCCGACGGACGGCAGGCATCGGTTTACCTCGAAGCCAACGACCTCTACCGCTTCGGGAAACACCAGCTCATCACCGGGGCTAACTACACCGTCGAAGCGTTTCGCAAGAACCCGGACAGCACGCGGCTCGTCGATTATACGTACCAGACCGTCGGGGCATTCATCCAGGACGACTACCAGCTAAGCCCCAAAGTGGCCCTGCAGGCGGGTTTACGCTTCGATCACCACAATACGTTCGGAAGCTTTTTGCTGCCCCGGCTGTCGGTAAAAATCAAGCCATCGGACCCGTGGACAATCCGCTTGAGCGTCGGGACGGGCTACAAAACGCCAAACCTGTTTGTGAACCAGACGCCCGGTGCCCTGAACGTGAGCCTGATTTTCCCGCGTCTGCTGCCGATTGACGTGAACACCGTAAAGGCCGAACGGTCGGTGGGTACCAACGTAGACATTGCCTATACCAAGACGTTCGAGAGCGGTTTCTCGGTGCAGGTCGATCAGGCATTTTACTACACTCATGTGGGCACACCGGTGGTGTCGGCCTTTGCCAGCACGTCGAGTAACCTTGGCCCCTATACGCAGCTTATTAACGCGCCCTACGACCTGTTCAGCGTGGGCACGGATACCTACGTCCGGCTCGAATACAAATCGTATGAATTATATCTGGGCTATAACCACACGCTCGCCCGGCGTAACGGACCAGCGGATAACACCTATCTCGCCCTGGCTCCGCAGGACAAATTCTCGACGACGCTCGCCTGGGAAAACGAACATTTTCGGTTTGGCATCGAAGCCAGTTATGTGGGTCGGCAATACCTCTACAACAACCAGAAGGTGCCTAATTACTGGTTAGCGGCTGGTGCGGCTGAGTATCATTACAATGAACACTGGCGGCTCGTACTGAACGCCGAAAATATCGCCAACATCAAACAGGCCAACTACGAAACCGTCGTTATCGGAGCGAATCCGCTGGTACAGCCAACATTCCGCCCGGTCTGGGCACCGCTGGAAGGCCGCATTGTGAATGTAGCGTTAAAGTACACGCTGTGAACGCCAATACGTATGAAAACGACAATCATAACCGGGGCTATATGCCTCGCCACGCTGACGACGTGTAGCCCGATGGTCGTAGTCCGGCAGGTGCCGTAGCCCAGACGCCTACGTCTGGTTGCCGCCAGTAGCTTAGTTAGCTGATGCAACCAGACGTAGGCGTCTGGGCTACGACCTCACCGCTTATACCCACTCACATACTCCGGCACATTCATATCCGTTCGTTGCGTCGGGTCCTGAATCGGGGTGCCGGTCTGAATGGTGAGCGGTAATACACCCGCCCAATACGGTAACTCAGCGTCTTCCGGCTCGTCGTTTACGTTGCCGGTGCGGGTTTTGGCCGAAGCCTCCTCAATCGGAATAGCGACCACCATCGTCTTCTTCATTTCGCTGGCATTGGGCTGGCGCGTATCGGCCCAGCGACCCGGCACCAGATGTTCCGTGATGCGCTCGAGTACATTCCAGCGCTCGGTTTCGTCGGTCACGAGTTGCGACTTTCCAAAGGCAACGACAGCGCGGTAATTCACCGAATGATGAAACGCCGACCGGGCCAGTACCAATCCATCCAGCAAGGTAACGGCTACGCAGGTATCTACGCCTTTGGCCAGTTCGCGGAAGAAATGGCTCCCTACCGAGCCGTGGATATAAATCGTATCATCAATTCGGCAATACGCGGTTGGAATAATAAATGGCTGTCCATTTAAGGTATAACTGACATGGCAAACCAGTCCTTCATCGAGAATCGGGTTGATCACGGCCGAATCGTGAGAGCCGCGCTTGGCGAGCCGGGTAATTTGGGTACGTTCTGTTGGTTGCATTGGGAAAGTAGTTTAATAAGGTTACACCTGTTGTTGCAGATTAGCGCACAAACCTATTTCTTTACCGGACTACTGGCATAGGCCAGAAATAAGATAACTACTGGTCCGGCTATGCTGCCTTATCAAACCCTTCTTCCGCTCGACCGTCAGGTAGCGATGCCCCTCTCGACGCAAATTGCCAATGGCCTCATTCGCTGCATAAAACAGGGCTTATTGCCCCCGGCTGCGCCTTTACCCGGCACCCGCCTGTTAGCGAGTTTACTGGCAGTTCACCGGCAGACGGTAGTGGTTGCGTTTGATGAGCTGTCCGCCCAGGGCTGGATCGAGTTACGCCCCTCGAAAGGAGCATTTGTCAGCAGCCAACTGCCCGAAATAGTCCCTCAGCCGTTAACTGAGCAAACCATCCGGCGCATAGCTGACCAGACCGGCTACGCCTTCAAAAAGCGTTCGTTGCTGGCGATACCCGTGCTGGGTCTGGGTGGGTTACCGGGTTTCGATGATGGCTTTCCCGACGTACGGCTGGCCCCGCTCGATGCCCTGGCCCGCAAGTACCGGGCCGTTAGTCAGCGCGGTTTTCAGCAGCATTTACTGGGCTATGCCGATACCAATGGCAGCGTGTTTCTGCGGGAACAACTCAGTGCGTACCTGCGCGACAGCCGGGGCGTTCCGGCGTCAGCGGATCATCTATTCACGACGCGGGGTAGTGTAATGGCTATTTATTTGCTGGCCCAGATCCTGATCGAACCCGGCGATGTAGTCGTGGTTGGCGAAACGAATTACCGAACCGCCGATTTGATTTTTCACGACCGGGGTGCTGATTTGCAACGGGTGCTGGTGGATAACCACGGGATACATGTGGATAACCTCGAGGAAATCTGCCAAACTCAACCGGTGCGCTTAGTTTATGTCACATCACACCATCATCATCCTACCACAGTAACCCTGAGTGCCGACCGGCGGATGCGACTGTTACAGTTGTCAGAAAAATACGGTTTTGTCATTCTGGAAGACGACTACGATTATGACTTTCACTATGCCAGCAGCCCCATTTTACCTTTAGCCAGTGCCGATACGCGGGGCATGGTGGTTTACGTCGGCTCGCTGACCAAGTCGATAGCCCCCGCCTTTCGCATTGGCTATATCGTAGCTCCCCCCGATTTGATTCAGGAACTGGGCTACCGTCGGCGGATTATCGACCGGCAGGGGGATAACATTCTCGAACAGGCCATTGCCGAGTTATTCGCCGAGGGTGATTTGTACCGGCATCTAAAAAAAGCCCAGCGCGTGTATCACCAGCGCCGGGACTCGTTCTGTCAGTTACTTCGCAGTGAACTTGGCCATGTGATTGATTTCAAAACCCCGGAGGGCGGCATGGCGGTCTGGGCGCATTTCGATGAAGCCGTCGACCTGATTAAGCTGGCAACCCGTTGTCGCCAACAGGGCCTTTACCTCAATGATGGCCGTTTTTACTCCCCTGTGTCCGCTCCATCGCATTACACCCGGCTCGGCTTTGCTTCGCTGACGGTGGATGAAATGGAGCGGGCAGTGGGAAAATTGGTGAGTTGTGTCAATTCACAATTGGCCACACCATCTTGAATCGGTGCGGCCAATCGCTCTGCCAGTTTGCTTAATAGTCCTGCTCCAGCGGGTGAATCATCAGTTCGTCGATCACCACATGGGCCGGTTGTGAGATGATGTAGTACAGCGCTTCGGCCATATCCTGCTCTTTCAGCCAGTTGGCAGACGTTTCGTGACCATGCCCTTTTTCGTGAAAATGCGAATCGACCAGCCCCGAGTAAACACCACTTACTTTAATACCATCGGGCCGAACCTCTTTGCGCAAGGCTCCCATGAATGCTTCCTGCGCATATTTGCTGGCTGTGTAGAGCGAACCACCCGCAAACGTCCGCTTGGCAACGTCCGACGCGACAACCACAATATGACCACTCTTTTGGGCTTTCAGCGTTGGTAATGCGGCTTTGGTCAGCACAAAAGTTCCTTTAACGTTGGTCGACATCAGCGCATCCCATTCGTCGACACTCAGTTCATCGACATTTTTAAAGACGCCGTAACCTGCGTTATTGATGACAATATCGATGCCGCCAAACCGGTCGAGGGCGGTTTGGACTACCTGCTGCATATCGGCTTCGTTGGCCACGTCACCAGCGACTACAGCTATTTTGTCAGGGTTTTCGGCTTCGAGGGTTTTCAGATCGTCGGCGGTGCGGGCCGTGGCGACGACATTGGCTCCTTTTTCGGCGAACAAACGAGCCGCAGCCCGTCCCAGCCCCCGCGAGGCTCCGGAAATAATAATGGTTTTGTTGGTCAGGTTCATAAGCAGGATGAAAATTAACCGCAAAGGCGCGGAAGTAAGCGCAAAGGTCGTAAGGTGGTTGCGTATATTTGTCCAATGCAGACGACTCACCAGCTTCTTTTTGGCCTCGCCCAAAATATGACCGCCGTTGCCGACGCTTCGGTTGATTTAGTAGTTACCTCGCCCCCGTACCCAATGGTCGAGATGTGGGATGTAGCTGTTTATCTTGACCGCTTAAACTGATGGTTGAATCTTTAGTTCAATGGACGTTACTTAACAATGCGGCTGTATTAGCTAACGCCTTACAATTCGATTTCGCCAAAATTATTGGTCAGGAAATTACTACAGATTTTGGAAGACTGGACTTTGTATTAGCCAACAATTTGGGCAAGCACTGGATTGTTGAACTAGAAACGGCAATTGATAGTAAAGCAAAACTTAATTATTGTCTCGACCAAACCTTAAATTATAAAAATGTCAGTTTCACAGATGATACTGACTATTGTATACTGTATGCGGCAGAGACTAACTCATTTTACGAGAAGCAACTGATCGCGTTCTGCCATCAGCACCAAATATTAAGTAGAAAATATTCTCTTGAAAATACCAAGAAGCTATACGGACAGACAGTTGAACGGTTGAGTTTAAATGTTGGGTTGGCACTTCCCAATCCAAAAAATTATACTATTTGCTATTTAAGGTGGCTAAATAAAATCATGAAGCCATTTCGTGAGGCCAATAGCAGTAGGCTAAACAGCGAACAGCTCTTCGCCCCTTTTCAAAATGGAAAAAGCAGCACAACAAACTTCAAATGCTACGAACGTATAGCCCTTGACTTTGAATTATTTGAGCAATCGGAAAACTATTACACACTGACCCTAAACGGTAAAGCCTTCGTGGAAAATATGAGTCCCTATATTGACGTGACGCCAAATGTATCATCCATAAATCTCACCAATGAACAAAAGCGTATTCTGCTACAAATTCTAACAAATGGTAACTGGAATAACTGTATCCATAAGGTAAATATCTATTGGTTTTTGCGATTTGTTGAAGTAACTCGGGGCTCATGGCTACCAAAGAAACATGAGTTTGATAGCGATAAGTTAGACATAGCCAACGGCTTATTTAGCGTATCTTACGGAAAGCGAACTATGCACGAATTTTTAACGTGGTGCAGTAATTATTGCTTAGAACTTGGCTTGATTGAAAGAATAAAATCTACGAGTGATTATGACTCTGTCGTTCTGACTCCACTTGGAATAGAAATAAGCAATATATTCAGCATTGATTTAACACTAAAACGGAGCCGTATGAACTTAAACTTTAGATACCTGTGAAAAGTGATGATTTGAGAAGGCATTTAGCTAAAAACCCTGAAATTATTCAAGATTTGGGCGAACGGCTTTACTATAAAATCACTGAGTTTGTCATCCCAGAATGGCAGGAAGCGTTTCGCCAACTCACCCGCGAAGACTGCATTGCCTACATCCATAACCTGACAATCAACCGCACCTTCGACGGATACATTCGCGAAAAATCGGTCATCTATGATGGATTAGCAAAGATTTTTCCTGAGGTGCGGTTCGAGGAATCGCCCCCGGAATTAGACCACTCCGGCGACGTTGATTACCTTGGTTACGTGGGCGAAAAAGCCTTCGGCATCCAGATAAAGCCAACCACAGCTAAAGGTAATTTCGGCAACTATTCGGTTTCGGAGCGGATGAAGGCCAGTTTCGCGGCTTTTCAGGATGATTTCAGCGGTAAGGTTTTCATTGTGTTTAGTCTGGACGGCGAGATCGGTAACCCCGAAATCATTCAGGAGATTACCGATGAGATCGCTCGTCTGTGTGCTGTCTGACGCCGGGAAATACTTCTTTGCGACCTTTGCGCGAACACTTTGCGCCTTCACGGTTAAAACAACAATGACGTATCTCTTCCTTAGCATTATTCTTTCGGTAGCCCTGCTGCTCAATTTCCGGCTGTTTCCGCGCTATAACGTCAATACGTTTCAGGCTATCGTTTTTAACTATCCGGTCTGTTTTCTGACAGGTTACCTGCTCCTTCCTGCCGGTCAGTCATTCAGTATCGACTTTAGCCAAACCTGGACGTGGCTGGCCCTCGGGCTGGGCGTCGGGTTCATCATCACGTTCCTGCTGTCGGGTGTGTCCACGCAGCGGATGGGGCTCACGGCAACCTCGCTGGCCAATAACCTGTCGCTGGTGATTCCGGTTGGGTTTAGTTTGCTGGTATTTGGAAGCGCAGGTAAGGTCTTCGACGCGTTGAATTACCTGGGCTTAGTACTGGCTGTAGTAGCCGTTGGATTAAGTACCTACAAAGAAGAGCGCACAAAAATCAGCGGTTTTAGCTGGTACGCGGTATTGCCACTGGCCGTGTTTCTGTGCTACGGAGCTACCAATACCATGATCAACTACATGAACCTCAACTTTATTCCATCGGCCGACAAAACGGTAGTGGTTACGCTGACGATGGTGGTTGGCGCTATTGCAGCCGGGCTAGCAATGCTGGCCGTTCGGTTGGTTCAGGGTAAAGAAACCATCGACCGACGAAGTCTGATTGGTGCTGTTACGTTGGGTATTCCCAATTTTCTGAGTTTTTACACCTTGTTACTGGCCTTATCAGCTTTCAAAGGCAATGGTGCCTTTGTCTATCCACTTTATAACATCGGTGTCATTCTGCTGGCGGCCCTGACGGCTGCCCTGTTTTTTCGGGAGAAACTGTTGCCCGTTAACAAAGTTGGACTGGCACTGGCGGTGCTGGCCATTGGGTTGATCTCGTGGCAGGAGTTATCGGGGCTGCTTTAGGTACCAATGATCGGCTTCATTCGTCGGTGTTCTTCTTTTTAAAATACCGGATCATCTCACCGTAGCCGAGGCCCATCAGGCAGCCGTTCACGGCCATAGCGATTCGTTTGGTCTTTGTTTCGGTTGTTTTCGCGTCTTCAATCCAGTTACTGAAATACGTTTGATGGCCTTTGGACAGCGTCTGGAAAAACGCCAGCGCTTTCGGCTCATCATCCAGACAGGCCAACAGATCGGCAGATTGCGGCATGGGCGAATCATCAACCTCAATGGACACCTGCACGATGGCACCTTCCTCTTTGCGAATTCCCCGGCGCATGGTAGCATTGATGGCTATGATAAACTGGCTATCCGCGTTATCGGAAAGTCCCATTGGCACCAGAGCGACACGCTCAATAGTGTAGGTATCAAGCGTTCCCTTCACCCGATACGACGTTTTCTGACCGGGCTTGAGCGCTTCGGTTATCGACAGTGGAATCTCAATGTAGGTCCAGCCAGTCTTTTCGCCTTTCCGGCCAAATTTCAGCAGTGTTGTGGTGAAGGTGAGCATAGTACAGGCTGACGGTCAGATGAAGATTAAGTCGGTTGAAAAGCGTTATTGATTGCTGAGTTGAGCCGTACCTCCAAGGTACGGCTCAACTCAGCAATCAATAACGCGCCAGCGTCGCCCGCAGCGATTCGGCCAGTTCGTTTACCAGACTCTGGGGTTGCAGCACCTTCAGATGTTCGCCATAACTCCGCAAGTGCATCAGTAGATCGCGGTTGGGCGCTAATCGCAGCCGCACGACGCACTCCGTGTCGGTATCGCTCACAATTTCCTGCGTCTGATGAATGGGCTTGGCTTTTACGTACCGGCCGAAGAGGGGCGAAAACGACAGGATGATTTCCTCGACCGGGCCGCTACTGTCCGTAATGCCATAAATGTGCTCGAAGAGTTCGCTCACGCTCGTCAGCACCGCCGGGGGTACCTGGCAGGATTCATCCGAAATCGTCAGATCACTCATGCGGTCGAGGGCGAAGGTGCGTTCCTTACCCGTTCCTTCATCGTAGCCAATCACATACCAGCTATCGCCCACCTCCCGCAGTAAAATCGGATGCAGGGCGCGCAGTTTGGGCATTTCAGTGAGTTGTGTGACCTCCGACAGTTCATGTTTTCTGTAACGGAAAAGCACCTGCCGGTTCTGGTTCACGGCCCGGATCAGCACCGGCACGTACTGCCGGTTACCACCCATGACCCGTTCTTCCACGTACACCACCCGGCGGGTTGGGGCAGTACCGGTGGTTTCGTCGCGCTTCACCTCCCGGATAATATCCAGACTCTGCCGAACCCGTTGCAGGGCGTTATCCAGCTCATTGGCTACGGATGCGCCCTGTGTGGCGGCCAGAACTTCACGCGCCTGTTCCAGAGCCTCCATATCGTCGGGCGTCAGCATCAGTTTCAGCAGCCGGAACTGCGGATTGGTGTAGTAGTAGCCATTGCGCCGTTTGTCGTAGGCGATGGGCGCGTCATGGTCCTCGCGCAGTCGCTGAATATCTTTTTCGAGCGACGACAGCGACCGGATGCCGCACTTATCCTGACAGAGTTCAAACAGTTTCTGCTTGGAATACTGACGCGGATAGCGGCTGATGATCTCGTCGATCAGGCGGTAACGCTGGAAGGCAGATCGAGTGATGGGCATGGTTATAAGGCTTCACCTCACCCCCAACCCCTCTCCTGTTTAGGAGAGGGGAGCAGGCTCGGTATCTCTCCCCTCTCCTAAACAGGAGAGGGGCCGGGGGTGGTCCGACATTTCGGTGAGGTAAACCGGCATGACAAACATCACAAAAATATTTTTCGTAAAAAAGTAGGGCGTAAAAAGATTACGTTCATCCCGGTAGAACTTTGTTCTGTAGATTTTTAAACAACCATCGAAATGAACACACAGCAAGCACTCCGTCCCCAGGCCGATTTTGGACGATTGGCCGTTATCAGCCGTCAGCCCGAACCCGCCATTACCGGATTGCTCCGCTGGCAGGAGCCGCTGGCTACCCGCCTTCGTCACCGCCACAATTTACCGGGTCGGGTAGCGAACCGGTTGCTGAACGTCGAACTCGGGTTGTTTCTGCTGGCCGATCTCCTGCCGATGGCCCCCGCTGAAGCCCTGCCAAACCTGTTGGCAGGTCAGGGTTGGGTGTACCGCGAACGGTCGGTGTGGACACCCCGCCAATACCGCAACCTGAGTCAGGCGCGTCGGCTGCTGGCTCCCTACCATGACCGGACCGTCTGGCTAAACGCCCTGGCTAAGTATATAACCCTGCCCTCGAACGTCCGGGCCTTTGCTCCGAACGGTCAGCACCCCTCCGAGCCAAGTCTGCGCCGGTATGATCTGCGCGAACGCCAGAGCCTGTTTCAGCGGGCACTGCTGTAGACTACTAAATTCCCCTACTCCGAACTACCTCAAACAACAACTTCCCATGAACACATCCTATCGCCCTCAATCCCGGTTAATGTACCAAATGGCTGTGCCAGCGCTCGATGGTGCTGCTTTATCAATCGCCAGTCGCAAGTCCACGTCCTTATCCGCCCGGCAATTACTTGATATTGAACTGGGTCTGTTCCTGCTCTCGCAACTGTTGCCAACGGCTCCGCCCGATGCATTACCCGATCTGCTGATCGACGACTCGGCCATGTTCAGCGAACGCTCTACCTGGACGGCGCGGCAGCACCGATACCTGAACCGGGCGCGGCTGTTGCTGGGTCACTTTCGGGAGCGTAGCCAATGGCTCTGCCAGATCGAGCGCTACGCCAATGGGTCGGCTTTTCGGCAGGCGTATGCAATTAGTGCCGACCGCCGTTGTTTTGGTGAAAAATCAATCGGCTTTTTTCGTAATCGGGCCGTGGTACTGCGGCAGATGCTGGGGTAAGGCATTCTTTTGAACAGTCTTTTAGATAGTATCATATTGGCCATCCAGCGCGAACAGTTACAGTTGTTTCCGGGCGCACTGGCCTAAGTAAAACCAGCAAATCTGCTTAAATGACAAATAGCCCTTTTCATTATGAGATTTCTATCACTCGAGCCTTTTGTTCCTTCCGGCCCTGATTTCGACGGTTCCAAACGGCTGTTTCAGGCACTAGGCTTTACCATCAACTGGGATGCCGGTGACTACATCGGCTTTAAACGGGATGGGTGTCAATTCATCTTACAGCAGTATGACAATACCACCTTTGCCGAAAACTTCATGCTCAATGTGCGCATCAGCAACGCCGAAGAATTCTATCAGGACGTGCTGGCGAAACAACTCCCGCAGGCGTTTGGTATCCGGGTTAGCCAACCCACCAATCAACCCTACGGCCGCGAGGTGAATCTTATCGATCTGGCCGGTGTTTGCTGGCACTTTGTTGAATAATTGAGCAGGAAAAATGGTGATATAAATGGGGCAAAAACGGACGTTTTTTCGTATCTTAAAGGGTATTAAACGCGCTGTAATGTACTATTTTTCCGACGACGAAGACGACCAGCCCGAAAGCATCGAAGACCGCCTGTGGCACATCAAATCCTGCCTGTCCACGACCATTGATCTCAGCCTGCTCGACCTAACAACCTTCCCGGACGAGGTGTTCGATTATCCGCAGGTAACGGTGTTGCGTATCGGCACGGTACCATCACTCCCAAACGATCTGGTTCAGCGCATGACCGATAATTTGCTGAAACAGTCGGCTACCGACGAAAACTCTGCCGATGCCGTGCGGGACTTAACCGACCAATTAGCGGTCATCCAGGATATGGCCGAATTCAAAACCATCGGTCGTCTGCCCGACCGCATTAGCGAGTTGACTAACCTTGTTGAGTTAGACCTCCAAGGTCAACAACTCACTGAGTTACCCGAATCCCTCTGTTACCTGCCCAACCTGAAACGACTGTATCTGCCGGATAATCAGCTCACAACCTTGCCTGCTCACTTCAGCCGACTACGCTCCCTGGTTTGCCTGGAAGTACGCGATAATCCCATTCAGCGCTGGCCAGCCGGTTTTTGGCAGATGCCCTTCATCGAAAAATACAGAAACCGGTTACTGGAAGCCGACGCCCGCGAGTACGAACTGTACATGCAGAAAGACTATAAAGCCGCCTATGAAGTTCGTAAAGAAGCGTTGCGGTGGGGGCTACATTTGTAATTCATCAGGCGGGCAGACCAAACAGGTTATGTCTTTATTGGCCTGTAAATCACAAACTCATCCTATAGGCTGGGTCAATAGCTCAACAGAAAATTTATTAACTTTGGGTATGAGCGACTATCAGCAGTACATCAGTCTGAATCCCGGCATTCGATTTGGTAAACCATGCATTATCGGCACCCGCATTACCGTGCAGGACATTTTGGGGTGGCTGGCCTCTGGCATGACCACCGACGAAATTGTAGAGGATTTCCCGGAACTGACGCTCAATTACATACGGGCAGCACTGGCTTTCGCGGCTCACAGTGAACGTCGTACTCGCCTGGTTGTCGCCTGATGAACATTCTGCTTGATGCTAATTTATCATACCCACGACTATTATCATCTTGCCAATACGTACGGCTTCCCACCTAAAATAGTACTGTTACGCATGGGCAATCAGTCATCGGCCAGCGTCGTGGAAATACTACAAAAACACGTCGATGACATTCAAAAATTAGATGAGTCCGACGAATACGGTTTATTGGAGTTGTATTAGTATTCGCCAATAACGCGTTTCGTATGCTCACCAAAATGCTGCTCCTTCAGCTCGCTAACTCAACCAGTTACAACCGGGGCGAAGACTATTTCTACAATCACCACGTTCGGCACGTAACCCGATCAGAGAATACCTTCACGGGCCAAGTTGAAGGTTCAGACCGATACGACGTTTCGCTGACGCTAACCGAATCCGGTGCCAATTTTACCTGTACGTGTCCGTACGATTTCGACGGCATCTGCAAACATAGTGTGGCCCTCGGGCTGGCCGTGATCGGCCGGCTGTAGTTCGTGACATAGTCCGGATCTTTGTAGTTGCCCCCCTAATTGATGACCCACAAAGTGGCCGCTTTCAAATCGCCCCTCGCCCCCAACCTGATGTTGAGGGCGAGGGGCGATTTGAAAGCGGATGAATGTTGTAAAGTCTTCGATTAACAACAATGCGCAGGAATGAATATTGCAACACACTCTATTAATCTTATACTAGGCTAAGTCTGGTATAAATAAACATACATACACACTTTTGGATACTAACTTATTGCACAATCAACTTTGAATAGTTATTTATGTAACTTCCAATACTAGTTGGCAGCTTACACGATTCCTATACTATGGAGCCAGAATTCGTTTTTTGGGATGATATAAACAAGCCGAAGCGATATGAAGAAGTGATTCCAGATCGGAGATTAGGCAAGGTCATTTTGAGACTGTATGATCGTATAAAGAATAATACGCTCAGCCAGTTCTTTAAACATGCTGAGCTTGAGGCCATCTATTGGGAAGTTAACCCAACGAGGGAGCGAAAGACTCGCGAGGTCACTCAAGATGCCATTGAGCGGTTGAAGCACTACTTTATAGCTTATGATTCGGATCGGCAAGAATACCATCTTCGTGATTATGCCTACAAGTTTGGTGAAATGGTTTACACGCTATTGGAGGCTCAATTTGAACCGACGCAGGTAGAGCGGTTATGTAAAACGTTATTGAAAGATTTGGAAACGCACATTGCCGACGGCACATTCATAAATTGGTACGAATACATTTTTAAGTCTAATCACTCAGACCTAAGACGGCAGTTAGACCTACTCGACGAGAAAATCAATATCTTAATAAGAGACTTAGGGCTCCAACGGCTCGATGAAGAGGTATTACAAATGCTTCGTTCGGTGTCGGGACGTTTAGATCGCTTGCTGGTTGAGTATAAACAGCTTGACAGCGCCTATCGTGACACCCGCTTTATACGTACTCATTTGACCAATTATCAACTTCAAGCCCCGGATGAGGAAGTACTTGAGATAGAGTATGCGCTTACTTTCTTTGCTGATCTGCGCCGATTGCTGGATGCCATCAGAATACGCTTGTATCGAATTCAGCCAAAAATTCAACAGCTATTTGGCGTGTTTCAACAAGCCAATTTCAGGGCACGTACAGATCAGTTCATTCGCTATCTTTTTGAGTACAGCAAAGTGAGCAACAACAATCTTGTACTACCTGCTAACGTCTCACCTTTCGTCCGGCGCATTCATAAACTTCAACTCTGGTACTTCGAGGTGAATCGGAGCTTATTTCCCGAACCACCTCAACCCCGCGCTCGATGGATAGTCGATCAGGTCGCCAGAGAGAAAGCCTTTCAGGAGGCCACTGAACCTGCTCGGCAGCAGGATGAGGCCCAGACTTGGGTTAACCGATTTCATGCGGAGTTGAAAAAAAACGGCAACCTGTCATTGAGTGATTATTTCCCCCGCGTTTACAGGAATGAGCCTCAGCGGTTCGACATCACCCTCCGTTTTGCCTATTTGATTCTACGCCAATACAGTAACCATGCCGACTGGCGGTTGGATATTGAACCACCAGTTCGTCAGCTTTCCTATCCTAATCTGCTTATATGGAACATACACATTTACCGGAAGAACTCCGATTCACCCTCGACCCTGCTGCCGAAACCATCTTCGCTAAATTAGATTATGCCCTGCGCGATGGCGTACACATCCAGCGCAATACGGACCCCGAAGAATTTCGGTTTTTATCAAATGAGTACAACGAAGATTCATTACGGGCGTATTATGAGAAATACTTTCGGGTGAAGCTTCAGAAGCGTACTAATGGGGGTGAGGCCTACTATTTTCTCGATTTCATGGCCGATCATCGCGGCAACTTAGGCGACCATTATGAACGCTTGGAGAACCACTTTCTGCTAATCGGCTTCTTGTTACATAGAGTCATGGTGCTTGACCGAAACATCGAACTCCAATCTGTTGCAGAATTCAAACGAATTCTGCAACAAAACTATCCTGATTTACAAATTCATTTGAATCGACTCATCGCTCGTTCGTCGCGTCAAACTGAAAATCCAGAAGATACAGATGCGATTAGCACTGTGGTCAAAGGTGCTTTTGACCGATTCAAACAACTTAAGTGGATAGATTTCAATGGAGACATCTTTGAGACACTACCGGCATTCAACCGCCTAATTGATGCCTACGCTCCCCAAATCCAACGTATTGACGATTTTCTCAAGCCATGAAGAATTTCCCCCGTATTTACAGCCTATGCACGGTTGGACTGATTCATCACGGCGAGTACGAATACTTATTTCATCCCTTTCGAACCGATTTCGTCGGTGATAGTGGTTCCGGTAAAAGTATGGTGGCCGACTTACTTCAACTAATTTTGGTGGGTTCTGATGAGTTTGATTCGGCCACTGAAGTGTCTGGCGAAAAACGCACAGCCGACGGAATGGTGTTGGCAATAAATGATACCGGCGGTGTTGGATATGCCTTTCTGAACGTGGAGGTTGCCTCTAAACAATACATCGTAGTAGGCGCATACTTGCAAAATGGTAATCAACGTACCCGTGCATTCGTTGCGCAAGCAGGCAATGTGTTTTCGGGTAACTCACTGATTCCTCTTCCATCTCCCCTCAGCTATGATGAATTGATTCGGCAAGCCGACAATGCTATCCTTCCTTTAGAACAGCTTGGTTCGCACCTGCTTGGAAGGGACGTGATTTTACGTACTTACGAACGATTTTCGGATTTTCACGGGTTACTTATCGCTAATAATTTATTGCCGCTAAAATCCAATGCCGATCAACAGGCCCTAAAAGACTACGCAACCATTATTCGTTCCTTCGCACGCGGCTACAAGGTCAAAGCCGATAAATCGAACGCACTTCAACGATTTCTGTTTGGCCGTTCTGAGCGAAACAGTTTGCTTGACAAAATCAGGCATGTCCAGCAGGATATTGATAAAAACATTCAATCGCACAACCAGAACGCGGACGCCGTTGACGATTTTAAGGCGAAGTTGGCCCATTTCAAAGATCTCTTTCATAAAGAAACAGAGCATAAGCAGGCTAAAACCAATTGGATAACAGCGAATTATTATTTTACACAACACGTGCGAAAACAGCGTCAGCAGAACGTCGAGCAAATGTATCAATGCTTGAACACCGAATTCGCCCGTTTAGCTGCAATCCGCCCTGTTATTGATGGGTTTCGAGATACGTTACCAAATACGGTGGAATCCACCAAGATTACTCATCAAAATGCTGTCAGCAAAAAGATAGATTTAGATACTATCGCCCAATCAGTAGCGACCGTTCAGAAGTGGTTAAATGCAATTGGCCCAACCGCTACACTTGAGCAACTTGCTGACATTTTCAAGATTGACCAAAAACGACGGGAACAACGCCAACGCATCGACACCTTGCTGAAACTGCTGTCAGAAGCTGGCTTAACAAATATCTTTCTTACATCAGCTTGGACTGAAGGTTATGAACCGGGCTATGAGCAGAGTCAACAGCAACTGAATACGTTGGATGCTTTAATTCGGGAAAAGACACAGTTGGTGTTGCTTGCTAATCTCGACGACCCAACTTCCCTCAGCTATTGGGCATCTCGTCTGGATAGGACATTGACTTTAGCCGAAGAGAGCGTACTTCGGCATTTTCAGCAATTCCCAACTACCAAACCAACCGTTACAACCGGTGACCGCTACATACCCGTGGCAAGTGCCTTATTTGATGAACTACCGATAGTAGTTGACGAAGCCAATCCTGAAACTTACTGGGCCAATCTGGCTGGTATCTGGGAACGTATCCAACAGGTGAAGGACCCGTTGTTCACGACCAATGACAAACAAGCCTTACAAGAGAAGCTTCGGCAATGGAACAGTGAGCTACAAACTGAAATTAAGCAACTAACCGAGAAGCATAAAGCACTATCTACTCTTTCTACGTCTTTGCGGGGCATATCCGACATACATAGCCTATTGGCAGCCTATATAGAGCGTACCCAAGTGAATAAATTCGATTTTAATTCTGAATGGGCGATGGTTTCGAGTGATTTTGAGAAACTGCTAACGCAACATCGGACTTACGCCAGTCGCATTGAGGTCGACCTTCAACAAGCAAAAAAAGCCGTTGATGAGGCTCTCATTGCATTCACTAATGTGAGCCAGCAGGATACTTGGTTAGATCAGGCGGTTCAATTAATAAACGGCTGGAGCTTACCAAAAGAGTATACAGATGCACTAAGTCAGTTAATGCCTAACCGGCCTGAATACACTCTTCACACCGATGAGCTTCTAGCTGATCCTGCCGATTCGGGCCTCAAAACTTTGCTTGCAGATCTTAGAATGAGACACCAAAATCGGGTAACGATAAACCGTTGGTGCGATGAACTTACTCTCCTTTCGGAAGCCGAACTAAAACAGCGCGAAGCAGAGGAAGACTATTTAGCCTTGTTTGATAAGACACCCGTCGAGTCGGTAGTGGTTGATGAAGGAGAGTTGAGCAAACTACATAACAAGGCTGATCAGACTTGGGCCGTTTACAAAGACAACTATGAGCGGTTGGCTGACCATTACCTGAAGGGGCAAAAGTATACCATTGACGACCCGACCTGTAATTTTATGGCATTAGCCCATGAAGTACTACCTCTTCCGCTGCGTAAAACGATTAATTCCGCTGATGACGTCATCGCAGCTATTGAGCTCGAATTGGTAAAAATCAATAATCAAGTACGGCTGATTGCTGATTCCATTATTCGAGATGCCGGGGGTATAGTAGCGCAGTTGGGTCAGATTATTGACAGCCACAAAAAGGCACAGGCTGCCATTCAAAGATTTTTTCAGAATCAAACGATCCCAATCACGAACAACTGTAGCGTGAAATTGACTATCCGGCAGGGAGAACTAAAGCAGGATTGGATTGCAGAATTCGCCGACCTCATAGACAGCCTTGAGACACCCTTATTTCCATCTACTGCTATTGATGCTGATTCCCTGCGTAACAAAAGAGATGTAACAGACCTGATTAGAACCGCTTTCAAGCAAGCTAATAGTGGCAAAAATCCCGCTATAGACCTCATTTTTGATCCATTCAACTACTATGAGTTATCGTTCGGCATGTACTATGAAAATGGCCAGCCCAACAAAGGTAGTACGGGACAAACGTATGCAGCGTTGGCCCTGTTGAGCATAGCTAGGCTATCTATCATCGAAGCTGGTTCTCCAACCAATCCTGCTCCTGGTTTGCGCATTATGCCCATTGATGAAGCGGAGGGACTTGGTTCAAACTTTACTATGTTGGCTGACATCGCCCGGCAGTATGACTACCAACTGATTGTGATGTCTATCGGGCCGGTTGGTCGCTATCAGGAGAATGAGCAACATGTATACATGCTCCATAAAGATCAAAGCACTGATGAGGCAATAAACTATCCTCCATTTGGCATTTTGAGTGCTCAAGATGCACACCTCTTGACATACCGTTACGATGCAAAAAATTAGCTGGGGAAGCTTGAAGCGGCTACATGATTTATATATAAATAGAAAATCAACTGCTGCTTTGCATCGTGATAACTTCATTAATACCAATTTTATTGAGCAGAATCGAATGATCCGTCAGAAGCCAGGCGGACAAAAAATACCTGTCTGGCTACCTACCGTTAAGTTTAATTCATTTTATGAACGCTGGTACATAGAGAAATACCGTGATTTTAAAGATTTCTTTGATAAAAGTTTGTTACCGCATACTGCTCTGCAAGATTATGAGGAAGACGATATAGCTACGCTGATTTTCGTTTATAACAACCGTGACGAGATTTTGAAGAGTTTGACCACCGAACGTACTTTTTTGAAGGAGGTATTCAAGAAGGCTATTGACGAAGAGCGAGAATCTAAATACTTTGTCACGCATCCCTCACTAAAAAGAGCCGTTCTTTACCTTCTTGGCCGAGAAGAAGAAGGCTTTCCCGACGACGACCCCAAGGATAATCAGTGGCGATTTGTCGTTGATTGCCCTACCGCTAAGTACGTTGTCTTGTGCGAAAATTTAGACATGCTCAAAACACCCCGTAAGGCCCTTGAACATGATATCGAATTGTGGTATGTAGGAGGTAGTAATACGAAACCCTTGAATCGTTTGGGAGCCCGACAACTCAATCTACCTTTATTTTATTGCTGTGATTGGGACTATCATGGCCTACTCTTCTATTCACGAATTAAAAAACTGTTGAAAGGGTATGAAATTTGTTTACTAATGCCTAGACGTGACGCTCAGCGATTTAGTACCAAATCCAATTACCATAGAAGTGAGTGGAGATATGACGTACCATTTTCGGGCTTGATTCTGGATGATTTCTCGCCGGAAGCACAGTCAATAATTAACGAATTGATTCAAGTAGACAAATGGATTGAGGAAGAGGGCAATGATGTCGTGGAAATGATACTAAATATGGTCCCCAAAAGTGCTTAGTAACCCATGTAGCTGTTAAAGGCGACCAATGTAAAAGGGCACTAGAAGCTGCAACTCCCCTCGCCAGTGTAAGTATCTTTTCCCCATATATTCTCTATTCCTTTGCCAAAGAATGGTTTCAGAATTGAATTATCCAGGTTGCGCTTTTTCTTTGGCTTAGTCACCTGCTCTGATTCACGGGCACTGACAGGCTTTGTCGGTTTCATAAGGCAAGTGTTTATCGTTTACCCAAATCTACGCAAAATAGTACAGCACCCCGACGCTGAATGCCGTTAACAGACCCGCCCAGAGGTGATTGTCCTGCCAGATGGGTCCGGCCCCGGCGCGGACGAGTTCGTTGGGTTGTGGGGCGGGTACTTTATCGCGGTAAAAAAAGAACAGTCCGAAGGTGATCAGCGCGGCCCAGCCCGCAACGGCTTTTGGCGACACATCACCAACAAAAATCAGGCCCAAAAAGACAATCTGAATTGCCAGAAATAGCCCAATGGCGCGGAACAATTCACCGGCTTTTACCTCGACCCGAAGTTTGTTGAACCCATCGAAGTTAGCATTTGGGTACACCGTCAGGCTCAGGCCAACAATGGTCGCTACACTTAGCAAGAAGGTGATGAAAACGCGATGCATGAAGTTGAGCTTAACGCCGAACGTTGCGGCAACGGCGGGTATGTGAGACAAGCCGTCGTTGTAAATCCACTCGGCCAGCAGACCGTAGAGAGGAGCCAGCACGAGCGCGGCCACGGCAGCTTTGGCACTGGCCCGCTTCCACATCACGCCCATAAAAAACGCGACCATAATTCCCGGCGTGAAGTAGGACAACTGCGACGATACCTTCAAAAAGAAGTTGTTCGACCGGTCGGGGGTGTAGGTGTACAACGCGATGCCGATCGACGCAAACACCATCGCCACAATGGTCAGTCGGCCGAAGCGCAGAATCTGCCGGTCGGTGGCTTTGGGGGTGATGTATTTCTGGTACACATCCAGCGTGAGCAACGTCGTGGCCGCGTTCATCATCGAATCAACAGACGAAAACGTTGCGGCCGTGAGCCCGGCCAGAATCATACCCGTCAGCCCAACGCCGGGAGGAATCACCGTTTCCACTAACTTCAGAAAGGCGTTGTCCGAATTAAAATCAGTGCTATTCCCGAAGCGAGCCTGAAACAGGTAGAAAGCCGCGACGCCCGCCGAAATTGAGAAGAATGGGATGGTCAATTTCAGGAAGCCACTGGCAATGATGCCTTTTCGGGCATCGTCGTCGCTACTGGCGGCCAGCACGCGCTGCACCAAAAACTGGTTGGTCGTGAAGTTGAAACAGTGCTGGAGCATGAGGCCCGTAAAAATGCCCGTCCACGGTAGGTTCGGGTGATTAGCGGGCAAGTACAAATGCATTTTCTGGGCGGCACGCGGTACGGCTCCGTCGAGGGCAAGTAAGCCCGAAAACCCGCCAATTTCGGGTTGCGAGAGTGTAAAATAGGCGACCGCAAAGCCAGCCGCCAGCATCATTAGGGTCTGGATGGTATCGGTAATAACAATGGACTCCATACCGCCCCAGATGGTATAGCTGCACGTAATGGCCCCAATCAGCAGCAGGCCCGTCAGGTACGAAATTTCAAAGGTACTGCCGCCAAAGAGCCATTGTAACGTGATACTGCCTACGTAGAACGCTCCCACTAACTGCACCAGAATAATCAGGACCAGCAGGATGGTATAGATCAGCCGGGCGGTCGAGTTGTAGCGTACCTCCAGATATTGCGATAGGGTAAATACTTCGAGTCGGCGATAGGAGGCCAGAAACACAAAGCAAAGCAGCAGAATGGCGGGAAAGACAATCTCGTAGTGTGCCTGCACGAAGCCAATGGAATAGCCGATGCCCAGCATCCCGATCAAATGGAATGAGCTGATATTGGTGCCAAACACCGACCCCGCTACGGTCCACCAGCGGATACTGCGACCAGCCAGAAAGTAGTCTTCGGCATTTTTTTTGCGTAATGCCACGATAATACCCGCCGTGGGCATGATCAGCAGCATTAGCACGAGGACAATCAGATCAATAGTTTCGAGTTGGGATAGCATTGATAACAGACAAAAAGCTATTGCTTTAACGCAACAGCGGTGAATTCACTCAGGAGTACAATAACCATAAAAACAATGGTCGACATCTGGTGGCCCGACTTGTACCAGACATACGCCGTGCTACCAAACATGACCAACTGGAACAGCGTCAGGTACGGAACCTCCAGTCGGTGTGTCGATTTGGGCGCGGCAAAGTATCCCCACAACGCAATGGCCAGCACCGGTAACCCAATGGCGAGTGTATACCTCCAACCGGGATTTCTCCCGAGCTGATAGCCTCCACGGCCCAGCATATACAGCATGGTTAGTTCTAACGCAAACGCCACCGCTTGATTCATCAGCTTTAAGACTGTCATCGCTGTCCGTTCGTTTTAGCACCACCCAGCCACAGCAAACTATTGATGATCAAGCTATTCTGTTGTTCGCTACCGAATGTAGCCGACAGCTCTTTATTGGTTTTATGCTCATAATCAATATCGTTGTGGCCCATATTCATGTAGACCATCTTATACTTCCGGTTCGTCCACACCACCGGATAATAGCCACTATGCCAGATTTCATTCGGTTTCGGGCCGGTACCCAATGGGAAACTGGTTGAATCGATTGAGGCCAGTATGTCGATATCCGGATTTGTCCGTAAGTCGTTGGTCCACCGGTACCATTCATTGGGTGCTGACCGGAATAGGGTGGGTACGTTCTTCGTGACGGAATGCTTTGGGTCTTCGACACGCAACACCGCCGATGTGGGTCGCCACGTGTTGCTTTTATACTGGCCCGACCCTAAAAACTCGTTGTGGTACCAATCCCAGTTTTGCGGATAGGTAGAGGGCGTTAGGGCAAAGGCGGCAAAATGAAAGCCCATCCAGGCGCCCCCATTTGTCATGTACTGTTGAAAAGCCGCGCGCTGGGAGAAATCGTCCGGGCGGGTGTCAAGAAACACTACCACCTGGTACTTCGACAGTTCCTCGACATTCAACCGCGCCCAGTCGCTAGTCGAATCATACGTAAAGTTGTGCTGACTGGCCGCTTTGGCAAACCACCGATTGGCTTCGTGTACATAACTGATGTGCGCCTGATCGTTTTTGGCCGTGTAGAAGGCAATCACCTTGAATGGTGCCACACTGGACGGCGGTATACTTGTCCGCACGGTCTTGGCTTGCGCCATACTGCTCGACACAAAGCAGAACAGGCTAAGTACACTCGCCACAATTGCTTTCTTACATAACGGCCCCATCGTTTTTAGCGTGATAAGTGAAAACCTTAATAGGCCAATGCGCCCGACGTCAACGGCGTCATGGGCGTTTCTACAGGTCGCCGTCCCTGCACATCAGCCAGACGAACGCTGGGTAGATGCGGAAGTACGAGACGTCCAAAATACGCACTCTCCTCAATGAGCGGATAACCCGAGAAAATAAAGGCCCGAATACCCATATCCATGTACCGATTGAGTTGCGTCAGAATCTGCTCCGGTGTACCGACCAGCGCAGCCCCAGCACCCGACCGGGCCCGACCGATACCGGTCCACAAAATGGGTTCGACAAAGCCGTCATCGTCAGCCTCCTGACGCAGTTCATCCTGCCGTAACACGCCCAACGATTTACCGTCCTGGGTTCGTTGTTTCAGCGCTTCAGCCTGTTGTGCATCGAATTTACTCATCAACCGCCGGGTGTACGCACGCGCTTCGGCTTCGGTCTCGCGCACAACCAGGTGAATACGCAGGCCAAAATCAATGGTCCGTCCGTGGCGGGTAGCCCGGGCCGATACATCCTGCATGGTCGCGTAGAGGCTTTCCTCCTTTTCGGGCCACATCAGAAAAACGTCGCAGTGCTCAGCGCAAACCTCGCGGGCACCGTCGGCAATACCACCGAAGTACAAAAGGGGACCGCCATTTTGCTGGTAGGGTTTTACCGGATCGGTAGCCATACTCAGCTTGCCATAAACGGGGCCGTCATGTTCAATGCGGTCCTGGGTCCAGGCCTGTTTCAAAATTGTTATGGTCTCGGCGCAACGCTGATAGCGCCAGGCAGCATCTTCCTTATAACCGGGCAGGTCGGAGTTGATGATGTTAATCGTCAGGCGGCCTTCCAGCAAATGATCCAGTGTAGCAATGGCCCGCGCCAGTTGAAGTGGATGGGTCTCGCCGGTCCGGATGGCGGTCAGCAAACTAATGTCGTGCGTCAACTGGGAGACGGCCGACGCAAAGGCAATCGGGTCCTGGCCAACTACGTACGATGTAGGCAGCAGGCAATTCAGAAATCCCTGTTGTTCGGCCGTTAGCAGAATGTCCCGGCAGTGGGCAAAGCTGCTGCGCCGGTCGGGGTCGAGCTGGCCTAAAAATTCGGTGTCACCCCCGCACAAATCACAAAACCAGGCGATTTCGGCCACGCGGTCGGTAGTGCGGATGGGGACGGTGCTAATGGTATCAAGCATGGTAAATTCGGGCTTCAAAGGGCCGCAACGTGTCTGCCGTATCGGGGTAATTTGATAGTAGGACCGACCCGGATGCAGGTATGTCAACGGCTACTGGATTAGCAGAAAAATTCGCCAAAATTACCAAAACCGTTTCCCCTAACCTACGTTCGTACGCCCAAACCGCCGGGTGGTCGGGCAGCAGATCGTGATACGACCCTTCCCAAATGGCCGGTGCTTTTTTGCGCCAGCGGAGCAGCTTTTTATAGAAGCTCAACACCGAATCATCCCGCACCTGCTGGTCGGCTACGTTGATTTGGAGATAATTCGGATTCACCTTTAACCAGGGCTTTCCGCTTGTGAAGCCTGCGTTAGGCGTATTGAACCACTGCATGGGCGTTCGGGCGTGGTCGCGGGCGATGTAGTTAACTGACTCCAGAAAATCTGCCTCCCGCACCTTACCCGGCCCCACGAGTGCCTTATAGGCATTTAGCACCTGCACATCGTTGAACTCCGAAATACTGTTGAAATGGCAGTTGGTCATCCCAATTTCATTGCCCTGGTAAATCGTTGGGGTACCGCGCTGGGTCAGCAACACGGTAGCCAGCATCGTCGCCGATTCGTATGGATAGTTGACCGGATCACCAAAACGGGAGATGACGCGCGGATTGTCATGATTACCGAAGTAGATATTTTGCCAGCCTTCACCCGTTTTGTCGTCCTGCTGAAGAGCCGTATCCCACTTATCAAAAATGGACTTTAATTGCAGTAACGTGTATTCGGGAGCATGTTTGGCAAAATGATGTTCATCACGAGGCATGGCATGATCGAAGTGATAAATCATATTCAACTCATGCCGGTCCTTGCCCACGTATAAGTTGGCCTGCTCCGCCGATATGCCAATGCCCTCACCAATACTCACACAGTCGTACCGGCTCAGCGTTTCGCGGTTCATTTCCCCTAAAAACTCGTGCACACGCGGCCCGTTGGCATACACCGAGCTATCACCAAAACGACCGGGTGGATAGTTGGGAAAGTTTTGATCCTTCGAGATAAACGGAATGACATCCATCCGAAAGCCATCAACGCCCTTGTCGAGCCAGAAGCGCATGAGTGAGTAGACCTCCTCGCGCAGTTTCGGATTCTCCCAATTCAGGTCGGGTTGTTTATCGAGAAACAGATGCAGGTAATACTCTCCCGTGGCTTCGTCAAGCGTCCAGGCGGAACCAGAGAAGATGGATAGCCAGTCGTTGGGTTCCTCTCGCCAGATGTAATAATCCCGGTATGGGTTGTCCTTGGTCTTGCGGCTCTCCTGAAACCACCGATGCTCGTCGGAACTGTGGTTGACGACCAGGTCCAGCATCAGTTTCATGCCGCGTTTATGAACGCCCGTTAGCAGTTCGTCGAAGTCATCCATCGTGCCAAACTCGGTCATGATGGCTTCGTAATCCGACACGTCGTAGCCGTTATCGGCGTTGGGCGACTGGAAGATGGGACTGACCCAGAGGATATCGACGCCTAAATCGTGCAGATAGTCCAGCTTCTGAATGATGCCAATGAGATCACCCACGCCGTCGCCGTCAGAGTCATTGAAACTGCGGGGATAAATCTGGTAAATAACGGATGATTTATAATCAGGCATAGGCTTATTTCTCCGGGTCAGATTTACCTTCTACGCCATCTTGCTCCTGCGATTCTATAGTCTCCAAAAATGTGACCAGTACACGCACCGACCCCTGAAAAGGCGGTAATTCGTGTAACGTTACCTGCCCGTTTTCGTAGACGCCCTCGATAGTATGTAGCATATATACCCTGCGTTTCGGTTTAGTACAGCTTCTTATAAACCCTGTTTCTTGATAACGAGTGACCCGAGGGTCTTCACATTGTAGCATCCATCTATACTGACGCTACGCGATGAAGACCTTACGGGCCACTTTATACCACTACAGACTAACACTACTTATGCTCTACTAAACTAAATATTGGTTAGATAGTAAGCGTACCCCGTCAAAAGCTGTACGGTGCTTTTGTAACCCAGACGCCCACGTCTGGCTGCAATTGGTATCTTAGTTACTGGTCGACGACCAGACGTAGGCGTCTGGGTTACAAAAGCACTGGGCTACAACTACGGTAATGTTTACTTTTCGAATCAATGAAGCGCTATTGTCCTCTTCAGACTACCGGAATAGTTCGTCAAAGGTGATGCTCACGTAGTACAAACCACCAATACGGGCCAGGCTGTACCCCTGCGCATAGTACTTATTCAGAATGTTAGTGCCACCCAGCTTTACCACTGACTTCAACGTAGGCACTTTATACGACACCTGTGCGTCGAGGCTGCTCCACGACGGCAACCAGACGTCGCCCGCCGTAGTGCCCTGCTCAAACCAGGTCCGGTCGGTCCAGCGGTAGGTGACGTTAAACCCGATGTTGGTACCGCTGATACGGGTATTACTCAGGCTGACATTGTACCGGTTTTCGGGGGAGATAAAGAAGTTACGACCCAGTTGCGCCACGTCGGGATCGCTCATTTTCCGCTTAATTACGTCCTCACCGGCTCTGTTTTTACGCACGTTGCCCTGCGCGTCGCGGAGGGTAACGGTGCCGACCTGATAGGCGTAATTCCCGCTAAGGGTGTAGCCCCGGCCCAACCCATACTCCAGACCAATACCGGCTCCCTGCGCATATATCTCGTTGAAGTTATTGAAGTTAATTTGCAGCAACCGGTAGTTAGCCGGATTCGACAGGGCTGCCGGTCCTCCGCCCGGTGTCAACAGTTGATAGAAGGTCTGGGCAGCAATGAAATCGGTGTACTTGCTGTGGAAGTAAAACAAATCCACATACAGCTTATTGCTGACCAACGTTTTATAACCCACCTCCCACGTTTTTATCTTTTCGGTCGTGAAGCGCGACGGGTCATAGGTACGGCTGTTGAGTTGATCGGCAGTGAGTCGGCCCGCGGTGTAATCGGCGACATCGTTACTCAGGTAAGCCGGGTTAGAAAACAGCCCCGCCGTTTGAGCGGCTACCTGCGAGCCACCCACATCGCCACTTCGTCCGGCGGCTGGCACCGTAAATAATTGCCCCGGTGAGGGGTTCCGGAACGCTGACTGCCACGATGCCCGGAAGTTGTGTACGCCAACGTTCAAAACGCCCGACGCTCTTGGCGTAAAGCCTCCGTTGAAATACTGATTCTTGTCATAGCGCACGGCCACGGTGGGTTTAAACGTAACCGTCGGTGAAAACCTGATTTCTTTGGCAGCCTGGGCGTATGCTCCGTATTCGTCGATGGTATATTCCGATCCATCGGACTTCAGAGTTACAGCTGTACCACCCGTATTGAGCAGGTAACGCCGGAAACTACCTCCCACGAGCAGGTCGACAAAGCGGATCTGATTGGCGAAGTTGTACATCCCTTCGATATGATTTAGGGTTGAATTATCTTTATAACGCAAGCCCCTCACGGTTGTCGAGCCGGGAATAAACTGGTTGTTGAAGGTGTTGGTATACTGATCGCGTACGCTGTTAAACTCGGCGGAGCCGGGCAGGTAACGCCCCTGATCGGCTGTAGCACGGGCCGCTCCAATAGCACCTCCGTTGGCTGCATACGCCGTGGCAAAATCAGTAGCCCATGCACTGGTAGGCTTCCAGGTGTTGTTAATGGCAGCGGCTGCCTGACCAATGCTCCAGCCCTCAGCGCGCTGATGCGTTGTATACGCCCGCAGGAAGAAGTTATCACCGCGAATCTCTGCTTTGAACTGGTGCCGCTGGTAATCAGGAATATACTCGCGGAAACCAGCCGTACGGATCAGGTTGCCATTTCCGTAGTACCATCCAATCGATGCTTCAATCTTCGGCGTGATCTTATAATGCGCTGAGATGTTCGCCCGGTTGTTAAATACCTTACCGTTGTTCCCCAGAACATCCAACTCGGTGTAGCCCGTACGCGTCACGGCTTTACCAGCCAGTGCCGGGTTGGCGAAATTAGCCGGGTACGTGAATGAGCTGTTATTACCGCCAATTTCGTCGCCATAGATATTCACCCCGTCATACTGTAGGTTCGTATTCGGGTCATTATTCGGCACGTACCCAATGCCCGTTGCAACGCCACCCCGGCTCGGATCGGTAGCCCAGAACGGCGACCGGGCACTGGTCGAACGGTCGCTATAATCGTCGGCAATGAAATCGGTACCTGCCAGTCGCTGAAAGCTTCCCTTGATGGCAAATTTGCCGAACGATTTAGCGTAGCGAATGGCCAGATCAGTATAGGGTTTAGCGCCGAAATTAGCCTTCCCGACGTTGTTCACGCCCACTTTCACCTGAGCGCTCAGTCCCTGAAACTCGAATGGATTCTTGCTCCGGGTCAGCATCAGGCCCTGCAAGGCATCGGGGCCGTACAAGGCCGACGAAGCCCCCGGAATCAGTTCGATGCTCTCCACGTCCAGATCAGAAATACCGGCTACATTACCAAAACCAAAGCCCAGCCCCGGCGACCGGTTGTCCATCCCGTCGGTTAGTTGCAGGAAGCGGTTGTTGTTGTTGGCTCCGAACCCGCGCAGGTTCACCGACTTAAACGTCAGGCTTTGCGTAAGCAGATCAACCCCTTTCACATTTTGCAGCGCATCGAAGGGCGAGGCTGCCGGGGAGTTCTGAAACTGCCGCACACCCAGCTTTTCGACTGTCACGGCGGCTTTCGTGATACTTTCGGCTACCCGACTGGCGGATACAACTACCTCGTCGGTCAGGATGGATTCTTCGGTTAATTGGATGGCAAGGCTGGTCATGTTCCCCGTTACGGCGATTTCCTTCCGACCGTAACCAACGAACGAAAAGGCCAGTGTAAACGGAGGAGCTACATCCGTCGTGAGCGTGAATTTTCCCTCGCGATCCGTAATTGTACCAATGGGCCGCCCCTTCACCAAAATGCTGACGCCGGGCAGGGGGCTATTGTTGGCTGCGTCGGTTACGGTGCCGCTGTAAATGGTTTGTTGTGCCCAAACTGATAGTGTCGTGAGCAGTATAAGGAACAAAGAGAGGGTACTATTCCGCATTGCTGAATGATTTGTGGGCTGTTGTACTAAAAAATCCATGAATGATACAAAAATGGGTAAAAAATTAATAGCCCACGACGACGGTCACGGGCTATTAATTCGGTTAATCTATTGACAAACATTTACTAACAAAGCCATTGACGGCCTACACCTTATTTAATTGGAACTGACCAGTTCAGCTACCTTTCCAGCTTCGGTAGCTGCGGGTACCTCCACTAATTTGCCCGTTTCTACTTCGTAGATGTAGCCGAACACCGGAATATCCTTTGGCACCAGCGGGTGATTTTTAATTGTCTGTACATCTTCCGTCACGCTGTCGGCCAGGTTGCTGATGGTCAGGAAGGAGATGTTTTTAGCTGCGTCGGAACCGCCTTCTTCGGTAACGTTGCGCCAGCCGTTCTCATCCACAGTAGCCGTTTTCAGGCTTTTGGCCAGCAGCCCGCGTATGATTTCGTCGGTGAACAACTCCATACCGCAGTTGGTGTGATGAACCGAAGCGTCGGACCGTCACAAACCATACATGTGTGCCCAGCAGTCTATGCGAAATCACCAGCGACCGGATGGCACGGTCCGACGTTTCGGGCGTCGCTCGCCCTGCCGCCCGCGTTGCGAATTACGTGGGCGTCACCTTCGGCTAAACCAGCGTACTTAGCCGGATCGAGTCGGGCATCCATGCAGGTTAGGATAGCAAAATGCTGGGCCGGTGGCAAGGCCAGACTTCCTTTATCGCCGAACGAGGCAACATACGCCTGATTGGCGGCTTCTACTTCCTGAACAATCTGATTATCAACGGCCATTTTCCTTAAAGTTTAGTTTGCGTTAGTGAAATGGAGCGAATACTGCTGTGAAAACGTGTGGACTGGCTCGCCGTTGGCCGGTCTGCCATTACCGAGTGAATACCCGCCGAAACCAACAAAGCCGATAACCAAACGCCAAAAAACCATCTGGCATACGGATTGATCGTTGCCGACGCATGGGTAGTGTTCATTAGCTCTTCCATGTTGTTTTGTTGTTAAGTTTAGTAGAAGTTAAAATCGCGTTACATCGTACGTAATGGCCAGGTAATACAGTCCGCCGATGGTTGGACCGGCAGCATACTGCACATACCGATTGTTGAGAATATTAGCCGCCCCCAGTTTAAACGTAAGCAGGGGTTTTGGGGCACGATAGGTCACCTGGGCATCGACGGTCTGGTAGGCAGGCACAACACCGTTGGCCAGCGGACTTTGCCAGAGGAAACTATCCTGCCAGCGCCATACCACGTTAAAGCCGGTATTTTTCAGAATTTCGCGGTTGCCAAAGCTCACGTTGGTGACGTACTTGGGTGTGTTGAAGCCCGTCACGAACACGTCCGGGTCAGCGTTGGAGGCAATGTTATTATAATTGAAATTACCCGACAGCACGTACTTCTGGTAGAAATTGTAGGTCAGTCCAAGCGACGTACCGTAGCTGTTATACGTGTTTTTGGCGTTGGTGTATACCCGGTAACGCACCTGTTTCGCACGGGTCAGCTGATCGAGCACGGCAGCATCGGTACCCACCACGCCACTCGTCGGCACGGACACATCTACCTGACCCAGAAAGTTCTGATAGCTATTGTAGTAGGCATCGGCATCGATGGCAAGTTTGTTATCGAGCAGTACACTCTTGTAGCCTACCTCAAACGAGTTGATATGCTCCGGCTGTTCAGCTTTCAGGTTAGCAACCACCAGTACATCCCGGTTTTTCAGGGCTGCTGCGTTACGCGTTAACCCCGCCGATACATCGGCGTTCACGGCCGACGTGAAGTTATTCAGCGACGCCAGCGTATACGAATTGTCTAAGTAGCCCAGTCCTTCGTTGATCCTGGCCAGGCCACCCACACGCCGAACCCCCGCGTTATTAACGTACGACAGCGCTTCGAACAGCGACGGAAACCGGAAGCCATTCTGGTACGTGAACCGGATGTTGTGTTTCTCAGCCGCCGTGTACACAAAAGCCAGCCGTGGATTCACTTTGGGCGAAAACTCGGGATTGTTATCCACCCGGAGCGAGGCCGACACTTTCAGTTTATCAGCCAACAGCAATTTGGTGGCCGAGACAAAGGCCCCGTATTTGGTGTAAATCTGATTTTGCCCACCCGGCGTTGTGCGTTCGGAAATGGGTTTCGAGAAATCAACGAAGTTGTTGCCATCCGGGATGACTTCATAACGCCGGTAATCGCCCCCAACCAGCACTTCGGCAAACTTCACGAGTTTGTTCAGGTTCCACTGCACATCGGCGTGGTAGGTGTTGCTGCGCTGTTGCAGGGCCGCGCCCCCCGTTACCGGCGCGCCGGGTGTGTTCACGGCAATGTCCCAGTTATTGATGCCGATGATCGTATTTTTAAGCGAATTGAAAGCGGCCGTTCCCGGTTGCGGGCGACCCTGATCGGCCACCGCCCGGGCCGCGTTCATGGCCGTTGCCAGATCGACCCCGTTGTTCACTTCGGTTTGCAGCTCCTTCTGGAACTTACCCGCCCAGACGGTATTTGAGCCATTCGAGAGGTCGAGGTTATACGCCAGCGGGTTCAGGTTATAGGACTGACCCGTGTTCTCAACCAGCATGTAGGCACGCGCGACGAAGTTGGCTCCACGCAGTTCAACTTTGTGGTTTTGCACCGTCACGCCTTTCAACTGAATTTTGTTACCCCGCTGAAAAATCCCATCCATCAGCCCGTACCGATACCCGTACGACAATTCGACGCGGTCGCTGAGTTTGTAGTGCAGACTACCGTCAAATTTCAGGTTGCGTACCGTTGGGTTCACGAGGTCTTTCTCGTAATAGCCTGTCCGGCCAACGTTGAACGACTCCGTTTTGCCTTTATACTGGATAGCAATGGTCGAGCGGGCGCTGTTATCATCACCGTAACGGTTCCATAAATCGGCAGCGGGGTTGCTGGCACCCGATAATTCAGGGAAACGTGGGTTGGCCGAAGTAAGGTTTTGCGGATTCTGGTCGGTTTGCGTATTAGCCAGCCAGTCGGTACCCTGCAAGTAGCTGAAATTCAGTTTAAAGGCGAATTTGTTATTGAACGCCTTCGCAATTCGAATAGCGGATTCCGTCAGGATAGACGGTTTCCGGTCGATACCATCGATATGGTTAACGCCCGTTTTCTGGTACAGACTCACGCCCTGATACTGAAACGGATTCTTCGTTTGCAGATTAGCTAAGCCGTTGATGGCGTTCAGGCCGTACAGGGCAGAGGCAGCACCCGGTGTAATTTCAATACTCTCAATGTCCAGTTCGGTTGGTCCGATAGCGTTACCCAGCGGAACACCAAGGGTTGCCGCCTGCATATCGACCCCATCCACCAACTGCATGAACCGGAAGTTATTCGGAATGTTGAACCCCCGCGTGTTGGGCACTTTAAACGTCAGACTGGAGGTAGTCATCTGCACCCCTTTCACATTTTCGAGGGCGTCATAAAAACTTGGAGCCGGGCTTTCTTTCAATACCCGCAGGTTCAGTTTCTCGATGGCTACCGGTGACTTCAGAATATCCTCTTCAATACGCGATGCTGTTACAACAACCTCTTTGCCCAAAATCGCCTGCGTTTCAAGAGCGACGTTGATGCGATCCGTCGGACGATCAATGGTTACCTCTTTTTGGGCATAACCCAGCACTTGAAACACCAGCGTAAAGGGAAATCGTACTTTTGTTTTAAGTGTGAATACGCCCTGCTCATTGGTGATTGTACCGGCAACCGTATTTTTGATCAGCACACCGGCACCGGGGATGGGTTGATGTGTTTCATTATCGTCAACGCGTCCTGAAAGTAAAATAAGATCGTCCTGCGCCAGACTACGCAGCGAAATGAGCAGAAACAAACCCAACAGGGGAATGGTGAGTAAACTAATTTTCATTGGAACAATTGGTAAAATAACGTTTGTGGATTACTCCCTATTCCAGATAGACTATTAGTACTTATAATCTATTGGATTAATAGGATATGCAAATAAACGGCAGCATTTTTGACTTCACCAAATACCAGCCAAAAAAAGTCACTCATTAGCCTAACTTATTCAATAAATCGCACATCCTCTCCCAAAAACACAACCCCATTCAACCTATATAGTATTATGATAATTAAGCGATTAGCTTTAATTCTGGTCTGTACGCTTATTTTTTTTGTTCAACTCAGTTACGGGCAATTACCCGCAAAACCAGCCAAAAAAGTAAATTCCTCCGTCCAGGTCTGGACCGCCTTTTACCACCAGAGCCGCTTGAGTACCAAATGGGGAATCTGGTTCGACGGGCAGTTCCGGCGCACCGATTTTCTGAACCGCTGGGCCACAATTATTCTGCGGCCGGGTGTGGTCTATCACCTCTCCGACGATGCCCGGCTGGTGGGTGGTTATGCGTACGCCCGCTTCTATCCCGGCGAGTCGGGGGGCGATGTACAGCCTGAGCATCGGTTCTGGCAGCAGATAAACTGGGAAGGAAAACTGGGGAAGGTTGCAACGAATCAGTGGGTCCGCGTAGAGGAGCGATTTCGCCGGAAACTGGTTCAGAATGAGCTGACCGACGGCTATATGTACAACTGGCGATTCCGGTGCATGGTGTCCGGGCAAATTCCCCTGAAAGGCGATAAAGTGAAGCCGGGCGCGCCGGGGCTCCTGCTTCAGGACGAAATCTGGCTCAATGCCGGTCGGCAGATCACGTATAATTACTTCGACCAGAATCGCCTGTTTCTGGGCCTTGTCGTTCCCTTCTCCGAGCAGCTACGGATGCAGATAGGTTACCAGCATGTATTTCAGCAGCAGGCATCCGGCTACGAATTTGAGGATAAACATACCCTCCGGCTCTTCGTTTACCATACGCTCGATTTCCGAAAACAGCCATAACTTTGAGTTAACTCAATCGAAACGTTTTCTCTATGAAACACTACCTGTTTACCACACTGCTGCTCCTGTTGTCATTCGGGCCGCTCCTTGCTCAGCAGAGCGACCATATCGAGATCAGTGGCTTAGTTGATAAACCCGGAACGCTCAGCCTCGCCGATCTGCAAAAACTGCCCGTGCACACCGGTGGCCCATTAAAGATTATTGGCTCTACCGGTTCCGTGCGCAAGGAATTCAGTTCGTTTAAGGGCGTTTTGCTCCGCGACCTGCTCGATGCCGCTCACATTCAGATGACCAGTCCGAAAGATAAAGGCAAATACTACATTGTAGCCCGCGCCACCGACGGCTATACGGTTGTTTTCGCCCACAACGAGCTGTTCAATAACCCAACCGGTCAGCAGGTTTTTGTGCTGTTCAGCGAAAACGAAAGCCCCATCGTTGCGGATGGGGCCTTTGTGTTAGTCGTCACGAATGACACCGTTACCGGAGCCAGACATGTGAAATGGCTAAACCGGATCGAGGTGCGAAAAGTAGACTGATTAGTCGGCTGCGTAGTACGTTTTCAGTTCGCCATACGCCAGAATATGGCCTTTCATGGCATCGAGCAGCTGCGCCTTATCCAGCGGTGCCGGTGCTGTAAGCCGTTTGTCAAGGGCATAAATCTTAAAGACGTAAGCGTGTTTTCCAACCGGTGGGCAGGGGCCAATGTATTTCTGGTCGCCCATTGAATTCCTGCCGAACTGGGCAGTATGCCGAACGGCCTGTTCAATCAGCATCCCTTCGGGCAGGCTGTGAAACTCCGCCGGAATATTATAAACGACCCAGTGCGTCAGGTTAAACAGGGGAAACGTGGGTGATGGTACATCAGGATCAATCATAATCATAGCATACGACTGAACATTAGGCGGGTTGTTACTCCAGTACAAGTCTGGGGTACGCTCCCCTCCTTTGCAGGTGCATTCCTGAGCCAGTAAACTGTCGGTCATTAGCTTGCCCGTTTCCAGCAGCATCGTTTTGGCAAGGCTCCTGTGATAATCGGCTTCGTCCCGGCGCTCACTACCGGCCCGCAGGTTCATAAAAACAGCCACCACCACAACAATCAGTAACAGGCCAAGAAGGATTCGGGAAAATATACGCATGAAAAAACCGGTTAGTCCAACAGGGCTAACCGGTCATTTATTGAAAAAGTTTGGTCTGGCAGTGTGTATCCGTTTTAAGAAAGTGACACCGCGATCACCTGCGCGGCCCGGCCTACGCGGCTCGACTACTCACCGGCTTGCGGAGTGTGGTCGACCGAACCGGCTTGTTATCGGTCCGGGCTTCGTCGAGAACGGCTTCGGATACCAGACCAAGGTGATTGGCCCGTTTTAGCACGTACTCAAACGGCAGGTTGTAATAATTGGCTACTTCGCTGCGGAAGCTGTCGGGGAAGCGGGACAGCTTGATACCGAAGAATTTCCGAACCTCAAGCTCGGGTAATAAAGCCGCCAGGGCCACACGCTCGGCTTCGGCCAGCAGGGCGGTTCGCGAGGTATATTGGCTGTCAAGGCCAATGGCAGCAGCCAGAATATTCAGGAACAGATTCTTGTACATACCCGGCAGCTCGGCGGGCAAAATTACCCAACCCTGCTCGCGGAACATGGCCGAAAAGCCGGTTAGACCCGGAACGCCCCGCAGTTCTCCCGCTACCAGTTCGGCCGGAAACTGCAATCGGGCGTCTTCTTTCTGAAGCCGGAAGACTACCGCTTCGATGGGGCTTTTCTGAAACAGTAAATCAGCCGGAATCACGCGGGTATCCTCCCACTGATCGGTCAGCTTCACAAACATCGACTCGTTGAAGGGCAGGTTTTCGGCACTGCCCAGACTGACCAGCATCCGCCGGAACGTGGCCAGAAAGTCAATCTGCAATTGATTGGGAATGGAGCGTCCGCGTTTCATATCTGATAGCCGCCAGCTCACAGAACCGGCGTTTAATAACCTCGTTAGTTGATTGGAAATGAGAAGTAAAGATACAAATTTCCGGGCTTTTTACATAGCCAACACCCACTTTTTCACGGGCTGTTATTTACGCCATTTCAACGTTTTCAGCAGGTGAAGAATATCCTGCCGGACGTACTGAATAACGGGTTGCAGCGAATCATTGGCAGTAGCCGTATTGAAGTATAAAGCTCCGCGCAGAAAGTGAGTCGTTGAATCGGTGGTGATAAACTGCACCTGCGACGGTACTTCTCCCTCCAGATCAATCACGCTGGCGGCCAGTCCCGACGGTAGTTTCATGTTTTGCTGCTGAATGGAGTAGGCTTTGATGTTGTGCCGGGCGGCCAGTTTGTAGGCATCTTCCAGCATGGCCCGCAGGCGCTTAGTATCATGCAGCACGGGCTTGTACGTCAGTTGAACACTGGCGTGGTACTGCGGGTAGTTGATAAAAATCCAGTTCGGTTCGGCGCGGGCAAACGTATCGGGCAGAATCTGTGCGATGCGATTGTACTCGAACTGGTATGGATAAGTCGGCGGCAAGGCCGTATATACCGCCGTTGGCAGGTCGATGCGGGGGTATCCTTTCGGTTTGGGTACGTAATTATCCGAATTAGACCGGTTGCAGGCAGTCAGTAAAACCAAACAAAATACGGGCAGGAATTTAAACACAGTATGGATGAATTGGGGCAGATAGAAAACGAAAAAGCCCGGCATTTCGTGTCGGACCTCGGAGGGCGGGCTGCAAAGATCATTTTATGAGCCCACGAATTAATTCGTGGGCTCATAAAATGATTACGAGTTAACCGACTCCAATTCTTCCTGCCGTACGGGCTGGCCGAGCAGCGTCCGAAAGCGGTTGATGTTGAAGGTGGGCTCAAACCAGACCTCACCCAGCACCGGATGCGCTACCGGTACATCAGGATTCTGAATTTCACTCAACAGCACACCCGTTTCACCATTGGTGTGGCGCTTCACCATCCGTACGGTGTACATCTGGTCTTCCTTGGGCGTCTGCACGCCGAACTCGGCATAAAAAGCCAGCACCGGCGCGGGAAAGCTGTCATTTACACAAATAATCTCCATAGTAGTTTCGCTCAATCAACACTTAAGGCTATAAGTTACCTGGTCAACAAAAACGGCTTTGCTTCGGGTTCAACAAGGTTGCTTTTTCGACCTTACTTATCCATTCCGGCGCCTGGCCCGCGACGCCGGAAAGAGGGTTACCCCAATCTGAACAAATAAATTGTTCGATTTAAACCCGGGCAGGTCACCCACGGTACCATCACCATACCGCCACTTTTCGCTGCGAATCAGTGGGAACTGGTAGCCAATCCGTGTACCAATCCGAAATTCGTTGTAAAACTTTTTAAGCCAGTAAAACCGATAATCGGCACTGATAGCTCCCTGTACATTCATGTAAAAGCCCTGTCTCAGGCTAACAGTATTGTAGAATGCCGGGTTAGTCACAACATTGTTGATCGCCAGATTGGCACCGTTCTGAGGCAAAATCCGCAGCCGGTACCACATGAAATCGTAGCCGAGCGTTGGACCGATTAAAAAACGGCGGGTATTAACCAGGTTGCGGGTCACGGCCGCGCCTATTCCGTAGCCATAAAAAGTTACCCGCTTGTCGATCTGACTATTAGCCGGGTCTATGTTCTCCGAGTTAACCAACAGAAACCGGGTTTCACTGGTCGTCTTCTGCGTGGTTCGTACGAACGAAAGCCCGATTGTGTAGAACCGGTTTCCGACGCCGGACGCATCGAGGCCGGTTTGTTGCAACCGCTCCCGAATGTCTCGGAGACTATTGTTCGTTTGCAGGCTGATATCACTCCAGATACGCAACCCCAGCGGGCTTCGGGTTGAATCCTGAGCGGTAGCCGATAGTGTCAGTAAGGACCCACTAATGAGTAAAAGAAGTTGTTTTTTCACCGGTTCAGAAAGTTGAGTGTATAATCACCGAAGTACACAAAAAACCCGTTACCGGCAAACAGTCAGCAACGGGCCTATGCTAATTTTTTTGATGGATTACTCGAACAGATTACCCAGTTGCCCGAGCACCGAACCGCTCTCTTTGTTGGCATTGCCGCCGTACGGAGCTAAGCGCTGAATCAGTTTAGAGATCGGCATGGATTGAATCCAGACCCGGCCGGTACCACGCAGGGTGGCCAAGAAAATACCTTCACCCCCAAACACCATACTCCGCAGGTTACCCGCCCGCTGCACGTCAAAGCTAATTTGCGGCTCAAAGGCGACAACGCAGCCGGTATCCACACGCAGGGTTTCGTTGTTAAGCTGCCGCTCGATCACCACACCACCGGCATGAACAAAGGCCATCCCATCGCCCTGAATCCGCTCCAGAATGAAGCCTTCGCCCCCGAACAGACCAGCCCCAAATTTCTGGTTAAACTGAATGCTGAGCCGCGTACCAAGGGCCGCGCATAGGAAACCATCTTTCTGCACAATCAGCGTATTACCGTTCATGTGGGCCAGATTGATGGGCATGACCGTGCCGGGATACGGAGCCGCAAAGGCGACTTTACGCTTACCGACGCCCCGGTTGGTGAAGTGCGTCATAAACAGCGACTCACCGGCAATAACCCGTGAACCAGCCTGCAGCAGTTTACCCAGAAAGCCCTGGTCAGGTTGCGAACCATCGCCCATTTTAGTCTCGAACGTAATGCCATCTTCCATGAACAGCATCGAACCGGCTTCGGCAATCACCGTTTCATCCGGGTCCAGTTCAATCTCGACAATCTGAATGTCTTCGCCGATAATCTTGTAGTCAATCTCGTGGGAGGTCATGAGGAAAGGGGTTTAGGGTGTTTGTAGAGACGCAAAATATTGCCGCACCGGCGGACCGGCCCTTACGATTCTTCCGAATTTTCGTCTTCCGTGCTGTCTTCGCCTTTCAGCGTTTTGAGATCGTCGCGGTGGCGAAGCTTTTTATCATCCACGGTTTTGTTGAGAAACTGATTAATCTTATCAATTTCAAAACTGGTCGTGATTTCGCCGAATGAGTTAATCTGAATATCAAATCCCTCGAGTTCCTTGTGGACACGGGGCTTTTCGTTTTCGTCGGTGTTATTCTTTTTCTTGCTCATGGTCGTTGCTCGTTTTTTACAAACCTATAAGATTTTGGAGGCCGTATAGGTTTAAAAATGTCCGACGTTGTGAACCTACTAAATCTCCCAACGCCGGACTTATTCGATTTTGTGAGCGGTTAAAAACCTTACACCACCGGCAGTTTCAGCGTATCCAGTGCCTGACTGAGTCGTTTCAGCACCTCATCTTTGCCGATAATTTCCATTGTCAGCATCAGGTCGGGACCCGCGCCGGAACCAGTAAGGGCCAGGCGCATGGCCTGCATAATTTTGCCCTGTTTAATGCCTGCCTGCTGCATAGCGTCCGAGAGTGTGTGTTTGATCGCGTCGGCGACAAACTCACCGTCGAAAGCCTGCAACGCATCGCGGAAGGCCGTCACCGCGTTTACCGCATCGGCGTTCCATTTGGTGGTTGCAATGGTTTCGTCGTAGTCGGTTGGCGTGTAAAAAATCGTTTTTGCTTCGCCAAACAGCTCATGGGCGAAATTCACCCGGCCCTTCAGCAACGCAGCTATTTTCATGGCTTTGTCCGTCGGGCAATCAAACCCTGCTTCGGTAGCCTGCTGCTGCACTACCGGCGCCAGTACGGCGTCGGGCTGTTCGCGCAAATACTGGTGATTGAACCAGGTGGCCTTCTGAATATCGAACCGGGCCCCCGCCTTGTGAATACGCTCCAGATCAAAGGTGGCAATCAGCTCGTCCATCGTGAACAGTTCCTGCTCTGTGCCGGGATTCCAGCCCAGCAGGGCCAGAAAGTTAACGGTAGCTTCGGGCAGGTAGCCATCTTCGCGAAACCCACGGGCGACTGTACCCGAAAACGGATCGGTCCACTGAAGCGGGAAAATCGGGAATCCACCCAGATCGGCGTCGCGCTTGCTCAGCTTTCCATTGCCTTCGGGTTTGAGCAGCAGGGGCAGATGCGCAAATTGCGGCATGGTGCTTTCCCAACCCAGATATCGGTAGAGCAGCACGTGCAGTGGCGCCGAGGGTAACCATTCTTCTCCCCGGATCACGTGCGTGATGCCCATGATGTGGTCATCGACCACATTGGCTAAGTGGTATGTCGGTAAGCCGTCGGATTTGAGCAGCACCTTATCATCAATTGCCGACGAATGTACTGTCACCCACCCGCGAATGAGGTCGTTCAACCGTACTTCTTCCTTGCGGGGTGTTTTCAGCCGAACGACAAACGGTTCACCGGCGTCCATTCGGGCTTTTACGTCAGCAGCCGACAGCGTGAGCGAATTTTTCATCTGCATCCGCGTAATGGCGTTGTACTGGGCCGCCGGGGCATTGGCTTCCTCCAGCCGCTTCCGCATGGCGTCCAGTTCTTCCGCCGTGTCGAACGCATAGTATGCTTTGTCTTCGGCGATGAGCCGGTCGGCTTCGGCCCGGTAAATGGCTTTGCGCTCCGACTGCCGGTAGGGCGCGTGCGGGCCACCCGGCCCCTGCCCTTCGTCGATCTCGATACCCACCCAGGCGAGGGCTTCGCGGATGTAGTCTTCGGCACCGGGCACAAACCGGTTCTGGTCGGTATCTTCAATCCGAAGCAGCATTTTGCCGCCCATTTTTCGGGCAAACAGGTAATTATATAAAGCCGTACGTACCCCACCAATGTGCAGTGGCCCGGTGGGGCTGGGGGCGAAACGAACGCGAACAGACATAAATTGAATGATTGAGTGGTTGAGTGGTTGAATCGTTGACTTGCCGGATGATTGAATGGGTAGACGAACGGTAATACCGCTACAGTTACTAAGTACTCAATCAGTCAACAAATCAATCATTCCATCCTTAACTAATGGCGATTACCGAGATTTCAACATTGACATCTTTGGGCAGGCGGGCCACTTCCACGGTTTCGCGGGCGGGCGGTTCGGCCGTAAAGAAGCGCCCGTACACCTCGTTAATCGCCAAAAAATTATTCATATCCTTGACGAAAATACTTGCTTTTACAACATGGGTATAGGTCATACCGGCCGCTTCGAGAATAGCCCCGATGTTTTCCATCACCCGCTGCGTTTCGGCCTGGATATCGCCCGCCGGGGCCAGTTCAATGGCTACCTGACCCGATACGAATAACATATTTCCGGCTTTAACGGCCTGACTATATGGCCCGATTGGAGCCGGTGCCTGTTCCGTGTAAACGATTTGTTTAGACATGATTCTGCTTGGATTATGGGCGCAAGTTACGGCCAAATCAGGCGTGTGCGACTATTTGTTGCGGCCTTCTTCGGTGAGCAGCTGTTTGCTAATAAATTGAATCGACACATAGAAATGGCTATTTTGCACCCATCTATTCCGAAGTATCGACCCGATTTTGCCTGATTCCTGCCCGAGCCACGACTCGGAGTTTATTATGAGCTGGAAAAATTTCTTCCATCATACCACCGAAGCCGAAACCCGGTTCGACCGGCTCAAAGCCCGGCTGCGCCACCGACTCGGCTCCGATAAGCCGTACCAGATCGTCTATTACCGGGGATTTGGCAGTCCATCGGCCGTGTGGCTCAAGGGCCGTGTACTTCGCCAGCGAAACCTGAGTACACCCAGCGATAATGATACATTCTGGAACAACGTTGGGGCCACCTACCGGCGTTTCAATAGCGACGAAGTGCCGGGTGTAGCCGTCCAGATTGATGCGTTTGGCCGCACGCAAACCGTCGTTACCGATAAGGAGGGCTATTTTGAACTGACATTGCCCTGCACCGGCCAACTGTCGCCCGGCCGGGCCTGGTTCCCGATTCGCTATTCGCTGCCGGACGTTCGCCAGCCCGATACCGACGCACCGGTCAGCATCGACGGGCAGCTCATGATTGCCCCGCCCTATAGCCAGTTCGGCGTTATTTCCGACATCGACGATACCGTGCTGGTGACCGGCGCGACGAGCATTCTGCAAATGGCCCGGCTCACCTTTCTGGGCAACGCCTACACGCGGCTGCCATTTGCCGGGGTGGCAGCTTTTTACCGGGCACTCCAGAGCGGTTCGGTCACGACACTGTTTAACCCGATCTATTACGTATCGAGCAGCCCGTGGAATCTGTATGATCTGCTGGTCGATTTTTTTCGGATTCAGGGTATTCCCAAGGGGCCGATTCTGCTGCGCGACATTAGTCTGAACATGTCGGCTATTGGTTCCGAATCGCACCGGATACACAAACTCGCGCTGATTCGTACCATCCTGGCTGTTAGCCCGCAGCTACCCTTCGTGCTGATTGGCGACAGTGGTCAGCAGGACCCGGAAATTTATGCCCAGATTGTTCGGGAAAATCCCGGCCGCATCAAAGCCATTTACATTCGTGATGTATCCGAGAACAAACGTGATGCGGCTGTGCAGGCACTGATTCAGGCCACAGCGGCCGACCATGTACCGATGCTGCTCGTACCCGACACGGTAGCTGCCGCTGAGCACGCAGCCGCCCTCGGTCTGATCGACCCCGACGCCCTGCCCGAAATTCGCATTGGCCGACGCACGGATCTGGACTGATTCAGCGTCTGTTGTGATGCCATATCTTGAAGATATGGCATCACAACAGACGCTGAATCAGTCGATCAAGTAGTAACGCAGACGCCAGGCTGCCCTCAATCAACTGACAGACTATAAGCTCATAATGTATAAAGAACCCGAACTCCGAACCGTCCAGGTGACGCGTTACGTGACCCCGCTCCGTGAAGGTGGCTCCTTACCGGCCCTTGCCGAAGCCGACGACGAGTTTTTATACGTGCTGAAGTTTCGGGGAGCCGGACAGGGCCGGAAAGCGCTGATTGCGGAGTTGGTAGCGGGTGAGATTGCCCGTATGCTCGGCCTGCGGGTACCCGAAATTGTCTTCGCCCAGCTCGACGTTGCCTTTGGCCGTTCAGAGCCGGATGAGGAAATTCAGGATTTGTTAAAGGCCAGCGTCGGCCTGAACCTCGCCCTACATTACCTGTCCGGTGCCATTACCTTCGACCCGCTGGTAACCACCGTCGATGCCCGGCTGGCTTCGCAGATTGTCTGGCTGGATTGTTTTGTGACTAATGTAGACCGCACGGCCCGCAACACGAACATGCTGATGTGGCATAAAGAATTATGGCTGATTGACCACGGCGCATCGCTCTACTTTCATCATTCGGGCCAGCCCTGGCAAGAGCAGGCTGTGCGGCCATTTATGCCCGTTAAAGACCACGTACTGCTGCCCCGCGCCGGCGAACTGGAGTCCGTCGATGCGGAGTTCCGTCAGCTACTGAACGCGGAACGCCTGCAGGCTATCGTCGCCCTGATCCCGGACGAGTGGCTGATGAATGAAGGGTCGGATGCGTCGGTCGAGGAACAGCGACAAGTATACGCCCAATTTTTAACGACGCGGCTCGCCCATTCCGAAATTTTTGTCAACGAAGCGAATCATGCCCGAAAAACAGCTATTTGAATACGCCGTCATTCGCGTGGTGCCGCGCGTGGAACGCGAAGAATTCATAAATGTGGGCGTAATCCTATTCTGCCCGGCGCAGGGTTTTTTACAAACGGTGTACGAACTGGCCGAAGAACGGATTCGGGCCTTTTGCAGCGACCTGGACTGCCGGGAACTGGAGGAACGGCTGCGGGCGTTCGAGCGCATCTGTGCCGGTCGGGCCGAGGGTGGGCCGATTGGTCAGCTACCGATTGCCGCCCGTTTCCGCTGGCTGACGGCCACCCGCAGTACGGTTGTACAGACCTCGGCAGTGCATCCAGGCCTGTGTACCGACGCGGAAGAAACATTGACCCGTCTTCACGCCCGGCTTGTATTGTAAGATCACCAAATTACAGTGAGTCCTTCACTTGCATATTTTAAGACAACAGCGTCCTTACTAATCAAACGAAATCGATTCTGAAGAGCCTGCCAAATCAACATACGGTCGAATGGGTCGCGGTGGTGCGTAGCCGTAAGTTTGTGATAGGAAGCGGCTGTCAGGCTATCAAGCTCAATCAGGCGAAACCCTGTCTCAACGGCCGCTTTTGGAAAATCGTCTGGTGTCAAGCCCTCCAATACCAACTTCTGGATACCGCATTTAAGCGAAATCTCCCAAAAACTCACCGCACTTACAACAATGTCGCTGGTCGTATCCAACACAATATCTTTTACTGTGTCAGACAATCTATGAGGCTCGGTGAGTGCCCAGATCAAGGTGTGCGTATCCAGCAGATAACTCATAAATCCAGAAACTCCTCCTCGGTCATCTTAAAATCGTCCGTGAATAGAACCTTGCCCTTGTTCTGTAAAATACCCAATTGACGATTGGCAGGCTTTCGGTTTGCTTTAGGTATCAGGTAAGCGATTATCTCCTTTTTCCTGCCAAATGCCAGGGCAATCTCCTCCCCCGCTTTTATATCTTGAATCACTTCCGAGAAATGAGTTTTAAAATCCCCTACGGTCATTGTTTTCATACAACTGCATTTACATTTGTGTAAATCTATCCTTTTCCTGACAAGTTGTCAAGAAAAGAACACGGGCACAAAAAAGGCCACTGATGGACCACCAGTAGCCTTTATTACTATCTCTGCACTACCTACTCTACCGTTACCGACTTGGCCAGGTTACGGGGCTGATCGACGTTGCGGCCCCGCATCACGGCAATGTAATAGGCCAGTAATTGCAGTGGTACTGCCGATACCAGCGGCATCAGAATATCGTGTACTTTGGGAATCTCGATCACAAAATCGACCATGCCCGGCAGTTGGGTGTCGCCTTCGGTAGTAATCGCAATGACGCGGCCTTTACGGGCTTTCACCTCCTGAATGTTCGAGACAACTTTCTCGTACGAACTGTCTTTGGTAGCAATCACCACCACCGGCATATCTTCGTCGATGAGCGCAATGGGGCCGTGTTTCATCTCGGCAGCCGGGTAACCTTCCGCATGGATGTACGAAATCTCTTTCAGCTTCAAGGCACCTTCCAGCGCGACGGGAAAGTTCAGACCCCGGCCCAGGTAGATGAAGTTCCGGGCATACGTGAAGATGTACGCGATCTCCTTGATCTTCTCCGCACTTTGCAACACCTTTTCCACCTTAGCCGGAATGCTTTCCAGTTCAACAAGCAGCTGACGAAACAAACTATCCGAAATGGTGCCTTTTCGCTGCGCTGCGGCCAAAGCCATCAGGGTCAACACCGTCACCTGCGCCGTGAACGCTTTCGTGCTGGCCACACCAATTTCTGGTCCCGCGTGGGTGTAGGCACCCGCATCCGTAGCGCGGGCGATGGACGACCCAACAACATTACAGACACCAAAGATGGTGGCTCCTTTGGACTTGGCGAGTTCAATAGCCGCCAGCGTGTCGGCGGTTTCGCCCGACTGCGAAATGGCGATCACAATGTCACGCTCCTTAATAATCGGGTTGCGGTACCGGAACTCCGACGCGTATTCGACCTCGACGGGAATACGGGCCAATTCCTCAAAAATATATTCAGCCACCAGACCGGCATGCCAGGACGTGCCGCAACCCAGAATCACAATCCGTTTGGCAGCGGCTAATTTGTCCAGATAGTCGCGCAGGCCACCGAGTTGCAGGTGCGCATCGTCGGCCCGGACGCGCCCCCGCATGGAATCGGCGATGGATCGGGGCTGCTCAAAAATCTCCTTGAGCATGAAATGGTCGAAACCGCCCTTTTCGATAGCCGCCAGTTCCATTTCAATGGTTTGTACATAAGGCGTCGTCTGGGTGTTGTCGAGCGTTACAACACGCAGGGCACCGTCTTTCACCACTGCAACTTCGTAGTCATTCAGGTAGATCACATCTTTGGTGTATTCGACAATCGGCGTGGCATCGGAGGCAAAGAAATATTCATCCTCCCCCACCCCGATCACCAGCGGAGAGCCCTTGCGGGCCGCAATGAGCTGCGTCGGTTCGTCTTCTGTCATCACTACAATAGCGTAGGCACCTACAACCTCCTGCAACGCCAGCCGAACGGCTTCTTCCAGCGTGCAGTGTGCATTTTCCTGAATATCTTCAATAAACTGAATCAGCACTTCCGTATCCGTATCGGACTGAAAGACGCGTCCTTTTTTCAGCAGCCGCTGTTTGATAGGGGCGTAGTTCTCGATAATGCCATTGTGTATAATGGCCAGCTTCCGGTGGAACGAATAATGGGGGTGAGCATTCACGTCGTTGGGTTCGCCGTGGGTAGCCCAGCGCGTATGGCCCATCCCGATGGTGGCGTGCAGGTCGCGGCCGTTCAGTTCACTTTCCAGTGCAGAGACCTTGCCTTTCTTTTTATATACATTCAGTCCGTCGCCATTGAGCAGCGCCACCCCGGCGCTGTCGTAGCCCCGGTATTCGAGACGTTTCAAGCCTTTCAGAATCAGCGGACAAGCCTCGCGGTGCCCGACGTATGCCACAATGCCACACATAATGGTAACGGGTAAGTTGGAGAATGATAACAGGTAACTTATGGGCAAAGAACGCAAAACCCCGCCAACTATTGAATCAGCGGGGTTAGTGCGGCTGCAAACCAGCCGGATTAACCGGCCAGTTGTGTGTACAGATTAAAATAATGATCAGCGTAGTCATTGTCGACTTCGGTCAGATCGAATTTATGCTCAGGAATATCGTTCAGAATGGCGTTGAGGCTTTCACTCGCTTCGTCCTCCGCCCGGACTACCGCATCGGCATAGGCACAACCCATTCGGATAAACCCTTCATAATCAGCTGTTCCAAGGTGGGCCAGCATTGTATCGTCAATGTCGAGCATCTTGGCTTTCTCCATCAGGCCCTCATCAAAGCGGTGCGAAAATGCACTGTTGTAGACCGTAAATACCGACTTTGTGTCCTTGAACATGGGGTCGTTTTTATAGGTCGTCTTGAGGTAAAGCGGAATCAGGGCCGTCATCCAGTCGTTGCAATGCACGATGTCGGGCGACCAGCCTAATTTTTTCACGGTTTCCAGGGCACCTTTGCAGAAGAAAATAGCCCGTTCGTCGTTATCCTCGTAAAACCGGTTTTCCTTGTCAAAAAAGACGTACTTCCGTTGGAAATAGTCTTCATTATCAATAAAGTAGACCTGCAATTTTGCATTCGGAATTGAGGCTACCTTAATAATCAGGGGTTTTTCCTCGTCGCCAACCGAGATGTTGATACCGGATAACCGAACAACTTCGTGCAGACGGTTTTTACGTTCATTGATTAACCCGAAGCGTGGCACCAGAATCCGAATTTCCATACCACGCTCCTGCATGGCCTGAGGTAATTTGCGGACAAAATCGGCTACGTCGGACGTTTTGAGGAAGGGATTGATTTCGCTGGCAACGTAAAGAATACGAAGTTTGCTCATACACTACGGGATGGAAAAAGGTGACGACAGAAATTAAAAATCTGCAAAATTATACAATTTTTTCCCGTATTTCAATCGTATCCCCCTCAGAAAAGTGAAAAATGAGCGCTTTATCCTTCACGGCTCATTTTAAGCGGTTCATTTTGCTTCCCGCCTGAAAGCCGTAGGTTTGCGACCGAATTAAGTCAGACCGTTCGCGAACATCCCGCCGGTCTGACCTGGCCGGTCCTATGCAGCTTTTCACAACCATCCACGCCCTGCGCGATTATCTTCTGACAAACCAACGGCCCGTTGGGCTGGTCCCTACTATGGGGGCGCTCCATAACGGCCACATAACGCTTATTCAACAGGCCCGGCAGGAGCCGGATCAGCTCGTTGTAGCCAGTATTTTTGTCAATCCCGTGCAGTTCAATAATCCTGACGATCTGGCCCGTTATCCCCGCACACTGGACGAAGATTGCCGGATGCTCGAAACGGCGGGTTGCGATGTTGTATTCGCCCCGTCGGCCGAAGAAATGTACCCCGAACCGCCAACGATGAAACTGCATTTCGGTGAACTGGAAACCGTTATGGAAGGCGCCTTCCGGCCCGGACATTTCAACGGAGTGGGTATTGTCGTGGCGAAACTATTCAACATCATTCAGCCGGACCGGGCCTATTTCGGGCAGAAGGATTTACAGCAGGTAGCCGTTATCCGGCGGCTCATTCGTGACCTGAGTTTCCCCATTGACCTGATCCGTTGCCCGACCGTGCGCGAAGCCGACGGACTGGCGATGTCGTCGCGCAACCGCAACCTCACCCCCGACGAGCACACCGTAGCCCCGGCCCTCTACGAGGCCCTGTCGCTGGCGCAGGCTCTGCTAACGGAAGGCAACTCGGTAGACAGGGTTAAAACAGCCGTAACGGGCTTCTTTGGACAACGGCTGGGTTTCCAGCTCGAATACATCGAGGTTGCCCATGCCGACACGCTCCAACCCGTTGCGGAACGACAGGCTGACGGTCAAACCGCCGTTTGTATAGCGGCTCAGTTAGGCAAGGTGCGATTGATTGATAACGTGGTGTTTTGATAAAAACTAGAACTGGTATCCAGACCAAAATAGATAATTACCTAATTTGATGTGAATAACAGTTAACTACATTGTAAAGGCGAGTTAATCGTCTTCCTCTATCCTGACCGCATTTATTGCAAAATGGTCTTGTTGTTCTTCGCTAAGATTATGACCAATGGCAATGCGCAATGTATCGTATTGGCCCCAATGGTCCCCCTGGCAGTCGGTCGCCCGGCGTAAAAATAGGGTAGTGCTTGGATTAAGCACGAGTTTATAACCCGCCTGATCAATTGGCCACACAGCCCGCAGATGGGTTGTCTGAACCGGCTCAAACTGTTTGCCAAACTGTTGCTCAAGCGCGGTTCTGACCGAATCCAGGCGGTAGCCCTTGTGTTTGAGATAAATATTTACGCCGTAGGCCGAGCGCGGATCGGGTAGCCCTTTCAAAACATCGTCGCCTGCTCCATATACATCGGTAAGCCAGGCTACGAAAGTTGACCCTGTGCTATCAATGTATTGTGACCCCAGTTCACGATTAAGCGTATACCCATCCTTTATGAGTTTACTCACCTTTACTGGAAACGCTACCTGAATGCCAGCAATATTCGCTTTAAAAGGAACGGGCGCTTTGTCAGAACGACAGCCAATAAAAGCAATACAGAAAAGGATTGAGAAAAATATAGTTGGATATTTATTCATTGTTCAATAATGAGTAGGTGTTAAAACCTGATCACCCTCTCTTGCTATATATCTAAGTTGGCCATCAACCAAAGCTTGAAATGTATAAATAGAATAATCCAACAGTGATGCATTAGAATGATAGTCGAAGATCATAAAACCACGTCGAAACCAAGGCTTTGATTGTCCCGCTGGCAGGAAAACTGAGTAAAGATGCTTATCCCTACTATGAGGGTAGCAGACAATAGTTAACGTAGCATACGTCTATATCTACAAATATAACTTTATGGTAACCTACGAACCCAGCTATTAATCCGTATGTTTCCCAGGCAGGCGGAAACCACTACCTTTGCCGCCCAACCACCCAAACGGACATGTTCGTCAACGTATTAAAATCAAAATTGCACCGGGTTCGGGTTACACAGGCCGAACTGAACTACGTCGGCAGCGTCACCATCGACGAAGACCTGATGGACGCAGCCGGTCTGCTGGAGAACGAGCAGGTTCATATTGTGAATAACAACAACGGCGAACGGCTCATCACCTACGTCATCAAAGGCGAACGCGGCACGGGTATTATCTGTCTGAACGGAGCTGCCGCCCGCCGGGCGCAGGTTGGCGACATTGTTATTATTATCGCCTATGGCATGATGACGACCGAAGAAGCACGGACCCATAAGCCAACGGTTGTTTTTCCAGACGCTAACAACCGGCTGGTCAATTCCTGATAGGTTTCTTCAGGCTACCCTATTCATAAATTGTTAACGCATTAGCACGCCAAACGCCGTTACTTTGTCATGGCGTTTGGGTAGTTACCCGGTTTGGCCCGTTTCGTGCGGTGGTTCGATAGCGGAAACGGTCTGAACACAATCGGCTACCGCTTTGACCCGTTACTGCCGTTTTTTCTATGAAAAATATCATCAAATACCTTGTTTCGCTGGGCGTGGCCGGCACTTTACTCTGGTTCGTCTTTAAAGACATCGACCTGCCCGCCATGCTGACAGCCATCAAACAGGCTGATTACCGCTGGATTGGTGTGTCGGGTTTGCTGACTATTGTAGCCCACTGGAGTCGGGGCGTGCGCTGGGGCCTGCTCATGGAGCCCGTCGTTGGTCACCGCCCTACTCAAACCGATACGACATTAGCCGTCCTGACCGGCTATTTTGCCAACCTGCTCATTCCCCGCATGGGCGAGGTAACCCGTTGCGGCACCATGAACCGGCTGGAAGGCGTACCGGTCAACGTTAGTTTTGGGACGGTAGTAGCCGAGCGACTTTTCGATGTACTGATGCTGTTGCTGCTCATCGGGCTAACGTTTGTGCTGGAGTTTAACCGGCTGAGTTCGTTCTTTCTGGATATGTTCGGCGCTAAAGTCAGTGGCCTGCAAAACAACGGACTGCTGCTGGTCGGAGGGCTGGTTGTTCTGGCCGGACTGGCGGGGCTGGCATGGTTTGTCTTCAAGCGGTTCGAGAGTCGCCTGCAACAAAATGCCCTTTATCAGAAAGCCAGCACCTTTGCCTCTGGTCTGCTCGAAGGCTTATTAAGTGTTCGTAAGCTGCGCAATCCGGGCGGGTTTATCTTCCATACGCTACTCATCTGGACGATTTACTACCTGATGTCGTACGTCTTGTTTTTTGCCATGCCGCAAACCAGCGGACTTGGCCCACTGGCCGGGTTGACGATCCTGGTAATGGGAAGTATTGGTATGGCAGCTCCCACCCAGGGTGGTCTGGGCGCGTTCAATATCATGGTGGGTTCGGCCCTGGCTTTGTACGGTCTGAGCCCGCAGGTAGGGCAAACGCTGGCAACGCTGATGCTGATGTCGCAGTGGATTTTCGTGATTGCTTACGGCGGCATTGCTTTCCTGATCGTACTCACCCGGGGTCGTGGTAGTGCGGAGATAGCCGCAACGCCGGAATCGGTAAAAGTAGTACGGTAATTCGTTATCTTTGTTTGAAAGCAACTGACGATGAGCACACTTGAAACCTTACATAAAGCGGTAGATAATATGCCGGAAAATATGCGTCTGGACGTGCTGGAGTACATTGCTCTACGCTACGATGAATATCTACCAACTCAAACAGAAGCCGAAAAACAGGAGTACGATGCGCTGCTCAAGCAACTCTTGCTGAAACGCTATGACCATTACAAAACAAATCCTGAAACAGCTATAACAGCCGCTGAATCAAGACGTCGGACTTATGATCGGTATGGCTGGTCAGAATAAGTATCGGGTAATAATTACGCAGGAGGCCGATGCGGATATAAATAGAATTGTCGATTGGTACGAGAGCCAAACCGAAGGGTTAGGTAAACGCTGGATAGATCATTTCTATGAGGTCGAAAAGCAATTAGCCGATAATCCACTCCTGTATCAGGAAGACATTCTATTTGTTAGAAAAGTGGTTATGCGGCCATTTAAATACAACGTCTTCTATGTACCCGATGAAACTGACTTCACCGTTTTAATCTTAGGTGTTCTGCATCAGCACCAAAGCAAGGATGAAATCTTAAGCCGTCTGAATTTTAGTTAATGACCGAATCCAAAATCCTTTCCCGCCCGGACGCTGTTCAGCAGGCCGGACAATGGCACGCTGATGGGCAGCGTATTGTTTTCACCAACGGCTGCTTCGACATTGTTCACCTCGGTCACATCGACTATTTAGAAAAGGCCCGCGCCCTGGGCGATAAACTCATTCTGGGTCTCAATACCGACGCGTCGGTCAGTTGCATTAAGGGGGCCATGCGGCCCGTCGTGAACGAATACGCCCGCGCCCGACTCATGGCCGCTCTTGAATTTATTGATCTGGTGACGCTTTTTGGCGAGCCAACTCCCCTCGAACTCATCGAAGCACTACGGCCCGATATTCTCGTTAAAGGCAATGATTACACGGTGGCCAACATCGTCGGGGCTGATTTCGTCATTGGCAATGGAGGACGTGTCGAGACGATTGCGCTTGTCGAAGGCTATTCGACAACGGCCCTGATTGAACGCATTGCGAAAAGCTACGCGGGTGGATGAACGGTTTTTCCGCCGGATAAACCGTGGAATATTTTTCGACGTAGGATTGTTATCCTTATGTCCGGCTGAGCCAGTCTGGCCGGTCGATCCGTACTAAACACATCCTGTTCTATGCACAGTTATTGGTTAATTTTTATCGTCTTTGCGGGAGCCAGTGCGTTAGTGAGCTGGCGGTTAAAGAGCAAATTCAATGAATATGCGCAGATCGGCCTGAGTAATGGCCTGAGCGGTGCCGAAGTGGCGGAGAAGATGCTGCGTGACAACAACATCTACGACGTTCGGGTGGTATCGGTCGAGGGTATGCTGACCGACCATTATAACCCAGCCGACAAAACGGTCAACCTGAGTGCCGATGTCTACTACGGGCGTAGTGTGTCGTCGGCTGCGGTAGCCGCTCACGAATGCGGCCATGCCGTGCAACATGCCGTTGCCTACGCCCCGCTGCAACTGCGGTCGGCCATTGTGCCGTTTGTGAGTCTGTCATCGCAGTACATGCCGTGGGTTATCCTGCTCGGTGTTTTCATGATCAATACGTCGCTGCTGCCGCTGACGATTGGCGTTGGCCTGTTTGCCGTCACAACGCTGTTCAGTTTCATCACGCTGCCGGTTGAGTTCGACGCCAGCCGTCGGGCATTAGCCTGGGTGCAGAACCGGGGCGTCGTGACCGAACGCGAATACGGGTATGCTAAAGATGCCCTCTGGTGGGCAGCTATGACCTACGTTGTAGCAGCGCTCGGTTCGCTGGCCACCTTACTGTACTATGTCAGCATTCTGAACGGTGGCCGTCGGAACAACTAACACGCTGCTGTCGGAGCGTTTCTGAGCCAGCGGTTATAGCCTCATTACTAAAAAGATGGGTTACCTTCGGGTAGCCCATCTTTTTTTTGTAGCTTAGACGGATAATCCGATCACAGTTAGCAACTTAATTAGCCTAACTGTATCGTTCCCTCCGTATTGCTTACTGGTTCAGAATGCCTTATTTAGACACATATAGCCAACCGCTGACTGCCCGAACGGCGTCTCACCTGCTCCGACGGGCTACGTTTGGGCCTACTCAATCGGAGATTACGCTCTTCACCGGCAAAACGGCAGCCGAAGCGGTTCAACTGCTCATTATCAACGCTAACTACGCGCCACAGCCCCCGGTCGACCTGGACAGCACGGCTGCCACAGCCGGTCAGCAGTACCTTAACAATGCCTTCGATGGCGACCGCAACTTCGATTTTAGCCTGTACATAAAATACTGGTGGCTGGGCCTGATGACCGAACAAACCAACACGCCCAGTTTGCTGGATAAGCTGACCCTGTTCTGGCAGAATCATTTTGTAACGACCCGCGAAGTCGTCGACGACTACCGGTTTGTGAACCGCTACCTGCTGCTGTTACGCAACAATGCCCTGGGTAATTTCAGGACGCTGGTTACCGAAATCAGCAAAGACCCGGCTATGCTGAACTTCCTGAATGGCAATGAAAACGAGAAGGGAAAGCCCAACGAGAACTACGCCCGTGAATTGCAGGAGTTGTTTACCGTTGGCGCATTTGATGCGGACGGCAACAAAAACTACACTGAAGATGATGTAAAAGCCGTTGCCCGGGTACTTACCGGCTGGAAGTACACCAACCGCTGGGTCGTTGGCTCAACATCGTTTGCGACTACATTTACCCTCACCAAGCACGACACCACCAACAAGGTCTTTTCGGCCAGTTACAACAATACCACCATTACCGGCCGGGCAACGGCCCCAGCCGGCTTTGCTACGGCGGGCGATGCCGAACTGGCCGATCTGGTGACTATGCTGCTTAGTCATCCGCAAACGCCCCGGTTTATCTGCCGGAAACTCTACCGCTGGTACGTAAACCCCAACGTGACCCCGGCCATCGAAACCAACGTGATTATTCCGCTGGCCTCCTTTTTCGCCAGTGCCGAAAATAACTTCGCGATCCGGCCGGTGCTGGAAAAATTGCTGACGAGCGAGATCTTCTTCAACAACAGCAACGTCGGGTCCATGATTAAATCACCGGCCGATCTGATGGTGGGCGCGTTACGATTTTTTAACCAGCCGGTGCCCGTTTTACCTTCCGATTATACAGCGTTCAAGAAGCTATTCGATTTCATTTACTGGCGGATGCGCGATCTTCAACTCGATCTGCTCGACCAGCCGACGGTGTTCGGGTACGACGCGTTTTATCAGACGGGCTATTCCCGCATCTGGATGAACACCAGTACGATTGCCCTGCGCAACGATTCTACGGATGCCTTTATCTGGCGCTGGCTAACCGTGAAACCCGGCTACAAAATGGGTATCGACCTGCTGGCCTGGGCCACATCGCTGCAACCCGACTTCGCCAATATCCAGTCGACAACGAATCCTACGGGTACGCCTGCAATCACCTGCGACCAGGTAGTAGCCGGTTTCAGTCTCAATCTGTTCGCGACGGACCTGTTTCAAAGCCAGAAAGACTTTCTGATCGATACCATCATGATGCAGGGCATTCCGCGCACCTCCTGGGGTTTTGAATGGAATGCGTACCGGGCGGCACCAACCAACACCAGCAAACAGAACGGCGTACTCTGGCGGCTACAGAACCTGATGCGTTACCTCCTCCGCATGGCTGAACATCATATTCTATGAAACGAAGAGACTTTCTGGCAGCCGCGTCGGCCAGTTTACTACCGGTGATGGTGGATGGTTTCGGCCTGAAAGCGATGGCCCGGCAGTCGGCCCTAGTGCAGTCGCTGCTGCAAACATCGGCGACTTACGACGACCGGGTACTGGTGATTGTGTATTTCAACGGCGGTAACGATGGCTTAAACACGGTTATTCCGCTCGATCAGCTATCGGCTTATAACGCGCTGCGGAGCAACATCGCCATTCCCGACGCCAGCGTACTGCGGTTGGCGGGTAATGACACCACTGGCCTGCACCCAGCCATGACGGGTATGCGGGACCTGTACAACGATGGAAAACTGAGCATTGTCCACTCCGTTTCATACCCCAATCCCGACCAGTCGCACTACCGGTCGGCAGACATCTGGCTGACGGCGACGGACGCCAGTGTACAGGGCACATCGGGTTGGGCTGGCCGCTATCTCGAAAATAGATTTCCCGGCTACCCGGCCCTGTTTCCGAACGTACAGATGGAAGACCCGCTGGCGATTCAGATTGGGTACCTGACCTCTACGGCCCTGCTCGGCAGTCAGCAGTCGATGGGTATTGCCATTAATGACCCCGACAGTTTTTACGCGCTGGTTGGCTCCGGGTCCGCTACCTCCCCGGCCGATGTCCCCTGCTGCGATGCGGGTGACCTGATTGCCTTTGTCCGGCAGCAACAGGCCCTGTCGGTCGGGTACGCGGGTGAAATCAAGAAAGCTGCCGATGCAGGTAAGAACCTGGCGACCTATCCGACATCGACGGATAAAAATTCGCTGGCCGACCAGTTAAAAATTGTCGCCCGGCTGATTCATGGCGGGCTGAAGACGAAGATTTATTTCGTGTCTGTGGGCGGATTCGATACGCACTCGGGTCAGGTGGATAACACCGACAATACCAAGGGTGGCCATGCTTCACTGCTCGGTAAAGTATCAACGGCCATTGCCACGTTTCAGCAAGACCTGAAATTGCAGGGAATCGAGGATAAAGTGGTCGGCATGACTTTTTCGGAGTTTGGTCGCCGGGCCAGTTCGAATGCTTCCAAAGGAACGGATCATGGCGTGGCGGCCCCTATGTTCGTCTTTGGCAGCAGCGTTCGTCCACAAACGATTGGTGTCAATCCTAATTTATCGGCACTGCCCGGCACAACAGGCAACAAAGAGATTCCGATGCAGATCGACTTCCGGCGGGTATATACCGACGTCCTGACCGACTGGTTCGGGACGGTTCAACCAACAACGGATTCACTGCTGTATCATAACTTCCCAACGGTTTCCCTATTTTCCAGCATGGTTGGTTCCGTTAAATCCGGCAACTGGGCCGACCCGACTACCTGGTCGGTGGGCCGGATGCCTGCTACGAATGAGTACGTGCAGATCAACACCGGCCATACCGTCACCGTTGGGCAGACAGTAACGGCCCGCAACCTGAAGCTGAACGGAAAACTGACCTTCACCGGGCCGTACAGCGTTAAGCTAACGGGCTGAACAGGACGTTGACGACAACATCGCCGGATTCAATGGTTCGCTGAGTCGGAACGGGCGCCGACCGGTCGATCAACGAACCGGCTACCGCTACGGCAAACGCAATCAGCAGGGCGGGCCAGAAGCCGGCAATCGTGAAGTCGCGGAGCATCCAGTCGATGAGTTTCAGCAGGAGTGCCGTTACGAGGAGTCGCACCAGACCCGTCAGTAGAAAAAGTGTCAGGAGGTTAAGGGGAAAGCTGACGATCCAGCCAATGACGAAGTTAAGCAGGCCCAGGAGCAGGGCAATCAGGACAGCCGTACCAAAGTTTTTGACGTCGACTTGCGGCAAAATGTACGCCAGCCCAAAGATCACAGCAGCATCCAACAGCAGATGGAGAATAAAATTCATCGGGGAGACAGGTTGATTTGCGTATCGGTAAAACACATTATGATGGGGGTTGTTCATAGAAAAACGCCCGCTATGACCCGGCTCACACCCACCCTGTTACTCGTTTTTCTGCTCGTTACCGGCTTCGGCTACAGACCCGATGCCCAATCGCAAACCACCGCTGCCAAGGCGGATACGACCGGTTATTATCAATACAAAGACGGCTCGCGCGATGGGATCCGTAAGTTTTATCAGGGCCGGGAAATCGCTGAAGTTATGGGCCACCTCGGTGCCGACTGGCTCGAGCGACCCGAACGTCAGCAGGAAGAACGGACGGATCTTCTGGCAGCTGCGCTGAAGCTCAAACCCACCGATGTGATCGCCGATATTGGCGCAGGAACGGGTTATTTTTCGTTTCGGCTCGCCCGCGATGTGCCGCAGGGCAAGGTGTTGGCGGTGGATATCCAGCCCGAAATGATTCAGTACCTAAACGACAATAAAAAGAAGAATAACGCCCCCAACGTCGTGCCGGTACTGGGCACCATTACCGATCCTAAACTGCCCGTCAACGGCGTCGATATTGCCTTGCTGGTCGATGCGTACCACGAGTTTTCGAATCCCCGGGAGATGCTGAACGCCATTGTCAAATCGCTGAAGCCGGGCGGACGCGTGGTGCTGGTCGAATACCGCGCTGAAGACCCCAATGTCCCCATTAAGGAACTGCACAAGCTGAGTATAGCGCAGGCCACCAAAGAAATGAAAGCGGTGGGCCTGAAATTGGTAAAAAGCGACGAACGGCTTCCCCAACAGCATGTCATGATTTTCGGGCGGTGATCAAGAATTTTCAAACTTGATCACCCGAATAGCATCAGCTACCAGTTGAACTGCCTGAAGGGTTACTTCCCGGTTCAATACACCACCAATTTTGTCGTAAATCAGCTGTCGGCGTAGCGTAAAAGGCTTGTTACAACGCAACTCGCTGGCTATTGGCAAATCTCCCTCCACATCCGACGGCTGAACAAGTAAAGAGAACGGTTCCTGCCGAACCGTTTTTGTCATAGGTATGACGATGTAATCCAAGTCTACCCCATTGGATAACTCATTACTGACAATCAGCGCAGGCCTCTTCTTCAATTTGTCAATTTTATCCGTCAACGGGTATTGTACCCAGATAATGTCGCCTTGAAAAAAGACTGTTTCCAATTCAAGGGGTGGGGTGCTGCTTTGCATATAGTTCGTCCCAAAAATCCTCTTCGGGGGTGTTCCAAATTTCTTTTAGCGTATCCGCCGAGTAAGGCAGCCATTCAGCATTCCTGTAGGCTGATTCTGCTTCGTGATTAATTAAGTCCTTAAACGCTTTTTTCGCATCGTCAGGCAGCTTCCGGTAGGCGTCGAACAGCGACTGGGGAGTTAATTGAGCCGTCGTTTCCATAAGCATCGCTTTTTATAATAAACGTCAAACTGTTTCTTTCTGGTTCTATACCCGCGCCAGCTTGCTTTTTCGGTAGCCGTAGGAGAAATAAATGACCAGGCCAATGATTAACCAGATACCGAAAATCTGCCAGTTGCTGGCCCCTAACTCAGTCATTAGGTAAAGGTTGGTGAGTACGCCAATGACCGGAAGCAGTGAGAAATTGTACCGAAAGCCCTGTACTGCCAGTATGGCCCATACACCCCAGAAGACGACCAGCAACGGCTTGCTCTCGAGCGTTTGCAATAGATCCACCCCCGTGAGTGCGTAGCCCAGCACGGCGATTAGTACGATGCCAATGATGTACTTCCCGTTGATGTACGGCACTTTGAACTTCGACTGCGCCGTCAGGCCCTTTGCATCCAGAAACAGGATACCCGCGCAGACCAGAATAAAGGCGAAAAACGTCCCAACGCTGGTTAGGTCCACAAAGAACTTCAGGTCCATGAACATCGACGGTACAGCGACTATGATACCCGTGATGATCGTAGCGAATGAAGGTGTTTTGAATTTGGGGTGAATGGTAGCGAATCGCTTCCAGAGCAGACCATCGCGGCTCATGGTCATCCAGATACGCGGCTGACCGAGTTGGTATACCAGCAGCGCACTCGTGATAGCTACCACCGCACTAACCGAAATCACACCGGCCACAAAATCCAGGTTTACTTTCTGGAATACATACGCCAGCGGATCGCTCACACCCAGTTCTTTATAGTTCACCATGCCGGTCAGCACCAGCGTAATCAGCACGTAGAGCACCGTACAAATGGCCAGACACAACAGCATGGCACGGGGCAGGTCACGCTGTGGATTTTTGCACTCCTCCGCCGTAGTCGAGATGGAATCAAAACCGATGAAGGCGAAAAATACCGAAGCTACCCCACTCAGTACGCCCGACATCCCATTGGGCGCAAAAGGCGACCAGTTAGCCGGCTTCACATAAAAAGCGCCTACTCCAATCACCAGGCCTATCACGGCTAATTTAAGCAGTACCAGAATATTGCTGGCCGTACGCGACTCCTTAATGCCGATATAAACCAGGGCCGTAATCAAGACCGTAACAGCACCGGCGGGGAGATTGGCAATTAATCTCAGGTCGCCAAGCATGGGTGCATTTGTCCAGGCACTGGCCAGTAGACGGGTGTTTTCGGGTAGCGTACTAACATCTGACGTTTGTTGCATCAAGTCGTACGCACGATGCGCCGAGCCATAGTCGGTAGCAAAATACTTGGGAAATGTAATGCCAAAACCACTGAGCATAGACGTGAAATACTCCGACCACGAAATGGCAACAACCATGTTACTCACCGCATATTCGAGAATGAGCGCCCAACCGATGACCCAGGCGAAAATCTCCCCGAAGGCCACGTACGCATACGTATAGGCACTGCCACTCACGGGTACAGTTGAGGCAAACTGCGCGTAGCTGAGCGCGGTAAAGACGCAGGCTATGGCCGTAAAGACAAACAGGAGCGATACCGCCGGACCACCGTTATAGCTGGCCAGCCCGATGGTGCTAAAAATACCCGCGCCGATAATAGCCGCAATACCAAAGGAAGTAAGGTCACGCACACCCAATGTCTTAACCAATTTGCCGGAGTCGCCCGCAGCAGCATCAGTCAGAATTTGGTTTACGGTCTTTTTACGAAAAAGCGAGTTGCTCATGGGCAAACAGGGTGGGTAGAAAATCGGAGGTACTACGTCGAAATTGACTATTGAAAACCATTTACAGCTCTCAACCTGGAACTGAATCTTCGTTTAAACGCTAAAAATAGATATTCTTTCCGGTTTATTGCACGTTATTGTCGAACGACTACCCAAACGGTTTCGACCATAAAGCCGTAGTTTTGCCCCAACTTTCTGACTATCTACTATGTCCATCCAGGTCCAAAACCTGACCAAGCAATACGCACCTGCCAGCCAGCAGACCGGATCTACTGCGACAGGGACGCCTGCCGCAGTAGATCAGATTACGTTTTCGGTGCAGCCCGGCGAAATCGTCGGATTTCTGGGACCGAACGGCGCAGGTAAGTCCACAACCATGAAAATTGCTACCGGTTACCTCTCTCCTACCAGCGGTACGGTGACGATCAATGGTTTCGACGTTCAGGCTCAACCGATGGATGTACGCCGGAGTGTAGGGTATCTGCCCGAACATAACCCGTTGTATCTGGACATGTACGTGAAAGAGTACCTGCGTTTTGCCGGGTCGCTGCACAGCATGCGGGGTCAGGCGCTGATGAATCGCATTGCCGAAACCATTGCGCTCGTAGGACTGGAACGTGAACAGGGCAAACGCATCGGACAATTGTCTAAAGGCTATCGGCAGCGGGTGGGACTGGCACAGGCGTTACTCCACAATCCCCCCGTACTTATTCTGGATGAGCCGACTACGGGTCTCGACCCCAACCAGTTGGCCGAAATCCGTCAGGTAATCCGGCAGGCAGGACAGGACAAGACAGTGCTATTTTCAACCCACATCATGCAGGAAGTCGAAGCCATCTGCGACCGGGTGATCATTATTAATCGCGGCAAAGTAGTGGCCGACAGTCCACTGAGTCTGTTGCGGGGTACGGCAGATTTGGGGGTGACCGTAATTGCCGAGTTCGAGCAGGAGCTAACGGAACCGGCTGTGCTGTCGGCTTTGCCGGACGTTAACCGGGTGGACCCACTGGGTCGGGGTCAGTACCGCATTACAGCGGCTGCAGCCACGGATTTACGGGCTGCCATTTTCCGCCTTGCCGCCGATCAGGGGCTCACGCTGGTTGGCCTGCGACAACAGGAAAATTCGCTGGAAGGAATTTTTAAGGAACTGACAAAGTAAAAAGGCGTTACACAGAGATGCACAGAGCAGGAAGAGGAGCTACACAGAGACTAATTATAAGCCTTCTGTGTAGCTCCTCTTCCTGCTCTGTGCATCTCTGTGTCACTGTTTATCTATTTGCCCAGCCCCGTACTGTTGGTTGCCATCAGCGGGTACTGATCGAAAATAGACCGGACAATGCCCCGAAAGTAATTATTCTTGAAATTCTGATTCTTGAGCATCTTGGATGCGTACCCTTTCCAGATTACCTGATACGTTTCAGCGTCGATGAGCGAAATCATCAGCGTCCCTTCGTCCAGGTTATAGTCGATTCGCTTGTAGGTGGCGTCATCATCTTCGCGTACTACCCAGTCTTTAATGACCGGCTGCTGATAGCCCCGGAACCGCAGATCGCTGCGGAAAATATTATAAGAGACGAGTAAGTTCGGTTTACGGTTGCTGACCCGGTAACCACGTGCTTCCATCTGCCGCCGGATTGCATCCTGAATATCAGAGCAGAGCAGAGTCGAATCCACAAACTCACACTCCAGAAAATTGAATGAGTTATAGTCCTTAAAATGGCCTTCGTAACTGTAATCATTTTCAACAAACAACTTTCCCGACGAACAGGATGCCAGACTAAACATGGCCAGTACCAGTAATCCACCAATCACTTTTTGCATAGTTGTAGATCAATAAGATGAATAAGTTAAGTACTTGTGAGATTGCGAATGTAAGGTACTGGTTCAACGCCTGTTAAGCGGCTTTGTTTAGAAAGGATTTGGCTACGGTCCAATTTTTAATATGTAGTTAGCCCCGGTAATACAACAGGGCCTGTTCCATCTCGTTTTTGGTGGCTGGCACATCGTATGCACAGTGCCCCGGGCCATCCAGCAACGCCATCCGAACCTGGCCATTCCGGTTCTTCTTATCCTGCAGCGTCAGTGCCAGAATCGGCGCCATATCAGCATCTATAAGCGCAACCTTCCCATATACGGAAAAGAAATACTCTTCGATTTGCGCCAGCAGTATCTCGTCAATCATTCCTTTTTCGTGGGCCATAAAGGCTTCGGCTACCATGCCTACCGCAATGGCTTCACCATGCAGCAACCGCTTACGGCCCCGGTCCAGAAAATGGGTTTCAACCGCGTGTCCGAGCGTATGCCCGAAGTTCAAAATCTTACGCAGCCCCTTTTCCGTTGGGTCCTGCTCCACAATGCGTTCCTTTACGGCTACCGAGTGCGCCACCAGATCCGACCAGTTTTGCTGATCGAGGTCGCGCCGACGGATTTCATTCCACTTATCGGCATCAGCAATCAGGCAATGTTTGATCACTTCGGCAAAACCCGACCGCAGTTCCCGCTCTGGCAGTGTACCCAGCAAAGTGGGGTCGATGAATACGGCGTCAGGCTGTCTGAACACCCCAATATGGTTCTTAAGTCCGTGAAAGTCAATACCTAATTTTCCGCCAACGCTGGCATCGACCTGAGATAACAGTGTAGTGGGCACCTGTGCGAAAGCCAGCCCGCGCTTGTAGGTAGCTGCGCAAAAACCACCCATATCACCAATTACGCCCCCACCCAGGTTCAGGACGAGCGCATGACGGTCGAAATTAGCCTTAGTCAGGGCCTGCCAGATGGTTTCGCAGGTGGTCAGATTCTTCTGCTCCTCCCCGGCTTTAATACGAATCAGCGTGTGTTTGGGCAGTAAATTTTTGAGGGAAGGGTAACAATATTTGTGTGTATGGGTATCCGCAATGACGGCAATGGCCGAAAAATCGGACTGATCGAGGAAGGCCGGAAGACTATCGGCAAGGGGAGCAATGATTACAGACATGAACCAAAGTTAGTCAGTAAGTCGGTAAGTCGGTAAGTTAGTAAGGAGCTACGCCCAGGTCGGTACGTATTCAGGGCACAGCTACTTATCAACGTACCAACTTACTGACTGAATCAACTAAGTACTTTCAGGGCGTCGGTAAAGTATTTCATCTCTTCCAGTTTACCCAGACTGACGCGGCACCAGTACTGCCCATCAAATTTCCACTGCCGGACGCCTACACCCTGCTCGGCCATTTTGCCCACAAAATCCTCGCCTTTCATCCGAATCGGGAACATAACAAAGTTAGCGCCTGATGGCAGTGGCTCGTAGCCCAGTGGTTTCAATTCTTTATAAAGGAAATCTTTTGATTCCTGTGTTTTACCAAGCGAGAACTTCACAAAATCCCGATCCGGCATACTGGCTAAAGCAGCCCGTACGGATGTCATGCTGATGCCACCGCCACCAGTCACGAACTTGCTGATCTGCTCAATGAGTTCGGGTTTGGCAATCATATAGCCAATGCGCAAACCGGCAAAGCCGTGCACCTTGGAGAAGGTTTTCGTTACAATGACGTTTGCCCCTTTTTTGACCTGATCGACCATCGTATACCCCATCGGATCGGGCGTGTAGTCGATGTAGGCTTCGTCCACAAAAACCGGCGTTTTAGCAGCCACCGCCCCAATGAATTGACGGAGTTTGCCCGGATCGACCGTAATGGCGGTAGGGTTATTCGGATTGCAGAGATACACCATCCCGGTCTGCGCCGTAATGCGTTCGTTGAGTTTATTCAGGTTAATGTCGTAGCCATCAGCCGCTACCAGAGGCACTTTATCCATCGTCAGGCCGTGCTTAACCGCCGACCGGGGCAGGGCATCGAACGTTGGGTCGGGGGCCACAATGGTACGACCCGCGTTGGGCCGGTAAGCCGCCCAGAGTGCCGCAGCCATCAGCAGTTCGCCCGAACCGGCACCCAGCAGCACATAGTCTTCGGAGACACCCTCGAAGTCGGCCACCATCTTCTTAAACTTTTTGGTGTACTCCATCGCGTACAGGAAGCCATCGGGGGCGGCTTCACTGATTACCTTAACTGCTTTGGGCGACGGTCCATACGGATTTTCGTTTGCCGATAAGCGGGCTTTCAGGCCACCTTTGGGCACCCGGTAGCGGTTGGGATTCAGGACGGCTTCTTCCAGCCAGGGCTCACAATGGGCAGCTGGCAGTGTGGCAATGCCAGCCCCCATAAACAGACCGGCCCGTAGCCAGTCCCGACGATTGATTTGCATAACAGGTTGATAATTGGATGGAGTGATCGGCAGCCTCAACGCGTACTCCTGCGACGTATGCTGCAAGACAAAAATAACAATATTGGCTATACGATTAAATTTTTATTTGCCTTATAAACCTAAATACAACATAATATTTTATCTATTTCACCTTTGTCAGAATATAATTAACAATTGAACATGAATTATACAATTCATTTTATAATGTCTATGGTTTACCATTACTTCTGCGCATTATTTCGTCTATTTAACGAAGAAGCTGCTCATCCGAAGGGTACTTCATCAACGTCTGTAGTAGTAGTCATACACTCATTTTTATAAAATCTAATCCTACCAGTACACTATAATGCCGATAATATTAGTATATTTTGTTACTTATTCAACTTAAGAATTCTGTTTATGACCCTAACCCGGCAAACTAAAGAACTCGCTTTTTCGTACGTAACCGCACCCTACCCCAAATCCACCCGTGCATGAATACCGTCTTACTGACCGGTGCCAATGGCTTTCTGGGTAGTCATCTGGCCCGTGGACTCCTGGAACGGGGCTATGCCGTACGCGCTTTTATCAGGTCGTCGAGCGATCTGAACTCACTAATCGATTTACCCCTCGACCGCTGGCAGGGTGATCTTCGCGATGCGGATGATGTGATGGCAGCTACCTACGGCTGCGACTATGTGATTCATGCCGGTGCGCTGGCACAGGTTAATCCGGCCCGATCTCCCGTTATCTGGGATGTTAATCTGCGTGGTACCGAGAATGTGCTGGCCGCTGCCCGGCGCGTAGGCATACAACGGCTGGTGTATGTGGGCACGGCCAATGTATTTGGGTTTGGCTCTAAAAAACGCCCGGGCGACGAAACCTGCCCGTATGCGGGTGTTTCGTACGGGCTCGATTATATGGATAGTAAACGGGCGGCTACCAACCGGGTAGTAAAAGCGGTGCGAAACGGCATACCGGCAATTCTGGTACACCCTACTTTTATGCTTGGCCCGTCAGATAGTAAGCCTACGTCCAACCAAATGCTGCTGTCTCTATACCAGGGCAGGATTCCGGGTTATCCGCCGGGCGGTAAAAATTACGTGGCCGTAACTGATGTAGCCACAGCCACCATTAACGCCCTGACGATGGGGCGGCTGGGTGAATCGTACATTCTGGGGAATGAGAACCTCAGTTACCGGGAAGCCTTTGCCCTGATGGCGCAGGTAATGGGCATTGCTCCGCCCCGTTTGCGGCTGCCGGCAATGGTTAGTTCAGCTTACGGATGGTTCGCGGATCTTAAAACGGACCTGACGGGTAACCTGTCTATGATTAATCAGGCGATGGTAGAGACGGCTAACCATGGCCATTATTTCAGTGCGGCCAAAGCACGGGCGGAGTTGGCTCTGCCGCAAACCCCTGTTCGGACAGCCGTAGAACAGGCCTTTGTCTGGTTCAGGCAGAATGGGTACCTCAACAGCCGTTAATAAAACAATCCCCACTCGTCGGGAATGTCGTTGTCCTTGTCGAAACTGCCGACCCATTCGACAAATAATTCCCGAAAGGCCTCTATTTCGTCGCGCAATACCTGTAAGTAAGCCGGATCAGCCAGTTTTTCGGCCTTGCAGTACGACGTTTGGGCGAGCAGTTCCCGGGCGTGAATCTTAACGATTACGGCATTTTCCATGCGCAGCGTGTAGAGATCACTGCCTTCAGCGCCAACGATTTTGGGGGCTAGCATCATGGCATTCGCAATCATCTGCTCGTGCATCATCAATACATCCTCTTCGGGGTCAATCGTCGCAACGATGGCTTGTGTCACTTCCAGCAACTCCTTTGCTTTTCGAAGCACGGGCAGGTTTTCGATCCGGCGGCTTTCGGCTTCCAGTTCGCGCTGCATAGCCTGGGGGTCATCATCCTCCTCGTTAAAACCGTCCCAGTCTAAGAAGTCATCGTTGTCGTCGTCATCAAATCGCATACCGTAAGGCGTTGCCGGGTTTGGATGGGTAACGCTTATACAAATCAACGCAAAGGTTTGGCAAAATCAAATGCTCATAGCCAAAACCAGAGAGACCATAGAATAAGGTCCGGCGTGGGGTGCTTTCCGGCGAATTGCCCTTTTTCCCGATTCAACGCATCGACTTCCCATACAGATAGTATCACGTTGTCATTTATGGCATTCAATTTGCGCCTTTCGTTTATACCCTTGATTTTAATGTATAGTTTAAGGGGCTGCCTGTAACTTAGATTTTTCTAAACGCCTGATCAGGTTTGTTAACAACCGTGAGTATGCATTTCCTTTACCGATTAGTCAGCGGGTGGATCGTATGGTTTAGTTGCCTTATAATGCCCTTTACGCTGCTGGCTCAGTTCACGGTCACCTATCCGGTCAGTCGCATGGTGCTGCAGCGCGACAGCACAAATAAAGCTTCCGTACAGATTGCCGGTAGTTATGCCCTGCTGATTGATCGGGTTGAGGCTCAGGTTGTACCCGTCGTGGCAGGGCAGGGTACGGCCACACCGTGGACAACGATTCAGTCAGCTCCCGCCAACGGGCAGTTCAATGGCACCTTAACCGTGCTGGGCGGCTGGTATAAGCTAAGGGTAAGAGCCGTGAAAAGTAATGCTGTCGTCGCGATGGATTCGGTGGATCGGGTTGGTGTTGGCGAAGTATTCGGTATTCTGGGTCACTCCAATGCGCAGGGCAGCAGTTGCCCCGACAACAACGGCGTAGACCGGTGCGCGACCATCAGCGGGGCGACCGATGACCGCGTTGTGTGCGTTGGCATCGATGGGAGCACCGCCGATTACCGTCAGTACGAAAACACGGCCAACAGTAATTACCTGCCCGGCCTGCTGTTCTCCAAACTAAACACGTTCACGGGTATGTCGCCCTTCAATAAATTTGCCTGGATCTGGGGGCGGCTCGGCGATTTACTGACGGCGCGGCTGAACGTGCCGGTCATGTTCTTCGGGGCCGGTTTTGGCGGTACCAATATGGAGCAGGTTTATAAAGCAGCTTACGACATTCCTTTCCAGCATTCATTTGTCCGCTACGACCTCAGAATGCCTTATGTGAATGCCCGCACCATTATGAAACTCTACGTTCCCTCGACCGGAATACGGAGTTTTCTGATTGTGCACGGCGAAAATGACCGATACGACGGTGGCGGGGATACCTTACAGACGCACGCCCTGTTTAAGATGTACCTGAAAAAGGTGCAGGCTAAAATGCGGGATGAATTTCAGCGGCCTAACCTGGCTTGGGTTATCGCCATTACGTCTTACCCTAACCCCGATGCAGGCAGCACGAAGTTACTGTTCCCGGAAGTACGAACGGCGGAAGCGGAAGTAATCAAGGAATCACCCAACACATTTCGCGGGCCCGACCTGGACTCGCTCCGGCTACCCGCCGATCGGCCCGACGGCGTTCACTACTCCACCGCTGCGCAGGAAAAGGTTGCCGCCCTCTGGAACCGGGCACTGACCGACCAGTTTTTCCAGAAATCGACGCCCTACCCGGCGCAGCTGCAACCGTTGGCCTCCGTCACCTGCGCTACCGGCAACCAGCTAACCCTGACGCAGCCCGCCGGTTTTGGTGCCTACACCTGGGCCGATGGCAACACTACAGCCGCCGTTACCGTGGGGCCCGGTACGTACAGTGCCCGACTGCGCCGGAGTATGGCCGGTGCCGACTCGAACCTTATCTTTTTCCCACCGCCCATTGTCGTACCGACTCAGGTGATGCCAAGTCCACCAACGATTTCCTATGGCACCAATCCGCTGGTGTGCGGGGGCGAAAGCCTGACGCTGACATCCAGCTACACCGCCGGACCAAACCTCTGGAGCACGGGCAGTACGGCACCAGCCATCTCAGTACAGTCGGTGGGCACCTACACGGTGCGGGCAGTACACCCGGCCTACGGCTGCCTGTCCAGCGTCGTGAGCCAGTCGCTGGGAACCGGTACGGCGGATTTGTCGCTCGGCTGGAAAGTCAGCAACCGCACACCGGTAGTGGGTCAACCACTGACACTCACGCTTACCGTACAGAATGCTGGCCCCTGCAAGGTGAGCAACGTGCAGGTCATTAACCGCCTGCCGCCCAATTTCAGCTTTGATTCGTCGGCTAATTTTGCGCTGGTCGGTACAGCAACGAATGTGTTAAGTACCACGCTGCCCGCCATTCTCAGCAGCCAGTCGGTCAGTCAGCAGTATGTGGCCCACGCTACGGCGGCCGGTCAGTATTATAATGCCACCGAAATTACGGCATCCTCCAGCCCGGACCCCGACAGTCAGCCCGGCTCGGGTACCGGCGATGGACAGGATGATGCCGCCACGGTCGATTTTCGGACTCGCGACGGCGGAACAGGCCTGTTCGTTTCTCCCAACCCGAATCAGGTGCCACTGCCGGCCCCAGCCTCAAGTCAGCCCATACCCGATTCCGGCCGGGCCGACCTGAGTCTGGTCCTATCGGCGGGCAGCCGGATCGCCAGTATTGGTCAGGCGGTGAGTTTTACCCTTACCGTGCGTAACTGGGGCGGTGCTGCGGCTACGGGCATCACCGTACGCGATGTACTGCCGACGGGGCTCCAGTTTTTGTCGGCCCCGGCGGGGGTCAGTGCCACGGGTAGTACCGTCACGGGCACCATTGGTCAGCTGGCGGCCGGTCAGGAGGCCAGTTTCACCTTTACTACCAGCGTCATCAGTGGTACCTTTATTCAGAATTCGGCCCAGATCATGACCGCTACACCGGGCGATCCGGACTCAACGCCGGGCAACGGCACAACCAACGGCGAAGACGACACCGCTACCACCGACCTGCGTATCACCAACAGTGGAGCAGGTGCCCGCGTGGCCGCTCCGGGAACTGATACGGGCAGCAATGCTGTTGGCTTACCACCTCGCCGACGGCCAATTCGGGTACTGGCTGTACGACCAAATCGATAAGTACCTTTTTCGGAAAAGAGGATAGGTTTCATAGCAGAGTTGGCCCGAACGCGTATATTTGTTCGGACATCACCTGTTTTTTTCGCACGTTAGCATGACGTATTGCTTAGGCATTAAAGTCGCAGCCGGACTGGTCGCCATCGCCGATACCCGCCTGACCTCCGGCTCTGAAGTATCATCAAACCGTAAGGTTTCGGTGCACGAAGTCGAAAATCACTCCCTGTTTATCATGACTTCCGGCTTGCGCTCCGTACGCGACAAAGCCATTATTTACTTCAACGAGGTTATTTCCGAGCAGGATCGTTCGTTTAATAAGCTGTATAAAGCTGTCAATGCGTTTGGTGAACAGGTGAAGCGGGTGGCGCAGGAAGACAAGCAGTCCATACTGGAGAGCGGGTTGAAATTTAACCTCAATGCTATTGTGGGCGGACAACTGGAAGACGACGAGGAGCACAAGCTGTTCATGCTTTACCCCGAAGGCAACTGGGTTGAAGTTGATCATGGATCGCCGTTTAAGATTATTGGTAATTCAGGGTATGGCAAGCCACTGCTGTTCCGAAACCTGTCCTATGAAAGCAGTTTACAGGATGCGCTGAAAATCGGGTTTCTGGCCTTCGACGCCACTCGCGTCAGCGCCAACGATGTTGACTATCCCTTAGATGTGGTGCTTTATCCGAAGGACAGTTTCCACATGACCGAATACCGACTGGAAAAAGATGATATGGACGAAGTCTCTCACCAGTGGAGCGCGCTGTTGAGCAACTCGGTCCGCAAGTTGCCAACCTACTGGATGGACCCCATTTTCGAGAAGATTCACTCGCCCAAGCAGCCGTTATGACGCTCGATGTTACCCATCAGCTCCGGTACACGTATGACCAGCTCATCACCCTGACGCCCCATACCATGTATCTGTACCCCAGGCCACTGCCTTACCAGCGGCTGTTGAGCTACGACATCGAGATTGACCCCGTTCCCAACAAAATTGTGCGCAACGTGGATGTGGAAAGCAATGTGCAGCAGCTGGTCTATTTCGGCGGCATGACTACCCATCTGAACATTACCGCCCGGATGCGGCTGGAATCCGACGATTTCAACTCGCTCGACTTCGTGCTGTTTCCCTTCGAGGCTCAGCGCGTACCCTTCCGGTACACTCCCGCATTGCGGAGTCTGCTGGAACCGTATCTGGAGCGTGACGGTATCACCGAACAGGTCGAAATGTGGGCGCGACAGGTAGCTGCCAGCACCAACTGGCAAACGGTTCCTTTTCTGCTTAAACTTAGCCAGACCATCCGGGAGTTTGCCTACGAAGTGCGGGAGACGGGTGCCCCGCTGGAACCCGCCGACACGTTGTTTAACCGGCGGGGGTCGTGCCGCGACTTCACTACACTCTATATGGCTGCCTGCCGGAGCCTTGGCTTAGCCGCCCGGTTTGTGAGCGGTTATCTGTTCGGCAGTGCCCAGCAGGAGCACGAACTACACGCCTGGGCCGAGGTGTACTTACCCGGCGCAGGCTGGCGCGGTTTCGACCCAACCGAGAATTTAGTGGTTATGAACCGGCATATCTTTCTGGCTTCTTCGGCCCGCGCCGAACTGACGGCCCCCGTTAGTGGTACCTTTACCGGCTTCGCTACCGGCTCGCTCACGGCTTCGGTCGAGATTTCGGCCCAGGGGGAGATTATGGAGGGGTGAGAAGCGTGCACTAAACTACGCCTGTCGGCAAAGCTGCCGAGCCCCGTATATATGGGACAGAAGCTTACGTTTCGGTTAGCCGCAGCGACTGATCTGATTGATATAATCAGTATGCTTTCCGACGACCCACTGGGTGCATTGCGGGAAAATGTGCAGCTACCTATTTCAGAAAAGTATCTGATTGCTTTCCGTGCCATCAGCAACGATCCTAATCAGGAACTGACTATTGCCGAGCTTGACGGGCAGACGGTAGGAACCTTTCAACTCTCATTTATTCAGTATATAACGCACCAGGGCGGGTTAAGGCCCCAAATTGAAGCCGTGCGGGTGCATGCAGCCCATCGTGGCAAAGGTGTCGGGGCCAGCATGTTCCGCTATGCCATTGAGCGGGCTAAAACGAGGGGTTGCCACGTTGTACAGTTAACAACAGACAAGGCTCGCCCCCGGGCCATACAATTCTACGAGACGCTCGGCTTCATTGCCACGCACGAAGGAATGAAACTCAGGTTGTAATCAGGAAGCAGTCTATTGGTTCACGCCTTATATGCCCAAGCTGTCATACAGACCAACTATTTAGCCTGCGTATCTTGCCCCCTACCCCCGGTACTGTATCTTTGCGGTTTGTGAATGTAGTTTACCCAACCCAAAATCGTGGCATTAATCAAGTCTATTTCCGGGATTCGCGGAACCATTGGCGGACGCAGCGGAGGGGGGCTGACTCCGTTGGATGTTGTTAAATTTACGGCCGCGTTTGGTTACTGGCTCCGGCAAAAGGCTGGCCAGACCGACGCGCCAACTGTGGTGATTGGTCGGGATGCGCGGCTATCGGGCGAGATGGTTTCAAGGCTGGTATCCGCCACCCTACAGGGCCTGGGCCTGAATGTGATTGACTTAGGTTTATCGACGACGCCAACGGTCGAGCTGGCCGTTACCGGCGAAGGTGCCGTGGGCGGTATTATCCTCACGGCCAGCCATAACCCAATTCAATGGAATGCCCTTAAATTACTGAACAGTGCGGGCGAATTTATCTCTGCCCAGGACGGCGCTGAAGTCCTCGCCATTGCAGAGGCCGATTCGGTTGTTTTTGCCGAAGTACGGAAAATAGGGAAATACCGCACCGATACGACCTGGCTCAAGAAACACATCGACCACATTCTGGCGCTGCCTTTAGTAGATCGGGCTGCCATTGCCGGGCGTAATTTCCGCATTATCGTTGATGCGGTCAACTCAAGCGGTGGGCTGGCTGTGCCAATGCTGCTGGAAGCCCTCGGCGTTGAACAAATCACAAAACTGCACTGCGAACCCACGGGGCAGTTTGCGCACAACCCCGAGCCGCTGCCCGAAAACCTGCGCGACATTATTAAGGAGGCCGAAAAGGAAAACTTCGATCTGGGTATCGTCGTCGATCCCGATGTAGACCGGCTGGCGCTGATTTGCGAGGATGGAACGCCCTTTGGTGAAGAATATACACTGGTTGCCGTAGCCGACTATGTGCTCAAAAACAGCCCGGAATCCAATAAAAATACCGTCTCCAACTTATCATCAACGGTGGCCCTGCGCGACGTTACCCAGAAAGCGGGCGGTCAGCATTTTGCGTCAGCTGTGGGCGAAGTCAACGTGGTGACGATGATGAAGGAGAAACAGGCCCTGATTGGTGGCGAAGGAAACGGAGGGATCATCTACCCCGATTCGCACTACGGCCGCGACGCGCTGGTGGGTATTGCCTTGTTTTTGAGCCATCTGGCACGGTTTGGCAAATCAGCCTCCATGCTTCGCCGGCTGTACCCAAACTATTATATCTCGAAAAACAAGATCGAGTTGACGCCGAATATCGACGTTGATCTGGTGCTGGAGCGGATCAAAACCCGCTACGCCCGCAATCCGATCAATACCATCGACGGCGTGAAAATCGAGTTTGATAAGGAATGGGTACACCTTCGTAAGTCAAACACGGAGCCGATCATTCGGATTTATTCTGAATCGGATACGCTCTCAACGGCCGAATACCTGGCCCAGAAAATCATTTCTGACATTAAAGAAGTGCTGGCCGAACCACTCTGAATACCTTTTCTTTTTACATGTCTTTTCACAGCGATATCGTCTTTTACGGGATGATATCGCTTTTCATTTTTAACCATAATGCCAACGCCGTCAACCATCGGTATTCTGGGCGGGGGCCAGTTAGGGCTCATGCTGATTCAGGCCGCCATCGACTGGAATCTCACCATCCACTGCCTCGACCCTGACCCCGAAGCGCCCTGCCGCGACCTATGCACCTGGTTTGAAACGGGCGCGCTGACCGACTACGACACGGTTTACCGGTTCGGGCAGGGTGTCGACATACTGACCATCGAAATCGAGAAAGTCAACGTAGAAGCCCTGGAAGCGCTGGAACGCGAAGGCAAGCGGGTCTTTCCCCAGCCGGCTGTTATCCGAACAATTCAGGATAAGCGATTGCAGAAACAGTTCTTTCGGGACAATAACCTGCCCACGGCCGATTTTATTCTGACCGAAACGCGGGCCGATGTGCTGGCTCAGGAGGCCTTTTTACCCGCTTTCCATAAACTGGGTCGTGATGGCTACGATGGTCGGGGCGTGCAGCGTGTAACAACCGCGGCCGACGTACATAAGGCCTTCGACGCGCCGGGCGTGCTCGAAAAAGCTGTTGACTTCGCCAAAGAGCTGGCCGTAATTGTCGCCCGGAATGAACGGGGTGAGGTACAGACCTTCCCGACCGTCGAGATGGTGTTTCACCCCGAGCATAACTTAGTGGAATACCTGTTTGCACCGGCCGCTATTTCGCCGGAAACTGATGCCAACGCCCAGACGATTGCCCGCAAAACCGCCGAAGCTTTTGGCATTGTAGGCTTGCTGGCGGTCGAGTTGTTTCTGACGCCCGACGGTGCCGTTTTGATCAATGAGGTAGCACCACGGCCGCATAACAGCGGCCATCATACAATCCGGGCTAACACAACTTCTCAGTTTGAACAGCACTGGCGGGCCATTTTGAACCTGCCCCTTGGCGACACCACGGCCTACCGGCCGGCGGCTATGGTGAACCTGCTCGGCGAGCCTGAACATACCGGACCGGCTTATTATGATGGGTTCGACAGACTGCTGGCCATCCCCGGCGTTTTCCCGTTTCTCTACGGCAAAGCCATCACTAAGCCATTCCGGAAGATGGGCCATGTAACGGTGATGGACGAGGAGATGGAAGCCCTGCGGGATAAAGTAGCCGTGGTCCGTGACACAATTCGAGTGATTACCCGGTCGGGTGACTGAATGGGCCGTTTTTTTGTTAGGTAAGTATGCTGCATAAAACCCGGGGCATCGTCCTCAGTTACCTTCGTTACCGCGAAACGTCGATCATTGTCCGCGTTTACACCGAGGAGTTTGGCCTGCAAAGCTACCTCGTCAATGGGGTGCGGTCAGCCAAGAGTAAAACGAACCGGATCGCTTTGTTTCAACCGCTGACGCTGCTGGATATGGTTGTGTATTACAAACCCGACCGCGATCTGCACCGGCTTTCGGAAGTAAAAACGAACCATCCGTTTCAGAGTCTGCCCTTCGACATGGCGAAGTCAAGTATCGCACTGTTCATCAGCGAATTGATGACGAAGTCGTTGAAAGAAGAAGCCAGCAACCTGCAGTTATTTCGCTTTCTGGAAGACTCTATTCTCTTTCTGGAGGAAGCACCGGGTAATTTCGAAAACTTCCATATCGCTTTTCTGCTCAAACTGTCTCTCTACCTCGGTTTCGGCCCGGAAAGTGACCGGGAGTTTGATGAGCAGCTCCGCGAGAATTCCTACCCTTTTTTGCCCGATCAGGAATCCATCGATGCACTGAATATCTTTTTACGCCGTCCCTACGGGGCGCCGGTCCGGCTATCGCGAGCCAATCGCAACGAATTGCTGGACGCTCTGGTAGCCTATTATGGCATTCATATCGACTCCCTCGGCGAAGTAAAATCACTGACCGTCCTTCGCGAGGTGCTGGGGTAGAGCCAGTACATAATTCGGCAGATACAACAAACGCCAGCTCCGACGGGGCTGGCGTTTGTTTCGGCAAGACAAGTTACACTACTTTGCTTTCAGCAACCGAATCACCCGCGTTTGCGTTGGGGTGGTAGCCCGCAACAACAGCACCCCTGCGGGTTGAGCATTCAGCGGGAAGCGTACCCGCTGGGCGGAACCAGCCCGCTCAATGTGCTGCTGACCCAGCGTTCGGCCTTGTGTATCTGTAAGCAATAGGTTCAACGGGCCACCTCCAGCACCGCTGACCTCTACCTCAACTACATCACCAACCGGGTTGCCTAATGGTATTACCTGTAGAGACACAGCCGGTTCAGCAGCAATCCGGGCCTGACTGCCGTGCGCTATACAGGCCTGCCGGAAGTTCCAAGTAAAGTACGGCGCGTAGGTGGCCTGATCAGCAATAGTAAGCGTACTTACGTTCTGGTCAAAGGGAAAGCTGTAGCTCTGGCCAAGCACGCCTTTATCTGTTACCCCATTGATGAACAGCAGCGGCAGGGCGGGCGTAAACGTCTCATCGCTATACCCGACCACAAACTCTACGCTACTCAGCACCGCGTTGGTATAATTACAGACAAAGTTGGTAACCGTCAGCGTGGCCGGTCCGGTCGGTATCGGCGGGTTAGGCGGGTTTGTCGGGTTCGCTACCGTTGCGCAGGCTTGCCGGAAGTTCCAAACGAAATAGGTAGAACGGGAAGCATTATCGGCAATTGTCAGGTTATTCACGTTCTGATCGAAGGGAAACGTATAGGTCTGGCCCAGTTGCCCGGTGATGGTTACGCCATTGATGAACAGATCGGGCAGGGCGGGTGTAAAGGTGCCGTTGCCGTAACCGACCACGAAGTTGACACTCGATAAAGCCCCGGCCGTGGAGAAACAGGTGAAAGAGGTAATGGTCAGCGCAGCTGGACTTGCTGGTGGGTTAGGTGGCGGAGGTGGAGTGGAACCTGTTGCACAGGCGGCCTTATAATCCCACACAAAGTAGGTGCTGCGGGTAGCCTGATCCTGAATGGGCAATGGCCCGGTGTTGGCATCGAAGGGATAGGTATAGGTCTGGCCCAGTTGCCCCGTAATGGTTACGCCATTGATGAACAGGTCGGGCAGGGCGGGCGCAAAGGTCTGATCACTATATCCCACCACAAAATTCACGCTGCTTAATGCGGAATTGGTGGTGTTGCAGGTAAAACTGGTAATGGTCAGCGTGGCCGGACTGGTTGGAATGGGTGGAGCCGCTACGTTGAATGTTCTGGTAAACTGAATGGGGTAACTCTGCCCTGCTGAAACCCCAAAGGTAATGCTCAGATTACTGCCAGCGGTCAGGGCGGTCAGCGCAGCGATGTTACCGGTTCCCGTTGTCGGCGACACAATGCCCGCACCACTGGTAACCGTCCAGGAAGTAACGGCACTGCTACCGGAATTGAGCGAGTAGCTGCCTGTCGTAGTCAGCGTCGCAGGTCCGACAATCGTGCTTTTGATGCTGTTAGCCGTAATTGCCCCTGTAGAGGTGGGGTCAAGCCAGTCGCTCAACCGGGTTGATGTGGTTCCTCCTCCGGTCCACGATGTAAACAAGCGGCCATATTGGTCCGGCGAAGTCGGATTATTGCAATACGACCCGCCACCGTGCAACTGCCCCACAATTCGGCGGTTATTATCAAACAGGGGCGACCCCGATGAGCCGCCCTCTGTCACGCCCAAAATAGTTGGTGATCCAGCCCAGGTGACTTGTAGGTGTGTGGTTCCGGCGTTAATGATATAATCCGGCCCGGGTGTTACGTTTACCAGCGTCGTGGCATTCGGGCTAAAGGATATCTTTTTAACATCGGCGCTCGGATGGTGAATCCCGAACGGTGAACCGGGCAGATTACCGCTGCGATCCCAACCTAAATAGGTAGTATTCTCGGAGGGAGGTACCTGCTGGGTTAATTCCAGCAGGGTAAAGTCGGAGTTAGCGTAGGCTGACCGGAAATTGGCACCGGTTAGGGTCAGGTATACGTTATCAGGCGCAGTAGCACAGGTTGGGCTTTCCCAGTGGAAACGTACCTGCGTATTGGCTGCCGCAGCCAGTTCGGAAGGCGATTGCACGCCATCTTCCGTGAAATCGTAACAATGAAAAGCCGTCAGCAAGTAAGACCGGAAATCCTGCTGCGTTGAGTTAACCATTGCCCCCGTACAGGCGTAGGTATACGGGCTGTAATTCGTCAGCAGCAGGTTCACCCCATCGGCTTCGTTCTGATAAGCAGGATAGCAACTCGTATTCAGTTCACAGCTGCCGGATGTACCAAATCCAAAACGGGGAGCAAAGCGGTAATACTGAATGAGTTTGGCTACGTGGACCCGGCTTTGCCCGATTGACTGTACCGGCTCCTGCACTTCGACAATAGCGGAAGGCCCTTCCACCAGATCGGACCAGAAATTCCGGCCGTTTTGCTGCGCCGTTATGGGACCAATCAGTAGAGTCCGGTCGGCATTATAAATAAATAGACGGGCACCCGCTGCCAGTTGCAGGGCATCAAAGACGATGGCTACCCCGAGGGCATTGGGAACGTCGAGTTGATAAGTGGACACCTGATAGCCGTTCTTAACGGACCTGGCAGCGGCCCGCAGCAGATCAATTCCGGTCGGCACATCGACCCCCAATCGGGCAGGTAACCCCTGTTTGGCCCGCTGCACATCGTCGGCTACCAGGGGGCTGGTGTCAACCGATTGCAGTGTTGATTTAGGGAGAGTCGCATCGGGCCCAAAGGCACCGTACTGACTCATGGCTGCGGCTGGTAACCGTCGGGTGTAAACCTGCGCCTGTAGGGGTGCAGCCAGTATAAGCAATAGCAAACCTGCCAACCAGCCGGCTGATAGCCTGGTATAAATTTTCATAAACATAGGATTGAGGGTTAGGAAACTGTTGTAAGAAACTGAAGATTTCCGTCAACCTTAAATAAACCAAGCAAATAGCAGCCGTTTAGTACGCAAAAAAGCCTCTGCCAACCGGCAAACCTCACCCGGTCAGGAGGAAGGTTGCTGATCAACAGAGACTTATCGAGCTCAGTGTTGTGCTAAATTTTTCGCTTCAATTCAAAATTCTGTCCCAGATACAAACGGCGAACCTGTTCATCGTTGGCGAGGTCTTCAGCGGAGCCCTGTTTCAGGATCTTACCCTCGAAAAGCAGGTACGCCCGGTCGGTGATCGAGAGCGTTTCGTTCACGTTATGGTCGGTGATCAGGATGCCGATGTTCCGGTGCTTCAGTCTGGCCACGATGCTCTGAATATCTTCCACAGCAATTGGGTCAACACCAGCGAATGGCTCGTCCAGCAGGATAAATTTTGGATCGACAGCCAGACAACGGGCAATCTCCGTCCGTCGGCGCTCACCACCCGAGAGCACTTTACCCAGGTTTTTCCGAACGTGGGTCAAACTGAACTCTTCCATCAGCGACTCCACTTTTTCTTTTTGCTGTTTGCGGGGCAGATCGGTCATTTCCAATACAGCCAGCACGTTCTCCTCCACCGTCAGATCACGGAAAATGGAGGCTTCCTGCGCCAGGTACCCCAGCCCCAGCCGGGCCCGTTTGTACATCGGCAGATCGGTGATGTCTTTATCATCAACAAATACCTTACCGCTGTTAGGCTTCACCAGACCAACAGCCATGTAAAACGACGTCGTTTTACCGGCTCCATTCGGTCCCAGCAACCCCACAATTTCGCCCTGCGCTACCTGATACGACACATTATCGTTCACCAGCCGCGAGCCGTATTTCTTAATTAAATGTTCGGTTCTAAGAATCATTACGGGTTATGTCTGCCTGAATATCCAGTACGAACGGCAGGGGCACATTCAATACCTGCGCAATCTGTTCGGGAGTACCCATTTTAGCCTTCAACAACGCCTGAATGTCTTCACGCCGGGCTTCGTACTTCCCTTCCTGCTGTCCTTTTTCTTTACCCTGTAAAAACCGGATGTCTGTTTCTAAATCGTAGGTTAGTGGCATCTTTTCGATTTGTTTAATCGTCAAATCCTGTAAATCGCGTAGCTTTGCCAGCATTTCCAACTGACGCAAAAACTTTTCCAGGTCTAATATACCCGGTACTAAACTGCGTAATGTCAACAATATTCTATTAACGACGGTTTCGGGTGCGTCGTTTCCCAGATCGGCTAATATGGCTAACAAAACCTCTTCCGGTTTAGTAGTTGCCAAGAATTCGGTGTAAGGTGTCTCTACAACATTGCGTACATGAAAACGAAATGTCAGGTCCTCCTGGTCGAGTCGGTTAACCATACGGGCAGGTTTACTGCCAATGTAAAAGACAAATTGTCGAACCGGAATTTTGTATTTACGTAATAGCAGTGCTGAATACTCCAGCATACGATAAATCATATCCGGTTCATCCGCAGTTTGAAACTCAAGCTGTAGCACGTACTGATTCTGCCCGGTTGCCGTAGCTACTATCTTCAGAAAATCAGGCCGACGTTCCACTGTTCGCTAAATGTCGTCGGGGACTTCAATTAACTGTTCAGGGTCAGGCAACCCCAGAACCTTCTGGGCAAGGGGTAAAATAATCTCCTCAATATTTTCCTTGAATATTCGGTCGTACTCCTGACTCATTAGGGTGGGCTATGTGCAGCGTATATCCTTCAAATACAACTGTAGCGAGGTATTGCCATTGAAGGCGTTTTCTTCCAGCTGGTAACAGACAGAGAATGGAACATCACGCGCTAATCGGTCTGCCCAGTGCGCCAGATTGAAGCCTATAGCCGTAAACGTCGGCACCCATTTCCCCAACTCAGCCTCACCCTGCCGCAGGATTAACTTCAGGTGTTTTTCCTTCATAATCACCGGCGGACCAACCAGATATACGTCGTCCGTGATGAAAACCGGTTGCAGGTTCTGAGGGCCAAACGGGGCCATCTGCTTCAGAATGTTAAAAAACTTCTGATCGATGGCCGTAAAGTCGAGCGGCATATCAACGTGGATGCAGGGAATCAGGTGCTCTTCGGCGATGCGTCGGCTGACAACTTCCTCAAATTTCTGCTGAAAAGCCGGAATATTATCAATTTCCATCGTCAGCCCGGCGGCAAAGGTATGGCCCCCAAACTGTTCCAGCAGATCGGCGCATTCTTCGATGGCTTCGTAAACGTCGAAGCCCGGCACCGACCGCGCTGAACCAGCCGCTTTATCATGCGATTTGGTCAGAATGATGGTCGGGCGGTGAAACTGCTCGATGCAGCGCGAGGCCACAATGCCGATCACGCCTTTATGCCAGTCGGGATTGAACAGCACGGTGGTTTTAGCGGTAGCCCGGTGTTTATGCTGCCGAATCATCTCCAGCGCCTGCTCTGTAATGGTACTGTCAAAAGTCCGACGGCTGAGGTTGTGTTCATTGATGGCGAAGGCAAACTCGTCCGCTTCGGTATCGTTGTCGGACAGCAGCAACCGCACGGCTTCTTTGGCGTGTTTGATCCGGCCGGCGGCATTGATCCGCGGCCCAAGACCGAAGACTACATTGGTGATATCCAATTCTTTCTGAAAACCGGCCACTTTAATCAGCGCCTTCAATCCGGTTCGGGGCGATTTATTCAGTTGTTTCAGCCCCCAGTAGGCCATCACCCGGTTTTCGCCGGTGATCGGCACAATGTCCGAGGCAATACTAACCGCCACCAGGTCGAGGTACGGGTAAAGCCGTTCCATCGGAATGTCTTTGTGTCGGCAAAATGCCTGCAGTAATTTAAAACCGACACCACAACCCGACAGTTCTTTGTAAGGGTAGTCGCAATCGTCGCGTTTGGGGTCCAGCACAGCTACCGCAGGGGGCAGTTCGTCGCCGGGACGGTGGTGATCGCAGATGATGAAGTCGACGCCCAGGGCATCGGCTTCCGCAACCCGATCTACGGATTTGATGCCACAGTCAAGGCTGATAATCAGCGTAAAGTCGTTGGCAGCGGCCCACTCGACTCCCGTTTTGGAGATGCCATACCCTTCTGAGTAGCGATCAGGAATGTAATAATCGACGTGGGGGTAGATGCTTTTCAGAAAGCCATATACCAGCGCAACGGATGTGGTGCCGTCGACGTCATAATCGCCGTAAACGAGAATTTTTTCGTTCTCAAGCAGGGCTGTCTGCAGCCGAAGTACCGCCTTATCCATGTCCTTCATCCGAAACGGGTCGTGCAAATGACTAATTTCGGGGCGGAAAAACAGCCGGGCTTCGTCGTAGGAGAAGCACCCGCGCTGCACCAGTAAACTGGCCAGAAACGGATTGATGCGTAATTCGTGCGTCAGCGTTTCAATGGCCGTCCGTTGCGGGGGGGCATCGGGAATCGGTTTTACAATCCAGCGTTTGGGAGTTGGCTCGGGTTGGACAATCATAAATGCAAAATACGTTCGTTTTAACGAAAACTGATTCATTCATGCTCTTTTTCCTTACCGTACTTTCCCTGCTGACTCCTGCTGAACGGCCGCCAATTCGTAAAGTCACGCTTACCGTTGAGGTGACAAACATTCAGCAGGTGTCGGGACGGATGTACATTGGGGTCTTTAAACCGACCAATACGTTTCCGCAGGGACCACCCATGACGAAGCAGTCCGTAGCCGTCGAAGGGCGCACCGTTCATGCCATGTTTCAGCTCGAACCGGGGGAGTATGCCGTAGCGCTGTATCAGGATGTGAACAGCAACGGGTACATCGACAAGCGTATTTTCGGACTGCCCAAAGAGCCCTACGGCTTCAGCAATAACGTGAAGCCCCGCTTTTCGACCCCTAAGTTCGACGAGTGTAAGGTGCAGATAGGGGACGACGCCAAAACGCTGATCTCGCTCATTCACTGACTTCCGGCGCCGACCATGCCCGGTTGTGTGCAGCGAACTACAAACAATCCTGCTTAATCCTTGAATCAGCGTACCAACGATTCGGGATAATTTCCGTAATTTTGTCCGGCAAATAACACCCCCTGCTATTTGCCATGAGCTTAGATACCAGTAAGTTTCTTTACGAGGCTCTTACCTACGACGACGTTCTGCTGCTGCCTGCGTATTCGGAAGTCCTCCCCCGCGATACCCGCACCGACGCCCAACTCACCCGTACCATTCGCCTGAACATTCCGCTCGTATCAGCGGCTATGGACACGGTGACCGAGTTCGAACTGGCCATTGCGATGGCGCAGGAAGGCGGCATCGGGATCATCCACAAGAACATGACGGTGGAAGCCCAGGCCGAACAGGTCCGCAAGGTGAAACGCTCTGAGAGCGGCATGATTATCGACCCCATTACGCTGACCGAAACGCAGACACTGGCCGACGCACTCAAGATCATGCGCGACTTCAAGATCGGGGGTATTCCGGTTGTCGATTCGGCGAACAAACTCGTTGGTATTCTGACGAACCGTGATCTTCGGTTCCAGAACGATCTGGGCCGCGCCGTAACCGAGATCATGACCCGCACCAACCTGATTACGGCCCGCGAAGGGGCTACGCTGGAAGAAGCGGAAAGCATCCTGCAACAGTATAAAATTGAGAAACTGCCCATCGTGAACGACCAGTATCAGTTGGTCGGTTTGATTACGTACAAAGATATTCTGAAGAAAAAGAGCCACCCAAACGCCTGTAAGGACGAACTGGGGCGGTTACGCGTAGGAGCCGCCGTAGGCGTAACGCCTGACTTGCACCGGCGCATCGAAGCACTGGTAAAAGCGGGCGTCGACGTGATCAGCGTTGATACGGCGCATGGCCACTCGAAAGGGGTTATCGACGCGGTGCGGGGCATTAAGGAGCAGTTCCCCAAACTTCAGGTCATTGCGGGCAACGTGGCAACGGGTGAAGGCGCCAAAGCCTTAGCCGATGCCGGTGCTGATGCCGTGAAGGTAGGCGTGGGACCGGGTAGTATCTGTACCACCCGTATCATTGCCGGTATCGGGATGCCACAGTTGACGGCCGTCTACGAAGCCGCCAAAGCCCTACAGGGCACGGGCGTTCCCATCATTGCCGATGGTGGCATTCGCTTCTCGGGCGATATTACAAAAGCCATCGCTGGTGGTGCGTCTACGGTGATGGTCGGCTCGCTGCTGGCCGGTACCGAAGAAGCGCCGGGCGAAGTGGTGCTGTACGAAGGGCGCCGGTTTAAGACGTACCGGGGCATGGGGTCGGTGGAAGCGATGGAGGAAGGGTCGAAAGACCGCTATTTCCAGGATGCCGAAGACGACATCAAGAAACTCGTGCCGGAAGGCATTGTGGGCCGGGTACCCATCAAAGGCCGGGTTGGCGAGATCACCTATCAATTAGTCGGTGGTCTGAAAGCCGGTATGGGCTACTGCGGTGCTTCGGACATTCCGACGCTGCAGCAGGCTAAGTTTGTGAAGATCACCTCGGCGGGCGTTCGCGAGAGCCACCCCCACGACATTCAGATTCAGAAAGAAGCACCGAACTACTCCATGCGATAGACTTCTGAAAGGACTTGTAGTATAAAAAGCCGCGCCGGTTGAGACTGGCGCGGCTTTGTGCGTTTTATCAATTGCGGTGATTAAGGTGTGTATTCACCGCAGATTATGCGGTGAATGATTCAGCAACTGGTAGCATCAGGCGTTCCGATAAAAGAGGAGGTCGGCGGACGAAGTACGAGTTACAGGCTGGCCGAATCAGGGGGCCCTTCTCCTACCGCTGGGTAAGTAATCTTAACCACCTATCCCTCTGCCGCTTACCTTCCCTGAGAATCCTGAACAACGTGGTAGAACCGTGTTCGAGAAGCCCGGTGGCAGGATTTGGCCGTTCAGATAACCAGTGAAGTCCCTACCCAAGTCACACTACTCAAAATCAACTGATCATGAAAACAGTAACGCTTTTTATTCCGCTACTCCTGTGTGTATCGCTGGTGCAGGCTCAGACGGGCACCGCAGCCGACGAAACGGCAATAAAGTCGCTGATTACGGCGTTTGGTGATGCTTTCAGCGCACATGACCCCAAAGCGCTCGGAGCCACGTTTGCCGAAGATGCCGACTTTACCAACTGGCTCGGGATGTCGGCGCACGGGCGGGCTGCTATTGCGGAGTTTCATGTGCCGGTGCTAACGGTCGTGTACAAAAATGCCCCTCCAAAAATGACGGGCAGTACGATTCGGTTTATCCGGCCCGATGTGGCCGCTGTTGATGTCCGGTCTGAAGCAGCAGGGGCTATGACGCCCGACGGAAAACCAGATGAGCTGCGGAAGTTTTTAGTGAACTGGATCGTAACGAAGGAGGCCAATGGCCAATGGCTGATCAAGGTGATGCACAACAGTCGATTAATGGATATACCATCCGCCAACCCCAAATAGAGGTTCGTCAATAACAGGCTCTGCGCTTCACTTAGCTCGTTTTTACCACTGCACCAGCGTTTCCTGACTGCCTTGACGGGGCAATGGCTGTTTAGTTTCGTACCGTTCACAAGACCGGCAGTTTCGCTGGGAGCCCCCTTAACCACGCTGTTTTATGAACCGGTTTATCCTGATTTTACTCACCATACCCGGCATCAGTTTCGCGCAGATGGGCGGCACGACGAAGTTCGTAACGGTCGGCGTGAGAATTGGGGCCAACTTCTCCCAACTCAATACGCTGGACTTTAAAACGCCCCGACTTACCGGGCCGGGCGGCATCCCGGTGGTATCGGGTGGGCAGATCGTGTACGACTTTTTTCAGGATAACAGCAAAAGCACAACAGGTATCGTGGGTGGGGCTTTCGTTCGGATTGGCCGAAAAGTGTTTATCCAACCCGAAGTGCTGGTTTCTGCGAAAGGCGGCTCGTTCGACCTGATTCGCACGGGTCTGGCTACGCAACAAATCGACGTTAAGCTTACTACCCTCGACGTGCCGGTGCTGGTTGGCTTTAAGCTGGGACCGCTCCGCCTGAATGCCGGACCGATGGCGTCGCTGACCATCTCGAAAAACCAGACGCTCAAAGACGCGCTGTCTCAATACACATCACAGTCAATCAACGACACCTTTAAACAGGCGGTGTTCGGGTATCAGGCGGGTGTTGGCCTGACATTGGCCGGACTGCAACTCGATGCCCGTTATGAGGGCAACCTGTCCGATTTAGCGCAGGTGGGGATCACAGTACCCGGCAACGATGCCCGTTTTACCACCAAAACAACGCTTTGGCAACTTACCGCAGGATATGCGTTTTGAGGGCGTTGCCTGACGCCGTTCCGCCGGTACCGACCCCACCATTAAGTTTCGATCTGACCCACACCCAGCCTAAGAGGATACTTAGCCCTTTATCATACCAACGCCAGCCTGAGCTTTACCCTGCAACGCGGGCCGCTTGTCTTTGGTCTTGTTAATCTTCGATAAACTGCTTTCAAAGTCAACAGCCACGCTATCCCCCTCGAACCGGCAGGTGATGGTATCCGAATGCGCCGTTTCGATGAACCGCCAGGTCATCACAAATGTGTTGGCATCGCGCCAGGTACCGCTACCCGCAACCCGTGTATGCGTTTCGCCCGGCACCGGCGTATTGACTAATTTCAGCGGGAGGGTCGAGAACGTGGTGTCACCTTCTGTCCAACGGTTGAGGCCACACGTTACCTGATGATCGCCCCCATCGTCGCGCAGCTTAAAGATGCAGCCATCCTTACCAAAGGTCAGCGAGACGGTTTTCGCGTTCAGGGTGTTGCTGTCAAGTGCATAGGTACGACCGCTGACCTTCGCGGCTGTAGGTGACGCCGTTTCCATCATTGGGGGAGCCAGGGCCAGTGTTTTCAGTTTCCGTCCCAACGCGTCCGAGGACATCTTACCCGCAGCCAAACCCGTTCCCTTAAGCGCGGGCAGGATGTTAGTCCAGACCTCATCCAGAATGGCCTGCATATCCGACGTTTCGGAGGTAATGGCGACTACGGCGTCTTCGCTGGGCAGCACGATACAATACTGACCCAGAGCACCGTCGCCCCGATAAGCGTCGTGACGGCAGCGCCAGAACTGGTAGCCATAGCCCTGCAGCCAGTCATTCTCTTCGGCTTTGCGTTTGCCACCCACCGACTGAACCTGATACCGGGTCGCGTCGGCAATCCAGGCTTCGGGCAATAGCCGTTTGCCGTTCCACATCCCTTTTTGCAGGTACAGCTGCCCGAATTTGGCAATATCTTCGGTACGTACCCGCAAGCCCCAACCACCCGTATCAATGCCGTTGGTGTCGGTTTCCCAATCGGCACCCTCAATACCCAGCGGATCAAACAGACGCGGTTTCAGGTAAGTAAGTACCGGTTGCCCGGTGAGTTTCTGCACGATGGCCGAGAGCATGTACGTGGCCCCGCTGTTGTAGACAAAATGTGTTCCCGGCTTATGGTCGACGGGCTGGGCCAGAAACGTCCTGATCCAGTTCGTGTTGTCGGGTGTCCGCATCTCGGGCGCGGTATCTTTATCGTGGCCGGTCGACATGGTAAGCAGGTCTTTGACCCGCATGGCCGCCAGATTCTCGCTGATGGTTGCCGGTGCATCCGCTTTGAAGAACGAAATCACCTTGTCTTCCACCGTCAGCTTACCTTCGGCGACCGCCATGCCAACGGCTGTCGACGTAAAGCTCTTACTGAGCGAATACAGCGTGTGCTTTAGTGGGGGCGCATACGGTGCCCACCAGCCCTCGGCCACGACCTGCCCATGCCGGACGACCATCAGGCTGTGTAGATTCAGTTTTCCCGCTTCCACCGCATTGACGAAGTTAAGCAGACCACCCGACGCGACGCCCTGCGTTTCGGGCAGACTGCGCGGCAGTTTAAAGGAGCGGGTTGGTCCGTTTAAACCGGAGGCCGCCCAGCTATGCGTGTTGACAGCGACGGTAAGGCCAGCGGCACCAAAACCGAGTTGCTGAAGAAAGAGTCGGCGATTGAGATTGATCACGTCAGAAATGAGTTGAGGTCCGGTTTTTAAAGAATAGCCCTTCCTGTTTATACTGATGTGCATAGGTAAGCAGGCCGACTGAAACAGCTACGGTTCACGGGCAGTAAACGAATCGGCAATTGAGCCGTTAATAGCCACAGCCCAAAATAAGGCGCTCATACTTAGTCGGCTATAAAAGCGAAGAGGCTGCTCCGGTGATGAAGTAGCCTCTTCGCTTCATACTATTGAACGGCTTATTCAGAAAGCAGTACTTTCCGGGTGATGCGCCGATTGCCTTGATTCATAATCAAAATGTAGAGGCCCCGGTTGAGGTCACGAACCGGCATCCGAACCAGGTTTTCGCCGTCTACCAGTTCCTGCGTCATCTGCTTAACCGGCTGCCCCGTTGGGTTGATCAGTTGCAGCGACAACTCGCCAGCGGCCGTAGTAGGGTAACTGATGCGTAACTCATCACGGGCGGGCACCGGGTACACCTGCACCGTAACTTCGGGACTGTACGCATCCGCACCCGGCGCGGCCACCCGACTGCTGCCGGTTGGATAAAGCCGTGCACCCGCCCAATCGCCGTGGTCGCAGTTGTAATTATCGCCCCCGTTGGTGAGCACTAATT
>CAXUKO010000013.1:0-178070 GCA_964251665.1 uncultured Cytophagales bacterium
CACAACAAAGTTGGCACGACTCTCAACCTTTCTCAATTCCCCAACACGTTCTAAGAGTTTTACTTTCTGTAGCTCTTTTAACTTAGGCGGTACTTCATTCAAAGTGTTACGCGATAACACTCTTTCATATTTTTCAAGATAAGATACAGCCATTTTCTTACTATTAAATTCCTCAAAAGCATATTCATGACAACGTTTCTTTGAATAACCATTTACAGACTGAATGGCTTCAACAAGTTCATGTTTTCGACTTGACAGATATCCGAAATCTTGTTTCACAATTTCTGGTAAGGAGCCATAAGGCGTACCGAAAATAGGGCAACCAAAATATAAACTCTCAATAATCGCTAAGCCAAATGGCTCATGCCATCTTACGGGGAAAACTAGACCTTTAGAGCCATTTATTAAATTATCTTTCATTTCGCCACCGACCATACCATAAAAATCTACTCGATGGGAAAGTGTTAGTCTTAAACCCATTTTAAGATTGAGTCTGTAACCTCCCAGTACTTTGAGCTTTTCTTTTTTTAAATCTTTTACTACATCTATGGCACCTTGCACATTCTTTACTCGCCATGAAGCATTTCCTAAAAAATGAAAATAATTTCTTTTTAAGGAAAAATTTGGTTGCATATAACTGCCCCAATCAAGCCCATTATGAATGTAACAATCAGATCCATATCTATTCGCATGATTCTTAGAGACAAAAACTGTGTTTAAATTAAGTTCTTTTAAATCATTTGAATTTCCGTGTACAGTAATAACGTATGGTAATTTAAGGGTGTCGATATTACTTGGAGTAAAATTAAAATGAATAACATCGATATTAGCTGGAATTTGCGCTATCAAGTCCTTATTTTCGTCAATAGGAATGATCAATGCAAATTCGCAAACCGAGCCTCTTTTGACCAAGTATGTCACATTATGACCCATTTTGAATAACTCTTTACCCAAGTCCCATATTACTCGCTGCGTACCGCCATATAACACAGCAGGAATAACTTCATTGTCTACAATCAATACATTCATAATTGAATAATAAAATTGTTACAGCACCAGGAGACTGCTTCTTTAGTTATAAGAACTATTATAGCTTTCTTATAAAAAAGTAAGGCGCGTTCAGACATACTTTTGTGGTTGCTTATACTGCAAAACTATGATTCTTACTTGTTGCATAGCTAAAACTATGACATTTTATCAGTTGTTTGAATAAACCCTTGGCCTAGATGGCCGTGACAATCGGGGCAAAAAACACGCTATCGAGCTGATTCTGTGCTGCGGACGCTACGACATACCCTGCAATTTTCCTGGTCTGTGTCCTCACAGATTGGGGGAATGCAAATTCCATCAAAACCGGGCAGAAGAAACCGAATCACCTACCGCCGGGCGAACAGCAACAAGCCGGGTTGGAGGGATAGTTCAGCGTCGCGCCGGGTCCAGATCGTCAGGCTGTCAATGTCGCGGGTAGGTTTGCCGTACTGCTCCGTCAGGCGTTGGTATAGTTTTTTGTAACCGGCCGCATCGGGTGTATGCTGAATTGCAGTGGCCCGGAGCAACTGGCCTTCCCCGAAATAATAAACAACCTCATCCCAGTAGATACCTTCAACCATAACATTATGGTAGTCAAGCTGGTCGTCGGTTTGCAGAACCGGTTTGTCCGGTATCCGGTGCAGAACTGTGTCAATAGGAAGCAGCATTGCGCACGAGTTAAACGTAAGCACGGTGGCCCCGCTATTCGCTGTTTTACTGCCTGCGCCCCCGGAGCAGCTAAGTAATGTGATGGCTAAAATCAGTAGTACCTGTTTCATTGTTGTCGTTGATCCGCAAAGGTAGGCGTTGGTTCGTTAGCATGGCTGACGGGAAGCTGATCCGGTAGCCGCATCCCGCCGATATTATTCCCCGATACGCAAACCTTTCCTGCTTTCGTTTTATTTTTGCTACAATTAGACATAAAATAAATCTGGCGATGCAGGCAACGACCCAACCCTATCCCTGGCTAAAATTTTACCCCAAAGGCATCCCGGCCGAGATCAATCCTGATGCGTACCCATCGCTGGCAGCGCTGCTGGAAGAAGGGTGTCAGCGGTTTACCGCCCGTCCGGCCTATGCCTGTTTGGGTAAGGAAATCACGTTCGGCGAACTGGATAAATTGTCGGCGCAGTTTGCCTCGTTTCTGCAAAACGACCTGGATCTGAAAAAAGGGGACCGCATCGCCATTCAGATGCCAAATTTACTGCAATATCCGGTTGCCATGTTCGGTGCCCTGCGGGCGGGTTTGGTCGTGGTAAATACGAACCCGCTGTATACGCCCCGCGAAATGCAGCACCAGTTTAAAGATTCGGGCGCAGTAGCCATCGTTATCCTGGCCAACTTCGCGGTGAACCTCGAAAAAATCCTGCCCCAGACCGACATCAAACACGTCATCGTGACTGAGGCTGGTGATCTGCTGGGATTTCCCAAAAAGCTACTGGTCAATGCCGTGTTGAAGTATGTGAAGAAAGCTGTACCGGCCTACCACCTGCCCAACGCTATTTCGTTCGGCGATGCGCTGAGCCGGGGAAGCCGTCAACCGATGAAACCGGTCACGATTACCGGAAGCGACCTGGCGTTTATTCAGTATACGGGTGGTACAACGGGCGTTTCGAAAGGCGCTACGCTGACGCACCGCAACATTATCTCCAACGTGGAGTGTCAGGATGCCTGGTTGTCGCCCGCCCATACTGCTCTTGGTCAGGGTATTATTGTAGCCGCGCTGCCGCTGTACCACGTTTATGCGTTGACAACCAACGCGATGGCTGCCCTGAAAAACGGGTCGATGAACCTGCTCATCACGAATCCGCGCGATATGAACGCGTTTATCAACGACCTGAAGAAGTACAAAGTCACGGCCTTTACCGGTGTCAACACGCTTTACAATGGCCTGCTGAATCACCCGCGCATTAACGAAGTCGATTTTAGCCAGCTGAAAGTAACGTCGGCGGGGGGGATGGCCCTGCAATCGTCGGTAGCTGACCGCTGGAAGAAACTGACCGGTAACATGCCCGCTGAAGGATATGGCCTGTCGGAAACGTCGCCGGTGCTGTGCTCGAATCCCATTACCGAAGCTAACCGCGTTGGCACAATCGGTATTCCCTGGCCGAGCACGAATATGAAACTGATGAAAGACGATGGCACCGAAGCCGCTTTGGGTGAGCCCGGCGAAATCTGGGCCAAAGGCCCGCAGGTGTTTCAGGGCTACTTTAACCGGCCCGACGAAACGGCAAAAGCCATGAAAGACGGCTGGTTTAAAACCGGCGACATCGGCGTGATGGATAAGGACGGGTACTTTAAAGTAGTTGACCGCAAGAAGGACATGATCCTCGTGTCGGGCTTCAACGTCTATCCAAATGAAATTGAAGAAGTCGTTTCGCAGTGTCCCGGTGTGCTGGAAGTAGCCTGTATTGGTGTCCCCGACGATAAATCGACGGAGGTGGTCAAGGTGTTTGTGGTGAAGAAAGACCCGGCCCTCACGGCTGATACCATCAAAGCGTATTGCCGCGAAAACCTGACGCCTTACAAGGTGCCTAAAATCATTGAATTTCGGGACGAATTGCCCAAAACCAACGTCGGTAAAATCCTGCGTCGGGCGCTACGGGATGAGGAAGTGGCGAAGCAGGCTAAGGCTAAATAAGCTGCTGCGTTTAAGCCTGCGTTTATACGAAACAGCCCCGATCTGATGGACAGATCGGGGCTGTTTCGTGCTGAGGTATATTTATTAATCAGGCGGAGGCCAGAAGCATTGGGTCAGTCAGGACCTCAAGTTGCTGCTGAAACCCGTTTACCTCCCGGACGAAATCGCTGGCTTTCCGGCGCGATACATCCACCCGGTCGCCATTGGTCAGGCTAACGGCCAGCGACTGCCGGTCAAAATGCAGGTCGTTGAGGTAAAGCAGGTTGATGATATTTTTTTTGTGCGATCGGGCAAAAATCCCCGGTGATAAGCGGCTCGCCATTGTTTTGAGCGTCAGCGAAATCATCAGTTGCGTACCGTCACTGAAATGAAGGACGGTATAATTGCCTTCGCCTTCAAGGCGCACAATCTGGTGCATGGGCATTTTTTTGCGGTAGCCCCAGAAGGGAAGTACCAGATCGGGCATGTGGAGCGCTCTGGCTACAGACTCACGACCTACGCCCGTGAGGGGCGTAACGGGAAGTAAAGATCTCATAAGTAAGTATGGTTGGTGTGGAAGATGACAGTTAACGAGTAGTCGCCCTTGCGAAGTACAAAAAGCAACATACGTTAATTGGCAACTCAATTTTACAAAAACTTCTTTGTCTGTCAACTATGTAGTGGTAATTAGTGTATGAACGGTCACGTCAGCGTGTTACCCGGGCCGACAATTGGGTTGCCGGATGAACTAAACCCGCAGGTTCGGTTTTCTGGAAACAGTACGTTTTCTTTCTCACAACATGGCCACCTTACTTGATCTGGTCGGTAACACACCGATTATTGAATTGAACCGCATCACCGCCATCGGTACACCCGGGGGGGCAACGCGGCCAAATCCCAACGTTAAACTCTATGGTAAGCTCGAAGGCCATAACCCCGGCGGCAGCGTAAAAGACCGCGCAGCCCTGAGCATGGTCCGTGGTCTGATTGAACGGGGCGACTGGAAGCCCGGCCTGAAACTGATTGAAGCCACCAGCGGCAACACCGGTATTGCCCTGGCCATGATTGCCCGACTATACAACATCGAGATTGAAATTGCCATGCCCGCCAACTCGACCAAAGAACGGGTGCAGACAATGGAGGCATTCGGGGCTAAAGTGGTGCTGACCGAAACCATCGAGAGCGCCCGCGATTACGCCGATGCGCAGGTAACGAAAGGCGGTTATGTCGCCGTAAACCAGTTTTCCAATCCCGATAACTATCTGGCGCACTACCGCACGACCGGCCCTGAAATCTGGCGCGACACTGAGGGACAGATCACTCATTTCGTGTCAGCAATGGGCACGACGGGGACCATCATGGGCACGTCGCGGTACCTGAAAGAGCAGAATCCGGCGATACAGATCGTGGGTTGCCAACCGGCCGACGGTTCGTCGATTCCCGGTATTCGGAAGTGGCCGGTGGAGTACCTGCCCGAAATTTTTGAGCCGTCCCGCGTTGACCGGACGATTGAAGTATCGGAAGCCGAATCAGCCGATATGGCCCGTAAACTGGCGAAAGTGGAGGGCGTTTTTTCGGGTATGAGTAGCGGTGGAGCCGTAGTAGCCGCGCTGAAACTGATGGAAGAACTGGAATCGGGTGTGATTGTCTGCATCATCTGCGACCGGGGCGACCGGTACCTATCGTCGGATTTATTTGCCTGACAAACCCGGAGCGACCGTACCTTTGCCCCATGTACAAGCGTATTATCCTGCCGATCCTGTTCCGGTTCGATGCCGAAACGATTCATCATACGGTGACGACGGCATTAAAACTTGCGTTTAAAATCCCCGGCGTTTCTGCCCTGGCGCGTCGGCTGTACGTACCACGTGATGCCGGATTAGCCCGTACGGTGTTTGGTGTCCAGTTTCCGAATCCGGTAGGGCTGGCGGCTGGTTTCGATAAAAATGCCGATTTGGTGAATGAGCTAAGCGATCTGGGCTTCGGCTTCATCGAAATCGGTACAGTAACGCCCCGCCCGCAACCGGGTAACCCCAAACCCCGGCTGTTCCGGCTCAAAGCCGATCAGGGCCTGATTAACCGCATGGGCTTTAACAACAAGGGTGTTTCGCCGGCGGTAAGTCGGTTACGCAACCGGCGGGCGGGCATTATTGTCGGCGGTAACATTGGCAAGAATAAGGACACGCCTAATGAAGAGGCAGTAAATGATTACCTCATCAGCTTCCGCGAACTGTTCGATACCGTCGACTACTTCGCCGTGAATGTCAGCTCACCCAACACGCCGGGCCTGCGGGCCTTACAGGACAAAGAGCCGCTGTTACAGTTGCTGAACGCGCTGCAAACTGAGAATCGACAGTATCCCCAACCCAAGCCCATCCTACTGAAAATTGCCCCTGACCTCACCAACGGGCAGTTAGACGACATCATCGCTATTGTGGCCGAAACCGGCATTGCGGGCATTATTGCGACCAACACCACCATCAGCCGGGATGACCTGCGAACCGATGCCAATGTGGTTGGTGAGATAGGAGCGGGGGGCGTTAGCGGACTACCCGTGCGGGAGCGGGCCACGGAGGTGATCCGGTATCTACACCAGACATCGGGTGGGGCATTTCCCATCATCGGTGTGGGCGGCATTGCGTCGGCGGCTGATGCACAGGAGAAGTTGCAGGCTGGAGCCAGTTTAGTGCAGCTCTACACCAGTTTCATCTACGAAGGACCGGGGGTAGCAAAGCAAATCTGTACAGGTCTGGTGCCGGTTACCGAATAGCCCAATCTACTTTTTCGGCTCGTTTAGAAAGCATTCTGCTATCCGTAACCCTAATTTTTTTGGCTGATGCAAGCGGCCGGGAAAGGGAAATCAATGGATATTGCCAGCAAATAGAAGGGGTTACGTAATCACGTTCGATCATGGCTCAAAACCGCCGGAATTTCGTCAGGCAAATGGCCGCCCTTGGGGGTGCCTTTTCTGCAGGCAGCCTGTTTACCCAAACGCACGCGGCTGAGTGGCAGAAGGCTACGGAGCGGGTTCAGCACCTGAGTCCGCAGCATGTCGCTACCGACGAAGATTACTGGGCGGTTATTCAGCGGTCGTTTTCCGTTTCGTCCAACATCATCATTCTCAACAATGGGGGCGTGTCACCGTCTCCGCTGGTAGTGCAGCAGGCGGTAGAACGGTACAATCAACTGGCCAACCAGGGACCCTCTTATTTTATGTGGCGCATTCTGGATCAGGCCCGCGAGCCGCTTCGCGAAAAACTGGCCTTGCTGGCTGGTACCCTGCCCGAGGAGATTGCCATTAACCGCAACGCGACCGAAGCGCTCAACACAATCATTTACGGAATCGATCTTAAAGCCGGTGATGAAGTGATTGGTGCCTTACAGGATTATCCGAACATCATTCAGGCCTGGCGGCAGCGGGCACAGCGGGAGGGCATTATCTATAAACAACTCAGCTTCGATTTCCCCATTGAGAACGATGACCAGATCGTGCGGGCGTATGAGCAGGCGATTACGCCTAAAACCAAGGTCATTCACGTCACCCACGTAATCAACTGGGTGGGCCAGATTATGCCGGTAAAAAAGATCTGCCAGATGGCGCATAAGCGTGGCATTGAAGTCATTGTGGATGGTGCGCACTCGTTTGGGTTGCTGGACTTTACTATTCCTGATCTTGAATGCGATTACTTTGGTACCAGTCTGCATAAGTTTCTGTCGGCACCCATTGGCAGTGGAATGTTGTGGATCAAAAAGGAAAAGATTGCCGGTATATGGCCGCTGCTCTGCAACAGTAAGCCCCAAAGCGATGATATCCGTAAGTTCGAAACCCTCGGCACACGCAGCTTCCCGATTGAACAGGGCATCGGCGAAGCCATCAATTTCCACAATGCGATTGGGAATAAACGCAAGGAAGAGCGGGTACGCTACCTGAAAAATTACTGGGCCGAACAGGTACAGCACATTCCCGGCGTAACGCTGCACACTTCCCTAAAGGCTTCCTTTTCGTGCGGCATCTGCGGAGTGAGTATCGCGGGGATGACACCACAGGCGGTAGACGGCCAATTGTTCGGCAAGTACAAGATTCATACGTCTGCCACCGTTTGGGAAAACATCAGCTGCATCCGGGTAACGCCCCATGTCTACACTACGCTGCCCGACCTGGATAAATTGGTAAAGGCCATCACCGAAATTGCCCGGACCGCCAAAAAATCCTGAACGCGGGCCAATAACCGGGTGGCTTGGGCATTTATAGTGCTGTTTTGAGTGCAGAAAGCCGGACGTCGTGTTGCCGCAGGCGGACGAGTTTAAATTGCTTTATTTTAAAACCACTGCGCCGGAACAGCCGCCTACTGTGTATTTTTACGCAGCATAGGCCCCTAAACCGACATGGCGCAACCAACCGCAACCATCAAACAGAATTCCATTCGCCGGAATGAGCAGCGGGCGAAGAAGGAAGAAGCTATCCGGCCCAAAAATCCAGCCTGGACGCTTTCATTCGATAAAGTTCGCGCCGATCAACGTACCAACCTGACCCTGGGTGTGTTGCTGATGCTGCTGGCCATCGGGCTGCTGGTCGCCTTTATCTCGTACCTGTTCAACGGTCCGGCCGATCAAAGCATTATCGGTGCGTCCAGTAACGTGTCGCTACGCGAATCGGGTGAGGAAACCCGCAACTTTCTGGGATTGGCCGGTGCGTACGTAGCGCATGTGTTTGTGTTCCGGTGGTTTGGCGTTGGGGCACTGTGTTTGCCGGTAATCGTTTTTCTGGCGGGTTGCAAGCTTGCCCTTGGCCGTGAATTGATGCCGCTGGCCCGCGCTACCCAGGGACTGCTGTTTAGTGCCGTATGGACCAGTCTGCTATTGGGGTATATCGTGCTGGCAACGGGCACTGTCGAAACAGGGAGCGTCTGGTCGGGCGGCATTGGCTACGAACTGAATGTAGTGCTGAAAAGCCTGCTGGGCTGGGGCAGCATCGCACTCATTGGTTTTCTGCTATTCCTGTTTCTGGTTTTTTTCTACAACATCACCGCCCTGCGGACACCCTCGTTCCTGGCCGGTTTGGGCACCCGGTCGGCCGAATCGACTGGGCCGGTGTATGATGAGGTTGAGGATGACTATAACGTAGATCGTCCCGACGTGGTCGCTCCTGGTATTGTGGTCCCAACGGATGAGATTGACGCCGTGGCGCCACCTGACAAAACGCCTTACGTCGATGAGCCGGAGCCGGTACCGGCTCCAGTCGTTCCGTCGTTCAAAGTCAATGGACTACGCCCCGAGCCGCCTATTAACGAGCCGGAGGTAACGCCAAAAGTAACGCTGACGATTAAAGACCCATCGCTGATTGCCGACATAGTTTCGACAACGCAGCCCACTTTTGATGTTGATTTGCCCACCGAAGATGATCTGGTAGCGACACACGGCCTGTACGATCCCACGCTCGACCTGCCGCACTACCAGCTGCCAACGATAGAGTTAATGACTGAGTATCCGGTCAATAACAAGGCGCAGGTGTCGATGGACGAACTGGAGGCCAATAAAGCCAAGATTGAGGAAACGCTCCGGCACTTTAACATTGGTATTAAAGACATTTCGGCCACCATTGGACCTACGGTTACCCTCTACGAAATCATTCCCGCCGACGGGGTCCGAATTTCCAAGATCAAGAGTCTGGAAGACGACATTGCCCTGAGCCTGGCCGCACTGGGCATTCGGATTATTGCCCCTATGCCTGGTCAGGGAACCATCGGGATTGAGGTGCCCAACAAGAGCCGAGAGATGGTATCCATGCGCTCGGTAATTATGAGCGATAAGTTTGCCAAGAGTACCGCCGATTTACCCGTCGTGCTGGGCAAGACCATTTCCAACGAGATTCTGGTGGTCGACTTGGCCAAAATGCCGCACCTGCTGATGGCGGGAGCGACCGGTCAGGGGAAATCGGTTGGCCTGAACGTGCTGCTAACCTCGCTGATTTACAAGAAACACCCGGCCCAGCTTAAACTCGTACTGGTCGATCCTAAGAAGGTAGAGCTTACGCTGTTCAACAAGATCGAGCGGCACTTTTTGGCCAAGCTGCCCGATGCCGACGAAGCGATCATTACCGATACGAAAAAGGTGGTGAACACGCTTAATTCGCTCTGTATCGAGATGGATAACCGCTACAACCTGCTGAAAGACGCTGGTTGCCGCAATCTCAAAGAGTACAATGTGAAGTTTACCAACCGGCGGCTGAACCCCGAAAAGGGCCATAAGTACATGCCTTACATCGTGCTGGTGATTGACGAGCTGGCCGACCTCATGATGACGGCTGGTAAAGAAGTGGAACAGCCTATTGCCCGACTGGCGCAGTTGGCGCGGGCCATCGGTATTCACCTCGTAGTGGCTACGCAACGGCCTTCTGTCAACGTTATCACCGGCCTGATCAAGGCTAACTTCCCGGCGCGGTTATCCTTCAAAGTGACCTCCAAGATCGACTCCCGTACTATTCTGGATGCCGGCGGAGCGGAACAGCTGGTCGGTATGGGGGATATGCTGCTGTCACTCAACTCCGACATTGTCCGCCTGCAGTGCCCCTTTGTGGATACCAATGAAATCGAAGATATCTGCGCGTTCGTGGGTGAGCAGCGCGGGTATGATGATGCCTATGCCCTGCCCGAGTTTGCTGGTGACGAAGGCGGCCAGAATGAAGAAAAAGACGTGGATCTGGAAAACCGCGATCCTATGTTCGACGAAGCGGCCCGATTGGTAGTTGTGCATCAGCAGGGGAGTACGTCGCTCATTCAGCGTCGCCTGAAACTGGGCTATAATCGCGCCGGGCGGCTAATCGATCAGTTAGAAGCGGCTGGTATTGTGGGGGCATTTGAGGGCAGTAAAGCCCGCGATGTGCTTATTCAAGACCCTCAGATGCTGGAGGAAGTATTGAAAAAGCTGGGTTGATTGGTATCTGATACCCAATTCTAAACCTTTCGTCCCAAAAATTGTCTTTTCATTACGCAGGTGAGCCAACTCCACAGGCCAGCCTGCGTATCTGTTTGCACCTAAGAAGTAATCTAAAATGAAGAAAATTGCAGTTTTAATAAGCTTGTTAATGAGTTTTTTACCCGCCCTTGCTCAGAAGGATAAGCGGGCTGGTGATATTCTGGACGCGATGAGTGCCAAGTATAAAGCAATGGGGTCATACCAGACTGTGTTTACGTATACTGCTGGTAGCGGTGGCGCCAAAGAGTCTTACAAGGGCGATTTGACCGTAAAAGGGCTTAAGTTTCGATTGAAACTGGGCGGACAAGAGGTATTCAATGACGGAAAAACCATGTCGACTTACGTTAAAGAGTCAAACGAGGTTAACGTGCAGGATTACGACGATAGCGCTTCGGGCGAGTTTAATCCCTCGGCGATTTATACGATTTATAAAAAGGGATTCAGCTATAAATTCCTTAAGGAAGTGAAGCAGGGCGGACGCACACTCGAAATCATTGAACTGACCCCGGAAAAGAAAAAATCGCAGATTGCCCGCTTGCAGATCAGCGTAGATAAAGCCGACAAGTCGGTACGTAACTGGCAGATCACCGATAAAGACGGTAAACTGACGAGCTACGTGATTGACAAATTTACGCCTAACGCGGGCGTAGGCGATAACTACTTCGTGTTCGACAAATCGAAATACCCCGGCGTCGAAGTAGTTGATTTGCGGTAAAAAAGGGGCATTTTATCATGCTGAAGAATCCGGTCGACCGGATTCTTCAGCATGATAAAATTTATCCATTATCCCCAAAGCCCGGATACAGTGTCATGCCGCCATCCACGAAAATGGTGGTGCCGTGAATGTAATCGGCTTCGTCGCTGGCGAGCCAGGCTGATACCGAGCCAATGTCTTCAGGTTCGCCTACGCGGTCGTAAGGAATCAGTGTCAATAGTTTCTTTTCCGCTTCAGGCGTATTCCAAGCCGATGTATTGATGGGTGTTTTGATGGCTCCCGGCCCGATGCTGTTGATGCGGATTTTGCGCCCGCCAAACTCCTGCGCAATGGACTTCATCATCAGTTCTACTCCACCTTTCGAGGCCGCATAGTTGGCATGACCACCCCACGGAATCACTTCGTGGACCGAACTCATGCAGATAATTTTCCCAAGAGCCGCTGACACCTCCGGGCGTGGGCCCCGGCGCAAAAACTCCCGGATAGCGGCACGGGCGCATAAGAACTGCCCTGTTAAATTTACGTCAATCACCTTCTGCCACTGCGCCAGCGTCATATCCTCGAATTTCGAATCCTGTTGCAGACCTGAGTTGGCGACCAGCACATCGACGGTACCAAACTGATCGATCGTCTGCTGAAACAGGCTTTCTACCGCGTCTTCCTTACTTACATCAGCCTGAATAACGACGGCTTTTCCCCCCGCATCGGTAATCAGTTTCTCTACCTCATGGGCGGCCTGTTCGTTGTGCGCGTAATTTACAATCACGTTAGCCCCCTCTTTGGCGAACGCAATAGAGATCGCCCGACCCAAGCCTGAGTCGCCCCCGGTAATGATTGCAGTTTGCCCGACTAAGCGATTATTTGGTTTATGTGGCATGTTCATAGGCACAGAGTGAAGAGCCGTGCTGTCTATACAACTCGCTGAGGAGTTAGGTGTCTTGCAGGAAGAGCATAAAAAAGAGCCACTCTGATTGAGCGGCTCTCCAACGAGACAATACCGGCAAACGCTGATTGTGTATACTGCGCAAGCGGCTGAACCAGCGATTACCTCATAGTAATCATAAAAATCTGCGTTCCATCCAAGCGTTACGCACCGTGCAGGAACTCCATAATGTCGCCATCCTGCACAACGTATTCTTTGCCTTCGACAGAGAGTTTACCTGCTTCGCGCACAGCCGCTTCACTCTTAAACTGCTCGTAATCGGGTAGTTTGATGACTTGCGCCCGAATGAATTTCTTCTCGAAATCGGTGTGAATCACCCCGGCTGCCTGTGGTGCTTTCCAGCCGCGCTGAATGGTCCAGGCGCGCACTTCTTTCACACCCGCCGTGAAATAGGTAATCAGCCCAAGCAGTTTGTACGATGCTTTGATGAGTTTACTCAGACCCGATTCTGTCAGGCCGTACTCACCCAGGAACAGCTCCCGTTCTTCGGGGTCCTGCATTTCAGCAATCTGAGCTTCAATACCGGCTGAGATTACGACCACGTCGGCACCTTCTTCGGCAACGGCGGCTTTCAGTTTTTCGGAGTATTGGTTGCCATCGGGCAGCGAACCTTCGTCCACGTTGGCCACGTACAAAACAGGCTTGATCGTTAGCAGCGCCAGATCACCGATAGCAGAAAGCCGGTCTTCGGGCGAAACCTGAACGGTACGGGCGCTTCTGCCCGCTTCGAGCGCGGCCTTGTACTGCTTCAGGATTTCGAGGTCGATTTTGGCGCGGGCATCACCCACGCGGGCCGCCTTATCGATCCGCTGAATCTTTTTATCAACCGATTCAAGATCTTTTAGCTGCAATTCTATATCGATGATTTCTTTATCGAATACCGGGTCGACGCGTCCTTCCACGTGAACGATGTTGTCGTCTTCAAAACACCGCACCACGTGAACGATGGCGTCTACTTCCCGAATATTAGCCAGAAATTTATTGCCCAGACCCGCGCCCTGACTGGCACCTTTGACCAATCCGGCAATGTCCACAAACTCGATGATAGTTGGCACTACCCGTTGCGGGCTGACCAGATTTTCGAGCGAGTCGAGCCGCTCATCGGGAACGGTCACGACTCCTACGTTGGGCTCTATGGTGCAAAACGGGTAGTTAGCCGCTTCGGCTTTCCCGGTTGAAATGGCATTGAAAAGCGTCGACTTCCCAACATTGGGCAAGCCCACAATTCCACATTGTAATCCCATGAATCAGAGTTGTTAGTACGTATCCCGGCCAACGCTTCGGCGTCCGGGATAGGCATATTGATGCGCAAATTTACAATAAAAAAGCCTCCCGAAAGGAGGCTGGAGGTAGGATAGTCGGGTGGTAACTGGTTATTCCCATTTAAGATCAGTAGGGCCGAGTTCATCAACTTCATCGCGGGCGGGATACTGGGCGAAGTCGAACTCAGGCATGAGTTCGGTTTTCACGTAATCGACGGTTTCCTGAAGCGCTTCTACGAACTTGTTAAAGTCCTCTTTGTAAAGAAAGAGCTTATGCTTTTCGTAGATAAATCCCTCGCCTTGCGGGTGTCGGCGGCTTTCGGTGATGGTTAGGTAATAGTCGTTGGCACGGGTGGATTTCACATCGAAAAAATAGGTGCGTTTACCCGCCCGAACCCGCTTTGAAAATATTTTTTCCCGTTCTCTATCTTCCACAAGGATTAGGTTTAAGTGGTTACGCAAACGCTAAAATACGCGCATTCGTATCAGTTGCCCAATTAATTCAGCGAAATTTTTAGCGGCTTTGTGGTGAAATTTCTACGGCCGCTGGCTCGTGTTGTGGCGATTATGCCCCAGAACGACTTGCTTTATAAAGGCATTAATGTATATTTGCAATACGGGAATTGCATTTTTACGGGAGCGGGGTATGCAGCGTGTCATTCGGCATACCCCGCTCTTTTTGTTTCATCTAACCATGCACTGTATGAGCATAGTAATGTCCCTGATGCTGCTTTTTGGCGGCATAACATCGACAGAGGCCCCTAAGGGCCTCATACAGAAGGGTAAAGCCTCCTTTTACGCCCGCAAATTTACCGGCCATAGAACAACCTACGGAGAACGGGTTTCCGCTGATGCCTTAACAGGCGCACACCGTTCGCTGCCGTTGAATACGCTGGTAGAAGTAACCAACCTCAGTAACAATCGCTCGGTAATTATACGAATCAATGATCGGGGTCCATATGCCAAAGGCCGTATTGTTGATCTTACCTACGCGGCTGCCAAAGCCATTGGCATGATCAGTTCCGGCATAGCCACTGTTTCTCTTCGCGTTGTTGGCGACAAAAGCCATATGGCTGCCGCGCCCTTCGCGCCCGTTTTCGACAATGATGTTCAGTTGCTGCCCGCACTGGATTAATTGCCGCAGTAGCCTGGTCGTTCACGACAGGTTCTTATAAGTATCACACCTGATTGACCGTCTCCTGTCCCTGATTACGCAATTCCCGGCGCAGGGCCGACTGTCAATCAGGTTTTTTTATGCGCTACGCCCCGAATTGCGGTCATCAGACGTTACACAAAAGGGTATATTGCTTTCGCTGGTTCCGATTGGGGCATCAGTTAAGTAATCAACGTCATTCAGCATGAAAAATCAGGTCAGTCTGGCACAGGTACGCGAATTTGGCAACGTCGAGTTTCTGGCCCGTCAGTTAGTCGAAGGCTTCATTACAGGCCTGCATAAATCACCATTTCACGGGTTTTCGGTAGAATTCGCCGAGCACAGGCTCTACAATACTGGCGAAAGTACCCGGCATATCGACTGGAAAGTGTACGGTAAGTCGGAGAAGCTGTTCGTGAAGCGGTACGAAGAGGAGACAAACCTCCGGTGCCATCTGCTGATTGATACCTCGTCGTCGATGTATTATCCGGAGCCGGGTTACGGTAAAGTCACGTTCAGTGTGATGGCCGCTGCCGGGCTGGCGTATCTGCTTCAGCGGCAAAAAGATGCTGTAAGCCTGACCACGTTTTCGGATGCTGTGGGGGTGCAGACGCCCATGAAGTCGACGCCATCGCATGTGCATAAGCTATTTACCCAACTGAACGAGCTGTTGCAGCAACCAAAGCCCGATGCTGTCTCGATGGGTAGTCGGCCCATGCGGAAAACGGCTGCGGCTGAGGTGATTCATCAGATTGCGGAAAAAATCAACAAACGCTCGCTGGTGGTGATCTTCAGCGATATGTTTGAGAACGTCGAGAATGCCGATGCGCTCTTTACGTCTTTGCAGCATTTACGCCACAACCTGCATGAGGTGCTGATTTTCCACGTTACGGACAAAAAGACAGAAGAGGACTTTACGTTCGATGAGCGGCCTTACGAATTCATCGACCTCGAAACGGGGGACAAGGTGAAGTTGCAACCTAATCAGGTGCGGGGCAGCTACCAGCAGGCAGTGAAAGACTACTTCACCGAGTTAAAAATGCGCTGCGGGCAGTATAAAATTGACTTCATTGAAGCGGACATTGCCCGTGGCTTCGACCAGATTTTAGCCGCTTATTTAGTGAAGCGGGGGAAAATGAAGTGAGCTATTCAATGGCACGCGGATAGGGGAGAAAAAACGCAAGGGGCGCAAAGAAATTTTTCTCTGCGCCCCTTGCGTTTTTTCTCCTTTTTCTCTGCGGTTTAATCTCACTTACCTTTCGCACTGGCCTTGACATCTTTAACCGGCTCGGGCTTTTTGGCAGTAAGTGCCGCCTGACGCTTGTGAAACTGAATGAAATCTTCGATCTGCTCGGAAGGTAACCGGCGGGCGATGATCTTCTTATTTTTATCCAGTACGTAGACCGTTGGCGTTGTCGCTACGTCAAACTGGTTCTGATAGTTGATGCGGGACGTGAAATCGTAGCCGTTAATCCAGTTGTATGTCTTGAACTCACGGATGAATTTTTTCCATTCTGTGGGTCCTTTTGCCACGGCAACAGCCACAAAATTGATTCCCTTCCCCTTATTCGCATCGGCGAAGATCTTGAGCTTGGGCGTAGCCTCGCGGCAGTGACCGCACTCCGGGTCGAAAAAGAACATCACCGTATAATCACCCTTGAGCGCAGCAATGTTAATTGGCCGCTGAAGCGTATCGCTCACGGTTATGGCTGGGAAGGTTTTACCAACCAGTAACGGTTTCAGGACGCGCACTTTCTGGCGGATGTTCGTGACCGTAGATGAATCGGTGACTGGCATGACACCGGTGAGGTAATACTTTTCGGCCATGTGAACGAACACCCCATCGGTACCCATCACTTTCGGCAGCTCGTACTGGCTGGTAATGTACCAGATAGTATAGGAGAGTACCTCTTTATTTGCTTTTGCCTTGCTAACCACAAAATCAGCTTCTTTAATAAGCGAGTCGCTGTTCTGTATGGTCAGTTCCTTCAGGTAACGGTCCAGCTTACGTTGCAGAATTGGCGTCCGCACCAGCCGGTCATCCGAAAAATCGAATCCGTCCCAGAAGTGCGCCTTGTAATAACGATACGCAAATGTTGAGTCCGTTTTACCGTTGGCCAGTTTAGGCGGTTCGGGAATCTCCGGCTCGTCGGAGGCCTGTAACAGGTGAGCCGTAAATGTGTTGGTGTGCTGAGCCAGAAACGTCGAACGGTAGTCTTTCGCTTTTTTGCTGAGGTCGGCGAGCTGCTTGTTGGCCAAAGCAGTAGTCGTGGCATCCTGCCGAAGTTTGCGCTGGGCGTTAATCACCTGCGCTTCATCATTCAGTTTACGTAGTTCCTGCTGATAGGCGTAAAAGGCTTCATTTTCGGGCGAGCCCGTCACTTTCATATTTATAATAAAGTCGGCAGTGTCGGTCACGAACGAAAAATGTGGATCACCCAGAACAAGCTCCACGTATTTTTTGCTCGGCATAACAACTAAGTACAATCCTCCTGCCAACTTTTTATTGCCCTCAAATACCATTCGGCCCTGCCCATCAACGCGGGCAGTATCGTCGGTGTAGTACTGACCCGATCCGAAGTAATGCGCCAGAATACAGGTGGTGTCTTTGATGCCTTTTATCTGGCCTTCGATACGGAAATTGTCGGGCGTTGGTTTAGCCGCCGTCTGAGCCATCAGATTCGATACCAGGCCAATACCAAGCAAGAGCGTGCAAACGATTTTTTTCATACAACCAGTGGGTTCGCTATCAATTCGTTAGAACAAAGTTACGGGTTACACCGGTTTTTGACACTGGTGTTTACCCGATAACGAAGCCAGGTAAGGTATTCGCGTTAGACCGAAAGAATTTTCACCATACGAAGCAGGTCTTCGCTGATGGGCTTGGGCAGTCGGATGGTATCCCGGAAAGGCGTATAGACCAGTTCATTGTTGATAATACCCGCCATCACATTCTTTTCGCCTGCCATAAGGCCTTCCAGCGCACCCAGTCCCAGCCGACTGGCCAAAATGCGGTCGTAAGCCGTTGGTACTCCCCCGCGCTGAATATGGCCGAGGGTAGTCACACGCATGTCGATGTTGGTATCCAGTTGAAGCCGGATTTTCTCGGCCACTTCCTTGGCTTTGCCTTCTTCATCGCCTTCGGCCACCACAATGATGGAAGACGCTTTCTGACGGCTCCAGCCAGCCCGCAGTGTTTCAACGACTTCTGATAACGGGGTGAGCACTTCAGGAACCATCACCAGTTCGGCACCCCCAGCGATACCGGACTGAATAGCAATATAACCCGAATCACGACCCATCACTTCGATCAGGAAAATGCGGTCGTGGGAGTCGGCTGTGTCCCGTATTTTATCGATTGCTTCCAGGGCGGTATTTACGGCCGTGTCAAAGCCAATGGTGTGGTCTGTTCCGTAAAGGTCATTATCGATAGTGCCCGGTGCACCGACGGTAGGAATGCCAAATTCATCGAAAAACAGGGTAGCACCGGTGAATGTACCGTTACCGCCGATAGCGACCAGCCCTTCGATGCCGAACTTCATGACCTGTTCGTAGGCTTTATGCCGGCCTTCGGGGGTCATGAATTCTTTGCTTCGAGCTGATTTCAGGATAGTACCGCCCCGTTGCACGATATTGCTTACTGAGTGGGATGTCATCTGAAAGATATCACCGTTGATCATGCCATTATACCCCCGGCGAATACCAAATACTTCTATACCGTGGTATACCGCCCCCCGAACAACCGCTCGGATACAGGCGTTCATACCCGGCGCATCGCCACCAGAGGTAAATACAGCGATTCGTTTCATGGGTTAAGTCAATTTTTTAAGAGTAAATAACAAAAAGTGTCAGGATTGGTAGGAATTAGCGGCCAAATTTACCGGCATTCTACCATAAAAGCCCAATACGCCGATATTATCTCATGCACTCACTGCTTTTTTTACAAAATTTGAAAATTGTGGTCTGCCTCACCGGATCGCTGATCGAATTAAACCAGCTAGTTCGGCGTATGCCTGACTAACCATCTGCTGTAACTGGCCAGCGAGTAACAGGGCAGCTTGTTTTTTAACCTTAATTCGCTCCGGTATCAGTGCCGTTAAGAACGTAGCGACCTGCCCGTCGATAGCCTGATTCGCTTCGACCAGAAAGGTGGCTTCCTCCAACAGAACGTACGTGTCACTGTCGCGGCTACCGCAATACAAGATCGGAGAACCAGCGCAAATGGCACTGATCGCCTTGGATGGCACCGCGATATGTGTCCAGGCCGGTAGTAGGCTAACCAGCTGTATATCCAGATACGGCAACTGACTGCGGGGAACATTCGGCAGTATCGTAATACCCGGCTGATTGTTGGCTGCGGCCAGTACCTTGTCGGCGTTCTGACCGTAGAGTACCAGAATCAGCTGGAATCGGTCGGGGTTCAGGTGTCTAATAATGCTCAGCAAAAATTCCGCCGAATGGGGTTGCCCCAAATTGCCCACATAACCGAGGTAGATTTTACCGTCGTTCTGCCGCCAGGGGGGCTGTATCGGGTCGCGTTCCTGATGCAGCAATACGCCACAGGGCAGCACTGTAGTCGGCAAGTTTGGCTGGCTATAGTTGTGCCGGATATACGCTCCCTGCTGTGGACCAAGTGCAATCAGGCGCTTAGGGGCGTGTTGGTACATCTGCCGGATGATCCACTGGTAGACGGGATTCTGCGGACTGATTTTACCCTCGGCCGCGAAGCCTTCGGGAAACAGATCCATCGACCAAAGCCACCAGTTGATGCGCCGTGGTGTGAGTAGCCGGGCCGCCCAGAACGGCAGTAACGGTGGGCTGGTCATAACGATAACCGGCCCCTGCCCAACCTGAATCGCTTTTCGGAGCAGAAACCAGCCATCCAGAAGCCCCGATACTAACTTAAGCAATCCATTTTTGCCCGTATAAACCGACCGCACCGGATGCGTTTCGCCGACGGGTTGGCGAACACTACCCCCACCGTCGTATGTCCGGTCGATGTGGACGATAATGACCCGGATGCCATGCTGCTCGATCAGGTATTTCGCCAGGTCCCAGGCCGACTCGCCGGTGATGCCAGGGTTGGGCGGGTAGTGGCGGTTAACAATCGTGACAGCGGGCCGGGTGGGGTTCATGCCAGCAAATTTCGGTATAAATCATAGAATTGCCCGGCTACTACCGGCTCCGAAAACCGATCTTGGGCGGATTGGCGGGCATTCTGGCGGATACTGGCCGGATCAGGATGCGTCAGAAGCCAGTATAGTCCGTCGGCGAGTTGTTCGGCGGAGCCAACGTCGGCGAGGTAGCCATTGTGCTCGTGGTCGATCATTTCGGGGATGCCACCCGTCCGAAAGGCAATTACGGGCGTACCGCAGGCCAGCGCTTCGATTACGGTATTGGGAAGGTTATCTTCCAGCGAGGGCACAACCATAACAGCCGCTTCGTTGTAAGCCGATACAATGTCCGTTTCGCTCCGTAAAATGCCCAGATGCCGCACTGGATACGGCAAGTCGCCAAGCTGGTAAATCGTCCCTTTTCCAAATACCAGTACTTCGGGCTGAATTGTATCCGGCAACCGCTTTTTCATCAGCGTCAGGGCTTCGGCAAAATAACGGAATCCTTTGCGGGGGTCGGTTAAATTGGCTGAGCCAAAAAGGATAGTGGGGTTTCGAAAAGTCGACGGAACAGATGCCATATCTTGGAGATATGGCATCTGTTCCGTCAAGTCCGCCATCGGCCGGAAAACGTTCTGGTCGATGGCATACGGAATCACCGACACCGGTTTGTTCCGTAGCAGTGGCCCGCGAATAGCTTCGTTGGCTAACCAGTGACTGGGGGGCGTGATATGAATTGGGGCATCGACAAAAACAGCCCGCTTCTCTTCAAATAGGCGATAGGAAAGGTCATGTTCTCCCGGCTGGCGCAGGTATGGACATTGGCGGCAATGGGTCAGAAAGTGATCACAACCGCGCGGATAATGACAGCCGCCGGTAAACGCCCAGGTATCGTGCAGCGTCCAGACGATGGGCTTGCCCAGTTTAAACAAACTGTCCAGACCATCGAGCGACAGATACCCGAAGTTAATCCAGTGCAGGTGAATCACGTCCGCTTGCTGAATAATCGGGTGGAAACTCAAACCCGTTCCTGCCCAGGCGGGTGAAAACTGAAACCGGGCACCCTTATTTTTCTCGAAAGGTAGAAAGTACAGCCGTTCGGCCAGAAACCGTCCAAAAGCCATTTGCTCCGATAAAAAGCTGTTCGCCAGAAACTGCACATTTGGCTCGGGCTTGTGTGGTTCCAGCCGGGCCGAGGTCCCAATGAGCATCGTACTCTCCACGTCGGGGTGATGCCCTAATGCCCGGTGCAACCGAACGGCAGCTACAGCGGCTCCGCCATTGGTGTGATAGGTACTCAGGTGGACAACGCGCATGAAATCAGGAAAAACGGGTAAATCGACGGGTCAGGCTTAACAGCAGTTGATTAGCATCGGGCGAAAGCTTCAGGACGTAGGTTAGCCCGATAAACAGTACAGTGATACCCGTCGACCGAAGCGCCACATCGAGCACAAGCCAGAATACGGAGCCATTGAGGTAGGGGGCTGCTACTGCCACCGCCCAGACCAGTCCGGCTACGCCCAGCACGGCCGCGTTCTGCCAGCCAAAGGGCTGCAACCCGAATTTATACCAGACGAACCAGGTCCGGCCGAAATTAAACAATGCCGTAGCCAGCGCGGCTGCAATGGCGGCTCCGTTCAGGCCACCCCATTGTACCCCATAATACGTTAACGCAATGGTGCTAACAACCAGTACAGCAAAGAATAGAGTGTCGTAGGCGTAGTAACGGGAAGTGCTCAGAATCAGTCCATTCACGCCGGTGGCCATGTCGATAAGTTTACCCGCGCCGAGCCACAGAATCACGTAATAACCGGCCTCGTATTCGGGCGGTAACACCTGAAACAGACTGGGCAGGTTAGCGGCAATACCCACAAATACCAGACAGCCAATGAGCAACTGATTCAGACAGCTTTTACGGTAGATTAGACTGATGTTGGCCAGATCATTGTTCTTCCACGAATCGGCAATAATCACGCCCGATACTTTATAAAGTGCCGTGGCTGGGGTGGCGATAACTGTTCCGAAATTGGAGCAGGTAAAGTAAATGCCCACAGCTGCCAAGCCCAGCGACTGGTTTACCATGATCTTATCAATATGCACAATCACCTGCGACGATAAACCCGTTAGTAGCGTCAGCGACGAATACGACGCTATTTGTCGGCGCATATCCGGCGTAACCTTTACGAAGCGCGGACTGAGATGAAACTGCCGGTCCCGGAAAATCTTAGCTGCCATCAGCACCGCCGGGGCCAGCCACGTAATCAGCCACAGGACCAGAAACAGGGGGAACGACAGCCAGCCCAAGCCGTACGCCCCAACGGTGACGAGAATGAGCAGTCGCTGCACAAATTGCTGCAATACCGTACCTGTCACGGTGTCGTACAGCAGTTTGGCGTAAGTATCAAACAGGTTGAAAAACAGGAGTGAGAATGTCAGCGGAATCAGCAGGTAGTAGTTATCCGCGAACAGAACAGAACGTTCTTCGCCCGTTTCCAGAATCAACGGTTTAAAGACGATAATTACTCCTGTCGCGATCAGAAACCCAATCAGTGATACACCGATGCTGAGGAGTAAAAAACCGTTATGCTGCCGGTCGTAGTCCCGGAAATAGGTGAAATACCGGTTGGCCGCCCCGTTAATGCCGAGGTTCGCCAGATAAGCCATTAATACTGCCAGGGAAGGTAATAGTCCAACCAACCCCAACTGCGCCGGAGCCAGCACATGCGGCATCAGCAGGCCCGTGGTAATGAACCCCAGCACGGTACCCGCGTAAGTAAAGACAGTACTCTGAATGGTCTGGCGCTGGATGATGCCCATCGGGTTGTTGACCTCACCCCCGACCCCTCTCCTTGAAGGAAGGAGAGGGGAGCAGGCTCGGTATTTCTCCCCTCTCCTTCCTTCAAGGAGAGGGGTCGGGGGTGAGGTTATCGCACAAACTTCCACGCCAGCGCGGTCCCCGCCTGAATGTCCTGCGTGGCCGTCTTGCTTAAAATTTCGTCGTAATAGCGGGTGTGCAGGCCACTGGCGGGGCGGATGCTGCGGACGTTGTCGGGAGTGAAGGGCTCGCCTGCTTTCATGTTTTTGACGACGTACAGCGACCGTTTGTGCAGCAGACTTTTCTGCTCGCGCGGGCTGAGCGTGTAACTCACCTGACCCATTGCGAGAAACGCCCGCTCGGACTCAATCACCAGACTTTTCAGCTCGTCCGGCTCCAGCGAAAACGTCGAATCGACACCCCCGTCGGCCCGGCTTAGGGTAACATGTTTTTCGATCACCACTGCGCCCAACGCCACCGATGCTACCGATGCGCCAATACCCATCGTGTGGTCGGATAACCCCACCGGTACGTCGAACAACTGCCGCATGTGCGGAATAGTCAGTAAATTGGTCGATTCGGGTGTGGCAGGATAGGTACTCGTGCATTTGAGTAGAATCAGATCTTTACAACCGTGCGCCCGCAGGACTTTTACCGATTCGTCGAGGTCGGATACGGAAGCCACGCCGGTACTCATGATTACTGGTTTACCCGTTTGAGCCACCTTCTTCAGCAGAATATGATCGGTGTTCTCAAACGACGCGATTTTATAAACTGGCACGTCGAGCGTTTCCAGAAAGTCAACCGCCGTGGTATCGAAAGGCGAGCTAAACACGACCAGACCGCGCTTGCGGGCGTGCTCAAAAATGGGCGCGTGCCACTCCCAGGGTGTGTAGGCCTGCTGGTAGAGGCTATATAAATTCTGTCCGGTCCAGAGCGATTCATTGTCGCGAATCATGAACTCGTCTGACTGGCCGTTAAACGTAATGGTGTCCGGTGTATAGGTCTGAATTTTAAGGGCCTGCGCACCCGTATCCGCGACAGCATCCACAATTTCCAGTGCCCGGTCGAGCGACTGATTGTGGTTGCCCGACATCTCGGCAATAATAAATGGCCGGTGCCCGGCCGAGATGGTATGATGAGCAATCTGAATCATGAGTCGAAATTCGTTAACGCGGCAAAGGTAAGGTCATCGAGTGAATCGACCACCAGCCCCGCTTCATGGTCGGGGCCGTAGTCGAGATGCTGATACTGTCCCGACCGGACCCGCACCGTTGGACAACCCAGCGGTTTAATACCAACAAAATCTTTGCGCGGATTATCCCCAATGTAAAAGATCTGGCTAAACGGCACCCGCTCCAGTTGGGCAATGCGCTCGAAACAATACGTAGATGGTTTTTCGCGGTGAATGCCGAACCGACGCGTAATAAACAACCGGCGGAACCGACCGGCAATGCCCAGCGCCTGTATTTTGCGAAACTGCACCAGCTTATTACCATCCGTGACCAGATAAAGCGGTTGATCGGCGAAACGGTTTAATGCCCGCTCGGCTTCAGGGAACAGGTGAATATCGGGGGTATGGTTGCGGTAAACGGTAAGGCATTGAGCCACGCGCCTTTGACTTAGCAAGCCGTAACGGGCCAGCGTTTCATTAAACACTGCTCCCCGGCCCTTTTCTTCCAGCACCCGCCACGCAACGGTAAATACGGCGTCTGCGTCGAGATGATACGTCTGGGCAAGGTAACTGGCTACGGCCCGAAACCCGCTTCTAACGTAGGTCAATTCGTCGTACAGCGTATCATCTAAGTCGAAGGTGATTACCATGTCGTGACTATATCGGCTGGATAACGCACCTGCCGCAACGGTTTTTCCGCCCGGATGAACGGTGCGGCTGTGAGGTCTTCCCCTTCCGATTCGAGCAAAAACCAGTAAAAACTATCCAGGCCGGCGGCAATGCTCAAGGTAGACGCTCCGCCGAAGCGCGAGTTGCATTCGATCAGGTGCCAGTGTCCGGCGTCGTCTTTAAGCAGTTGCAGCACCACATGACCGTACAGTGACAGGGCGCGAATGATGTCGGTGCTGACCTGCTCCAGTTCGGAATCGGGCACCGTGGTTGTTACCTGCGATTCACCATTAACGACCAGATCGCGTGTGCGGGCCACTACACCTTTCACGTCGCCCGAAGCCGTTACGTACGCGTCGACACTATATTCCCGCCCGGTAATAAACGGCTGAACAATTGGGTGGCTGAACTGGCCGAACGCCTGCCGGGCTTCATCGGCTGTGACATTCAGCCGGATGTTGAGCGAACCAGCTCCGTATCGTTCTTTCACCACTAACGGGCCATCGGGTAGTTGATTTACGTCGTCGGTAGTGAAAATGGCGGGCAGGTTCTGATTGGCGGCTACGTCATAAAACAGGAGTTTGTCGAGACAATGATTGACGCTGTTCTCGTCTGATACCATCACTGAGATACCATGCTGGCTTAACATCGGTTTATGCTGACTCCAGAACAGCAGTTCGCCATCGCGGGTTGGAATTACGGCCTGGATTTTGCGTTCCTGTAAAGCTGTTAGCAATGTTTCGGACGTGAACTCACTCAGGCGCGGCATCGCCCAAAACTCATCCACAAAATAACGACCAAGACAGTCCGGATTCAGGTCGCTGCCGATGAGTTTACCCGTACCGCCAAGTGTCTGCAACGCCTTTTTTACGGCTTGTAACAGCGGAATCTTACGCGAGATGCTGGTAACGAGTATGTTGCTGCCCGCCGGACCGCCCGCTTTTTTTTCAACGGAGTATTCGCCATTGCGGGCTCGCTCAAAGGCGATGATTTTCGGAATCGCCGTTTCGAGGGTGTATTCGGGTCGCCAGCCGATTGTCTGTTCGTACAGCGTCATGTCGGCCTGTGACCCTTCAAACGGAATGTCGGCGTCGGCTTCGGTGGCCTGCATATCGGGGAAATGCGTACGCAACACCGCTACCACGTCCGAGACGGCTCGGGCGCGACCCGTGCCGAGGTTGATAATGCCAGTCAGTTCCGGTTTTTCAGCCAGTCGGATCAGCCCCTCAGCGGTGTCTTCGGCGAAAATGTAATCAAAGCGGCCTTCGGGCCGATACACCGTGATGGGTTTCTGGTGCAACAAGTCGCGTACCCAGCGCGAGATCACATCGCGCGAGTTGCAACCGTAGCCTCGGTAGATTCGGGCGCTGACCGACGAAAAGGTTTCGCTCCGAAAGCCGTTCAGAAATCGCAATTCAATTTCGTGCGATAACTTGGCGGCACCGGTCAGGTTGCGCGGCAGAATCGGGTCGGTTTCGCGGAGGGAATACGCCGTTTCGACGGGTTGATCGAAGGTATACAATGCCGGGTCGTAGATGAGGTAACTCGACGCAAAAACGACCCGGCGCAGGCTCGGGCAATCTTTTGTCACGCTCATCAGGTGGTGGCTCAAGGCAACATTATGCCGGAAGTTTTCTTCCCAAAATCCATATGTCTCCGTCGACCGCTCGAAGGTGGCGGCCAGGTGAATAAATACCTCCGGGGCAAAGGCATTGACCTCGTCGGCCGTAAGCTCGTTCAAATCGCCCCGACGGTACAGGACGTCGTCGGGTAATTCGGTGCCACGCGGTTTGACATCGCCGACCCAGACGATAGCGCCCCGATCAATGAGTTTTCGGGCGAGTTCACGACCGATAACGCCGTTTCCTCCGCTCACAAACACGCGCTTATCCTTCCAATTGGGAATCATACCGTAGTTTTCCGTGAATCAATGAATCAACAAATTGCCCGTCGATACGAACGTGCTGGCGCATCCGGCCTTCAAGCTGGAAACCGATCTCTTCGATCACCGCAATGTGGTCGGGCCGAATATCGTAGGTTTCCGTAAAAAGCCGGTTAAAGCCCAAAGCCTCAAACGCCACCCGTTGTACTAACGTCAGATAGGTCCGAAACAGCGCCTGATACGTCGGAATGTCGTGGGTAGCTGCCGTATTGACCAGAAACGAAATCTCAGCCCGCTGATCAGGCCAGTTCAGGTGTACCAGGCCGCCATAGCCGATCAGTTCGTTGTTTTTGAGATAGCTGAACAACAACTGTGGGGGCGTATCCAGCGCGAACGTCGGCCAGATGTGCCTGTCAAAATAGGTTCGTTGCTGTTCTTCGCTGATGGGCTGTCGTTGCCGCAATACCGGCATCTGTTCATTTCGCCACTGCCGAACCTGTTCAATATCAACCGGGCGGATGGGTACCAAGGCAAACGCGCCCTGCTCGAATCGGGCGTGGGGGAGGGGTTTGTAGGTAGTGATCATTGCGTGGGGTCTGCGCTAAAAAATCCAGTAATCTGCCGCCCTAAGCCCATATCGGCCAGCGTTTCGTAGTACTGAATTGTTTTCTCGACGGAGGTCGTGTGCAGGATGTGTTCGGTGCGAATGCGTTGCAGGTGTACCCCACGCCCTTTTGCTTTGTCCATGACGTAATTCGTGTCCGGGTTGTATAGCGACAGGTCGATGGGATGATCGGCCAGCAGACGACGCGCTTGCCAGTTAGCCGCACCGGCCAGCGACACCAGCGACGCCCGGCTGAAGTACGAAATGTGGTCAGGAATCGCCACCCAGTAGGGGCGATTGACCAATTCTCGTTGCTGTAGATCTGCTTGCAAGGCTGAGAAATCGTTAGGAACTTCTACCACCAGCATCGCACCCGGCGCGGCCAGCGCATGGAGTTGTCGCAACAGCTGAAGCGGGTCAATAACGTGTTCGAGGACGTTTTGCAGCCAGATGATGCTGAATGTTTCGCCCGCTTCACGCAGGGCGGTCAGGCTTTCGTACACGTCGCCGACATGCAGATTGGGCAGACAATCCGGGTTTTGCTGCTGAACGCCAAATTCGGAATAATCTAGGCCCAGCACATCCCAGCCCTGTTTTTTAAAGTAATCCAGTATAAACCCTTCCCCACAACCCACATCCAGCAATCGCTTGGACTGGTTACCCAGTTCCTGTTGTAACACCCGGTGCTTCTGTTCGGCTTTCTCGCGAAAGTACCTTAACTCCTCATCGGTGTACGTCTGACTATACGAGCCTCGTTCCTGCTGGTAGTATTTTTCGGCGTAATACTGCCGGAGTTCGTCCGCTGAGGGCGGGTTGGGCAGTGTGTAGTAGCCATGCGGCTCGGTACGGATAGGTTGATTAGGCGTCATTCAGGTACTATGAAATCAGGGAAGCTTCTCCCGAAGAATCTGCAGGATCATCTCTTGACCGACTTTCAATTCATCAAATTGCTTTTGCGTTGAAGCCTTTAGCTCATCAAACTGGTTCTGCGTAGATGCTTTCACTTCATCAAACTGGGTTTGCGTAGATGCTTTCACTTCATCAAACTGGTTTTGTGTTGATACTGTCAAAGCAGCCAGATTGGCTTTCACTTCATCAAACTGGTTTTGCGTAGATGCGGTCAGATCGGCCAAACCTGCTTTTACTTCATCAAACTGCGTCTGGGTTGAAACCGTCAGGTCAGCCAAACCGACTTTCACTTCATCAAACTGCGTCTGGGTTGAAACCGTCAGATCAGCCACCGCCCGTGCTGTGATTTCGCCATTATTCCTAACCTGAGCAATATCGCTCTTGAGCTCGTCTTTTAAATCGACAAGTTTAGTTCTAACCTCATTTTTGAATTCAGCGAGGTCAGCCTGATTAGTAACAGCCAGCTCAAGAATCTGGCCGGTTACTTCGGTCAGGCGGTCAACTTTCTGCAAGACTTCCGCTACTAAAGGTTCAATTTGGTCAAGGCGTCTTTCTGGTGTCATACGGATAGATACGGGTTATTCATCTAAAACTGAAAGCTACGGCATATCCCCCAAAAACGAAAGCTGCTACTCAACAACCAGATACGAGCAGAGTGGGTTTAGTGGCGTCCGGCGGATGCGGTACGTACTCAGTCCCAGGACTTCCATTACGGCCAGTGTCTCGCCCGGAAATGGAGCGCAGTTTAGTTCGTCAAACGCCAGAATACTCCCCTTCGTAAGTCGGGGTCGGATGGCTTCCAGACAGGCTTTGGTTGGCTCGTAAATATCAAAATCGAAGTACGCCAGGGCTACCATCGTTTCAGGATGCTGTTCCAGATACTGGTGAATGGTCTGGGTAGCATCGCCTTTGACAAGTTCATACTTTTTCAGATGGCCCAGCGGACTTTCGCTCTCATGGTAGTCGAGCACCTGCGTCAGGTACGCTTCGTAATCAGCTGTTACGCCGTAATCACCGGGCTTTACTTTGTCGCCATCTTTGGCATCGGTAGATGGAAAGCCGCCGAAGGTGTCGAATCCAATGATCTTACGGCTGTAGTTATAAGGCTCGTACATGCCCCGGAAGGACTCATACAAGGCCATGTTCTGGCCCCAGCGCACCCCGAACTCCATTACCACGCCATGCACGTCAATGATTTGCTTGTACAGTTCGTGCATGTACAAAATCCGTGACAGGGCCTGCCGGTTCATGTACAATCCCAGGTTCTGGAGCAGTTCAGTAGCTGGAATTGGCGACTGCCGAAAATGGTCACCAAACTGGGTACGGAGATCTTTCTCGCCCTCCGACGATTGGCCTAAAACTTGAATTGTATTGCTCATTTTTAGTGGTCAGGGGTGTAAAAGGCGATATTTCAGTTCGGCCAGTTGCCAGTCCGTTTCGTTGTCTACGTCCTGCGCCTGTAGTTCCGAAATCTCGATGCCGCCCGTATTATCGGTAAGCAGCTTGCCCGTTTGCCGGAAAGCCGCCACATCGAACCAGTAAAACTGACCGGCATCGTGGTAGGCCGGTTCCAGATCCTGCGACCTGGTCAGCGCGTGTTCAGGCTGAAACCAGCCCAGCCGGTCGTTGCGCAGGTAAAACGCCCGTTGAATCGGGAAGCCAAACCGTTGCACCGGGTATACCGAATGAAAACGCCCGGTCAGCAATTTGTCATGTGCCCGCTGTAATAAATCGACGGTGACGAGGGGCGCAACCGGATAAATACAACAGCCAACCTCGAACGTTTGCCCACGCTGCTCGTATTCGTCCAGCACTTCCAGTAGCACGTCGGGTGTAGTAGCAAAGTCATTGGCCGTTTCGGCACTGCGCCGAAACGGTACTGATGCCCCGAACGAAAGGGCCACGTCCGCAATTTCGTCGTCGTCAGTCGAGACCATCACGGTATCGAAGAGACCCGATTGCCGAGCCGTTTCAATGGCATAAGCGATGATCGGCTTTCCCAGAAACGGGCGGACATTTTTGCGCGGAATCCGTTTGCTGCCGCCCCGGGCGGTGATAATGGCGACCGTAGACATCAGGCGGCTTTTTCGAGCAAGTACATACTATCGATGTTGCCCTGTTCGGCCGCATCAACGTACGGAAACAATTCTCGTTTGACGATACGCAGTTCGGGGAAGTGCTGCTCAAAAACAGCGGCATAATCAGCTTTCCACAGGAAGCCTTCGTTGCCCCGGTAACGGATCTCAGTCAGTTCGGCATTGTAGTACTCATACCCCCAGATGTACCGGCGACTGCACCGAACCATTTCGCCCATAATCCGGGGCAGGTCGTCGGGTGCAATATGAATGAGCACGCCATTGGTGCAAACCACATCGAAAAACCCATCGCGGAAGGGCAGCTCGAACCCCGAACCCTGAATGATGTTGATGCCGGACGTGTATTGCTTCGCTTTTTCGACCGCATACGGCTGAAGTTCAACGCCGTACAGATTGGTGAAACCCATGCGCTGCAAGCCAACCAACTGCATACCGGTGTTACAACCCACTTCCAGAATCCGGGCGTCGCGCGGCAGGTTGCCGATGAACTGCGCATTCATTTCGGTTTTGGTCAGGCCGAGAATCTGACGGTAAAAGGCGTCCCATTCCTGCGGGTCACGGGTATTGCGGTCGGTGTATTGCTGGCCGAACTCACCGGCCCAGAATTGCTCTTGTTGCGTATTGGTCATGGATTTACAAAATCAAGTACAGCCGCGATTACGTAGTCCTGCTCGGCATCCGTCAGGGTCGGAAACATGGGCAGGCTCAGGCCACGTTCGTAGTAATGTTCGGCATGGGGGAAATCGCCCTGCTTCCAGCCGAACTGCTGATAATACGGCATGGTATGCACCGGAATGTAGTGTACCTGCGCGAAGATGTTTTTTGTTCGCAACGTATCATACAGCCCTTTCCGATCGTCAACCTGAACTACATACAGATGGTAGGCGTGGTGAAAATCCGGTTTAGGTTGGATGGTTGTAACGGGCGTGCGGGCGTCCGACGAACCAGAGAAGGCTTCGTCATAGCGTTTGGCAATAGCCCGTCGCCGGTCAAGCATGGCGTCAGCGCGACCTAACTGACTCATCGCCAGGGCAGCCTGCATATCGGTCAGGCGATAATTGTAGCCCAGTTCCTGCATTTCCATGTACCAGCCGCCCGGCGATTCATGAATCAACTGGTCCGGTTTGCTGGTGATACCGTGCGTGCGTAACCGGAGTAGATGTTTGTAATACCCCTCGTTATTCGTCGTCACCATGCCGCCTTCTCCAGCCGCGATGTGTTTTACCGGATGGAAACTGAAAATAGCCAGATCGGCTAACGACCCGTCTCCGCAGCGGTGTTCGAGACCCTCAGCATCTGTGAATGAGCCACCCGGTGAATGACAGCTATCTTCCAGCAGCCATAGGCCATGCTCATCGGCCAGTTCCCGGAATGCCTTCAAGTCAACGGGATAGCCCGCAAAATCAACCGGGATGATACCAGAAAAATAACCTCTCGGATGCTTTTCGATCAATGCCCGAACGGCATTGACGTCCAGCAAAATTGTTTCAGGGTCAACATCGGCGAAGTAAACCTCGCCCCCGCAGTAGCGCACACAGTTGGCCGAGGCCGAAAACGTAATTGGCGTTGTGATGACTCGTGTTCCCTGGGTTACGCCTAAGGCCAGACAGCACAGATGCAAGGCTGCTGTTCCGTTCGAGACAGCCACAGCGTAATTGCAACCAATATACTCCGCAAAAGCTGTTTCGAACTGAGCAATATCAGGCCCCTGGGTCAGAAAAGGCGACCGCAGAACCCGCTCAACGGCGGCAATATCGTCGTCGGTGATGTGTTGCCGACCGTATGGGATGGAGTTTTCAGGCATGAGCCGTACGGGTTTCTACCCAGGAAATAATGGTTTCGGCATCCTCTAAACCAGATTGTGCCACCTTCGCACTTGGGTTTCCATCATAACCCAGCGACAAGTGTAGGGTGTCGTACGCACTTACGAAAGCACCCAGCACTTTCTTGTCCAGCGTGGCTAACTGCTCTTTATACCAGCTTACGTCTTTTCTGCCTTTCTTTTTGGGAGACAGCAGATAATCCAGTGCTACCAGAATGCCGGAATAGGCCGTGTTGCCTGCCATTTTTACATATTTAGCGCCCTGATAATAGCCATCTTCCTTCCGCGCTTTGTCGCGCAAAATTTCGCGGGCATTGTCAATGTAGCGTCGGGCTTCCTGAGTATGATTCATGTATACAGGTGCGGTTAGAATGCTTATACGGCAAACGACGGATCAACGTGCTCGCGAATCTGGTCGCGGAGTTGCTCCACGCTCAGCCATTCGGTGTTGTTGCCCGAACTGTATTTAAAATCTATGGGCACACGGCTGGCGTTAAAAGCTGTCAGATACTCGTCCTCACTCCAGGATGGTGTCGAGGGCAGAATGACATAATACCGATCCGTTTCAACCGTATTCAGCGCGTCCGTTTCGGTAATCATTTCTTCGTGCAGTTTCTCGCCGGGCCGGACACCCACAATCTTCTGCTCGCTGTTGGGAGCAATAGCCGTAGCGACATCTGTGATGTGGTACGACGGGATTTTTGGGACAAAAATCTCCCCGCCCCAGGCGTGTTCCAGTGCATGAAACACCATCTCAACGCCGTCTTCGAGCGAGATGTTAAACCGTGTCATGTCCGGGTGCGTGATGGGAAGCACACCTTCTTTGCGCTTATCCAGAAAGAAAGGCACCACTGATCCGCGCGAGCCAATTACGTTGCCATAACGCACGACCGAGAACCGCAGATCACGGCTTCCTTTCATGTTATTGGCGGCCACAAAGAGCTTATCCGAGCAGAGTTTAGTAGCCCCGTACAGGTTAATCGGTGCGGCTGCTTTATCGGTCGAAAGGGCCACCACACGCTTCACGCCGTTATCCAAAGCCGCGTTAATTACGTTTTCAGCCCCGAATACATTGGTTTTGATGCACTCCATCGGATTGTATTCGGCGGCTGGCACCTGCTTCAGCGCAGCAGCGTGAACAATAATGTCGATGCCTTCACAGGCCCGTTTCAGGCGTTCGCCATCGCGGACGTCGCCGATGAAAAACCGGATGGATTTATAGGTAGATTGTGGGTAATACTGCGCCATCTCGAACTGCTTGAGTTCGTCGCGGGAATAGATGACGACGCGTTTCACACCCGGAAAACGGGCATAGACCATCTCCACGAACTTCTTACCAAAAGAGCCGGTACCGCCCGTGATGAGAATGGATTTATTGGTTAAATCGAGCATACGAAAGCAGAAATGTGCACGACTTGCCGACTTGCAGAAGGGCAGATCAGCGGTCGTTTTATCCCGCAAAATAAGCGAAAAAAAGGCAGACTTGCGCTGGTTTGCGGGTACCTGCCTGACGAGCTTCATTCGTCAGATTCACTAAGCAAGGGTCATTCGGCATGGGCCTGGCGCGCTACTGTGACGAAGGGCAACCGGTAAAGTCTCAAGGTAATTCAGAGCCAAAATAGACAATAGGTAAACCAATAAATTTATTAACGGCATTTACTGTTCAATCCGGTAAACAAATCGACTATCCGATTTTTGTTTTTGTAAAGAGTTAATTCAGTAACTGCCTGTATTGCTGGCTCTTCTGCCTACTTTTAGGGTAAACTATTCGCTACGTAAACTTGGGTTAACGTGATTACTCGTGATCTTTTAGTATATATAACCAACCGTGTCCGACTGATAACCCGTTTCGGGTTGGCTGCACTGCTTTGGCTGACTGGTACGGCCTACGCGCAGATCACCGGGACGGTGTTTCAGGATTATAACGCCAATGGCATTCGGGACGCGGGCGAACCAGGACAAAGCGGGGTGAACGTACGGGTGTTTCGGGCGAGCAGTGAGTTACTGGCCGGAACCACTACCGATGGGAATGGCGGCTACTCATTGACGCCTTCGGGCGCGGCTCCGTTCCGGGTCGAGTTCTCCAGCCTGGGGTCTGGTTATGTGGAAGGGGCAGCCGGACCCGGCAGCGGCACCTCCGTTCAGTTCGTTTACTCCACAAAGGCAACGGCCGACCTGGGCATTTATAAACCCGGCGACTACTTCTGTAAGCCAAATCCACGGGTGGCGGTAGCCTGTTATGTAAACGGTAATCCACTGGCCGACATAGATGCTCCCGGCACCGCCAGCGTACAGAATGCGCTGGTATCACTGCCTTATGACAGCCAGGGGCTTACCCCAACGGTAACGCACTTTACTACATTGGGTACGATTGGCGCCGTTTGGGGATTGGCCTATCAGAAAGAGAGCCGGAAGCTGTTTTCGGCGGCTTTCATAAAACGCCATGCCGGACTTGGCCCACAAGGAACGGGTGGTATTTATGTGACGGATGTGACAACCGGAGCGACGGCCAACTTCTTCAAGATCGATGATTTTCCGGGACTGAGCGCCGGCCCGGACCCACATGTTGGACTGCCTGCCAACACCAGTACGCCCAACTACGATGCAGCCACCTACACGCAGGTCGGTAAAGCGGGTTTGGGTGATATTGACCTCTCGGAAGATGGCACAATTTTATACGTCGTCAATCTGTATGACCGGAAACTCTACAGTTTCCCGGTGGGTAACCCGGCCAACCGGCCAACCACGTATCGCTCCTTTGATATTCCAAGGCCGAATGGCGACGATTCCCGGCCATTCGCCCTGAAGATTTATCACGGTAAAGTGTACGTTGGCGTAACAGGTACGGGTGAGAGCGACTACGCCACGACGGTTAAGGCTAATCCGGCCACTGTACCCACTAATTTAAAGGGGTATGTGTACGAAATAGACCCGAATGCGGCATCGCCGACATTTACCAACGTGCTGGAGTTTCCATTTACGTACACTAAAGGAGCCAGTGTTAACAATAGCCCGAATACGAACAAGTGGTATCCGTGGGTGCCGTTTTATAATAAAGAGACCAACGACCCGCCTTTCTTGTCTGAACCCGATTATGCGGCTGGTACCACCGTTCGTATGTATCCCCAACCGTGGCTGACCGATATTGAGATTGCGGATGATGGTGCCATGATTCTGGGCATCCGTAACCGCGAAGGCGATCAGATTGGCCAGTTCAATTACCTGCCCGACCCCACTGGTCAGGATAAAACCCTGATTCGGACGCATGGCGTCGGTGATTTGCTGAAAGCCGGTAAATGCAATCCTGATGTGAACCAGTGGACCATTGAGACGAACGCGGCCGTGTGTGGTCAAACGCCTACGCTGGGGAAAGATAACGGACAGGGTCCCGGTGGGGGCGAGTTTTTCTACCAGGATGATCTGGTTGCCCATCAGGAAACGGGCAACGGTAGTCTGGCGCTGCTACCGGGCAGCAACGAAGTAATGACAACCCTGACCGATCCGCTGCAAATTTATTCGGGCGGCCTCCGGCGGTATAGCAACACAACGGGGCAGGGCGTAGGTGCCGTTCAGGTGTATCAGTCGCTGGGTACTGAGCCGACCACATTCGGGAAAAGCTCCGGTCTGGGCGATATTGAACTGTTGCTCGAGTGTGGCGATGCGCCCATCGAATTGGGTAACCGCATCTGGGTTGATCTGAACGAGGACGGCATACAGGGGGCCGATGAACCGGGTCTGGATGGCGTAACAGTGGACTTATACCAGAATAATACCAAAGTTGGCACCACGCAGACGAACGTGTTCGGGCAGTACCATTTTAATGAAGCAACGGTGCCCGTTGGCCTTACCGCTAACACTGTCTATCAGATTCGGGTGAATCCGACGCAGAGCCGACTGACCAGTTTTGTGCTGTCCCCCGCGAAGGCAGGAACGAACGAATTAATCGACAGTGATGCCGCCGAAACAGATGGTGTCTGGCAGATTACCCTGACAACGGCCGCACGCAACGAAACCAATCATTCTTACGATGTGGGCGTTAACTGTGCTGCGGCAACAGCATCGGTCAATGGAGTCAGTAGTGTGGTTCTATGCCAGAATGAAACTATTCAACTGGTGGCCAGTGGCGGAGCGCGTTACCAGTGGACTGGCCCCGGCGGGTTTAGCTCAACGCTCCCGAATCCGGTAATCGGGTCGGCGGGAGTGGCTGCTTTTGGTACGTATACGGTGAATATCTCGGCGGCTCTGTATCCCGCTGGTTTCACAACGGTGGCTAACGGGGCATTTACGGATGGCAACACCGGCTTCTCCTCCGACTATACCTACACGAGTGGTAATCCCCTGGCAAATAATGGGAAATACAATATTGTGCAACTGCCTTATGCCGCACCGGGTGCCAGTCCCGGCGATGATAATGCCCTGCCCATTGGATTAACGGATCACACGTCCGGCACACCGCTTGGTTATGTTCAGTTGATTACCGGTGCCATCACGCCTAATCAGCGGGCCTGGTACCAGACCATTGCCGTATCACCCAATACGCACTACCGGTTCAGTTTTGCGGCCGTAAATGCTACACTTACCACGGGCGTTCCAAAACCCCGTATTTCGGCCACTATTAACGGGGTTGAGGTAATTCCGAACCAGCCATTGGGTAATTTCTTCGAGTGGCAATCGTACGAGTATGTCTGGGATTCGGGCGATAATACAACGGCTACGTTTGCCATTCTCAATCCGTCCACTGCCCGCTACGGCAACCTGTTTGCCTTGGATGATGTCTCAATAATCAGTTTCGGCTCCTGCAGCCGGTCGCTTTCGGTCGCCGTTACACAGGGGCAGGGGGGGAAATGTGCACCTTACCTCGTTAAACGAACGGCGAGCGCGGGCAAATAAAACATAGCCATAACACAAACAGGCAAAACGCAAACGGTCCGTCAATTCGACGGACCGTTTGCGTTATAACAACACTGGTAATTAAGCTGTCAAAATCAATGCTTTAACTGCTTGTACACCAACTGAATAATGCCGTCCTTCAGGCCTAAATCAGGTACGATAATCTGTTTGGCTCCGGCATGTTTCATAACGTCGATGTAAATGTCGGCGGCTGGAATAATGACGTCGGCGCGGTCAGCGTTCAGGCGGAGCTTGTTGATACGGTCGTCGAGACTGAAACCGGCGATGTAGTTCCGCATCCGCTCAATCTCGCTCAGCGTTGTGGCCGTGTCAGAGATTTTAGCTACCAGATTGAACAGCTTACTGATGTTGCCGCCCGTACCGACAGCAATCACCTCCCGCGATTTGTCGACGTTCTCGTCTACCCAGTCCTCCATTTTTTTCCAGGCCCCCTTGGTTTCTTTGCCTTCCAGCAAACGCACGGAGCCAATTTTGAAGGAACGGGAGTTGAGTTTCTCGCGGTTCCGATAAACGTTCAGTTCGGTGCTGCCCCCACCGACGTCGATATGCAGATGCTGCCGTTCGTCCAACGCCTGTACCACCACATTATTAATCAGTTCAGCTTCTTTTTGTCCGTCAATAACGTGAATATCAACGCCCGTCTGGGCTTTAATGCGGGCCACAACCTCTGTGCCGTTGGTGGCTTCGCGCATGGCCGAAGTCGCGCAGGCCATGTAGGCTTCCACCTCGTGCAGTTCCATAAGCAGTTTATAGACCTGCATCAGTTTAGTCGTGCGGGCTTCGCTTTCGGGGGTGAGGGCGCCAAAACTAAATACATCGTGACCCAGCCGGAGCGGAAACCGGACGTATTCGACCCGTTTGAAGCTAATTACACCGTCAACGTGCAGAACAGTAGAGATTTGTAAACGGGCCGCGTTGGAACCGATATCGATAGCCGCAAGTTTCATGAAAGAGTATGGTTAAACAACTAAGTACTAAAGCTAAATTGCAGATAGCCGTAGTAGGAGCTGCATTTTAGCATCAAATTTGTGACAATTAAAATATTTCCTGAAATGCCCGGTTTTGCCGATGGGTGTATGGCTCAATCTACCTGTTTCCTGAACAGGAGAATTGCTTGCCGCTGCCGGTTTTAATGGGCTAAAAGTACGGTTTTTGGGCGATACGCTGGCCACATCCGTTTCAATCCCCTGCACTGTGTTATCTTTGTATTATTCCGTGCTATTCATAGTACCTGTTCGATCTGTACGCTAAACGATTGTATCTATTGGGACCAATTACTGAACTCCTGCAACACCGCATCCTCATCTTAGACGGCGCGATGGGGACCATGATTCAACGCTATAACCTGACCGAAGCCGACTATCGCGGAGAGCGGTTTGCCAGTTATACCCATGATGTGCAGGGTAATAATGACCTGCTGTCCATTACCCAGCCGCAGATTATCCGCGAAATCCACCGACAGTACCTCGATGCGGGCTCCGATATTATCGAGACCAATACCTTCAGTGGTACGCGCATTGCTATGGCCGATTACCATATGGAAGATCTGGTCTACGAACTTAACTACGAGTCGGCCCGGATCGCCAAGGAAGTCGCCATGGAGGTTACCCGCGAAACACCCGACAGACCCCGCTTTGTGGCTGGTGCAATGGGTCCTACCAACCGCACGGCATCGCTGTCGCCCGACGTGAATAACCCCGGCTACCGCGCCGTTACGTTCGACCAACTGGTTGAAGCCTACTATGAGCAGGTCAGTGGCCTGGTCGAAGGCGGAGCGGATCTCCTGCTGGTCGAAACGATTTTTGATACTCTGAACGCTAAAGCGGCTCTGTTCGCAATTGACAAATACTTTAACCTGAATCCACAGCAGCCTGTTCGGCCAATCATGGTATCGGGTACGATTACAGATGCATCCGGCCGGACGCTCTCGGGGCAAACGACGGAAGCGTTTCTGTATTCCGTGTCGCATTTGCCCTTGCTGAGCGTCGGTCTGAACTGTGCCCTCGGAGCCGAACTGATGCGTCCGTACGTGCAGACGCTCTCGAAAGAGTCGCCGTTTTTCACGTCAGCGTACCCGAATGCGGGTCTACCTAACGAGTTTGGCGAATACGACCAGACACCCGATGAAATGGCGGCTGCGGTGGAAGATTTTATTCAGAACGGCTACGTTAACATTATTGGCGGCTGCTGCGGCTCCACGCCCGACCACATCCGCGCCATTGCGCAGGTGGCGGCTAAATATGGCCCGCGTCAATTGCCCGCTGCCGAGCCTTACCAGAAACTGAGTGGCCTGGAACCGCTGAAGATTACCGAGCTGACCAATTTTGTGAACGTTGGTGAGCGGACTAATGTAACGGGATCGAAGGCGTTTGCCCGGATGATTAAATCCGGTGATTATGATGCGGCCCTGTCCGTAGCCCGGCAACAGGTCGAGAACGGTGCGCAGGTCGTAGACGTGAACATGGACGAAGGGATGCTTGATTCGGTCGAAGCCATGACCACGTTCCTGAACCTGATTGCTGCCGAACCCGACATCGCCCGGGTACCGCTGATGATCGACTCCTCCAAGTGGGAGGTGATCGAAGCGGGCCTCAAATGCACACAGGGTAAAGCCATTGTCAACTCGATTTCGCTGAAAGAAGGCGAAGAAGCCTTCATTGAGCGGGCAAACCTGGTAAAACGATATGGTGCAGCTGCCGTTATAATGGCATTTGATGAGCAGGGACAGGCTGACAGCTACGAACGACGCATCGAAATCTGCGAACGTGCCTACCGGATTCTGGTCGATAAAGTCCATTTCCCCGCGCAGGACATTATTTTCGATCCGAACATCCTGACCGTAGCGACGGGCATCGAAGAGCATAATAACTATGCTATTGACTTTATTAATGCTACGCGTTGGATTAAGGCCAATCTACCACTGGCTAAAGTAAGCGGTGGCGTATCAAACATATCCTTCTCGTTCCGGGGTAACGAACTCGTTCGAGAGGCTATGCATACCGCGTTTCTGTATCATGCCGTGAAAGCGGGTATGGATATGGGCATCGTGAACGCGGGCCAGCTGGGTATTTACGACGACATTCCGGCCGATTTGATGGAGCGTTGCGAAGACGTCCTGTTTAATCGTCGGCCCGACGCCACTGACCGCCTGGTGACCTTTGCCGAAACAGTAAAAGCCAAAGGCAAAGAAGTGGTGCAGGACGATGCCTGGCGTCGCGAACCCGTTCGGGAGCGGCTCAAACACGCGCTGGTGAAAGGCATTACTGACTTTATCGATGAAGACGTCGAAGAGATCCGGCAACAGGTTGAGCGGCCATTACATGTCATTGAAGGGCCGCTGATGGACGGTATGAACGTCGTGGGTGATCTGTTTGGCGAAGGGAAAATGTTCCTGCCGCAGGTCGTCAAATCGGCGCGGGTCATGAAAAAAGCGGTGGCCTACCTGACACCGTTTATCGAAGCTGAAAAGGGCGATGGCGTTGCCCAGACGGCCGGGAAAATCCTGCTGGCTACGGTTAAAGGAGACGTACACGATATCGGTAAAAACATCGTGGGCGTTGTGCTAGGCTGTAACAATTACGAAATTATCGACCTCGGGGTGATGGTGCCGACCCAGAAAATTCTGGATGCCGCCCGTGAACATAACGTCGATATTATCGGACTGAGTGGCCTTATTACGCCCTCGCTGGATGAGATGGTGGGTGTCGCGAAGGAGATGGAACGGCAGGGTTTCAAAATTCCGCTGCTGATCGGTGGCGCCACGACCTCCCGGATTCATACCGCCGTGAAAATCGACCCGCATTATTCGGGACCGGTTATTCACGTGCTCGATGCCAGCCGGAGCGTGCCCGTAGCCGGGCGATTAGTGAGCGATACAGAAGGCACAAAGGAGTTGATCTTCAGCGACATCAAAGCCGAATATGTCAAACTCCGCGCCGACCATGCCAAACGGCAAAAGGAGAAAAACTTCATCAGCATTGAAGCCGCCCGCAGAAACCGGACGGCCGTCGACTGGGCTACTTTCGAGCCAACGAAGCCGCAGTTTTTGGGCAACCGGTATTTTCACGATTACCCATTAGCCGAAATCGCTAAGTTTATCGACTGGACACCTTTCTTCCAGACCTGGCAGCTACATGGTAAATACCCGGCTATTTTCGAGGATGCAATTGTCGGCTCGGAAGCGAATAAGCTGTTCGACGATGCGAACCGGCTCTTGCAGGAGGTAATCGATAAGAAACTACTGACGGCGAAAGCGGTAGTTGGCTTCTTCCCGGCAAACTCGACCGATGACGACGTGCTGTTGCATGATTTTGAGGAGACGGTGCGTGAAATTCCCTGCGAACGGCACGGCTCGCATCAGCATCTGGAGTATAAGATGAGTCGGCGGATGATAGCTGCCAACGGCGAAGTAACCAGCCCTGTGGCCGTAACGGACGCGGGTGAACTGATTTACGACACTAAAGCCGTTCTGCATTTTATTCGTCAGCAGAATCAGAAGGCTGCTAATCTGCCTAATCTCTGCCTGAGTGATTTCATTGCCCCACTCGATTCGGGTCGTGAGGACTATATTGGTGGCTTTGCCGTGACGGCGGGTATCGGTATTGAGCCACTGATCGAGAAATTCGAAGCTGACCATGACGACTATAATAGCATTATGATCAAAGCCATCGCCGACCGCCTGGCCGAAGCGTTTGCTGAGTTGATGCACAAAAAAGTCCGTACGGAACTCTGGCCCTACGCAACCGGCGAGACGCTGACCAACGACGATTTGATCAAGGAAAAATATCAGGGCATCCGGCCGGCACCGGGTTATCCGGCCTGCCCCGATCACACCGAAAAAGCGACGTTATTCAATCTGTTAGACGCCGGTCAGATCGGTATTGAGTTAACCGAAAGCTTTGCCATGTATCCGGCCTCCTCGGTAAGCGGGTTCTACTTCTCGAACCCGGAATCGAAGTATTTCTCGGTGGGTAAGATTAGCAAAGATCAGGTGCTGGACTACGCGCACCGCAAGGATATGCCGGTCGAAGAGATTGAGCGGTGGCTGGCACCCGTGCTGGCCTACGATTAAGCTTGTTTTTATTTACACGAGAATGGGCGTACTTTTCGACAGAGAGGTACGCCTTTTTTAGTTACAGCCCCTTGTATGGAGAATTTCATAGACCATCTGGAGATCAAGAATTTCAAGTCGATCCGGGAGTTGACGTTGACCGGTTTCAACCGGATCAACTTATTTATTGGCAGGCCCAATGTTGGTAAATCTAACTTGCTGGAAGCGATGTCATTGTTTAGCCTACCATACTTGTGGGAGGGATCAAAGCAATTAACAGATTTAGTGCGGCTGAGCAATCCGTTTGAGTTGTTTTTTGATGGTGACTACAACCAGACTTGTACAGTAAGCTTAAGCGTGAGTGGAGACCCCAAAAAGTCTTTGGTTTACGAAATTAGTTTAGGTTCGGGGGAAAACGCACTTCAATTTGAAACCTTTATCATCGACTCTGTAAACACTTTTAATGGCATGTCCGAATCTGTTCAGGTACGTCATAAGCAAACCACGTTCGAATTGAATGAAAGATTAGAAATGACTAATCCTACGGCTGATGAGGACTATGAAGTTGTATCACATATTGTTCGATATAGCTTTAAAGCACATGGTAGCGTTCAACAAGGGAAAACACGTCCTTGGATAACTTCTCTAAAGCCTCCGTTTGGGGACAATCTGCTTCATGTTTTGGAACGCACTCCGTCATTGACGGAGTACTTTAGTCAATGGTTTCAGCAATATGGTTTGCGCTTGGTACTTGATAGAGCGAGTCAGTCATTAAAAATAATGAAGGATAAGGGAAATACGGTTTTTATCCTTCCCTACTCATCCGTAGCCGATACTTTGCAACGCATCATCTTCTACAAGACCGCTGTAGCATCCAACGAGAATTCCGTATTGCTATTTGAGGAGCCGGAAGCTCATGCGTATCCGCCGTACATCAGCGAGTTTACGCAGGAAGTAATCAAATCTACAACCAATCAGTTTTTTATCGTCACGCATAGCCCGCTAATCGTTAATGATTTTCTGGAGGGAGCGATTGACGATCTGGGCATCTTTATGGTCGATTTCAAAGACGGGCAGACTGTTGTCAGGCCATTATCCAAACAGGAAATTAAGGAGGTGCACCAGTATGGCGTCGATCTGTTTTTTAATAACGAAGCCTACCTCGCCTGATGGATTTGAACGTCATTCCCGAATGCTACATTGACACAAAACTCATTAAAATAGCGGTTCCGCCTACCGGCCGGTACAACCACCAAAAAGGCTGCCCCAATGTGCTCAAGATCATGCAGGAAAAGCTTCACAGCAATTTTGCGTTGGGTATCATTGATAAGGATAAGAAGATACTAGCTTATACAGAGCAGTTTGATCTGGTATATGACTTGCCTGACGCGCTGCAACTGCTCAAACATCCCGACCGGCATCATTACCTGATTTTTGTGCTCCCCGCCGTCGAAAAATGGCTGCTTCTCGGCGCTGAAGAGGTGAACCTCAATCTTACCGAATTTGGCCTTCCGCATGATCTGACAAAGCTTTGCGCCATCACCAAAACCGCGAAGAGCGAGAATGACGATCCCTATTCTGATCACCTTACTAAACTGTTTCGAGAGTTAAAACGACGTAGTCCGCTTCGTATGCAGGCACTGTCTTTGTGGGTATCTTACCTAAAAGCCAACCCATATACGGCTGACATTCACCAATTGGTTACCAATACAAACGCACTGGCAGGTTTATAGGGCCGGTCTCTATAACCCGACCTCCGTGGCCCGTCCTCCGTGGACCGGCCCTGTTTTGGTACTATTGTCAAGTCGGGGGACCGTTGGTGCGAATTCTGGTGGAAATCTGTCTGGAACCGTGTAACATTGCTTCGTCTAACAGACCAACCAACACATTCATGGCAGCACAGGACCAACCCGCCGATGGCGATGGCTTCGGGCGGAAATTGTTAAGTTTCTTTATCAAAGAGGGGCCGGAAACGGCCAGTCAGCCAGCAGAAGGGCCCATAGCGCGGCCTGCTTCCCCGTCGGTACCAGTACCACCAGTTGCCACAGCTCCCCGCCAGGCAGCCCCCGCTACGGGAGCGGTCGACAACAGATTTCTCGAACACTTCTCGGCGGTACTGGCCAAAGCGAACCTGCCGGGACCGGATTATTTCGAGTTCCGGGAAATTTTGCGGAGCCTGGCGAACTTGGGCCTGAGCGAGGATAAACAGTATCAGGCGGCCTGGGCCAGCTTTAAAGCAATGTCGGGCGGGGGCGCCGATGTGGCGCTGCTAACGGGTACCGCCAACCAGTACCTGACGGCGCTGAATGCCGACCGCGATGGCTTCATAAAAACCGCCGACGCTGCCCTGTCCGATAAAGTGGGTGGCCTGCAAAATGAGCAGACCCAGTTGCAGCGCGATAACGAAGCGCTGGCCAAGCAAATCGCTGAATTACAGCAACGACTAAGCGCAAACGTGGAACGACTGGCTAAAATTGGGGGCGAACTGGATGAGCAAAGTCAGAAGATAACCCAGAATAAAGCGAACTACGACGCTACGTACACCACCGTAACGGAGCAGATTAAAACCGACGTAGCTAAAATCGGTTCATACCTTGCCAAGTAAAAACGTTGTCTTTCCATTAGCCCACGACTTAAGTCGTGGGCTAATGGAAAGACAACCAACCAACCACAAACCACTAACTTTTCCCATGGCAACACCTGATTTTTCACAAATTGGCGGTCCAGCGACGGATGCCGATGATGCAAAACGCTCGTACTGGAGCAAACCAGAAGGCATTGTCAGCCTGCTGTTACTGGCCGCTATCGGTGCGGTTGGGCTGACTTATTTCAACCGAATTGTCGAATTTCTGATTCGCGTGACCGAAAATACGCTGTATCTGGGATTCCTGCTGGCGGCCTTAGCTCTCCTGATCTTTCTGTTCACGAGTAAGGATGTACGCACGGCGGTATTTTTTCTCTGGAAATCATTCACGCGGGGGCTCGCTGGTACAGTCATTCAACTGAACCCCATCGCGATCATGAAAATCTACATTGATGATCTGAAAGAAAAACGCCAGAAAATGCAGGGGCAGATCGATACACTGGCCGGGCAGTTGGTGAAACTGAACAAGAAGATCAACGAGAACAACGACGCTATTAAGCAGAAATTTGCCGAAGCTAATAAGGCTAATAGCATCAGCGACCGGCCGGGTATGAAAGAAGCCGCGCATCTGGCTACTATTGAAGGGGCTGGGTTACAGCAGATGAACGAAAAACTGCTGCCACTCCAGCGCAACATTCAGATGGTGCTGGCTTTCATGGAAAAAGTGAATACCTCGGCCGACTACCTGATTAAGGAAACGGAGATCAAGGTAAAGCTGAAAGAGATCGAGTATAACATTGTCAAGGAAAGCTCGAATGCCCTGAAAACGGCCGTGAGCATCTTTAAGGGAAACCCCGACAAGAAGTTTTACTTCGATGAGTCGATGGAGTACATTCAGGACGACATGAGCCAGAAACTTGGCGAGATGAAACGGGCCATGGATCTCTCAATGGACTTCATCAACGGCGTCGACATTCAGAACGGTATTCTGACCGATAAGGGGCAGGCCATGCTCGAAGCCTACAACAAAGGCGAGTTCTCGCTGGTTAAACTCGACGCACCACCGGCGGTTCCGGTTTCGGCGCGACCCATCAATCCGCCCAAAGACGAAAATTATCGCGGTTTATTAGAGTAATTTCTGAATCAATATATCGGCACGCCCGGACGGCCGTAGCCCAGACGCCCACGTCTGGTTGTTCAAGCAAAAAACCAGACGTGGGCGTCTGGGCTACTTTAAAACCATGCAACGACTTACTACTGCCGGGCGGTTACTGATCACCGCCGTTATTCTGATAGCCATCTATTTCGGCTTCAAACTGATCGGGGGCGTCGACCTGCTCAAGAAGTTTCAGACCAAAAACAATACCGAACAATCGGCTTCATCGCCATCCATGCCCAGCATTGACAATACGGAGCCATCTGCTTCGGAGAATGCCCCGGATGCAGCGGTGGATAATTCGGCTACAGCCGGGTCGTCCGAGGCTTCGGCCACGGGGAGTCAGCCTCAGCCGTTTAATTTTACCCCGCCCGCGCCGACAAATGGCAAGCTGAAGGGGGTGGTTGAACTGGGAGCCAGTGGCTTCAATTCGTTCATCGTTACCATCGACGCGGACAAGAACTGGAAGCTCGAAAAAGCGGATTTTGGTAATAGTTTAGTCATGGAAAACATGGCTACCGATCAGGACATCCGTGAGGGGTTGAAAAAATACATCGCCGGTATGCTCGATTATGGCGTATCGGGCCGTGACATTCAGTTCGTGGTTAGTTCCGGTGCGGTTAAGGCCGAGGGTACGCAAAAAATCATCCGGGCGCTAAAAACGTTGAACTACGTCGTAAATACCGTAACGCCCGAGCAGGAAGGTAAACTTGGCTTGCGGGTGGTATTGCCAAAACAGTTTGAGAGCAACGCGTTTGTGGTGGACATTGGTTCGGGTAACACGAAAATCTCGTGGAAGACCGGTGGACAGGCGCAGTCGCTGGAAAGTTACGGTGCCAAGTACTACGAAAAAGGTACTGATGACGCTACCGTATCGGCCGACGAAGCGGCTAAGGCGAAACAAATTCCGGCCGCCAACCGCAAAACATGCTTCATCATCGGTGGGATTCCCTTTGAACTGGCTAAGGAGGTTCGGAAAGGGAAAGAGCGGTATACCGTGCTGAAGATGCCCGCCGACTATGAGAGCAAAAACGCCAAGCAAAAGGCGGGTCTGGTTATTTACAAAGCCATTGCCGATGCTACGGGTTGCCAGCAATTCGTTTTCGACTGGGATGCCAACTTCACCATCGGTTATCTGTTGACGTTGAACTAGTTACTGAACCAGGAATAGGCTCGGCATCACTCAGTAAAATGCAGGGTTACCCGCCGGTTGAGCCGCCGATTAGCTTCGGTGTCGTTAGCCGCAGCGGGTAGTCTGGCACCCGTAGCTTCAATGAGTAGCCGCCCCTCTCCAATGCCCCGCTGCCGAAAGTACGCACGCGTAATTTTAGCCCGGAACTCAGACAGGGCGAGGTTTAAATGAGGTTCGCCTACGTTATCCGTGTGACCCACAATTCGTAGTTTCAGTTGTGGGTGTTTTCGCATGACGATGATCAATCTATCGAGATGCCGTTGTGCTGAATCGCTGATTTCGTAGCTGCTCTGAGTAAAATAAATGACACCGGCCGGGGGCGCTCCCTCAGCCGGTGTTTTTATTGATGGGCCCACGTAGCCGTTCAATCCTTCATACAGGGAAATAAGTTCGGATAGCGCGGCTGTTCCGTTGCTTTCATGGACTAGCTGGTATGAGCCGGGGGGCGCTTCCCCGAGGAAGTATGTGCTGTCGAGTAAGGTCAGCGGATACATAACCCCTGTTTTTATTGCTTTCAGGCAATACACAGACGAGGGGGTAGCCGCTGGCAGCGTTGCCATTAGTAACGTGGGCGTTGGATTGAGCCGGATAGTATGGGGTTGATTCGTTCGTTGTGGCAAATCGTTGATGACCATATTCCCCTGGTAAAGTTGATACCCCGCAGCACGAACTTCAATAGCTACAATATCCGGCAGGCTTACTTCGGTTTTGATACTTGGATTGGTGGTGTAACAGGTACGTTGACGTTTCCGGGTTTGGAACAGACAAATTTCGGCCTGAACCGGCCGGTTGGTCAGCGCATCGCAGACGAAGAACTGAACCTGAATACGGGCACTGGCCGATTGGCTTGCCGGTACCTGTATTGGTTGTTGTTCCGACTGAAAATAGGGTTGATTCGTCGTCACTTTGTCGATTGGTACCAGCGGGATCCTGGCCCGAAACGAGACCGGCTGGCTAACTGGCCACCGCACGGGCAAGCGAATCGTCCGATAGCTAGGGCTGGCCACCGTTAGAAAGCGAATCTGTTGTGGAACAGTGTCAGCAAAACCGGCTGTGGTCGTTGTCCGCTCCACCAAAACCCGCCCGGTCGAATCGGCCCACTGCCAGGTAGCCGACAGCGCCCGATGCGACTGAGAATCCAGCGCCTGGCCCTGAAAACGGATGGTCTGCGCCTGACTCGTACCCGACAGGCTGCTTAGGAGAAATGCCCAGCGCAACAAGGCTATACTCAGGTTGCGCATACGTCATAGCCGGTACCGGCTGAGGAGTTGGGTACAGGCCGACGTTTTCCGAAAATCCCGTCGGACGAAGTCCATCAGCTTATCCCGGCGCAGAAACTCTTTGGTGAGGCCCAGTTGCAGGGCTTTTTCCAGTTGTGTCAGAGCCTGCGCGTCTTCGCCAGCCTGAAGGTGAGCACACGCCAGCACATACTGTATCTTAGGGGCATTTTCGGGAGAAGCTGTCGTGGTGGGCAAACCCGCCATCCGAACGTTCTCGGGCAACTGCCCCGTGCGAACCTGGGCATACGTTCGCAGATAAAGGCATTCGTCCAGACAGTCGAGACCGTCATACTGGCCTACTTTGGTTAGTTCACTTAAAGCGTCGAGGTATTTGTTTGCCGCCATCAGGCACCGGCCTTTTCCTAACGCAACGGCGTTGGCCAGGTCGTGGTCGCGATCCAGTTCCTGGCAGCGTGCATAGACTGTCAGGGCTTCATCAAACTTCTCCCGCCGTTCGAGCATCAGCGCCAGCGGCACGTAGTGAGCCGCTACCGTAGGCTCCAGTTGTGAGGCTTTGTCGTAATCTTCACGGGCTCGGTCGGTCTTGCCTATTGCTTCATAGACCCGGCCACGTTCGGTATACGCTGCGGCCCAGTTTTTGGAAAGAGACAGGGCATCTTCCAACTGTTCAAGCGCAGCCGAATACTGTTTCAACTCATAAGCACACCGGCCCGAGAGGTAATAGGTATCAGCGAAAAAAGTGGGTGCGTACCGCTTTTCAAGGGATTTGCGAAGACCGCGCAGGGTAGTCAGTATCGCCTGCGCCTTGTCGTACTGCCGCAATTCGATATGTGCCCTGGCTTCGCCCAGAGAGGCTTCGTACAAGTCCGACTGAAGTGTTACCGCCTGCCGGAAATCGGCCACGGCTTCGTTGGCTGCCCCCAGCCGCAAGTTGGTTTCGCCCCGCTGATAAAAACTGACCGACTTGGTGGGATTGTATCGAATGGCTTTGGTGAGAGCAGCAGCAGCCTGCTGATCTTCGCGAATTGAACCGTGGATTTTGCCTTTCGCGAGCCAGGCATCCGCATAATCAGGCTTTATCAATAAGGCGATATCCAGCAGCGCCAGTGCTTCAGGCACTTTCCGGCCCAGCAGATACTGATCGCTTTGGGCATAAAACTGGGCAGCGATGGAGTCGATTCGGGCGCGGTTAGGAGCATCCAGACCTAACTCAATGGCGCGGGTAAAGTCACTGCCCGCCGATTCGAATTGCTTCAGACAGACGTAAGCGGTGCCCCGCCGAAAGAAGAGTTCCGGTTGTCGGCGGCTTCGGTTAATTCCTTCGGTAAAATCAGCTTCGGCCTTGTCGCAGAGACCGGTTTGCATAAATAGCAGCCCACGTTGCAGGTAGTATCGGGGATTTTGGTTGCCAATTCGAATGGCTTCGTCGTAATCGGCGGTGGCCTCGACGATCCGATTGGTCCGAATCCGGTAGGTAGCCCGGCGCACGAGCAGGTCGGCATTGGTAGGGTCTACGGTCAGGTACACCGACAGGTCAGCGGCTGCTTTTGGGTAATCGCCCGTGCGGGCATACAGGTCAGCCCGTGATTCCAGGGCGTCGAGATTCTGAAAGTCAAGCACCAGCGACTCATTCAGGTCTTTCAGGGCTTCTTTATAATTGCCGAGCTGGGTGTAGCATTTACCCCGACCTAACAACCAGTCGGAGCTGTTAGCCTTGTTGAGCGACTGTTTATTTTCTTTCCGTTCGGTGTTGATAATCCGGCTATATTCTTTCACCAGATCCTGATACTGTCCCGTTGCGAACCGTTCGTCGAGTTCAGCTTTTCGCCGGGCTTTACCCATGAGTTCCTTAATCTGACCGGTAGCATTGGTTGAGTCGGGTTGCTGGTCGGCAATGCGCTGCATCAGGGCAAGGGCTTCGGCATACCGGCGTTTTCGCTGGGCCAGTTCGAGCCGTTTTTTCATTTCTGCCACGGAGTTCCGGGCGCGCTCTTCGAGTACTTTCTGAATACGAAACAGCCGGACCTTAGGCGTAAGGTCTTCAAACGGTTTTTGCCGCTCGGCCTGTTCAAAAAGCTGTTGTGCCACACCCAAATCGCCTGCAGCCAAAGCCGTTTCGCCATCTTTCAGCAGTTTCTGATAGGCAGCCAAAGCAGCTTTTTCGCGCTCCTGCTCAGGATCAACCCGGGCTGCTACGGCAACGGTAGCCTGCGTCGAATCGCTGCGAACCGCAGCCGAATCGGTCACTACGGCCATTCGGCGCGATACCGCTTCTTTCAGCGGTACGTTATTCAATGTAAGGTTTGAGTCGGCGGGGGTAATAAAGGCTAGCCGCGTGATCACGACACTCCACTTGTTGCCAAGCTGATCGGCCCGTAGTTCGGCGACCCGCCGGATGGGGGCATACGGCTTGTCTATTTTAGTGTTTCTGCCGCCAAAAATCGACGTGTAAAACACCTTTACGTAGAGTGTGTTACCCTTTTTGAGGTCCGAAACGCTAATGTCTGCTAGTTGTACCGTGCTTTGCGCCGACTTGGCGTAGAGGAGATCAAAGTTGGCCAGATAGGTTTCCACCGGCATGTCCAGTACTGTAGCGGTAGCGGCCCGGTTAGGGTTAATGTCGTCTTCGACGATGGCGTCTTTGTCGGCGAATAATTGATTGACACCCGGCGTAAAACTCTCGCTGATGAGTGCGTTACGTTCGGCCTCACCAAGATCGGTCAGGCTCAGTACGTTCAGCAGATCACTCAGCCCAAGTTCGATTTTTCGGCGAGCCAGCAGTTTTACTTCCTCATTATCCCGGGTAGTCAATTCCTGCGCCTGTAAACCGGGTAGCCATCCGGGTGCGCTCATCAGGAACAGAAGCAGCCAATGGCGTATTCGATGCATCATTCGTCGTCGTTTTTTATCACCTACTGGGTCGCAACTACACCAACATTGCCCAGTATGACCCACCATTTACCCTTTTCATTTCCTTCTATATCTTTCTGATAAGGCGTAAGCATAATGTCGACTTCTTTCTGGGTGACATCACCGTACTGTAAACCGCCTTTGCTATTCAGACCCGAGAAACGCTGTTCTCCCCGAATTTTGCCGTAGTAGTTGCCATCCGGCTTCTGGGTTAATTCATTGACATACTGAATGTCGCTCCACTCGAGGGTAATGCTTTTGTAAGGAAGCAGCTTCAGGCGTTTGAGGTAATCCCGCAGCGAGTAGGAGGCCGACTGGGCACCGGGTACGGATGAACTGACCTCAATGGTGGCATCGGGTTTGAACATTTGCAGTATCTGACTAACCGCCTTGGCTTTCTGGTTGGCATCGGCCGCTTTGTCGGCCACAATACCCAGCAGCACCCCGAACTGCTGCACGCGCTGTAATCCCTGGGAGCGATACTCTTCATACTCCTGGGCTGTTAGTTTTAATACCTCTGTAACGCCCGGATGAACTACCGCCGGACTGCTGGTTGCGGTAGCTACACTGGCGGCAACAGGCGAACTGGGTTTCGGCTCAGCAACGGCAACAGGTGGTGTACCCGACTGAGAACGGGAGCGGTCACGCAGCAGGTCGGGGTTGTCGCACAGCACCAGCGCATCGGTGAAAAACTCGTGTTTACCATTGCGGTAAAAAATAGCGGCCACCTTTGTTTTGGGCAGACTGGCCAGCGTGCCATCAAACGGAGTGGAGTAGTTAACCACCTCGCCCTGATCGTACGAAACCTCGCCGTAGATGGCTTCCAGTGGACTGAGCCGGATAATGATGTCCTGCGCCGGACGACTTGTATCAGCCATAAACTCACTAATTAGCCGGGCGCGTTCGTCGTCGGTCTGGGTCAGCAAATAGTTCATACATAGTAAGCGGCCGTAGCGGCTCACGGTCGCCACAACCCGGTCGGCCCCGTAGGAAAATTTAACGGTCGAACTCCCTTTGGGCACCTTAAGCGATACTTTTTCGGGAGTCAGTTCAATTAATTCGCCCGCTACTTTTGTCTGATCGTTGAGGTATACAATACTCTGCGCCTGGGCGAGCGGTATGGTGAAAAATAAAGCAATGCCAAAAAACGTCTTCATTAGCTAACATGGATAGAAGGTTCAGATTACTGGGCAGCGAACGCTGCCCCCGCCTGTGGTACACTCATAATCTGGTCAGATACAGGCACCAGAATCGGACGAACTGATTGGGGGAAATAAGATGTTTTTGCCGCCAGCCCGTCGCCATCTTTAAAAATGCGGCCTTTGCCAACAGGCACCAGTTTGTTACTGACGTCATTGGTTTTATCGGTTAGGACGAAGGAATTCTGCCACCCTTGAATACCCCCTGCCGTGATCTCACCCGATATGACAGTTAGCTGTTTGTTGGCGATACCACTGGTAACGCCAGACTGCTCCGAGAAGATTGTAAACTTGTTGCCGTTGCCCGATATGAAAGCACCTTTGCCGATACCAGCATCCGTTTTACCCTCCGTTGCATAGTCGTAGGTTATTTTACCGGCCGCATCCTGTGCATAAAAACGATAGTAGTAGCTGCTGAATAAGTCGCCCGGCCTTTTCGGGTCCTGGGGGCCGTAAGACACCTGCAAAATGTCGGGGTCAACGTAAAAGTTACCACTCAACTGCGGGGGGACAAGGCCTTCGTTGATAATGAAACCATTCTTCCGCAGACTATCCAGAATCGGCTGGGGCACGATTTGCTGTATCTGGCTGGACAGGCCCTTGTTAAGGTCGACGTTGACTTCGCGCTGGCAACTGGTGGCTAGCACAAACAGCATCAGGAGTTGAGTGGCAAGAGAATAGTGAACAGGTTTCATGGCTTTGATAAGGTGGATGGATGGCCTTCGTAAAGTGCCCAATGCATCAGGGCGAGCCCACATGGAATCGACCCCGATGCCTTATTTCTCTGTTACTTTGTTGGTGGCTGTATCATAGATCCAGTGAATTGAGTTCAGGCCCGCAGCGCCGTTACCGGTGAGGGTGCCGCTGGACACAAAAACTCTGGAAGTCGCAGGCCGTACATCATTTGTAACCCGAACTGTGTACGACGAGGGTTGGATACTACCACAGGCCCTGTAGTAGTTTACCCAGAACTCGTATTTTCCCTGCGGAGACTGGCCGGTGAGGGGCCAGAAAATGTTTTCGTTGGGTCCCTGCGGACAGGAGCTGCACAAGCAGTCTACATCCAGTTGGCCCGGGCTTTTACGAGCTCTTTTATTGCCGTAATAGATTATCTCCCCGTTGGGGTCTTTTACATACAGGTCTAAATCTACGTTGACTTCATTGGTGAACTGTAAATTAAAGCGGGGATTGCCGGGATTGCCAACCAGCAAATCAATATCAACTTCGCGCTTGCAGCCGCCCAGCGAACTCCAGAGCAGGGTGATACTAACGAATTGGATAGTCCGGAATAGGTAGGTCTTCATGAGTACGAATCGGTTTGGGAATTACTTGCGTAATGCGTTAAAACCGATTCCAAGCCGGACACTGGCAAATTGAATGCGTTCGGTTAGGGCTGGTGATACAGTACCGAAATTCAGGTTTTTGACGTCCAGTAACTGATACCGGGCACTGATATCGACCAGCAGTCCACCAGCGCTGATCTCGTAGCCAAGGCTGGCACCATACGTCACAGGTGTCGCCTTGTTTTGCTGGTTACTGGGCGAGGGATGCGTGGCTGACGTTTTTACGGTTGTGGTCAATAAATTCACGCCGGCTTCTGGCATCAGATACAACCCACCGGCGTAGAACTTCAGACCCGCCTGTAGCGGAATTCGTGTCAGCTTGATGGTTTCGTCGTACTTCTCCGTACCGTTTTGCAGGTAGTTACGCACCAGTTGCCATTGATTGTAGCCACCGGTAAAAGAGATAGCCACCGCCCGAACGAACCGGAAGTCGAACCGGACGCTGCCACCTACGTTCTGATTCATGCCTAAACCTGCCGTGACATCGCCCCACTGCTTGTTGGTCGATTCGGGAAAATAAGCCAGTTCGGGGCCTACTGTCAGGTGGATATGTGCAAACGCTTTTGAGTTGGTGTACATGGCCGCAGGGGGCCGGGCTGAGTAGTCGGTACGAGGTGCAGCTGGTTCCGGCTGAGGAGCGGCAGCTGGCGTCTCTACAACAACTGGAGCTGGGGCCGATGGGGCTGGTTGCGGAGGGGTAACAACTGCAACCGGGGGCGTTACAGCCGCTGGCTTTCGTAGGTTCTCTACCCGTCCGTCAGCATAACGAACTCGGTCCAGTCGACTCAGTAAAAGCGCATATTGGGCTTTAGTTGGGTCGTTTGGCTTGGTATAGTACAACTTTTGGGCGTCGCGCCGGACTACTTTGCCTGATACAACCGTCTGATCCACGAGCGTAATCTGATCAGTGGTTGGTTTACTGGCGGTCAGTGGCGTAATCAATTCTGTACTGCCATCACTGAAGACAATTTTCCAGACCTGACGGCGGGCAATCTTTTTTTTGACCTTCGATGTCGGCGGCTCGAAGTAGACAATCGTACTGTCCGTTAATTCGTCTACTTTGACACTGATTGGCTTTTTGTCGAGTTTGTAGAGGACATCCGTGCGTGGAGCCTGAGCTGCTGCTAATTGACTGACCAGGAATAGAAAAAGCAGGTAAAAAAATGTTTTCATGCAGCAGGGGTGGATAGGTGTGTATAGCGACGGGTAACGGATTGTAGGGCTATAGATCAGCATTGGCTCCGGTCCGAAAATGCGTAGGATCAATGAAAAACAGGTTTCATAAAGGGAGTATGGTGTGGATACAAGCGACCGAACATAAAATCAAAAAGGATGTAGATAGAAACGGAAAGCCATAAAGTAATGGTCAGATTCAACGTAGTACCGCTTATCGGTTAAACCGGTTAATCAGTGTGACGAACTGGTTTGCAGCGTATAAGTAAAAATGTGCTATTATTATCATGCGTACAGAAAACGTCCGAAAAGGCCTCTATAGCAAATTCGGTTCGTGTTCAATTACTATTGGGCAGCTTGCTCAGACCTGGAAACGAATAAGGAAAAACAGCCATAAAATGAGGGTTTATACTGACAAAGAACCCGGGTAGTCACCCGTAGTTGATTTGGTTGGGTTTGTAATCAAATATGGAGCGAAACAGCCATTACGCCTACGGCTGTTTTACCAGGTCTGGTTTTTTCTTTATGAATGACCTCTTTTTTGCAATGAGCTAAAATCTGAAAGACGAGTTAGGCAGCGTACTCTTTTCTACCTTCTGTTGCTTCCGTGCTCAATATGAATAGACGGCTTTTTGGTGCCATAGGAGCGTTAATGGTTTTGCTTGGGTTGGAGTGGGGTGGGGTCGGGGCTGCGGCTCAGTCATTCGTGCCGCTGCAACTGCGGCCAATCAACCTGCAACCTGTCGACTCAATTTATCGGCAGGCCGTGGCTACCCACGACTCGCTGCTACTGGCCGAAGCCTATTACCTTTATGGTAAGCGCTATGCACAGGCTGGTAATAATCTGGTGGCTAAATCCTGGTTTCTGCGTTCGCTCCGCATTCAGGAGTTACGGGGCGACAGCTACGAATATGGGCGGCTTTACCTGCGTCTGGCCGATCTGGAAGCGGCTCAGTGGCATACCGGCGATGCGCTGCGATACGCCCGGCAGGCAAGGGCCATTTTTGCGCGTATTCACCACTTTAAGGGCCAGTCGATGGCGTTTGGCACGCTGGCTCGTATTCATCTTGGCAACAGTCCGGTAGTTAACTCCACCGATAGTTCGTCTGTCCATGTTGACAGTGCCTATCAGTACCTGCGTCAGGCCGAACAGTGGGCCTCCCTGGTCGATGATCCCCTGTTGCGGGCTGATGTTGACGAATTACTGGGTAAAGTACTCGTGGCCAAACGACGACCGGAAGGCATTCAGTACTTCGAGCGGGGCGTGGCTATTCATCGGCAATACAGTTCGCTGGGTAAGCAAATCAGGGCCATCCTGAATCTGGCTTCGGCTTACCTCACGCTGGGGCAACCTAAAGCCGCTCACCGGTTGCTCATGCAGGTAAGGCAATTGTATACCGATCAGCACCACAATGAATTTGATACGCGCCAGCAGAACGAAGAGGTAACGCAGGCCTATTACGCAGCCATTGGCAACTGGAAACAGGCTTATCTGCATCAAAATCGCCTGCATCAAATCGAAAAAAGCGGACTCATTGCTGACCGAAATGGTGCCATCAGCCGCTTAAGTGTGGAGTTTGAAACCCGGAAACGGGAGGCTCGTTTACAGGCTCAGCAGCGTGAGTTGGCCCTCGACACGGCGAAAATGCGTACCCAGCAATGGCTGCTTATCGCATTAGGTGTTCTGCTCAGTGGTACGGTTGTGCTCAGTGCCGTATTTTTTCGGCTTTACCGGCAAAACAAGCGCATCGGACGTCGTAATGCCGAGTTGGTACAGGAACAAAATCACCGCGTTAAAAACAATCTACAGGTCGTATCGAGTCTGCTTAGTCTGCAATCCAAGCGGTTGACGGATGCTGCGGCCAGAAAAGCCGTTGAGGAAAGTCGGCTTCGGGTTCAGTCAATGGCTATTCTGCACCGACGGCTTTACGACGGGGCCAACTTAGCGCAGGTTAACGTAGGCGAGTTCATTCGGGAACTCGTAGAAGGCGTACTGACGGCGTATGGATTTCCGTTCGCCGAAACCCAGTTCACTATCGATGCCATTAGCCTAGTGGCAGACAAGGCTGTGCCTTTAGGCCTGATTCTGAACGAGCTGACGACGAATGCCTGTAAATATGCGTTCGTCAATAATGATAACCCCTGCCTGTCCATCACCTTCCGGCAGCAAGCCAATAAAATACACATGACCGTAAGCGATAATGGTCCCGGACTGGATGGTCCCGGACTGGAGGGTTTTGGACTGGAGCAGTCCGACACTTCGGATTCCGGACCGGAGCAGTCCGATAGTTTGGGACCGGGCCTGGAGCGGGTCAGGGCTCCGCTAAACCGGTCAGTAAGTGCCGGTCCTCTTCGGATAAAGTCATTACTGGACCGGTCTGGCGAAAAGGGGGCGGGACGGGCACAATCCGTTGCTACCCGAGCGACTGCAACAGGTAGTTCATTTGGTATGCAACTCATTCAGGCACAGGTCGACCAGTTATCGGGCACGAGCCGGTTTGTGTCAGCCAATGGTACTGTATTCACCCTAACATTCACTGTTTAACGTAGCCAATGGACCCGCTGAAAATTCTGATTGTGGAGGATGAAACGATTACGGCAATGGACCTGTGTGAAACCCTGGAAGCGGCCGGGCATACGGTAACGGGTATTGCCCGAAATATACAACAGGCACTGGAGTCGGCTGCGGCCTATCTGCCCGATTTAGCTCTGATTGATATTCAATTGAGAGGCTCCAGCGCCGATGGGATTGCTACGGCGAAAGAACTGCTGGCCCGGTACCGAATGCCCATTATTTACCTGACGGCTAACTCCGAGGAGCAAACATTTCAATTAGCGAAACAGACCCTGCCGGCTGCCTACATGCTCAAGCCCTTCCGGCACGATGAACTGAAACTACAGATCGAACTGGCTTATTATTCCCAGTCGCCCCCCGTCAGTTCGGTAGATTCATCGGCCGCTAAGTACGTGTACCTGCCCGATGATGAAGGCTACGAACGGGTAGAACTTAAGGATGTATTGTATGTAAAAGCGGATGGCGCTTACACCAAAGTATTTGCCATTACCAAAGAAACGCCCTACCACGTGAGCACCAACCTGAGCCATTTGTCGCAGTACTTCCCCACTCCTAATTTTCACCGGCTGTCCAGGTCACTGCTTATCAACCTGAACTATCTGGCGCGTGTAGAGCACAATTACCTGTACATGAAGGGGCATTCGACTCCGCTTCCTATACCGGCGGCTAATCGAAAAGAGTTAATGAAACGGCTGAACGTTGTCCGAACAAAATAAGGTAGCTGCTTTAACGAAACTACCTCTTCGGCTGCTCCACGAACACCACCCACTCTATAGTTCAGTTGGGTCACAATCAGTTAGTTAAGGGGCTGCGTTGACGTAAAATTAATTACCGTTTACTAAGTCGTAATCTATTGATAATCAATAAGTTACTTACTTTAGGCTGTGTTTGGCATGGTTACCGGAACATTATCTGATTTGAAAAAAGGCTAAGTTGTAGCTGTAATTAATCGCCACTCCAAACTACCCGCCGAACATGGCTACCTACGAGAAAGCATTTACAATGGATGACCTCAAAAAGCAGGTTACCAACTACCAGAATTTCGCTGTAAAAGAAAGCGCTGTTGCACCAAAAGATGTGTTTACGTCGGCTGTTTTCAGTAAAGACGTTATTCAGCAGCTCCTGAACACCTCCGATGATACCCACGGCCTTCGTATCTACATGGCCAAGAGTTCGGAGGATGATACCCACGACGATGTATCGTATCTGTTGATGCCTGTAGCTAAAGAAGCCGATGGGTCGTTTACCGATCAGGTATCTGATGACCACGACCACGTAGCATCCGGTCTGATTGCGCTGGCCGACTGCATCGGGCCTTTGTGCAAAGGTGGTTCGCTGGCACCCGGCAACCCGGTAGCCTAAGTATATCTCTTCTTAACGGGCGGCCTGTGCGCCGTCCGTTCTAATAAAACAATCAATGTTTCACTGGTTGCGCAAACTGGCTGGCGAGGATAAAGCCTATGTAGTGTTACTGATTCTCGTGACGGGCGTTCTGATCAGCCGATACCGCACCCTGCCTGCAAATTTACGGCCGTTGCTTGGACTGGCTATGCTGCATTTATGTGTAGAATTGTTGGCTGATTACCTGCATTTCGGCTTTACACCCAGCATCGACAACATATTCCTGTATCACCTGATGACTCCGCTGGATTACTCCCTGCTGGCATTCATCTTTTACCAGACTTTTACCGGACTCCGCCTGAAAAGGGCGATTGGCTGGTCGGTAGTGGCGTACTGGGCAGTCGCTGTTTTCTTTACCCTTTACAACGAACCGCTCGATCAGGTAAATACGCTGGCTTTCATGACCGAAAGTTTACTGATTACCTTTTGGTGTTTCATGTTTTTTCGGGATTTGTTGAACAGAAGTAGTACGTATGTACCTGAAAAAGACCCAACATTCTGGATTCTTGTCGCTGTGCTGTTCTACTTTCTGGGTAACTTTTTCATTTACGGTTCGCTGAATTACTTCATTAAAAATGATGTCACTCTCGGCACTCGAATCTACTATGCGGGCTATGCGTTTTATTACCTACTTTACGGAACCATTGGGGTAACCTGTCTGCTGAATTTTCCTGTGCGTACCCATGAACGATGAAAAGACGAACGAGATCATAATCATGCTCGTGACCGGTAGTGTAGTCTTGTTGCTGATGGCCCTGTTCGGCGTTAGCTTCATTCTCTATTACCACCGTCGGCAACGCGAAAACCAACGGGAAAAGCAACTCCTCACCGAGGCCTATGAGCGTGAACTGCTGCGTGCTAAACTCGAAATTCAGAACCACACGCTCCAGCAATTGGGCGAGGAACTGCACGACCATATTGGCCAGATGCTGGCCCTGGCGAAACTTCAGCTGAACAGTCTGTCGGCCCGGCTCACCGAACCAGCACATCAGGCCGCTACGCGCGACACGCTGGACGTTATTTCGCAAACGATCCGCGATGTACGGGCCATGACCAAAACCCTCGATACGCGGACGGTACACCAGTTCGGTTTGCAGGACAGCCTGACCCTCGCCCTCGAACGCATTGAACGAACCGGCTACTACCAGGCCCGGCTGCTGGTAACCGGCTCGCCCTACTCGCTTGGTAATGAAACTGAAATTATCCTGTTTCGGATGGCTCAGGAGTCGCTCACCAACGCCCTCAAACACGCGCAGGCCCGCACCCTGACGGTCGACGCCGATTATCAGTCGGATGCCTTCCGGCTGTGCATCCGCGATGATGGGCAGGGCTTTTCCCTCAAAGATGTAACGGGCCGCTCACTGAGTCAGTCGGGGTCGGGGTTGGGGCATTTGCAGCAGCGCGCCCGTCTGCTGGGCGGGCAGTGCCATATCGACAGTCAGCCCGGAGCCGGTACCCGCATCGAAATCAGCCTGCCCCGGAGCCGACCCGCCGTTATGGCCTGACCCAATAGTCGGTCATCTGCGAAATAACCGTAATTTTAGCGCGTTCTCTGCCTTTAACCCGTGAACCGCCCGTGCGTTACGTCCTTGTCCTGTTGCTTGCTTGCCTGATTACGTTCGGGGCCTCGGCCCAATCGCGCCGACGGTCGGCGATGACCATTCCGCAGACTACCGGCCCCGTGCCGGTTGTTTCGGCTCCGCAGCCCCACCTGCTCGAAAGCATTGCCTTTGGCAGTTCCCTGCTGAACCGGCCCGTTCGCTACTCCGTCATTCTCCCCGACGATTATTACACCTCGAACCGGCGCTATCCGGTGGTTTATCTCCTGCATGGCTACGGCGACGACGAAACCGGCTGGATTCAGTTTGGCGAAGCCGACCGGATTCTGGCCGAAGGGGTAAAATCGGGTCTGTTGCCACCCATGATTCTCGTCATGCCCGATGCCGGTACAACCTGGTACATCAATGACTATCAGAATAAAGTCCGGTACGAAGACATGTTCGTTCAGGAGTTTATCGCGCATATCGACTCAACCTACCGTACGCGGGCCAACCGTGAGTTCCGGGCTATTGCCGGCGTATCGATGGGCGGGCATGGCGCCCTGATGCTGGCGATGCACCACCCCGACCTGTTTAGTGCCAGCGCGGGTCTGAGTGCCGCCGTTCGGACGGAGGAAACGTTTATGGCCATTCCCGACGAGCGTTATAACACCGCCTACGCCAATGCATTCAGCGGACCGGTCAAGGGCGAAGAACGGCTTACGGCTACCTGGAAGCGGAGTAGTCCGCTGGTACTGGCCCGGTCTGCGCCCGAGAATGACCTGAAACAGGTGCGGTGGTGGATCGACTGTGGCGACGACGATGCGCTCACGGTGGGTAACGCCATGCTTCATATCGCGCTGCTTAATCGGAAGATTGCCCACGAGTTCCGCATTCGGGATGGTGCCCATACCTGGTCATACTGGCGTACGGCCCTGCCCGATGCCTTAAAATTCCTGAGCGACGGATTTCACTGACGTACCCCGGACGCCCACGTCCGGTCGTTAACTGGATAAAACCGGACGTGGGCGTCCGGTCGGACCGGCGAACCGGATACATTGCTTCGGAATACGTTTATGCTTCTCGCTGTCGACGTCGGCAATACCGACACTGTTTTTGGTCTTTACCACGCCAATACCTGGCTGCATATCTGGCGAACACCCTCGCGGGCAGACCAGCCTGCTACCCATTACGAACAGAAACTGCGGCTCTGGCTCCTCGAAGCCGGTGTTTCATTTAGTGCCCTCCGAACGGCAGTCATCAGCAGCGTTGTTCCCGATCTGACATTAACGCTGCGCGAAATGCTGGCGCATTGGTTTGGCACCGAGCCGGTGGTAGTAGGGCCGGGCATCTACCCCTTATTACCACTGGAAATTTTACGCCCCTATGAAATCGGAACCGATCTGGTGGCCAACGCGCTCGCGGCCCACACCCGTTACCGGCGCAACTGTACCGTCGTTGATTTTGGCACTGCGCTAACCATGACAACGGTATCGGCCGAAGGCAGAATACTCGGTGTTTCCATCGCACCCGGCTTAAAAACGGCCATTCGTGCCCTGTTTGCCAATACCGCTCAGTTGCCCGAAGTACCGATTGAGCTACCGCACTCAGCCCTTGGCACCAGTACGACCCATGCCATTCAGGCGGGTGTGGTGCTGGGCTACGAGGGAATGGTGCGCTTTTTATTAAGCCGTATCCGGCAGGAACTTCATAATGATTGCATTGCCGTAGCTACCGGCGGACTGGCCGGCGCTATTCCTTCCCTGCACCACGAGTTTGCCGATGTTATCCCGTCGCTAACGCTCGACGGCATCCGGCTGGTAGCCGAAGCTGTGGAGGCTGCTACGCGGTAAGCGCTTCTTTTTGGTGGGGTGCTTATCCGATTCCTCAACTTGAGGAATGGATACCTCATTGGGGTATTCAGGGAAAAATTAGCGTAGACCAAAACAATTTCTGCCCATTTCGCTGCCCGCAGTAAACCTTATTGGAATAGTGATTTATCTCTGAATAGTGATAAAAATCGTACGCTTAATCGGTCTGTTTACTTCGTAAAGAGTTCTTTTTCAGACTGGCACACAATTTTCACCTTCGTTGGGCAAAGGCTTTTGCAGAGGGCAAAGTCTGGCAGTAAACAACAAACTCAACGAACACATGAAAACGAAACTGGTACTTTGGCTGGTCGTCGCTGGTATGGCGATAACCACACCGCACGGGGTGGCCGCTGCCCCGCACAACGAAGATTGGAACCACGGGAAACTGGAGCTTAGTTCGGGCGTGGTAATGGATGGCGATATTAATTATAACTGGAAAGCAGAGGTAGTACAACTCCGGCTTGATAACGGAACCATTAAAGCGTATTCGGCTTCTCAGGTAGCTCAGTTCATGTATTATGACGATCTCCACAATGCGCTGCGTACGTTTGCGTCCGTTGATTTCATGATAAAGCCGACCGTTGAGCGTAAAATATTTCTGGAACAGTGCGCTACCGGTCCGCTAACCGTGTACCGGCGGCTGCGGCATCAGCACGAGCCAATTCGGGTAAACAATCCGGCTTCGTACGGGTCAGATCAACAGTTATACAGCGACCTCGAAAGCTTCGTTTATTATGTGTATGACGAGGATACGATGATGGAACTGGACCACTTTGCGCTCGAAATATGGCCGCGTATGGCTAAGGAGTTTGGCAGCGAACTGAATCATTACCGGAGCAGCCGTAGTCTGGATACCGGCACGACCCTGGGGCGGCTCGTCCTGATTACGCAGTATAACGCGCTCAAGAGCGTCAGTCAGGCCTCGTCTGTTCCATCGGAAGTGATGGCCGGAACGGATGAATAAGTTGTTACTGTCCCAAAATCCGGGCGATAGCACGTTGCCAGCGGTGAACATCCACCCCGGAACGTGTTATCGCCCGCTCCGTTTTAGTGGCCGGGAAGCCGCGCTTTTTCCTAATTTTGTGCTGGCTCGGCTGTGGCATCCACGCCACGCGCTGACGTATTGATACATAACCGCACGGGCGACCCCGTTACCAACTGAAATGCTTTTGAGTGAACAGGAAATAAACCGGCGCCAGAAACGCGACGATCTGATGCGCATGGGTATCGACCCGTATCCCGCCCCAACCGTCGACGTTACCGCGACTATTGCCGACATCCGCACGACATTTGCCGGTAAAGCCAGCACCGAAACCGCCGGAGGCTATGAATCCCACCTCGACTTTTCGACCGACGAACGTTGGGGAAATGTACAACTGGCCGGCCGACTGATGGGCTTCCGCATTATGGGCAGCGCGTCGTTTGCCGAAATGCAGGACTCAACCGGACGGCTGCAGCTTTATTTTCGACGCGATGACCTCTGTCCCGGCGACGATAAGACGCTGTACAATACGGTCTTTAAAAAACTGCTCGACATTGGCGACATTATCAGTGTGCGGGGGCATGTGTTCACAACCCTGACCGGTGAACTATCGGTCTATGTGAAGGAATTTACCATCCTGAACAAATCACTGCGGCCGTTACCGGTGGTGAAAGAGAGTGTTAATGAACAGGGTGAGAAAGAAGTATACGATGCTTTCACCGATCCCGAACAGCGTTACCGGCAGCGTTACGTCGATCTGATAGTGAACCCCGAGGTACGTGACGTGTTCGTGAAACGCACAAAATTAGTTAACTCCATCCGGCAGTTCCTGAGCAATAAAGGGTACCTGGAAGTGGAGACACCGATTTTGCAGCCCATCCACGGTGGAGCCACGGCCCGGCCCTTCAAAACGCATCACAACACGCTCGACATGGCGCTGTACCTGCGCATTGCTAATGAGCTTTACCTGAAACGTCTGATCGTGGGCGGCTACGACGGTGTGTTTGAGTTCGCCAAAGATTTCCGCAACGAGGGCATGGATCGCACCCACAATCCTGAGTTCACGCAGGTGGAATTTTATGTCGCCTATAAAGACTACCTCTGGATGATGGACACCATCGAAGAAATGGTCGAGAAGGTAGCTATCGACGTGGCCGGGACGACAAAAGTGACCGTCGGCGAAAATATCATTGATTTCAAACGCCCCTGGAAACGCCTGACCATGTTCGAGGCCATTCAGGAATATACCGGCGTTGATGTCTCGGCGATGGAAGAAGCTGAACTCCGGCAGGTGGCCGAAAGCCGGGGTATTAAAGTAGACAGCACCATGGGCAAGTCGAAACTCATCGACGAGCTGTTCGGTGATGCCTGCGAACCCAACCTGATTCAGCCCACTTTCATCACCGACTACCCGGTGGAAATGTCGCCGTTGACCAAGAAGCACCGCAGCAAACCGGGCCTGGTTGAACGATTTGAGGCCATTTGCAATGGAAAAGAAATTGCTAACGCGTATTCGGAGTTGAACGATCCGCTTGATCAGCGTGCGCGTTTTGACGAGCAGTTGCGGCTGGCGGAGCGGGGCGACGAAGAAGCCATGGCGCTGGACGAAGACTTTCTGCGGGCACTGGAATACGGTATGCCGCCCACCGCCGGCGTTGGTCTGGGTATCGACCGGCTGGCCATGATTATGACCAACCAGCCCTCTATTCAGGATGTATTGTTTTTCCCGCAGATGCGCCCCGAGAAAAAAGCCGAGGCATCAACCGAAGCCGACTTTGTCGCAGCGGGTGTGCCTGCCGAATGGTTGCCCGCGCTACAAAAAATGAACATTCTTACGTTGGAACAACTCCGGGCCGCCAGTCCGAACAAACTATTCAATGATCTGGGCGGGATGCGTAAGAAACTTAAAATCGACGCGAAGATGCCGACTATCGCCGAAGTCCATACCTGGACGGGCCATGTCTGACTGCGTTAAAAACGAAAAACCCGAACTGTACGGTTCGGGTTTTTTATAACTCATGTCGGACCAGTTAGTCGGCTTTCCGAACTTTAATAGCGTTCAGGCCTTTCTTGCCCTCAACAACGTCAAATTCTACCCGATCCTTTTCGCGGATGGTGGCTCCGTTCAGGCCGGTGATGTGTACGAAGATCTCATTGTTCGTTGCGTCGTCCACGATAAAACCGAAGCCCTTGCTCTCATTGAAAAACTTTACTGTACCTGTTTGCATAAAAAGTTAAAGAATTAGAAATAGAACATCTGAGGGCTTTCTCTGGGTTAGGATTGTTACCCTCTTTGGTGCACAAAGTAAGTAAAATTGTTTCAACCACAATAAGTTACCCACTGTACTACGCTCATTTTCGCTAAATTTTTCCTCATTTTAGCGAAAGAAACAAACACCGATTGCCGGTAAATAGTTAAGTTTGTTAACAAAGTGGCAGTAGTGGTAAGTAAGTTCAACAAACGGCTATGTATCGTATTCGGTATTTCGTGGAGAAGCAGGCATTCGGGGTATGTACCCGGCTGGGCGAAAAGATGAATATATCGGCCAGCAGCATCCGATTGTACTTTATTTATACGTCATTCCTTACACTGGGTTCGCCAGTGGTACTTTACCTGATTATGGCGTTCTGGCTGGAAATGAAAAAGCACGTCCGCCGGTACGCGCACCCAACCGTCTGGGATTTGTAAGCAGGTAGCCCTTTTACCCGCCCATGACGTTAGTCGTGGAAACGCTACACCCCGCTACGTCGGGGTTTTTTGTTGGCTCCCAGTTCAACTGACTGAAGGCCTTTTTGTCCTGCAAAAAATACGCCCAGACTACACTGCCGGGATAAATGGGCAGTATAACGCCCGGCTTGTCCTGTGCCAGTAACGTCTGCCGCACTGATCGTAACCGGCTCACCTGACCATAAAAAGCAAAGTGTGCCCGCAATACCGCCCCAATTTCGCTGAACTGGCCCGCCATCAGGAACCGGGCCGACGATAGGCCATCCACAATCAGCCGAAGCAACAGGGTAGACCATAGCCGACCGGCCGGCAGGTTTTTATACAGCATCAGCAGACTGTTACGGTAGTTCAGAAAGGTCTTGTGGGGATTGGATTTTGGTAACGTACCGCCACCAACGTGATAAACCACCGATTCGGCGCAGGTCCAGACAGTATAGCCGAGCCGCTGTACCCGCCAGCACCAGTCAATCTCTTCCTGATGGGCGAAGAAAAAGGCATCAAAGCCACCCGTTTCCTGAAATACCGAGGCCCGGACAAACAGACAGGCTCCCGTAGCCCAGAACACCGGCTGATTGGTATTGTATTGCCCGCAATCGTCCTCAAGCGTATCGAACAGGCGACCCCGGCAAAACGCAAAGCCAAGCCGGTCGATGTAGCCACCAGCTCCCCCCGCATACTCAAACTGATTTTGCCGGTCGTAGGCAAGCAGTTTCGGCTGACAGGCAGCTATGGTTGCATCAGCTTCAAGAAGCGTCAGTATGGGGTTGATCCAACTGGCCGTAACAGCAACGTCGGAGTTGAGCAGCACATAAAACTCCGCCTGAATTTGAGCGAGTGCCGTGTTGTAGCCACCTGCATATCCTTCATTTGTAGGTAATTGTACTATCCGAACCGTAGGGAAGCTCGCTCGCAGGAGGGCGATTGTCCCGTCAGTCGAGCCATTGTCGGCTACATAAACAGGATAAGCCGCCGGAGTATGGGCAACGACCGACGGCAAAAATCGCTCGAGAAACGATTGCCCATTGAAATTTAAGATCACAATCGCCAGTTTATCCATCAGACTCACATCAGGCCACCCAGGTCAAGGCCCGGAATGTTAGGCAACAGCCCTTCCGTCGATTTCTTCAGGTGTTCGCGGATTTTGGGTTCTATATTTTCCAATGCTTTGTTGATCGCTGCAACGATCAGGTCTTGCAACATCTCGCGGTCGTCGGCCGGGGTCGCGCCCGACTTGATTAGGTCAGGGTCAATATCGAGCCGGAGAACCTGCTTGGCACCGTTAACGGTTACCTTCACTAAACCCGCTCCCGATTCGCCCTCGGCGGTTATACCGCTCAAACTATCCTGCGCTTCTTTCATGCGCGCCTGAAATTCTTTCACCTTGCCGAACATGTCCATCATGTTCCCCATATTTCCAAACATAGTGGTTTGCGGTTTTTGGTTTGTGTTTTGTCGTTTCTATAGCGGCAACTACGAACCACAAACTACAAACCTCTGGTCAATTGTTTCAGCGAATCAGCAGGATCGGCCCTGAACGGGTAATGCGCTTGCCTGTCTGATCGGCAATTTCAACGCGGTACGTGTACTCACCAGCGGGGGCGGGCTGACCGTTTATCCGGCCGTCCCAGGCATCGGCTGGGCTGTTGCTGTGAAAAACAACCTCGCCCCAGCGGCTGAACAGGGTCAGGCTAAACTGATCCACAAAAAGGCCGGTCACCGCAAACGTGTCATTGGTACCGTCGCCGTTGGGTGTAAAGGCGTTGGGTACATACAGTTTGGGCTCCAGCCGCACTTCGTAGTAGTTCGAATAGCTTGGTGTCCCGTTGGCATCGTAAGCTATAATCCGATACCGGTACGTTTGCAGTTTGGGATCTGTCAGGTCCGGTTCATAATGCGTATTGCCGCCCAGATCGAGAAACGTAGTGGTATTAACACCGGTATCGAGGGTTTCGAGAGTGTAGTCGGCTACTCCGCCCGAACTGAAAGGGGCGTTGGCCGTCCAGTCGATGCCGACCGCTGTTTTCGCGTTCAGCCATACGGTACAAACGGGCGGGGTGGGTGGCGATGGCAGACCACAACTCGTTTGATACGATACCTGATAGCAGTAGGACTGCTGATTTACATTGGCCGTATTGTCGATGTAGAGCAGGCTGTTGGCCACCGTACCGACAGGTAAAAACGGGCTGTTGCCCCCGTCCGACCGGCTGATGGTAGCGGTATAGCGACCCGGCGCATTGGCAGGGGGCAGCGTGCCCTGTAGCCGGACGGCCCCGTTTTCGATGGTAACGAAAATATCTTTCAGCGCCGGAGCCGGATCGGTGTTGATACCCGTGACACAGACCGGAGCTGAGGTAATAGTCGTTTCGGTCTGCCCCCGAACGGTGGCTTCTATGTAATAACAGTACGGCACCCCGCAGTCGATGTTGTTATCCGGGTAGGTCGTTGTGCCTTTGTTATTGAGGGAGGCCGATGGGGCTCCGTTGGTATAAACCCGGTAGCGGACAAAGGTGGGCGCACTACCGGTGTACACCTGCCAGTCGAGTTTGTTTTGTTTGGACACGGCGGTCACACTCAGCACGAGGCTGCATACGGCGTCGGACTCGGAGGCAATGCCGCAGCTGTTTTTGGCAACTACTTTAAAGCATTGAACCTGCTTCACGTCGGTTCGGACGGTAAATGAACCACCGTTGCCGGTTTGGCCAGTGGGTTGGTAGGTTCCGGTCGCGGGATCTTTCTGCTGAAGTTCAGCCGGGTCATTACCGCTAAGCTGGTAATTAATGGTAATCGTCCCGTCGTCGTTGGTCTTCAACTCGCTGACTAATGGCTTTGGCGGGGTTAAATTACCGGATGTCTGGAGCTGAACAGCTGGCAGCCGCACTAAAGGACTCCGGCAGGAAGAACTGTTGTAGTAGCCATAGATAGTGGGCGCGAAGGAGGTGAACGTTCCTAAATAGGTGTGACTCACCTGACCTCCCTGACTAACAACGCTGGCGCGCGACTGCTTGTCAACTGGTGTACCATCCTGCCAGTCGATAGCAAATCCGTCGTAGGGTAGCGTACCGGCGTTCTGGATAGGGACAACAGCCGTCCGGCCTGAACAGACCGTGGGTGTGCCGACTACTACAGTTGGCACGTCTACAACCTGAACAACCTGGCAGGCAATGACAGGAATAGCGTTCCCGGCGCCTACACCTAATTGAATGATCGTGTAAGAGCCCGGTGACGAATACGTAAAGGTGAGTTGAGGGGTATTGCCCGTAACCGGAATACCCTTTCCAGAGTAATTATAGTTGTAGTTGGAACTGGTCAAGCCCGCTATTTGCCGGGTAATGGTTACCGGAGAACCTGCACAAATCTGATTGTTGCTAAGCGTAAAACTGCCTGGTGTGTTACCCAGTAGATTTTCGCAATAATTGTTATTGGGGTCCTGGGCCAGACTGGGCAATACCAGCACGAACAGCAACAGAAAACAGATGCCAATGGCTCCGCTCAGGCCAGTATATGACCCGGAACACGATGGCCACTTTCTTACAATTTGCACGGGGTAAACGGTTTTGACGTATAGTGTAGCGCTGATGAGTTGCTCTAAGAACGCCCGCACCGCCATTTTAGCGCTCAACGAAACGTATCTTTGCGGCCAGTCGTTAGAGAGACATCAGGCCCACGCCGGAACCGCCTGCTAACGAATCAGTATTGACTCTGGACTAACTATTCAAAATTACCCCACTGGCTTTCATCACGCAAATTCATGAGCAATTATAATACCAATGAACCCATCCGGCTGGATTTAATTGAGGACGCCATCGCCGACATCCGGGCTGGGAAAATCATTATCGTAGTAGACGATGAAGACCGGGAAAACGAAGGTGACTTTATCTGCGCAGCCGAAAAAGTAACGCCCGAAATGGTCAATTTCATGACCAAAGAAGGCCGGGGACTGATGTGTGCCCCGCTTACCGAAGACCGTTGTACCGAACTGGGGCTGGAAATGATGGTGGGTACGAATACATCCATGCATACCACGCCGTTCACTGTATCTGTCGATCTGTTGGGTCATGGCTGCACTACGGGCATTTCTGCCTCGGACCGGGCCAAAACCATTCAAGCCTTAGTTAACGCCGAAACCACCCCTGACGATCTGGGCCGTCCTGGCCATATATTTCCCCTGCGTGCCGTGCCGGGTGGGGTTATCCGGCGGGCCGGGCATACCGAAGCCACCGTTGACTTTGCCCGGTTGGCGGGCCTGCAACCGGCGGGTGTGCTGATCGAAATTCTGAACGAAGATGGTACGATGGCGCGCCTGCCCGAGCTGCGGGTCATTGCCGATAAGTTCGATCTTAAATTGGTTAGTATTCAGGATCTGATCGCGTACCGGCTGCGTACCGAAAGTCTGATCAAGCGTGAGATCGGTGTTGATATGCCCACCGCCTGGGGGCACTTCGATTTATATGCCTACAAGCAGAGCAACACCGGCGAAACGCACCTGGCACTCGTAAAAGGTCTGTGGACACCCAATGAGCCGGTGATGGTGCGCGTTCACTCTTCGTGCATGACGGGCGATATTTTCGGCTCCTGCCGCTGCGACTGCGGGCCACAACTGCACGAAGCCATGCGGCTCATCGAAGCCGAAGGGCGGGGCGTAGTTGTGTACATGAACCAGGAGGGGCGGGGCATCGGGCTGCTGAACAAACTGAAGGCGTACAAACTCCAGGAAATGGGCCGCGATACGGTCGAAGCCAACATCGAGTTAGGTTTCAAAATGGACGAACGGGATTATGGCGTCGGTGCTCAGATTCTGCGCGATCTGGATGTACGTAAGATTCGTCTGATCTCCAATAACCCGAAAAAGCGCGCGGGTCTGATGGGCTACGGTCTTGAGATTGTCGATACCATCCCCATCGAAATTACCCCCAATCCGTTCAACGAACGGTACCTGACAACCAAGCGGGATAAAATGGGCCACACGATTCTAAACCAGGAACAGCCGGAGTAGTTGCTGTAGGCCGGAAAAACAGATGCCATATCTTGGAGATATGGCATCTGTTTTTCCGGCTTTGACTTACTGCTTATAAATACACCAGCCGTACCTTCTTGCCCGACAGCTGCTCCAGTAACGGACGCAGCAACTGATCGGCATTTCGGCGGGTCTGATCCAGAATACCACTTTGCAGCGCTGACTGTTTAATCTGCTGTTCGGCCCGGCGGTAGGCAGCGCTCACCAGCTGCGACTCATCCAGAAACGCATACCGCGTGTCGTACACCCGCGACCGCTCATGGTTGATTTTCCAGCCGCACAGTTCGGGTTTCGGCAGCTGTACCAGCAGACTATCGCCTACAGTGCGTATGTTGTCTGGCTTAACCTGACTCAGGTCGATGCAGCCTACCGCTTCACCTTCCACAATCAATACCGCACTGGCGTTGGGAATAATCAGCCGGGCCAGTTCATGCTCTACTACATCTTTGAAGGTATAGCGCACCAGCTCGAGTTTGCCGAGTGTCGTAATTTTAGTCAGGAGAATACTACGGGCGGGCGTTTCAGACCGGGTAAAGCGAGCCAGCCAGCCATTACCCCGAATCTGCTCCCAAACGGCAATCAGTCCCACGATGAGCAGGACAAGAGTCAGCAGACGAAGAACCGAGTTGATGGGACGCATGGCACAAAGAAACAAAAATGAGCGTCCATTTATGACCATCCCCTAAAAACACGGCAGACACTTGCGGTTTTAGGCTGGAATTTTAGCACCTTGGTTCTTCATCTCAACTACGTTACACAATGAGAGCTACACGAATGAACCGCACAATCGCCCTGACAGTACTTGGGCTGCTAACAACCCTGTTAACGTGGGCGCAGGGCGACAAAGCCAGTCGGCCCAGCCCGCCCGCAACCGCTACCGGCAAGGTAAACGGAGCCACCGTTACCGTTAGTTACGGCAGCCCAGCCGTTAGAGGCCGACAAATTTTCGGGGTATTGGTGCCCTACGATAAACCCTGGCGGGCCGGAGCGAATGAAGCCACTATCCTTCAGGTTGATAAAGACGTTAAAGTGGAAGGCAAAACGTTGCCAGCCGGAAAGTATAGTTTATTCGCGGTTCCGGGAGAGAAAGAGTGGACCATTATTTTCAATTCCGAGACCGGCCAGTGGGGTATAAAACGAACGGGCGAAGCGAATCGCGATCCGGCGAAAGATGTACTAACTGTGCAGGTGAAGCCAAAGACAGCAGCCAACCTGAGTGAGCGGCTGGTGTATCAGGTGACCGATAAAGGCATTACGCTTTTTTGGGAAATGGTCGAGGTGCCAATCGCGATGGAATAGCCAATTACAGCAAGCGCATAAACTGAACGTCCTGACAGATCAGCAACATTGCTGATCTGTCAGGACGTTCAAGTGCTAAAAGTATGTTAAGGTCTATCTCGACTCGTACTGCGATTCGGCGATGTCGGACTGGGCTTCCAGGTTAAAGAGGTCGTTCAGCACGTCGATGAGCGTTTCGGCTTCACCGCGTTTGCAGGCGGCTTTGAGTTGCAGCACGGGCAGTTTGATGATCTTCTGCATGATGCCGCGGGTGATTTTGTCCACCTTCTCCGACTCGTCGGGCGAGAGGTGTTTCAGATGCCGGGCAATTTCGTCTTTGCGAATCTGCTCCAGGGCATTCTTCAGTTTGTTAATCGTCGGCGAAACAACCATTTCTTTGGACCAGTCGCCAAAGTCGGCCGATGCCTGCGTGATAATGGCTTCGACCTGCGGAATAGCTGCCAGCCGCCGGTTCAGTGCTTCGTCAGCGCGGTTGCGGATGTGGTCGATGTTATAGACCAGTACGCCCGGAATCTGTTCAACGGCGGTATCCACACTGCGGGGGACCGACAGATCAATGAAATATTTGTAGGTAAGGACGTTCAGGCCGTTTAGCAGGGCCGGTGTAATAAGCGGCTCATCGCGCGATACGGAGGTGATAATCACATCGGCGCGGGTAATCTCGCTGGTTAGATCGGCAAAGTCGGCCACCCGGAAATTGTGTTGCTGCGCCAGCGCTTCGGCTTTGGTCAGTGTCCGGTTGCAAAGGGTGATGTTGGTCAGTTTCCGGTCGGCCAGATTCAAACACACGTCGGTTCCGATTTCGCCCAGACCAACTACCAGTACGTTCGGGTTGGTATGGTGCCCAATCAGTTCATCGATCAGGTCAACCGCTGCGTAGGAAACGGATGCGGCTCCATCGCGGAACGACGTTTCTTGCGCGACCCGTTTGTTGGTGAAAAAGATCGTGTGCATCAGCCGGTGCAGAAACGGCCCTGCCAGTTCCAGATCTGCCGACCACTGATAGGCGTGCTTAACCTGATTGGGAATCTGCATATCGCCCACCACCTGTGAGTGAAGACCAATGCACACCTCGAACAGGTGACGAACGGCTTCATCATGCCGGGCAAAAAACTGGAAGTAAGGCAAATAGCTTTCTGTATCGGTTAAGCCTTTCTCGATCAGCAGTAAACGGGCAATGGCATCGTTATAATCGGGACGCGCCAGTGGACCAGCCACGTCGGCCTGGGGCGTGGTGTAATAAACCTCCGTCCGGTTACAGGTCGATACAACCAGCAACTCGGTAAGGCCAAATACGTCGCGGAGCCGCAACATAAACTGTTTGGCTTCGTCTTCGTTAAGTGCAATCAGTTCCCGTACGGCCAGCGGGGCCGTTTTATGCGAAAGACTAATTGATTTGAAACTGTCGAACATGGCTGAATATCACAACTGATTACAAAATTACGCCACAAATACCAGACCATGAAACAAGATGTGGAACGGCTCTGGTTATTTAGAAAAGGTATAAATAGTAGGGTGCTGTATTAGACGAATCCTATTCCATTAGAAGAACGTCAAACGGCCCGCAGACGTTCGGGCGGGCGTTTTTCGTTACATTTACCGTATGCTAAAGTCTTTTGACATTTACAATCAGAACAACATTCTCAAGATCATTGTCGCGCTCAATTTGCTTCTGGTTGGTACGGCGTCGGTGCTTTATACCAACTGGCTCATTGGTCGGCTCGAAGCACGGGAAGAGCGGTACGTGCAGATGTATGCCCGGACGCTGGCGTTTGTGAGTCAGAACGACGACTTAGAACAGGATCTGACGTTTGCGATTGGGTTGATGAATGATATTAATGCTAATAGTAACATTCCGGTTATCTACATAAATGAACAGAATACGCCTGCTGATTACAAAAATATTGACGTTCCGGCCGGGTTAAGTGAAGCCGAAAAACGCCAGTTTCTGCGGCAACAGGTGGTGGTAATGCGAAAAAAACACCTGCCCATTGTTGTGCCCGTTGGCCGTGACGAGAACGGGCTGATTTATTACAGCAACTCAAGAATGTTGCAGCAGCTACAGTATTTCCCTTTTGTGCAACTGGCGATTCTGGCGGTGTTGGGCATCCTGGCTTATCTGGCGTTTAGTGCGTCGCGCCGGGCGGAGCAGAACCGGGTATGGGTAGGGCTGGCCAAAGAGACTGCGCATCAGCTGGGTACGCCGTTGTCGTCATTGATGGCCTGGGTCGAGTTTATGCGGGCCGACCCGGATCAGTACGGAACCGAGGTAACTGATGAGATTGAGAAGGATGTAAAGCGCTTAGAAACCATAACGGCGCGGTTTTCGAGCATCGGCTCCGTGCCGACGCTGAAAGAAGAGAACGTAGAAGCTGTAGTTTTTGAATTTACCGACTACCTGAAACGCCGGATCTCAACAAAGGTGAAAATGAGCGTCGAGAGCGAATTACCCGCCAATGAAACGGTGAAAATCAACCGGCTGCTGTTCGAGTGGGTGATCGAAAACATCTGCAAAAATGCGGTCGATGCGATGGGCGGTATTGGCGAACTGCGGCTGAAACTCTTTAACCTTCCCAATGACGAGTTAGGTATCGACATTACCGATACCGGAAAAGGCATCTCGAAGGCGAACCTGCGCAACGTCTTTTCGCCGGGATTCAGCACCAAAAAACGGGGTTGGGGCCTGGGTCTGACCTTAGCTAAACGAATTGTGGAAGAATATCATGACGGACGGCTGTTCATCAAAAGCTCAGAAATCGGGAAGGGTACCACGTTTCGGATTGTGCTGAACCGCGATTAGCGACCGCTTAACGGCACGCGGATGGTATCCGTTTCGATTACGTTGCTGACGTTGAGGGCCCGGTCTCGCACACGAATCTGGAACTTAACCGGAGCCAGCCGGTAGCCCGTCTGGTAGAAAAACTTCTGGCTGAAATCGAGTGTGCCTTCAATAGCTCCTTTTTGTCCGTCTTTAGTCAGGCGTGGGTAAAACAGCTTGCCATTAACTCCCCCTAACAGCAACTCCGTGAACTTGCCATTAGCCAGTTCAAACGTCCGCAGTTCGTAGTTACCCCAGGTTTCGTTACTAAATATCTGCTTGATACGGGCGGTGTCGGTAGTCGTTTCGCCCATGTCGCCATCACCGTCTTGGAAACCAATCGTTATAACGACCGAATCGCGTTTGGACTGCCCCACGCCCTTACCGGCTTCGATGGGATACTTAACGACGCCCTTAAAGCTGATGGCCGGCGTTTTACTATAATCCGGCTCGCTGATACAGGCCGAAACGGCAAACAGTAGTCCGACAAGGAAGAGTACCTGATGAATTAGTTGGCGTTGCATAGTGTTGTAAACGTACTTTCGATCTAAAATTCAGTTGGTCACTTTGGACGTATTTTCATCACCGTCGCCGGATGCATCGGCCTTGCGAGCCACCCTCCGACAGCGTATTTTAACTGTTACCGGCGATACGTTCGATGCGTTGGCACTGGCCGTCTTTCGGTATCAGGCCGCGTATAACGCCGTCTATCAGCAGTATATTCAGCACCTTGGCATCGTGCCCGAACGCATTACCGACCTGCGCCGGGTGCCGTTTATGCCCATCGACTTTTTCAAGCGTCATACCGTAACAACAGGCTTAATCACGCCCGCGATCACGTTTGCCAGCAGCGGCACTACGGGGCAACGGACGGGCAGCACCGAAACCAGTCGACATCTGGTGGCCGATACAGATCTGTACGATGCCGTCAGCCGCCGGATTTTTGAGCAGACGTATGGACCGCTCGAAAACTTCCATATTCTGGCCCTCTTACCCTCGTATCTTGAACGAAATAACTCGTCGCTGGTGTATATGGTTCAGCGATTTATGGTCCATGCGCGCAACAGCGATCAGTCGGGATTTTACCTGGACAACCTCGACCAACTGACCGACAAACTTCGCTACCTGATAGAGAACCCCGATGGCCGTCGGATTCTGCTGATTGGTGTTACGTTCGGGTTGCTCGACTGGGCCGAATCCGGCCGCGATTTTTCTTTTTTAAGCCCGCAGCCCAACGCTGTTCAACCCGACCTGCTGGTGATGGAAACGGGCGGCATGAAAGGGCGACGCCGGGAACTGCTGCGTGAAGAAGTGCACGAACGCCTGACGCAACGATTGGGCGTACCGATGATTCACTCCGAATACGGCATGACTGAACTGCTGTCGCAGGCTTATTCAGCCGGTGAAGGCGTATTCATACCCGGCCCAACCATGCGCGTTTTCCTCCGGGACATCAACGACCCGTTCGAGATACTTCCACTGCCCCAAACCGAAGCAGACCAGACACGGTCGCGCCAGACCGGCGAGCGTCGCCCGGACGGTCCGCCGATGCGGTCGCGCCAGACCGGCGGCATGAATGTGGTGGATTTGGCCAATCTGGATTCCTGCGCGTTTATTGAAACCCAGGACCTGGGCCAGTATGAATCCCTCGCGGGTCATCGAACCACCCGGGCGTTTCGCGTGATTGGGCGGTTCGATAACTCCGATGTGCGGGGCTGTAATCTGATGGTGCTCTAATCAGGCGTGCAGCCGGACATCTTCCACCGTTATTTCGTCGCCACACATGATCACCAGGCGTTCAATGACGTTGCGCAGTTCGCGGACGTTACCCGTCCAGGGAAGCGTCTGTAGTTGCGCCATGGCCTCAGGTTCGATCTTTTTCAGCGGATCACCATATTCGTCGGCGATGTCATGGAAAAACTTGTCGGCCAGCAGCGGAATGTCTTCCCGGCGTTCGGCCAGTGGGGGAACATTAATCACGATGACGCTCAGGCGGTGAAATAAATCTTCGCGGAAATTGCCATTAATGATTTCCTGACGGAGGTCTTTGTTGGTGGCCGCAATCACGCGCACATTCACTTTGATTTCCTTATCGCCCCCAACGCGGGTGATCTTGCTTTCCTGAAGAGCGCGCAGCACTTTAGCCTGCGCCGACAGGCTCATGTCGCCAATCTCGTCCAGAAACAGGGTACCTCCATCAGCCTGCTCAAACTTGCCAATGCGTCGGCTGCTGGCACCGGTAAAGGCACCTTTCTCGTGGCCAAATAGTTCGCTTTCAATCAGTTCACCGGGGATGGCTGCGCAGTTTACTTCAATCAGGGGTTGATTGGCCCGGCTACCCTTTTCGTGGATACCCTTGGCTACCATCTCCTTACCCGACCCATTGGCCCCGGTAATGAGCACCCGGGCTTCAGTAGCGGCTACGCGGTTAATAGTGTCTTTTACCTTGCGGATGGGGGCCGAATCGCCAACGATTTCGTTGATTTTGTAGATGCGTTTCTTGAGCGTTTTCGTCTCCTGCATCAACTTGGAACGGTCGATGGCGTTACGCACCGTTACGAGCAGCCGGTTCAGATCGGGCGGTTTGGTAATGAAATCGAAGGCCCCGCGCTTAGTGGCTTCTACGGCGTTTTCGACATTACCAAAGGCCGAGATCATCACGAACTGTGTGCCTTTACCGGCTTCGCCCGATTTCAGCAACACATCAAGCCCTTCCATCTTGGGCATTTTAATATCGCAGAGGGCTACGTCGTAACTTCCTTTCAGAATCATGTCCAGGCCTTCTTCGCCGTCTTTGGCTTCGTCGACGTCGTAGCCTTCATATTCCAGAATGTCGCGCAGGGCGGCCCTGATACTTTTCTCGTCATCAACAATGATGAGCTTGGCCATAGAGGTATGTTATCAAAAATGGGTTAACGGTTATGCAAATTATACCGGAAATTAACGTTATACACTACGCTGACGCAAGTGACCCGGCCGTTTTTCGTCTGAAATCTACTTTTTTATGGCCGAAATCAGGTATTAACTTTACCGCAGGTTGTTGGCTATCCCTGTTAACAGCCAGCAGCTATATCTTTGGGCAACAGGACGCCAGGTAGATTTTTGCGTTTCATTCTTTTTTTACTCTGCTCGTTTGTGGCCTAAAATTTGATAGTTTATCTGAATTAAGTAAACATCTGCTTAACCATTCGTTTATGCGTTTTCCTCTATTCAACTCGGGCTATGCGGTTGGGCTACTGGCTGTTCTGGCTGTAGGGTGCAGCTCGAAGAACCCGGATACACCAACACCAACGCCGGATGCGAGTCAGCCGCAGGGTACACTTCTCACGACTTTACCCGCTGATGTAGCCGTTAAATGGGCGGCTATGTCTTTGCGGGTAACGGCAAAAACACTCAGCAATACACCAACCTACGCGTCGCGGGAGTTTGGCTACTTGGGCCTGGGCATGTACGAATCAACCGTATACGGCATTCCTAAACACCAGTCGCTGGCGGGGCAGCTCACGGACCTGAAAGCGTTGCCAAAACCCGAATCGGGAAAAGTGTATGACTGGTCGCTAAGCCTGAATGCCTGTGAGTCCAGCCTGTTAAAAAACCTGTACAGCCACGCACCGGCGAATCAGCTTGCGGCCGTGGACTCGCTGGAAACAGTTACGCAGGAGCAATTAGCCAAATCGGTGGCTGCTGATGTTGTTACCCGGTCGGTAGCCTACGGTAAAGCCATTGCCACCGCCCTGTTTGAGTGGTCAAAAACAGACGGCGGGTATGAAGGGTATAAGAATCCGTTTCCGACCGATTATCGGCTGCCAACGGCAGAAGGTATCTGGGTGGCGCCAACCGATGGTCAGGTGGCTATTGCCCGTGCTTTGCACCCGCGCTGGGGTAGTAACCGCACGTTTGTGCCCGCTACTGCTGCGATGCCTACGCCGAAGCCCATCCCGTTTTCCCGAGATCCATTGTCCGATTACTTTAAGATGTATAAAGCGGTTTACGACAAAAATAAGCAGCTGACGCAGGCGGATAAGGAAGCGGCCATCTGGTGGTCCGATGATCCGAGCCAGACTTTCAGCCCGCCGGGGCACTCCTACTACCTGGCTACACTGGCTGTTAAAACGACCGGAGCCAATCTGGCACAGGCCGTCGAAACCTACGCCCGCGCCGGTATGGCCGTTGCCGATGCCTTTATCTGCTGCTTCAAAACTAAATATACCTACGTCAACGAACGCCCATCGTCGTTCATCCGGTCTAATATCGAGATGTACTGGTCGCCGTTCTGGCCGGAGCCGCCCTTCCCCGGCTTTTCGTCGGGCCATTCTACGCAGGGTGCTGCTACGGCTACGGTGCTGACGGACTTGTACGGGGCCAATGTTCACTTTACGGACGATGCACACGTAGGACGTCCGCGCGATACGTTTCGGAATGTCGATTTCAAAGCGCGGTCCTTCAATTCGTTCTGGGAAGCGGCCGAAGAATCAGGCATGTCGCGCATTCTGGGGGGAATTCATACGCAGCAGGATAACGATACGGGCCTGAGCGAAGGCAAAAAGATCGGGACCAGCATTAATAGTCTGGTCTGGAAAAAATAACAAAAACGCCCCCGGTCAACCGGGGGCGTTTTTGTTTTCAGATACCCGTTGGCGGCTCGGTGTCGGGTCCGGTCGGGGGTGGATTGTCCGGCCCTGGTTGATCCGCTGCCTGCTGACGGCCACGCTCCCAGCGGTCGCGCCCGTAGTCTCCGCAGCGATTGCGCCATTGAGTTTTCATGGCTTCCCGCTGTTCGGGTGAGAGGTGCTGCCAGCGTTCCGTTAACTTCTCTTTCCAGCGCCCCCGGGCGGGACTACCCTGCCAGCCACGCGGCCCGCCCCAGCCCGGTCGGCCGCCAAACAGTAACCGCGACAGCACCAGCAAGCCGAGTGCCTGCCCGAAACTGATGGCCGATACGCCCAGAATAGTGGGAAGCAGGGCGTTCCAAAGGCCCATAACGGCCCAACCGGCCAGTCCGACAACTACTATAACAATTGCGAGAATGCGCATTGCCCGCCTGAACCAGAATCGTTTCATGCTGTGGTTAGTGAAAAGGAATGATAGCAAACCTGGGTGAACATAGCGTGCTTGTGGTGTTTTAAGAATCGTGTGGGTGCTGCCTGTGCCATTAATCCAGTAATTCATCGTACAAATCGCGGAGTGCCTCGCGCAGGTGCAGCACGGCGTAGCGCTTTCGGGATAACAGCGTGTTGACCGATACGCCCAGTTCGACCGACATATCCTTAAAGGACTGCCCGTCTATTTCGTGGCGGACAAAGACCTCACGCTGTTCGTCGGGTAAGTCATCCAGGGCGTCGCTGAGGGCATCCAGGAAGGTTTCGCGAAAGAAGCCGTCCGACGAATCGTTGTTGGCAACGGCCAGAAAATCGGTCAACATCGGAGCTTCGTCATCGTCGTCATCTGCCATCGGCGCGTTGAGCGACACGGTTTTCGGACGCCGGTACCAGTCGTTGATTTTGTTGCGGGCAACGGCAAACAGCCACGACGCGACCCGTTCAATGGGTTTAGTCAGCCGGTAAGCCTCTGTGAGTTCGTAAAAAACATCCTGCAATATATCCTCAGCCGCGTCGGGATCGGGTAGCCGCCGACGGATAAAATCCGACAGACGGCTCCGTTCGCGCCGTACCGTTTCGCGAATCTGCGCGTCCTGATCGTTCTGCGTCGCTGGCGTAGTGGCTGGTGGTTTATATGTCAGGGGTGTTGTCACGTTCTAATCAAACTACTAGTGAACTGGCGTTGCGGCCTGCTTCTGTAAGTGTAGTCGGAATTAGAAAGAAAATATTGCAGCGAACGTGCCGTAAACTTCTCAGTAAAGGATGAGTGGTTAAAAACCGGAGGCCGGTGGTGGTCAGTTCAGGATTTCTGGAAAATAACATCCGCGAAGTAATCCTTACTGTCAGTAAACCAGCCGGATACGGAAAATCCAGCGGCATCGGCCAACTCGAAAATATCGGCTTTGGAAAATTTACGCGAAATCTCGGTATGAATAATTTCGGCGTTTTTGAACTCAACGGTCATGTTCAGTGCCCGAATCTGAACGGTCTGCTGCCGAAGGCTTACCAGATAACTGCGGGCTTCGCCGTTTTCGGGGTTGTAGCTTTCGTAATGATCGAAATGCTCCAGGTCGAAATCAGCGGTTAGTTCGCGGTTAATACGCCGGAGCAGGTTAAGGTTAAATGCCCGCGTCACGCCCTGCTGATCGCTGTAGGCTGCCAGAATGGTGGCCGGGTTTTTCTGCAAATCAAAGCCGGTCAGTACCAGATCGCCCGGCCGGAGCCGGTCGGCCAGTTGCCGGTAAAAGTCGATGGCTTCGTCGGGTTTGAAATTGCCGATGTTCGATCCCAGAAACAGCACTACGTTGCGCTGCGCCGAATGGGCCGACAGTTGTTCGAGGGCGTTAAAGTAGTCGTTATGCTGCGGCTCGATGGACAGAGCCGGGAACTGGCGCCGGAGATCATCCGTCAGTCCATCCAGGGCATCCGCCGAAATGTCGATGGGCATGTACGTAAACCGGGCATGCTGCGCCTGAAAATGATTCAGCAGCACTTTGGTTTTCAGCCCATCGCCCGCGCCCAGTTCAAGTAGCCTGAAGGGCTGGGCTGCCCCGAACAGGTGCAGCAAATCGGCCTTGTAGCGGTCCAGGATTTCGTATTCCGACCGCGTCAGGTAATATTCCGGCAGGTGCATAATGGCCTGAAATAACCGGCTGCCTTCTGCATCGTACAGAAACCGGGATGACAGGCACTTTGGCGTCTGCGTCAGGCCGGTGCGGACGTTTTCGGCCAGTCCGGACTCCTCTACGGCCACATCGTCGTACCCGCTTTTATCGCCACTCACGTAATTATCCATGCGTATTAAGTCAGCGATTGGCTAAGCGGATGCCAGCGAACTGCCATTGTTTATCAGGTTGAAAAAAATTGCGGTACGTCGGGCGGGAGTGCCCGGCGGGGGTAGCCACCGACGCCCCGCGCAGCACCATCTGACTGCTCATAAATTTGCCGTTGTATTCGCCCACGGCTCCCTCGGCGGTGGTGAAGCCGGGGTAGGGGAGATACGCCGATTGGGTCCATTCCCAGCACTGACCCCAGCCAAGCTGGTCGGCGGCTATTTCCCACTCAAATTCGGTGAGCAGCCGCTGACCGCGCCACCGGGCAAAGGCGTCGGCTTCGTAATAATTGACGTGGCAAACGGGCGCAGCCAACTCAACGGGCTGCAGGCCATCGAAGGTATAACTCCACCAGTCGCCCTCCACCTGATGCCAGTAGAGCGGAGCCTTTGCCTGCGTTGTGTTTACCCAGGCCCAGCCGTCGGCCAGCCAATACCGGAAATCCCGATAGCCGCCAGCGTTGATAAAATTCAGGTAGTCGCCGTTGGTAATCAGGGCCGGTTGGGCCGAAAAGGCCTGTAGATAAACCTTGTGAGCGCCCTCTTCATTATCAAAATGAAATTGAGTGCCGCTCTGAAAACCAACCGTGTACACGCCCTCGGCAACGGATGCAAAAGTCGCATGGACGGGAGACGGACTAACGGGCGTCAGGGGTATGCCAATAGCCGGAAACAGCGGATTGTGGCCGAGAATGTATTTGATGTCGTAAACCAGCAGTTCCTGATGCTGCTGCTCGTGGTTCAGCCCGAGTTCGATCAGGGCTTCGAGGGTTGGAGACAGGTCCGCGCTTTGCAGGAACCGGTCCATCTGCTCATCCACGTAAGCCCGGTACCGATAGACGTCGGCGACGGTTGGGCGCGAGAGATTACCCCGGTCGGTGCGGAGTACCCGCTTGCCGACGGTTTCGTAATAACTATTGAATACAAAGCTGAAATCGTCGTGAAAGATGCGGTAGTCCGGCGCGTTGGGAACCAGCACAAACGTCTCCCAGAACCAGGTTGTATGGCCCAGGTGCCATTTGGGCGGGCTAACGTCGGCGATGGGCTGCACGACGTAATCTTCCGTTTCCAGCCCGTGGCAGATGGCCTCCGAATGCGCCCGAACGGCCCGGTAACGGTCAGGAAAATCGGCCTGAATGGTAGGCGTGGTGGCGTAAGTGAGCATAGGTAAGTAACTTAGGGTGGCAGGTGGATGTTTTACGTATCCTCACTAAGCCTTCGCGCCCTTCCTGCAATGGATCAGTATCTGGCAATCTGCTCGTCTGCATAGCACCAGACCCAGCGTTCGCCCGGCTCGGCCGACGCTACGACGGGGTGCTGACTGGCGTGGAAATGGGCCGTAGCGTGTTTAGCCGGTGACGAGTCGCAGCACAACGTCTGACCACAGGTCTGGCAGGTACGCAGGTGTACCCACGTGCCACCGACCTTTATGCATTCGGCGCAAACAGCCGGTTGATCGGCTACCTGGATGGTAGTTAGTTCGGAGAGGTGAGTGCATTTCATAGGGTTGCAATTAACTGTCTGCCAGATATTTATGAACAAAGCTTACGGCCATCGCACCCTCACCAACGGCCGAGGCTACCCGGTTCATGGCCCCAGAGCGTACGTCGCCGGCCGCAAAAATGCCGGGACTGCACGTTTCCAGCGAATAGGGTTCGCGGGCCTGTTTCCATACCTTCTGGTAGTCGGCAAATTTAGCCAGGTCGCGGCCCGTAGCGATAAAGCCTTTGTCATCCTTCAGAATATCCATTGTAATCCAGTCTGTAAAGGGTTTAGCCCCGATGAAGATGAACAAGCCGGCTGCGGGTACAGATTCTTGTTCCTTCGTTTGGGTATTCTCCAGCACGACGCAGTCCAATTTCGTGTCTCCCCGTGCTTCTGCCACTTCGGTATACGGCATGACCCGGATGTTGGGCGTTTTTTCAATCTGATCAATCAGGTACTGCGACATAGAGCTGCTCAGATCGGGCTTGCGAATGATGATGGTGACCTCCGACGCCATCCGCGACAGATACATGGCCCCCTGCCCGGCCGAGTTGCCCCCACCAACAACAAACACCGGCTGCCCTTTAAAAGCATAGGCTTCGGTGGTGGCGGCTCCGTAGTAAACACCCGCGCCGGAAAACTTCTCCAGTCCCGGTTTGTCCAGCTTATGATACGACACACCGGTGCTGAGCAGAATGGCCCGCGTAACCACTTCGCTGCCGTCCTGCATTTTAATGTATTTGTACTGCCCTTTGGACGTGATTTCGACCACCTCCTGTGGGGCCAGCAACTCCACGCCGAAGCGGGTAGCCTGCGTAATGGCCCGGCGTGCCAGATCGGCTCCGCTTAAGCCCGATGGAAACCCTAAATAGTTCTCGATGCGCGAACTTGTCCCCGCCTGTCCGCCGGGTGCCCGCTTGTCGATCATGATGGTTTTAAGCCCTTCTGACCCACCATACACGGCAGCCGCCAGACCGGCTGGTCCCGCGCCGATAATGGCCAGATCATACAACCCTTCGGTAGCTGTTGACTTAAGGCCCAGTTTTTCGCCCAGTTCGCTGAGGGTTGGGTGCATCAGCATCTGCCCGTCTTCGAGCGCCACTACGGGCAGGTCTTTGGTGTCGATGCCGTGCAACTCCAGCAGGTCACGGGCTTTTGGATTCGTCTCAATATCGAGCCACTGGTACGGAAACTGGTTGCCCGCCAGGAAATCTTTCAGCTCGTGGGAGCGGGGCGAAAACTGGTAGCCAATCAGGCGCAGGCCCTCAAACTCGGGCCGGTAGTGCGATTGCCAGTCGCTGAGCAAATCATCTAAAACCGGGAACAGCTTTTCTTCGGGCGGGTCCCAGGGCTTGGTAATGTAGTAATCGAGTTGTACCTCATTGATGGCCCGGACGGCCGCGTCGATGTCGGAATACGCTGTCAGCAGGGCGCGTTTGGCCTCCGGGTAAATCTGGCGGGCTTGCCGCAGAAAATCCACGCCGGCCATATCGGGCATCCGCTGGTCGGACAGAAACAGGGCAACGGACTCGTTTTTGCGTTTCAGTTCGGGCAGGGCGTCCAGAATCTCCTGCGCCGAGCCGGACACCATAATCCGGTACGTTTTACGGTATTGATTGCGCAGGTCACGCTTCACAGCATCCAGCACCTGCTGATCGTCGTCAACGGCAATGATGATCGGTTGTTTCATGGAGAGGGTTGAGTTGTTGAGGGATTGAGTAGTTGAATGATTGGATGATTGAGGTGTTGAAGGATTGACTGGCGATTAATGGGTTGAATGCGGAATTGGGTGAGTGGAGAATTCATACACTGAACCACCAGCCCGTGATCCACTCACTTATTCAATCATCCAGTCATTCAACACCTCGATCACTCATTGTACCGGCAGGCAGACGCAGAACTCGGTGCGGCCGGGTTCGGATTTGACCTTGATGGAACCGTTATGATGCTTCACAATGCCCTGCACAATGTCTAACCCCAGTCCTGTACCCTTGCCTATTCCCTTAGTCGTAAAAAAGGGGTCAAATATTTTAGTACTGATGTCGGATGGGATGCCCGCACCGTTGTCGATTACCCGCGTCAGAACAAACTCGGACCCGTCGGATTTTCGCTCGACTTCGGCCGTAATGTCCAGTTTGCCGTTGTCGGCCATCGCGTCCACGGCGTTGTCGATCAGATTGGTCCAGACCTGATTCAGCTCACCCGGCCAGCCGCAAACGGGGGGCACCTCGTCGGGAATGGTGACGGTGGCGGCAATGTGTTTTATTCGGAGTTTATGGTTCAGCAGCGTCAGCGTACTGCGGATGCCTTCGGCCAGGTTGATCTCCGATTTGCCCACGCCCCGGTCCATGTGCGTATACGACTTGATGGAATTCACCAGCGTCCCGATCCGCTCCGACGCGTCGGCAATCTCGCTGACTAATTTTTCCGTGACGAGGTTGTTGACGATCCAGTTCAGCACCGTGGCCAGATTCGCCGGGCCGGTAGAGGTTAAGAGCGTATCCAGATCGTCGGTACTGAAACCGTAGTTAACCAGCGATTCGGTCAGGTCGCAGCCATCGGGAACGTTATGGTCGTCGAGCCAGTCGGTGAGGTCATCTTCAAGGCTGCTCCGCTCCAGAAACGACAGCAGGGCGGGTTTGTGCGTAAGCTTCTCAAATAAAACCCTGCTCACCAGGTCAATCTGATCGGGTGGCATCTGAATGGTCATTACGGCCTTGAAACGATCAGGGGTAGCGCTCATGTGCTGTTTCAGCGCATCGGCACTCCGCACAACGGCCGCTACCGGGTTGTTCAGTTCGTGGGCCAGTCCCGCCGACATGCGGCCCAGTGACGCGAGTTTATCTTCCTGCTGAACCAGCTGCGTAAAGCTCCGAACGCGGGCCGTCATCTGTTGCACAAAGGCTTCGGTCAGTTCGTAGCAATGCGCCGTCATGTCACGAAACTGATCGCGGTGGAGCGTCAGCAGGCGCGTACCGGCTACAGCCACGGTTGGGCTGCGGTTCTCTTTAAGCCGCGAAAACGGCAGTACGCCCAGTACGTCGTGCGCATCAAATTCCAGGTTATCATCCGTCCGGCTTTCGATACGAACCTGACCCGCTGCCACCAGCATCAGCAGGTCGGCCGGGTCGCCGGGTTTGGCGATAACCGTTTCGGTCTCGTAGTCACGAGCTTCCACGCGGTCGGCCAGCCACGTTAACTGGTCAGCGGGGACAGAGGTAAAGACCGGAAATTGCTGCAACTCGGCGAGGTGATTCATGGTGGATAAACTAAACAGGGAGAGAGTTGTTGTTCAGCCCCGTAACAGCAAGTTGTACCGGTTAGTGCTGACTGAACAGCCTTCATAGAGAACAGTGGCTGCCTCCTGTTCAGGGTAGCAGCCTGCTCTGTACCGTCGCAGCCTGTTCAAAGGGAAAAACCCACACCCGGGGACGCACCGTTAGAGCGTCAGGAGCAGCCCCAGGGCGAGCGCCTGACTATACTGGATATGCACATCCTGATCCTGATCGTAGAGAAAGACGCCACTCAGGTTCGCGTTGACCAGTTCGTTGATCTTGGCTGTCAGGGTGGCATCGATCCGGTGCGCCGTAACGAGGGGATTGCGGTAATTGGCAAAAAACTGGTACCGCAATCGCATATTCATGTTTTTGGCAAAATCGTGGTCGTAGTTGGCCACCATCTGAAAGGCCAGTTCGGTGCGGCTGATCCGGTTGAGCGGCACGCCATAGTTTTGCGGCACGGCTGCCCGTACATTGGTATCGCGCACGATGGTTTCCCGAAGCGTCAGCAGGCCGAGCCGCAGGTCGAATTTATCGCTCGGCTCAAAGGTCAATCCAATTGATTCGGTGATGTAAGCCGGCGCAAACAGGTTCGAGATGAGCGAACGACGTTCATCGCCCGATGGGAGCGTCGTATAGTTGTAGCCGGGGGCAAACTGCGAAAGCAGGTTAAGGGAAGCAAACCATTGCCATTGGCGGCTAATGCGGTAGCCGCCCTTCGCGTCGAAAAAAATACGGTCGGTGCTTTTGCGCACGGTCTGGGCTTCATTTTTAACGATACCATACTGCAATTGCAGGGTTGTAGTCCAACTGATGCGGTTACGCCGGTACGACAGGTTTCCGTTGAGCAGTAAGCCCAGCGCAACCGAGTTAACGCCACCCCCCGTCCAGTTCCGGCTAAACGACCCCTGATTGAGGTTAACACCCGTCTGAAACTTATGCGTCCAGTAAGTAGAGTCGGGCCGGACGGCGGCACTGTCTACCGTATTCACTTTTAACAGAAGCTGATTCAGGCCTGGCAGTGTATCCGTTTGGGCGCAGGCAAAGCTGGCGGTAAGCAGTACCAATGTAAAAATGCGTATGAAATAAGCCATGCGTATACTGACAAATACCCAAAATTAGGGCACGTCGGGGGCGAGTACCAGCAAAATTCCGGTAATCTACCCAATAGCCCCGCACAGCCGTTTCGTGGCTGATTCAGGCGCGGGCATAGAGTCAGAATGGGTTATGGAAAGGTCACTGGCAGTCAGGACGCTATAAATTTGGGCGTGCCGGTTGCGCAAAAAACGGCGGAACAATGCTATACGATTAATCCCAAACGCCTACTTTTACTTAACCCAACCCGACACTATGCGCTTAACGCCGGTTACTACCTTTCTGATTTTATGCAGCGTTGTGCTGCAAACTCACGGCCAGGGGCTGGTGGATGGCTTCATGCGTGGCCAGGGCAAGGCCAGCTTGGGCGTGTTCTACGCGAAGGATACCTACGATACATATTACATCGGGACGCGGGAAACCCGTAACCCGAACCTCGGTACGGTTACCACCGAATCCATGACCCTGCGCGGTACCTACGGTCTGGGTTATGACATGGACCTGATCGTTACGGCCCCCTATATACGGACGCAGGCCAGCGCGGGCTACTGGTCCAAACAGGAAGGGTTTCAGGATATTTCGGCCGCCCTGCGCTGGGAAGCCTATGACTATAAGATCGGGAAAACGCGCCTGTCGTGGCTGTTCAGCGTGGGCTATTCTATGCCGCTTCAGAACTACGTGAACGACGCGCTGCTGGCCATTGGGCAGGGGTCTAAAAATTTCGATGGCCGGACCATGCTCCACTATAAAGCCGGGCCCTTTTTTCTGACGGGGCAGTTTGGCTACATTCGGCGCGGGCAGGCAACCATCGACCGAATTGTTAGTTATTACGATCCCAATCAACTCAACCCGACCAGCAGTTCGGTCGTGAACGTCCCCGACGTAACGGACGCCATTGTGCGGGGCGGCATTTCGGCGAAGCATATTTACCTCGACGGGTGGTTCCAGAAACAGACGCCGTACAACAAAGGCACCGATATTGCCCCCGGCATTCCGTTCCCCGGCAACGCCATCGGCTTTACCCGGGCGGGCGCAACCCTGTATGTGCCCATTGTGAAGAATTTTGGCTTCACGGCGGGATACAGTACCACACTCAACGGACAAAATATCGGTAAATCCACGCGAATCAGCGGGGGTGTTATCCTCGGGTTAGGTCAGCCGTTACTCTGACCGTATTGCTCATCAAGCTATGAAACAAGCCTATTCATGTATTGCGTTGTGTTGTCTGTTCCTGTGGCTGACAGCCTGTAAAGAGCAGGTAATCGACGAGGGAATTCTGCCGCTTACGATACCGGCTACGACCGATGCCGACGGCGGAAACTGGCGGACAGTGGTTCTGAAATCGGCCGCTGCTATTGCCGTTCTCCAACCGGCGGATGTTACTTCTGCTGCGTATCAGGCTGAGTTAACTGCCGTGAAAAACGGCATTAACGGAGTAAGTCCTGAACAAAGCCTTGCCCTGAGTTACTGGGCTGTTGGGGGTGTACTGCGCTGGAATCAGATTGCGCGGCAACTGATGTCGAAGTACAACGTTGGCCCCGGCTATGATAACGTACTGGGGCAAATTGCCACCGGCGATACCATCAATCCGTTTGCTAATTCCCCCAATGCGGCCCGAATGTTTGCCATGCTGAGCGTGGCGCAGTACGATGCGCTGGTCGTGACCTGGCGGGCTAAATACCAGTACAACCGCCCTTCCCTGACGCAACAAGGCATTAACGCACGGATACCCGTGCTGGATGTGCCCTCGTATCCGTCGGAAGATGCGGCCATTGCCGAAACTTCCCGTCAGTTGTTGACCTATTTCTTTCCCGCCGAAGCGGCCTGGCTTAAAGCAAGAGCCGATGAGCATAAGCAAAGCCGGATTTCGGCCGGGGCCAATGTGCCGAGCGACATAAAGGCGGGCGAAGATCTGGCTGCGGCCGTAGCGGCCAGCGTAATTACCCGCGCCCAAACCGACCGACTCGGGGCGGGTACAAACAGCAGTTGGGAAAGCATGCGGACGAAAGCACCGTACGACGTGAAGTGGAAAAGTCTGGAAATTCCGGCCCGTTCGCCGGTGCTGCCCTCGGCGGGGAATCTGAAAACGTGGTTCGATTCAACCGCTGTTTTTGCTACCGCACCGGGTCCGCCACCGCTAACGACTTCGCCGGAGTTTCAGAAAGCCCTGGCGGAGGTGCGCGATATCGCTGGTGCCCGCACGCGGGAGCAATACCGCATTGCCGCTTACTGGGCCGATGGTATTGGCACCTTCACGCTGCCCGGCCACTGGAACTTCATCACCGAAGCCTTTATTCAGGAAGCCCGGCAAAATGAACTTCGGGCTGCCCGCACGTACGCACTTTTGAACCGGGCAATTCAGGACGGGGCCGCCGTGAACTGGCGCACCAAGTACACGTACTTCGTACCGCGCCCGTCGCAGCTTGACCCGACCATAAAAACGGCCACGAGCATTCCGAACTATCCCGGTTATACGTCCGAATACGCCACCTTCTCCAGCGCGGCCGCTACGGTGCTGACTTACCTGTTTCCCGATCAGGCGACCAGCGTCAGTGCGCAGGCTGCCGAAGCGGTTGTGTCGCAGTTATACGGAGGAATTCACTACCGCTTCGATAATGAGGCTGGCGCGACCAGTGGCACCCGGGTTGGGCAGATTGCGGTGGACTGGGCCAAAGCCGACGGTGCGAAGTAGGACAGGGGAGCTATTGCCAGACCAATCTTCCCGCAACCAAGGCGTCCCCGTGCCGGATGGTGTTTTAATTAGGTGGTTTCAGGGCCTGTCTCTGCCTACGAATCGGCCTTTACCCAACAGGAAATCAATCGCTTTGGGGATATTTCTATCAACACTTTCCTCGGTTTTAAGCGAAGAAATGTATCGTACAATCTCAAGTTGCAGGGACGGTCTTAACGTATTGAAGATCGTTTCAGCCTCGTTGTTTTCTGCTAAAGCCTGAACCAGCTTTGGATGTGGCTTGATAACTCGTTCTACCGGGTCAAACGCTACAGAAATTTCTACCGTCTCGCCAATTCGTTTTGGTGAGTTTTTGAGCATGGTAGTATTTATATAGAGCCGCCAGGCACCGCTATACCTCACCAGCGTTTGTGTATAGGCTGTTCCATTAATAGTACCTCTGATTGGTATAGTACCTTTGTCTTTTCCTGCCTCTCTAAAAATCTCTGCAAGTACTTCATCCGGCAGCAGCACATACGGATTAACGCCTATGATTTCTATTCTTGCTTTGACTGTCTGCATGCTCAGGTCTACGGATTGGTTTCAGGGCGTGATCGCTACAATGGTTGCTAACTTATAGTACCGGCTGGGCTTAATGAATGTGTTGAAAATCGTCTCTTTTTGTAAAATAGGCCAGACTTAAAATCCAGATTGTGGTGATGGCAAAACCAACTTTCTGCATTACCGGTAGCAACTCCAGATACGTGCGGGTGTAGTACATGTAGTTGCAGCAATACCAGACAAGGAGACAGATAACACACACGATTTTGACGGCGTGTAATTTAGACTTGAAGACGAATACAGTGATATAAAATATACTGACCAGCGCAAACGTACTGGCCAGCGTAATCATGGTATCATGGTACGGCGTCACAGCCAGAAAAGCGAACACCATAGCAGCAACACCAAAATAGCGGATTATCTGAGACGGCCTTTTTTGTGGTATCTTTTTTGAAAACTCAATAAAGAACAACGCAAAACTGACACAAAGGAAAATCATCCCGCCAATTGCCCAGGGGCGGGATAAATTGGCTACTCCATTAATTGCTTTTGGCGTAAATAGGTTACTCAGGTAATTAGTTTGCCAGTCAAAACCAATAGCGTTCTTATCAAACTGCGACCCGCCCGGATAATAGCGTATGGCAACGAGTAGCAATAACAGTGCACAGGTTATCCCAATCAGTATAGAATACTTTCTAAGCATGTTAGTTGGATTTTAACATACGCTGAATTCTGCTACGTTCGTAGTTGTGTGCAAGTCTGTGCTAACTCTTTATTGTTATTAGGCTGCACTGGGCACGCACTCGCAAAAAGGCCAATTTAAGAGTTTTACCGGGTTCGTTCGCCAGTAAACCCGGTGGCGGTTTGGCTGCAAATGCTCCTTCGGGGCGAGCAACTTATCGCACAAAGCCCAACCACGCGGAGCGATACCCAATGTTGTCAATTAAACGAAGCTCTAAATGCCAGCGGTGATTGGTTCGTTTTTGCCTTGAACAACTTACTGAACGATTGTAAATGCTCAAAGCCTAAAGCGCAGGCAATTTCACCAACCGATAAGTCCGTCGTGGAAAGTTGTTCTTTGGCTTTTTCAATCAGCTTGTCATGAATGTGTTGCTGGGCGTTCTGACCGGTCAGCACCCGCAACAGATTACTCAGATACTTAGGGGAAAGATTCAGAGAGTCGGCAACGTATCCAACGGCTGGCAGGCCTCGATCTATTAAATCATCGCTGTTGAAATACGCGTGGAGCAGGGTTTCTAACCGCTCGAGTACCTGATGGTTGGCTTTTTCCCGCGTAATGAACTGGCGATGATAAAACCGGTCCGCATAATTTAGCAGACTTTCGACCTGCGAGACGATAATCTGCTTGCTGAACCGGTCAATAGTGGCACTATATTCCTGCTCAATAGCCAGAATGATATTCGTGATGGTTGCTTCTTCTTTAGCCGAAAGAAAAAGGGCTTCATGGAGCGAATAATCCCAGAAGTCGTAGTGCTTGATGGTTTTGGCCAGTGGCGTATTCCACAGGAAATCAGGATGGATGTTGATCACCCATCCTGATTTTTCTACGGCCTCGTCTTTATTATCCACCGCCAGGCTAAACACCTGGCCGGGCGACATAAACGACAGGATGCCTTCATTGAAGTCGAACGGATGCTGCCCGTATTTGACCTTGACGTTCCGCAGTCTCTTTACCGAAATCGTGTAAAAATCAAGCAGCATACTGGCTGGCTCATCGCTACCCGGTGGCGGAACGGTGCCTACATCAATGACGCTGATCAGTGGATGCTGTGGGGCGGGCAACTGCCTGAAGGCATGAAAGTCGCTGATCGTTTTAAACTGCCTCATACCGGTTCGCTTTCTTTCCTGATTTCCAGCACCAGCTTGCCCCGCACACGCAAGGTTTGGCTTTCACGGTGGGCATCCGCCACCGCTTCCAGCGGGAATACCTTACTGATAAAGACCTTCACCTGGCCGGCATCAATCAGTTCGGACATTTCGGCTAAGAAGTCCTGCCGGGGTTGGTTGGCCGAGAGTTCGCCTTTGGCCTGTTTTTGGGCCAGTGCGGCCAGTACGGCCTCATCAAACGGCAAATCAATGTTGACCGTTACGAATATTCCGCCTTCGGTCAATACCCTCACCGCTTTCAATCGCTCCGCGTTATCGCGCAGGGGCGAAGCCTCAAAGACCACGTCCACGTCGTGTACCAACTCGTCGACCGGCTGGTTTTGGTAATCGATTACTTCATCGGCCCCCAGTTGCTTCACATACTTCAGGTTGGCAGCCGAAGCGGTTCCGATCACATACGCCCCTTTTGCTTTAGCAAACTGCACCGCTAAACTGCCCACCCCACCCGATGCGCCCTGAATGAGAATGCGTTGTCCGGGCTGTAGCTTTCCGTGTTCAAACAGGGCCGTCCAGGCTGTCAGGCCGGCCAGCGGCACCCCCGCAGCCTCGTTAAAGCTGATGCTTTTGGGCTTGAGGGCAAATTGACCCGCTTTTGCCACGCAAAACTCGGCGTAACTGCCATCACCGGGGAAATTAGGCTCACCGTACACGGCATCGCCTTTGTGGAGGGTAGTTACCTCGCTGCCGACTTCCTCAACAATGCCGGCCGCATCCCAGCCTAACGTCAAGGGTAAGGTCAGATAAGGCCTCAACACATCGTTGCCGCCTTCCCGAATGCTCCAGTCAGTTGGGTTTACGCCACTGGCATACACCTTAATCAAAATTTCATCCGGCGCAGGCACTGGCCGCGCTACATCTTCAATGTTCATGACCTCCGGGCCACCGAACTGGTGAATTCGAACTGCTTTCATAACGGTCGGATCGCCGAAGCGATCATTTTCTAAGTGATTGACAGTACAAAGGTCGTCCCTCGGTCAATGGCAGATTTAGTGAAAATGCTTTTTGTTTTAGCCAAACCAACCGATAGGTATGGCTTGGCCCCAGAGACGTACGTTGTCAATCGGCTTGGTCGAACGACTGCCCGAAAGCAAGCGGGGATACATTTGAAAAGCCTATTCTTATTCGACAGTTTTGAGTTTACATTCCATCCAATAACCGCAGGGGTTGATGGCGACGCAGGGAGCCTTTACACACATGGCCGGTTGGTCTGTCAGCTTGACCTCGCGGCCTGCTGCCTATAGCAGGAAAGCTGGAGATGCTTTTTCAGTTAATAGAAATTTGTCGCTGAACTTCAAGCACAAAATCAACCGAAGTCCCATTGTAGTCTGCAATTTCCTCGATGGTAAGTTTCCCACCTTTAAGTGCTTTGCTGACGGCTTCTGTCTTTACAGTAATTTCTTTTTGTTCCTCCGCTTCTCGAATTTTTTGCTTTTCTGCTTTAACCGCTTCAGCATTGGCCGCTGTCACACGAGCGAAATACGCCCTTTCCTCCGAGGTCATTTTACGCGTGTCTAATTCATCAATAGCCCGCTTGAGCCATTCCTCATTCCAGAAGGCCGGATATTGAGTGGGTTCGGTTGTATGGAGCGTCTTCATGGTATAAACCAGTTTGTCTAAATCAGTCTCTACTTCAGCTACTTTCTTGTTAAACTTAGCCAATTCTACGGTAATAAACGTTAGTTGAGTGTCAATGATTTCACCCGCTTCACTTCGTAAATTAGCAACCGTATGAAAATGAGCCGTTGGTAAAATATTCTTCGCTAAAATGGCGATTGCGTAGATTTTGGGCAGATTCGCATAATCGAACTCACCCCGCTCCACCACCGTGTTGAACTTGTGTAGCGCGTAAAACTTCATCCGCTGCACAAAGTGAGGTGCCAGGCCCAACTGCATCTCGACGATGAACTGACTGCCGTTTTCGTCGGTACAGGCTAAATCAAAAATGCCACTCCGGCTATCAATAGTCAGAGCCTCAAACGCATTCTTATCAAAATGCACCTCCCGAATCGGAGTATCTGATTTGATCAGTGCCTGTAAAGCGGTACGAAGGAATAAACTATCGGCTTCGTTGCCGAAAGTGGCTTTAAAACCGTAGTCAGAAATAATGGGAATGTAAACGCCTGTTTCCATGCAGCAAAGTTAGCGTAAACCTCGAATACGTTGACTTTGTCAACCGGAACCCGGAAATGGAAGCTTAAAGTAAAGCTGCGCTCTGAACGTTCGACCTGTCGCCTGAAACTCGCCTTGAGCTCCCATCTTGTTGTATTCACCCAACACCCCAGGGGACTGATGGTGAGTAAGCAACTATGGTCAGGCGAGCAAGCTGCACCTTTTCACCCCCTGTCCGTTGGGCTACCGACTTTGCGAACCCGGCGAGCATCCTGTTAGTGGGAAACTACCCCACGCGGAGCGAAATAAATATCACTCTCTATCTCTGGCGTATGTTTCATCAACAATGACCCATTTGTCCTTTTTCTTCTCAATCAATAGTAAGGTTACGTGGCTGGTTGTGGCACTACTACTCCCTTGACTAAACCATAAGTACAACATACCACGATTTAGCTTTTCGTCAAAACATATTCTTGACAACTTTAACTCTGAGTATTGTTCTTCCTCTTTTACATCTCTTTTTGGTCGAAATATTTGTCGAAACGGCCTCTGCAAAGTGATTGCCTTTTTGTTAAATTCACGATAGCCAAGTTCAGAAAAAGTAGGAGAAGACATCAGTTTTTTATAAACTACGTCATATGAGTCGGCTTTATCGGGCTGGTATGTTGATTCATCGTCTTCTTTTGTTTGGGCTAAGGGCATTAGCCCGTCAGACAAATAAACTTTAGCATCTATAGTATCTAATGAGAGTTTAGGTAACAGGGGTAAGCCCGGATAATTTGTCTGATCTAAAAGTTCAGGTAATCGATAAGTCTTCAAATAGTTATTAACAATAGATTCGATTGCCGCAAATTCTTCGTTTTTGTATTTCTCACGTTCGGTGAATGGCGTACAACCGAGACAGATAAATAGTAATGTAGGCAAAAGTAAAGTCGAAGTATGCATTTGTCGTTTTTAGCCAAGATGCATTAACTATACTTTTTCCATAATTCAGCTTGCATAATTTGAGTTACTGACCTGTCAGGAAATGCACCGTAAATCATTGTTAAGTTTTGCAAACCGGGGCGTTCGTCTTGTCAGCCGAAGCCCGGAAATGTAAGCCCAAACCTGCCCACGCGGGGCGTTCAAACTGTCGGCCGAAACCCGCCGAACGCGCACCGTTTATAGAAACCACCCAACAAGTTATTGTACGTCAGTTCAATAAACTACAACTAATTGATTTGTAGGCGCTTGTAATTTAGTGAACTATTTCGTTTTGCCTTTTTAGACGAGTAACTTTTGGTAGGACAATAATAGATAATCAACCCATCCGCACAAACAGGATGCTCCGTAAAATTGTGGTTACTATATTATTCGGTCGTTTCCGCTACATCGACGCGCTTTCTAACTACTTTTTGCCAGTAATAAACAACTGTATTGGTTTGACTCGAGAGGAAGCCTAAACCGTAACAAACGGATTGTGTAGCAGTACACTGGGCTACGGGCTTACAATCGGACCGGCAATGCGGTTGGTTTTATAGTTTGTTGCCCCTACGGTCTATGCTCCGGCGTCGTGCTCCTGCACCGAATACTATGCTGATCTAAGCTGGCGTGCTGCGTAGACTGGTAATAATATGGGCTCGGCTCCTTTTAGGGTAAACCAGCCCTGTATACCCATGCAACGTCTCCTGAACACCGGCCTGCTGCTGCTCACCCTTAGCGCAGCCACCGCCCAGACCGATAGCCGCCGGGCCGCTCCCTTTACCGGCCTCGACATGAACATGGGTAATCTGTACCGCATGTCGTCGGCGAAAACGCGCTCCATAAGCCCGGAGAACTTTACCGGCGAAAAAGGCAAAGGCGGTATGGACGAACCCAATGATACCCGGACCAACCACGCCAACGCCCGTAGTGAGGCCCGCGACCTGGGCCGGGGGTTTAAACTGAATCCGTTCATCAAAATCAAAGCGGGCGAAACCGTCACGCTGGCCGATATGCAGGGACCGGGTGCGGTGCAGCATATCTGGATGACACCTACCGGCAACTGGCGTTTCTCCATTTTGCGGGTGTACTGGGATGACGAAAAGGAACCCTCGGTCGAGGTGCCCGTTGGTGATTTCTTCGGGATGGGCTGGGGCGAATACGCACCCCTGAATTCGCTGGCGGTCTGCGTGAATCCGGGGAGCGCGTTTAATTGCTATTGGACCATGCCGTTCCGCAAACGCTGCCGCATTACAATGGAAAACCTACAGGAGAAGGACGAAATGCGGCTGTATTACCAGATCGACTACACCCTGACCGATGTTCCCGAAGATGCGGGCTACCTCCACGCGCAGTTTCGTCGCACGAACCCAAACCCGGCTAAAAAAGACATTACGTTGCTCGAAGGCGTGACCGGTAAGGGGCAGTATGTCGGTACGTACCTGGCGTGGGGCGTCCACAATACCGGCTGGTGGGGCGAGGGAGAAATCAAGTTTTTCATGGATGGCGATAAAGACTTTCCGACCATCTGCGGTACTGGTACGGAAGACTATTTCTGCGGTTCGTATAATTTCGACCGCAATGGGCAGTACGTACCTTTTTCGACAGCCTACGCGGGCTTACCACAGGTGCTGAAACCCGATGGTACCTATAAATCACAGCAGCGGTTTGGCATGTACCGCTGGCACATTACTGATCCCATTCGGTTCGAGCGTGACCTGCGCGTGACCATTCAGGATCTGGGCTGGCATTCAGGCGGGCGCTACCTGCCCCAACAGTCCGACGTAGCCTCTACTGTTTTCTGGTATCAGGCCGAACCTCATGCCGCGTTCCCGAAATTGCCAGCGAAGGATGCGCTTGAGGTAAATTAACCTGTTTGGGAATATATGGCTATAGGTTGGGGATAAATAGGTTCGTATTGAAACATGATAAGTCGATAAAAACCTTTTTTGACAAAATTTTACCTCAATGTACAGCCTGTTTTGCAGAATTTGTTAAATTTAAAACTGCAAACCGCAAAATTAACTACTTCTTAATCCGGTACTATTTAGTAGTAGTTTTGTCTTATAAAACAACCATACCCATGTCAAACAACCTTACGCGTCGGGACTGGCTGCGGGCCAGCGGATTATTAACAGCAGGTCTTAGTGTCGGCCGATGGAATGTCGCACAAGCCGCTACATCAGCGACTCAGCTCGTCAATACGCCCTTTGTAAACGAGTTTGCGGCCATGTCTCCGCCCGATATGCCTAAACTACGGGCGCGGTTGTTGGCGAACGAGAATCCACTCGGCATTGCCCAGAGCGCTAAAGATGCGATCATGAAAGCCGCCGAAATTGGAAACCGCTACGCCTGGATGGAGTTTGGTCCGCTGAAGCAGCTCATCAGCGACAAGGAAGGTGTGAAACCGGCCAATATTCTGATGTCGCCCGGCTCGTCGGATATGCTGCTGGCTGCGGCCGAGCATTTCGCAAAAGGGGGCGGTACCATCCTGACCTGCCGCCCAACCTACGAAGACCTGCTCGAAAAAACGACCAAATTTGGCGCCACAGTCAAGGCGATTCCGCTGACGAAAGACTATAAATACGATCTGCCCGCGCTGAAAGCCGCCCTCACGCCCGACGTGAAGCTGGTGTACATCGTAAACCCCAATAACCCAACGGGTACTATTCTGTCGCCTGCTGAACTGGAAGCGTTCTGCCGGGAGATAGCGCCTAAAGTGCCGGTGTTCATCGACGAAGCCTACATCGACTTTCTGTCGCCCGCCGACCGGCCGATGCTGGGTAAATTAGTTGCCGAAGGCATGAATGTTATTCAGGCCCGGACCTTCTCCAAAATTCACGGCTTCGCGGGTCTGCGGCTGGGCTATGCCATCGCACAGCCCGAGATGCTGAAAACCCTGCATCAGTACATCGGTGCGGAAGGCGACGTCAGCATCACGACGCTGATGGCCGGTATTGCCAGCTACAAAGACACGGCCTGGCAGGACCATTGCCGAGCTGAAAACGCCAAAGCGCGGGATTACACGGTGAAAGCGCTGACCGATATGGGCTACGAGGTGATTCCGTCGTACGCCAACTTCATGCTGTTCCCGATCAAGATGAAAACTAAAGCGTTTGAGAATCAGATGTTCGGGCAGGGCATCGGCATTCAGACGCGCGATATTAACGGGCAACCCTTCTGCCGCGTCAGTATCGGTACGATGGACGAAATGGCTATTTTCATTGACGGTTTCAAAAAAGTAGTAGGGTGATACAGTCGGTAAGTCAGCAAGTCAGTAAGGTGGTAAGTGACTCTGCCTAAGTCAGGTGAAGCTACTTACCACCTTACTGACTTGCCGACTTACTGACTTACCAACTAATCTATGACGCGACGCGATTTCATTAACCAAACCAGTGCCGGCTATGCCAGTTTATCGGCCTGGGGCTTGTTACCAGCCGCACCGGCGTCGGCATTTGATCTGCCCGCCAACGGCACACTCGACGGTAAGGGACGTAAAGTAATTATTCTGGGGGCGGGTCTGGCCGGCATGACCACCGCCTATGAACTCGGTAAACTCGGTTACGATTGTACGGTGCTCGAAGCCCGCAGCCGTTCCGGTGGCCGCGTCTGGACCATTCGGGGCGGGACCACCGAAACCGAACTGGGGGAGGGTTCGACGCTCCGACCGGCACAGACGTCAGCATTTGAAAACGGCCTGTACTTCAACGGCGGGGCCGCCCGTATTCCGCACCATCACCAGCTGACGCTGCACTACTGCCGGGAGCTGGGCGTGCCGCTGGAAATGTTCAACGGCAACAATGAAGCTGCCTATCTCTTCAACGAGGGAGGCACGGGGCCGCTGGCTAACAAGCGGATGCGGATCAAGGAGTACCACAACGACATGCGCGGCTACACCACCGAACTGCTGACCAAAGCACTCGATCAGAACGCGCTGGATCAACAGTTGACGAAGGAAGATGTGGATAAGCTGGTGGATTTCCTTAAAAACGAAGGGGATCTGAATGCCTCGCATCTGTACAAGGGCACCAACCGGCGGGGGTATAAAACCGATGCCGCACCCGGTGCCGGGGCAACTCCCGGTGATATGACCGACCCCTACGGCCTGACCGATTTACTGCGATCCGGCTTTATGCAGCCCGTTTTCTACAACGTCGGCGATTATGTGTACGAACAGCAGACAACGCTGATGCAGCCCGTTGGTGGCATGGATGCCATTCCGAAGGCGCTGGAGAAAAAGCTGACGGGTAAAATCCTGTTCAACGCACCAGTAAAGGAACTGCGCAAGACCGAAACGGGCGTGCGGGTTGTCTACGAAAAAGACGGTAAGCCGGTTGAGGCAACGGCTGAATTCTGTATCTGTACACTGCCGCTGCCTATGCTGAAAAAGTTAGACAGCGATCTGTCGGGGACGGTGAAACGCGCGGCCGATTTTGTGCCCTACATCAAAACGGGTAAGATCGGTCTGCAATTCAAACGGCGGTTCTGGGAAGAAGACGATCATATCTACGGCGGCATCTCGCGGACCAATCTCGATATTAACCAAATCTGGTATCCGTCGTTCGGGTTTCAGGGTAAGAAAGGCGTGCTGATCGGCTATTACAATTTCTATAGCCGGGCCGAAGCCGTGGGGGCCATGCCCATTGCTGAGCGCGAAAAGCTGGCACTGACGCAGGGCGTAAAAATTCACCCGCAGTACCCGGCTGAGTTTGAAAACTCGTTTTCGCTGGCCTGGCAACGCATTCCCTACAGCGAAGGCGGCTGGGCTACTTACGATGAGTCAACGCGCCGGAAATATTATCCGGCCCTGCTCGAACCCGATGGCAATATTTACTTTGCCGGTGAACACACAACGTATCTCACCGCCTGGATGGCCGGCGCCTTTACGTCGGCCCGCCGAACGGTCGAAGCGCTTCACGCCCGCGTGGGGCAGTACACGAAAAAGTAATTTTACCTCACGGAAGCGGCCGCCCGTCCCTCTCCTGGTTTATGAGAGGCTGGCGTAACAACCAACAACATCATGAAAAAGAACCTGATTCCAGTACTATGTTTTCTTGTTGCCGCCGTTATGACGCAGTTCACGGCGCATCGCGTATGGGCGCAGGCCGCCGAACCAACGGGCATGACCATTGAGCAGGCGAAAGCTGTCAAAGCCATCAAGATTGGCAACATCGAGAAAGACACCTACTTCAAGGCGGATGGCTTCATTCTGGATCGCTACGAAGAGCGGCCAGCGTACGTATTCAACTACACGGATGGCATCACGCGCAAAATCTATCTCTACAAAGTGTTCGATGCCGCATCGACGAAGGAGCTGGGTCTGGCCGCTTTTTACGTGAACGGGAAAACTAACGAGACGAAATCGTTTGTCATCCCCGGTGCCAACGGCGACCGCAAAGCGTGGGATGCCTACATTGACGATCTGAAATACGTTGGCGAGAAAGAACCTGGCCTGATGTCGACATTGACGTTTGTGCTGTCGCGCGAGATGGCGACGTTATTATCGGGCGGTGGCGCTAAAACGGACGAAGGTGGTGCCAAAAAGAAAGAAGAATACAACTTCTGCTTTGCAGCCGACGCTCCCGTTACGATGGCCGACGGTTCCGTAAAAGCCATTAGCCAGGTAGCTACCGGCGATCTGGTGACAAGCTACGATGCCGTTAACAAAACTCTTGTAACCTCGTCTGTGACGCGGGTGGATGTTCACCAGAAGCTGGATGGTCAATTTACGCTGGCGGGTGTCTGGGTGGTTCCTGTTCAAGAGGTTAATGCCGGTTTGGGTGGCCTGACAGCGCCAATGTTGCTCGAAGCCACGGCAAATCATCCGGTATTAACGGCGCAAGGCCGCAAAGCGCTGGGCGATGTGAAAGCGGGTGAGACACTGTATCATTACGAAGCGGGTACCCACGCAGTTGCCGCATACCGGGTTGTTCGTATCGAAACGGCTGTTCGTTCAGTTAATACGGTCTACAACCTCGCTACGTCAACGGGTAGTTATTTAATAGGAGAAACGGTTGTGCTGGATAAGTAGGTTGGCGTGTAAGCCGTTTTTTGTCATGCTGAGCGGTCCGCCGGTGCGGCACGAAGGATCTTAGCTACCAAGCCTCTAAGATCCTTCGTGCCGCACCGGCGGACCGCTCAGCATGACAGAAATTCGATAAATTGAACTATCAAACGGCTCCAAATTCAGAATAAAAGCGGGAGGGGCAGATGCCATATCGTCAAGATATGGCATCTGCCCCTCCCGCTTTTATAAATTCATTTACTTCAACATCACTCCGCGAAGCACCGAAATCGGTGGCATTCCATAGTCGAGTAAGGCATCGTGAAAGGCTATCAAGCTGAACTTCGATCCCTGCTGTTTCTTTACTTCCTCCCGCAAAGCCAGAATCTGGAGTTTCCCAAGCGAATACGACAGATAACCGGGATCGAACGTGCCGCGCTGGGCTTCTTCAAAGGCTGGCTTCTCTTCGTAGTAACAGTTGGCCTGTAGAAATTTCGTTGCCCGAGCCACTGTCCAGCCGTGGGTATGCTGCTGAATAGACGAAACCAACCGGCAGTACCGCAGCAACGATTCCGACAACTGTGCCATTTTGTACTTAGCCGCCGTCTTGGGATCGGTTTGCCCGAAGCCCTGCTCCAGCATCATCTGCTCGGTATAATGCGCCCAGCCCTCCACAAAGGCATAACTGGCAAACACCTTACGAACCTTACTTGCCTTTGACGCATTCAGATGCAGAAACTGCACATAATGGCCGGGGTATGCTTCATGAATGGTAACCACTTCCAGCACGTACGGATTGAACTGCGTTAGCCATTCTTCCTGCTGTTTGGGCGTCCAGTCCGGTTTGGGTGGCGTTACGTAATAGTAGGCTTCCGAGGCCGCTGATGCTTCAAAGGGGCCGGGCGGGTCCATCGCGGCCGTAGCGCCCACCATGTAATCGGGTGTTTTCGTGACCGTGGCCCGTACTTCGGACGGTAAGCTGATGATCTTTCTGTCGATCAGAAATTGCCGGATACGCTCACACTGCTGCCGGGTGTCGGGGAGTAACCTGGTGGCCGTCGGGTGTTCCTGCTGAATGCTTTTAAAGACCTCGATGGGCGTTTTTGTCGGGTCGATAACGCGGGCAGCTGCGGCAAATTCGGCCTGCTCTTTTTTGAGCTGCGCCATACCAACAGCCAGCAAGCTATCCGGGTCGGCGGCCAGCAGTTCATTGTATAACAACATCTTACGGTAGTTGCCCGCACCAATAGCATAACTGCCCGTAGCGTGCGGCAACACCTTATCTTTCAGGTACGACACATAGCCGGTCATGGCTTCAGTTGCTACCTGACTGGCACTTTTAAAGTCGGCCTGTAGCTGTGCATCGGTCACGTCGGCGAAGGCCGTTTTCACATCGGCGTTCAGATAACCCGCAAATCCGTTGGTGCTACGAATGGCCAGATCGACAAAATCGTGGGGTGGATTTTGGCCCACGTTTTCCTTCGCCACGGCAAAATAGTCTGGGGCTTGTTTCAGAATGGTAATCACCGCCCGAAGCCGGGTTTCCGGGGAGGCATACTTCCGCTTAATGTAAGCACTCACGTCGAGGCCGTAACTCATTGGGTTTTCATACCGCTTCAGGTCCTCAATTTTATAGAGGTCTGACTTGATGGCTGCCGACAGCACCTTGAAATCCATCTGGTTGTCGCGCGAGAGTTGCGTGGTATCAAAAACAGTCAGTGTTGAGTCATACTGGTGCAACACGGCTAACTCCTTCGTTCGGGCAGCCTGATTGGGAATGACCACTTTACCGTCGTAGTCATGTAAACCCAGGGCTACCGCCGTCTGGGGATTGTTGTCGTAGTAATCGGTCAGGTAAGCATCCGATAATTTAGTGAAATCAGCGTCCGTAGGTGCCGATTTCTGACACGCGGCCAATGCGAGGACAAGCAGGGAAAGGCTGAGGTATTTCATAGATGAATGGGTAGGAGTGAACAACTGAATTAATAACCCCACGCCAGCAGACCGCCATCGACCGAGAGCGTTTGGCCGGTGATGTAGGACGAAGCGGGCATGCAGAAAAACGACACCGCCGAGGCCACTTCGACCGCTTCGCCGACGCGTTTCATGGGTGTACGAGCCAGAATACCGGCCAGCTTTTCGGGATTAGCGAGGACCGGCGCAGCCAATGGCGTATTGATGTACCAGGGCGCAACGGCATTAACCCGAATGCCATCGGCCGCCCACTCGACGGACAGATTTCGGGCCAATTGGTTCAGGGCAGCTTTGGTCATGCCGTACAGCGATCCGCTGCTGGTATGCGTCAGGCCCGACACGGACGATACAAAGACAACATTGCCCTGGGCAGATGCTTTTAGTAAGGGGTAAGCCTGCTGGGTGAGTTCATAGGCCGAGCGCATGTTGGTGTTCAGCACATGATCATACTCGGCCCCGGTGTACTCGGCGGTGGGTTTGCGAATATTCGTGCCGGTGTTGTTCACCACAATATCCAGGGTACCCCAGCGCTCTTTTACGGCATCAATAATGGCATTAGCGGCACCGGGCTGGCTTAAATCGGTGGCAAGACCCTCAACCGTGTAGCCCTGTTGCCGGTACTCAGTGAGTTGCTGTTGCAGTGTTTCGTCGGTACGGGCCACGATGAATACCGCAGCGCCGAGGGATAAAAACTGCTGCACAATGGCCTGGCCAATACCTTTGGTGCCCCCCGTAACAAGGGCGCGTTGACCGGTTAAGGTCCAGAGAGTGGGCGTCATGAGAATGCGTTTGGTCTACTCCGCAAGATAAGCAGGATGGACTGTAACGCAACGGGAGGGTTGCCGGGCCGTTCAATCAAAAATCAAAACCTGTAGACTAAGCATACTGTTTCGGCCAAGGTAATCAACATAAAACGCTATTTACCAACGTTATGAAAAACAACATGAAAAACGGGATGCTGGCCTCCGCTTTGCTGGTGGCACTTTCGATGACCAATGGTGCTTTTGCCCAACAGAACAGTATGTCGGCCGGTGGTGCGTCTACCATGGTTGGCAAGGAAAGTAAAGCCGAGTTTGACCGGCAGAACAAGAAGGGGGCTGCTGCGGTAGCCGCCGTAAAAGCCAACAGCACACCGTTGTCGGCCGCTGACAATGCCCTGATGATGCAGGTAGCGATGGGTGGCATGATGCAACTGGAAGTCAGCAAAGTAGCGCTGCAAAAAGCCAGTACCGATGCCGTGCGTCAACTGGCGCAGGCCGAAGTGGAAGAGCAAACGGGTCTGTCGGCCAAACTGAGCGAAATAGCCAGTGCCAAAGGTGTAACGCTGCCCAGCACACCCGATGCAACGACCCAGTCGATGATCTCGAAGATGCAAACCGCTTCCGGCTCAGAATTTGACAGAATGTACGTGCAGGAAAGTGGCGTAAACGGTCACCAGAAGCTGGACCAGGTGATGTCAACCGTTGAATCGAGCGCGAGCGATAAAGGTCTTAAAGATCTGGCAAAAGCGGCTCATCCGCTGGTGAAAACGCACTTGAAAGTGTCGAAAGAGATGCTGACTACAATGCAGTAGGAAGGCAGATCAGGAACATCAGCAAGTAAGTAATGATAGTGATGTCCTACGAATAGTTTGTCCTGCTGACGAATGAAGCATCTTAGCGATTGAGTAGCTAAGATGCTTCATTCGTCAGCAGGACAAACTATTGATTTTTTACAAGACAACCAGCCCGTTCTCCCGCAGTTGTCGGCCTAACGGCGAACGCAGTAACGTGCTGAAATCGCCCAGCGACGTTCGCTCAAAGTCAGCCTGTACTGCCAGTAGCGGTACCCGTTCGCCCGTGCTGACATGCCAGCGCGGCAATGATTCCGCCAGCCACTGACCCAACTCAGGACTGGTTTCCAGCACCCAATCCGATTGGCGGCTGTAAAACGACAGCTCCGCTATATCAACCGTTTTTCGCCCCTGATTCGTGGCCAGCACTTCTACCGATGGCAGCGGTCCCAGCCAGACAAGCTGCGCATTAGACCGGGCGGCTGATTCGGGCGTGTCTTTAATACTCTTCTCAATATACCGGGGCGAAATAGACGTCGGTGGTACCTGAAACATGAACCAGTCCCTTAGGGGAAAGTCGAACCCAACACCGTGCATGTAATTGAACAGCGATTTACGCAGCCCTTCGGCAAACAGGTCGTGGTCGGCACCGAGCGGATCGTCGTGGTACAGATCATTATCGGCAAACGGACCCATATCCGGGCCAATCCGCTGCACATCAAAAGCCGCTGGCGTCAGTCCGACCGGACTGTGGGCGGTCATGGCAAATCGATGCCAGAAGCCAGACTGAACAATACCGGCCTGAAATAGCTGCCGGACCATCTCCAGCGAATCGATGGTTTCCTGCACCGTTTGCGTTGGAAAGCCGTACATGAGGTAAGCATGAACCATAATGCCCGCCTGGGTGAAGGCATCGGCCACGCGGGCTACCTGGGCCACTGTCACGCCTTTTTTCATCCGTTCCAGCAACCGGTCCGACGCTACTTCCAACCCACCCGATACGGCTAAGCAACCCGACGCTTTCAGCAACCGGCACAGATCGGGCGTGAAACTGCTCTCGAACCGGATGTTCGTCCACCAGACAACGGTTAGCTTCCGGCGGATAATTTCCAGCGCCACGTCGCGCATGAGGGCCGGTGGTGCGGCCTCGTCCACGAAATGAAACCCATTCTGGCCGGTCTGCGCAATGATTTCTTCCATCCGGTCGCAGAGCAGCGCGGCCGTCAGGGGTTCGTAGCGTTTAATATAGTCCAGCGTGATGTCGCAGAAGGAGCACTTGCCCCAGTAGCAGCCATGGGCCAGGGTCAGCTTGTTCCAGCGGCCATCGCTCCAGAGCCGGTGCATGGGGTTGACCACCTCAATCACGGACAGGTAATCCATCAGGGGCAGGTCGGCGTAGTCGGGGGTACCGGTTTCGCGCTGGGCTACGTCTTTTTCGGTTGCCCCGTTGTAGTAGGTCACCACGCCATTGGTGCGGACAAAGGTGCGTTTCACCCGGCCGAGGTCGCGCTGTCCGTCGAGGTGTTCGAGCAGCGACCAGAGTGGCGCTTCACCATCGTCTAAACTGATAAAATCTACATAATCGAACACGCGGGCTTCGGTCAGGCTGCGGAGTTCGGTGTTGACATAGCCGCCCCCCATTACGACGTTTATGCCTGGGTAGTGCTGTTTTACATACTGTCCGCAGGTAAGTGCCCCGTAGAGGTTGCCCGGAAATGGCACCGTCAGGCAAATCATATTCGGTTGCCACTGCTGGATTTTAGCATCCAGCAACTCATTCAGCAACTGCGAAATCAGCGTTTGGGGCGCCTGCAGGGCTTCGTGCAACTCATCGAAGTGCGTTGCCGACCGGCCCAGACGCTCGGCGTAGCGGCTAAACCCAAAGTGTGGGTCTATGGCTTCCTGAATCAGATCGCTCAGATCTTCGAGATAGAGCGTGGCTAAGTGCCGGGCTTTATCGTGCGTGCCCATTGTGCCGAATGCCCACTCCAGATCGTCGATTTCGGCAAAGCGGGATGCTTCGGGCAGGTAGCTGCGGTCGGCAATGGCGTGGGCCAGCGTGGGGTTTTTGTTCTGTAAAAACCGGATTACCGGGTCGATGGTGCTCACATACTCCGCCTGAAGCCGGTAGATACGATAAGCGTTTTCAGTCAGTTCAGCATCCGAATCATCCAGTTGGGTAAATAATCGACGCAGACCCGCCCGTGAAAACAGCGCCAGAATCACCTCGATGCCCAGGTCGGCCTGATGTGACTCGATCTGTCGGGTGTTTAAAAAACCCTTCAGGTAAGCCGTTGCCGGGTAGGGCGTGTTCAACTGCGTGAACGGCGGGGTGATAAAGAGAATACGCTGATTCAAGGAAGTGGCTAATGTGTTTGTATAGAAACGGCCCTCATCGGCTTGCAGTTCCGATTGATAAGCCTCGTTTTTTGATATAGGCCAGATTGTATTATTTAAAGTATTTTTACGGTTATAGGTCGATAAAATCTTTGATTTTTCAAATATAGGCGACACATAGTCTTGCAAACCGCTGGCTAATCGCCTAACTTAGTAGGGAACTTATGCCTGACAGCACCAGTACAATACGTGTTTGATAATTCAGTACTGACTATTCCGACCTTAAATCAGAAGGCCTTCCACACGGAGGGCCTTCCTTGTTTAGGCGGGGTAAACAACCGCTTCGGTTTAGGTGTTGTACGATAAAAACTACGATACGTTATGGCTAAGCAATCGCCCTTCGATCCCGATGCCGTTGATCCAGCGGCTTACTCCCACGATCCCTATCAGCACGGTGATTCTGACTTCGGCACCCCGTCTGAAGGAGTAGGTACCAATACGTTCAAAGATGGAACTGCCGGTATTGATATGGAAGAAGTCAATGCCGTTACGACTCAGGCCACCCGCGAAGCAAACCGCCATGAGGGCAGTGCGGAGACGCCCGAAGGCGAAAGCGTTGGGACTACGCAGGAATGGGACGTAAATCCTCAATCTGTACAGACCGACGCTCCCAAAGGACGGATGATGAGCGATGAAGCGGGCGAAACCCTGAATAACATTTCAGACAACCCCTCGGACGAAGCCCTCTTCAAACGGGCGGACGCTACGTATCTGGAGCAGCACGACGATCCCAATACCGGTTATGACCCGCACAATCAGGGTTACGACAACCGACCGGGTAAATAAACCTGAGTGGCGTTTTACGTCCTTACCCAAACAGCCGGGAGACTACTTCCGGCTGTTTTTGCGTTTTACCCATTGGAGAAACGTGGTCTTTCAGTATACTTGCCGTCACGGATGCTTTTCCATCTGTTCGTAAAACCTTATTCCTTTATGCAACTGACTCAACTGCCGAAATCGAGTGCGCTGGTACTCAGCCTCGCGGCCTCGTTCATGCTTTTCGCGGCCCGTCCGGCTGTAGACCATCCACGGGAAACGCCTGCCAAAACCAGTGCTGCTGCCAAGTGGGTAACACTCTTCGACGGTAAGAACTTTAACGGCTGGCATGTTTACAACAAACCCGGCCAGCCTATCAGCGCTCCCTGGGTGATCAAAGATGGAGCTATGTACCTCGAACCCAAAACCGAGACGGCAAAAGGTGGGGGCGACGTAACGACCGATAAAGAATACGGCAATTTTGAGCTGGAACTGGAGTGGAAGATCTCGGAAGGTGGTAACAGCGGCATCATCTACCATGTACACGAAGACCCGAAGTTTCATGCTTCCTACAATACCGGACCCGAAGTACAGGTGCTGGATAACGAGCGTCATCCCGATGCTAAAGAGGGCCGCGATGGAAACCGCACGGCGGGTTGCCTGTACGATATGCTGCCCCCCGGCAACCGCACGGCGGCCAACCCGGTTGGTGAGTGGAACAAATTTCGGATGGTCGTCGATAAAGGACGCGCACAGCACTACCTGAACGGTAAATTAATGGCCGACTACCCGACGAGCGGCCCCGAGTGGGACAAACTCGTAGCCGAGAGCAAGTTTAAAGGCTGGGAAGGCTTTGGCAAATATGCCACGGGCTACATCTCCCTACAGGACCACGGTAACCCCGTCTGGTACCGGAACATTCGCATTAGAGAATTGTAGAGACCCCACCCCAGCCCCTCCCCGTTGGGAGAGGGGCTTAAGCCCTTAGCTACCAACTTCAGTACAGTATCTAAGCTAAAGAAGTCCCTCCCTATCGGGGAGGGGTTGGGGTGGGGTAAACTATTTCACAAACCACTAATCCTAAACCACTATGAATTCTCGCCGTACGGCTCTCAAAACCCTCGCTGGCAGCGCCCTCACGCTATCCCTGACCGAGACTATGGCCAATCCGCTTACGACTGTCAGTGGGGTCAATGCCCCACTGAAAGGAAACATCAACCACTCGGTTTGCCGGTGGTGCTACGGTAAAATCCCGCTGGATGAACTGTGTAAGTCGGCCGCAGCAATGGGCATCAAATCTATTGACCTGACCGGCCCCGATGAATGGCCGACCCTGAAAAAGTATGGCCTCACCAGTGCGCTGCCACAGGGCGCCGGTAAAGGCATTGGCGAGGGCTTTAACGACCCTAAACTGCATGATGAACTGGTTGCCAGCTACGAGGCCATCTTCCCCAAACTGAAAGACGCCGGTATGAGCACGGTGATCTGTTTCTCGGGAAATCGCCGGGGGATGAGCGACGAAGAGGGGGCCAAAAACTGCGCCATCGGCCTGAAGCGCCTGATGCCCAGTGCCCAGAAATACGGTATCACCGTCATTATGGAACTGCTGAACAGCAAAGTCGACCATAAAGACTACATGTGCGACCATACTGCCTGGGGCGTTGACCTGTGCAAGCGGGTAGGTTCGGAGAATTTCAAACTCCTTTACGACATCTACCACATGCAGATTATGGAAGGCGACCTCATCCGCAACATCCGCGATTATCACCAGTACATCGGGCATTACCACACGGGTGGCAATCCGGGGCGGAACGAAATTGACGAGACGCAGGAGATTAACTACCCGGCCGTGATGAAAGCCATCGTCGCTACTGGTTTCAAGGGGTACGTGGCGCAGGAGTTTATTCCAAAACGTGATCCGCTTACGAGCCTGAAAGAAGCGGTAATGCTGTGTGACGTGTAGGTTTCCCGGCTTGATTATTGTACTCGCCTGAAGGCAATCCGCACTATACGAACGGGTTGTTCTCAGGCGAGTTTGCGTTTAAGTGGGCTGATGAAATATGGTGTCGGGTTATCAAACCCGACACCACATAAAAGCACGCTATCAAGCCATTACCTCTATTATTTTGCAAAACGGCAATCTCACCGAAACAAATGCCCGTAGATGTATCGTTTACAGCCCATACACGCACTACTAGTTTAGCATCAACAATGGCAGAGCAAGAGGAGTCAGGCAATCAATCGACAAAACCACAGCGGGGGGATGCGCCGATTCAGAATACAAAAGCTATGGTGCGGTTACCCATGCTGCTGGGTATTACGCTGGCGGGTGGCATGCTGATTGGAGCGACTCTGTTCGGAGGCACCAAAAGCATCAACAACATCGGCCGTGGCTACACTAAATACAAGGAGATTTTACAGCTGATCGAGAACAACTACGTCGATTCGGTTAATACCGACTCCCTGGTGGATTATTCGATCACGAAAATGCTCGAAAAGCTCGATCCGCATACAGCCTACATGAATCCACAGGATGCGGTGGCGGCCCGGTCGCAGTTGGAGGGTGGTTTCGACGGAATCGGTATTGAGTTCAATATTTATAAAGATACGGTCTACGTGGTTACGCCCCTGGCGGGCGGTCCTTCCGAAGCGGCTGGTATTCAGAGCGGGGATAAACTGGTCAGGGTAGATACGACGTCCATGACGGGCGATAAACTGGACAATGGGCGCGTGTTTCGGACCCTGCGTGGCAAACGCGGTTCGGAAGTCAAGCTGACCTTGCTTCGCCGGGGGCTGCCGAAACCGTTGGTCGTAACGGTAACGCGCGACCGTATTCCAACGTATTCGGTTGATGCTGCTTACATGGTCGATGCCAAAACGGGCTACATCCGCGTCAACCGGTTCTCGGAGACGACCTACGACGAGTTTAAAACGGCCCTGGGCAGTCTGAAACAACAGGGCATGAGCCAGTTGATGCTCGACCTGCGCAACAATCCCGGCGGCTACATGGACCGGGCGACGAGCGTAGCCGACGAACTGATTTCGGGTCAGAAGATGCTGGTCTACACCGATGGAAAAGACAACCGATACGACCGGCAGACGTTCGCCCGTATTGCCGGTCAGTTTGAAGACGGCCCGGTGGTAGTGCTGATTGATGAAGGAAGCGCATCGGCTTCGGAGATTGTGGCCGGGGCGTTGCAGGATCATGACCGGGCACTGATAGCTGGTCGGCGGTCCTTTGGCAAGGGCCTGGTGCAGATGCCGGTTCAACTGTCCGACGGTTCGGAACTGCGCCTGACCATCTCGCGCTATTATACGCCGAGTGGCCGCAGTATTCAGAAACCATACGTGATGGGTCACGAGGCCGATTACGAAAAAGACCTCGAAACACGGTCGAAACGGGGTGAGTACTACATCGCAGATTCGATCAAAAACGACCCGACCAAGCGGTTTAAAACCGACGCGGGCCGAATCGTATACGGTGGGGGAGGTATCACACCGGACTATTTCATTCCCCGCGATTCGAGCTGGCAAACGGCTTACCTTGGTCAGCTGTTCGGTAAAAACCTGATCCGGGAGTACGCGCTGGAGTATGCCAATGACAATCGGAAGAAGTTGGACAAACTGCCCTTTGCCGAGTTCAACCGCACCGTTACGATCACCGACGAACAACTGGCTGATCTGGTAAAAACGGCTACGTCGCAGGGGGTGAAGTTCAACGAAAAGGAATATGTCCGCTCGAAAAACTACATCCGTGTTCAGGTGAAGGCCTTAGTGGCGCGGTATATCTATCAGAAGAACAACCGCAACGGACAGAACAACGAGTACTTCCGGGTGGCGGGCGAGGTCGATGAGACGTACAAGAAAGCGCTGACGCTCTTCGACCGTGCCCGGCTGCTGGAGCGGGGCGTGGCCAGTAAATAAGCGTAGTACAGTAGTACACGTTATCTGATGAAATGAATGCGGCACCGGGCTTCAGCCCGGTGCCGCATTCATTTACTACCGTTCTGCTCTCTTCTTAAACTGATAGGCGATGCCGAGGTACGAATACAGGACACCGCTCTTGAAGTTCGGGCGGGCGGAGGGCGAAATCTCAAAGGCGACCCGCACGTTGGGTACGGCCGGAAATGGGGCCACCCGGACGCCCACGTGCAGCGAATAGCCTTCTATAATGGCGGCATCGTTGAGGTTGTTCAGTGCGTTGAACTGTACACCCAGCCCGGCATAGTAGTTTACGGTGGGTTTGCGAATAAAATTGATCATGGGGGCCACTGTAGTACTGAGCGCACTGGTTAGCGTATTTGTCTGCAAACGGGCATCGATCCAAAGCACACGGTTGGCATTAGAACTGACCGAAAGGACACTGCGGAAGGGGTAATAGGCCACAGACGCCTGCCCAAAGGCCGAGAGGTTAGCCAGCACTAAACCGGCAGCGAAAAGTTTCTTCATGGCTGCAAAGCTACTATCTGAATCGCTGAAAGCGAGAATGGAGACAGAATGAATCAGGATGTATACTCAATTGTACGGCGATACGACTATTTTGCGTAGTATAGGCCTATGAAATGGTTACTCCTTCTGCCGGGCCTCCTGTTGCTGACTGCTGCCTCCGTTGACGCGCAGCGGTTGAAATTGTTCCGTTCTATTATTTACACCAGCCGGGGCGAACGAATCGACGGTATCCTGTACGACATGACCGATTCTACGGTTCAGTACGTGCCCAATCAGGCCGATTTTATCCGGCGCCTTCGGGATGGTCAGGTCCCTGCTGTTTTCGATATTCACCGGGACTCAATTGACCGCATTGTTATTCGCCGGAAAGGTCACGTTAGCCGGGGAACGTCGATTGGTGCGGGGATAGGCTTGGTGGCTGGCATCGGGATTGCCGTGTTTGTTCATCCTGCCGCCAGCAGGGCCGTAGACGCAGGATTTACAGATTTGATCAAGGTACTTGCAATCCTGACAGCACCCGTTAGCGGAGCCGAATACGGTGCCTTGTTCAGTATCATTCCCTACCGAATACGACGCATCCGGCAAAGCGAAGAAGCCTTTAAAACTGCGAAGACCGACTTGAAATGGCTTTCCGTTGGGGCACAGCGCCGGGTAAATGCAGCCGGGCAATCGATAGACCATCAGCCCTGAACCTCAATACAGCACCAGCACATGCCCGGCGTAGCGAACGGACCCGATGTTGGTCAGTACGCGGTAGGCGTAATCACCCGGCTCTACCCGCTGACCCCGATAGGTGCCATCCCAGGGCTGGTCGTAGCCTTTGGAGTGATAGACAACGCTGCCCCAGCGATTGTAGATAAACACCTCGATGTAATCAAAACTCTGTAAGCCATGAATCTCCCAGGTATCGTTCTGACCATCGGCATTGGGCGTAAAAGCGGAGGGAAACAGCAATCGTTCAGCTATATCGACCTGTACGGTAGCCGTGGCGATGCACCCCAACGGAGTCTTCACCTGCACCGCATACGTAGTGGACTGGCGGGTGCCCGTGGTTGGCTGCAACAGAGCAGCCGAGTTAAGACCTGCCGGGGGGGACCAGCCTACACTCGCCAGCGGTACCCGCACCGTGGCCGGAATCTGGACAGAATCGCCCCCGCTCAGGGTCAGGCTGGCGGGTACAGTCAGGCCAATAAACTCCTGCACATCAACAATACGCTGCTGCTTGGTCCGGCAACCGTTGGCGTCGGTGTACTGATAGACAATCGGAAAACGCCCGGCTCCGGTCAGACTCGGGTTAAACGAAGCCCCCGACACACCCGAACCGCTGAACAACCCGCCCGGTGGCTGAGCCGACAGCGCAACCGCAGCCCCCTGCGCGTCGCAGACGGGTGCGAGGGAATCGAACCGGATCACTGGCCTGGACACCTGTGTGAGCACAAGCGGGGCCGAAACCGCCGAGCAGTTGTTCGCATCCGTGATCGTTACCTGATACGTACCTGCCTGCGTAGCGGCCACACTGGTAGTAGCGGTAGGGGCAAACGTGGCTGCGTTTCGCGTCCAGACGTACCGCCCGTTCGCAATGGCCGATGTCCGTAGTTGCGTCGTATCCGTTCCGCAGAGTACCCCCGGACTACCTGAGATGGAGGCAGCCGGTTGTGGGTTAACCACGACGGCAACACTGTCATGACCCGGACAGGGATTGCCCGTTTCGGTATAGGTAACGGCGTACATACCCGTTTGGCGGACGGTGACGGATGGGGTGGGAGGCAGGTCAGTTGCGGGCTGGCCGTTCCTTGTCCACTGGAGCAGACCGCCGGTAGTGGCATTGGTCTGTAAGGCAACGGCGGTTCCGGCACAAACGGTCAGCGCCGGTGCCGGAGTGATCTTTACGACAGCCAGTTCCCGTCGGGTTACCCCAACCAGTACCGAAGCAGTATCGCGCGAGCAGGTGCGGGCCAGACTTTTAACCACAGCGTAATTGCCCGGCTGCTGGACCGCCAGGGTGGTGCTTTTTGCCCCTGTAATGTTTATGCCATCTTTTTGCCACTGATACGCCCAGTCCGGATTGTCTTCTACCGTAAGCACTGCCGAACTGCCCGCGCAGAAGTCAACGGTTGTAGCTGGCTGATCTAAGTAGCTCACAACGGCTGGCGGTGGTACGGCTACCGAGCAATCGACTACCAGCAACTGAAAATCGCGGTGGACCCTGCCAATAGGCTGTCCATTTCGGGATTCGGTCACCTCAACGGAAAAGACAAACAAGCCCTGCTGCCCGGCAATCACGCTGATCCGCCCTGTTCGAACATCAATCGCCAACGGCGACGGACCGGGAATAATTGACTGCTCACTAAAACCGGGCTTCCAGGTAACCGTCGGATAGGAGGCATGCGAGGTACCATCGTTGGTACTCATCCCCAGCGCAGGCCCTGTGTAGCCCGACCAGGGCGTAATAAACCGGTAACTCAGCGCGTCGCCATCTTTATCGGTAGCCCCGAAATCGAGGGCAAAGGGCCGGTTCAGGCAAACGTATTCACCGTTGGGAAGGCTGAAATCAGGGGCAGAGTTGGTGAAGTTCCGGCCATTCTGTATCATGGCCGGGAACTCCAGGTAAAACACCTGCCCCATCTGGTTGGGGTTGAGAATGTTGTCGATGGCGGCATTGCGGCAGCAACGCTCCCAGACTACGTAGTACCCGGCCGGGTCGGTATACCGGTTGACATCGAATTGCACATCAGCCGTGTAATGTACTTCCGAGGTGCGTAGTCCGGCGGTTTGGGCACAGGCTTCGTTTCGGTACGTGAGCGGCTGTTTGTCCTGTTGCTGTAGAATAAACTGATCGACCCGCTGCCGGGTGCGCAGGTTGAAAACGTAGACCGTCAGGGCGGTTTCGTAGTTAGGCGTATTGTTATTGCGGGCAATACCCACTTCATCCCAGTACTGATTCACTGTCAGCCGGAAGTAGCCCGGCCGCCCCAGGTGATTCATGCTGATATCGCCCCCCACCAGGTGAAAAGCGGACGCCCGCCCTGCCACAAAAAGCAGCAATACCCATATGCTTCTGTACAACGTCGCCTTCATACCTGCCCTGCTCCATAATCTATCCCAAAATGTACAGACAAGATAAACATAAAAAAAGCCACCCTATGGGGTGGCTTTTTTACGGTCAGGGTATTTGGGTAGAAAGTTATCTACCGCATCATCTTATTCAATTTGCCGGACGCCTGCATCTGGTTCATCTTTTTCATCATCTTCCGCATCTCGTCGAACTGCTTCAACAGATTATTTACCTGCGTAATGCTGGTGCCGCTACCGGCCGCAATGCGCTTTTTACGATTGTTGTCCAGGATTTCGGGCCGTTCGCGCTCCTTGGGAGTCATAGACGAGATAATGGCTTCGATGGGTTTGAACGAGTCGTTATCGATGTCAAGGTCTTTCACCATCTTGCCCATGCCGGGAATCATGCCGATCAGGTCTTTGATGTTCCCCATCTTTTTGATCTGCTGCAACTGCGACAAAAAGTCCGTGAAGTCGAACTTGTTGGCCCGCATCTTGGCGTTGATGCGCTTGGATTCGTCCTCATCGAATGCCTGCTGCGCCCGTTCTACCAGCGAGATCACGTCGCCCATACCCAGAATCCGGCTGGCCATGCGGTCGGGATAGAACACGTCGAGGGCTTCCATTTTCTCGCCCGTCGACATAAACTTAATCGGCTTATTCACCACCGATTTAATCGACAGGGCCGCTCCACCCCGGGCATCACCGTCGAGTTTGGTCAGCACGACACCATCAAAATCCAGCCGGTCGTTAAAGGTTTTGGCCGTATTGACCGCATCCTGTCCGGTCATGGAATCGACTACAAATAGTGTTTCGGCCGGATTGATGGCTTTTTTTACCTGTTCAATTTCCTGCATCATCGCTTCATCGACGGCCAGACGACCGGCGGTATCAACGATAACAACTTTCTTATTCATCTTCCGGGCGTAGTCCAGTGCATTCTGCGCAATCTGAACGGCGTTTTTGTTCTCCGGTTCAGCATAGACCTCCACACCTACCTGTTCGCCCAATACCTTCAACTGATCGATGGCCGCCGGCCGGTAAATATCAGCGGCTACCAGCAGCACGTTACGCCCCTGTTTTTTGAGATAACTGGCTAATTTGCCCGAGAATGTCGTTTTCCCGGAACCCTGCAATCCTGCAATCAGAATCACGGCGGGGTCACCTTTAAGGTTGATGGGTTTGACTTCACCGCCCATCAGTTCGGTCAATTCTTCCTGCACGATCTTGACAAACAACTGTCCCGGCTCTACGGCAATCAGCACCTTGCGGTCAAGGGCTTTTTCCTTTACGCGGTCGGTAACTTCCTTGGCCACCTTGTAGTTTACGTCGGCATCGGTCAACGCCCGGCGTACCTCTTTAATGGTAGCCGCTACGTTAATTTCGGTAATACGGCCCTGTCCTTTGAGGGTTTTAAAGGCCTGATTGAGTTTATCGCTTAAATTTTCAAACATCTCGGTGATTCGGTTAGCCTGCCAATGAGCCGGTTAATACGCACAAAGTTACGAATTTTCGGTGGCTCACCGACGTACCGGGCCGGTTGGAATTGTGGCTGACCAGATTGACTTTACCGCTTTTTTTAATTGTATCGCTGCTCCTTTGCCAAAGAAGTAATTAAAATTTGGTGACAAGATGAAATTTTAATGCAATTTGTTCGTCTAAACATTATAAAAGATTTAGCTTCGTGGAAAGTAGCCTATGTCTATATACAATTACATGTTGGACCGGCCTTTTACCACCGTGTTTTCCTGACTGACAACTGTACTCTTAACGAAACTGACACCGATGAAAAAGCAATTGATGCTCCTTCTGACGCTGAGTGCGTTGCTGGCCTACCGGCCCGGACACGCTCAGGCACACGCTGGCCGGACCGGCGATTCGCCAACGTTTGTAGCCTCCGCCCGAACGAAATCGGCTGCTACGCACGCTACTCCCGAAGTGACTACGGTTAAAACGACTAAGAAAGAAACGATTACTGCCAAAAAACCACAGAATGCCATTGGCCGCGCCTGGTCGCGCATTATGGGCATCTGTTCTGAAGTGCATCAGGCCTCGAAATCAAAATCCTAACCCGTTTCCGATACAGGTTGCCAATCCCGGCAGGCGTTTTATAGCGTCTGCCGGGATTTTTTATGGGTTGTGATTCGGCGGAGATTCCTGTATTTTTGATTATACACTAAAGCGAACCGCTTATGATCGCTGAGACCGGGGTGAAGAAGATGACCGTCGCGGAGTTTCGGGAAATGGAATTTGCCGATGATGATCCGTATTGGTATGAATTGATTGCTGGAGACCTTGCGAAACGAAATGCCCCTGCCCCTAAACATCAGCGATTAGTTCGTGAATTATCATTCGCTATACATGCGTTCGTAAACAGAGGTGAATTGGGTGAAATACTCTTCTCGCCCATCGACGTTTTCCTGGATGACGCGAATTCACCGCAGCCTGATATTGTGTTTGTGCCGAAAAGCGATGAGGCCATCGTAACGGAGAATGGCATTGAAGGGGTACCGGCGCTGGTAATCGAGATTATTTCCCCGACGTCCATTGTGCGGGACCGCTTCACCAAAAAGAACCTGTACGAACGCTTTGGCGTGCAGGAATACTGGCTGGTTGACCCGCAGAATGAAGAAATTGAAATTTATGCACTCCGCCAAAATCGGTATGAACTGCTCAGCGCGGCCTCGGTTATCGAAGGAACACTGACATCAGCAGTACTGGCGGGGCTGGTTATCGATATGCAGACCCTGTTTTAGGCCAGAACGACCCCACAAAAAATTAACGCCCGCTACAACGCTATCGGGCGTTTTTTATGGCCAGCCTGTCGTTGTCAGTTTGTAGTCAACTCCATCACATGTCTTATGAGACCTCTACTCCAACTGCGTGCTTACCTACTGACGCTGCTTTTTGTCAGTTATTTAGTCGGTTGTAAAACCAATGATTCTCCCCAGCCAGCGGCTAATCAGGTGCTGGTTAGTAACACCCTGGTTGCCGAAACCAGCCGTGACGATCTACGAACCCGCGCGGCTGCTATCGACCCAACGTATGCGCTGTTGCTACAGCAGGGCATTAAGGTGCGCAAGCTGGTGTACAAGACCAAAAACTGGGACGGAACCGACATTCAGGCGTCGGGTCTGCTGATAATTCCAACAACGGCTAACCCCGTGCCGATGATCAGTCAGCAACATGGCACCATCACCTCCGATGCCAGTGCGCCGTCCAACTACGGCCCAACGAGTGAAGCGTACCAGTTTGCCTCAATTTTTGCGTCGCTGGGTTATATCATCGTTTGCCCCGATTACATTGGGTACGGGGCTTCCAGTAATGTGCCGCATAACTACGAACACCGGGCCACCCTGGCATCGGCCAGTTTAGATATGCTCCGGGCCGCCCGCGAATACATCGCTTCGGATGCCAGCATCAACTGGGATAAGCGGCTGTATATGGCCGGTTATTCGGAAGGCGGTTTCGCGACCATGTCGCTGTTCAAAAAGATGCAGGATGAAGTGCCGACGGAGTTTAACCTGCGGGCGGTATCGTGTGGAGCGGGGGCTTACGATAAAACCAGCTTCATGAAGGATCTGCTCACAAAAACATCGTCGGGCGAGGTTAATGCCAACCGGTCTTTTTTGTGGGTATTGCTGACGTATGATTCGGTGTATAAACTGAACCGTCCGCTGTCGTATTATTTTAAAGAGCCCTACCTGACCGACATAACCAAGAACCGCCTGAACGCGACATTGAACGTCAGCTTCGATCAGGTGCTGACCGATTCCTTCAAACAGGGCATTATCAGTGGCACAGATACCGCTTTTCTGAATGCCGTGGCGGATAACAACAACTACGACTGGAAACCAATGACGCCCCTGTTGCTTTTTCATGGCCTGTCCGATACCCAGGTGTTTCCGCTGAATACCCAGAATGCGTATGCGGCCATGCAGAAGCGCGGGGCTACAGTGGTAACCACTGACTTAAAGCCCGGCCTGACTCACGCGACGGGAATTTTGCCCTGGTTGCAGGATACGTTTACGCAGATTATCTCGACGCCGTAATTGTTTCTCTGAGCCGCTGACTTAAGTCAGCGGCTCAGAGAAACAATTACTTTCCTTTACTCTCTACTTTCTTTTCCAGGTCGGCACGCTGGTCGTCGCGGAGGGTTGGGTACTTGATGCCAAGCTGCTCCAAATAGGTCTTGTACTTTGATGGGTCGTAATAAAACCGGGTCAGTTTAGGTTTAAACTCAGCCATGATTTTCTGATTCAGATAGATGGCCGGGGCTTCTTTCGGCGAAATCAGTGGCGTGTATTTGATGTCTTTGGTCTGCTCATCTTTGTAGTACGCCCAGGCATTTTTAATGAGTTCGGGCTTCATCAGCATGTCGATCAGGGTCATAGCTTCGGCCTTAGCTCCGGCTACGATGCCCTTGTGGGCAATAGGGGTAGCCATCGAAATGGCGTTACTCCAGTGGTGACCCGGCAAGCCCGGAATGTTGCTGGGGTAATACAGGACAATCGTTGGCAACGACCACGAAATGTCGGCAATATCGTCCGAGCCGCCGGTGAGAGGAACGAACGTCTGACCGCCCATCATCATGGTTGGTTGGGTGTTGGCCGGTAAACCAATGCTATCGAGTTTCATAGCCAGCCCTTCCAGCTTGGGCGATTGCAGTTCTTTCTGAGTGGCTTTGGCCAGCATCTGATCTTCGGGTGACCAGGTGGGCAAACCTACCTTCCTGATGTTCTGATACATCGTCTCGGCGATGGGCTTATTGAAGTGGCCCGGCCAGGCTGATCCCAGAATCTCATAAGTGAACTTGGTATCGGTCATCAGAGCCGCACCCTCCGCAATTTTTACTCCTGTTTCAAACAGCTTTTTGATCTTGGGATAGCTGCGTTCGCGGAAGTAATACCAGGCAGCTGCTTTGGACGGGACCACGTTGGGCTGATCGCCACCATCGGAGATGACATAGTGGGAACGCTGGGTCAGTTCAAGGTGCTCACGGCGGAAGTTCCAGCCAATGTTCATCAACTCCACGGCATCCAGCGCCGAGCGACCGCGCCAGGGGGCGCCAGCTGCGTGAGCCGCTGCGCCTTCAAAGTTGAACTTTACGGAGATGAGGCCATTGTTTCCCGCATCGCCGTAAGCCACCCCGAGGTTGTTGGCGACGTGGGTGAAGATACAGGCATCAACGTCTTTGAAGAACCCATCACGCACGTAAAAGGCCTTGGCTCCGACCAACTCCTCGGCTACGCCGGGCCAGAGCATGAGCGTACCCGGTATCTTCTCCCGCTCCATGAGCTGCTTGACCGCCAGCACCGACACAATGTTGAGCGCCTGACCCGAGTTGTGGCCTTCGCCATGACCCGGTGCTCCTTCTACAATGGGGTCTTTGTACGCTACACCCGGCTTCTGACTGGCCTTGGGAATACAGTCGATGTCCGAGCCGATGGCAATAACGGGCTTGCCTGATCCCCAGGTGGCGATCCAGGCGGTGGGCATACCGGCAATGCCTTTCTGGATGGTGAAGCCTTCTTTCTCCAGCAGGGTAGTGAGGTAGGTAAACGTCTCGGTTTCCTGGAATCCCAGTTCAGAGAAGCTGAAGAGCATGTCATTAATCTGCTGGGCCTGGTCCTTACGGCTCTCAACAGCGGTCATGGCTTCGACCTTGAGCCGCTCGACGCGGTCGAGTGTGCGGCTCTCGCTCCCCTTGGCTGGCTTCTTACTCTGGGCCAGGGTCAGACCAGGAATAAGGCTAAGTGCTAAAGCAATTTTTATAATGTGTTTCATGGGCAAAACAAAATCTTGTTAGGTTAAATGAGAAAACGCATTATAAATGTACGTCAATGCATCGTATTGGCGGTTGCATTTTGGGTAATATAATTTTGGTGTTGTAACGGCTGCATTTTAGTCAGATCTTATAGTATGTTTAAGGGTTTTCAACCCATTCTTACCAGAATCTGCTACTGGGCTATAACCAAACAGGCCCGGACTTATCATCCGGGCCTGTTTGGTTGTGAAATTTTCTGCCGCTTTTTACTCTTCCTCTTCCGGCACAAACGTCAGTACGCTCATCTGCGTATCGTCGAACATTTCCTGGGCGATGTCCTGTAGTTCGGCGGCTTTTACGGCCCGGATGTCTTCAAAAATAGCAGGTAAGGATTCCACCTTGTCAATGTCCAGCAGACTCTTGGCCATCATGAGCATAAAACTCTGGTTTCCCTCTTCCGACATCGCCAACTGCCCCATCAACTGCTCTTTGGTGTTATGCAACTGCGTCGGGGTAAGTATTTTTTCGCGGAGCTGCTTAAACTCCCGAAAAATCAGGGTGATGGCGCGGTCGATCTGTTTCTGATCGGTGCCGAAGTAAATGCCCAGAAAACCCGTGTCGAGGTAGGGCGTGTATCCGGCGTCGATGGAATAGACTAAGCCATACTTCTCGCGCAGATTCATGTTCAGCCGGGAATTCATGCCCGGTCCGCCGAGCAGGTTGACCAGCATAAAAAACGGCAGACGTTTAGGATCGGGCAGGGCATAGGCCGGTCGTCCCAGAGCGCACTGAGCCTGCGTGATGGGCCGCTCCACTTTTTCGCGTTTAGGTACGTATACCTGTGGTGCCTGCCGTCGGCGCGGGGCCGTCTGATGCGGTACATCGCGCAGGTATTTCTCGGCCACGCGCAGCACTTTGCTAAAGGGCCAGTTACTTACGGAGGCAAAGACAATACGCTCGGTGTCAAGGTTCTCGGCAATAAACTGCTGTAGATAGGCCCGATCAAATCGCTTCACCGTTTCGGGCGTGCCCAGAATATTGCCACCGAGGGGATGGTTCTGAAAAACCAGTTCGTCAAAATCGTCCTGAATGGCGTCTTCGGGCGAGTCATAGTACATGGCCATTTCTTCGAGAATCACCCCCCGTTCTTTCTCAATCTGCTTTTCGGGAAAAACGGAATGGAAGGCGATGTCGGCCAGCAGTTCGGTGGCTTTCTCGAAGTGAATACCCAGCAGCGACGCGTGGAAGCAAACTTTTTCTTTGGTAGTATATGCGTTCAGTTCCCCGCCAACCGTTTCTAAACGGTTAATAATATGGTAGGATTTTCGCTTTTCAGTCCCTTTAAACGCCATGTGTTCCCAGAAGTGGGCCAGTCCCTGTTGCTCCGGTAACTCATCGCGGCTACCGATGTCGAGCATAATGCCGCAGTGAGCAATCTGCGTGTGTAGAATTTGTTTGTGAGCAATGCGGATGCCGTTGGGCAGGGTATATAATTCGTATTCTTCCATTCGTCGCAGTTGTTTTGCCGAAAAACGGTCAAAACCGTCAAATTTACGCAACTTTGCGCACCCATGATAACGACAAGTCCGCCCACCCGGTTCCTCATTATCCAGACTGCATTTATTGGTGATGTTATTCTGGCAACCGCTCTGCTGGAACAAGTGCACAGCCGATTTCCGGATGCGCAACTCGATGTGCTGGTGCGCAGGGGTAACGAATCGTTGCTCGCGAAGCACCCGTTTCTGAATCAGGTACTGATCTGGGACAAAAAAGGCGGTGGGCTGTTCGGCAAATACCGGAGTCTTTATCGCCTGCTGAAAGCTATTCGGCAGCACCCTTATGATGTGATTATCAACCTGCAGCGCTTTGGCGCTACGGGGCTGCTAACGGCACTGTCGGGCGCTACGGCTACGCTGGGATTCGCCAAAAACCCATTCGCCCGCTTTTACACCTACAAGGCCGACCACCGGCTGGAACCGGGTGTCCACGAAGTAGACCGAAACGCGGCATTACTGAACTGGCTGCCTCACCCGCCGGGCCTGCCCAATCCCGGTCGTGGACCCCGCCCGCGCCCCCGGCTCTACCCGTCTCAGGAGGACTACGAAGCCGTTGAGGTGTACCAAACATTACCATACAATTGCCTGGCACCCACCTCGGTCTGGTTTACGAAGCAGTATCCCCGCGAAAAGTGGGTAGACCTGATTCAGCAGTTACCCGCCCATCAGCCCATTTATCTGCTGGGTTCGCCCGCCGACCGGGCCGCCTGCGACTGGATTCAGCGCGAAGCCGGCTGTAATCACGTCGTTAACCTGGCCGGAAAACTGACCCTCCTGCAATCGGCTGCGCTGGTGGCCGATGCCGAAATGAACTACGTAAATGATTCGGCACCGCTGCATTTATGCTCGGCTATGAATGCGCCCACAACCGCGATTTTCTGCTCAACCGTACCCGAGTTTGGATTCGATCCGCTGGCCGACGAGTCGCGGGTTGTGCAGACAGACGAACCCCTCGATTGCAAGCCCTGCAATCTGCACGGGCGTACAGCCTGTCCGCTGGGTCATTTCCTGTGTGCGCACAGCATCCGCACGGAACAGGTAGTAGCTTGAGAATAGCCCGATTAGCGCAAGGCTACTGTATAACCAGTTCGAATCGCTAAACCATTGTCCCCATTTTTTTCGTTAGGAGGTGAGTACCATCTTCCGATTCTCCCATCATGCGCATTACATTGGCCCTGTTGAGTCTGTTTAGTTTAGCCGCCTGCTCCGACACGTCCCTTACGGCTCAGTTTGCTACCGAACCTACCGTTACGCCCGTGCCACCGGGCCTGATTGATGAAGCCTCCGGTCTGGTTGACAGCCATTCCATTCCCGCCAGCCTGTGGACTGAACAGGACAGCGGCAACCCGGCTAATCTGGACCTGATTGGCTATGATGGTAAGCTGAAAGGGCGGGTGGCCATTCCCAACGCTACCAACCGCGACTGGGAAGACCTAGCGTCGGGACCGGGACCACAGGCCGGGGTAAATTACCTCTACATCGCCGAGATTGGGGATAATGACGCTACGCATCAGACCAGCTACGTGTATCGCCTGCCTGAGCCGGGTAGTGTCAACGCCAGCGTCAATCCGGCGGCTGTCGAGAAAATCTCGTTTCAATACCCGGATGGTGCCCGCGATGCGGAATGCCTGATTCTGGACCCACAAACGAAAGACCTTTGGATTGTGACAAAACGGGAAAGTAAAGTACATCTCTATCAACTGCCCTATCCGCAGGCGACAACCGGCATCATTACGGCGAAAGCCTGGGGCGAACTACCGCTGACCGGTATCGACGGAGGGAGTATTTCCTCGGACGGGACCGAAATTCTGCTTCGCAGCTACACCAACGTCTATTACTTTAAACGCAGTAGCGGACAGTCGGTTGCCGACGCCCTACAGCGTCAGACTGCTCAAACGCTGCCTTATCGACTTGAGCCTCAGGGTGAAGCAGTTTGCTTCGATAAAGACAATAAAGGCTATTTCACGATCAGTGAACGTAGCAATGCATCTTCCGTCAATCTGTATTACTACGCCCGGCAGTAAATCAGTTTATGGTTAAGATCGTTGTAGTTGGTTGAGAGAACGACAATCATCTTAACCAAGCACGGCTGGTCCGACCGTAACAAAACTACTTACATGAAAACAGCGGCTGTAATTGGGGCTGGTATTGCTGGTATTGCATCGGCTATCCGGCTGGCGGTGAAAGGCTACAGGGTTGACGTATTTGAAGCCAACGCGTACCCCGGTGGTAAGTTGTCCAGCTTTGAGCAGTCGGGGTATCGGTTTGATGCGGGCCCGTCGCTGTTTACCATGCCGCAACTGGTCGAAGACCTCTTCCGGCTCGCGAACCGGAAACCCGCCGATTACTTCGAGTACATCCGGCTGGACGAAACATGCCGGTATTTTTGGGATGATACCACCCGCCTGACCGCCTGGGCCGATCATGATCGCTTTGCCGCCGAGGTAGAGACACGCCTACTGGAGCCAAAGGCCCACCTGTTGGCTCATCTCCGGGATAGTGCGCTCAAATACGACGTCACGGAGAAGTTGTTTCTGCAAAAATCCCTGCATAAGATTTCGACCTGGATTGGGCGCGATGCCCTGAAAGGCTACCTGAATCTGCCCCGGCTGGGCGTGTTCGATACGATGAATGCAGCCAACGAACGCCGGTTTTCGCATCCCAAGCTGGTCCAGTTGTTTAACCGCTACGCGACCTATAACGGCTCTGACCCCTACCAGACGCCCGCGACGATGAACATCATTCCACATCTGGAGTACAACATCGGTGCGTTTTTTCCGAAGCAGGGCATGGTCAGCATCACGAGCAGTCTGGTGAAACTGGCCGAAGACCTGGGCGTGACGTTTCATTTCAACACAAAAGTTACCGCAATTGTGACGGAGGGAAAAACGGTGTTGGGGATAAGGCCAGAGGAAAAAGCAGGCGAGGAGCAGAGGGAGAAATGGGCTGTTTCCTCCTCGCTCCCTTTCCTCCCCTTCTCCCTCGTTGTTTCCAACATGGACGTGGTGAATACCTTTCGAAAACTGCTGCCCGGCGCCCGGCAACCAGAGCGTATTTTGCGGCAACCCAAGTCCAGTTCAGGGCTTATTTTTTATTGGGGCATTAAGCGTGAATTCCGCGAACTGGGTTTACACAACATCTTTTTCAGCAACGACTACCGCACTGAATTCACCTCACTTTTTGGGCGCAACGAACTGGACGACGACCCGACCGTGTACCTGAATATCACCTCGAAACACAAACCCGACGATGCCCCGCCGGGCTGCGAGAACTGGTTTATCCTGCTCAATGCGCCCAATAATACTGGCCAGGACTGGGATGCGATCATTGACCGGGCGCGACAAAACATAATTCGTAAACTGAGTTATGTGCTGGGCGTTGATATTGAACCCCTGATCGAGACCGAAGCCGTGCTGGACCCCCGAAGCATTGAGGCCAACACCTCCAGTTCGCAGGGCGCGCTGTACGGTAATTCGTCTAACAACCGGTTTGCCGCTTTTTTGCGTCATGCTAACTTTTCGCACGAGTTCGAGAACCTTTATTTTGTCGGGGGCAGTGTGCATCCGGGCGGAGGGATTCCGCTTTGCCTGTTGTCCGCCAAGATTGCGACGGAGCTGATCGAGTGAAAAGTGTTATTGGCACACTGGAACCGCTGGCTCATAATGCGGGCCACTGGAGTCGGTTTGGCAGTTATCGGTTAGCAACAAATTCTGCTTATACCATGAAAAAAGCGATGCTCTGTGCCGGGCTGGCCGTCATGCTGGTCGCGGGCTATGGCTGTTCGGGGAAGAAAGACAGCAATGAAGCCGCCAAGGACATTAACGAAGCCAAAATTGAGGATAAAGCCACAGCCAATACGGACGATGAGTCGGAGACTGATCAGATAAACGAGTCAACGTATCTGGTCGATCTGGCCAACGTCGGGCTGACCGGCTACGAGCTGAGTAAGCTGGCTGTTCAGCGGGCTACGAATCAGGAGGTGAAAATTTATGCGCAGGACGTCGGCAAAAAATACCTCGCTGCCGATAAAGAACTCCAGGCGCTGACCCAACCCAAGAAGTTGACACTGCCCACTACGCTCTCCAAGGACAGTCAGGGGATGCTGGCCGACTTAACGGATGAAAAGCCGGGAGCCGATTTTGATAAGAAATACCTTAGTCAGATGGCTGATCTCAACAAACAGACGACGGCCAAGGCTTCCGGGATTCGGACGAACACCCAAAATACGGCCCTGCAAAACTTTGTAACCCAGGTGTTAGCCGACAGTAAAGCCCAGAAAGAACAGTTGCAGAAACTTCAGGATGCGCTGTAAACCGTTCCGATTGACTCTAAAAATGGGTTTTGTAATTGAAAAGCCGTGTCAGGTACCACTGGTCCCGTACACGGCTTTTTTGTGAAATGCACTAACTTGCGGCCACTCTTTTTTGCGCATAAAGCGTTGCTAAACCCGCATGGACAGTTCGTACCTGATTATTGCCCTCAGTTTATCGGTTCTGATTTCGTACGGATTCGACCTGCTCAGCGGCCGTTTTAAAACCCCCTCGGTGATTCTGCTTCTCGGGCTGGGTATGGGCCTGCGGCAATTGACAGACTACCTTGCCATTCAGGTGCCTTACGTGGCTCCAACACTGTCGACGCTGGGTGTGCTTGGGCTCATTCTGATTGTGCTCGAAGGGGGCTTAGATCTCGAAATTGAGCCGGGCAACTACAGCCTGATCCGCCGGACGTCGCTCATGGCGTTGCTGACCATCACGCTAACCACGCTCCTCATTGCCGGTACCCTGTTTCTGCTCCTCGAAGAAACGTTTTACAAATGCCTGATCAATGCCCTTCCTTTTGCGGTGGTTAGCAGTGCCGTCGTGTTGCCGAGTGTACGGAACCTGACCGACGGACAACGGGCGTTTATAGTCTACGAATCGTCGTTTTCAGATATTCTGGGGGTAATGGCCTTTAATTTCGTGCTCATGAGTCAGACATCAGTACTGACCGCATCGGGAATTTTTGTGCGGGATACACTGGTCATGGCGGTGATCTCGCTTGTCTGCTGTTTCGGGCTGCTTTACCTCATCGGCCGCATCAACCACCCCGTTAAGTTTCTGCCCATCATTTCGGTGCTGTTCCTGGTGTATGCCGTGGCCAAGATTTACCAGCTCTCCTCCCTGTTGCTGATCCTGGTTTTTGGCTTGTTCCTGAACAATACCGAACTATTTATGCGGGGGCGGCTGGGTGAAATCTTCAAGAATGACCTCTTCGAGAAGGAGCTTGACCAACTCAAGAACCTCACCACAGAAGGCGCGTTTGTGGTACGTACCTTCTTCTTTCTGCTCTTCGGTTATGCGGCCGAGGCCAAATCACTGATTGACCCGGACGCGTTGATTGTAAGTGCTATTTTCGTGATTGTCATTCTGGCTGTGCGGGCACTGGCACTACGAATCACCTTTCGGGGTGCTCTAAAACCCATTGTCTGGATTGCCCCGCGTGGTCTGCTGACGATTCTGCTCTACCGCGAGATTCCCGAATCGCTCCGCCTGACTGGGTTTCCTACGGGTATTCTGATTCTGGTGGTTATTCTGTCGTCGCTGGCTATGATGGCGGGAGTACTGGGTAGTAAGCCGGTGGTGAGCGAATGATCCCCGGTCATACCCACCGCAAAAATGCCCACCAGTTCCGGCTTTTTAAATACCCAAATTCAGCCTCGTGCGTGTAGGCTTCCTGCTCAAAACTGATATTTCGATAGGCTGCATAATGATTTAGGCCCTGCCACCGGCCCATCAGGTATTCGGTCAGGTACCAGATATAAAACGGTACTACCAATAGCTCCAGCTGCTGCCGCAGGTGAATCCGTTCGTGGTTCAGCAGCACAGCGTCGGGATTCGGACGGCGCACCAGCACGAAAGGAAACAGGGCCATGCCGTCGACCTGCAAAAACGGAACGTGAAGAATAAACAGTTTGCTGAACTTTGTCATCCGATGCCGATGTAGCTTTAGGTAAACATACACCGTTCCTGTTCAATTCCCGGAACATACTGCTGTTCTTCCACCCATGCTGCTTACCCTTGTTCTTATTTTTATTGCCGGTTACGTTATCATCACGCTGGAGCACACCATTCGGTTGAATAAAACGGCTACGGCGCTGCTCACGGGTGTAGCCTGCTGGGCCGTTTACGCGTTGTCGGGACCGGATACACACCTCGTTGGCGAGCACCTGAGCGAAACCCTGAAAGCAGTAGCGGAAATTCTATTCTTCCTGCTGGGTGCCATGACCATTGTAGAGCTGATCGATGCGCACGATGGCTTTACCCTCATCACCGACCGCATCGCCAGCCGCAACACCCGCACCCTGCTCTGGATTATCAGCTTACTGGCCTTTGTTCTTTCGGCCCTGCTCGATAACCTCACCACGGCCATCGTTATGGTATCGGTGCTGCGGAAACTCGTCCGCGACCCGGAGCAGCGACGCACCATGGCGGGCCTGATCATCATTGCCAGTAATGCGGGCGGGGCGTGGTCACCCATCGGTGATGTCACGACCACGATGCTCTGGATTGGCGGGCAGGTAACGACCACTAACATCGTCCGAACGCTGCTGCTACCCAGTTTAGTCTCGCTGTTGGTGCCGCTGACCATCCTGACATTTCGTTACAAACCCAGTGCCGATTCGTTCGTAGCCACCCCGGATGAAGAAGGCGTAAGCCGCCCTTTTGTAACGCAGGCCGTCCGGCGCGACCGGCGTATCATGCTCGCTGTCGGTCTTGGCGGGATGCTTTGGGTGCCAATATTCAAGACTATTACCCACCTGCCGCCCTACATAGGCATGATGGGCGCACTGGGGCTGATCTGGGCCGTATCGGAAGTCATTCACAAGGATAAAGACGAAGCCGAGCGCGAACAGTTTTCGGCGGCCTACGCCCTGAGCCGCATTGACGCGCCGAGTATTCTGTTTTTTCTGGGTATTCTGCTGGCCGTTGGTTCGCTCGAAGCGACGGGCATCCTGCGCGGGCTGGCCGAACAACTGAGCGCATCAGTCGGGAATCTGGATGTGATCGTGATGCTCATCGGACTGGTGTCGGCGGTGGTCGATAACGTTCCCATTGTAGCGGCTGCGATGGGCATGTACGATCTGGCGACCTACTCCGCTGACGCTAAGCTCTGGGAGTTTCTGGCCTATTGTGCCGGTACGGGCGGCAGTATTCTGGTTATCGGTTCGGCGGCTGGTGTGGCCGTGATGGGCATGGAACGGCTCGAATTCGGCTGGTACCTGCGGCATATCAGCTGGCTGGCACTGCTGGGCTATCTGGCCGGTGCGCTGGTGTATCTGGGTGGATTCTGGTTGCTGGCGGGGTGATTCTGCCGCCTGTTGCGGAGTTTATACCGCTGCTGTATTTCCCACCGTACACAGGAGAGCCGTTTGCGTGACATGGCTTATATTTGACATTACGCCAATACGCTTTACTCACCTAATCAGACCACTTTTTGTATGAAAAAAGTCTTTCTATGGCTCGCACTGGGGCCGGGCCTTTATGCCGCAGCCTCAGCGCAGACCCCGAAGAAACCGGTACCAGCTGCCAAGCCCATGTCTGCCGCGCAGGGCCGGATCAAGTTTACCGAGTATGACCTGCCCAATGGCCTGCACGTTATTCTGCATCAGGACAATACAACGCCACTGGTCGCCGTCACGGTGATGTACCATGTCGGTTCTAAAAATGAGCAGCCCAACCGCACCGGTTTCGCTCACTTTTTCGAGCACCTGCTTTTTGAGGGTTCCGACAACATCAAACGGGGCGAGTACATGAAAATCGTGAAGGGGAACGGTGGTCAGCTCAACGCGAATACCTCGCAGGACCGCACCTTTTACTACGAAGTGATGCCTGCCAACAAGCTCGAACTGGGCCTGTATTTAGAATCGGAGCGGCAGCTGCACGCCAAGATCGACGAAACCGGCGTGAACACGCAACGGGAAGTGGTGAAGGAAGAAAAACGCCAGCGGTACGATAACCAGCCCTACGGTACGATCCTCCCGCAAATTTTGAAACATGCCTACAAAACGCACCCCTACCAGTGGACACCCATCGGGTCGATCGACGACCTGAACGCGGCTTCCATTGGCGAATTCCGGCAGTTCTACAAAGACTTCTACGTGCCCAACAATGCTATCCTGTCCATAGCGGGTGATATTAATGTAGAGCAGACGAAAGCGATGGTGAACAAGTATTTCGCCGAAATTCCACGGGGTACCAAAGCCATCTACCGCCCAACGGTAAAAGAACCGGCGCAGACTGCGGAAGTGCGCGACATCGTTTATGACAACATTACCCTGCCCGCCGTGGTGCAGGCGTATCACATTCCGGCTCAGGGAACACCCGATTACTACGCTTTGGACGTGCTACAAACCCTGTTGGCTGGGGGCGAAAGCTCACGTTTTAACAAGGAAATCGTTGATAAACAGCAGAAAGCAGTGGCTACGGCGGCTGTTCCGTTCGGGCTGGAAGATCCCGGTCTGTTTCTGACCTACGGCATTGCCAATCAGGGCGTTAAAGCGGACGATCTGGAAGCGGCAATCAATACTGAAATCGACCATGTCAAGAAGGACCTGGTCACCGATCTGGAATTTCAGAAAGTGAAGAACCAGATCGAAACGAATTTCGTGAACCAGAACGCCCGCATCTTTGGTGTCGCTGAGAATCTGGCGAATTACAAAATGTACTATGGCGATGCTAACCTGATCAACACTGAACTGGAGCGTTATAATAAGGTCACCAAAGAGGATCTGCGTCGGGTTGCCAAGCAATACCTGACTAAGGAGAACCGCGTGGTGCTGTACTACCTGCCCAAAGCGATGGAAGGTAAAACGGATACCGGAAAAGGAAAATAAGCCCTCACTCAAACAGAACCATGACTTTCAAACATATTTTTCTTAGTGCGTCGCTTATTAGCCTCTCTCTGACAGGCAGCAACGCGCAGATGGTCGACCGGAGCAAACTACCTGCCGATGCTCCGGCCCCTCAAATCAAGATTGGTAAACCCGTTACCTTCTCCCTGCCAAATGGCCTGAAGGTATTCGTGGTGGAAAACCACAAACTGCCCCGCGTGGCGTTTAACCTCGTTCTCGACCGCGAACCCATTCTGGAAGGCGACAAGGCGGGTTATGTAGATATCGCCGGGCAACTGATGCGCTCGGGTACGAAAACCCGTACTAAAGAGCAACTGGACGAAGAAGTCGACTTTATTGGCGCGGCTCTCAGCACCTCACCAACCGGCGCGTATGGGCTGGCCCTGACCAAGCATACGCCCAAGTTGCTCAGCCTGATGGCCGATGTGATCCTGAACCCCAGTTTCCCGCAGGCGGAACTGGACAAGATCAAAAAGCAAACCAAGTCGGGGCTGGCATCGCAGAAAGACAATCCCAACTCTATTGTCAGTAAAGTGTCCAGCGTAGTAATGTTCGGTAAAAACCATCCCTACGGTGAACAAAGCACCGAAGCTACGGTGGACCGCGTAACGGTAGCCGATTGCCAGAAATACTACACGACTTATTTCCGGCCCAACATCGGGTATCTGGCCGTTGTGGGCGACATAACTCCGGCCCAGGCTAAAACAATGATTGAAAAAGCCCTTGGTGGCTGGCAGCGGGGCGATGTTCCCAAGCCAACTTATGCGGTACCCACGCCACCGGCAAAAACCAAAATCGCCATTGTGGATCGCCCGGCGTCGGTACAGTCGGTGATCAACATTGTGTATCCGGTGCAGCTCAAGCCGTATTCGCCCGAAACTATCCTGGCCAGTGTAACCAACGACATTCTGGGCGGGGGCGAGGCCCGGCTGTTCAACAACCTGCGCGAAAAACACGGGTTTACGTATGGTGCCTACTCCAACCTGTCGGGCGACCGGCTGGCGGGGCGTTTCCGGGCGTCGGCCAGCGTGCGTACTGCCGTTACGGATAGCGCCGTGGCTGAATTCATGAACGAACTCAAAGCCATCGGCAGTGGCCGCGTAACGGCCGACGAACTGAAACAAACCAAAAACGGCCTGTCGGGTAGCTTCGTATTTTCGCTCGAAGACCCGCAGACTATCGCCAACTTCGCCATCAACACGGCTCGGTACAGCCTGCCCGACGACTTCTTCGCAAACTACCTGAAGTCAATTGATGCCGCGACGGATGCTGATGTAGAAACCATCGCAAAGAAATTCGTTAAGCCGGAAAACGCATACATTGTGGTAGTTGGTAAAGCGTCGGAGTTTGCCGATAAGCTGAAAAAATACGGCGACATTGAGTACTACGACACCGAAGGCAACAAAGTCGAAGCGCCCACGCCGGTAGCCGCCGTACCGGTGGGGCTGACAGCTGATCAGGTGATCGACAATTACCTGAAAGCCATTGGTGGCAAAGACGCTGTATCTAAAATTGAGGACGTATCCATGACGATGTCGACCGAAATACAGGGCCGCGCGCTACAGGTCACCCGTAAGCAAAAATCGCCGAACCGCTTTTCGATGGTCATCAATACGATGGGTATGGAAGTGATGAAACAGACCAGTGATGGTACAAAAGTAGCCGTGGGTGGTATGCAGGGCAATCAGACGCTGGAAGGCAAGGAAGCAAAGGCCAGTATCCTGACCGGCTCGTTGTTTCCGGAGCTGCATCTGGCCGAAAACGGGGTTAAGAATACATTGGCAGGCACCGAAAAAGTAGCGGGCAAAGACGCCTACAAAGTGGTGCACACGACCAGCGATGGCATCTCCTGGACTGATTTCTACGATGTAGCTACCGGCCTGAAAACGCAGATGGTTATCACGCAGAAGTCGCCCGCCGGGGATCAGGTCATTACCGTTGCGTACAGCGATTATCAGGAAACCAACGGCGTTAAATTTCCCCGGACCATGAGTCAGAGCTTAGGGCCGGTGCAGATGGCGCTGAAAGTTGATCAGATCGAGGTAAACAAAGGCCTGAAGGACTCGGATTTCTCGGCTAATTAAGCAGGCTGTCCCTTTACAGATGAACGCCGGGCTCAAGGGTCCGGCGTTTGTTGTTAGGCGTTGCGCGGTATCAGGTTAAAATCCGGTGTACATCCTATACCCATTAAACGTTTCGACAGGGGGTTTGTCTAACCCTCCGAGATCACTTACTTTTGAGTCGTCCCTAAGCACACAAACCATGAAAAAATTCGTAATGACCCTTCTGATCGGCTCGACGCTCTGGCTTCAGGCCACGGCGCAAACGGCCGCGCCAACCACCGCTCAGCAGGTTTTCGATACCTACGTAGCGGCCATCGGCGGTAAAGATGCCCTGATGAAGGTAACCGACCTGACCACCAGTATGTCGGCCGATATGGGCGGTAACGCCATGATTATGACCCGGAAACAGAAGTTGCCCAACAAGTTTGCTATGTCGGGAAATATGATGGGGATGGAAGTATTCAAGCAGGTCAGTGACGGCTCTAAAATCATGATGAGCGGCCGCAACGGGGATGCCCGTACGATTGACGGCCCGGCGGCTCAGCAGATGATTGCTGCTAATACGCTTTTCCCTGAGTTACATTATGCCGATTATGGTGTGAAAAGTGAGTTGGCCGGCACAGAAAAAGTAAACGGTAAAGACGCCTACAAGGTCGTAAATACACTCGGCGAGAACAGCTGGACCGACTTTTATGACGTGGCTTCGGGCCTGAAAGTGCAGTTGATTTCAAAAACGCTCCAGGGTACTCAAACCGCTGGCTACAGTGATTACAAAGCAGTAAATGGCATTAAATTTCCCATGACCATTACACAGCAGTCGCCACGCGGACCGATGACGCTGAGTGTGGATGACGTAAAAATGAACAAGAGCCTGAAAGACTCGGATTTCACCGTGAAATAATCTGGTCAGCTACTACACAGATGAACGCCGGACTTCACCGTTCGGCGTTCGTTTTGGGCGATGCTTGTAGACAATTCAGTACTACCCGGCGTTTATCTATTAAAACATAACAACCGAATGAAAAAACTAATCATACTGGCTGTACTTGCCTTACCGCTGCTCCTGTGGCAGTGTGGTGTTAGCCGCCAGATTTCAGAAGCCAAAGCACTGGGTCAGTGTCAGTATAACCTCGTGTCGGCAGACAGCGTTTCCCTGTCGGGTTACGACATCCGCGAATTCCGGTCTATGACCGACATTAACCCCATTAAATACCCCCGTATTGCCACCGGTTTGCTCACGCGCAACGTACCCCTTAACGCACGTATCAACCTTGAGATCACGAATCCGACCAACAAAAATGCGGCTATCAACCAGCTCGAATACCGGGTTCTGCTCGCCGGTCAGGAGTTGGCTACCGGATTCATTAATCAGCGCATCGCGGTATCGGCTGGGGGGGGCAAAACCCGCGTTCCGATTCGTCTGAACACGAATGCGTACCAATTGGTAACGGATGCCAAAACGCGCGATGCTTTCACGCAGCTGGTGCAGAACCTGTCAGGCAGCGCCAATACTCAACCGTCGAAGCTGACCATCAAAATCAAACCGACTCTCGATATAGGCAATAAAGCCATAAACTACCCCGGCTACATCACTATCGATAAAGACGTAACGAACAAGATTCTGTTGGGACAATAGAGATTTGTGAGATAAGAAACAGCTCGGCCCGGCTTATGCGAAATGCATAGGCCGGGCCGAGCTGTTTTGTAGGATTTAACCCAAATTAGGCCGCTGAACACGTAGCAGTTGGCCTGATGTAGACTGATTTGCTGACAGGCAATTATGGACACGTTCAGCAAGAGCACTGAAGTCCGCATCGGATGTTGCAATTACGATACCGGAATGATCACTATTTTGCTGATGCAGTTTGATGAAATCTTTGCGGTTTAACGTTAGTAAGCAACGGTTGAGTCTAATAGCCGTTGCCAGCACTTCATCGTCCGGTATTGCCTGCGAAGCCATGTCCAGTTGCTGAAGTGTAAGCACGTCATGGCCTAATTGGCGTAAATAGTTAATCGTTGGCAGTGGAAAATTCTCGTCGGCTACTAATAACGCCATAGCTACAAATCGTTGTCAGCTATAGACTGATTGATCTCGTCACTGTGTGTTCGCACATACGCCCAAGCATTGGCCAAATCGCCGGCACGAAGTGATGGATAGGCCTGTAATAAATTGGCTTCGGTCGTACCCAGCCGTCGGGCCTCCTCCAAAAGCCAGACTGGTATGCGTGTCCGCACAATACAGGCGGCTCCGTCTGCTACACCCGGATTACTTTCGACACCGGGGAATGTATCACCCAAGTCCTGTACAATCCACTGCAACAACTGTGCTTTTTCAGCGCGGGTCATGCGACTTAATAGTCTCTCGGTTTCTTCAACAGCAGTGCTCATACGGGTAAAGTTAAGCAAAATCACCCCACCATCAGCAGTCGCCAGATACCTGAAATGAGCAGCAGGATAAGCCCGGCGGGCGTGAGCACTTTCCAGCAGAGAAACATTAACTGATCAACGCGAAGGCGCGGAAACGTCCAGCGTACCCACATCTGCACCAGTACGGCCAGAAACGCTTTCGACAACAGCCAGAACATGCCGGTGAGGTTGCCCCAGAGCGTACCAGGTTCGCCACTTGTCCAGTCGGCAAGGCGGACAGGGCCGATGTTGGGCAGGGGCGTGTTCCAGCTACCCAGAAACAGCACTGCCCCTAAGATCGAGACCAACAGCATCATGGTGTACTCGGAGAGGTAAAGCAGGGCAAACCGCATCCCGGAATATTCGGTGTGGAACCCACCCACCAGTTCCGATTCGCCTTCGGGTAAATCGAACGGAGCGCGGTTGGATTCCGCCAGGGTACAAATGAAGAAGATGACGTAAGCAATGAACAAAAACGGATTTCGCAGGATGTTCCAGCTAAAAATGCCGCCCCAACCGGTCACGTCGATACCGGTTGCTTTCAGCCCGAACAGGTAGTTCGTTTCGAAGGTATAAATGCCCTGCTGGAAGCTGATTTCCTGCAAATTGAGCGTCTGGCAAATCATCACAACGCACAAAATTGTCAGGCCCAGCGGGATTTCGTAGGAGACGATCTGCGCTACCGAGCGCATCGCCCCGAACAGCGCGTATTTATTATTTGAACCCCAGCCCGCCATCAGGATACCGACGACATCGAACGAGACAATAGCGAGCAGGTAAAACACACCCACTGCCGAAGCGGAGCCCTGCAAATCGGGCCCGAGTGGTAATACGGCAAAGCCTGCAAAGATGGACGCAAAAATGATGGGTGGCGCCAGCAGAAACAGCCTCCGGTCAGCCGCAGCGGGGACAATATCCTCTTTCTGTAATAGCTTCAGCAAATCGGCGAAGAGTTGCAGCAAGCCCCACTTGCCTACCTCCATCGGCCCCAGTCGATCCTGGATGAACGCCGAAATCTTGCGCTCGGTGTATACCCCCACCACAATGAAGCCGGGAGCAATCGCCAGGAAGAGGAAGAGAGGGAGCATATGTGGTTGACCTAACCCCTCTCCTTAAAATAAGGACAGGGGGAGCAGGCTCGGTATTGCTCCCCTCTCCTTATTTCAAGGAGAGGGGCTGGGGGTGAGGTAACTAAAATTCTGCCTGTTTTGGGGCGCGTGGGAATGGAATCACGTCGCGAATGTTGCCCATACCCGTTACGAATAGGACCAACCGCTCGAAACCCAGGCCAAAACCGGCGTGAGGTGCTGATCCAAATCGGCGCGTGTCCAGATACCACCAGATGGCTTCGGGGTCGATGCCCACTTCGGTCATGCGGGCGGTGAGTTTGTCGAGATCGTCTTCGCGCTGTGAGCCGCCGATGATTTCGCCGATGCCGGGAAACAGGACGTCCATAGCCCGAACCGTTGGGCCAAATACCTCGCCACGGGCGTTAGTAGCCGGTGCGTCGTCCTGCTTCATATAGAACGCTTTGATCTCGCGGGGATAGTTGGTCAGGATAACGGGTTTCTTGAAATGCTTCTCCACCAGGTACCGCTCGTGCTCCGATTGCAGATCAACACCCCACTTCACTTCGTATTGAAACTGGCCTTTTTTAGCGGGCTTCGAGTTCATCAGAATCTCGACGGCGTCGGTATAGGTCAGCCGCTCGAACTCGTTACTGATGACCGATTGAAGCTTTTCGATGAGGCTCATCTCGCTCTGCTCTTCTTTCTTCTTTGTCTTTTCTTCCTCTTTCAGGCGGTTGTCCAGGAAAGCCAGATCGTCGGCGCAGTGTTGCAGGGCGTAGCGTATAACGGTTTTCAGGAAATCTTCGGCCAGCTTCATGTTGTCGGCCAACTCGTAAAAGGCCATTTCCGGCTCAATCATCCAGAACTCAGCCAGGTGGCGCGTGGTGTTGGAATTCTCGGCGCGGAAGGTAGGCCCGAAGGTATAAATCTTTCCCAAGGCCAGTGCACCGAGTTCGCCTTCCAACTGCCCTGACACAGTCAGGTTAGTCTCGCGACCGAAGAAGTCCTGACTGTAGTCGATTTTACCGTCTTCGGTTTTGGGCGGATTGTAGGGGTCCAGCGTCGATACGCGGAACATTTCGCCCGCTCCCTCAGCATCAGAGGCCGTGATGATAGGCGTGTTGAGGTAGAAAAAGCCGTTGTCGTTAAAGTACTGATGCACCGCAAACGCCAATGCATGCCGGATGCGCAAAATGGCGCTGAAGGTATTCGTACGCGGACGCAGGTGGGCAATTTCCCGCAGAAACTCCAGCGAATGCCGCTTAGGCTGCAACGGATATTTCTCCGGATCGGCCACTCCGTAGATATGGACACTCGTAATCTTTACTTCTACCGCCTGCCCCGATCCCATCGACTCGACCAGCGTACCATTGATGGCGACGCAGGCACCGGTGTTGATGAGTTTCAGCGTTTCGTCGGGCAGTTGACCTGCTTCGGCGACGGCCTGAATGTTATTGATGGTTGAACCGTCGTTCAGGGCAATGAAGACAGCGTTCTTACTTTCGCGTTTGGTACGAACCCAGCCTTTAACCAATACAGGCCGGTCGGATGGGTGAAGTTGAAGCAGTTGCTTAATTGGTAAATAAGGCATGAATTACGGGCTGTTTCGGAGGGCAAAGGTACACCATGATTCTTAAAGGATTCAGGGGATTAGTTAGGATTAACCTTTGCCAGACCTACGGGTTAAATTGCCAACTGCTGGCCAGTTAATAGATTTTCGTAGCCAGACCGGACTAACCTGAGTTAGGTACCCTGACTACTTATTCCATCAATCAAAACACTCAATACAATGACTCCTAAAAGCATTATGGGTATGATTCTGACGCTCGCCGGTTTAATCGGGCTCATTTACGGCGGCATAGATTTCACCAAAGGTGGCGTTTCACAGGCTTCGTTTGTGTACGTAATCCTGGGCGGCATTTTCTTTTTTGCCGGTATTGGCCTCATTCGCAGCACCAACGCCTGATCAGGTTTAATCTTCCAATACCTTCCACCAGCCCGGCAATGAATTGCCGGGCTGGTGGAAGGGTAGTACACCTACCATAACTTATCGGGATATTTACCCTCGTCGTGCAGACGTTTGAAATCGGCTGTTACCGTTGGTTTATCCTCCGGGTACGTTACGCCAAACCACTCCGAGCGGCTCTGAAACACCTTGCAATGCCCCATGTTGTGCTGAATCAGGTGCGTCATGATTGTCGGGATGTAAAACTCCGCCTTGGGACTGTCAAAATTGGCGCGGGCATAGATCTCAAACTGCGACTGTAATTCCGGAAACACTGTGGGTTTAAAGCCCCAGAAGTTCATCGACACCGGGGTGTCACCAGCCAGCGTCGTTAACCCATCGGCTTCTTCAAACACAATGGTTCCGTCTGCCTTCCGGTAAATCTTGGTCCGCTCAATCACCGACGCCAGATTCCCATTTGTGTCCAACCGGCAGACGCCCCGCGACACCGATCCGTTCTCCGATAGTGTGTTCTGTACTTCATAGCTGACCATGGCGTGCAGTTGGTTATCCTGATCCGTTTTCAGGAAATGCCCCATCAGTTCAAACGCTTCCTGTCCGTAAAAATCGTCGGCGTTAATCACGGCAAATGGTGTATGCGTATGCTCTTTGGCGCAGAGCATGGCATGCGCAGTGCCCCAGGGTTTGGTACGCGGTACGGTGCCCAGTTCTGCGGGTACGTACGATTGCAGGGATTGAATAGCAAAATCGAAATTGATCTTGCCGGTTAGTTTGGGGGCAAAAATTTCCTCGAAATCATGTCGCAGTTCTTCGCGGATGATGAATACCACTTTGCCAAAACCGGCCCGGATAGCGTCGAAGAGGGAATAGTCGATGATGGTTTCGCCGTTCGGTCCGAAGTGGTCAAGTTGCTTGATACCACCGTAGCGGCTGCCCATACCGGCGGCCAGAATAAGAAGGGTAGGTTGCATTTGTGTGCGTTTAAAAGGTCTGGTTTTTGTCATGCCGATTCAGGGTGAGTCGGTAACGTGACTAAACAACCGATTATCAAAGGTACAGAAAAGCCCTTTTTTCGCTTCATTAAACAGGCCCGGTAGCTCGTTAATCCATTCGATCAATGTTTAAGAAAAATTAATCTCAGGATTGTTCAATAGCTGATAAGTTGTTGCTATAATTGTACGTTAAACAATAGTTAGTAAAACAAGTATTATACTGCTATGCCCTTCTACCACACTCTCGGCCAGATTCCGCCCAAACGCCACACGCAATTTTCGAAGCCAACCGGTGACGGATTGTACTATGAGCAACTGTTTGGCACCATCGGCTTCGAGGGTATGTCGTCGCTGCTGTATCATGTACATCGCCCGACAATGGTGCGAGAGGTGTTAGACAGTGTTGATGTGGCACCAAAACTGGCCGTAGAACGAAACATGCTGGCCCGAAAGCTGATCGGTTTCAATGTTGCTCCTATCGACGACTTTCTCGATAGCCGGGTGCCATTGCTGGTCAACAATGACCTGATCTTTGGCCTGGCTGCTCCCCGAGAGTCGCTGACCAACTATTTTTATAAAAATGCGGATGCCGACGAATTGATTTTTGTCCATAGCGGCTCCGGCAAACTCCGTACACTGCTCGGCACAATTCCGTTTGGGTACGGCGACTACCTCGTTATTCCGCGCGGGATGATTTATCAGATTGAGTTTAATAAGTCTGCGTCCGGGGAGTCGGACCAACCGCGTTTGCTCTACGTTGAATCACGGTCGCCGATTTACACGCCGAAACGGTACCGTAATCATTTCGGGCAGTTGATGGAAAACTCGCCGTTCTGCGAACGGGATATTCGTCGGCCGCAGGATTTGGAAACCCATGACGAAACGGGCGACTTTATGATCAAAATCAAGAAACAGGGGTCGCTGCACTCGCTCGTCTACGCGTCGCATCCGTTCGATGTAGTGGGCTGGGATGGATACAATTATCCGTACGCCTTTAACATTCAGAATTTCGAGCCGATTACGGGCCGGGTGCATCAGCCACCGACAGTGCATCAGACGTTTCAGACCGAGACGTTTGTGGTTTGTTCGTTCGTGCCCCGGCTCTACGATTATCACCCATTGGCGATTCCAGCACCCTATAACCACTCGAATATTGATTCCGACGAAGTGATCTACTACGTCGATGGTGACTTTATGAGCCGAAACGACATTGCGCGGGGGCACATTACGCTGCATCCGGGCGGCATTCCGCACGGACCGGCTCCCGGCGCGATGGAACGAAGCATCGGCAAAACCAGCACACAGGAATACGCTGTCATGGTGGATACCTTCCGTCCGCTGATGCTGACAGAACAGGCCGTGGCACTGGATGATGGAAAGTATTATAAATCGTGGATTGACTGACTTCACCCCCTGACCCCCTCTCCTTTTGAAGGAGAGGGGTGACGACTTAGATACCTTTAGGTAGTGAAAAATACCGAGCCTGCTCCCCTCTCCCAGACGGGAGAGGGGCCGGGGGTGAGGGTAACAAACACAACTATGGAAACACTCGAACTGATCAATCCAACAACTGCCGACACTACGGCGACCGATTTCCTGCCCCTAAACGGCACGGATTACCTTGAACTCTATGTTGGGAATGCCCGACAGGCGGCTCATTACTTCCAGACGGCGTTCGGCTTTCAGCCACTGGCTCACGCGGGTCTCGAAACCGGCCTCCGCGACCGTGAATCGTACGTAGTAGTTCAGGACAAAATCCGCCTGGTGCTGACTTCTCCCCTCGCCGGTAATACAGCAATGGGCCAGCACATCGATCAGCATGGTGACGGTGTGAAAGTAGTGGCGCTTTGGGTAGACGATGCTACCAGTGCGTTTGCCGAAACGACCAAACGGGGTGCCAAACCGTATCTGGAACCAGTTCGCGAAGAAGATAGCGATGGGTATGTCGTGCGTTCGGGTATTCATACCTATGGCGACACGGTACATGTTTTTGTGGAACGGAGCGGGTACAACGGTGTTTTTCTGCCCGGCTACAAAGCCTGGACACCAACTTATCAGCCCGAATCGGCTGCTCTGAAATACGTCGATCACATGGTCGGTAATGTTGGGTGGAATGAGATGAATCCCTGGATGAAGTTTTACGCGGACGTAATGGGCTTTCAGCAACTCGTTTCTTTCGATGATAAAGACATCTCGACGGATTATACGGCCCTGATGAGTAAAGTGATGAGCAACGGAAATGGTCGCGTGAAATTCCCGATTAATGAACCGGCCGAGGGGAAGAAGAAATCACAGATTGAGGAATACCTCGATTTTTACGGCGGGCCAGGTATTCAACACATCGCCGTAGCGACCGACAACATTGTGGAGACGGTACTGGCGTTACAAAGTCGGGGTGTCGAATTCCTGAAGGTACCAACCGCTTATTACGACAACCTGGCCGACCGTATTGGGCAGATCGACGAAGAAATCGAAACGTTGCGGCCGCTGGGGATTCTGGTGGATCGGGATGATGAGGGGTATCTGTTACAGATTTTCACCAAACCCGTCTGCCCCCGCCCGACCTTATTTTTCGAGATCATCCAGCGAAAAGGGGCCAAGTCATTCGGTAAAGGCAATTTCAAAGCCCTCTTCGAAGCCATCGAACGCGAACAGGAATTACGGGGAACGTTGTAACAGAGATGTAGAGCCGCAATATTTTGCGGCTCTACATCTATCACCCTTTTTTATGAATCAGGACTATTCACAATACACCCCCGACGATCAGGCAGTTTGGAAACTGCTGTTCGAGCGGCAAATGGCGCAACTGCCGGGCAAGGCCTGTCAGGCGTACATGGATGGTATTATTGCAACGGGTTTCCCGAATGTAAACATACCCAATTTCGAACTGGACCTGAATCCCCGGCTGCTACCCATTACGGGCTGGCGGGTGGTAGCAGTGCCAGGGCTAATCGACAATCGCTCGTTTTTCGAACTCATGGCCGACCGGCAGTTTCCGGCAACCACCTGGCTTCGTCAGCGCGATCAGCTCGATTACCTGCCCGAGCCTGACATGTTTCACGACACGTTTGGGCACGTACCCGTACTGTCAAATCAGGCATTCTGCGACTTTCTGGCCGCGCTGAGCCGCATTGCGCTCCGCTTTGTGGATCATGAGGAAGCCATTGACATGATTGCGCGCTTATACTGGTATACCGTCGAGTTTGGTCTGATTCAGGAAACCGACGGACTGCGTATCTATGGAGGTGGCATTCTGTCGTCGCCCGGCGAAACAGTGTACAGTTTATACAGTGATGTACCCAAACGATACCCCTACAGTGTAGGACGCCTATTACAGACGCCTTATACAATTGACCATTTTCAAGAACAATATTTTGTTATACAGTCATTTGACCAACTATTCTATTCCGTTTCAGAAATAGAAGAAACATTGGAAGCATTGCTGGTGAGTTGATGCCTACATTTGCAGCGAACAGGTCATGAGCGTACTCTGAACCAATCGCATCCAACTGTATTTTATCGCCATCCTCTGCCTATAGTCTAATGACTCACCCGTCGGATCAACGCGCCTATTATTTCAAGATTGATACCACAATCAAAAGGATTAAAAACGCCCTGCAAAAACAGTTTAACGACGCAGGTTTCGATCTCACCGTTGATCAATGGGTACTCATCGACCACGTATATCGTAACCCCGGCATTAGTCAGAATACCCTGGCTGAACTCACGACCAAGGATGCGCCAACCGTGACCCGCATCATCGATCTGCTCCACAAAAAAGGGCTGGCCGAACGCCGAATGGCCGAGGACGACCGCCGGAAGTTTCTGATTTACCTGACCCCGGCGGGCGAGATAAAATATAACGAAGTGCTGCCTATTGTGATCGACATCCGGCGTAAAGGCTGGGGTGAGCTCAGCGATGAAGACTACCAGCATTTTGTCCGAATCATGGATTCGATCTACCAGAATTTCAATTGATTACACTTCGGTCTGATTGTATGTATGGCATTTTCAGTTATGAAGGCAGCGATCACCGCGTCGGGTATAAAGTTGGTGATGAAATTCTGGACCTGACGACAGCATTCAACCTGGGTGTTTTCGCAGGGGCGCTGCCCCAAACCATCGATTCTGTTTTTGCCCGGCCCGCGCTCAATGACTTCATGGCCCTTGGCCCCGATACCTGCCAGGCCGTAACCCGCCAGATTCGGGCTTATCTTCAAACACCGGAGTGTCAGTCGGACGTGCTACGCCACCTGTTGTTCGTCTCCCTAACGGACGCAACCCTGCATCTGCCCGTTAAAATAGGTGACTACACAGACTTCTACGCGGGTATTCACCATGCCGAAAATGTGGGTCGTATGTTCCGGCCCGATGGCGACCCACTCCTGCCTAATTACAAACAGATGCCAGTTGCGTATCACGGTCGGGCGTCGTCTATCGTGGTATCGGGAACGCCGGTTAAACGGCCAAACGGTCAATTTCTCGATGGTAAAGACCTCGTCTTCGGGCCGACGCGGGCACTGGATTTCGAATTGGAACTGGGCTTGGTTATCGGCCAGTCTTCAGTACTGGGAGAGCCGGTTTCGGTGGCCGAAGCAGAAGCGTATATTTTTGGGGTAGTACTGTTCAACGACTGGTCGGCGCGGGATATTCAGCGGTGGGAGTATCAGCCGCTGGGCCCGTTTCTGGGGAAAAACTTTGGCTCGTCTCTGTCGGCATGGGTTGTGCCGTTTGCCGATCTGGAGCCGCTTCGGGTAGCCGGTCCGGTGCAGGAGCCGACACCACTTCCTTACCTGCAAACAAACCAGCCCGGTCATTTTGATTTACCGTTAGAGGTGATCCTGAATGAGACGCTTGTTAGCCAGAGCAATGCCAGGTATCTGTATTGGAGTTTTGCCCAGATGATTGCGCATCACACCATTAATGGCTGCAACCTGAATGTGGGTGATGTGCTGGCTACCGGCACCATCTCCGGCCCTACGCCCGGCTCATATGGCTCCCTCTTGGAACTTACCTGGAACGGCACGCGGTCATTTACACTTCGGGATGGTAACGTACTGACCTTTCTGGAGAACGGCGACACCGTAACCCTGCGCGCCGTGGCCGAGATGGACGGCACCCGCCTTGAATTAGGTGAGGTGACTGGCACCATTGTGTAGACTGGTAATATGCTCGCTTAAGCCATTGGCTCACTTCTGCCAACCGCTGGCATTATGCACGGGTTATAGCGAAAAGTTGTAGTACAAACATCGTTGACCCATAAACACCCAAACGTTATGAAGCTATTCATCAAGTATTACTCGCCCCAGATTGGCGGAGCAAACAGCTCAAAGAACCAGAAGGAAGAAGGCAAAGCAGGCAAGGATGGCAGTCATCAGCGCACAACCAAGAAGACGACCGAAAAGCCTGATGAAACCAATAGCCCTCGTACCAAAAAGAGTGGAAACAGCGTCGGTTAATCTGTATCGGTTCAGGGGGTAGTACATAAACTACCCCCTGAACCTGATTTCTCAGGTGATTCTTAGAACGAGGTCTTAATAGCGGCCTATCACCACGTAATAATCAGCGCAGGTTTGGCCAGTCCAGCCGGAATAGCTACGGTCAGCAGGTTATCTGCGAACGAAAATTTAACCGCATCACCCCCTTTTAGCACCACTTTTTTAGGCTCTTTGGCCGAATAAGCGTTAAACGTTCCGGCTTCGTACAGGGCTACCTCAACAGCCTTTCCCTGCCATGTTGAACTGATAATCGTAGCGGGGCCATTGTATTTGTTGGTTAATCCGAAAGCCGCAAACCCATTTTTTACTGGTACCACGTATTGAAGCTGATACCCCATGCGCGGCAGGCTAACGGGAAACGACTGAGTGCGGCTGGCTACTTTCACTGTTCCCGCAAAATAATCGTACAGCGCAAACTGCTCTCCCCTGATCCCCTGCACATCGGCCGGTTTAAAACTACCTTTTACAGTGTTGGCGTCGGCTGCATTGAACAGGCCCAACAGACCGGTTGTGCCCACCCGCGAATAGGTTTTGAAGAGTTGCGTATCCTGTACCTGAAAGAGACAATCTACCGTTGGCAGTAAGGGCGTATCCGCCCGGATCGACTTACCATCCGCAAATACGAGCCGGTTTAGCAGGTCAAAATTTTGTTTGCCGGGTTTATCCGTCAGGTAAATCGGCCCGTTGTTAAGCGTCCGGGCCAGGGCATGAAAAACAGCGTTGGGATTGTACGACTCGAACATGTCGAAATCCGGGATTACCATCTGCGAGAAATAAATGGAATTGTACACGGCCTGTACTACGTGTGCAGCCGCATTCCCCTCTTCCAGATTGTACGTTTTTCCCTTATCCGCCGGAAAATAATCCTCCACCGCTCTGGCCACTGCCGATGTGCCGAAGTTCACATAAGCATCGGCCGTCATATCCATGCAGTTGATGATTGCTCCGTTGAAGTGGGTATTGACCGATTTATAAAGCGCCCGGTGTACAGCTTCGGACAGGTCGAAAATCGGATACGTATTCATCGCCATCCGCTCGGCCACGAGTTGGTTATCAACCTTAACAAAATCGACCCCTTCCCCCTTTAGGTAGCGGTGCCAGGTATCGAAGAAGGTGGTCAGCGAGTCGCTGTCGGGTCGGATAAAGTGATAGGTTTTCAGACTGGCATCCGCACCAATCGGGCTTTTTCGCTGCGTCCACGAAAAGAGCTGGCCCTGGTAGCGTTTGCCCAGTTCAGACTCCGGGTCGATACCGTTCCAGTAGCCATCGAATGCATGCCATACGCCCGTATATTTTAGTCCGTACTGACTTTTTAACCGGGTGAGTAAGGGCTTAAATCCATTCGGGAATTTCTTCGGATCGGGCTGCATCGACTGCAACTGGCTATTCTGGTGCTGGAACCAGCCATCGTCGATCAGCAACCAGCCGAGGGGAAATTTTTGATCGGTAAAGGTTTTAACGCCTTCAATGATGTGTTCCTCACTCAGTTTGGCACCCATGTCCGACGAGTTCCAGGTACACCAACCCAGGTACTTCATGGGTTCCGGCAGCGTCTTTTTAGCACTCAGGTTTTCACCTTTCCCCATTGCCGTCAGGGCAGTACGGTAAATCCGCCCGAAGAGTTCGTACGGGTCGCGTCCGAAGGCTATCGCCATGCCGGGTACCTGTTTCTGTGGGGTTGCCGGGGCATAACTCACCGATTTACTACCCCATTGGTTCCCGCCCTCACTACCCAGCGTAGTCCTGAAACCGTTTCCACTCATGGGCACGGCGGCCCCGTAGACCCCATCGGCGTATTGCCAGTAGAAAAACTGTACATCCCAATCCGGCATCTTCGTGGCATCCGTGAGGGCAATTGGCTTGGTCCAGCTGTTCCAGGGTTTGTAGCGCCACAGCGTAACGCCGTGGGTTAGCTGCGGTACGGCATCAAAGAAAACGCCCGCGAAGTCCTGCGGATTGACTGCATCCGTTTCGTTCAGCAGGGTTAGCAGCGCCACATCCTCACGAATGATTTTCTGTACGGGAAGTGAGCCGGTCTTGTTCTGAATTGCGCCAGTACCACCCGTGAGCCTTTCTTTACCCGCCCAGCTTAGTGAAAACGTATGGCCGGTCTGTTTAACGGCGATGGGTTGGGCAAGGGCGACAGACGTCGGTATCAGGCATAAAAACAAGAATACGATTCGGGAAAGCATACGTCAGGGTTTGTATAAGACTCTGTAAAATTGCTACGATTACGCGATTTCACCTGTCATAAGTCGACAGAAAGTTAGTAGCGGGCGAAACAACCAGATCCGCCGATGCTGTTTACCAACTAACGGTACCTTTGCAGGTGTACAGGCAACCGTGAACCCTATTTTACCTGACCAGCGTTACCGTCCTGTACGTACCTTACCCGATTTAACTTTGTGAAAACTATCAATCCGGCCGATCTGGCCCCTAACGACTTTTACCGCCTGCTGAACAGTTCGGTAGCTCCCCGTCCGATTGCATTCGTCAGCACCATCAGTGCCGATGGTCACGTTAATCTGGCTCCCTACAGCTTTTTTAACGTGTTTGGCTTTAACCCGCCGATCCTGGTGTTTTCACCCAGTCGCAACCGGCACGGTGAGAAAAAACACTCGCTGCTGAATGTGGAGGAAGTGCCGGAAGTGGTTATTAACGTGGTGAACCACCGGATGGTAGAGCAGACATCGCTGGCCAGTGCCGAATTCGACCGGCATGTGAGCGAATTTGTTAAAGCGGGTTTTACCGAAGCGGCTTCGGATCGGGTGCGCCCTCCACGCGTAGCCGAATCGCCGGCGGCTTTTGAGTGTATCGTACGGGAACTGATACCCGTTGGTCAGGGGCCGGGCCACGACAGGCCCGGGGCAGGAACGCTGGTCGTCTGTGAGGTAGTAATGGCTCATTTCCACGACGATATTTTTGACCCGAACGGCCAAATTGCTCCCCGGCAGATTGATCTGGTAGGTCGGCTGGGGGCCGACTGGTACGCCCGCGCCCAGGGTAACGCCTTGTTTGAAGTAGCCCGGCCCCGCAAAGGCGTTGGGGTGGATCAACTGCCGCACGGTGTTCGTAACAGCAACATACTAACGGGCAATGACCTGGGTAAACTCGGCAGTCTGGAAACCATGCCGTCTGCGGTCGAAGCCGTGGCGTATCGGGAATCGGGGGCATTGAATGAACTGCTCGATGAAGCCCGGCACGGCTGTGTGTATCTGCCGGACCTGTTACACCAACGCGCCAAAACCCTGCTGGCCGAAGGAAAAGCGCACGAAGCCTGGCTGGTATTGCTGCAAACGAGTTTGGTGTAAACCCTTTTTAGGGAGGTTAACTGATTCGATAAATTAAATTTGGGACATTGCCTACGCCGTGAGGGCCTATACCTTTGACGCGGTATAGTAAGATCACTACCTTTATAGACAGTAATCGAACGGTGAATATGACGCCTAACCAGACCCAGCAGATCATCACTCACTTGCTTCCCTACCAGCCTACCCGCATTGGGGTATTTGGCTCGTATGCCAGGGGGGACAACAAGCCAGACAGCGATCTGGACATACTGGTCAGCTTTGGTATTCCAATGGATTTACTTAAACTCATGAAGGCATGGGATGAACTCGAAGATGCCTTGGGTGTTCGGGTGGATTTAGTGACTGAAAATGCGCTTAAACGGTCAGATGTACGTGTTCAAGCGTCTATTTCCAGCGACTTACAGGTGATTTATGAAGTCTGATCTGGTTTATCTGGAACACATAGAAACGTGTCTGAATACAGTGATTACGTACATAGGGGACTTATCGGAGGCAGAATTTATGCGCCAGCCGATGGTTCAGGATGCCTGTATTCGTCAGTTTGAAATTATAGGTGAAGCCACCAAGCGGCTTTCAATGGAATTTCGTGAGCAGTATGCACATATTCCCTGGCGGCAGATAGCAGGTTTTAGAGACCGGCTCATCCACGACTATCTGAACGTTGATCTCGCATTGGTTTGGCAAACGGCAAAGTTCACGGTAGTTGATTTGTTGATCGAGGTAGAGTCGCTGGTAGCGGTCATTCGAGAAAGTGACTGCTGATCCGAATCTTACTTTGACAGAAAAGATGCATTACCAAAATCAATTTTGTGAATAGCTATTGCTGGCACACGTGGATCTGTGAGCACATAATCTCAAATCATTTTTTACCCCCCCTCAAGTACTATTTATCAGTTTAATGAATGTGCTGTCCTTTCTGTCCGAAGCGGAGAAATAAGATTAAGTTGTGCATGCAGTATATGTTGGTAAAAGCAAAGCAGACGAACGCTATAAGTCAGATTGTTAAGTCGATGTGTTAGGGGATTTATTACGTAGAGGTGATCATTCACAAAGCGACTTTGCATTCTTATTCAGATGAAGAATTGCAGGAAAAACTAAAGCTCTTTCTTTTAAAAAGCTGCTGAAGCTTCTCATTGTTTTAACGAAATTTTTGTTTACGTAGGTAACGTTAAGTTTATCGCCAACTCTATACAATTTCGCGAAAGGCTCATTTATTATTGGCCAGTTTTTGTAATTTCCAAAGGCTCACCCAACATCATTATTTTTATAAATTAATAATAGTGTATCTTCCTTCATTTTCGGTTCAAACTCCATAGATAGTTGATTGGAGAAAACTGACCAATTTGCTGACTTAGAGCAAATTTCGAGGCATCCCTCACCAGTCAGAAAATTGCCATCCACATCTGATAGTCCATCCTAACAGCTTAAGATTTACTTTGGTCACATACCCAAAGAGCTAAATAGTTTGCTTTCTCATGTTAAGTCTACTTTGTCTTACTCGATATGAGAAAGCAAACTATTATTGAGATAAGTATTTTCATTTGATTGAGTACTCCACTATTAGTGTATCGTAAGGGTTCATTTCCTCATAATAAATGTTGTGACTTTTACCTTCATTTCGGTACTCTTCGATAGCTATATTAAGCACTTCCTTCGCTTTACGCGTCTCTAACGGCTCTGGTAGAACCGTATAGCGATAAATAGTCGCAAACTCGTCTCTACAAATTTCCTCTTTAAAGACTTGCATGATCTTCAGGTTTTTGTTTCTAAAACACTCCAGTATTAATTATACTTGAATGCATTTAACTCTATGAGTAACCTTTAATTGAAATAATATTACAATAGAATTCATCTATATTCTAATATCTCGCAATCGCTAAGTGTTACTGTATTAAATTTAGTAGAGACTAACATGCCAAATGCATGTACCTCCTTTCTGTAGCTTTCTAAACGAAGGGTAGTGCCTACTACTCGAACCCAATATAAGTTTTTATCTTTCCATTTATCCACAAAATATTGCTTGCTGAAAGAACAGGTAACTTGACAATCGAGCCCAGACCCTACAGATAGTGTCTCAAAATATCTTTCGCTGGATAGTGAAATATAGTCTTTATATAAATCAAACTGTTTATTCATAGTTTGATATTGTTTTTGATCTATATAAAATTCTAACACTATCCTTTTCCCTTTTAAAGTATCCAAACTGTAGCCTTCATAATATGGTTTGAGCCATTTAGAACCCTCAAAATTTGGTAACTTGTCTATTCTTTCGTTATAACAATGCTTATAGTTATCCATCCATTTCAAATTGTTTTTGTAGGCTTCTTTGGTACAATCAGAATCTAACCTTTCCAAGTAATAAGTATCAGCAGCTTTTTCACCACACTTACAGGGATCGGGGGAGCAACTAAAATTTATTAAAAGTGAGAAAACGATTAAAAGTAGATTTTTCATTGGAAATAAAATAAGGTGTGGCTAAGAAGCGATACAAACCTCAAAACCCTGCGAACCAATAAACTTTGCGTGATTTAGTAACCTCACATAGCTGAATCCGTGAATCACTGTTTATTTTTGAGGGAAGAACCTGCCTTTTCTACCTATCTCCTGGCACCTGTATGATTCAAGTTTTACGTGCAACTTTCTGTTTGTCAGCCATAATTCTTCTTTTCTGTACTACCCGACCCGCCTTTGCCACAATGCTGATTTGGCCAGATGAACCGAACGGGCGGCTGTACCGGATTGATGTTCAGAAAAAGACGCTGGAAGCTGAAACGCAGCCTAACGTTTGGGTGATACTGGGTGATGTGCAGTTAACTGGTGTATCAGCCGATGCATTTCCGCCTGTTACACGGGTAACCTGCCTGAATACCGGTAACAATCGTTTCCGATATTTGCTGGTAGATTGTACGCAGCAGGTGTACCGTTTTGATAGGCAGACCCGCACCTTGGAGCGGTTAGATAAAACCTACTTCCGAGGTTATAATTGTTACTCGGCTAAGTTTCTCCGGCGAGACACGTTATACAGTTTTGGCGGTTACGGTTTCTGGCACACCAATAACATTCAGTCGTATTACAAAGCAGCCAATCAGGAGTGGGAAAGTCTGAATCCATTGGCTGATGCTCCACGTACTATTTATCGGGGATTCAATGGCTACCTGCCCGAAAATGACAGCTTCTTTTCTGCCCTGAGTTTCTACCAAAACGATTCGGAAAATAAAGGAGCTTTTACCTGGAATGATAGCTTATATACATACTCATTCAGGCAAAAAACGTGGAAACGAGTCGGGTTATTGACCTCAACAGTCAAGCAGAGATTACAAAGCGACCTTGTTCAAAAAGCCAGTTGGTTTCAGGTCGGACGTTATTTTATCTTAAAGTATTACGAAAGTCCGCAGGCCATTTTTCTTATTGTTGATCCGATACGTAATGAAACCCGCATCTGGAAAGACACACATAAACTGTTGGCTAACCTGGGCGATAATTACGAAGATGATGTTCAGCGCAGCTATGTCTGGAATGGTGCACTTTATTTTCGCCGGACCGTTACCGGAGCAACCGGCACTACCATACAGTCGGTTCGGCTTTCAATAGATGATCTGTGGAAAAGGAGTGAGACTATCGGACCTTTCTATGCACCCCCCGGTACTCATAACATGCTTCGGTATGGGTTGATAGCCGTTGTTTTATTTGTAAGTGGGGTAGTCGTTTTGCGACTCAGGAGATCAACCAAGTCAATAGTCCCCGCCATTGGCCATCAGCAACTCCTGTATAATACGCCACATCCCGACAGTCTGAATAATCAGGAACGCGACGTATTCAACGCCTTGTTAAAAACGACCGATGCAAATGGTTTAAATGCTGACCAATTAAATGACATCCTGACTGTTAGCGATAAAGCGCCGGACAATCAACGTAAAATCAGGGCGGATGTCATTAAGAGCTTAAACCTGAAGCTGAAGTTACAGTGGGGGATCGAGGAAGCAGTCGAGCGAAAAGCGACCACGCTTGACCGGCGAATGTATACATATATACTTAAGTCAGACGTGAAAAATCGTGTTCGGATCCATGAAACTGATCAGGGATAGAAATGCTTGCTGATGTGTTCAGTCTTTAAACTACAAACCCCTTTTATGACCCTTCGCAACGCTCAGGACACCGTTGATCAATGGATTAAAACCGTTGGCGTCCGCTATTTCAACGAACTCACTAACATGGCCATGCTAACCGAAGAGGTGGGTGAGGTGGCCCGGATTATGGCCCGACGCTATGGTGAACAGTCCGAAAAAGAATCCGATAAAAACAAAGACCTCGGCGACGAAATGGCCGATGTACTTTGGGTACTCATCTGTCTTGCCAACCAGACCGGTGTCGATCTGACGGAAGCCTTTCAGAAAAATCTGGAGAAGAAGAATAGCCGCGACGCTACCCGCCACCTCAACAACCCTAAGTTGTGAAAAGCCCCCTCCCGCTCAGGAGGGGGCTTTTTGAGCGGTTATAATCCGTATTTATCCAGCAGGTACACCAATGCCGCCATCGACGCGCCACCGAGTTCGAGTTCCCGCTTGTTCACAGCTTCAAACTTGTCGACCGGTGTGTGGTGAAAGTCGAAGTACCGCTGCGAATCGGGTTTGAAACCAAAAAGTACGGTACCAAGGGTTGCCAATGGGCCAATGTCGGCGCCACCGCCACCGGGGCCAATGTCGTGCAGGCCATACGGTGCAAGCAGCGGTTTCCACTGCAATACGCTTGCTTTTTGGGCCTCTGTGCCTACAATGCCAAAGCCCCGGGGAGTAAACCCGCCTTCGTCGGACTCGATGGCTGCAATGTGTTTTTCGTTGTTCTGTTTGGCCAGATCAGCGTATTTCACGCCACCGCGCAGGCCGTTTTCTTCATTCATGAACATCACTGCCCGGATGGTCCGCCTGGGTTTGATGCCCAGCGTTTTCATGATACGCAGCACCTCAATGGACTGCACACAGCCCGTTCCGTCGTCGTGGGCACCCTGCGCCAGATCCCACGAATCCAGATGGCCGCCAACGACAATGATCTCGTCGGGTTTTTCGGAGCCTTTAAGTTCGCCAACCACGTTGTATGATTTCGCGTCGGGGAGGGTTTCGCAATTCTGCTTGAAATAAAAGGTCAGCGCGGGGTTTTCGGTCAGCGATTTGCTGAGCAGGTTAGCGCCGTTGGTGCTGATAGCGGCTGTCGGAATCAGGGGTACACCGGTACCGTAGCGCATACCACCCGTATGCGGATTGTCGTCCTGAGCCAGCCCCATCGAGCGGACAATAGCCCCTACCGCGCCCAGCTTAGCGGCTTCGGTGGCACCGTTGGCCCGCTGTTCCACGGCTCCGCTGTAGGCATCGAAAGTAATAATCTGGGTCGGGTCCATCGGCCGGTTGAAAAAGACAATCTTCCCTTTGACTTTTCCAGCCCCCAGTGCCCGCAACTCAGTGAAACTCTTTACCTCGATCACCTGCGCGGTAACGCCGTTAGCCGGGGTCGCCACTGAGCCACCCAGGGCTGCAATGGGCACGATTGTCTTCTGTTTGCCGGTCTGAATATACGCTACTTCTTTGGCCCCGCGTACCCAGTGCGGTACCATCACTTCCTGCAAAAACACCCGGTCGAAGCCCTGCTGCTCCATGAGTTGTTTGGTCCAGTCGACGGCTTTTTGCGCACCAGCGGAACCGCTCAGGCGGGAGCCAATCTGCTGGGTGAGGTGCCGCAGCCACTCGTATGATTTGCCGTTGGCAAGGGCTTCGTTGTAAATTTTACGAATGGCGAGGGAGTCGGTGTTTTGTCCGTAAGTCGAGAGGGCGACGAGAAAGAGACAGCCGGTAATCAGTTTTCGCATGAGCGGGGGTGTTTGGTGACGCATAAACGGAATGATCTTGAGCAGGCAAACTACGAAGACAATTGCAGTAATAGGCCGTTTATGCACACAAAAGCCCGATTACCTGTCGATAACCGGGCTTTTGCTGTTGATAAAACCAGTCTACCTGTTGATGGCTTCGGCGTAGTATCACTTCACCTAACGTTGGCGAGTAAGTAAGCTGTTAAGGTAGGAACCGTCACGTCAGGCCTGGGAACCTGACGGTGAGTAAAGAATGCAAATCGGCCGTCGCTTTCGGCAACTGGATGATAAACGCGGTACCTTCTCCGTCCTGGCTTTCTACCATCAGCGTTCCGCCGTGCCCTTTGGTGATAATGTCATAGCTTAGACTCAGCCCTAAGCCCGTGCCTTCGCCCGTGGGTTTGGTGGTAAAGAAAGGCTGGAAGATTTTGCCCTTCACCGACTCGGGAATACCCGTTCCGTTGTCGCTCACCCGAATTTCGACATGCCCGTTAAGTTGGCTCGTACTGACCGTCACCGTCGGTTGATAGGTCTCCCCTAGGCCCTGAGCTCGCTGTTGTACCGCATAAAAGGCGTTGTTATAGAGGTTCAGTAGCACCCGACCTATGTCCTGGGCCACCACCGATACACTCGACAAATCAGTCGCAAAATTGGTAATCAGCTGGTAGTTGGCGCTTTCATCCTTCGCCGGATCGCCGGGGGTTCGGCCTTCCGACCGCAGCAACCCATGATAGGCTAACCGAAGATATTCATCAGCCAAGGCGTTAAGGTCGGTGGGAGTTCGCTCACCGGTGGAAGCGCGGCTATGCTCTAGCATCCCTTTCACGATAGCACCAGCTCGTTTGCCGTGGTGGGTGATCTTTTGAAGGTTCTGCTTTAAATCCACCAGCAGGTCGGCTTCTAGTTCGGTGTCACGGTTTATTTTCTGCTGCTCCTCCTCAAGTTCGATAACCAACTCAGTTGAGACCTCCGAAAAGTTGTTAACGAAGTTCAAGGGGTTCTGAATCTCGTGGGCAATTCCCGCCGTCAGCTCACCCAGGCTGGCCAGCTTCTCTTTCTGAATGAGTTGGGTTTGGGTGGCTTTTAGCTCGGCCAGTGATTGTTCTAATTGGTTGCTCTTTTGATTGATTGTGGTATTGGCCTTTTGCTTTTGGGCGTAGCCAAAGACAAGTAAGCCCAGCAAGGCCAGCAACAAACCAACACCACCCAGCAGATAGGTTCGTTGCTGTTTTTGCTGTTGGAATTGGACGGCTGAGAGCTGTTGTTCGAATTTAAAAGCCGTTTCTTTTTTGTCGAAATCATACTGGAGGGTAGCGACGGCAATTTTGTTACTGTTTTGCTGGTTGATAACCAGGTCTTTGGTTTTGATGAAGTCTTGATAACTCCCCAAAGCAGCCTGTGGCTCACCCAGCGCGTCCTGGATCTGACTCCGGGTTTGATAGGCTCGATATAAGATTCTTAGATCGCCCTGTTCTTTGGCCAGCACGACGGCACTGTCAGCATAGGTATTGGCTTTTTGCAACGTATTGGCTTTATCACTTCTTAATAGGGTGGTTAAGAAAGTGGCGTTGCTGTCAGTGGCCATTTTTAAATACAGCTTGCTGAGGCCAGCATAATTTGCTGCTGATTGACCCTTATTTCCAGTTGCTTTATTCAGGTTCAGCCCTTTTTGCAGATAAGTGAGCGCTTGCGGATAATCGGCCAGGTTGAGATAGGCTAGGCCCAAGCCGTCAATGTATGACTCCTCACGAGACCCCAATGCTTCATCTAATTTCAGCGCTTTTTGGTAATAAACCAGTGCTTTGCTGTAATCGCCTTGTTCGCTGTATACATACCCTATGTTTCTCAAGCCAATCGCTACTCCTCTTTTAAAACCTAATTCCTCACAGCCTTTTAACGCTTTTTCATAATTGGTTAAGGCCTGCGGATAATTGGTCAGGTCAAAATAAATGTTACCCATATTGCCTGTTATGGCAGTAATCCGGTATTTGTCCTTTATGGCTTCAGCGATCGTCAAGCCACTCAAATAATACGACAGGGCTTTAGAATAATCGGATTGATTCTTATAAAAATTGCCTAACATCGAATAGGAGCTTGCCACGCCTTTTTTCCACTTCAACTGCCGGGCCAGTGCCAGTGCCTGGTTGGCATAGTTGAGTCCTTCCGTGGGGTTCATGGTGGCATAGGTAAAACTTATTTGATTCAGCAGCTTCACGCGGTTGGTGTCGGGTTTGGCACGGGGTAATTCGGCTAGCAAAGAATCCAGGCGGGCTTGCCCTGTCTTAGGTTGAGCACAGGCGGGGCTGTAAGCCAGTAAGAGCAGGAGGGTGAACAGAACGGGTTTCATGCGGTGTGGAGTTAACTAAGTAACTGAATGACAAATGTGGTACCTTCGCCTTCCTGGCTCTCTACTGTCAGGCTTCCACCATGCCCCTTGGTGATAATGTCGTAGGAGAGCGATAAGCCTAGCCCCGTTCCTTCCCCGGTGGGCTTGGTGGTGAAAAAGGGCTGGAATAGCTTGGCTTTCACTGACTCAGCAATGCCCATTCCGTTGTCCCGAACCCGAATCTCAATATGCCTATTAACCTGACAGGTATGAATAGTCACTTGAGGCTTATAATCGAGCGGGGCTGTTTGCTGCTTTTCCTTGACAGCGTAGAAGGCGTTGTTGATCAAATTCAACAGCACCCGCCCCATCTCCGCAGCTACCATCTCAACTTTGCTCAGATGCGCGTCGAAGTTAGTGACCAGTTCACAATTGAACGTCTTGTCTTTAGTTCGTTGTCCCTGATATGCCAGCCGTAAGTATTCATTAATTAAGGCATTGAGGTCGGTAGGCTCCCGTTCCCCCGTTGAACTCCTGGAGTGCTCCAGCATACCCCGCACGATGGACGAGGCCCGCCCACCGTGTAGGGTAATCTTTTGTAAGTTTTGGGTTAAATCACCCAGAATTTCCTCTGCATACTCTTTTTCCGAATCGGGAAGTTTCTGAAAAGGCCCATCTTTCAGCTCATCGACTAATTCTGTACTCACGTCCGAGAAATTGTTAACGAAGTTCAAGGGGTTCTGAATCTCGTGGGCGATACCCGCCGTTAGTTCGCCCAGGCTCGCCATTTTCTCTTTCTGAATGAGTTGGGTTTGAGTGACCCGTAGTTCGGTGAGGGCCTGGTTAAGCTGGTCTCGCTGAGCTTGTAAAAGGGTATTGGCTTGTTGCTTACTGCGGTTGTTGCGATACAAAACCACTGCCAGACCGACCAGCAATGCCAGTACCGCCAAACTCGACAGCAACAGTAACCGCTGCCGACGCGTCTCGGCTTGTTGCTCAGCCATCTGGTTCTGTAGGCGGGCGGCTTCCGCCTGCCGGAGCAGCTCCCGGCGACGGGTCGTCTCGATCTGGAGTTGTTTGTCTTTATTTAAGAGCGTGATCTGGCTTTGGTTCCGATCCAGTTCATACCGCAACTGAGCCGCTTTGGTCTGTTGGCTTAGGGCCATGCGACGGGCCATTTCGGTTTGGAGTTGTTTGTCTTTGGTCAGCAGGGCAATCTGGTCTTGCTGGCGGCTCGTCTGGTCACTGTATTGGATGACGGCCGCTTTTTGGGTGACAGCCTCGTTGTTGAGGCTATCCCGGTAGGCCATAAACTGGGCCTGGTATTGGTAGGCCTTTTCATATTCCTTCCGCTGGGCATAAGCCTGGGCTAACAGCTCATTGGCGTCGCGCAAAGAAGGCAAATTTGATTTCGCCAAAACATCAAGTGCCTGCCGACCGTAAAAAACGGCACTATCGGCCTGGCCTACCCCCAGAAAATACCGCCCTAATCCTGTAGCGGAATAATTAATAGCCTGCTTGTCCCCAATCTTTCTGGCCAGGGCTAGTACCCGATGACCTTCGGCTAAGGCCTTGGGGTTACCCTGCCGCCCATAGGTATCCACCTGTAAGCCTTGAATCTGGATCTTGACAAAGTCTATGAATACCGTGTTTGGCGCTTGAGATGCATAACCCAGTGCTTGCTGAAACATTTCGCTCGCCTTCTCATACCGCCCTATTTTTCGGTAGGTTCCCCCCAATCGCATCAAAATATAGGCTTGCCAACCTTCCATAGCCACCGAAGAACGATTGGTTCTGCGTTTTTCACTGGTGATAAGGCTACCTTGCTTTTTGCTCGCTTGCTGGAAATACCTTAAGGCTTGCTCGTAATCGGCCAGTCGAAAATAACTGTTACCAAGGGCTATCAAAGCAGATACTTACTCCCTAGTGGATTTGGCTTCCTGGGCGAACTTGAGCGATTGTAAACTAAAGTGTAATGCCAGGGGGTAGTTGATGCTCCTATCATAAAATGAAGCCATAGAACTGGTCGCTATCGCCATCAGCAATGGCTGACCAGATGATTGGGCTACCCGGAGTGCTCGTTCTCTATAGGGCAAGGCGTTCTTTAGCTCCTCCACTGTGCCAATCCATGATAAAACATCATGGAGAAGTCGCTTTTTTTTACTCTTTTCGGCAAGCGGTAGCGCCTGTTGCAACAGGGCCAGCCTCGCTTTATCTTCGTTAATGGGTTTTAGTACAACCAGGTTAAGTAACGCAGCCGCCTGGCCTTCCGGGTAGTTCAGACGCCTGGCCATGGCCAGAACCTGATTGGCGAGCGAATCCGTTAGACTTTCACTCAGTTGTAGCTCTGCATTGAGTTCATTTAACCGATTCACCCGGAAGGTATCTACCTGGGGATGCTTTCGTAACACGGTACGTAGGCTATCGATCTTTTTGGTCTGCGCCAGGGTAGCACCCATTGGCAACCAGCAAAAGATACAAGTCAGTAAAAGTCGGAGCATGGTAAATAGAACGGGTTTCATGCGGTGTGGGGTTGACTGGGTAACTGAATCACAAACGTAGTGCCTTCGCCTTCCTGACTTTCTAGAGTCAGGCTTCCGCTGTGTCCCTTGGTGACAATATCATAGGAGAGCGACAAGCCCAAACCCTTTCCTTCGCCGGTGGGCTTGGTGGTGAAAAAGGGTTGGAATATCTTAGCCTTGACCAACTCGGGAATCCCCGTTCCGTTGTCGCTCACCCGAATTTCGACATGCCCATTGCGTTGGGTGGTGCTGACCGTCACCGTGGGCTTATAGTCAGCCAGTGCGAGTTTCTGTCTTTCCCGAACGGCGTAAAAAGCATTGTTATAGAGGTTCAATAGTACCCGACCGATCTCCTGAGGAGCCAGATCAACTAAGCCAACGTTTGCCCCGAAATCCGTTACCAACTCCGTATTAAAATCTTTGTCTTTTGCTCTCAGCCCGTGGTAAGCGATCTTGAGGTATTCATCGGCCAGGGCGTTGAGGTCGGTGGGGCGTTTCTCGCCGGTGGAACTGCGGGAGTGTTCCAGCATACCGCGTACAATGGCCGAGGCCCGGCTCCCGTGCAGGGTAATCTTTTGCAGGTTCTGTTTGAGATCCACCAGCAGTTCGGCTTCCAGGTCGGTGTCGCGGTTGGGTTTTTGCTGTTCTTCTTCGAGTTCGGTGACCAACTCGGCACTCACTTCGGAGAAGTTGTTGACGAAGTTGAGGGGGTTCTGAATCTCGTGGGCGATGCCCGCTGTTAGCTCCCCCAGACTGGCCATTTTCTCCTTTTGGATGAGTTGGGTTTGGGTAGCCCGAAGCTCGGTCAGCGCGTTTTCAGCTTTGGTTCGTTGCGTGTTGATCTCCTCTTTTTGCTGTTGCAGGACGGTATTGGCTTTCTGTTTCTGGAAATACCCGTATACAATAAAGCCCAGCAGGGCCACCAGCAAGCCAACGCCACCCAACAGATAAGTCCGTTGCTGAGTCTGGTTTTTGACTTCGGCCTGCGATAACTCCAGGGCCGAAGCTTTTAAGGCCTGTTCTTTCCGGGAGAGGGCTAACTGCTTTTCTTTATCCTGTTTAGCCGCTCTTTCCTGGAGGTATTCCAGCCGCTGCAAATCCCGTTCTTTGTTGGCTAATTGAGCGGCCTGAGCCTTGAGACTCAGCTCCTGCGCCTGTTGTTTGGTGAGTAGGGTCTGTTTTTGGAGTTGGGCAGCGGTGAGTTGCTGCTCAAAGTGGAGGGCCGTTTCTTTTTTGTCGAACTCGTACTGAAGGGTGGCTGCGGCAATTTGGTTGCTGTTTTGCTGGTTGATGACCGAGTCTTTGGCAGTAATATATTGTTTGAAACTCGCCAAAGCAGCTTTTGACTCCCCCAAGGCGTCCTGTATTTTACTCTGAGTTTTGTGAAGTTCATAATAAGACCTTTTTAGAAATCCTAATTCGTCAGCTATCACTCCGGCGCTGTCGGCATAGGACTTAGCTTTTCGTAAGGTATTGGTTTTGTTGCTGCTCAGCAGCGTCGTTAAAGCGGTGGAGTTGCTGTCAGTAGCAATTTTCAAATACAGTTGGCTGAGGCTGTTGTAACTACCTGCTAGTGCTGCTTTATTTCTACTTGCTTTATTCAGGTTCAGCCCGTTTTGCAGATAGGTGAGTGCCTGCGGATAATTGGTTAAGTTGAGGTAGGCCAGCCCTACGCCCGTGAAGTTTGATTCTTTAGATATACCTCGAAACCCCATGTCTTCATTTAGTTTCAGCGATTTTAGCTGATAGTCCAGTGCTTTGGCATACTCCCCTTGTTCGCTGTATACGGCACCTATAGCAATCAGCCAATTTACCACTGCATCCTTACTGCCTAATTCCTCAGCATCTTTCAGTGCTTTCTTATAATAGCCCAGAGCCTGCGGATAATTGGCCAGGAGAACATAAATGTTCCCCACATTACCTGGTATGCCAGCAATTAAGTATTTGTCTTTTATTTCTTCCGCTATTTTCAAACCACTCAATTGAGCCGCTAGGGCTTTGGGATAATCAGACTTGCTTGCGTAATTAATTCCTAAAATAACATAGGCATAAGCCATGCCTTTTTTCCAGGTCAATCGCCGGGCCAGTACCAATGACTGGTTGGCATAGTTGATCCCTTCGTTGGGGTTAATTCTGGAATAGATATTACTTATCCGATTCAGCAGATTGACATGGTTGGTGTCGGGTTTCGCACGGGGCAGTTCGGTCAATAGCGAATCCAGTCGGGCTTGGCCTGTTTTTGATTGGGCAAAGGATGGAGCTACGGTTATACTGCATAGCAGGCAAATTAGGAGGAAGCGAACGAGCATGGTGTAGATAAAAGAGGAAGGAGATAGCCAAGGTACTCAATTAAAGTCCGGCTAGCTGAATCAATAATCTGTGTGTCAGGCAAGCCCGTCCCGTTTGGGTCATTTCATTAATCTGTCCAGCCCCAGGGAGCCGCCGGAGCCGTAACGGGTTTTGTCAGATCGAAGCGAAACGTAAATGACCGGTCGCTGGCCATTCGGCGGAAGTTGTAGGTCAGCGATTTGCCGGGCAGGAATTCGATCCACCAGATATTGCCACTGCCCGCCCTCGGCGTTGCCCGATCCGCCGGAAAAAACTGCGTCGTTTCGGTGCCTTCATTGGTGGTATGTCCACCGTACAGGGTCACCTTGTCCGATGAGCCATCGGGGTGTCGGTGATCGTGCCTCAGCTCCAGCTCATCGGCATTTTACGTCAATATCCAGGTGCGGGAGAAATCGGTACCCACCACCGGCATCCGAATCCGGTCGTCATGACAGGCCTTTATGTGTAGCAGCAGGGTTTTATTGGTGTAGGTCGTGTCATTGGCCGGTTCTGTCACGACCGTTCCTTCATACGCATTGCCGCAAAGTTTTTGCAGCTCCTGCCAGAAAACCTGCTGAGGTTTTGGCAACTCAATTGGCAACGGCGCCGGTTGCCGGGATGCCGTAAAGGCCAGTAAAGACACGACACCAAGCGTGACGAACATCAACTGTTTCATGATCGAATGAATGGGTAATTAAATTGAGGAAACAGGTCAACGTTATTGATTGGACTTAACGACCCAATTCCCGAGGCCGGGAGTGCTCCGGGTACCTTCTTTCAATATGAACACCCATCGGTAGCCCGATGCCATGGAGCGTGGCAAACCGTAGGTTGCTTCAGCATAAAGTCGCTGGGTCTCGTCCATGATTGATGCCGGTTCGTGTCTGGATTCAGGGGATACATCGGCCACAGTTTCGGCTGGTTGTTGGGGAAATGATCTACTTAGTTGATACGCCCGTAGAACCGATGAACAGCCGACCAGACTGCTGAGCGAAGCAACCAATACAGAACGAACCAGTAAACCTGATGTGAAGGGTGAATTCATGGTTGAAAGTGGTATAAAAGAGGTGTGGAAAAACGCTTAGCGGAGATTGTAGATCAGGAATTTACCGGATACCCATTCGAACTATCGGATATTGCTCCCGCCCGACGGGTTTTCGACTTATAGCCCACTGGGCAGCCAGCAGGCTATAAAGTCGGTCGAATCCCCAGCTTAGGGCTGCACGATAAACCTTGTACTGACTTGTTGGGCCTTTGTGATAAGGTTCAGATAATAGCTGCCCGGCTGCAGTCCTAACCAGATGGGTAGCGCAAACTGACGGTCAGCATCCAAAATGATCTGGTCGTACTGGTAAATTATTCGCCCCTGCACGTCGTAGATTGAACCAGACACTGCTTCCGCTGCTTCCGGACCGGTCAACTGAAACCGGATGTTCTGCCGCCCCGGATTCGGAAACGCTTTTACCCCTAAGGGGCGAAGTTCTCCCTTTACCGCAACCGTCTGACTATAGCTGTAGGTACCCATCCGCTCAGTCCGCTTCAGCCGGTAGTAAGTATAACCGGCATTGGCGTTCGGGTCGATTGCCTGCCGGGTGCCCGTCTGTGAAGCGGCACCGGTGGTCTGCATAGCGGTAACTGTCTCAAACCCTTCTGCCGGACTGAGCGACCGCTCGATGGCAATGGTATAGCCGGGAACCTCGTTGCTGGTATCCCAGGTCAGTTGCACCTGCTTTTCGTCCAGGCGCTCACCACTAAGCTCCAGAGTAGGCGACGCGACCGTTTGTACCCTGGAGCGGCTGCAAAGCATGGTGGCTGCGGTGACGGCCGGGGCACGATCTACCTGTTTTAATCGCCAGTCGGGCACCAGCCGTGCGCTGTAATAACCAGGCTGCGTTATGGCTACCAGCCGGTCAGCTTCCTGTTTGGTTTTCGACACGAAGCGACCGGGCGGTCCTGCCGACTGCGCTTGTACTGTTTCGGGAGCCAGCAGGGTCATACCGATAACGACCATGCCTGGTAAATAAATACCGATTAATGCTCGCATGGCTCTTTTGTTTTGCGTGTACATACGGCATTATTTGATTATGCTGGTGGGGCTTGTATCGGCTACATTACTTACCCGATTCCACCCAGCTATTCGCCCGGGTGTAACTGACTCATCGGCCTTCTGTATGTACGTAAATACGACATAGCCACCATACTCAAAACTAATACTCTCGGCAATACCTGGACAGCCACTGGTACACTCCACCGAACTCACCGACATGGTTTTAACCGCTGCCAGTTTCAACAGCACCTTATACAATACTACTCGAGCTTGAGAGTTGCTGCCGGCTGATGAGACAATAAGAAATTCAATGAACTGATAAGCGGTTCCGCTTGCCATTGCCTGGAACAAAGGAGCAGACGTCTGATCGACAGTTTTGGTGATGGTGAGGGGGTTAAACGTCACCTTTCCTGCACCGGCGCCTGTACTTTGTGAACCAATATTCAGGGTTTGCACGAAATCATATTGTATGCTGGACAACTGAAGATAGTTGCTGAGATCAACGTCTCCCTTAACTGTTGGGGCACCTTGATTAATACCAGAAGTGGGTGAAACTCCAGTGCCATAGGGCGTAAGTTTCATGTAAATATCCTGTGCCTGAGCCACAAGTGAACCGAAACAAACCAATAAACCGACGAGGGCAATAGACATCTTTTTCATAAAAACAGGGTTGGTTAAATTGAGTGAAAATTTGGTTGACAGTAATTGCGAAAAGGGTAAGCGTTTACAACGGATGCCGTTGTCTGGACTCGCCCGGGTTAGTTCTTCCCGGCGATTGCCTGCTGGCTCTTGATCCAGCTATCCATCTTGGTCTCAAAAATGGCCAGGGGCATTGGGGGTGTTTTCGGAGCGGCTGGCTTGGGATCAGGGCGGGCTGCGGTCAGTCGGGGTAGCCGCTTGACGTGTTTGCCTGGGGGCGTAGCGGCCATCAGGCAACTCATGAACAGGACTGATGCAAGGAAGGTAAGATGGTTTCTCATTGGAATGATTGAGATTGAGTTGGCAAGTTTGGTTCGTTCAAAGGTCTCATACGACCCGCCGATACCCTGTCAGATTGGGGGCATATGTCGTCACATTTGGGGCATTTTGCCCGTCCAAGCAAGCGAAACGATGAAATCAGGAGTTTGGCGTCTGCCCGGCCATAAATTCGGTTGGCGTTTGCCGGTAGAATTCTTTGAAGACAATCGTGAAGTGCGACGGGGTGTTGAAACCGACCAGATCGGCGGTTTCGGCCACATTACGGCCCGCACCCAGCAGACCGACCGCTTTGCGCAGCCGATACTGCCGGATCAGGTCGGCCGGGGCCAGTTGAATCAGACTTTGCACTTTACGGTACAGCGTTTTACGATCAATAGCCAATTGGGTAGCCAGCCAGTCGACATTTACCGAGGGGTCATCCAGATGCTTTTCCAAAAGGGCATAAATTTGCTGTAGAAAGGGATCAGTCCTATTCTGATTTCCAGTCATTGAATCCGCCGGAGCATAGCTCTTTAGTAAGCCGCTGTCCAGTGCGACGGGCAACGCAAATTGTTGGCGGTAGTAATCGCCTAACTTTTGCTGCCGGGTTATCAGATTACGCAGCCTCAGACGTAACTCATCGACATTGAAGGGTTTGGCCAGATAATCGTCGGCGCCCCACTGCAACCCGTCCAGCCGGCTGGGCTGTGCCGCTTTGGCCGTCAGCATCACCACGGCAATGTGGTCCGTTGTAGGATTATTCTTGATGAGCCGCGTCAGTTCGTACCCATTTATGCGGGGTATCATTACGTCCGTCAGCACCATATCGGGTAGTTCCATCTGAGCCAGGGTCCAGCCGACTTCCCCATCCGGTGCCTGCAACACCTGGTAGAACGGGGTCAGTTCACCCACTAAAAACTCCCGCAGCTCGTCATTATCCTCCACGATCAATAGGCGGGAAGTCGGTGTACGATCAATCGGCGATTGGCCGACCCGAGCCAGTACCAGCCCCGTTAGTGCCTGGTCGACAGTCGGTCCGGGCACCTGCCAGCTCGTTTTGGGAAGCCCGTCGGAAGTTGATGCCAGGTGAAGGGGCATGGTCAACCGGAAGGTGGTTCCCAGGCCTGCGGCACTCTCAACCGTGATAGTCCCCCCCTGCAATTCGATCAGTTCATGAACCAGCGCCAGACCGATGCCCGTGCCGCCATACGCCCGGGTGCTGGAGGTATCGGCCTGATAGAACCGGTCGAAAATACGGGGTAGTTCGTCAGGAGCTATCCCAATGCCCGTGTCGCTAACCTCAACCTGTACCCAAACCCGCTGCTTAGCTTCCCACAGGTAGGTTGCCGTCACCGTCACATTGCCCCCCGTTGGCGTGAACGTCAACGCATTCGACAACAGGTTGGTCAGGATTGTTTCCCACTTGTCGGTATCAAAGGCATACGCCTGCGCGGGCAGCGTCACCTCGTAGGTGAGGGTAATATCCTGCTGCTCGTCTAACCGGCGAAACCCCTCTACGCTATGCCGGATAAAGTCGGTAATGTCTCCCTGCATCAGCGAAACGGCCATGTGGTTGCCCTCTAATTTGGCCAGGTCCAGCAATTGATTGATGAGCCGAAGCAGCCGCCGGGCATTGCGCTGAACCAGTGTCAGCGCCGGGCGGTCGAACTGGCTTTCGCGGAGTAGTTTCTCAACGGGTGAAATAATAAGCGAGAGCGGAGTCCGGAACTCGTGGGTGATGTTGGTAACAAAGCGGGATTTAAGGATATCGAGTGCGCGAAGCTGGTCGGCCTGCTGGTTGATTTCGCGGGTGCGCTCGGCTACCTGCTGTTCAAGCCGTTCGTTTTGCTCGGCGAGCAGTTGCTGCCGTTCCTGCTGCTGGGCCAGATTCCGGGCCGAGAGGTGTTCTACCTCCGCCAGCCGGAGCCTGAGCTGACGGTTCACCCAGCCGTGTTCCAGAGCCAGCCGAAGCGACAGCGTGAGGGGGAAACATAAAAACGAGACCACAAACAGGGTATCATACAGTAGTTCATGGCCACTGATAGACACCTGTAGCGCCGACAGCGCCGACCAGGTAAGCCACGCCCCCAGGTTGAAAATGGCCCCAATAGTAACGATACGCGCACCCAATAAGCGGTTCCGGCTGGCTACCAGCGATAGCCGGATTAGCTCGAGCGGTAGATAAAAATTTAGTAGCGTAGAGATCCATTGATAATCCGCCGGTAGTGGTACGAACTTAAGTCCGATACTGCCAATGGCCAGCCAGCACAGCCAGCCCTTGCGAAAATCAAAGACACTGTACAGCGTAAGCACCACCATGGCTGGCACCCAGATATCAATGAGTGAACTGTAATAAAAAACCATCTGCAAACGCATCGGGTGGGCAAAACTATTAGCGGCCCTTGCCAAAAATGTAATAGATGACAGCAGGTATAAACCCGTGGCGTAGAGGTTGGTGCGTTGGGCAGGGTAAGCCAGAAAAAGGCTGAGATGCAGGATGAACAGGATGATGGATATACCAATCTTCAGGGTATCAAAGTAGATGGCCCGTAGTGTATCGGTAGGTACAGCTGGTATAGCGCTGGCTGGAAATAGCCGAAACTGAGCCGTTGCCGCATACCAACTGAGGTGTTTTTTGTCATAATCCAGGCCGGGTTGACAGGCGAATCGAATAGCCAGCAGGTGTTCAGCGGAAGAACGCAGGGGTAAACTAAAGGCCGCTTTTGGATTGAAGGCCTGTACACGGTCAGGATTGGTGCTAAACCGACCAAAGTGGTACAATAACTGACCATCCAGGTACACCTCAGACGCAATCGACTGCTCAATGTACGCCATAAGTGGCGGCAGATTTTTTCCGATCGTCAGGTGTAATCGCAGCCAACCCGTACCGCCCGCTTGTAGCTGTGGCAACTCCCTAATGTCCTTGTCTGGATCGAGCGTAGCCCAGTGCCGATCATCGAGTAGGGGGCTGGCGCCATCCGGGTTGTTACCGGGCTGAAACTGCCAGTTTGTTTTGAGCAGTACGCCTTCCGCCGGGATGTGCGTCAGCGGAAACGTAACCGGTGACGGTTGCGCATGTGCCCCCGTCAGGAACAGCGTCAGCAGCAATCCGCGACGGACATGACGTAGCACAGGTCGCAGTCGTAGCCACTGAACAGCAAGGGGTGGAGGTCGCATTAATGGGTGGATAGCCGCAAAATGACCAGGACCAACGAGAGTATAAGTCACTATAGCGGGTTGAGGCTTTTTGAGCACACTAAATCTAAGTAATATTACTTAGATTTAGTGTGCTCAAAAGGTTATGCTTTACTAATTAGTAGTTCGTAGATACACCAGAAGGGCCTGGTTTGGGTTGTTACCACGCTCGTATGCCCAACCAGTTGACCATAATGCACTGGAAGGATTTGTTGCATTAGTGCATAGATGAAACGCACAAAGCCCGGCCACCTCTCGGCAGCCGGGCTTCAGCACTGGCAATGCAAATTATCACATGTTAATGGCCCGGTTATCGGTTGCCGCCAGACAGGCTTCCTTGAACGCTTCCGTATAAGTCGGGTGGGCGTGCGACATCCGGGAAATGTCCTCCGCCGAGGCTCGGAACTCCATTGCCACGACCGCTTCGGCAATCATGTCGGCAGCCCGGGGACCAATGATGTGAACGCCAAGGAGCTCGTCGGTTTCTTTACTCGCCAGCACTTTCACCAGACCGTCGATATCCATACTCGCCCGCGCCCGACCGAGTGCTTTGAACGGAAACGAACCCATTTTGTAGGCAATGCCTTCCTGCTTGAGTTCTTCCTCTGTATACCCTACAGCCGCAACTTCCGGCCAGGTATATACTACGTTCGGAATCAGTTTGTAATGAATGTGTGGTTTCTGACCAGTGATGGTTTCAGCAATGAAAACGCCTTCTTCCTCCGCTTTATGGGCCAGCATCGCACCGCGAATTACGTCGCCGAGGGCGTAGATATGCGGTACTTTGGTCCGCAGGTAATCATCGACTTCAATCTTACCCCGCGAATCCGTACTTAAACCTGCGGCTTCCAGATTCAGGCCATCGGTGTAGGGTTTCCGACCAACCGAAACTAAGCAATAATCGCCGGTCAGGGTAATGGTTTCCCCTTTTGGGGTGTCAACAGTGACAACCACTTCTTCACCCGTGTTTTCGACTTTGGTAACCTTGTGGTTGAAATAGAAGTCGGCTCCAAGTTTCTTAACCGCTTTCTGAAGTTCCTTACCCATTGTCTTGTCCATTGTCGGAATCATGGCGTCGGCAAACTCCACAAAGGAGACCTTCGCACCCAGTCGGGCGTAGACCGAACCCAGTTCAGCGCCAATCACGCCAGCCCCGATAATGATCAGGTGCTTCGGGATTTCGGGTAGTTTTAAGGCTTCGGTTGAGGTAATCACACGCGTTTTATCGAGGGGCATCGACGGAAACGACATGGGTTTTGAGCCGGTAGCGATAATAATGTTCTTGCCGGTGATGGTCTGCTCGGTGCCGTCGGCAGCCGTAATCTTTACCGTATTGGCATCAACAAATGATCCAACGCCGTGGAGTTCATCGATCTTGTTTTTCTTCATCAGAAAGGCAATGCCCTTCGTGGTCTGATCGACAACTTCCTGTTTCCGGCCAATCATCTGCGGCAGATCAACGGCCAGTTGTTCCAGTTTAATGCCGTGTTCAGCAAAGGTGTGGGTTGCGTTGTAATAGTGCTCTGAAGAGTCGAGCAGGGCTTTCGATGGAATACAGCCCACATTCAGGCAGGTGCCACCTAAGGCCGCATATTTTTCGATAATGGCCGTTTTGAGGCCTAACTGGGCACAACGGATAGCGCCTGTGTAGCCGCCCGGTCCTGACCCAATTACAATGACGTCGTATTGCATAGGTTTGAAGTTACTCGTTTACTGTGATTCTTTGGGACGTTTGAAAACAGCGGCCCAACCGGCTGTAGTATCATGTTATAATTAAAACACGGTTAGGACTGGTAAAAGTCCATAAAAAACCGAAAGGCCACGAAACGCTTCGTGGCCTTTCGGTGTGTCCGAATCAGTTATACATCCAGCAGAATCCGGGCGGGGTCTTCGAGCAGTTGCTTCACCCGAACGAGGAAACTAACCGACTCTTTGCCGTCGATAATGCGGTGATCATAGCTGAGAGCAACGTACATGATCGGCCGGACAACGATCTCGCCGTTCACCACGACAGCCCGCTCGACAATGTTATGCATCCCCAAAATGGCCGACTGTGGCGCGTTGATAATCGGCGTCGACAGCATCGAGCCGAAAATACCGCCATTAGTGATCGTGAACGTACCACCGGTCATCTGGTCGATGGTCAGTTTGTTTTCCCGAGCCAGGCCAGCTAGGCGGATAATCTCTTTTTCGATCTGCGGAAAGCTCATTTTATCGGCATCCCGAATGACCGGCACAACCAGGCCGCGCTCCGACGAGACGGCAATCGAGACATCACAGAAGTCATTGAAAATGATGGTATCTCCGTCGATCTGAGCATTAACTGCCGGGAATTCACGCAGAGCAATACAAACCGCCTTGGTGAAGAACGACATGAAGCCCAGTCCAACCGAATATTTCTCCTTGAACTTGTCTTTGTATTTAGACCGCATGTCCATAACCGGCTTCATATCGACCTCGTTGAAGGTCGTCAGCATTGCCGTTTCATTTTTTACGGCTACTAACCGGCGGGCAATAGTCCGGCGGAGCGACGTCATTTTCTCACGACGCTGACCACGATCACCACCTGACACGACCGGGGCTGGAGCCGCAGCCGGTTTAGGATTGGCCGCAACTGGTGCCGGAGCCGACGGGGCTGGCTGGGGCGTGGAAGCTGACTGTGCTTTCACGGCATCGTCTTTTGTGATGCGTCCCTCGATACCGGTGCCCTGCACCTGAGCCGCTTCTACACCTTTTTCGGCCAGAATCTTGGCCGCTGCGGGTGATGGCAGATGAGCCGCGTAGCCATTCTGCTGACCATTTGTCGCTTCAACTGGCTGAGGAGTAGGTTGCGCCGGAGTTGGAGCCGGTTGGGAAGCCGACTGACCGGCAGCGGCACCCACTTCAATTTTTGCGATCACCGCGCCAATGGGCAGGGTTTCGCCCGCCTGTGCCACAATCCGAAGGATACCGGCGGCTTCGGCTGGTAACTCAAACGTGGCTTTGTCGGATTCCAGTTCGCACAGCACTTCGTCCAGCGCGACGGAATCGCCGTCTTTCTTGCTCCAGGCCGCAATGGTAACTTCGGTTACGGACTCGCCTACGGCCGGTACTTTCATCTCAATCACCGACGTAGCTGCCGCTGGTGTTGGTGCCGATGCGGGTTCTGCCACGGGTTGCATTACAAAATTAGTTTCGGGCTGGGCTGGTGCAGGCTGCGCTTCAGCTTTAGGGGCTTCCGCCGGTACAGCCGCTGGAACCGGACCGGACGAACCCGCTTCTCCGGCACCGATGGAGCAGATTGATGCGCCAATGGGAAGCACGTCGCCTTCCTGCGCCAGAATGTGCAGTACCCCGTCGGCTTCGGCGGTTAGCTCGAACGTGGCTTTGTCGGAATCGAGACCGCACAGCACCTCATCCATCTTCACGACGTCACCTTCTTTTTTGTACCACGGCCCGACAGTTACTTCGGTAATGGATTCTCCCACGGGGGGCACTTTCATGTCAACAGCCATAATGTAGTTGGTAAGTCAGTAAGTTGGTAAGTGCCTGCGCCCAGGTTAGCAAGATAGTAAGCAGGTACTTACCAACTTACCAACTTAGGCGCAGCCGCTTGCCGACTGTTTATTCAAATGATTTTGCAACGATCTCTGCCTGCTCCTTGCCGTGAATTTTGGCGTAGCCGGTGGCCGGTGACGCACTCGCTTCACGCGAAACAACCCGCGAGGCTTCGGGGAACAGCCGGAGGATGTAGCTCCAGTACCCCATGTTTTCGGGCTCTTCCTGTACCCAGACAATTTCCGCCTTTTTATAGGGAGCCAGTGCTGCCTGCAACTGCTTTTTGGGCAGGGGATGCAATTGCTCGACCCGCACAATGGCCACGTCGGTGCGTTGATCGGCCTGTTGCTTTTCCAGGAGGTCGTAATATATTTTTCCCGTGCACAACAACACACGCTTTACCTTTTTAGCATCGGCATAACCATCGGCGATTACCTCACGGAAGCCACCCTGAGTAAGGTCTTCCAGGGGCGAAACACACTGGGCATTACGCAACAGCGACTTGGGCGACATAATGACCAGCGGCTTGCGGAACTCCCAGGCCAGCTGCCGACGCATAACGTGGAACAGGTTGGCCGGGGTCGTGATGTTCGCCACAACCATGTTTTCTTCGGCGCACAATTGCAGGTAGCGTTCAGGTCGGGCATTCGAGTGCTCGGGTCCCTGACCTTCGTAGCCGTGCGGGAGTAACATAACCAATCCGTTCTGGATACCCCACTTCGACTCGGCAGCGGCAATGAACTGGTCAATCATGACCTGAGCGCCATTTGCGAAGTCCCCGAACTGAGCCTCCCATATTACTAAAGCGTTGGGATTAGCCATGGCATAACCGAACTCGAAGCCCAGTACGCCGTATTCCGACAACAGCGAGTTATACGCCCGGAACGTCTGCTGATCAGCCTGAATGTGGTTCAGACTGTTATAGGTCTCGTTCGTTTCGGAATCGTGCAGAACGGCGTGGCGGTGCGAAAACGTACCGCGTTGCACATCTTGGCCACTCAACCGAACGAGTTTGTCTTCCACTAAAAGCGAGCCATAAGCCAGCAGCTCCGCTGTGCCCCAGTTAACGGTTTTAAGTTCAGTTAACATGGCCTGCCGGTCCCGAAGCAACTTATCAATCTGCTTCAACGGCTTGAAGCCTTCAGGAATCGTTACCAGGGCTTTACCAACAGTCTGCAGCGTTTCCATCGAAACACCGGTGTCGGGTGACTTGTCGAAGTCTTCGGGCGTACTGAACCGCAGGGCAGCCCAGTCCTGATCGAGCCGAAGCGGCTTGTACGGGATTTCCGCTTTCTGTTTTACGCGGTCCAGCCGGTCCTGTAGGGTCCGCTTGAATTCAATATCCATGTTGGTCGCCAACTGCGCATCAACATCGCCCCGTTCAATGAGCAGTTTGTTGTATACCTCGCGCGGGTTTGGCTGCCGGTCGATGACCGAATACATGGTTGGCTGGGTGAACTTCGGTTCGTCGGCCTCATTATGACCATAGCGCCGGTAGCAAACCATGTCGATAAACACGTCACGCTTGAACTTCTCACGAAATTCAACGGCCAGTTTAGCGCAGAAAATTACCGCTTCCGGGTCGTCGCCATTCACGTGAAAAATCGGCGCATCAATGATTTTGGCCACGTCCGAGCAGTAAATCGATGAACGGGCGTCGTTGAAATCCGTCGTGAAACCAATTTGGTTGTTAATCACGAAGTGCAGGGTACCGCCGGTCTGATAGCCGGGCAGTTTAGCCATCTGCGTCACTTCGTACACGATACCCTGTCCGGCCACGGCAGCATCGCCGTGAATCAGAATAGGCAGAATCTTGTCGAAGTTGCCTTCGTATTCCGAGTCGACCTGCGCCCGAACGAAGCCTTCTACCACCGGGTTAACGGCTTCGAGGTGCGAGGGGTTAGGGGCCAGTTTTACACTGATTTCCTTTCCCGATGGCGTCTTGGTCTGACTGGTGTAGCCGAGGTGATATTTTACGTCGCCGTCGCCATGTACCTGCTCCGGCACATTACCCTCAAAGCCATCGAAAATGCTTTCGTAGGATTTGCCGAGCGTGTTGGCCAGCACATTCAGACGACCCCGGTGTGCCATACCGATCATCACTTCTTCAACGCCCAGGTCGGCCGCTGTATTGATGATCATGTCTAGGGCGGGGATGGTTGTTTCGCCCCCTTCGAGCGAGAAGCGTTTCTGACCGAGGTATTTAGTGCCGAGGAAACTCTCGAAAACCGTGGCTTCGTTAAGCTTCTCCAGAATGCGTTTTTTCTCATCGAGCGTGGGCGTAAAGACCAGCGCTTCCTTTTCTATTTTGTTGCGGAGCCAGTTTTTAACATCGATCTCCCGGATATACATATACTCGAAACCAATATGGCCCGTGTAAATCTTATGGAGTGAGTCGATGATTTTGCGTAACGATACCGACCCAACGCCCAGTAGGTTGCCGGCGTCGAAAACGGTGTCTAAATCAGCATCAGAGAGTGCATAGTCGGCCAGATCGAGCCGGGGATTTCGGTTTTTGCGCGTACCAATCGGGTTGGTTGTCGACAGCAGGTGCCCCCGCGACCGGTAGGCTTTGATCAGACTGGCGACCGAAACTTCTTTCTCCGCGTGTTTGGCGTCTATGATACGCCCTGAACCCTCAGCCTGAACCGTGGCTTTGCCGTTGGTCGCTGCGGGTGCCGACTTGCCGTTGGTGGCCTTACCGTTGGTGAATTCTCCGTATTGCTGGGAAAACTCAAATCCTTTAAAAAATTGCTGCCAACTTTCGTCTACCGAAGCCGGGTCCTGTTGGTAGGCCCGATAGAGTTGATCAACGTAAACGGCATCAGAATTAGCTATATACGAATAATTATCCATGCAGAAATTGCGTCGCGTGCTTTGACCGGCAAAGGTAAAGTAAAGCCTGTAAACTGGGCCGAAAAAAAGCCGGTTTTTATCCTGTAACCAAACAGGGTACGCGCTATTTATGTACAAACGAAATCCGTGCCGTTTTGGTTGGTCTTGCCCAACCGGCGGAACTGTCTGGTCAACACGGGCCAAAGCTAGTAGAAAACTTCTCTGGTTCAGGACCGGAAGGCACCATCGATCATGTCATTTTTAAACGCGTAGGCTACCATACCGGCTGTATTTTTAGTGCCGGTTTTTTCCAGAATCCGCAGCCGGTGCCCTTCGACTGTGCGGGGGCTAAGGAAGATTTTTTCGGAGATCTCGGCCGTAGACATGCCTTCGCAGATGAGTTTGAGCACTTCTTTCTCGCGTTCCGAGAGGAGAATCTTGCTGTTGTAGAGCGTCGGCTGTTTTACGATGGTGGCCTTGTTGGTCATCTTGCGCAGCATGGCCCGCGAAACAAATTCGGTCAGGTAAACACCTTCATCGAGCACTTTCCGAATGGCTTTTTCGACCTCCGTGGTATCGGCATCTTTTAGCAAATACCCGCTCACGCCCTTTTCGAGCAGGTGCAGCACCATGCGATCTTCATCGTGCATGGTGAGCACGATAATCTTGATCAGCGGGAAATTATCGCGGAGGTAGTCGGCGGTGGCCGGACCGTCCATCACCGGCATCTGCAAATCGAGCAGTACCACATCGGGCATCCGGCGCGGCAGTTTGTCGATAAACTCCTGTCCATTGGCGGCTTCGAGCACCAGCTCGAAATCGTGCACCTGCCGCAGCATGGTGGCTAACCCCTGCCGGAAAAGGGTGTGGTCGTCGACCAGGGCCAGTTTAATTTTACTCATATCAGATAGGGGTTAGATCGGTTCACGCCGGGAGAGGCCGGGATGGGGCCATGCCGGTTCGGGTAAGGTAGCGGGGTGCTGCAACGGGACCTGTACATGAATGCGCGACCCCCGGCCGGGCGACACATCGAAAATAATTTGCCCGTGCAAGACGCTCAATCGGCTTTCGATATTGCGGAGGCCGAGTCCGCCGACCCGGTCGTGCATAACCCGGTCAAGATCGAAGCCCTGCCCATCGTCGACGGCCGACAGCCGTACCTGTTCGTCGGTACAGACAATCTTTATCTGAATTCGGTGGGCGCGGGCATGCTTAATGGCATTATTGATTAGCTCCTGGGCAATGCGGTAAAGCATCAGTTCGATGCCAGGCGTGAGTTTTTCGAGGGTTTCGGGGCAGTCGAGTGTAATCGCCAGTTCGCCGTCTGCCGTTCGTTCGATGAGTTCTTCAAGGGCGGGCAGCAGACCGAAGCGTTCCAGGGTGGTGGGCACCAAGTTACGGCTGATCCGGCGTACGTTCGTCATCGTTTCATCGAGCATGGAACGGGTTTTCTGCACCAGCATAGCCACCTGCGCGGGGCCGATCTGACGGTTGTCGGCCAGTTGCCGTTCGAGTTGATTAAGGCTGATTTTGGTGACGGAGAGCATGGTTCCAATATCGTCGTGCAGATCGCTGGCTAAGCGTCGCCGTTCTTCTTCCTGCCCGCTAAAAGTCGCTTCCATAAGTTTACGGCGGTATTCGGCCTGCATTCGGCCGATGGACAACTGCTGTTCTGCCTGTCGGCGCTGGTAATAGGAGACAAAGCTGGTGATAAACATCGCCAGAACCAGCATAACAATTGAACCGACCGTAATTAACATACCTCCTCCGATTCGCTGATGAGTCGGCTACCGTAGCCCGATGCCGGGTAAAAGTGCAGAATCCTGTCCTGAAAGTCAAATGGATAGTGAATCCTTTGAGGTAACGGGTGGAGTACGCCGGGCTGAGTAAGCAACTGTCTGCCAGTTGTTTCTGACTACGGGGAGGGCGATCCTGTTACATTCTGGTCGCGCCAAAGGCTGACGACAACTTTGCATCAGGCTGGTTTTTGGGTGGAGCCGTTTGTGGGCCTGGCCGGGTGCCGTTTCTCGGGGAAAGCAGGCTGGTGAAAGCGTCGCTGCGGCTGTGAACCGTTGAAAATTCTTCGTTCCCTTCCAACCCTGTTGTCACCAACGGGGTCTTGTGGTTATAAGCAGGAAGGAGACGATGAAACGACTTACTTATTCGCTTGGCCTGATGATACTCATGCTGGCCTGCCACAGCGACATTTTCCCGGCAGATTCGCTGTATCAACGGTGGCAGTTTAGCCAATCCCGTCGGGGAAACGGCCCCTGGGCTCAGAATTACAAGCCAACTGTAGACGACACGGAGTACCGGCGTGATGGTGTGCTGGTGTACCGGGTGAATGGGCAAATTAAAACGGTGTGCTGTAATCCCAACCACTTCAACCGTCAAAAGAATGAACTGACGTTTACGGATGATAATCCCTGTCCCAATTCGTTGGCTCTTTGCGCTGCCTACCCCAAAAACGCAACCATTACGCAGTTAACAGACAATTTGCTTGAATTAACCCGTGGCGATGTTGTCATGCAGTATACACCCGTCAACTAAGTATGAAACGACTTATTTATCCACTCTGCGCGCTACTCCTGCTGGCCTGCCATCAGTTGGGACCATCGTACACGGCCGTCGATCCAATTGACCCGCTGTACCGACGGTGGGCAGCCACTACTGTGTCGGATGCCTACATTACATTTATGGCTGATGGGATTATTCTGTATGGCAAAGATGGCACGGAGGGCACTTGCTGTAGACCCCGCACATTTACCCGGCAGGATAGTGTATTGAATTTCAGGAATGTACCGCCCAAAACTATACCTGCTTTTGTCAAAAAGGCAGATTGCTCAACCGTGTATTGTGCCGTAGATGACAGCTGGAAGATCATTACATTGACCACTGATGAACTCGTTTTGCAGACAGCCTATGGGAAACAGACCTACAAAGCAGACTAATCAACTATCCTGCCAAAACCGTAGTCGAGTGAGTTGCGCCGTACCT
>CAXUKO010000014.1:0-176339 GCA_964251665.1 uncultured Cytophagales bacterium
AAAGTTTGATCAAAAAAAGGCCTTAGCCCTTGCTTCTTAACACAGTTCATGCTGAAGAATGAAGCATCTTAGCGACGTGGCTACTAAGATGCTTCATTCTTCAGCATGACAAAATAACCTGTTACTTGCTATCACATGAATCAACCCGAAGTGTGGCTGCGGGGGCCGCTGCCCGATATGCCCGCCCTGCTGCAACCCGTTGCCCATGCCCTTCTACAGGCTCGTGACGAAATAAATGGAGCCATGACCGACTTTCCGGACACCTTGCTCTGGCAACGTCCCGCGGGCGTTGCATCGGTTGGATTTCATCTGCAGCACCTGACCGGCGTTCTCGACCGGCTGCTAACCTACGCCCAATCCGAATCGCTTACCTCGGACCAACTCAGTTACTTGCAGGCCGAAGGAAAGCCTTGTAATGTTTCCGTAGCCGAACTGGTTAGCCAGTTTTCTATCCAGGTTGACCAAACCCTGGCGCAACTTCGAACTACGCCAGAAGCATCATTAACTGAATTTCGGGGTGTTGGCCGAGCTGGACTGCCATCTACCGTTATTGGTTTATTGGTTCACGCGGCAGAACACACGACCCGGCATGTAGGGCAATTGCTCGTAACAGCGCGTATTGTTCGGTCAGGTGACGTAACTCCCGGCTAAAACATCACTACCCGAACGAAGGTTGTCAGGTCAGCAACCCAAACTACCCATGAAAGCAATTCAACTACAGGACGTTCGTCAGCCACTCACGCTCGCGGAGGTGTTACAACCCACCGCCGGGCCAGGCGAGGTACTTGTCAATATTAAAGCGGCAGGGTTGAACCACCGCGATGTATTCATTCAGCAGGGTTTGTACCCGGGGATCAAAACGCCGGTTATTCCCGGTGCCGATGGCGCAGGCGTTGTCGTTGAAACCGGCGAAGGCGTCGATCCGGTCTGGAAAGGACAGGAGGTAGTGATTAATTGCTCGCTGGGCTGGGGGCATAATCCCAAATTTTACGACCCGGCCACGTTTGAGATTCTTGGCATGCCTACCAACGGCACGTTTGCCGAATACATCAGCATTAAAGTCGAATATATTTACCACAAACCCGGCCACCTATCGTTTGCCGAAGCAGCTGCTATTCCATTGGCAGGATTAACGGCATGGCGTGCACTCATGACACGGGCCGCTTTTCAGCCCAAAGAACGCGTACTGATAACAGGTATTGGGGCAGGCACGGCGCTGTTTGCGCTGCAATACGCCGTGGCTTCTGACGCGGAAGTTTGGGTGACGTCGGGGTCGGACGATAAAATTCAGAAAGCCATTGATTTAGGCGCTAAAGGTGGGGTAAACTATAAAAACGCCGACTGGCTGAAGACACTCATGGCCGAAACGGGTGGTGGGCGCAATGGGTATTTTGACGTTATTATCGACAGCGCAGGCGGACCGGGCTTTGCCAAACTGACCGATGCTGCTGCCTTCGGCGGACGTATTGCCATCTTCGGCGGCACAACCGGCAATCTGACGGACATTATTCCGTCAAAGGTCTTCTTCAAGCAACTCAATATCTTCGGCACCACGATGGGGACCGATAAAGAATTCGGTGATATGCTCCAGTTTATCACCAGGCATCAGCTTAAGCCGGTCGTGGACCAGGTTTTCCCATTGGCTGATGTGCAGCAGGCTTATGCCCGCATGAATGAAGGCAAACAAATGGGTAAAATCGTGCTGGATGTGGCTGGCCGTTGATTTCATTGTTCGCGGGGAAACTTTACATTTAAGGCGTTTTCTCCTGAACTCCTCTATCCATGAAACGTCTGATTCTGATTCACGGCTATGTCGAAGACCCCGGCATTTTTGACCGGCTGGCTCCACTACTGCCCACCGGTACTGTACTACGGATTAACATAGAATCAGAATTTGACCGCTGGCAGCCGAAGGGTCCGGTAAATGCGTATACACTGGCTCAGTTCCTGAGAAAAAGCTACACAATCACTGCCGACGATGTCCTTATCGGCCACTCAATGGGTGGCTGGATCGCCATTAACCTCAAAGCCCTTACGGGTGCGACCACTATCCAGATTTCGTCGTATACTAACCAACACAAGCCCGTTTCGCCCATACGCAGCCTTGCTGTGATCCGGTTTCTGGCCAATACCGGGTTATTGCAGAGTCAGCCCGTCATTAGCTATATCAAAAAAAAGTATCCATTTCCGGAGTCCAGGGCGTTAAATTTTGCGCTGGTAGACCGGATGGCGGGTATGCGAAAAGCCTACATTAGCTGGCAGATGACCATTCTGTTTGCGCCCGTGCCACCGCTTACTGTTTCGCCGGATCTACGTATTCACGCTAAGGCCGACAATATTGTTTTGCCTCCCGACGAACCCTACACCCTTGTTCCGGGCGATCATTTTGCGCTGGTCTTTCACCCCAACGAAGTGGCTGATCCTATTCGGAAACTGCTTCAGCCCAATTCAACCGCCCCAAGTGCCTTGTAAGCTATACCGACCAAAGGCTTTCCGTTATGACGCAGATTAAAGACTCATTATTCATCATAACCGGGGCCGCATCGGGTATTGGACGTGCCACAGCCCTGCAAGCGGCTGGCGAGGGAGCCGACGTTTTGGCCTGTGACGTTAATGCGCCGGGTTTAGCCAAGACCATTGCCCGGGTGCATAAGGTTGGCGGACAGGCTACATCGTTTACGCTGGATGTATCGGACAAAAACGCCATCACTGACTTTGCCGATCACGTAAGCCGGACCTACCCAAAGCGCCGGATTATTCTGTTCAACAACGCGGGGGTTGCCCTCGGCTCGGGTACCGTCGCCCAAACGGACCTCAACGATTTCGAGTGGTTGCTCAGCATTAACCTTTGGGGTGTTATCCGCATGACGAAGGCCTTTTTGCCGCAGATGCTCAGTCAGCAAGAGGGCCATATCATTAACGTATCGAGTGTGTACGGCATGATGGGGCCGCCCGAGCAGTCTGCTTATTCGACGGCTAAATTTGGGGTACGTGGCTTTACTGAAGTACTGCGAAACGAACTCAAAGGCAGCGGTCTACGGGTGTCGACGGTGTTTCCGGGCGGGGTAAAGACCGGTATTGCGGCCAATGCCCGTGTTACCACCAATCACACGGAGGAAGAAAAAAAGGCTGTCCTCAAAAAATTCTCGGACTCGGCCCTGACTACCCCGGAGCAGGCAGCCCGCACTGTCTTATCCGGCATCCGCCATAACAGAATCCGGATTCTGGTTGGTCCTGACGCCCGCGCCTTCGACTTTCTGACGCGGTTGATGCCCGTGCGATACGCCAATATTGTGATGCCGCTGCTGGAACGGGCTATGCGTGCCGGAAAGTAAATAAAGACAGGAACGTCACCGATTAACGAAGTACTCCCGAAATGCTTTAAGTTCGTCGAGTTCGGTTGTTACATAAGTCGCAAAGAACTTATCGCCCACCTGATGCTTCAGCACGGAAATACCAACATCGATTAACCGTAAGCCCTGATTCGTGAGCAGAATATTATCGTATCGGTCACCGGGTAACCCAGCCGGACGCAGTAGGTCACGGTGGACAAAACCCGCCTGATGCAATTGCCGGAGTTCGTCTTCAAAAACGTCCAGCCATAGTTCACGTCGTTCGACTTCATGCGCCCGAAAATCAACGGGGTAGATACGCTCCATGACAAGCATATCGGCGTTCAACTGTTCATGCCGATCAAGCCGAATAAATTTGACGACCAAGTCGTTTACCTGATTGGCAAAGCGCATTTTTTCACCCTCTGAGCCAATATCAGAGCGAGTATCACCCGTGAACAGCTTACCCACTTCCGTTTCTGAAAGCGCCACAACGGCATTGTTGGCACCATACGATAGTTGGCGAGGGTATTTGTGGTTCATCTGCTTTACCTGATTAAAAACGTCCGGCCGTCAGGGCATCAACACCTTTTTGAGACAGCGCCTGCACACCCGCCAGCAAACCCGCAAACCGTGGATCGGTGGTCAAGCCCTTTTGGTAACGACCATAAATCTGCTGAATTACAACGGAGTTTTTGAATAGCCCGAACACATAATAATAAAGCAAGTTAGAAACGTCACGGCCACTGCGTTCAGCGTAGCGGCTGGCGAACTCCTGCCGGGTCAGGTTACCGGGCAGATGCGTCAGGTTGAACGACTTCTGAAAACCGCCGTCGCCCGTTTCGGCCCAGTAGGACAACGCCGTTCCAACATCCATCAGCGGATCGCCAACGGTACACATCTCCCAGTCCAGCACCGCCCGTATACTGAGGTCTGACATATTGGGGTCATCGCCATTCAGAACAACATTGTCATATTTGAAATCATTATGAAGCAGCGTCGGCGGATTTTCGGGCGGGAGGTTATCGGCTAAATAGTGCGCCAACGCATCCATAGCGGGTACGTCGTCCGTCTGAGCGTTCTGGTAGCGCTTGTGCCAGCCCTCGACCTGACGACGAATGTACCCCTCGGGTTTACCGAGCACAATCAGCCCCTCGTGGCCCGGCCCTTCGTGGCCCGACCCAGCGGCCTGAATATCCAGAGCATGTAACTCAACCAAGGTATCGACTAATGATTCGGACAATCGGCGCATGGTTGCTGGCGGCAAATCGAGTTTTGATGCCATATGCGCCCGCAAAATCACACCCGGTACCCGTTCCATCACGTAAAACGGGCAACCCAGCAGCGACTCATCGGCGGAAAACACGACCGGATCAGGAATTTTTCGGTATCCGGCCGCCTTCAACAGCGACAGCACCCGAAATTCGCGGCTCATATCATGCCCACCTTTGATTTCCTTCGCCCCTACCGGTGGCCGACGCAGTACGTACTCCCGTTCCGGCGTAACCAGCAAATAGGTCAGATTGGAGTAGCCGCCGGGAAATTGCCGGATATCGGTAATGGGTCCAAAACCCGGTGCCTGATCATTGAGATACGTTTGCAGTACGTTCAGATCCAGTTCTTCGCCGGGTCGGACGGAGTTAGCCGTGTCGGGTTTCAGGCTCATTCAGTTAATCGTTATTGGTCTTTGCGGTGGGGAATGATAGTCCATTTTTTGGTGCCGGTCGCGTGGTCATTGATGATGTCGGCCGCTGTCGTTTCCAGATTTTCTTCGTTGGTCGTGAAAAACAAACTACGGGGGTTTTCGTCCGACGGATTAAGTTTCAATTCAAAATATTCGGTGTGGTGCTCGATTGCGTGTTTTTCGACGAGTTGGTAAACAGCCATGATGGACAGTAATGTTAAATAGTGAATAACGTTAAGCTATAACCTGATTTTGGGCCGGTGTTCCCGGAAAAAATCAAATCAGCTTAAAACTAATTGGCCCGCATAGCCACTGTAACCTTCACCCGGCAGTCAATCCGCCGTCCATCTGAATCGCCTGCCCTGTACAAAAGGCATTTTCATCCTCACAGAGCCACAGAATGGCCTGGGCAATTTCTTCGGGTTCGCCGAAGCGGCCAATTGGAATCATCCGGCGCATCCGTTCCTCCATTTCGGGGGCGGTGTTTACCAGATCCTGTACCATTGCCGAGTGCGTATAAACGGGGCAAACAGCATTGACACGGATGTTTTTCTTAACGTATTCCAGAGCCGCCGTTTTCGTCAGCCCGATAACGCCGTGTTTAGCCGCACTGTAGGGACCGCCCATGGGCATACCGCGTACGCCCGCAATGGAGGACAGGTTTACGATTTTACCACTCCCCTGCACCAGCATCTGTCTGATTTCGGCTTGCATGCAGTAGAAAACGCCACTCAGGTTGACAGCCATCATCTGATTCCAGTCATCCAGCGTTTGATCGACGAACCGGGCAAATTTACCGCCCACTCCCGCGTTGTTGATGCCAACATCCAATCGCCCATAGGTATCGACCGTCTGCTTTACAGCGGCTTCTACCTGAGCCGGGTCCGCTACATTACAGGAAACAAACGTGGCATCACCCCCCAACTCCCGGATCAGTTGAATAGTCTCATTGCCAGCTATTTCGTTAATGTCCGAGACGGCCACCCGCGCCCCAGCTTTTGTGAATGCCAGCGCCGTAGCGCGACCAATGCCGGAGCCAGCACCCGTGATGAAAGCGACCTGATTGACAAATCTGTGCATCGTATAGAGATTAGGTGATGGACAAACTTACATCAAAAAGCTATTTTTTCAGGAAAAAATAGAACTACTTCTGGTCTGACAATAACTTTAAAATGGCAGAACCGCGTTAGCCGGACGACGCTTTTTGTTGTACTTTAGGCCATTCGCACAACCTTGTTACTCCCATCTGTCTCTGTATGAAAACGCTTGTCAGCTTGCTGCTGCTACTCACAACCACCTCATTTGCCCAAACGCCCGCAACGGAAGAAGCCGCCGTTAAACTGGTCATCACTCAACTATTCGACGGCATGAAAAAAGCGGACTCAACGCAGCTTAAGCCGCTGTTTCTGACGGGGGCAACGCTGCAGACGGTTATGAGAACCAAAACGGGTGAGGTCTCAGTCAAAGCCGATCCGATTGCTGGATTCATTAAATCGGTAGGGTCTGCCAAAGCCGGTGCCTTAGACGAGCGCCTGTCCGGTATGACGACGCATATCGACGGTGAGTTGGCTACCGTCTGGACGCCCTACACGTTTTACTATAATCAGCAGAAAAGCCACTGCGGGGCCAATGCCTTTACGCTCGTGAAAGTAGCCGGACGCTGGCAGATTCAAAATATCATCGATACCCGCCGTCGGGAGAATTGCCCGGATTGAGGAGTCTGTAGTTTGTAGTTCTTGGTCAGATAACTATAAACTATCACTTCCCCAAACGGGCGGGCGTTTTTCCAGGAAAGCGGCCATACCCTCTTTAGCATCGGTGGTTTGCTGTATTTGCTGAAACTGTTCGTACAGAAAAGCCTGCTGCTCATCGCGTGGCAGGCTTTTTAATTGCTGATAGGCCCGCAAGCCAAATTGCAAAGCCGTTGGCGAAACCTGCTTTAATTCATCTGTTAGCCTTAATACCGCATCGTCCAGTTCATCAGCCGGTACCACCTCGCTTACCAGTCCGATGGCCAGCGCGTCGGATGCTGAGAGCGTTTTGCCACGCATACACAGGTCGAGCGCGGTGCGGGGGGGCATGATGTCAAGCAGGTTGGCCAGCACTTGAAAGGGAAATAAGCCCCGTTTTACTTCGGGCAGGCTGAACGCAGCCGTCTCGGTGGCAATCACGTGTGTAGCCCCGCCCACCAGCAGAAAGCCCCCGGCATAGACCGATCCCTGTACCCGGGCGATGCAGGGCTTTTCCAATCCCGCCAGTAGCTCACCCAGCCGCACAGGACCAGCCGGCTCTGGTACCGTAGCCACCTCATCCGACCCGACCGACAACGCCTTCAAATCCATACCTGCGCAGAACGTGTCCCCGGCTGCAGCCAACACAACCAGCCAGACCGTTTTTTCATGATGCGCATAACTCATGGCGAAAGCCAATTCATTGAGCAGCGTCGGGTTAAGGGCATTTTTTTTCTCGGGCCGGTTGAGCGTAATCGTCAAAACATGATCGTGTAGGGAGATGAGCAGGTGCCGAAACAGGTGCATCCGGCAATCAACGGTTTGATCGGCAGTGTAAAGCATAGTTAAAATAACTGTTTCCAGGTTCCTTTTATCCAGTTGTATTTCAGGGTGCTGGGCAGGGCCTTCCAGAAATATTTGTTTATGTCGACAGCAAACGAGGGTTGCATGTAGCAGTTGATAGCACACCCCTCGCAGGCAGGGAGCCGACCTTCCAGCGCGACCAATTGTTGTACTTCTGCCGATTGGTACAGCTTGTAGAGATCACCGTTAATCGGCAGTTCTTTCAGCCCCAGATGGTAGCAGGGCAGCACCAGCTTGTTCTCAGGCGAAATAACCAGCGTTGTACTGGCCGCCCGACACACTGGATCGTCGGTATGATTACCGCCATCGCGTCGAAGTTTAATGAAGCCATCGTTGAGGTAAACGTTCGTCTGCCGACCCCACCAGGTCATTTGCTGCAAAGCGGTTTCCGTGAATTGATCACCGGTTTCAACGGCATTGTACTCGAATACCGGATTCAGAATCAGGACCAGATCATTCGGCTGGCAGATTTCGTCATACATCGGTTTTATCTGATGCACATTGTGCTCAAAGACCGTGAACAGAATATCGGGGCGTTCGCCCAACGAGCGGGCAATCTGAATGGACTCCAGCACCTTATCAAAGCACTTTACGCCCCGTGAGCGGTCATGCTCTTCCGCTACCGGCGAATCCAGCGAGAAGTGCAGCATATCGACCAGCCCGCGCAGCCGCTCCGCGTATTTGGGGTAAAGCAGGGCATTGGTCGTGAGGGTAGTGATAAAGCCCTGCTGTTTCGCTTCGGCCAACAGTTCGGGGAGTTGCCGGTGCAGTAAGGGCTCTCCGCCCGTGAAATCGATCACCCGAACGCCGAGCTTACGAAGGTCACGCAGGTTATCCCGGACGTTTTCCGGCGTTACATAAGGCGACGGGCGTTCCCAGATGTCGCAGAAACTACAGGTCGCGTTGCAGCGGTACGTAACGTAATAATTACACAGGACCGGGTGACGAACAAGACGCATAAGGCAGGCTATTTTTCGTCCAGTTCATTAATTGTCAGCCCCGTATCTTTCATGATTTGCTTCAGCAGGCCAATTCCTAATTCTTTTTTGCCATGTATCGGCACGGTTGTGCGCTGCCCCTCGTCGTTGCTGTAAATAGCATGGCTTCCACTCTGACGTGAGAATCGGAAACCTCTTCTTTCTAAATCTTGATCAGTTCTTTGGCATTGAACTTGGGATGCTTATTGCTCATGCAGCTATGCTCAATTTTTGAGAGAATATTTCCTCATAAATAGGCTCATTGCGATCAAGTCTGTCTTCAATATGAAGTTGAATAACGTCCTTCAAATAAGCCAGTGCCTCCTCTTTAGTCTCTCCTTCTGCGTAACACCCTTGCAAAGCCGGACAAATGGCCAGATAATTCCCGTCTTCGTCCTGTTGCACAATAACGGTGAACTGATAGTTTTTCATGGCTATTCTATTGTAGCATCTTCAGCAAACTCGACAGCTTATCTTTCAGGTCTTTGCGGTCGACAATAAAGTCCAGAAAGCCGTGTTCGAGCACAAATTCGGCACTTTGGAAATCCTTGGGCAGGTCTTTACCAATGGTTTCGCGAATGACACGCGGTCCGGCAAAGCCAATTAACGCCTGGGGTTCTGCGATATTCAGATCACCCAGCATGGCAAACGATGCCGTTACGCCCCCGGTTGTTGGATCGGTCAGCAGCGAGATATAGGGAATGCCCGCTTTGGACAACAACGCCAGTTTAGCTGATGTCTTAGCCATTTGCATGAGCGAGAAACCAGCTTCCATCATCCGGGCACCACCCGAACGGGAGATCATCAAAAATGGCGTTCTGGTTTGTATGGAGTGATTGATGGCCCGGGCTATCTTCTCCCCAACGACCGACCCCATTGAGCCGCCGATGAAATTAAAATCCATACAGGCAATGGTCACCTCTACCTCATTCATCAGACCATACCCCGTTCGGATGGCATCTTTCAGGCCCGTTTTGCTCACCGTTGCCCGGATTCGGTCGGGATAAGGCTTGGAATCCGTAAATCCGAGTGGATCACCCGAAATCATGTTCCCGTCCAATTCCGTAAACTGGTTATCGTCGAACAGCAGATTGAAATAGGCCTCTGACCCTATCTTTTCGTGGTAATTGCAGTGAACACAGGTATACGCGTTGTGCTTATGCTCCCGCGTGTTCATTACCTTTTTGCAGTTCGGACACTGATACCACAGGCCATCCGGCGCTTCGCGCTTTAGTTCAGTAGGCGTCTGAATGCCTTTATCTTTACGTATAAACCAGGACATAGTTTGCTGATAATCGTTAAATAAGCGGCCGCAGCCACCTGTTCATGAAGAGGGTCAGGGCAACAAAGATACTAAGAAAAGCTGTTGCAGACTGCCTTGTATTGTGGTGGCGTTACAAGACATAAGAACGCCCGGCCATTACCTGACGCTGCTTGGCCGTGGCCTGTTTCGCCTGTGTTACCCAACCTAATAGCCCAATTATACGGCATTCATGAATCGGGACCTGAATAAATAACCCGACCTCATTCCCTGACTTATCACGGAACTGACCGCCAATCGCCAGTTGTTGTGGGGTGGGTAAACTAAAAAATGGTTGTCTTCGGATACTACTCCGGCCTTGCTTTTTACAGCTGATGCATTTATTATCTAACTACTTGGCTGTGAATGTTTATTTACTTGTGAATTATCCGTTTATTAGACATAAATATTAATTCTATAAATCTAATAGACAATTAGTTAGAATAAATTATTCAAACAAAACGAGTGAGCAAATTATTTTTTCACTTGTAGTGCCAGGCCTTGCTCTGGTACTTTTATTGTTTCTGCTATTCACTATAGACCGTATGAATAAAGTAAGTAAACTGCTTGTTATGCTGGTGGATGACGACGAAGATGATCGTTTTTTTATCAGAGAAGCGCTGGAAAAAACTATTCCCAACATCAGAGTAGTCGAAGCCGAAGACGGCCAATCATTGCTTACATTGTTGCACGATTCCGACCAGCAGCAGGCTGACCAGGCAGTCAGTATTATTCTGCTGGACATGAATATGCCCCGGCTTAACGGGCTCGAAACGGTATCGGCTATCCGGGCCAATCCATTCGTTGCTCATATTCCGGCGGTAATGATTTCCACCACGGCTCAGCCTGAACTGGTCGCCACCGCTTACGCCAAAGGAATCAACTCGTTCATTAAGAAGCCGTCTTCCTACGCCGACTTCAACCGCATTGCCGAAGCTATTCAGGTTTGCTTTCTCGATGTGGTAATCAACCCATAACCGCCAGATAGATAACAGCAAACAAAAGGGGGAGACGCCAATGGCATCTCCCCCTTTTGTTTGCTTACGTACCTTATTCTGTTAGCCTCATTCGGATAATCTCAAAATCGGCAATCATCGGCATCTCGTGGAGAATAACTTTATGGCGCGAAAACGCAGGTTGGTCGAGTTGCCAGTCATTGGGGTGAACCCGACTGAAATAGTCGATCATCTGCTGAATTCGCTCCGCTTCTTCGGGACGCTCTTCCTCCACCAGTAGCCCCGGTACAACAAATGGCCCTGTCATGGGTATGTTGTTAGCCGGGCTGATTGGCTTCATAGTTCCTACGCCATTGATCGTGTCTGTGGTTACCTCGTCGGCTACCGACATCGATATGCCTTCATTATCTGCTAATTCTCCTACCAAATCCGGTTCCTCTTCGGATTCCTCGTAAATTAACTCCGGTTCAGGGCGGGCTACCGTTCCCGATGGAAAGGGCTTCTGGTCGGGAGGCAGGTCAAAACCGGCCGCGATTACGGTCACCCGGAGTTTGGACCCCAGCGACTCGTCGATAATTGCCCCGTGCTTGAACAGCCAGGCATCCTTACCGATTTTGTCCTGAATAAACTTCGTAATGGTCCGTTGCTCATACATGGCCGTTTCGTACTCCGTGCTGGACGACATCGTGAGCAGAATCCGTTTGGCACCGCGAATATCCCGCTCGTTCAGCAATGGCGAGTTCAGGGCTTCTTCAATAGCTTTTACGGCACGGTCTTCACCATCAGCATCGGCCGATCCCATTACGGCTTGACCCGCCTGTTCGAGTACGCGTTTCACGTCCATGAAATCGACGTTAATATCCCCCCGAACGGTAATGATCTCAGCGATACTTTTCACGGCATTAGCCAGCACATCATCGGCTTTGGCAAACGCCTGACGAAGTGGTAACTTCTCATAAATTTCGGCCATCTTATCGTTCAGGATGACCAGCACCGTGTCGCAATGCAGTTTTAGTTCTTCGATACCCTGCATGGCCTGCTCGATCTTCTCCGTCCCTTCAAAATCGAACGGTGCCGTAACGACAGCAATGGTCAGCAGGCCCATTTCCCGGGCAATCTGCGCGATAACCGGCGCAGCTCCGGTACCGGTTCCGCCCCCCATACCAGCGGTGATAAATACCATCTGAGTGGGTTCGCCGAGCAGATGCCGAATATCGTCGGGGTTTTCGAGAGCAGCCTGTTTGCCTACCTGGGGGTTTGTACCCGCTCCAAGTCCTTTTGTCAGGTGCGCACCGAGTTGTAGTTTTTTCTTGACGGGACTGTTTTGCAAGGCCTGACGGTCGGTATTGCAAACAATAAAGTCCACGTCTTTTATTTCCATCCGAAACATATGGTTGACCGCATTGCTGCCGCCCCCTCCTACGCCGATCACCTTAATAATAGGCAGATTCTCATCCGGTAAGTCAAATGTATAGGCGTGGTCGAACATAGCCTGATTTCGAAGTGGTGTCTGGGTTTTCATAGGTATAATACCGGGTATCAGTCAGGTAGATGAATCATAGAATCAGCTACGCTTAATACGGATCTGTGGCCTGACCGCCAAAATCGGAATTGGTCAGTTTCCGAAGCCAGTCCATAAGTCCGGCCGGTTTCTTTTCGGGCTCTTTTTCAACTTTCACCGGGGTTGGCCCTACCGGACGGGCAATGGGCTCAGCAGGCCGACCGGGATCACTAATGAACGATATGCGTTCGTCCAGCGACTTAAACCCAGCCCAAACCAATCCCAGTGCGGTTGCATACGCGGGGTCACTCACCAGATCAGCCCGGAGGTTATGCTCCAGTTGATCGGGATAGCCCACCCGCACATCCATATCCGTTACCCGGCGAAAAATCTGTTCGATACCATGTACCGATGCCGTACCACCGGTCAGCACAATGCCACCCAGCAGTTTATCCTTATACCCCGACCGGATAATTTCGGACTGTACCAGCGCAGCCAGTTCCTTCAACCGCTCTTCAATAATGATCGCTACATTCTTCAGCAGGACATCTTTAGGTAATCGGCCCGGCAGTCCCGGCACAGATACCACTTCGTTGAGCCGAACCGTAGATGGATCGGCATTGCCAAACTTTGTTTTGAGGAGTTCAGCCTGTTGGGGTAAGATTTTACAGCCCAGTTCAATGTCTTTAGTCAGGCTGTTGCCTGCCCAGGGGAACACTGTAATGTGCCGGAGTACATTGCGATGGTAGATCGCCAGGTCCGTAGTACCGCCCCCAATATCAATCAGAGCTACACCCGCTTCGCGCTCGGCATCAGTCAGTACCGCCAGAGCCGAAGCCAGGGGCGACACGACTAATTTTTCCCGGATTAGGTGATTTTTGGTTCGTTCGATACACTTTCGGGTATTCAAAGCCGCACTGGTCTGGGCGGTGATTACCTGAAAGTCAGCTCCGAGTTTCACCCCGTTACGACCAACCGGGTCCTCAACGCCCGATTCGCTGTCTACTACAAAATCCATGGGCAGCACATGCACAATTTCGGTGCCGGCCAGAGTCGGTGACCGGTACATATCGCTCAGCAAATGATCAATATCAAGTGATGTAACTTCATCGCCGGGCGAAGAACGGGTGATGCTGCCGTTCTGCCGTTTGGCTGTAATCTGACCACTGAATCCAACATTCACGACCTGAATGTCCAGATCTGACTGATTGGCAACTTCATCAATAGCCCGGTTAATGGCATCGACGGTCCGGTTGATGTTCACGACCGACCCTTTTGTTACGCCATCCGACGAAGCATGTCCGACGCCAAGCACCTCGAGCGTAGCGTGTTCTTTGCTACGAACTAAACGGCCGGCTACGGCACAGACCTTGCTGCTCCCAATATCTAACCCCACTATAATCTTTTCGTCCGTCATCGTTGTCATTCGCATACAAGTTGGTTACGATACTGAACGCTTATCCGGCTGTATCGCTCCCAGCCTTTGGCGGGTAAAATAGTGCTGTACAGCAGTTTTAATTTCCTGAATTTAGGCAATATATCCGTTGGCGGACCAAATTCTATTCGATGCTTTCCCACCTGAGGCCACATCGTTACGTTGCCCTGTTCGTCCACATTCATTTCGACAACCTGTGCCCGCCAGAACGCGTCCTGCTGCACAAATCGAAGCAAGTCCATCAGCGGTGCGTCGGCAGGTAATGCGTGCCGACCTGCCAGTCGCTGCTTCGTAAAATAAGCGCCCGATACCAATGGCACCCGCGCTGAATAATTCATGGAAAGCGCGAAAAAACGGCCCTCCTCACTTATGTACTGCCCCGATGCGGGTCGTAAGCCATCACCAGCACTGATAAGCCGGGCCACCGGCCGGGGTTGTTCAATAGTGACCAGCAGATTACCCATCAGGTCACGCGAAACCTCACATTTTTTAATCAATCCGTAATTCAGCAACCGACTCTCCAGTTGGTGGAAATCAATCTCGTTGAACGACTTGCCAATAATGGGGTCAACTCCCTGATTGGTCAGGAATCCGGTCACATCGCGCCGGGTCAGAAACTGATGTCCATCGATGTTATCTAAGCGAACAACCACCGCCAGACAATGCTTCTGACCGTGCCGAACTTCGGTAAAACTGATCAGTCCCAGCAGCAGGATTAACCCACTTACAGCGACCAACCCCCTTTTTCCTACCTGAAAATTAGAAAACATCTGTATATAAGCTAACTACACCCCCTGATATTTTTATTCATTGGACAGCATTTGCGCTTTTATGGCCGGAAGAAGCTGATCTATGTCCCCGGCGCCAATGGTTACCACCAGCGATGGCTTCATTTTCCGCAGAACGCCTAACACATCCGCTTTGGTACATTGCACTTTGGACGGTGATGTAATTTGGCGAAAAATCAGGTCAGACGTAACACCTTCCATAGGGAATTCCCGCGCCGGATAAATATCCAGTAAAACCACCTGATCGGCCAGTGACAGGCTTTCAGCAAAGCCGTCTGCAAAATCACGCGTTCGGGAAAACAGGTGCGGCTGAAAAACAGCGGTTACCTCCTGATCCGGGTAGAGTGCTTTCACCGAGGTCAGGAACGCTTGGACCTCGGTGGGGTGATGAGCATAATCGTCGATCAGGACGGCTTTTTCCGTCTTCAGGACATATTCGAACCGCCGTTTTACCCCCTTATAGCTGTTCAGTCCCTCCCGAATAGCCTCAGCCGGAAGGCCAAGTTCCAGCGCAACGGCAGCCGCAGCAATCGCATTTTCGACATTGTGAAACCCGGGCACGATCAATCGGATATCCGAAATGACCCCAGCCGGATGGACGAGATCGAATACGAAACAGGCGTCTTCAATGCGTAAATTCTGACTATGGTAAGCACCACCGTCCAGTGAGTACTCCCGGACGACCGCGTTCGTTTTATCAGTCAACTCCAGGCCCTGTTTCTGAAACAGCACGGCCGGTTCGCCAGCACGCCCCGGCCGGATCTGACTGACATAAGCACCAAATGATTCCAGCAGCGCATTCCGGTCGCCGTAAATGTCCAAATGATCGGCATCCGTCGAGGTGACGATGGCCAATTGCGGAAACAGTGTTAGAAACGACCGGTCGAATTCGTCGGCCTCGACCACGCAAACCACCGATGACAGATCATCGGCGGGTTCGTTCAGCAGGAAGTTGGTGCCGTAGTTTTGGGTAATACCACCCAGGAAAGCGGCACAATTGACGCCCGAATGGCGCAGTATGTGGGCAACCATCGACGAGGTGGTCGTTTTGCCATGCGTACCTGCTACCCCGACGGTTTTCATACGACCAGCCAGCAAGCCCAGCACCTGCGCCCGTTTTTGCAGCGTGAAGCCGTTAACCGTTAGAAATAGATACTCTTTATGTGTGCGGGGAACAGCAGGCGTGTAAACGACCAGCGTTTCAGCCGGATTAGCCCGAAATTCAGCCGGAATCTGATTCACATCTTCCTCAAAATGAATGGCCATACCCTCGGCCCGCAGCGCATCAGTAAGCACAGTCGGGGTTTTATCGTAACCAGCTACTTCGTAGCCATTTACGCGAAACCAACGCGCTAATGCACTCATTCCAATACCACCAATGCCTAAAAAATAGACGTATTTAACCCGATCAATAGTCAATGTTTCCAATTTTACACTAAAGTAAACCCAGTTTTGCTTTTATTGTCTTTTTCTTAATTATTTTTTCTCGCTGTCCCTAATCAGGCCTAAAACCTGATCAGCGATCTCGCGAGCGGCATTGGGTCTGGCCAATTCCCGAATGTGCTGACTTAGTGTCTGCTGTTTAGCGGGGTCATTGAGCAGTGCCAGAGCAGCTGTTACCAACTCCGTACGGGCTACAGCATCATCCACTAACAGAGCTGCCTGCCGTCCAACTAAACTCATAGCGTTTTTTGTTTGATGGTCTTCAGCGGCAGCCGGAAAAGGTACCAGAATGGCTGGTTTTGCCACAATACACAACTCTGATACCGACAAGGCCCCGGCTCTTGAGACAACAACATCAGCTACGGCATAGGCCTTATCCATCTCATAGATAAAATCGTAGGTCTTAACATACACCGCACCCGCATCGGCAACCGCTTTTCGGGCACGGTCGATAAAGGTTGTTCCCGTCTGCCACACAACCTGAATGCCAGCAGCCGCCAGTCTGGGCAAATCCCGCTCAATGCTTTCGTTAATAGTTCGGGCTCCCTGACTGCCACCAATCACCAGTAGCGTCGGTCGGTCAGGAGCCAAGCCAAACAGCGCCCGGCCAGTTTCTACCTGCTCACCCGACCGCTGAATATCGCTCCGAACGGGGTTCCCCGTTAAAGTGATTTTATCGGCTGGAAAAAAAGCATCCATATCAGGGTAGGCGACACAGATGCGTTTAGCCCACCGCGCCAGCACCTTATTTGTCAGGCCTGCATACGAGTTTTGTTCCTGAATCAACGTGGGTATGCCGCTCAGCGAAGCGGCCAACAATACCGGACCACTGGCATACCCACCAACGCCGATAGCCACATCGGGCCGAAAGTCCTGAACAATTTCCCGGGCACGAATCAAACTCCGCCCCAGTTTCAGCGGAAAAGCCAGATTGTCGAGCGTGAGTTCCCGTTTGATGCCCACAACCGGCAAGCCTTCAATTCGGTAACCGGCTCGCGGCACTTTCTCCATCTCCATCTTTCCCTGAGCCCCCACAAACAGAATATCGGCAGCAGGATCGATAGCTTTTAATTCGTTCGCAATGGCAATAGCCGGGTAGATGTGGCCACCTGTTCCGCCCCCGCTGATTATAATTTTCATTCGCTATTCGTTTTACCTGCTACTCTTTTAGATAAGGGAAGCAAGTCTTAAATTTTACTCTCATCAGCTTCGTCGCGGCTCACGCTGATGACAATGCCGATGGCAACGCCCGTAAACAGCAGTGATGTCCCGCCCATACTCAGCAATGGCAGGGGCAATCCGGTAACGGGTATCAGTCCCACCGCTACCGACATATTAATCATGGCCTGTAAAACAATGCTGAACGTCAGGCCGGCCGACAGCAATCCGCCAAATGGGCGCGTACTTTTCTGAATGGCCCTCATGCCCCGGGCCAGCAAATAGAGATAGGCTCCAAGGGTGAGCAAGCCCCCCCACAGCCCATATTCTTCGATGATAATGGCATAAATAAAGTCAGAATACGGATGGGGCAGGAAATTGCGCTGATGGCTTTTGCCCGGCCCTTGCCCCTGAATGCCACCGTTAGCAATGGCGATGTACGATTGCTCGACCTGGTAATCGATCTTGGATTTGTCGCCGAAGCGTTCAAGTCGGCCCAGCACAGTATCGAATCGTTGCCCAAGCACCAGCGCAAAGCCACCCACCACGACGCAAAACGCGACCATGCCCGCCAGATACCGCATGGGAACCCGGCCAATGTACATAAGCAGAAAACAGGTGGCTCCCAGCAGCAATGCCGTGGAAGTATTTGTAAGTACAATGAGCGCACAGATGACGCCAATCCAGCCAATCATACTCACCAGCACAGCCGGTTCGTAGGCCACGCGCTGCCGCTTGGCCAGCATAGCCGCGAGGTTAGAGATCAACGCCAGTTTAGCTAAGTCGGAAGGCTGAAAGGTTTGGTTAATGAGCGGAATCGTGATCCAGCGAGAGGCATCGTTGAGGTTTGTTCCCTTAAAATAGGCCCACAGCAACAGCGGTACCGACAGCCACAAGCCAAATTTGGAGAGTCTGGCGTAGTATATGTAATTGATGCGGTGGGCGAAGAACATACAGGCCAGCCCCAACAGCACCAGTGAGCCGTGTTTAAAGAGGTACATCTCCGTATTTCCCTCCATTTTCTGGTAGGCGATGGTGCCCGTTGCGCTGTAGACAACGGCAATGCTGGCTACCGACAAAAACAACACCACATACCAGATATGTCGGTCGCCTTTAAGATTACTACTGGCCCAGTCCCGGATCGATAAAGTCATGGTTTATGCATCCCGGACGCCCACGTCCGGTTTTTTTACCAGTTAGTGATCAGACGTGGGCGTCTGGTCGGGCCGCCGAAGCGGATACCTGAGCAACGGCGGCTCTAAACTGCGTACCCCGATCTTCATAATTTCGGAACAGATCGAAACTGGCGCAGGCAGGTGATAATAGCACCACTTCACCCGGTTCGGCCAATTCCAGTCCTTTAGCTACGGCATCGGCTATATTGTCAGTCTCTACAAGTATGGGTATTATCCCAGCAAAATGACTCCTTAATTTACTATTGTCTTTTCCCAGACAGACTAATGCTTTTACGGTACGGCCAACAACAGCGTCGAGCTGGCTGTAATCATTTCCTTTATCAACGCCCCCCGCAATCCAGACCGTGGGAACCGTCATGCTGGAAAGGGCGTAAAATACAGAATCGACATTAGTGGCTTTGGAATCATTAATGAACCGAACGCCGTTAATTTCACCTACTGGCTCCAGACGGTGCGGTGCATTCTGAAAGGTGCGCAATCCTTCAGCAATGGCATCATCGGAAACACCAACGGATAGAGCAGCCAGCACGGCCGCCAGCATATTGATGGCGTTATGCGGTCCCTGCAGCGGCAAACCCAGTGTATTAATGTCAACCATTCGCTCTCCGAAGCGGGCAATCAGATGACCATCGCTCAAATACCCACCCGGTTCTACTGCACCTTCCAGCGAGATAGGTAGTTGCTGCGCTGCTAACGAACGCGTAGTTAATTCAGCCGTTACTGCCGGACTTTCGCGGAAGTAAATAAACGTGTCGGCAGGACGCATATTTTGCGTTACCCGAAACTTCGACGCTACATAATTTTCAAATTTATACTCGTAGCGGTCTAAATGATCGGGCGTAATATTGAGCAAAACCGCCGTATCGAGCCGGGTTTGATACATACCATCCAACTGAAAGCTACTCAGTTCAAGGACGTAATAATCAACAGTGTCATTGATAACCTGTCGGGCAAAACTGTCGCCGATGTTGCCCGCCAGCCCGACGTTGAATCCTGCCGTTTTCAGCAGGTGGTAGATCAGCAGCGTCGTGGTGGTTTTACCATTGCTGCCCGTAATTCCGATTAGTTTGGCCTTTGTATATTGGGCTGCCAGTTCGATCTCCGAGATAACCGGAATGCCCTTTGCCCGAACTGCCTGCAGCAACGGAACCATATCGGGTATACCGGGACTTTTAACTACTTCATCAGCTGACAGAATCCGGCTCTCCGTATGCGTACCTTCTTCAAAAGCAATGTTTGCTTCCTGCAACATGGTCCGGTAGCGGTCCTGCAAGGGGTTTCTGTCCGATAAAAACACCTCGAATCCTTTAGCCTGAGCCAGCAGTGCCGCGCCAACGCCACTTTCCCCTCCACCCAACACCACTAGTTTCTGAATGCCCATAGATTTTAGCTGACTTCCGCAAAATTAAGGGAATATAAAAAGCCCCAACGGGTCGGTCGGGGCTTTTCTTACTCTTTTACCAGCTGTTTCATGATTTTGGTGCCAGTGAACCCGACAGCTTCATGCGGTTGGCAGCCTTCACAATCATAAAAATTACATAGGCAATAATTACAAACTGAATAACTTCATTCAGGAAATTACCGTAGCGAATGGCTACTTCCGGTGTTGTACCGACGGCTTCTTTCAAGACAATTTTCATCATACTGAAGTCAATACCGCCGAGCACCAGACCCAGCACAGGATTGAGGATGTCTTCGACCAGCGAGGTAACAATTTTTCCGAAGGCAGCACCGATAATAATACCGACGGCCAGGTCAAGAACATTGCCCTGAGAAATAAACGTTTTGAATTCGCTAAACATAAGGTACGGGGTTTAGGTGAGACTGTGCGTTTGACGAAAGAAACAGAAAAAGTAACCACTCAAAACACTTCTACATTTTTTGTTTGAAGAGTTTGTAAGGGGAATATAGTTACGGTATCGCCGGTTTGCAGCGTGAGCGATGTGGCATCCATCGTCAGGATTTGGCCCTTTATCCCGTCGATCTGAATGGTCTGCCCTTCCCGAAACCGGTTTTTTGAGTAAAATGATGCCAGAATATTGGCCATCACATCGCGGGAAGCGATACCGTATCCCACCGCAAACGCAAAAATGATTCCCCCAATAATCAGGTTGAAACTGGACTCCAGCAAGCCCGTATTGATACCCGCCTGCCCTACGGCATTGATCACCATAATAATCAGGAAGAAGAAAAAGACGATACTCCCCAACAGTTTCCCCGATGCAATGTTGAACGACTTACAAACGGTAACCACCACATTTTTGAGCGCATCAGCCACCACGACGCCAACCAGCAACATAAGCGCTGAGGCAATCAGCTGCGGAATAAAATTCATCAACGACACTACCATGCCCGTAATGGCAGCCACACCCAGCGTCTCGGCCGCAGCCGATACAAATACCATCAGCACGAAAAAATAGAGAACCTGCGCGGCCACTGCACTCAGCTTGATTTCAGTTCCCAGTCCCCTGACGAAGTCTATTTTGTTGATCTGCTCCCCCACTCTGTCAACACCCGCTTTGCTGAGTACGGCGCTAACCACTTTTCGTAATAGTTTGGCAATCAGTGAGCCAATTACCAGAATAACGATGGCACTAATTAGCCGGGGAATAAAACTGACTAATCCATCCAGCAGTGTTTTGGCAATATTCAGCAGTATGTCAATCAGATTGGGCATGTTTTAAAGATCAAAGTGGGATGATGAACTAGACCGGTCAAGCGTCTCTGCGGGTTAAAGCCGTTAAGTGGCCGATCAGAGTAGCGAATAAATCGCCGGAAAAAATTTCGACGACCTGTAGTGAATTTCGAATCAGGTCGATTTCAGAGACAAGTTCTGTTTTGAGATGCGGTGGACAAACGGCGTCCGGCTCAATGGTCTTGAAAGGATTTTCCATGATGATTCAGTATTACCAGCGGAACGGCCAGCGTAGTACACCTAGAATTTTTGCGGTCAGAATAAGCCAGAAAAGTGCCCCTTCTACATACCGCTTGCGCAGTTTCTCCTTAGCTCGTTTTAGACGCATTTTTACTGCGCTTTCGGATACGTCAAGTATACCTGCCATATCCCGGATACTGATCTCATCCTGATATTTCATCAGTAGCAGACTTTGCTCGTCGGGCGTCAGTGTTTCCAGCGAGTTCTTTAACCGATGTGCCTGCATTTCAGCGAACTCAGCCTCAGACTCCTCTGCAATGTTATCAACATCAGCATACACCTCTTCAGAGTAAACTTCCGTTTTAGCCTGCCCCCGGAGCTGATCCATGCAGTAATTATACGTTACGGAGAGCAGCCAGGTCGAGAATTTAGCCTCAGCCCGAAACGTACCGATTTTCACAATCAGCCGGAGAAAAATATCATGCGTAAAATCCTCCGCCCGCGCCGGGTCTTTGGTAAACGACAGGCATTTTCGATACACTTTATCGCAGTAGCGGCTGTACAGCGCTTCAAAGTATTCGTTGCGCTGCGTCTCAACATACAGGAGGACCAAGGCTTCGTCGGTATGCGTTTTCATGTAAGGGTACGCGTAAGACAGAATAGGGCGGCAAAAGTAACGGTCGGCATATAGCAGACTTGCTTTAAAAGCGAAAAGATACTTCTTTACAGCATGGCCTGAAAGCAAAGAGGCTCAAACTGTGCAGTTTGAGCCTCTTTAATCAATGAAAAATCCGAAATTACTGACCGATGGCAACCCGTTTGAATACAGAAACGGTCAGTCCTTTGCTTGTCTTATCAAGCAGTTGGGCAATCGTTACTGAGTTATCTTTCACAAATTCCTGATTCAGCAACGTGTTCTCCTTGTAGAACTTGTTGAGTTTACCCAAGGCAATTTTTTCGAGCATAGCTTCGGGCTTGCCTTCCTGACGAGCCTGATCCTTGCCAATTTCAATTTCACGTTCTACAATTGTCGCATCTACACCGTCTTTATCCAACGCAACCGGTTTCATAGCAGCAATCTGCATGGCAACGTCTTTTCCTACTTCCGTAACGTCGGTACCGTTAGTGTTGGCCATACCAACCAGTACGCCCAGTTTACCATTTGAGTGGATATACGATACTACTTTGTCGGCTGTGATGTTTTCGTAGGCAACCACTTCTACCTTCTCCCCGATTTTACCCATCAGGTCGGTGATGTGGTCCTGCAACGTACGACCATCGGCTTGGTTCATGGCCACAAGGGCTTCTTTGGTTTCTGCGTTACCAGCTACGGCTTCGCTGATCAGGGTCATGGCCAGATTCTGAAAATCAGCGACTTTTGACACGGGTTCAGTTTCGCAGGCAAGAGCGATCAGTTTACCATTGGTACCATCGGCGTTAACGTGCGCCAGCACGACTCCTTCGGATGTTGTATTGTCAGCCCGCTTGTCGGCAATTTTCTGCCCCGCCTTGCGCAGGATTGCTTTTGCTTCTTCGAAATCACCATTAGCTTCGGTGAGTGCTTTCTTGCAATCCATCATGCCGGCACCGGTTTCCTGCCGAAGTTTGTTAACGTCTGCTGCTGTAATAGCCATTGCTTAAGGTAATTGAATTGAGTTGTGAGTTGCCGTTTGTAGCTGACCGCCAGGGCGGTTTTGCTTTCGTCGCGCAAAGGTGAGGTAAATAACAGTAAACGTCAAATCTCACCAGAACGCGGAATTATATTGATTCTTTAAAGTGGAATAGCCCATAGCGTTGGCTACGGGCTATCCGATACTATCTATCAGCGATAACCGCCAGATTAATTAGCGGGAGTTTCGGAGATCGAACCTGTGTGCTCGTAGCCTTCGGTCAGTTTGCTTTCATCTTCGGCTTTCGCTTTGATAATCGTGTCTTCTGCCCGTTTTGCTTCCTCTTCTTCCTGAACCCGCTGATCGTCTTTATCCTGCTTCCGCTCCATCAGGCCTTCTTCGATAGCCTTACCAATTGCCAGCGTAATGGCAGCAATCGATTTGTAAGCATCGTCATTGGCCGGAATTGGGAAGTCAACTAACTCAGGGTTTGAGTTGGTATCGCACATGGCAAACACAGGGATACCCAACCGATTGGCTTCGGCAACGGCAATGTGTTCACGCTTCACATCAATAACGAACATAGCAGCCGGTAGGCGCGTCAGATCAGAAATCCCACCTAATACGCGCTCCAGTTTTTCTTTTTCGCGGGATAACGTTAGCCGCTCACGTTTCGCCAAGTTGCTTACAGTCGTCTCATCCTTCAGCATCTTGTCGACCGTTTGCATTTTTTTCAGCGACTTACGGATCGTGGCGAAGTTAGTCAGCATACCACCCAGCCACCGATCGGTTACGTACGGCATTTTGAGCCGACGCGCTTCTTCCGATACGATTTCCTGAGCCTGCTTCTTCGTTGCCACGAACATAACCTTACGGCCCGACCGGACAATGCCTTTAATCGCTTCCGAAGCCTGATCCAGGCTCGCCAGCGTTTTGTTCAGGTCAATGATGTGAATGCCGTTCTTCTCCATGAAGATGTACGGTGCCATTTTGGGATCCCACTTGCGCGTTAAGTGTCCGAAGTGAACACCGGCGTCTAAGAGGTCTTTATATTCGACTTGTGCCATTTTTGTCTTGAAAAATGAGTGTTTGAAAAATTTACGCAGCACTACGCATCGGCATCATCAAAGCGCAGTCTGGACCGTTACCCAGACGCCTACGTCTGGGTAACTATTAACGCTTGGAGAACTGGAACTTCTTACGAGCCTTGGCACGACCGGGTTTCTTCCGTTCGACCATGCGCGAGTCACGCGTCAGGAAGCCTTCCTTTTTGAGGGGCGACCGGAACTCCGCGTTCGACTCAACTAATGCCCGCGAGATGGCCATACGGATAGCTTCTGCCTGACCGGCAATGCCACCACCACGTACGTTCACTTTCACGTCGTAGCTATCGTTCGCGTTGATTGTAGCGAACGGCTGCTTCATGATGATCTGCAACACTTCCGACGGGAAATACGTCTTGTATTCTTTCCCGTTGATTTGAATGGCTCCGGTACCAGCTGTCATGTAAATGCGAGCTACGGCAGTTTTCCGGCGACCAATGGTGTTAATTCTTTCCATTGATTACGAGACGATTAAATTTCTGTTGCGCTGAATTAGCCGTTGAAGCTTAGCTCTTTAGGTTGTTGCGCAGCGTGCGGATGCTGATCACCAGCATAGATGTATAGGTTGGTGAACAACCGGCGGCCCAGTCGGTTCCGGGGCAGCATGCCTTTCACCGCGTGTTCGAGCACACGGGTCGGATGCTTTTCCAGCAATTGACGGGGTGTCGAGAAACGCTGACCACCGGGATAACCTGTGTGGCGCGTGTAGATCTTGTCGGTCATCTTCTTGCCGGTGAAGCGCACTTTATCGGCATTGATGACAATCACGTTGTCTCCGCAATCGACGTGCGGGGTGAAGTTGGTTTTGTGTTTACCCCGGACCACGGCGGCAATCTGGCTGGCCAGACGACCCAGAACCTGGTCTTTAGCATCCACAATAACCCATTCCTTCGACACCGTGTCGCTGTTAGCGGAGATGGTTTTGTAGCTTAACGTATTCACTGGAGTATTGCGTATTAGTTGATTTTCAGGTATTTGCAAGCGCAAAAAAACGCCCGTCTGGAAACGGGAGTGCAAATATACGGTGAAACACCCTGAATTACAACTGTATGCGTTGTTTTTGGGAGAGTGTCGCCTACTGTCCGACAAACGCTGTATTTTTACGAAAAAGGCTCTCTTATGGCTATTTTACAGTTTCGTCTCGACCGCAGCGCTTTTCATGCAGGAACACATGCTGAAACAGAGCACTATCATGTCCGGCAACAACCCGAAACGCCAGTGGAACGATTACAAGCGGCTACCTATCTAAACAGTGTCGCCTATAAGTTTGACTTAAATAATCCCCCCGGTTAGACCGCAGTGTATTTATAAAGAGAAAGCATGGCCATCGCTAAATATCTATTTAGGATATACCCACAACTGTAGCCTATAAAAGTGCCGTCAGGCACGACATCTTTGTAGAAAATGTATCGTAACGTGGAGCCGGAGTTCCGTAGGAACGGCATCTTAGGCTCGTTGACAACTATTCAAGATGCCGTTCCTACGGAACTCCGGCTTTCTTTCCCACCTACTTCTTCGCTACAAAGATGTCGTGCCTGACGGCACTTCTACTCGCTAACGATTAGAAGGCTAAGACCTTACCGCAACTTCAGCGTGACCAGGGTGATTACGGCCAGCATAATGCCTACAATCCAGAAGCGGGTGACAAGTTTGGCTTCATGGTAGCCCTTTTTCTGAAAGTGATGGTGCAGCGGAGACATCAGGAAGATACGCCTGCCTTCACCGTACTTTCGTTTGGTGTAACGGAAATAACTAACCTGCATAATTACGGATACGAGTTCGACCAGGAAAATGCCGCACATAATTGGTATGAGCAATTCTTTCCGAATCGCCAGGGCAAGCATTGCAATAACGCCCCCCAGCATCAGACTCCCTGTATCGCCCATGAACACCTGCGCCGGGTATGAATTATACCATAGAAATCCTACACAGGCACCCACAAAAGCAGCACAGAAGATAACCAGTTCGCCCGAATTGGGGATATACATGATATTGAGGTACTGAGACAGAATTTTGTTGCTCGACAGGAACGCCAGCACCCCCAGCGTCAATCCGATAATAACGGATGTACCGGCCGCCAGCCCGTCGATACCGTCAGTAATGTTGGCCCCGTTAGAAACGGCCGTGATGATGAAAATACATACGATTACATAGACAATCCAGGTGTAGCTGTCAGGCAGAATACCGAATAAGAGCGAGCTATAATCGAAGTCATTCGTTTTCACGAACGGAATGGTGGTCAACGTCGATTTAATGTCCTGATAGACATCCGGGCCGATGGATGTGCTCAGTAGCCGGGGTTGGTACTTGCGGATTTTGACGTACTGATTGAAATACAGGGTCAAGCCCACAATCAAACCAAGCCCAACCTGCCCGACCACCTTCAATCGGCCTGGCAAGCCCTCTTTATTCTTCCTGAAAACCTTGATGTAATCGTCCAGAAAACCGATCATCCCCGTCCAAATCGTTGAGACGATGGCTAGGATAATATAGACGTTTGAGAGTTTGGCAAACAGCAGTACCGGGATCAACAGCGATGCCAGAATGATGAAGCCCCCCATAGTGGGTGTGCCCCGTTTCTGCATCTGCCCTTCCAGCCCGAGGTCGCGAATTTCCTCACCAATCTGAAGGGTGCGCAGGTAGTCGATGATCCGGCGGCCGAAAATAGCCGCAATCAGCAGCGACAAGATAACGGCCCCGAGCGCCCGGAATGAGATATACTGAAAGACGCCGGCGCCAGGAAAGTCAAACGCACGGTCCAGGTATTGAAACAGGTAATAGAACATACGGGTTGAATGAGTGAATGGCGAATGAGTGAATGAGTGAATGAGTGAATCATTCAGTCTAAGTAGACTGGCAATACGATTCACTCATTTACCATTCGCTCATTGGCTCATTCATTACAGGTCAAAGGTAAGCGATTATCGGTTGGCAAAAGTCTCGCGCAATACCTGCCGATCATCGAAGTCATGTTTAACGCCCTGAATTTCCTGATACGTTTCATGGCCTTTGCCCGCTACCAGGATGATATCCTGAGGGTGAGCTAGCGAAACGGCTTTTGCGATGGCTTCGCGCCGGTCTTCAATTGTCAGGGTCTTCTTATAGTCGATTGGCGGTATACCGGCCTGCATCTGTTCCAGAATGGCCATTGGGTCTTCGTTACGGGGGTTATCAGACGTCAAAATCACACGGTCGCTGAACCGACAGGCGATTTCAGCCATAACGGGACGTTTGGCAGCGTCGCGGTTACCGCCACAGCCTACCACCGTAATGATCTGCGGTCGGCGCCCCAAATCGTCGCCCTGACGTAATCCGTCGATGGTTTCGAGTACATTTTGCAGCGCATCAGGGGTATGCGCATAATCGACGATGCCGACAACCTGTTCCGGTGAGACAACCTGCTCGAAACGCCCCGGTGGGGGCATCAGTCCCGACAACTGCGTTAGTACTTCTTCAGGATCTTCGCCCAGTAATACGGCGGCTCCATACACGGCCAACAGGTTATAGGCATTGAACCGGCCGATCAGTTTGAACCACACATCGCGCCCATCGATATCCATCTGTAGCCCAAATAAACTATCGGCCAAGAGTTTACCTTTAAACGTAGCCAATGTTTGCAGGGAATAACTCTCCTTACGGGCTGCCGTGTTCTGGAGCATTACCATGCCGCGTTTATCATCAATATTGACCAGCGCGAAGGCCGACGCAGGCAACTGATCGAAAAACCCTTTCTTAGCTTTTATATAGTTATCGAACGTCTTATGAAAGTCGAGATGATCGTGGGTGATATTGGTAAAAATACCCCCGGCAAAGCTCAGTCCGGCAATGCGTTCCTGCACCACTGCGTGTGAACTCACCTCCATAAACACGTGCGTACAGCCATGTTGCAGCATCTGAACAAGTAGTTCATTGGTTGTAACAACATCGGGTGTCGTATGGGTAGCCGGAATTACCTGCTCATCAATCTGGTTCTGGACCGTCGAGAGTAGCCCACACCGATAGCCACGCGCCCGAAACAGGCGAAAAAGCAGCGTGGCAACAGACGTTTTACCGTTAGTGCCCGTTACGCCAATTACCTTCAGTTTCCGGGTCGGCTGATCGTAGAAGTTAGCCGCTGCCAGCCCCAGAGCCCTAGCTGAGTCAGCAACCTGAACGTATGTCACATCGGGTGCTGTGTCGGCCGGTATCTCTTCGCACAGGATAGCGGCAGCTCCCTGTTGACTAGCGGTGCTGATGAAACGGTGCCCGTCGGTAATAGTGCCCCGAACAGCCACAAACAAGCTGCCCGGCCCCACCCTGCGAGAATCCATAGTGACGCCAGTGATGCCAGCTTCCATACTACCAGCAGTCGATAGCAGCGGAATTTTATAGAGAAGATCTTTGAGTTGTTTCAAACGGGAATTGATTTGTAGTTGAAAGAAGCACTTTTGTCATCCTGAGCGGTCCGCCGGTGCGGCACGAAGGATCTTAGCGGGTGGGTATCTAAGATCCTTCGTGCCGCACCGGCGGACCGCTCAGGATGACAAAATTACTGAAGCGTTAATGTAATCTCTTTACTGCCGGTGCTGACTGAAGCCGTACCGGGCGGAATGGATTGTTCGGCGACTTTGCCCACGCCTGCTACCATTACCCGGAAGCCTCGATTTTCGAGTAATGGGAGTGCATCACGGAGAGGCAGGCCCCGCACATCGGGAACCTGATCGGGCCGGTTAGCCTGACTCTGCCAGTGACGACTGTCTAACCGACGTACATACCCTTCGGCCGACGGCTGACTATCTAATTTGAGTTCGGTACTGATGATATGCAGATCATCGGCGTAACCAGCTTTTAAGTCATTCGGCGTTGCTGCCAGACGCGGGCGGGCGGGCATAGGCGCATGCATACCAATATCGTAGGCAACAATCCGGTCGGATATTTCTTTGAACACCGGTGCCGACACACTACCCGCCATCAGCAGGTCGATGTTGTTGCCGCGCGGGTTATCAACCATCACCAAACAACTGTATTTGGGTCGGTCAGCCGGAAAATAGCCGATGAACGACGTATAATAATTACCAGCCTGATAGTCGCCGTTAATAAATTTCTGCGCTGTTCCGGTTTTACCGGCAATTTTATAGTGCGGATTGGCAATGTGCCGGGCCGTTCCCCGTTCCACTACGCCTTCCATCATGCGCTTCACCTGCTGAATCACTTTAGGCGAAGCAATGGGTTCGGGGGCGGTGTAGGGCGTCATTTCTTCCACTACCTCGTCGGCTAATTTTACCTGCTTCACCAGCATCGGCCGTACCCAATATCCGTTGTTGGCTACAGCGTTGTAAAAAGTTAACATCTGCAACGGCGTAATCTGCATTTCATAGCCGCGTGACATGAACGACAGCGATACCTTACTCCAGCCTTTTGAGTCGGGGTTGTACATCACCGGCGACACTTCCCCTTTCATGTGAATACCGGTTTTCTCGGTCAGGTGAAACCGGCGGAGGTAACTGCAATACAACTCCTGCTTGTTGAAAAAATGGGACATCAACAGTTGAATACCCACATTCGACGATTTCTCAAATACCTGCTGTGCAGTGATCGTCCCGGCTCCTTTGTGACCAGCTTCTTTAATGGTAATGCCATGATACTGAAGGCTCCCACCGCCGGTAGGAACCATCGTATTAGGGGAAATAGCTTTCTCCTCCAGCAAGGCCATCATCGTTGCCAGTTTAAAGGTTGAGCCGGGATCAGTACGGCCCGTTAGCGCGTGGTTGAATGTTTCGTAATACTTTCCATCACTGAGCCGGGACAAGTTGGCCATCGCCCTGATTTCGCCCGTGGCTACTTCCATTACCAGCACACAGCCTTTATCGGCATTATAGCTTGTCAATGCATTTTTCAGGGCGGTTTCGGCCATATCCTGAAAATTTACATCAAGGGTCGTGTACAGGTCCAGTCCTGGTTCAGGCTTGGTACTCTGATCGTCATCCACGGGTTTACGAACGCCCCCGGCCAGCACCTCTACCAGGCCGATACCATCTTTACCTGCCAGCTGCGATTGAAAACTGGCTTCCAGACCGATAAGCCCCCGATTAGTCTTAGGGTCCATGTCGCCAATGGTACGTTTGGCCATCTGGGCAAAGGGATGATACCGTTCATAGTACGCCCGTAAAGCTCCGCCCCGAGCCGGTATCTTTTTATCTCGGCGAAAGAATGGCCATTTCAACAATTTTTGCCGCTCCTGGAATGTGATACGCCGGTGGTTCATGAGTACGTACTTCCGGCCGCTTTGCCTCGCCGAACGCACCAGATCCGTGTACTCCCGGGCAGGTTTATCATGAAAAATCCGGGCCATAATCAGCCCTAAGGAATCTACTTTCGCGCTAAAATAATCGTCTTTCGCTACGCGCGGATCAATACCAACTTCATATGTAGGCAATGAGGTGGCCAGTAAGCTCGTATCACGGGCAAAAATATTACCCCGCATGGCCCGCAGTGTATCCTGCCGAATCTGGAAACCTTCAATGCGCTGATTCCAGTATTTGCCGTTGTATTGCTGAAAAAACTGCACATACACCAGCCGAATCGGGATGGCAACGGCTACAATCAGCACGAAAACGAAGGCATGAGTGGCCCGACGGAGAATGTCACTTTTAATATTCATTGGCTTTCACAACAATTTTCTGCGGAGGTGTCTGACTGTCGCTCAAGCCTGATTCGGCCACTCGTTTAGCAATTTCCGACTGTTTCCCACTCTTCATAAACTCAGCTTGCGTCGTGCGGTATTCGGCCCGCGCTTCGTCCACGTCAGCTTTAGTACGCTGAATGCGCCGGACGAGACGTTCGGCATTGTGGTTCAGACCAATATATACAATCAGCAGCACCGATACCCAGATGATGCGGTTCAAGTGGCGAATGGGCCAGAGGTTATCCGGTCCGAACAGCCGATCCAAGCCTATAGCTTCGTTCAGCCAGTTCTGCATCCGGTTCGGACGTTTCTGCCGACGGGCTTTGCCGGTTGGCAGAGGTTGGGACTGCGTTTTAAAGGTGTTCTGCGCCATGGTGTTTACCTCACCCCAACCCCTCTCCTAAAACAAGAGGGGGAGCAGACTCGGTATGTTTTGCTGCTCAAAGTTATGTTATCGCTCACTCCGCTCCTGTTTTGGGAGAGAGACAGGAACGGCCGTTGCCGTGAGGTACATTTACACCCGTTCGGCAATGCGCAATTTCGCACTCCGGGCGCGGGGATTACGTAAGACCTCATCCGGGTCGGCCTCAATGGGCTTCCGGGTAATGGCCCGCAGCGGCTTCAACTCATTACCATACAGATCCTTCTCGACTTCACCCTGAAATTTACCCTTATTGATAAAGTTCTTTACCAGGCGATCTTCGAGCGAGTGATAGGCCATCACAACTAACCGCCCACCGGGAGCCAGCACATCGGGCACCTGTTCCAGAAATTCCTCCAGCGCTTTCAGTTCTTCGTTTACCTCAATGCGCAACGCCTGAAAAACCTGCGCATAGTATTTGTTTTCCTTACCCCGGGGGGCATACCGCTGCAAAACGGCCTTCAGATCATTAACGGTCTGAATCGGTTTATTCGTCCGTGCAGCCACTAAAGCTGCTGCCAGTGTTTTGGCGTTCGTGACTTCGCCATACATACCCAGAATTTTATGCAGTTCGGCTTCGGGATAAGTATTCACCACCTGCCGGGCCGTACGGTCGGCGTTCTGGTTCATTCGCATGTCCAAGTCGGCATCGAAACGGGTGGAAAATCCCCGTTCCGGCGTGTCGATCTGATGCGATGAAATTCCCAGATCGGCCAGTATACCGTCTACTTCTTTGATGCCGTACAGGCGCATATACCGTTTCAGGTTGCGAAAATTAGCCGCAACGAACGTCAGCCGGGGGTCATTGATCGCGTCGGCATTGGCTTTCGCGTCGGCATCCTGGTCGAAACCGAATAAGCGCCCGGATTTACCCTCTCTCGCTTCCAGCCGTTGCAACAACGCCTGGCTGTGCCCTCCCCCGCCGAAGGTAACGTCAATATAAACACCACCGGGTTGCAGATTAAGGCCCTCCAGGCAGGCATCGAGCAACACGGGGTCGTGATAAGTGGTAGGGGTCATATCCTGAACTATCCGTTTTTTGGGGTCGTTACAAACTTACCAATTTCGGCGTTACGGTACGGGCGCTGCCGCAAAAGATGATCCGATAGTTTATCTTGCAACCATGAAAAAGACTGTTCTTCTGTTTATTCTGCTGTTTAGCGGAGTAGTTCTGTCAAGCAACGCACAAACACCGGCTGGTATGAAACCCGGTATCTGGCGGGCCGTTCTGAAAACGCCGGGTGGCGACCTGCCTTTCGGTTTGCTGATCTGGCCTAACTCCGATAAGACCACGTATCAGACCTACGCGTTTAACGGACTGGAGCAGTTACCAATGGATGCCGCTACAATACAGGGCGACTCTATCCACATTCCAATGGCACTTTTTGAATCGGAACTGGTCGCGAAAGTAAATGACAAAGTGCTGAAGGGCTATTGGCGTCGTCGGCGTACAGGACAGCAATACCAGATTATGCCATTTGAGGCCCGCCTGAACCAGTTGGAGCGTTTTCAACCGAAAGCGGCAACTGGTGGCCAGCCGATGAATGTTTCCGGGAAGTGGAATACCACCTTCCGCTCGGCTGATGGCAGTTCATACGAAGCGGTCGGTGTATTTAACCAGCAGGAGAACCGCGTGACGGGTACCTTCCTGACAACGACCGGCGACTACCGGTATCTGGAAGGCAACGTGTTTGGCGATAGCCTCTTTCTCTCCTGTTTCGACGGCTCCCATGCATTTCTGTTCAAAGCCAAGGTTAGCAGTGACCGGCAGTTGACAGGCACGTTTAATTCGGGCTTTACAGGCTTTGAGACGTGGACCGCCAAATTTGACCCGAACGCGGAGTTACCCGATGCAAACTCACTTACGTTTCTGAAGCCGGGCGAAAAAACGTTGGCTTTTGCCTTTCCCGAACCGAATGGCAATCCGGTTTCATTAAACAATGATCGCTTTAAAGACAAGGTGACGATTGTCCAGATTTTGGGAACGTGGTGCCCTAACTGCATGGATGAGACTATGTTTCTGAGCCCCTGGTATAAAAAGAATAAAAGCCGGGGCGTTGAAGTCGTTGGTCTGGCGTTTGAGAAAACCGCCGAGATGGCAGAATCCGGCCCAAAGATCGAGCGGATGAAGCAACGGTTCAAAATCGATTATCCGGTGGCATTGGCTGGTACTAACAATAAAGCTGAGGCCTCAAAATCGCTGCCTGCCCTGAACCGTGTAGTGGCGTTTCCAACCACGATTTTTATCGATAAAAAGGGCAACGTCCGGCAAATTCACACTGGCTTTTCGGGACCGGGCACTGGTCCGTATTATGATAAATTCGTAGATGAGTTCAACCGGCTGGTTGATAAGTTGCTGGCGGAGTAGCGTTTCTTATAGCGGACGACTTTAAGTCGTCCGCTATAAGAACAGTCGATTTGGTTATAAAGCGTTTCGGGAGGACAAACTGTCACTTCACCAATAACCCCTTCACTACAGGCAAAGCCGCTTCGGCCCAGTGTTTCATCTGCTGGCCGGAATAGTGCAGGCCATCGTCGGCGAACTGAGCGTCATTGCCAGCGGCTTCGCGGGTCAGTGGGGTAATATCGACGTAAGCGATGTTCGCTTTTTGGCATTCTTCCCGTGCCACGGCGTTGAACGCATCAATCTCCTGACCAACTTTTGCCTTGTCCTTGCCTTTTGCGAACGGCGACTGTCCCCAGTCGGGCGTGGAAAGCACAAACACCCGGTTGGGCTTACCATCGGCGAATTTCACCGCCGTTTGCAGCAATTCCCGAAACTCAGTGCGGTATTTCTCCAGGCCCTGCCCCCGGTATTGATTGTTAACGCCAATCAGCAGCGACACCAGGTTGTAGGTCTTTTTATTGCCGCTTTGTGCAATGGCAGTCTGAAGCTCGTCCGTGGTCCATCCGGTTTTGGCGATGATGTCCGGATCGGCAACGTCGAGTTTGTCATCCCGTAGCAGGTGGGCCAGTTGCACCGGCCAGCGATCGGGTTGCGGCACGCTTTCGCCGATGGTGTAAGAATCCCCTAAGGAGAGAAAGCTGATTTTATGAGATTTGGCAGCAGAATCCAGCGTCATTACGGATTGAATGGCCCGGTGCGAGCAGGCCCCAACGAATACAAGAAGCAATAAGTAGCGCATACAGTACAACAATTACACTTCCTGCATAAACGCCTTTGCCTTGCGGATGTTATGATTGGCCAGATCGGTTTCGACCAAACCATCGCGCAACCGAACGATACGGTGGGCGTATTCAGCAATATCCTCTTCGTGCGTGACCATAATTACTGTATTGCCTTTGCTGTGAATCTGGTCGAAAAGGTCCATGATTTCGTAGGACGTTTTAGTATCCAGGTTTCCCGTGGGTTCATCCGCCAGCAGAATACTGGGGTCATTGACCAACGCGCGCGCCACTGCAACACGCTGTCGTTGTCCGCCGGAGAGTTCGTTGGGGCGGTGACCTGCGCGGTTTTCCAAGCCCACATTTTTCAGGGCCAGCATAGCTTTTTCGGTGCGGTCCGCTTTACTGTACCCCGCGTAAATTAAGGGTAACGCCACGTTTTCGAGCGAGGTCTGGCGCGGTAACAGGTTAAACGTTTGAAAGACGAAGCCAATTTCCTTGTTACGAACTTCGGCCAGATCGTTCTCTGTCATGTTGCTCACATCCTGGTTGTTAAGCACATACCGGCCGGTTGTGGGCGTATCCAGACACCCGACTATGTTCATCAGGGTTGACTTACCAGAGCCGGACGGCCCCATAAACGCGACATATTCGCCTTTACTAATAGAGATTGTAATGCTTTTCAGGGCTTCGATGACTTCACTGCCCATTACGTAGCGTTTCGAGATATCGACGGTTTCAATGATATTCATGGCTGTAAAGTTAACTGGCGGCTATAACTCCGGCTGCCGCCCGACGACGTCGCTGGAAATAGTTTCGGACAAACAAGCCCGTTAATATAATAATCTCAACGTTGGGGGCGGATTCTTCAGCGGTTATGTCGCCGTTATCGACCAGAAATTGCCGGGTCAGAGCATAATTAACCACTTCATGATCCATCACACCGTCCTGGCCTTCGAGAATCATATCCCAGTCGCGCATAAGGATGTTATGCCGCTTCCAGTGATACGTTTCGCCGGATTCAAGTATCAGATCGGCTCGCTTACCGAAACTGAATTCAATTCGACCAATGATGCGATTGTCGTTATTCAGATCATGGATATTGACGGAATGTAGCAGGAAACCCATTACATCAAACCGCAGATGTACCGTGTTCAGGCTGGCTTCTACATCTCGGCTCAGGAAATCACGGTGGAGTTTACCAACTGGTTGTCCGTCCTCAACAAGGGTTATTTCACGGCTAAACGCTTCTTTAACCCAACTCAGTTTTCGTTCCATGAGCAGTTTTTGATTTACCAAAACTACATCATTCCAAAAACTTCTGGCGCTGTTTTTCAAGCAAGGCCACTTTTTGCTGATAGGTACCCAGAAATGCCTGATAATCGGCAGGATCAGTAGCCGTTTGCAGACGGGCCAGGGCATCATGAGCGTAGTCGAGCAAACTCAAATCCAGACAAAGCAGGCTGTAAGTTTTTAGTAATTCTGCATCGGTTTCGTTGACCGCCAGCGCATTCAGGGCAAGCTCGTACGCCTGTTTAACGCGACCCTGTTGCCGGGCCAGTTGTGCAGCCCGTACTACAATGCCTGCATTAAGTGGAGCCAGTTGCAACGCCCGTGCGTAGGCCTGCCAAGCCTGGGGAAACTGGTGGCTCTGTTCAAAAGCTTGCCCAAGCAATGCATTTCGTTCGGCTTCGTGCTGAGCGACAAACGGCTTTTCGGCAAACACCTGAGCCGCTTTCAGGTTTTTTTTTGCCACTGTGATGCGTAGAGCACTTAGGTTTTCCAGCGAAAGTGCAAACGGACTTAACGTAGTAGGCTTCGGCAACTGACTCAAAATCATCTGGGCATAAAACGGTTGGCGGGTTGCAATGTATTGCTCGATCAAGCTGGCCCCGGCAACGGTGCGCAGGTTAGGATCTTTCATGGTTTCCCAGATTGCCCCCCGGTTGGCATCGTCGGGATGATACACGACATAAAACGCTTTTTCCAGATCACCGACCGGCTTTTTCTCGTCGTATAGTACCTGCTTCAACTGTAAAACCGCCGGGTCATTCTTAGCCGCTGTCTCCCATAATGAATAAGCCGCCACCGCATCGCCAGCTTTGGTTAAGGCCACAGCGCGGTAATACGTCGATACGCTGTCGACGTTTGATTGAAGTAAATCTGCCGCCGTCCGGTACAGGCCCTGCTCCATCAGCCACAAACCAGCGATAGTACGATACGGCGATGGTTGCCGGTCATCATTTTCGGCCAGTTGACTCAGCACCGCAAAAGCGTCGGCATGGTGGTAACTTCGGTAATCGGTCACGGCACGGACCAACAGCAAATCGTCCGTCAGTGACTGATTAGTGGGTTTCAGGGATTGCCGTTTCAGGGTGTTCGTCAACATAGTATCAGGAGATGGATTTGCCAGAGCGAAATTGTACAGATTGGCAAACTCCTCAGCACTCAGCCCTTTATCAGCGGGTTGAGCTTGCGTGATCCATTCGGGCGCGGCTACCCGAGTGCTGTCGAAGCCGGGCGCATGCAGTAAATACATGGCCATTTCATTGGCTCGGTACGCTTCATAGTCCGATTGCTTGGGCGAATAGGCGGGGTCAGCGTCAGGAAATACGCCTTTTTTCGCCCACAAGGCCAACAGATTCGCCTTAGGTACGCCATCCAGATGAGCCAGTGGAGCCGCCGTTTTCAAATAGTAATACGCTGAATCGACCAAGCCGGTTTTACTGTAGAGATAGCCCAAGTTATTCCGTAATTCGCCGTTTTTCGGGAAAGCCCGTATTCCGCGTTGCAATGCTTTAATGGCCTCAAAGAACAGATTATTCTGCCCATAAACGCTGCTTAGACCTGCATATGCCTGTGGACTGGGTTGCTTCAGCAAGGCCCGCTGAAAATAGCCTGCTGCCGTAGCCAAATCACCCTGTTGTACGGCCAGCGAGGCCAGTGCATAATTTGACTTATGGTTTTGATACTCCTGTTCAATGGCTAACTGATAGAACGCATTGGCCGATTGGGTTTCGCCAGTTGCCGTGTAGAGGTCGCCCAGACCATTGTAGTAACCGGTTACGGACTGTCGAACAGGCAGGAAATTCTGGCCGTATAATAGGAACACCACACCAACTACACCCAGTAACCGAACGAGCGGCAACTGGAGTGTACGCGGTTTATAGAGCACCCGGTAGACCGGCAGATTCTGGCGAAACAGGGGCATAAAATTGATGAGTACATAGGCGACAAACAGTCCGCCCATCACAAAATGGCTATACGTGATGGCGTCCTCAAACACCTCAATGAGCGGGTCGTTGGCGGTAGCGAACACGTAACTTATAGTCAGCGTGGTAAGCAACGCCAGCCCGATATACAAATACGCGCCCGCATCCTGAAACGGCTCGGCATCCCGCTGGTCAGCCAGTTGTTTGAACCCCCAAATACCTAATCCTACAGAAACGATGTAGATCAGAAATGGACTGACTGTCAATACATCCCATTCTACTGACTTTGTGTTCTTAAGGTAGATCAGGGCGAGGTTAATCAGATAGAGGCTACTGATAAAGACAAAATTCCGCAGGCCCAGCGGTCGGCTACCCAGCCGATTAGCCGATGTCAGCCAGACCAGAGCAGCCACGATCTCAAACGCGATAAAGAAGATGAACCCAACACTTAACAGCAACAGCACAGGCAGGCCATAACTTACCATCGTCAACGCCGGATACGGCACCTGCGCCAGGGTACTCAGGGCTAATGCCAGCAGAGCAATCAGACCACTAAAGACAGCCAGACGGACAGGCAGGCCAATGTCTGACCGAAAGGCGTGGAAGTAATAGCTGATGGAAACAAACAAGAGTGTCAGCAGTAGAAACAGATACCGTCCACCCAGACCGGAAATCTCCAGTGTATCAAACCGGAACAACGATAGGCAGGCGACAAATACCGTCATGGAGGCTAAGTAAGCTATGCGGTTAAAGGCAGTTATCGCGCTCAGCAACAAGGCAAACGCTGCTCCTATCCCAACCAGGAGTGCTGTAGCAAAGGCCGGATGTATCTGCATAGCAGAGGCCACGAATTGCTCCGAAACAGCATATGCTTTCCCCGGAATGGCGTAGTCCAGCAGTCCGTCGGTAAAGGTTTGCAGCGTAATGGGCAAGTCAATGAGTTCGCTTAACACGTTCCATTGTACAACGTTGCCCAACCCGCGCCACCACGCGAAGCAGAAGGCACAAAGACTGATTACAAACAGAAGTAAGCTAAACAGATAGGTGAGCCGGTAGGGACGACTCCAGTGTTTCCAGAATATGAGTGACATTCAGCGGTATGGCAGTTTTGTACTAAACAACCGTAACGAGCCCCATCCAAGAACGTGAGACTCGTTACGTGTACAAAGAACGCCGTCAACTGGGTGATAGTGCGTTTCGCTGAATTGAGGTACAGGGAAGAGTGATTACTTTACGATTAATTTTAGGAGAAAATGTGTAGTAACAGATGATACCGTTGCTAATAGTATCGGTTCTGAGGTAACTTACCAACGTTCAGAAACCGAAAGCAATAACCTTACCGTCTGTTCCACATTTACCCGAACTTCATGGCAATCACTAATTACCACCGGTCAATCTTTGATTTCCTCGAAACCTACCGTTCTGAACATCCAGAGGCCAATTTGACATATTCGCTCCGTCAAAAAAATAAAGTTGGTCGCCCTCGAAACCTGTATCTGTTCACTGGCGATGACAACAAATACATTTCTATCGGTCTGTACGCCCCGGTTAGCAATAACAATAAGACACGGAGCATCTCACTGTATTTTAACTACGATCCCGTTACTGACACAATCAAGAATAGTACGCTGGCAATCGTCTATAGCGACGAGCAATTATTAACTCATCGACCGGTCTATGAACAGATTATCCGGCAGATTGGGCCGGAGCAGTTTAACGAGTATACGCACAACCGGTTTGAACTTTGGTATAAAGACCCGGACTGGCGAAAGAACGTGCAAACCTATCTGGAGCACCACAAGCCAATCATTGACCGGGTAATTCAGGAAGCCGGTGCTGCCGAAACGTTTTACATTCCGCGAGAGAAGTTGGAAGCAGCCATTGTAGTAGCCAATCAGCCGACGGCCGTTGAAACTTCGCCGGCTGTAAACTATTGGGTGTTTCAGGGAAAGCCCGAACAATTCCAAGATGGCCAAGCACTTGAAGATGGTACTCTGCAAAAGTGGCGGGTGATGGCACATGCCAAACGAATAAAACTTGGCGACAAACTCATTCTGTGGGTAACTGGCCCCAAGGCGGGCTGTTACGCCTTGGCTGAGGTAGCTTCAGAGGTGCAGACCGGAGGAGATTATGAAGACGAGCAGGATGATCAACTATTGGAAGGTGATCAAGAATCGACTCTCTGGGTAAAGTTTAATTTACTCCTTAATCTGTGGAATCGGCCTGTTACGAAAGCGGATTTACAGAAGCTTCCGGCGTTCATTGACTTTAATGGGGGAAATCAGGGAACAAACTTCACGGCAACAAAAGAGCAATACGAATTAATTGAGAAAGTAGCTACAGCTGATAGTAGAGCAGGTCGTGAGTTCTGGAAGTATTCACCGGGTGTTCAGGCTGCCCGGTGGGATGTTGATCTGCAAGACCAACTAATGGCCGTCAATTTTTCAAATATCGACACCGGTTCGCTCGACCAGTATGATTCGCTGGCGGATCTTAAAAACCACCTTGGCTTGTCAGGCAATCCAAACCAACCCCGAAACCTGATTGATTTCAGAGACGCAGCTATTGGGGACGTAATTATTGCCAACGAGGGTCTACAGAAGGTTGTCGGCGTTGGCATCATAACAGGGTCTTATCAATATCGTGAGGGCTTACCGTATCCCCATTATCGGGCTGTAAACTGGCTGGCGGATAAACCCTGGCAGTATACGCCTTATCAGATCGCCCGTTACCCAAATCTGTTTCGCCCTGATACATTCTCCCGTTCCCTTATCGGGTCAGAAATTATTCAGGAGTACGTCAGCCAATATCCACAGTACCGCCCGGTTTTCGAAAAACACGGCTTACTTAAATCTACTCCATTTGAAGCCCATCCAATGCCCGAACCATCTGCTTACTATCCCAAAAACATTATTCTCTATGGCCCACCGGGCACCGGAAAAACCTACGAAACCATTGATTTGGCAGTAGACATCGTTGATGGCCGGAAAGAACCGTACCACAGGGAGAATAAGCACCGGTTTGACCAGCTTCGTAAAGAAGGACAGATTGAGTTTATCACCTTCCACCAAAGCTATACCTACGAGGATTTTGTTATGGGGCTTAAACCGGATGTAGATGGTGAAGACCTGAAATTTCAGCGTAGCTACGGTATTTTTTACCGGGTTGCTAAACGGGCAAGAGATAATTATGAAGCTAGCCGGGCGGATGCCAGCACCGCAACAGTTCGCCCGTTTCAGGAAGTATTCGATGACTTTATGAAACCGCTGGTAGAAGATGGCACTGAAATTAACGTGAAAATGGCATCCGGTATCCGGTTTGTCCTGTATGATTTGTCCGAACGGAGCGTGAGTTTTCGAAAGCCGAACGGCAGCATTATTCACACCCTAAGCATTGCTACGCTGCGAAGCATCTATGAAGGCCTCCAAGAAATTCGACCCAATGGTTTACGACCTTATTACCGACCATTATCAGATGAATTGGCTAAGTTGGGTCAGCAGACAAGTAAGCCCATTACCCCTAAAAACTACGTCTTGATTATTGACGAGATCAACCGCGCCAACATGTCCCGCGTGTTTGGCGAATTGATTACGCTGCTGGAAGACGACAAAAGATTGGGCGGAGACAATGAGTTGACCGTTACCCTTCCGTCTGGTGAGCCATTTGCCGTACCACCAAACCTGTATCTGGTTGGTACCATGAACACAGCCGACAAATCACTGGCCTTATTGGATATTGCTCTTCGGCGACGGTTCGACTTCATTGTTAAAAATCCGGATTATAGTGTCCTGAATAGTCCGGCCAAGGAACTGCTGGAGAGACTAAACAGAGCCATTATCAAACATAAAAAATCGGCGGATTTCCAGATTGGTCACGCGTACTTCATTAATAAACCGGTCACACAACTCAAATCGGTGTTAGACAACCGGGTTATCCCCCTGCTACTGGAGTACTTCAATGGCCGGATTGAGATGGTCGAAACGGTGTTGAACGAGGCCAGAATTCCCTTCACAAAGGACGAACTAACCCTGCAACTCCAAGCCGATGCAACAGCCTTTTAACCTGGTCGAAAATCAGACCCGCGTTGCTGATTTTCCGGCCAAAATATCCTTGGTGGCTCTCAATCAGTATCTGGATGAAGTATGGCAAAGCCGCGCCCGGTTCGATGACACTGTTTACGGAGAGATTTCTAGCAATCAACCGTTTTTGATTTTCGGACAAGACCTGAAAACAGGTAAAGCGACGGTTAGAGCCGGTAAATATGTCGGGTTCATTCAATATGAAGGATTGACCATTCAGATTATACCAAAACTGTTCAAAGCAGAGCAGGCTCCAGCCGCTTTTAAACACTTGATCTGGTGGTTATCGTATTGTCGTCGGGTTCGATTCCCCTTTAGTAATCTACTGGGCGATGATGAGACGGTTAATGAATTTCCAGAAGCCATTATCAGCTACTTCGCTCAGATTACTCAGCAGTTGATTAACTCCCTGCCTTATAGCCAATACGAAGAAATAACGGAGAAATTACCCTTCCTCCGGGGCCGGCTAAACGTCCAGCAGTACCTGAACACCAGTATTAGTCAGGGCAACTGGCATCAATTAGTCTGTGATTATGAGCCGTTTCTATTTAACAGCCGGCTGAATCAGATCATTAAGTACGTCGCCCGGAAACTCAGCCATCTCTGCCATTCACCAGTCACTCTTCGCTACCTGGAAAAACTAATTTTCATGCTTGATGAGGTCGACGATGTACCTGCTACGGTTCAGGACTGTGACAGTCTGCATGTGAACCGATTTTATCAGGATTATAACGATTGTCTGGCTATGTGCCGGTTCTTTCTATCCGACAGTTACCTGACTCATCCCGACTATGACCAGCAACACTTCTGTTTTCTGGTGCCGATGGATTATGTATATGAAGACTTCATTACCGGCGTAATTGAAACCCATTTAACTACCCTGTTTCATACCGTTACCTCTCAGGCAACAAAATGGCTAACTGAGGAGCAGACTTTTCAAATTCGAAACGATATTCTCCTGACGTATTCGGACAAAAGCAAATTAGTGATTGATACGAAGTACAAAGTACGCGACGGGCTTGCCTCTGATCGAAAGACCGGCATTAGTCAGACGGACCTGTACCAGATGGTGAGCTACGGACTGCGCCAAAACACCCCTCAGGTACTTTTGCTGTACCCGGTCGAATACAACCAACAGCCAATTGAAACCCGGACGTTTACGGTAACGTCCGGGTTAATGAATGATCAATCGATTTACATCCGGGCCGTTGATCTCACCATAACCGGTCAAACAAAACAGGACATGCTCGATAAGCTGATAACCGAACTTACAACAGCACTAACTCTATCATCAAATAAAAACTTGACTAGTATCTAAATCCGCCCGGTCATTGTATTCAGTTGAAGTAGTTTTTCGGCTACAGCATCGGTTAACAGATCTGGTTCGAGCCGCCAAGTCCAGTTACCGCCCCCTTCGCCTGGGATATTCATACGGGAATTTTCATCCAGCCCCAGAATATCCTGAACGGGCACGACCACCAGCCTGGCTACTGATTGTAGTGTCTGCCGGATTAGATGGTCAGCAACATTATCCTCAGTCACTTCGCAGCCTGTATACATGGTTAAATTCGCCCGATTTATGGCTTCAGCCTCCTGTCGATACCACCCGCGTATGGTATTGTTATCATGCGTTCCGGTGTAGGCAACCATATTCTCGATCAGATTGTGGATGGCATGATCAGCCGTTCCCATATCCTCGCCAAACCCGAACTGCGTCAATCGCATACCCGGCAGCATATAATGCCTTAAAAACGGTTGCACATCAACCGTCCGCTCCCCCAAATCCTCAGCAATGATGGGTAATTCCAGAAACGTCCGGTAAAGGGTATGCATAAAACGGTCGAGCGGGCCTTTTATCCACTCCCCTACTTTAGCCGTTGGCTCGTTAGCCGGAATTTCCCAATAATACGCAAAGCCAAGAAAATGGTCGAGCCGGGTTAGTCCATACATCGCCATCTGATGCCCCAGCCGCCGGGTCCACCACGTAAAGTTTTCGGCTTCGTGCGCTTCCCAGTCATAAACAGGGTTTCCCCACCGCTGCCCATCCGTACTGAACAGGTCCGGGGGCGCTCCGGCGACAAACAGGGGTTTACCGTTCTCATCCAGTTTAAACAGGTTCTGACACGCCCAGGCATCGGCACTGCTGTGCTGCACATAGATCGGTATATCGCCGATAAAATGAACCTGTCTGCTCTGGCAGTAAGCCTTTAGTTCATACCACTGCTTATAAAACAGGTATTGCAGCACCCGTAACGTGTCGATGCGTGTACTTAGTTGATTAACCTGTTCGGCCAGTGCGCTCAGTTCGCGCTGACGCAGCGGAGCGGGCCAGCGGGTCCAGTCAGGCTCTTCGGTATCCTCCTGAATGGCTTTAAACAGGACGTAATCGTCGAGCCAGTACGCATTCTCGGCACAAAAGCGATTATAATCAGAGCGTGCTACGGTATTGGCATTTTCTAAGAAATTAGAGGCTGCCTTGTTGAGAAGGGGTATTTTATCATTCCAGATACTAATAAAATCACCTCTACTGGTGACGGGCAGTACCGCCGACTGGCAGTCATCAAGAGTCAGCCAGCCATCGTCCACTAATTTATCAGGGCTGATCAGCAATGGATTTCCGGCAAAAGCAGACGGGCTGCTGTAGGGTGAAAAGCCCGCCCCCGGATCAACCGGCGACAGGGGTAGAATCTGCCAGTATGTTTGTCCGGCGGCTTGCAGAAAATCACCGAAGCGGTACGCTTCCGGCCCTAAATCACCAATGCCATACGCAGATGGTAACGATGTGATGTGCAGCAACAAGCCACTGGAACGTTGATGGAGCATGAATAATCAGGTGTTGTTAATGAATTGAATACGGTTGTCCACACCAAAAGAGCGGGCAAAACCGGACGAACAGCATTTCCCTGTTTTGTACAAAATCCCCTCAAAATGGCTTTTGTTCGGTTATAGCGTCAAAAACCTATCAAGCAACTGATTTTGCAAGGCACCGTTCCCAATTTGAGTAGCTTACCAGTTGGCTTTACGCGGTTTTTCTCCTAATTTTGCGTGCCAAAACACAAGCAACTTCTTTACACCTACTTCATATACAATGATTACGGAAACGGCAATCAATACGACGGGTAAGATTACGCAGGTAATCGGTCCGGTGGTGGACGTAAGTTTCGAGGGCGAGAACCTCAAACTACCCGCCATTCTGGATGCCCTTCAGGTAACCCGCGCCAACGGTCAAAAAGTTATACTCGAATGCCAGCAACACCTCGGCGAAGACCGTGTGCGGACCATCGCCATGGACTCGACCGAAGGCCTGCAGCGCGGTATGGATGTTGTCTCCCTCGGTGGCCCCATCACGATGCCAACCGGCGAAGGCATTAAAGGTCGTCTGTTTAACGTAGTGGGTCAGGCCATTGATGGTCTGACAGAATTAGACACCAACAAAGGGGCGTCTATTCACCGCAACGCTCCCCGGTTTGACGAACTGACAAACTCGACGGAAGTACTCTACACGGGTATCAAAGTAATTGACCTGCTGGCGCCGTACGTAAAAGGCGGTAAAATTGGTCTCTTCGGTGGTGCCGGTGTTGGCAAAACCGTACTGATTATGGAACTGGTAAACAACATCGCCAAAGCCTATGCCGGTTTATCGGTATTTGCCGGTGTTGGTGAGCGTACCCGCGAAGGAAATGACCTGTTGCGCGAATTCATCGAGTCGGACATTATTAAGTACGGCGAAGAATTCAAGCATGGCATGGAAAAAGGCGAGTGGGATCTGTCGAAAGTGGATTACACGGAATTAGCCAAATCGCAGGCAACGCTCGTGTTCGGCCAGATGAACGAGCCTCCCGGAGCCCGCGCTCGTGTGGCCCTCTCGGGTCTGACAATTGCCGAGCAGTTCCGTGATGGTGAAGGCGAAGGTCAGGGTCGCGACATCCTGTTCTTTATTGATAACATTTTCCGTTTTACCCAGGCGGGTTCGGAGGTATCAGCTCTCCTGGGTCGGATGCCGTCGGCCGTAGGATACCAGCCTACACTGGCGACCGAAATGGGTGCCATGCAGGAACGTATTACCTCCACTAAACGGGGTTCGATCACGTCGGTACAGGCCGTTTACGTACCTGCCGATGACTTGACTGACCCCGCTCCTGCCACGACGTTTGCTCACTTGGATGCAACGACCGTATTGAGCCGGAAAATTGCTGAATTGGGCATCTACCCCGCCGTTGACCCGCTTGACTCCACGTCACGGATTTTGTCGGCAGCCGTATTGGGCGAGAAACACTACGGTACCGCGCAACGGGTAAAGGAAATTCTGCAGCGCTACAAAGAATTGCAGGATATCATTGCCATCCTGGGTCTGGAAGAACTTTCGGAAGACGACAAACTGGTTGTTAGCCGGGCACGTCGGGTACAGCGTTTCCTATCGCAACCGTTCTTTGTGGCCGAGCAGTTTACAGGTCTGAAAGGCGCACTGGTGAACATCGAAGATACCATCAAGGGTTTCAACGAAATCATCGACGGCAAATACGATTACCTGCCCGAATCGGCTTTTAACTTAGTCGGCACCATTGAAGACGCCGTTGTAAAAGGTGAGCGTCTGTTGAAAGAAGCAGGACAGTAATCGTATCCCAGACGCCTACGTCTGGTTGTAAATTATCAACTAAGCTACCGGTTGTTACCAGACGTAGGCGTCTGGGATACGAAATCAAAAACCATGCAACTCGAAATCATAACACCCGATCGGAAGGTGTTTTCCGGTGAAGCTACCTCTGTTACCTTTCCGGGTATCGAAGGTCAGTTTCAGGTATTGAACGATCACGCGCCAATGGTAAGCACGCTGGCTCGCGGTCCGGTTACGATTCAAACCGCTGGCGCTGGTCCGCAGGTCTTCACCGTCGATGGTGGCGTCGTGGAAATACTTCGGAATAAAGTGCTGGTACTGGCGGAAGCCGTTCTGGCCGCGTAGATGAGTATTTCCGTTCAAAACGCGGACATGTAATTAATCAGGGCAGATCTCATGGCAGATCTGCCCTTTTTTGTTGAACTGAACAAGCGCATCGGCCATGATTAAACTGCCGCCAAAACTTTATCCGTTTCTCCTGTTTGTAATTGGCTGGTTGATTTTAATCCCGTTTCTGGGGTACCTGCCCCTGTTCGACACCGCTGAAATACGCCCGGCGGAGGTAGCGCGAGAGATGCTGGCAACAAACGTGTTTAGTTACGCCCAGATCGACTTCCTGCCCGACTACCAGACGGCCCCTTTACTGCCGTGGCTACAGACGTTTTCCATGCGGGTGTTTGGCGTAGCCGATAATATCGAACTAGCCGCCCGGTTGCCAAACGCGCTCATGGGCATTATGACGCTACTGACGCTTTTTTTTATTGGCAGGAAGAAACATGATGCCCGGTTTGGCCTGCTCTGGGCCTTAAGTTATCTGGGCTCTGTAACACCGCTGATCCTGGCCAAGAGCGCACTAACGGCTACAACAGGGCATCTGTTTAATTTCTTAGGTATTGTCTATCTATTCGGCCTTTTTCCAACAACCCAGTCCGGCACTCAACTACGAAGTGCAGGACTGGCGGGGCTATTTTTCGGGTTGGCCATCCTGACCAACGGTGCGCTCATCTCCAGCTTCCTGCTGATCATATTGCTGGTAATGGGTTACACGCAGATGACCGAACAAAATCTGTCCGAGAAGCTTCGGAATTGTCTCGTAGTACTCATTTTTCCGGTTCTATGCAGCATCGGCTGGCTCGTTTTCGTGCCGGGTGCGGACTGGCAGCGGGCACTCAGTCCAAGCCGAGACCTTTCTGTATATCTCTATGCGTTGCTGGGTGTGGTCGGTATTCTGATGCCGATTGTGTTGTCTTCCCGCTACTGGTCGGCGGATAAGGCAACGAAATCCGCAACGACCGGCATTCCGTTTGACGCCTGGATGAGTAAAGTGTCGAAGGGGGCAATTATTATAGTCGGATTCATGCCGGGCGGGCTGTTGCTGCTCTGGTTTCCGCTGGCTTATCTGGCCACTTATCATATTCATCAGGTGTTACGGGGAGAACGTCAATGGTATAGGCTCAATACATACCTGCTAGTGATTAGTGGTCTGGTGATTGGCTTATTGATGTTGGTTGTGCCGGTTTTGGGCATGAACCCCGATTGGGTGGCTCGGCAGACTACGGCTCCATTCTGGTCGGGCCTTGCGCAGGCACCAGTCAGTTGGGCTGGTTGGGAATGGCTGATTGGCGTTGTGCTCATCCTGCTGACGCTCTTTTTCGCCCTGCGTATCCGTGGGAGCGTTTTCCAATCGGTGATCGGCTTGTACGGTTCATCAGCTGTTTGTACGCTGGCGTTTCTGGCTATTATCCTGCCGAAAATTGAACAGTACACGCAGGGACCGCTGATTGATTTTTGCGAAGCGCGATGGGGACAGCCGGTGTTTATACAACCCACCTTTTCGAGTTACGCCCAACTTTTTTACACGCGCAAAAAGCCCCCCGTCGCCCCCAAAAAGCGGGAATTAGTCTGGTTCAACGGCCGCTTTGTTGATAAGCCAGCCTATATAGTCGCAACCGACGCTACTGATGTGGCCCGGTACCGCTACAATCCTGATTTTCAGCTGGAACAGGAGGAATATGGCTACGTGTTCTTCAGGCGGAAACAGTATCGGTAGGCCACCGGCGGTCAAATGCCAGATAAACGACCGTTGCGCTGAATACGCCGATTATGGACCCGGCGAAGGCATCTTCCACAAAGTGCTCAAACAGGTATACCCGCGAATAGCCGACGGTAGCCGCCAGTAAAACCCATAGCAGGCCCCGGGTTTTGTTGCGGTCTAACAGCGCAATCAGGCAAAAGACAGTGAACGCCGAGATAGTATGGCCGGAAGGAAAACTATTGTACTCGTAAATTTTCAGTCCTTTAATAACGTGGTACTCCCAGTCTGAATGCTCAAAATATTTTACCGGCCGGAAATTATTGGGGAAGACAACACGCTTGAAAAACAATGACAATCCCGACGACAGCAGAAAACCCGCCAGTGCCAACAGCCCCATTCGACGTGAAATAAAAAATAAAACCAAAATCATCCCCACGAAGAACGCACCGTCGCCCAGATAGGTCGCGTAATTGAAGAAGTAGTCACCCCAGGTGCTATTGTGAAAATTAACCCAGCGTATGAGTTGGTCTTTGGTGTACAGCAGCATCAGGCCACCCGTTAGCAGCCACAAAATCAGGTACGTGCTATAAAACAGACGGTTTTTTCGGAAGAGGTTAATCATTGGATACGCAGACTGGTAGAATCAGCAAAGCGGACACCACGTGCCCCGGCTTCGGCATAAATAGAATCGGCCAGGTAGCCTAAGCTCGTTACGTCGGATGTGCAGTCGCTAACCAAAACGAGTTTTGGAACCAGCTCCGGCGCGAAGTCTAGTATCTGCTTCAGGCTGTTGGCAACGCAGTGCGATCTGGCTTCGCCCATCAGATACACCGTATCAAACCGGTTCAGGTCAGCAATCAGGCCCGTATTAAGCTGCGTATCATGAACGGCCGGGTCAGGCACCTGCGCCCGGAAAATGCCGAAGTGTTCGGTTAATGGATAAAGGCCTTTTGGTACGGCTTTATAGTCAAGATCGCGCTGTTGGGTCCAGTCACGCAGGGCCGTTAGCAACGTATCATGTAAAGCTGCACCCCGTGAGCCAATCAGGCAATGCTCGGGCCAGATGAAGTGCTGAAACTGCCCATCGGCTTCCAGATCCCGAACATACTGTCGGGCTTTGTCAGCCTCGAATCGGGGCGTCCAATGTCCATTGGCTACATCAGCGGCCGAAATATGAGTAAACGGAGCAGGGTGTTGCCCATTGGCGTCGCTCCAGAACAGTGGATGGGCAATATCGAGAACGTGGTGCGTGTCGAGCGTGACAACAATGTGGTCAATCTGAAGAGCAAACCGGCGAATCAGCCCGGCAATACGCTCAATATCAGCGTCGGCACCCGGTACAAATAAAGCACCGTCAGGGTGGCAGAAATCGAACTGAGCATCGATAATGAGGAAAGCGTTGGTCACGTACGGCGTTATTTTGAGGTCGCCATTACCATTTTAATGTTCAGTTTGGCACCGGTCTGCAACACGTCGACCAGGTCCTGCACGGTCAGCGATTTATCAAACCGTACCACAACGGTTGGCTCAGCAATACCATTCATGATGGTTTGCAGTTCAGATTCCAGATTGGTGGCATCAACAGGCCGCTTGTCGATGAAATACTGTTTCTTGTCATCAACCGACAGCGTTACCTGTTTTTTGCTCAATTGCTGGGACGAAGAGGCTTTCGGCAGCATCAGCTTGATAACGTTCGGGTTGGCTACCGTCGAAATAATGAGGAAGAATAACAGCAGAAAGAACATGATATCGTTCAACGACGACGTTGCGACTTCAGCGGCAAACTTCTTTTTTCTGCGTAAGTTCATGGAACAAGACGAATTTGTGGTTCGTAGTTTGTGGTTTTCCGGCAGGAATTACAAATGGCAGTGGCCGACCGGCACAAACGACAAACTCAGTTATCTTACCCGCGCGGGTTCAGAAGTTGGCTTTTGTAACACTTCCATGAACTCAAACGCGTTCATCTCGAGCTTGAGCGTGAATTTCTCAACCATCATGTTCAGCAGGTGATAGCTTGTATAAGCGAGCATACCAACGACCAGACCAGCCCCAGACGTGATCATTTTTTCGTACAGACCACCAGCAATGATACCAATACTGATGTTATCGGTTAAGGAGATGTCGTAGAAAATGCGGATGATACCGGAGATGGTACCGATAAAGCCAAGCATTGGCGCGATACCCGCAATAACGCCCAGATAACCCATGTTACGCTCCAGACGGGCTATTTCGATCTGACCAACAGTCTCGACCGTGCTTTCGATCTCACGCATCGGCGACCCAATCCGGCCAATTGCTTTCTCAAAAATGCGACCGATGGCTGTCCGCTGATTTTTGCAAAAGGACTCCGCCGATTTGATGTTGCCCTGGAGCACCATGTCCTTCACATTGTCAATGAAATTATCGTCGGCTTTGGTCTGATTCCGAATCACAATAAACCGCTCTATGACGAGATAAATCGTGCAAAAGAACAAAAAGGCAATTGGCACCATCACCCAGCCGCCTTTGGCTACCAGGTCGAACAGTTGCAGGCTTTGTTGAGTGGCAGCGGGCGATGCTGCATTGGCCGTTGAGTCAGCCACTGCAGCGGCCGTTGGAACCTGAAGCAAAATCATATCAGCGATGCGGGAAGTTTAAAAACAAGTGGCGTCTCGCATGGTAACGAGCCGATTTACGGGAATATTGCCAGTCGGGACGATTCAGGCCCTGGTTCAAAGATAACACGCCTGCTCGAAAAATGGCCTGAAACTTAGCGACGTATTCCTGGCCGACCTTTATGGCTTAACCAGAATCTTACCGAAACGCCCCGGCTGATCGGCATGAACGACCGCTTTACGGATGTCTTCCAGTGCGTATGTAGCCTCCACGGGCAATTGAATCTGACCCGACGCCAGCAGATTAATTACATTCTTGGCCACATCCTGCCGCGTTTGACTATCAACCCGGCGCATCCAGTCGGTCAGCCAGAAGCCTTTGATGGTCAGCTCCCGGAAAATAAGCAGCCCGGCATTGATCGTTGGGTCCTGCATACTCATCAGGCCATAAATCAGCATTTTGCCCCCCTTACTCAGGCAGGTCAGCGCCTGGGATGCGGTATGCCCACCTACGGCGTCCAGCACGCAGGCGACACCGGTGCCTTCCGTAATCTGTTTCACCCGGCTGGCCATATTGTCGGTTTCGGTATTGATCACCTCCGTCAGGCCGAGGTTTCTCAATTCTTCGTTCAGGTCATCGCGCCGGACCGTGCCGATGGTTTTGATGCCCCGCATTTTGCAAAGTTGAACCACCATTTTGCCAAATGCCGAGCCAACTGCCGTTACCAGTAGCCAGCCCCCTTCGGGTACGCCCGAGTCCTGCACCATCGCGTAAGCCGTAAACGGGTTCACGAATAACTGAGCGGCCACATCATCGGGCATGGCGTCGGGCACGGGAATAACCCCGCGCTGATGGGCAATGGCGTATTCCGACCAGGTACCAACACTGGTAAAACTCACCCGCATTCCCGTCCGCATCTGAACGCCCTCCCCGAGTGCATCGACCACGCCAACGCCCTCAAAACCGGCACCGGAGGGTAGTTGCGGGCGAATACCATAGAGATTTTGCACGAACATCAGGTCCGACGGATTAATTGGGCTGGCAATAACTTTTATGCGGACTTCACCCGGCCCCGGTTCAGGCAGTGGGGCCTCAATCAGGTTGAGAATTTCGTGGGGTTTGCCGGTGACATCGAACCGAATCGTTTTCATTTAAATGGGCTGTTTGTATTTCAGCCAAAAATATGGCTTAATTCGCATAAACTATTCCTAAACTTAGTTAATGCAAACCTCTCCATTCCTGGGTGAATTAATTGGTACAATGGTATTAGTGCTGCTGGTCGACGGTGTTGTAGCGAACGTAGTACTGAAACGAACAAAAGGCGAAGCATCGGGCTGGATTGTTATTGGTACGGGCTGTGCCTTTGCCGTGACGATGGGCATCTTTGTCGCAAAAGCATTTGGCAGCATCGACGCCCACCTGAACCCGGCCGTAACCATCGCGTTTGCTATTGCCACCAACGACTACAGCAAAATCGCCTTTTATCTCCCCGCCCAGTTTGCCGGTGCGTTTGTCGGCGCCACGCTGGTCTGGCTACATTACCTGCCCCACTGGGCCGCTACGCCCGATCCAGCCGACAAACTGGCCTGCTTTGCCACTGGTCCAGCCATCCGCACGACTGGTCCAAACCTGATGAGTGAGACTATTGGTACGCTGGTTCTCATTTTAGGGCTGGCCGGCATTTCCTCAAAGGCTTTGGGCGAAATGGCCATTGGCGTAGGACCCTACATGGTCGGTATCCTTGTCTGGAGCATCGGTCTGTCGCTCGGCGGTACTACGGGTTATGCCATTAACCCGGCCCGCGATCTGGGACCTCGTATTGCGCATGCTATTCTGCCAATTCCGGGCAAAGGCTCTTCCGACTGGAGTTACGCCTGGATTCCCGTTGTGGGTGGGCTGCTGGGCGGCATAATCGGCGGGTTGCTGATTCGGTTGTTTACGTTATAAGGTAGCACTACTAAAGGAATACAGCCACTTTAGCACAGCGTTATTCCGTGACGAACGCAACTGCTAAAAGGCTTCAGGCGGGTTCCTGACGACGACTCAGCATATCCTTCGCCCGTTGTAGAAATGGTTCCATTTCTTCAGCCATTGCTATAACCTCAAGCAGGTAAGGTTTTGCTGCCTCGCGGGCAAGTAGCTGTTGATCAGGGGTAAGCTGATTAATAAATGTTCGATACGCTACGAACAACTGTTGACGCGCTACGTCCGTGGCCGCTTGTCTGAACTCCCTATGATACTTCTCAACCGTTTCTTTTATGTCAATTGTCATAGTTGTTCGCTGTTTAATAGATTGTTTATGCCTGCAATGGTGTTCCGGTACTCAACTGCTTTTTTTAGTAGAAAGTCATGTTGGTCATCATCCCCATCAGCAGCAAATTCAAGAATCTGACGTTCGAGCATTGACAAATACTGCTCTAATGTATATTTCATAGTAAGCCAGTCCTGGCGTTCATCGTCACTCATTCGGTTTAAATTACTTCAGACAGCGGTAGGAAAGCGGTTAAATTAAGAAACTAACAGAATATTTAGAAATATACTCAATATGCCTCAATATATTGCCGCCATTGACCAGGGCACTACCAGTACGCGCTGCATCGTTTTCGACCGGCAGGGCAACGTTGTTTCGCAGGGCCAGAAAGAGCATACCCAGATTTACCCCCAGCCGGGCTGGGTAGAGCATGACCCGGAAGAAATCTGGCGCAATACGCTCGAAGTCGTAGCGGTGGCTCGCATCAACGGCCATTTGCAGGTGAGTGACATTGCCGCCATTGGCATTACCAACCAGCGCGAAACTACCCTCGTCTGGAATCGACATACCGGCAAACCGTACTACAACGCTATCGTCTGGATGGACACCCGGACCGGCGATTTGGTAAATCAAATGGGCCAGGAACACGGACAGGACCGGTTCCGGGCGCAGACAGGACTTCCTTTAGCCACGTATTTCAGCGGGCTGAAGCTCAAATGGATACTCGACAACGTGCCCGGCGTGCGCGAAGCCGCCGAACAGGGTGACGCCATCTTCGGCAACATCGACACCTTTCTGGTCTGGCACCTGACCGGCGGAGTAACCGGGGGCCTGCACCTTACCGACGTTACCAACGCGAGCCGGACGCAGCTCATGAACCTGGAATCCCTTGACTGGGACGACGCGTTGTTAGCGGCCTTCACGGTGCCCCGCGCCATGCTGCCCCAGATCCGGCCGAGCAGTGAAGTCTACGGAACCGTTACGTCGGAAGTATTGCCGGGTGTTCCTATCGCCGGTATTCTCGGCGATCAGCAGGCGGCTTTGGTTGGACAGACCTGCTACGAACCGGGCATGGCTAAAAATACATACGGCACAGGTTGCTTTCTGCTGATGAACACCGGTACTGAATTGCGGCACTCCACCTGTGGCCTGCTGACTACGGTAGCGTACCAGTTTAAGAATCAACCAGTTCACTACGCGCTCGAAGGGAGTATAGCCATCACCGGCGCACTGGTGCAGTGGCTGCGCGATAACCTCGGCCTCATTAAAAACAGTTCGGACATTGAAAAGCTGGCAAAAGGAGTACCCGACAACGGCGGGGCTTATTTTGTGCCCGCCTTTTCGGGTTTGTATGCACCGTACTGGAAAGCGGATGCCCGGGGCGTTATTGCGGGCCTGACGCGGTTTGTCAACAAAGGCCATCTGGCGCGGGCCGTGCTGGAAGCAACGGCGTACCAGACCATCGACGTGGTGAGGGCGATGGAAGAAGATGCGCAAATAACGCTGAAAACACTGCGCGTGGATGGTGGCATGGTTATGAATGAACTCTTGATGCAGTTTCAGGCCGACATGGCAGGTGTACCGGTTGTTCGTCCGAAAATGACCGAGACAACGGCATTGGGAGCCGCCTACGCAGCCGGTTTAGCCGTCGGCTACTGGAACGACCTGACCGATCTAAGTCAGAACTGGGGCACTGCTAAAACGTGGCAGCCCGCCATGGACGCTGCTCAGCGCACCAGGTTAATGCAGGGTTGGCACAAAGCCGTAGAACGGTCGTTTGGCTGGGAAGAATAATCACGCAGGGCGAACAGGTACGGTTTCCCATCAAAAACGTGTTTACCTTTGTCAGTGGCTGTTTTGCCGCCCGGTTCTATGACACATCAACTTGTACTGAAAAAACCCTTGGCCTTTTTTGACCTCGAAACAACGGGAATCAACACGGCCAAAGACCGTATTATTGACATCTGCATTGTAAAGGCCCTGCCCAACGGCGACGTTATCATCAAAAATCAGCGGGTACATCCGCAAATGCCCATCCCGATTGAATCCAGTATGATTCACGGTCTTTACGATGAAGACGTTAAGGATGCTCCTCCGTTTAAATCGGTCGCCCGATCGCTGGCGCAGTTTCTGGATGGCTGCGATCTGGCCGGATTTAACTGCAACCGCTTCGATGTGCCGGTGCTGGTAGAAGAATTTTTGCGGGCCAACGTCGATTTCGACATGAAAAATCGGCGTTTGGTAGACGCTCAGCGCATTTTTCACCTGATGGAGCCGCGTAATCTGACAGCGGCCTATAAGTTTTATTGCGGTAAAGAACTCGTTGGAGCACACGGAGCTGAAGTCGACACGCTGGCGACATTCGAGGTACTCAACGCGCAGGTGCAGCGTTACCTGGGAATGACCTGTAAAGATGACAGCGGGAATGAGGTCGTCATTCAGAACGATATGGACGTGCTTCATAGCCTGACTGTCAATAAGAACGTTGATCTGGCGGGTCGGATGATCTTTAACAACGAAGGGCAGGAAGTCTTCAATTTTGGCAAGCATAAAGGCGCGCCGGTGCTGGATGTCCTGCAAAAAGAACCTTCGTTTTACGACTGGATACTAAAAGGCGACTTTCCGCTGGATACCAAACGGCGGCTGACCGAAATTCGGCTGCGGATGTTTGCCAATGGTATGATGGTAAAGAAATGAGCCATTTGAGTAAGCCCGAATAATATTTACCTTTGCGCGAATTCCAACCGGCTTAGTATGCAACCCACGCAGCCCACTACAATACCTGACGTTATCCAGCAAATACCGCTTAACTATTACCTCATTATCAGTACGGCCCTGTTTGTGATTGGCATCATCGGTGTACTGACCCGGCGCAACGCCATCGTCATCTTCATGTCGATTGAGCTAATGCTGAACGCCGTTAACCTGCTCCTGATTGCGTTTTCCTCGTACCGCTCCGACTCATCGGGTCAGGTTTTCGTCTTTTTTATTATGGCGGTTGCCGCTGCCGAAGTGTCGGTTGGCCTGGCCATTATCGTGATGATCTACCGAAATGTACGCTCCATCGACGTGGGGCTGATGAATAAATTGAAATGGTAAAGTAGTCGGCAAGTCAGTAAGCGGCTGCGCCTGAGTTAGTAAGTAACTGACGCGCAAAACGGCTTACTGACTTACCGACTTATCCCACTTACTGATTATACAAACATGCAGACAGAACTCCTCTGTATTTTAATTCCCCTCCTTCCGCTGCTCGGCTTTGTCATTAACGGCATTGGTTTCCGCAAGGTGCCATCGGGTTTGATTGGACCTATTGCCGTTGCCGGACCCATAATTGCTTTCGGCCTGGTGCTCATGCTGTTCAGCAATTTCAGCGGTCAGCCAGTCAAAGTCAATCTGTTCGACTGGATCAGCGTCGGCGATATGCATATCAATTTCGCGTTTCAGATCGATCAACTTTCGCTGTTGATGCTGCTGATCGTGACGGGTATCGGGTCGCTGATTCATATTTACTCGATTGGCTACATGCATCACGACGCCGGTTTTGGCAAGTTTATGGCCTTCCTGAACCTGTTTCTGTTCTTTATGTTGCTGCTGGTGCTGGGCTCCAACTACGTCATCATGTTTATCGGCTGGGAGGGCGTTGGTTTGTGTTCCTACCTGCTGATTGGTTTCTGGAATACGAATACCAGCTACAACAATGCCGCCCGCAAAGCCTTCGTCATGAACCGCATTGGCGATCTGGGCTTTCTGCTCGGTGTGTTCATGCTTTTCCACACGTTCGGTACGGTCGAATTCACCGACGTTTTCCGGCAGGCGGCTCAATTACCAGTTGGCGATAAAGCGGTCGTCGCCATCACGTTGTTGCTGTTCGTAGGAGCAATGGGTAAATCGGCACAGATTCCACTCTATACCTGGCTTCCCGACGCGATGGCGGGTCCAACGCCCGTATCGGCCCTTATCCACGCGGCTACGATGGTCACGGCGGGTATATACATGGTCGTTCGCTCGAATGTGTTGTACACACTGAGTCCACTCACGCTAGAAATCATCGGCGGCATTGCCATCGCGACGGCCCTGCTGGCTGCGTCGATTGGGTTGCTGCAAAATGACATTAAGAAAGTGCTGGCATATTCAACGGTAAGTCAGTTGGGTTATATGTTCCTGGGTCTGAGCGCGACGGCCTATACGGCGGGTATGTTCCACGTAATTACCCATGCTTTCTTTAAAGCCTTGCTGTTCCTGGGGGCAGGCAGCGTGATTCACGCCATGTCCAACGAGCAGGATATTCGTAATATGGGTGGCCTGCGGAAATACCTGCCCGTTACGTTCTGGACGTTCCTGATCGGGACCATTGCTATTTCGGGTATTCCGCCGTTTGCCGGATTTTTCTCTAAAGACGAGATACTGGCGCATGTCTACGAGCATAGCAAGCTGCTGTGGGCACTGGGCGTCCTCGGCTCCGCGCTGACCTCGTTCTACATGTTCCGCCTGCTGTTCCTGACGTTCTTCGGCGAGTTCCGGGGTACGGAAGAACAAAAACACCACCTGCATGAGTCACCTGCTACCATGACGGTACCGCTGATTGTACTGGCGATTCTGTCGGCCGTTGGCGGATTTCTGAATGTACCCGAAGCCCTGGGTGGCAGCAGCTGGCTGGCCACGTTTATGGCTCCCCTTTACGAACTGTCTCAAAAAGCGAACCCGGCGGCTTTCGACAATTCGGCCGTAGGACATAGTGAAGAGCTGGTTCTGATGAGCGTTTCGGCGGGCGTGGCCATTTTGTCGCTCATTGTCGCGTACTTCATGTATGTGAGCCGTCAGGCGGTCCCGGCGGCTGAAAGCGTCGAGCGGTCAGTGCCAGAGAAAGTCATTTACAACAAATACTATATCGACGAATTTTACGATGCTGTCATTGTCCGCCCGATTCGTGGACTGGGCGATGCGTTGTACAGCTTCGGCGAGTTTGCCGTCGATGGCGTTGTGAACGGAATCGTAGCGTTGGTAGGGGCCAGTGCCAATCAACTCCGCAAACTTCAGAACGGCTCCATTGGCTTTTACGTCTTCGCGATGGTTCTGAGCCTGGCGGTAATTATTGCGGTACGCATGTTCAACTGGCAGAACCTGTTCAATTTTTAGTCCACCGGAATCCGATACTCGATGCTCACGCTTGCACTCATTCTTTTTCCTGTTTTAGCGGCTTCGGGGCTGCTACTGCTCAAAAGCGACTCCGTCAGGACGCTGGCTTTAGTGGCGGCTCTGGTTGAGGCAGCCCTGGCGATCTACACGTTTTATGCCTTTACGCCCGACAGTCAATCGCAATTCGGGTTCGACTATCCCTGGATTGGTTCACTGGGCATCCGGTTCAGTGCAGGCGTTGATGGCATTAGTTTACTGCTCGTCCTGCTGACGGGCATACTGGTTCCGTTGATTATCCTCTCGGCCTTTCGCCAGAATTACACCCGCCCCGCTACCTTCTACGCGCTTATTCTGTTCATGCAGGCAGCGTTGATGGGCGTGTTCACTGCACGGGATGGATTCTTGTTCTACCTGTTCTTTGAAGCGGCCCTGATTCCCATCTACTTTCTGGCGGCTGGCTGGGGTGGTGAGAACCGCATTCCGGTAACCTTCAAGTTTTTTCTCTATACCATCTTCGGGAGCTTATTCATGCTGCTGGGTATGGTTTATCTGTATTATCAGACACCGCTGGTTGATGGTCATCATACCGCAGCCATCGTTGATTTTTACAAGCTAAGCCTGACCACTAAGGCGCAGGGGTTGGTATTCTGGGCATTTTTTATCGCCTTTGCTATCAAGATGCCCCTGTTTCCGTTCCACACCTGGCAACCGGATACTTACGTTGAATCGCCCACACCGGCGACGATGCTGCTGGCAGGTATCATGCTAAAAATGGGGGTCTACGGCGTTATCCGGTTTATCCTGCCTATCCTCCCAGCGGGCGTTGCTACGTGGGGCAGTACCGCAATGGTACTCTCTGTGATCGGTATTATTTATGGTTCTATAATTGCCATCCGTCAGCGTGATATGAAGCGGCTGATTGCCTATTCATCTTTTGCGCACGTTGGCCTGATGTCGGCAGGCGTTTTCTCGCTTACAGCTGGTGGCTTACAGGGTGCGCTGGTACAGATGCTGTCACACGGCATTAATGTGGTGGGGATGTTTTTTATCGCCGAAGTCATTTTTGAGCGGACCAGCACCCGGATGCTTGACCAACTCGGGGGTATTACCCGTACGACGCCCAAGCTGACCGTTTACTTTATGATTATGCTGCTGGGGAGTGTAGCGCTTCCCCTCACCAACGGCTTTGTGGGCGAGTTTCTGCTATTACAGGGCGTCTTTGATGTCAACAATTACCTCGGAGCCATTGCCGGTCTGACCATAATTCTGGGCGCGGTGTATATGCTGCGGATGTACCAGAAAACTATGTTTGGTCATACCACGAGCCGTACCGAGAACTTTGCGGACCTAACCGGGCAGGAAGGCTGGGTATTGCTGCCATTAGCCATTCTGGTGTTCTGGATCGGTATCTATCCCGCTACCTTCCTGAAAATGACGGAACCGGCTGTCATGAACCTGTTGCAATACGTGGCCAAAGGAGCCGTATCGTTAAAATAAGACTTAAAAAGATGTTACCCATCATTCTGTTATCCGTTTTTGGCATCGTCATGCTGTTTCTGGGTTTCCTGAAATCAAGAGCGGTATTGTTGCCAGCAACTTTAGTGTTCCTGCTGGTCACGCTCGCAGCCACTTTTGTCGACTGGAACCATTCGTTCATGTACTTTCACAACATGCTGCTGAGTAACAACCTCTCGATGGTTTTTACGGCCATTGTGCTGGTGTCGGCCTTTATGGTCGTAGCACTGTCGGGAAGTTTCATCGACGATGAGGCCGCCCAGCCTGCCGAGTATTACGGCTTGCTCCTGTTCTCCCTGGTTGGTGCCATTATGATGATTGGGTTTGAGAACCTGATTATGCTGTTTGTTGGCGTTGAGATTCTGTCCGTATCCATGTATGTGCTTACCGGCAGCGATAAGCGTAACAGCCGCTCCAACGAAGCCGCCCTGAAATACTTCCTGATGGGCGCGTTTGCCACCGGTATTATGCTTTTCGGTATGGCGTTACTGTATGGTGCGTCCGGCTCATTTGAACTCGCAGGCATCAGAGGGTACATTATCCACGGACAGGCCGTCGGCACCTCACTGCTGCTGTACATGGGCTTGCTGCTGGTACTGATTGGCATTCTGTTCAAGGTGTCAGCGGCTCCGTTTCACTTCTGGACACCCGACGTGTATGATGGAGCACCAACCCTGTTTACGGCATTCATGTCGACAGTGGTGAAAACGGCGGGCTTCGCGGCTTTATACCGCTTACTGGCTGGTTCCTTCGGTGAGTTATACAATTTCTGGTGGATCATCCTGGCGGGCATCACCACTGTCACCCTCATTCTGAGTAATGTTACGGCCATTTATCAGAATAGCTTTAAGCGTATGATGGCCTATTCCAGCATCTCGCACGCGGGGTATCTGCTGATTGGACTGGTAGCGATAGGTACGCAGACCAAACAGGCACTGGTGATTTACACGCTGGCCTACTCACTGTCCACCATTGCGGCTTTTGGGGTGCTGCTGCTGGTAGCCCGCAACCGCAATGCCGAAGGTCGCTTAGACGAGAGCTTCGACGCCTTTAACGGTCTCGCCCGTCAGAATCCGCTGCTGGGCTTTGTGATGGCTGTCGCCATGTTGTCACTCGCCGGCATTCCGTTAACGGCCGGGTTCTGGGGTAAATTTATGATGTTCTCCACCGCCGTGGACCGGGGCGTCATCTGGTTGCTGGTCGTGGCCGTATTGATGTCGGCCGTAGGTATCTATTATTACTTCCGGGTGGTCATTGCCATGTATTTCCGTGAAGGAACTACGGAGACAATCCGCATTGCTCCCTTTTACCGGGTGGTGCTGGTGACAGCCACGGTGCTGACTATTGTTTTGGGATTGATGCCGGGTTTATTGCAGGGCCTGGTATAATCCATTGGCTCACAAATGTCTCTTAACTGGCTATTCAGCCGGTTCTTACTTAACTTTGTGGATTGAATAGCGGGCAAAATCGCATTCACCCAATCATCTTGTCGCGCCGAACCGTGAACGTGAGCATCAGCCAGAGAAGTAAATACAAAGAGTACCGCGATTTTTTTACGTTTTTTCTAACGGCCTTATTCGGGGCGTCCGTTAATTTCGTTAGTCAGATCCTATACCGAAACTATTTTGATTTCGATACAAGCGTACTCTTCGGCTACCTGACAGCCACGATTGCCAGCTTCATTCCCACCAAGGTTTTCGCTTTTTCGGCCAAAGGCACCGGTAATACCGGGCGTGAGGCCATCAAGTTTGTTATCATCGCCTTTGTTGCGCTGCTGGTTCAGGTCTACGTAGCGAAGTATACCCTACAATGGGTTGCCAATCCGCTTTTCCCGAAGTTATCTAACTTTTGGCGGGAGAAAGGCTCACACGTAGTAGGTATGGGCTTTAGCTTTCTGGCCAATTATTTCGGCCATAAACTGCTTACGTTCCGTAGTACCGGCATGTATGACCGGCTAACCTCACGCCGTTCTGTAGAGGAGAACGATTAAGCTGTAGGGAGCCAATTGGTAAGATATTCTTCACTTTTTCAAGACATAGCCCCCTCCTCGCAAAACGAAAGCGGGTAGCATTGCATTTTTAGCATTTATGTTATCTTTGCAACGCAAACCTTAAACACCACAAAGGGCAATGAAAAAAGTTCTCGCACTCCTATTCATCGGCACAACGCTGACATTCGCTGCTTGCCAAAGCAAACCTAAAACCGAAGAAGCTACCACGGATTCGACCGCAACGACGACGATGATGACGGATTCAGCTTCGATGGGTACGGATTCGGCTGCTACGATGGGCGGTGATTCAGCTTCGTCGATGATGTCGACTACGACTACAACTGAAAGCACTACGAAGTAATCTGCTTCGCTTCATTTTGATTGGAAAGCCCTACGTTTGTGGGGCTTTTTGCATGTACACCCGTGACAACTTCTCAACTGGCTCCTTACCTTCCCGCTGCCGCCGTTGCCTACGGTGAGCAGTTGCACACCCAATTTAAGTTCACCCTCTGCATTGTTACTCCCCGGCGAACCCGGCTTGGCGACTTCCGCGTCTTTCCCGACGGACGACAGCAGATCACCGTTAACAGTAACCTTAATCCATACGCTTTCCTGATTACTTACGTACACGAAGTGGCCCATGCCGCCGTTTTTCAGGCTTATCGGACTAGTGCCCGGCGCAGTCAGCGGCCAAAGCCACATGGGGTAGCCTGGCAAACGGCTTTTCGGGACCTGATGAAACCAATCCTGACCGAAGCTGTTTTTCCGGCGTCAATTTTACTACCGCTGCTGACCTATCTGCAACGACCGGCGGCTACCACATCGGCCAGCCCGCACCTCATGGCCGCGCTTCGGTCAATGGACCCACCAAAGGCCAAAATCGACGGGCAGGTGAAGCTGGCCGACGTGGCAGAGGGACAATCGTTTGAGTTTCAGAAAAAAATATTCGTCCGGGGTGCGTTACGCCGGACCCGCATCGTTTGTAAAGAAGCAGCATCAGGCCGTCAATATGCGATTCTGGCTCAGGCTGATGTATTAATCCATGCGTAAACGGCTACTTGTCTTTTTCGGCTGCCTGCTGGCTCACCTGATTGGTGTTCAGGCCGTGTGGGCACAAAGTACGGCGAGTACGGCATCGGTATTAAAAACGGGTGTCTGGCTGAAAATCGGCGTGACCCAAACCGGCGTGTTCCGGCTCGATTACGCAGCACTCGCCAAAGCGAACCCGGCTTTGGCAGCAGCCGATCCGCGTCAGTTCAGGTTGTTTGGCAATGGGGGCGCGATGCTTCCTCAGGCAAACGCAATGCCCCGCCTGACCGATCTGACCGAGAATGCCATCCAGGTAACAGGGGAGGCAGACGGCCGTTTCGATCAGGCGGACGCCATTCTGTTTTTCGGGCAGCGTCCAGTTACCATTGCCTACGACGCAACCGGAAAGCAGCTAACGCACCAGCTTAACCTGTATTCAGATACCACCTTTTACTTTCTGACAATCGGTCCGGCCGCCGGTCGGCGGATCAGTACCCGATCACAGGGCAACATTACAGGTGGCAACGCTATCAGCACGTATGATGAGTACGTATTTCGCGAAGAAGAACTGGTGAAACCGATTCCATCGGGCCGGGCATGGCTGGGCGATAATTTTCAGGGTGATCTGACTCAAACCCAGTCTTTTGCTTTCACCGTACCGGGGCGGGTACTGAACACGCCAGTGCTGATTCGGTCTGCTGTCATGGCGTCTTCCACGGCCAAAACGACATTCACCCTCCAGCTCAACGGCAAAGACCTCGGCACTCAAACCGTTGATCCCGTAGCTGACGTTATTTCCCGCTATACCACCAAAGGCAACCTCACAACCAGCTTATTTTCAGCAACGCCCGCTACGGCTGATGATGTGTTGTCGGTCCGAATGGCGTTTGACCGCAACGGCGGGGCTGGCTCAGTGGGCTACCTCGATTTTTTGTCGATTCAACTACAACGCGAGATTCGGCAATATGACCAGCCGAGCTGGGTACGCACCACAAGCGGGCGGTTTTTGGCCAAACAGGCAACGTCGGGGCTGCGAGTGTGGGATATCAGCAATCCGCTCCAGCCAGTTCTACAATCTTACGCCCTGACCGGCACCGATGCGACCTGGTCCTCGGACAGTCTGCCGCGACACGACTACTACGTATTTACCGACGCCCAGGTACAGTCAGGAGCTTCGATAGCCACCCTGCCTAATCAGAATCTGCATGGCCAGCCGACGCCCAGTCTGGTTATTGTCACCCCGGCTGCCTGGCGGGCGCAGGCCGAACGTCTGGCCACGTTTCGCCGGAGCCACGATAAATTGACCGTGCTCGTCGCGACGACACAGGAGGTGTATAACGAATTCGCGTCCGGGCAAGCCGACCCCACAGCCATTCGTGATTTCTGCCGGTATCTCTATAAGCAGAATCCAGGACAGTTAAAGTATTTGCTGCTATTGGGCGATGCAACCTTCGATTACCGCAACAAAAGTAAGTTGCTGTCCGCCACAGATCAGGCCAACACGGTGCCGGTCTACGAAAGTCTGGAATCGCTGCATCCGATTCTCAGCTTCTCCTCCGACGATTATTTCGGGTTTCTGAAGGATAGCGACGGCGTCTGGGCCGAGAGTCCGGCGGGCGATCAGTTGCTGGACATCGGCGTTGGGCGACTACCCGTTAAGTCGGTAGCCGAAGCGAAGGTAGTGGTAGACAAACTGATCAGTTATAGCAGCGATAAAACACTAACCGGCGACTGGCGGTCAAAACTCATGTTCGTAGCAGATGATGGTGATGACAATACGCACCAGAGAGATGCCAATCAATTAGCTACCTACGTAGAAGCGCAGGCCCCGGCTTACCGGCCCGAGCGCGTTTTTCTGGACACGTTTCAGCAAACGACCGCGACGGTCGGCAGCACCGTTGTCGAGAAAGCACCCGCCGTCAATGCCATCATTAATCAGGCGGTACAAACCGGACGACTGATTATTAATTATACCGGACATGGCGGAACCGTTGGCTGGGCGCAGGAACAGATATTAACCCTTCAAGATATTTTGACGTGGAAAAACACGCGCTTACCGCTGTTCGTGACGGCCACCTGCGAGTTTGGCCGGTATGACGACCCGGTTGAAAATTCAGGGGCAGAACTGGCGCTGTTGAACCCAATGGGCGGAGCTATAGGTCTGCTGACTACTACCCGACCAGTCTTTGCCGACAAAAACCTGCTGCTCAACCAGGCCTTCTACCGCGCTGTCTTTCGGACGTCATCAGCCGGGTTGCCCCGGCTGGGTGACATTATGCGGGCGACCAAAGACAGTAGTCTGGCGGGTGTGCTGAACCGGAACTTTGCCCTGCTGGGTGACCCCTCCATGCAACTGGCTTACCCGCAGGCGGAAGCTGCGCTGACGCAGGTAAACAGCCGCCCGGTCGGCGCGAAACCAGTTGATACCCTCCGGGCTTTGCAACGGATAACGGTAACAGGTGTGGTTCGCCAACCCGGAACCATCCAGCCACTCACCGATTTTTCGGGTAGTGTACGGCTGGCTTTTTATGACAAACCGGTCAGTATAACCACATTTGGCACGGAGAACAGCGCAAAATTCACGTTCCCATCGTACGCCAACTTACTCTATGCCGGGCAGGTTGCCGTGCAGAACGGGCAATTTCAGGCACAGTTTGTGCTACCAAAAGATATGAACCCCACGGTGGGGATGGATCGTATGTATGTCTATGCCGTTCGGGCCGATAGTCTGCTGGATGCCGGTGGGGCTACGGATTTAGTAACGGGCGGCCCGGCCTCGGCAACGTTCGTTGATACACAGCCACCCGTGATTAAGCTATCACTGGTTGACACCACGGCCAGTAAGCCGTATCCGACAGTGGTTGGGCCGGACATCACGCTGTTGATCAACCTGAGTGATAACGAAGGCATTAATCTTTCCCAAACCGTAAAAAGTAACGCCCTGACGCTCCAGCTTGACCAGCAGGACCCGATACTTATCAGTAATTTTTATCAGGCTACCAGCGCCGATGGCCGACAGGGGCAGGTTCGCTATCCCCTTAATGGACTGGCAAATGGTACGTATACCGTTCGGGTGAAAGCCTCCGACAGCAACAATAATCCAGCGGAGGTCACGTTCACTTTTATAGTTTCGCAGCGGGCAGCATTGGCGTTGCAATCGGTGACGGCTTTTCCGAACCCATTTCGGGAGCAGGTAACGATTCAGGCCAGACACAACCGACCCGGCGAAACGCTCGACTGGACGCTGACGGTAGTTAACCTGAATGGGCAGCCGGTATTGAGCCGGTCGGGACGTTGCGAGAACTGCCCGGCTACCCTGACGACCGAAAGCTGGGATGGGCGAACCGATACCGGGGCTGCTTTACCTAATGGCCTTTATCTATACCGGCTGCAACTTAGTTCGGCAGAATCGGCCCCGGCTACCGGCAGCGGAAAACTTGTACTGATTCGATGAGTAACAACGCTGATAACATACCTACTTTTTCTAATCCGACGAATCGTCGTAATTTTGACCACGCCCAGCCAAGCTGCCGCCCCACCGGGCAGTTTATAGGGACTCTACTCAAATCGCACGTATGAAGCGCAATTTTTCCTCTCTCCTTATCGGAGCTATTGTTTGTCTTTCCCTGTTTGCATCGGCACAATCTCAACCCACCACCCTCACCGGGCAGCCAACGGGCGTTGTTAATACAGCCGTTCCTTTCCTGAACTTTGCCCCCGACGCCCGGAGTGCGGGGCTGGGCGATGCGGGCGTCGCCCTTCGCGATGCTGATGCCAGTGCGATCTTCTGGAATCCGTCGAAATTAGTGTATGCCAAGGAGAAGTCAGGGGCCACCATTTCGTATACGCCCTGGCTGCGTAACCTGATCGGCGACATGTACTTTACGAACCTGTCGGGCTACAAAAAAATCGGCAAAGACCAGGTAATCGGGGTTTCGCTGCTCTATTTTGATCTGGGTACAATTCAGTTTACGAATAACCAGGGTATCTCAATCGGAGACTTTAATTCCAGAGAGTACGCAATTACAGCTTCGTATTCTCGGCGGTTGTTCAAGAATTTCTCGATGGGGGTTAACCTCAAGTACCTGAACTCTAACCTCGCTGCCGGCTACAGCGGTAGCACCGGCGGAGGAGCGATCAAGCCCGGCGCGACGGGTGCTGCCGATATCAGTGCCTATTACCAGAATCAGGTGCGTGATGACGTATCGGGTAAAGGCATTGGCTGGAGTTATGGCCTGATGATCTCCAATATTGGCGGTAAAATCAATTATGGAAGTGCAGAAAAATACTTCATTCCGACCAACCTCCGGCTCGGTGGTGGTCTGACTTACTACGCCGATCAGCTGAACAAATTCAACTTTGTGCTCGACTTTAACAAGCTGATGGTGCCAACACCCCCTCAGTATGGTACCGTCAACGGCCAAACCGTTATTGTAGCCGGTAAAGATCCGAATCGCTCAGGCGCGGTATTAGGCTCTTTCTTTGATGCGCCGGGTGGTTTCAGCGAAGAACTGAAAGAGATTACCATTTCGGCCGGTGCCGAATACTGGTACAACGAGCAGTTTGCCGCCCGCGTCGGTTATTTTCATGAATCAGCCGATAAGGGAAACCGCAAATTTTTGACAGCCGGTTTAGGCATTCACCTACAACAGCGCTACGGCGTCGACTTTTCGTACCTGATTCCGGTTACTACCGGCAGCCCATTGGCCAACACCTTCCGGCTCTCGCTGGTATTTAAATTCGACGGTAGTCAGCGGAATACCGAGAACGACGATCCGGTTTCAGACGACACAACGAATAACTAATATCTTCCTGCTAATCAACTTTTTTAGCGAAAATGGCATTTCAACAGAGATGCCATTTTGCGTTTCCAGTTATCCAAACCTCAATGATTTTAGATAGAACTCAGGCACCGCCTTTTCGGGCCATTCAGACTGTTCAGTTACCCGCCGTCGAGAACCATGTCTTGGCCAATGGCATTCCTCTCCACCTGATCGCCGTACAGCAGCAGCCCGTTTTGCGGGTTGAAGTGATTATGGAAGCCGGTACCTGGTACGAACAGCAATCACTCGGAACCGCTTTCTTCGCGCTTAAAATGTTGTCTGAAGGCACAAAAACCCGGTCATCGGCTCAAATCAGCGAAGAGTTTGATCGCTACGGTGCCTTTCTCGAACTCAGCACCGGTCCCGACCGCGCCAGCCTGGTAGTCTACTGCCTGACCAAGCATCTGGCATCGATTCTGCCCCTGGTTCAGGAATTGCTGACAGAGCCGACCTTCCCTGAAAAGGAATTAGCCGACCTGCGTAACATCACCGGCCAGAACCTGCGCGTTAACCTAGAGAAAACCAGTTACCTCGCCGGTATGCGGTTCCGTGAAGCCATTTTTGGTCAGGAGCATCCGTATGGGCGTACTCAGCAACTGGCCGTTGTGGAAGGTATGATCCGCGATGCCATAGTCGATTTCTACGAACGGGTGATTCGCAACCAGCCCTTTCGGGTGTTGCTGGCCGGTCAGGCATCCATGACCGAAGTTGACCTGATCAATCAGACCCTGGGGCAACTGTCTGTATCGGGATTAAAGCCAAATCCGACCTACACCGACAACCTGCTGACCGCGCCCGTTGACCCCATTCTGGTCGAGAAACCCGCCAGTCTGCAATCGTCGATTCGCGTAGGCCGCCGGTTATTTTCGCGCCATCATCCCGATTTCATGAAAACGTTGGTGATGAACGAGATACTGGGCGGCTATTTTGGCTCCCGGCTGATGAAAAACATTCGCGAAGAAAAAGGCTTCACGTATGGCATCTCATCCAACATAGCGTCGTTCCGGCACACGGGCTACTTCCTGATTGGCACGGATGTGAAAAAGGAGTTTACGCAGCAGACGCTGGACGAGATTCGGAAGGAGATTAATCGGATGCAGACCGAACTGGTCCCCGCTAATGAGCTTGAAACCGTGACCAACTACATGGCTGGTGAGTTTGTGGGTTCACTCAACACACCGTTTGAAATCGCCGACCGGTACAAGGTTATCCTGTTGGATGGCTTGCCCGACGACTTCCTGACAAACTATGTTACCAACCTGCGCGCCGTTACGCCCGAAGCCATTCGCGATGCGGCTAATCAGTATCTGCAAGCCGAAGATTTGCTCGAAGTAGTCGTTGGCAGTCGATAAACGGTCTGTCAGCAGTTAGTCGCCAAATAGGATTAATGCGGTTTAACCGCGCAGTGACTTGATTTACGCTGAAAAGACGTAATTTTGGGGTTACACTGCCACTCTGTCAGCGTCACTTCAGTCAGATGCTGTCTTCTTTTTCGGCCGCGTTACTAGTTGCTTATCCATGCACGCTCTTTTGATTATAATAGCCGTCGTATCGGCTTATCTGTTAGGCTCTATCCCAACCGCCGTCTGGTACGGACAAGGTTTTTTTGGCGTCGACATCCGTAAACTGGGAAGTGGTAATGCTGGCGCAACCAATACGTTTCGGACGTTGGGAAAACGGGCTGGTACCATTGTCCTGCTGGTTGATGTGCTGAAAGGCTATACCGCTACGATTTTAGCCACTATTCTGGAGTACATCCATATTTTACCCGCCGACGGTGACGATGTTATGTACTGGAAACTGATCTTCGGACTGGTTGCGGTGCTTGGGCATCTTTTCCCTGTTTTTGCGCAATTCAAGGGTGGTAAAGGCGTAGCCACGTTGCTCGGCATGATTCTGGCCATTCATCCGGAGATGGCAGCTGTTTGCATTGGCATCTTTTTGCTGGTTGTAATTGCCTCCCAGTACGTTTCTCTTGGGTCGCTGATGGCCGCACTGGCTTTTCCGGTGCTATTGTTGCTGCAGATATTTGGCAAACGCGAAAGCCCATTGCTGATCGTGTTCGGATTTGTCGTTTTTCTGATTGTCGCCCTGACTCACCAGAAAAACATTGGCCGGCTCTGGCGCGGTCAGGAAAGCCGCACCGTACTCTTTGGTAGGCGTAAAAAAAGCCGACCCTGATTGTAACCCAATTTTGGTGGTACCGCTCCATGTCAGCACATCCATGTACAGTTAGCCTTCATACACGCCCCCGGTTGCGCCAAAGTGCGTAACTTGGGGGCGTCTTCGTATCCAATCAGCTATTTATCACACAAAATCGTCGTTTTAGGGAAATGAACCTGTTCTTCACCGATAGTTCAGGCGTCAGTTCAACCGGTGGAATTACTCCTTTATGCTATGATAGCCAATTATTTAGAAGCCAATAAGCAGCGGTTTTTGGATGAACTGCTCGATCTGATTCGGATTCCATCCGTGTCAGCTGATTCAAAATTCAATGCAGATACCCGGCGGGCGGCCGAGTTTGTGCGCGACCGCCTGCAGGAAGCGGGTCTCGATACGGTTGAGATTGTTGAAACGCCGGGCCATCCCATCGTATACGCGGAAAAACTGATTGATCCGGCGTTGCCGACGGTGCTGGTTTATGGTCACTATGATGTGCAACCAGCCGACCCCTACGAACTGTGGTTGACTCCCCCGTTTGAGCCAACGATTCGCAATGAGCGGATTTATGCCCGGGGTGCCTGCGACGATAAAGGGCAGTTTTATATGCATGTCAAGGCGCTCGAAGCCATGATTGCAACGGACAACCTGCCCTGTAACGTCAAAATAATGATTGAGGGTGAAGAGGAAGTCGGCTCCGACCATCTGGGTGATTTCGTAGCAGCCAACCGCGACCGTTTAGCTGCCGATGTGATTCTGGTATCTGATACGAGCATCATCTCGAACGACGTTCCTTCCATTGAAACCGGTTTGCGGGGATTATCCTACGTAGAAGTCGAGGTGACGGGCCCCAACCGCGATCTGCACTCCGGGGTGTATGGCGGTGGCGTCGAGAATCCGCTCAATGTCCTGTGCCGGATGATTGCTTCGCTGCACGATGAAGAGGGCCGCATTACCATTCCCGGTTTTTACAACGACGTGGTAGATCTGAGCGAAGGCGAACGCGCCGAACTGGCCAAAGCGCCCTTCGATCTGAATGTTTACAAAGAGGATTTGGGCATTAAAGAAGTAGGCGGTGAAGCTGGTTATTCAACCAACGAGCGTACCTCTATTCGGCCCACGCTGGACGTGAACGGCATCTGGGGCGGCTACACCGGCGAAGGTGCTAAAACCGTGTTACCTTCGAAAGCTTCCGCTAAAATCAGTATGCGTCTGGTACCCAATCAAACGCCCGACGTGGTTACGGAACTGTTCAGGAACCATTTTACAGCCATTGCTCCACCAACGGTTTCAGTTAAAGTGACGCCCCACCACGGTGGTCTCCCTTATGTGACGCCCATTGACTCCGTTGAGTTTGAGGCCGCAAGCCGGGCTTTTGAAGAAGCCTGGGGGAAGAAGCCTATTCCCACACGGGGTGGCGGCAGCATTCCGATTATGGCCCTGTTTGAACAGCAATTAGGAATCAAGTCCATCCTTATGGGTTTTGGCTTAGATACCGACGCCCTGCACTCGCCCAACGAGAGTTATGGCCTGTTCAATTTTTACAAAGGCATCGAAACGATTCCCTACTTCTACAAGCATTACAGCGCACTTAAAAAATAGTTGCTCCCACGGCTCCGGCTACCGGTTTCTTTAACCGTTGCTGGGGCCGTGGCCGTTTAGTCCATTTCTTATGAAGGTTCTGTTTACCATTAGTTTGCTGGCGGGTTGCCTGTCGGCAGTTGCTCAGGTTCCGGTTGCAACGCCCCCATCATCTGCCACCACAATACCAGCAAAACCGGCTGCCCCCCCGGCCCGCGCACTGACGCCCGCCGAAATTCGGCAGAAGGAACGAATCGCGAAAGTGCTGGAAGAAGAGCGAAAGTACCGCGAAGATATTGCGAAGGCACAACGGGAGTATCAGGCTAAGCAGGCTGAAAAAGAGCGACAGCGCCGGGAGAAAGAACAAAAAAAGCAGGCAACCGAAGTGCCTGCCCCAGCTACAGCAGCACCCGTAACCGCACCGGAACCTGTTCGGGTAAAACCGGAGAAAGTGAAAACGCCTGCTCCTGAGGCAACACCCGCTCCCCAGCCTGCCGAGCCAAAGCCCGAGCGTCAGGCAACCCCGGCAGAACCGGTTAAAGCCGACAACCGGGCCGAACGCGAACAAATTCGGCAGCAACAGGCCATTGACCGGGAACGGCAGCGGCAGCAGGAAAAGGGCGAACGCGAAGCCCGCAAGGCAGCACAGGTTAAGGCGCGGGCCGAAAAGGTAGTTGTCTTGTCCGCTATGGCACCTGACACAGTCGCCAAACGAACGGCTACTACAGAATTTCTGCCTAAAGGCCACCTGTTTGAGCCCATCCTGCTCGATCCGCTCGAAGCGCAGACGTACGTGAGTGTTTTACCCGCCTTTCGCACCGACGGCCGGAACTACCCCGGCTCCATTGTACCGTTTGCGTTTGGTTTCTGTAAACCGTTTTTCCGCTGGTCTAAATCCCCGGACCGGGCCAGCGAACTGGCACTCGATGTAACTTCATACACACAGTTTGAAGTGTACCACGACGACGCCAAAAACACCCAGAAACGGCAGCTCATCAACACAGATTATAAGTTTAGTGTGATTTATAACCTGCGCCGGGGCCTGAACAACTGGCGGTTCCGGTTTTATCATATCTCGTCGCACCTTGGCGATGACTACCTGTTTCGCAATGCCATTCAGGCATATACACCGAACTCCGTCAACTACGAAATCGTCGATGCGACCTACAGCCGTGTCGTTAGAAATGTCCGGTATTACGGTGGTGTTGGCTTCGTACTGCGCAAGGCCGAAGAACGCAAGCTACTGGCAGGTCATGCCGGTTTTTACTACCGCAGCCCCGTACAAACGCGCTCAGTACGGATGGTTGGTGGCCTCGACGCCAAGGTATGGCAGCAGACTGATTTCCGGCCCGGTCTGAAAGGAGGCATTGGTATTGAAGTGGGAAAAGTGATCAACCCACTTACCTTCTTAATCGAAGGTTATACCGGCTTCCGACCCAATAGCCAGTACGAAAACCAGCATGTGCGCTGGCTGGGCATTGGCCTGTATTTCAACCCGATTTAACTTGACTGGTCGTTAGAGCGAAGCATCTGTTTCCCACGCGGCCAGCCCCAACCGATAGTCTTATGGCATTATCTGAACTGACGGCCCTCTCCCCTGTTGATGGCCGTTATCGGCGGCAAATTGAGACGCTGGCTCCTTACTTCTCCGAATTTGGCCTGATCCGGTATCGCGTACAGATCGAAATTGAGTATTTCATTGCACTTTGCGAATGGCCACTACCGCAGCTTCAGGGCGTTGATCAGGCGCTGTTTCCGGCGTTACGACGTTTATACGAGAACCTGACGGAAGCTGATGCGCTCCGCATTAAGGAAATCGAAGCCACGACGAATCACGATGTAAAAGCGGTCGAGTACTTCATCAAGGAGAAACTTACCGACCTGTCCATTGATGATTTTCTGGAGTTTATTCACTTTGGGCTGACGTCGCAGGATATCAACAATACCGCCATCCCGTTGCTACTGGACGACGCACTAACCAACGAAATTACTCCCCTCTATCAGCAAGTCTACCAGCGCTTACAGACATTGGCGCATCAATGGGAAGCGATTCCGATGCTGGCCCGGACGCATGGTCAACCGGCATCGCCGACGCGGTTGGGTAAAGAGTTGATGGTCTTTTGTGAACGCATCGAGAAGCAGCTCCACCTGCTGGCGGGCATTCCCGGCAGTGCCAAATTCGGTGGCGCGACCGGCAATTTCAATGCCCACGCGCTGGCTTATCCCGACATTGATTGGAAACGGTTCGGCGACGATTTTGTGAGAGGGTTAGGTTTAGTGCGCAGTCAGTTTACGACTCAGATTGAGCATTACGACATGATGGCCGCCATGCTGGATGCCTTTAAACGCCTGAACACCATCCTGATTGATCTCGACCGCGATATCTGGACGTATGTCTCGATGAATTATTTCAAGCAGAAGATAAAAGCGGGTGAAATTGGCTCATCGGCGATGCCGCACAAGGTGAATCCCATTGATTTTGAGAATTCTGAAGGGAATCTGGGTATCGCAAACGCCCTGTTTGAGCATCTATCGGCGAAACTGCCCATCTCACGGTTACAACGCGACTTGACAGACTCAACGGTGCTGCGCAATCTTGGCGTGCCGTTTGCCCATTCCGTTATTGCCCTGAAGTCGCTGTTGAAAGGACTGGACAAACTCGAACTCAACGAAGCCGCGCTGCACGCCGACCTCGACGCGAACTGGGCGGTGGTAGCGGAAGGCATTCAAACCATTCTTCGGCGCGAGAGCTACCCCCAACCGTACGAAGCCCTGAAAGCCCTGACCCGCACCAACGAAAAAATCACGGAGCAAACTATCCGGCAATTCATCGATGGTCTGGACGTGAGCGAGGCCATTAAATCCGAACTGCAGGCTATTACACCGTTTAATTACACGGGTATTTAAGGGATGTTGAATTTGATGGAATCTAAGCAATGCAGGTACGTACAGGACGCCTGAAAGTTAATACGTTGTGCTTTCTAAAGAGTAACTAAGTACGAGAATCCATTATTATTCTGGAGAGGCCAAGAATAAAAAACTGACTTAGCACTATCAAGATCGGGTGATTGGAACTGTTGTACGTAGATAATTTATCCCTGATGAGTGGCCCTTTACCAAAGTCGATTTCCGTTTTAATGAACAGCTTTACTTCAGTCGCTCTTGAATAAGCGTAATCAGTTGGTCGAATCGCTGGTTGACTTCAGTAAATTGTTGATTTATTTCCTGACGTAAATCGTCCACTTTGAGATCAACCTGGGCGATATCCCGGCGAACATTAGTAAACCCCTGCTGTGTATTCACAGTTAGCTTACCTATGCCTCTGGCGGCTACTTCAGCGTTTTGATCGGCCCGAACGGCCAGTTCAACAAGTTGTCCCTGCCCCTCGATTAACTGGTCAACTTTTTGAAGAACATCAGCAACTAATGGCTCTAACTGGTCAAGTCGGCGGTTGGGTATCATTTGCGTTGTATCTACTGTTTTTCGTTATGCTGCTTATGCGTTGGGCGAAGGCATTTTGCAATATACGGGAAAAGCAACAGCAGCCAACCGCCAGTTTTAAACAACATTCAGCTACCCCTTCGATAACTCTGTCGCTCTTGTTTGGGCGGCTTTGATACCTGCCACCAGCGTCTCTGTTAACGAGCCCGCTTCAAACTGCCGCAGGGCCGCTTCGGTAGTGCCGCCCTTCGAGGCTACGGCTTTAATGAGGTCGTCTAATGATTTGTCGGCGGAGTTAATGAGGTGATATGAGCCGAGCATAGTCTGCTTTACCAGCAAACCCGCCACCGCATCGTCAAAGCCCATCTGACGACCGGCTTCAATCATCGCTTTCACGACATAATAAAAATAGGCCGGGCCACTGCCGCTCAACGCTGTTACAGCATCGAGCATGGCTTCGTCTTCCAGAAAAATAGAGCGACCCGTCGCGTTAATCAGGTTCTCCACCCGGCGCAGGTTAGTCAGATCTACTTCTTTAGCGGCCGTAAAACCAGTGATCCCCATGCCCAGCATGGCAGGCGTATTTGGCATAGCCCGAACCACCAGCTTGTGATTCAGCCGTTCCTGAATCTGCGCCATCGGAATACCCGCCATGATGGACAGCACCACCTGTGTAGGGCGGATAACCTGGCTTAATTCATCATAAACGCTATTGAAATCCTGCGGCTTAACAGAAAGGATTATCAAATCGACTTCCGAAACACGCGGCCCGATGGTATCGACAACGACACCGGCTTTTTCAATCTTCAGGGCTTCGGAACGGTCTGCGCTTTTTTCAATCAGTAACAGGTCATCTTTTTTTACCAGATCATACTGTAAAAACGATTTGGCGAAGGCCATGCCCATGTTGCCGCAGCCGACAATAGCAATTTTCATAGTGGTAAGGTGTTATAGAGGAGCAAAGATAAAGGCAGGCCCGCCGGACCTGCCTTTATCTTTTAGTTTATTTCTTCCCTTTATCCGTCAGTCGAAACGGCCTGTTAGTTACCGGATGATTTCAGCACTTCTTCCAGTTTCTGCTCTAAAGCATCCCCCCGAAGGTTTTTGGCAATGATTTTACCTTCTCTATCAATGAGAAACGTTTGTGGAATGGCCTGCACACCATACTGCTGCGCGGCTGCCGACTGCCAGTATTTCAGATCCGAAACGTGCGTCCAGGCCAGGTGATCATTATTAATAGCTTTCACCCAGTTGGCCTTGCTTTGATCCAGTGATACGCTGTAGATGGCGAACCCCTTGTCTTTGAACTTGTTGTACATGCGAACCACATTTGGATTCTCATTCCGGCAGGGACCGCACCACGACGCCCAGAAGTCGATCAGCACGTATTTACCCCGGAGCGACGACAGGGCAATTGGCTTACCCGTTGTGTCACTAAGTGCAATCTCGGGTGCTGATGAACCAACCATCACGCCCCGAATGCGGGCGATGTTGCCGATGAATGATTTAGCCTGTAAGCTATTCGGGTTCTCCTTCTCGAACCGGCGGGCCAGCGAGTCCAACGTCGGAAAATCATTCTCAACGTTCAGGAAGTTGGTAGCGAACAGAGCCGCCAGTGAGGTACCCATAGCAGGCAGCATCGTTTTTACTTTGCCGACCATTGATTTTTCGGCCGCTTCGTAATCCCGCTGAACAGCTTCCATTTTTTTCTGGTCCTTCTTCTGAGTAGCCTCCGTGTACTGCTTGTTCCAGTCGGCCACGCGGGCATCCATGTCATTCTTCAGCGTCATCAATCGCTGGTAGTCATCCATGTTTTTGGAACCGGTTACTACAGCGGTACCTTTTTTGCCCGTCTTCATATCCGTGGCGAAACCATCGGCGACTACGTTAAGCGTTTCGCCCCCTTCGAGCAGTAAGGCCATGCGTTGCGCATTGGCAATGTTTAGCAGAAATACACCCCCACCTTCCGGAACCTGCGTTTTCAACGTAAAGGTGTTGTCCTTTTTCACGTCGGCCGAGTCAAGCCGACGGCCGGGTTGCCCGTTCGTTTCCAGATAGATGCGTTCGCCCGCTCCAATGGTTTTTACTTTACCGGTTATCGTGACTGGCTTCCCACCGGGTGTTTGTGCCAGTAGCGACAGGCTAAGCAGGCAAAAAAAGGCCAGCAATGCGCTTGTTTTTTTCATCTCTTTAGGATAATTGTTTTAAGATCAGCTCGTTGACCAGTTTGGGGTCGGCCGAGCCTTTCGATTTTTTCATGACTTCACCGACAAACAGACCAAGCAGGTTTTTCTTGCCTTTATGGTATTGCTGTACCTTATCCGGCCAGGCCGTCAGTACCTCTTCTACCAACGTTTGCAACGCATCGGTATTGCGGTTCTGGAGCAGGTTCGCACTGGTAGCCAACGCTAAAGGCGTGGCATCCGGCTGGCCCACCAGCAGTGCAAACACCTGCTGAGCCGCCGATTGGCTGATCGTTCCCTCGGCAATGAGGTTCACCAGAGCCGCTAACTGCCCGGCCGAAACCGGAAACTGCCGGTCACGCAGGGTCTTTTCGGTTAACTGGCCTTTTACGGGCCCCATAACCCAGTTCGAGACCAGTTTATACTGTGTTGTAGTCTGGCAGGCCAGTTCGTAGTATTCCGCTAACTCACGGGCGTCGGTGAGCAGGGCGGCATCGTAATCGGGCAGACCGTAATGGGTTGTAAATTTCTGGTATAATTCCTTGGGTAAGGGCGGCATGGCGGCCCAAATCTGTTCCAGCCACGCATCCGAAATGACAACCGGAGTCAGATCTGGGTCGGGGAAATAGCGGTAGTCATTCATGGTTTCCTTCTCGCGCATACCAACGGTCAAGCCGGTTTCTACGTCAAACGAACGGGTTTCCTGAATGATACGGCCACCCGTTTCCAGTAAGGTAACTTGCCGATGAAACTCGGCGTCCACAGCACGCTGTACGTTACGGATCGAGTTCATGTTCTTGACCTCAACTTTCGTACCTAATGCCTGTTCGCCATGTGGGCGAATGGAGACGTTCACGTCGCAGCGCAACGACCCCTCCTCCATATTCCCGTCGCAAATGTCTAAGTAGCGTACCAGCCGACGCACTTCGGTCAGAAACTGACCTGCTTCTTCCGCCGAACGCAGCACTGGATCAGTTACCATCTCGATCAATGGTGTACCCGCCCGGTTGTAATCCAGCCGCGTGACGGGTTCATCACCCTCATGAATCGACTTGCCCGCATCCTCTTCCAGGTGAATATGATGAATGAGAATAACCCGCTCAACGGGTTGTCCCGTCTCTCCCTGTTTCAGGGTAACCGGGATACCGCCCCCGACGCAAATTGGCCCTTTGTCCTGCGACAGTTGGTAGCCCTTGGGCAGATCGGGGTAAAAATAATTTTTACGGGCGAAGATATTGTGTCTTGTAATTGTAGAGCCGCAGGCCAGTCCCATGCGAACGGCAAATTCAACCGCCCGCCGATTGATTTTAGGCAGTGTACCGGGGTGGGCCAGCGTAATCACACTGATATTCGTGTTGGGGTCGGCACCGAAGTAGTTAGCGTCGGCCGCAAACAGTTTACTTTCTGTCTGCAACTGGCAGTGAACTTCCAGCCCAATTACCAGTTCGTATCGGGCCGCAGCCGGAGGGGATGACACGTCCGGCGGAGTTAGTGTTTCCGACGAAAAAGGGGCATTTACTACCATACTGCTATCTTCCTCATCAAAAAGAGGTAACACAAAGATAGCCCAAAAACCCTGACGTGCAGGGTAAAGGCATCAAATGACGTTCAGTCGATATTTCAGATACGTTTGTGCCAGCAGAGCAATCTTCTGCGAATCGGGCACCCGGATACGCTCCTGCTGAATACGGGAAGCAGGCAACTGCTTAATTTTACTGAACAGCGTCAGGTAATACGTATAGGCCAGATAAACCCCCATGCGGGCACCACGCGGCAAATTCATGATACCGATTAGGGCCTCATCAAAATCCTGCTGAATGTCCGACTCAATCAGGTCTTTGGCATGGCGCGAAAAATCGTTGAAATCTACACCGGGGAAATACGTCCGGCCCCGGTCCTGAAAATCACTTTTCAGGTCACGGAGGAAATTCACTTTTTGGAAAGCAGAACCCAGTTTTCGGGCGGGTTCTTTCAGTCGGTCGTACATCACGCAATCTCCTTCGCAGAACACCCGGAGACACATCAGGCCCACTACTTCGGCAGAGCCGTAAATGTATTCGCTGTACCCATCGGCGTCATAATCCTGAATGTATAGATCCATCTCCATGCTACGCAGGAAGGCCTCGATGAGCGGATAATCTATTTTATACTGATTAACAACTAACTGGAACGAATGAAGCACCGGGTTCAGGCTGATACCTTCTTCTATAGCCTGGTATGTATCGTGTTTAAAGCGGGCGAGGAGTGTTTTTTTATCGTAGTCGTGGAAGGTATCCACAATCTCATCGGCATAGCGAACGAACCCGTAGATGGCATAGATGGGCAGGTGAAATTTTCGCTGTAAAGTTTTGATTCCTAAAGTAAATGACGTGCTGTAATTTTCAGTAATCAGTTTACTGCATTCCAGTGCCGTCCGGTCAAACAATGCCATCATATCGGGTCAGGTAGTGAGCCGAATACCTGACAAGGCTGGCGGCTGTCACTATAGTTAAGTTGGTGGTAAGTTAGGCAAATTCTTTAGCCACTTCATCAGCTACAACTAATCCCGAAATCAGTGATGGTGGCACACCCGGACCAGGTACGGTTAGCTGACCCGTGTAGAACAGGTTGTTCACCCTTTTGTTCTTAAGCGATGGCTTTAAAAATGCAGTTTGTAACAGGGTGTTAGCCAACCCATAAGCATTTCCCTTGAAGGCATTATAATCAGCCTTGAAATCGGCATGGGCGTAGCTGCGCTGGTAAACGATATGACTCCGGATAGACTCCCCTACATAGGTTTCCAGCCGGTCCATCACCAGGTCGAAATAGCGCGCCCGGGTTGCAGCATCGTCGGCAAGATCAGGGGCTACCGGAATCAGGATAAAGAGGTTTTCATGCCCGGCGGGGGCTACTGTATCGTCCGTTTTTGAGGGAGCTGACACGTAGAACAGCGGCTTGGTGGGCCACTGTGGCTGCTCATAAATTTCCTGCGCGTGCAGGGTAATGTCTTCGTCGAAGAACAGATTATGGTGCAGTAGTTTAGGTACACGTTTGCTCACGCCTAAATAAAACAACAGCGACGAAGGCGCCATTACCCGCTTATCCCAGTACGCATCACTGTAATTCCGCTGTTGATCGGTCAGCAACTTCGTCTCGACATGGTTATAATCCGCGCCAGCTACAACAACGTCAGCTTCGAATACGCCCTGGTTAGTGATCACACGATGAGCCGAGCCGCCTGTAATATCAATTTTCGTCACTGTCTGATTCAACAGCAGTTTAACGCCTTTCTCCTCCGCCAGACTGACCATAGCCCGCACAATTTCGTGCATCCCACCCAGGGGATACCACGTGCCTAGTGCCATATCAGCGTAGTTCATCAGGCTATACATCGCTGGCGTGCTGTCGGGCATAGCGCCCAGAAAGAGTACCGGAAATTCGATAAGCTGCAACAGTTTGGGGTCACTGAAGAACTTACGGGCATGACTCGCAAAGGATTGAAACACGTCAAGACGGGTAACGTCGTAAAGTAGTTTCAGGCTAAAAAACTCGGTGATGGAGCGGCTCGGTTTCCAGACGAATTTATTGATACCCACATCGTATTTATAAGCGGCCTGCCGCAGAAACTCCGTCAACCGGGTACCGCTCCCCGGTTCTATCGATTCAAACAGAGCTACGAGTTGCGCCATATCAGCTGGAATGTCAACGGCGTCATCGGGACCAAATACAACTTTGTAAGAGGGGTCAAGCCGGACGAGGTTGTAATAGTCCGACGGTTGTTTGCCGAAGCGGGCAAAATAATTCTCAAATACATCGGGCATCCAGTACCAGCTGGGACCCATATCGAAGGTAAAGCCTGCTTCGCGAAAGAGCCGGGCGCGGCCACCAGGAACACTATTTTTTTCGAGGATAGTAACGTTGTAGCCTTTATCGGCCAAACTGGTAGCAGCAGCAAGACCGGCGAATCCGGCCCCTATAACTATAACGCGTTTAAGTTGTGGCATGAAGGTACGTATACGGTGGTAACGTTTGGCAACAGGTCAGGTTAGACAGCGTAGCATTTCCCATGATTCCTGTAGCTAAAGCCTGATGGTACAACTGCCTGAAAAATAAAAAAGTTAGACGCAGTGCATCTAACTTTTCGGAACCTTCCTCTTTTTTAACCAAAAACTACTCAATCAATAGCTTTGTGTCTGTCCATAGACGGATGAAGACATTATTAGTAACGCTTTATGCATTAAAATGAGCGTAAACTTTTAATTTGTCTTTCAGCTCTTTGCGAGCAATGTGAATGCGATTTTTCACCGTGCCAATAGGGATGTCCAGTTTAGCAGCAATTTCATGGTACTTAAACCCACGGAAGTGCATCATAAACGGCGTCCGGTATGTCTCGTCCAGATTATTCACGGCTCTGGTAATGTCGTCCTGAGCAAACGTTGAATATGCGGTATTGTCTGTGCTGCTCTCAATCGAATTGATGTAGTGCAGATTGTCCGTTGTGTCGATGAATGTGTTCTTACGAACCATACGCTGGTAGTTCGTAATAAACGTGTTTTTCATTATAGTGTACAACCAGGCTTTTAGGTTTGTGCCGTCCGTATATTTGTCGCGGTTGGTAAATGCCTTCAGGAGGGTATCCTGCAACAGGTCATTGGCATCTTCAACATCTTTGGTTAAGCGCAGTGCGAACGGACGCAACGATTTTGATACTTTGCCGATATGATATGTGAATTCGAGCGCTGTCATGGTTGTACGTTTTTCTTTGTTGAACCAAATTTATACAGCTTTAAACAAAAACCCAACCAAGATTTCGGAATCAACTGCTTACCCACCCGAAAACGGCTCAAACGGCTCAAATACAACGTTTTAAAAGAGAGCCAGTCACTGTGCCAAACGAAAGACAAGTTGGGGATTACTCAGTCGAGTGTGGAAAATATCCCACATTTTGTGGAATCACACTTGTGCTGTTTGTTTATGATAATTAACGCTAACGTTAAACAAACCGCCTGAATAAGCTTCTTGTTATGTCAGTATATACGTTCAGCTTGGCTAAACAGTTTTGGGAAAGTTGTGTTTAAGAGCAAATATCTCAGTGAGTTACCTGCTTTCCAGGTCGTATGACAAGTTGAAGCAGTTGCGGCTATCCCTGCACCAACAGGTAGTGTAGATACCATTCCCCAGTTTAAATTTTGAGTGATGGGCCTGACTGACAGGGATAAGTGTAGAAAAATGGCCCAGCCTGCTGTAGACTGATAATCTATGACGTACTGCCGGGCAACTCGTAGAAGAAGTCGAGCGGATCGTCGTAGCGAAACTGGTAGCCAAACTGCCCTGTGAGTTTCTCACCCGAAATCACTTTAAAAGGCAGATTATTCGCTGGCTCTATAAAGTCCGGTAAAGCATAACCGAACTGGGCGCAGCTTTTCCGGTAGACGGCTTCCCGCGTAGGGTGCTTCGGAGCTACTATGTTATAAACCCCCGTTAGCTTGTTAGCAATGACTGCGGTTATGAGCGCAACGGCATCGTCGCGATGTATATAATTGACCGGTACAGCACCGCTGTCTACAGACCGGCCCGCTACGTATTTACCCGGAATCCGGTCGTAGCCCATCAGGCCGGCACAACGCAGAATAGTCGTTTTTCGATGCGGTGCCAGGTTCTGAATAATCTGTTCAGCTTCGACAATCCGCCCCGGTGAGCCGTTCGGCGAAGCGGAATCCGCTGGTATTGTAACGTCTTCCTCCCTAGCAATTTTCCCCAGTTCAGGATAAACCGATGTAGAACTGACATAAATAACCCAGTCTACCGACGAGTTGCGTACAGCATCAGCAATGGCTTGTACTTGAGCCGGATGAAACGCATCCCCCTGAACGCTGGCTCGGGGTGGGATATCAATAATAAGAATAGTTGATTGCAGTAGCCCGTTGAGGTCGCCCTCTGTGTGGGGTCGCAATTGTATATGGTAAGGCTGAATTCCTTTTGCTAGCAGAATTGGGAGTTTCTCAATGGTCGTTGTGCTGCCTTTCACGGTGTAGCCCTCCGCCATAAGCCGCTCAGCCAGCGGCAATCCCAGCCAGCCGCAACCCAGCACGCTAATGATTAGTGGCGTCATGAAACTGGAACTTCTTCATTGACCCAAACCCGCATTTCTTCAAGTTTCATTGGACCGAACTGGGTCAAGAAGGCCACATCGGCGGCATCACGTCCGTAGGCTACGGTAACCCGGTTACCAAGCGGCTCGTATTGCGTAGCGTCGAAGGTGTACCAGCGCCCACCTACGAACGCTTCAAACCAGGCATGAAGATCCATTGGCTTCAGGCCATGCAGGTAACCAACCACCATGCGGGCCGGAATATTCAGGCTGCGGCACAGTGAGATACCCAGATGCGTAAAATCCCGGCACACGCCCGTGCGCTGTTGCAGGGTTTCCAGAGCTGATGTGTTGGCATTACTGGTGCCGTATTCATAACGGATAAACTGACGTATCCAGGCTCTGATGGCTTCGGCTTGATCATAACCGGGCTCGGCATTTTTAACGATCTCGGCGGCCTGTTTGCCAATAGCCGGATCATCGGCCGGGCAGTAGCGACTTTGCAGCAGAAAATGCAGTACATCGTCGGGTAATTGTTCTACCGGAACATAGGGGGCTCCGGGCGCTACATCAATCGTGGGGGCTGTTTCTACGCAGGCCTGCGTACGGATACGGAAGGCTCCGGGGGCTGCAATCATTCGTTGACACAGGTTACCGTATACATCTGTAAACTCGATGACCTGTACAGCGGGTTCGATATCGTATTCTTCACTGATTATCCACTGACCAACGCCCGAACGGGGCCGCAGCATGAGAATAATGGGCGTTTCGGCCTGTACATCGAACCGAAGTTCGCAGCCCGCATAAACTTTCATGTAGGATTGATTTAGGCTTTCAAGTTACGCACAAACGAATAATGTTCCGGTAAGGCTACTTGCGCAAGTAGCCTTACCGGAACATTATTTATTAAACAGACTATGAACTACCAGACTTTGATGCGCTCCTCTTTGGGTTTATACATTTTATCACCCGGTTTCAGATTGAACGCCTGATAGAAGGTATCCATATTCGAGAGCGGGCCATTGCAGCGATACAGTCCCGGCGCGTGCGGATCGGTCAGAATTAACTGGGCTTCGGCCTCCGGGCGGATGTTGGTACGCCACACCTGCGCCCAGGACAAAAAGAACCGCTGATCGGGAGTGAACCCGTCGATCTTGTCCTTGGACTGGCCTTGTTTCGTCTTTTTGAAGGCATCGTATGAAATAGCTAAACCACCCAGATCGGCCAGATTTTCGCCCAGCGTCAGTTGGCCGTTCACGTTCAGCGAGTCGAGTACTTTAAAGCCGTTGAACTGGGTCTTAACCTGATCAGCGCGCTTTTTAAAGTTATCAGCATCTGTTTTGGTCCACCAATCACGCAGTGTACCATCGGCATCATACTGCCGCCCCTGATCGTCGAAGCCGTGCGTCATTTCGTGGCCAATTACGGCACCTATTCCACCGTAATTAATGGCATCGTCAGCTTCATAATCGTAGAAAGGAAACTGTAGGATAGCGGCCGGGAACGCAATCTCGTTGTTGACCGGGTTGTAATAGGCATTTACCGTTGGCGGTGTCATGCCCCACTCCGTTTTATCGACGGGTTTACCCAACCGGTTAATCATGTAGTTGTACGACCACTTACCGGCACTTTTCAAATTACCGTAAAAATCATCGCGGGCAATGGTCACGCCATCGTAACTTTTCCATTTGTCGGGATAGCCGATTTTACGCTTGAACGCCACTAGTTTGTTCAGGGCACGCTTCTTGGTATCCTCGCTCATCCAGTCGAGGTTTTTAATATGTTCCTTATACGAAGCTTCGAGGTTATCTACCAGCGTCATCATCCGCTGTTTAGCTTCCGGCTTAAAGTAGTTCTGTACGTAGAGTTGGCCCAGCAGGTCGCCCAACTGCCCATCAATCAAGCCGCTTACCCGCTGCCAGCGCGGAGTTTGCTCTTTTTGCCCACTCAACACTTTACTAAATGAGAAGGCCTGCTTCACAAAGGCATCACTCAGATAGGGAGCCGCCCCTCTCAGTACATTCCAGCGCATGTATGTTTTTAGATCCTCAATGGGCGTAGCTGCAAACAAGCTATCGACCGACCGATAAAAAGCCGGGTTCTGGACCAGCACCGTATCCTGCCCCTTCACACCAAACTGATCCATTTGTGCTTTCCAGCTGCCACCAGCCCGGTCGATGTTGGGGGTTTGCTTCGTAAATTCGGCGGTAGTCAGCTTATTATACGTCTTGTAAGGATCACGCATCTCCACACGAGGCATCTGCGCCTTGGCCAGAGCTGTTTCCAAACGTATAATCAGGTCAGCATTTTGCGACGACCGGGTTGGTTCCTCCCCGATCAGACCGAACATTTTGGTCACGTTGTCACGATAGGCATCCCGGATGGTCAGGCTCCGTTTATCATTTTTGAGGTAGTAGTCCCGGTCGGGCAGGCTGATACCACCCTGCGAAAACTGAGGCAGGTACTTACTGACGTTTTTGCGATCCTGCGCCACAAAAAAGCCGAACAGCATCCCATTTCCCTGCGTCCGCTGATGAGCCATCTCGTTCAGCAGTTCCGTTTTGTTGCTGAGTTTATCAATGCGGGCCAGATCAGGCTTGATGGGATCGAACCCGCGCTTTTCGATGGTCACGCTGTCCATGCCACTATGATAGAAATCGCCTACCATCTGATAAAGACGGCCTTTTGTGGTTTTCCCGGTGGCGTCCTGTAGCAGCGTTTTCATGGCGTCAAGACTTTTATCCCGCAGTTCGTTGAAACTACCCCAGCTGGTTTTCGAGGCCGGGATGGGGTTGTTCTTCAGCCAGTTGCCATTCGCATACTGGTAGAAGTTATCGCCGGGCCGGACGTTCAGGTCCATGTTCTGAGGGTCGATAAACTTGGGTTTAGCCGGAGCCGGTTTATCCAAAGTCAGCCGGGCAGCGGTTGGCTTTGGTGCTTTGGGCGGTGTAGCTGCCAGTAAACTCAGGACCAGCGTTGTGGCAGATAACCAGATAATAGACTGCTTCATGTTGTGATGAATTGTTAACGGGAAATAAACAGGCTGCAAAGCTAATCGAACGCCGGGAAATCGTTGCTCTTCAGGGTATTCTTCCAAATAAAAAGCCGTTGCGCAAACAGGCTTCTGTTTGCGCAACGGCGTCAAGTCCGTTATACGTTGCCTATTTCATGGCTGACTGGTATTCTTTTACATAAGTCCCGGTTTTGAACTGGTCAAACGGCTCTTTCCGAAAATTATCGCTGGCAAAATAGGTGACGATCTGATGAAACATTTCAGGCTTCAGATAACCCGGTATCGGTTGAATCATTTCAAACTTCTCAGTCATAAATACTGTAGTCGGATAACTCATCTTATTTTGCAATAGACCAGCCGCCAGTTCATGCGCACTACCGAGGCTTTTAAACGTCCGGTCGCCCAGTTTAATGTCCTCCTTCTGCTCAGCGTTTAGTTTCACGGCATAGTAGTGCTCGTTCACGAAATCAACAATGGCCGGATTCTTAAACGTTTCACGGTCCATCACCTTGCACCAGCCGCACCAGTCCGTATACACGTCGATAACAAATTTCTTAGGTGTCTTCTGATTCAGGGCGAAAGCTTCCTGAATGGTCAGCCACTTAATGGTTTTAGGTTCGGGGGTCGCAGCGGTCAGCACCGGCCGAAAGGCAACCAGCGTAGTAAACAGAACGCTGATAAGTAAAAAGACAACAGAGCGATAATTCATAGTCGGATGGCCGTAGTAGAGAAGATATGTACGAAAGAACGGTCAAAAATTAGGCCATACCTTCTGCTGACATAAATTTAAAACAACGTAACAAAAATTAATCCTTCATCAATATAGCCAACATATTAGTCCAAAAATGCAAAAGTGACAAAAGTTATTAACATTTGAATGTGGATAACCCTTAGTTGTCAACAGCCGCAACAACCAAGTTACCGGTCTGCTCTGGTTGTGTATTTATCCACCATCTCGTCGGGATGTACTTCTAACACGTTGGCTAACACCAGCAAAACCAGTGTCCGGGAGGCAATCTTCCGGGGAATACCGGCCAGCGTGGCAAACAAATCGACGGTAATCGTTTTATGCTCCCCAAGGTGCTGCATCAACGTCCGCTCCTTATCCCCGTAGGTGAAGCGTACGTTTCGTTCGGCCCGTTCACCCTTCAAGATTTCCCGCACTTCCTTACTGGCCTGCACCGACTTATCGGCTACACGGACGTATGCCTTTTTGTTTTCGGGATCGTTTAGATCGGGAATGATGTAGTGCGGCCGGGTTGGACTGCGGGGAATGCGCAACATCAGGACGTCGCGCTCATTGGGCAGCGCAATGCGTTCGATGGAATACGAAATCGGGGGGAAGCAAAATTTGTTGATCGCCCGGACGAGCAAGTACTCATCTTCGTCGGCGTATTTAAGACCCTGAACAGTCTTGTCGTCGGCAACGCCGATCAGCAGACGGCCGCCGTCGGTGTTAGCGAAGGCAACGATTTCCCGAATAATTTTTTCGGGATGCGTCGTCTTCAGTTTAAATTCCAGATACCGGCCCTCACCCTGTCTGACTAGGTCCCGGAGCGCTTTGAATTCCATGATTGCCCTACCCATCGTGTTGAGTATTGACCACGTCTAAATGTAAAGCAAACCCATCAATAAACAAGCGTCTTAACCAATATTTTATTAGCGGGTAACACGCCGGTCGCCTATCTTTGAACGCGTTAATACGTCAACTTTTTAACTAAACCGGCCGTTACAAGACCAGCATAGTGACTGATTATTACACGTAAATAACACGAAAATGGGGGTAAAAATTTCATTGGTACTCATCACGCTTGTCAGCATGGAGGGTATTGCCTGGTTCACCCATAAATACATCATGCACGGTTTTATGTGGAACTGGCACCATTCTCACCATAACCACCATAAGGGTTTCCTGGAAGTAAACGATCTGTTCAGCGTTGTGTTTGGCGTAGTCGCCACCCTCACTATTATGGTCGGTATGAACGTCTCGGCGTTGTGGTTTCTGGCACCCATCGGCATCGGCGTGACGATCTATGGTATTTTCTACTTTATCTTCCACGACATTATCGTGCATCGCCGGATTCGGATTAAGTTCTCGACAAAAAATCGGTACCTGCAACGCATCACCCGTGCTCATTATGTGCATCACCGCGTACATGAGCGCGATGGTGCGGAAGCCTTTGGTTTTCTATATGCCCCCCGGAAGTACGAAAAAGTAGAAAGTGGACAAAAACGTATGGCCGATAATACCTGACAAACCCTATCCTCAATGAATCCACCCAGTCGCCCGATAGACCGATCTAACCGCCCCATCAGCCCATCAGGCCGAACGGCGCATCTTCACCGGCTCCAGACGGAGCTTTTTGATGTCTGTATTATCGGAGCAGGTGCATCGGGCGCGGGCTGTGCGCTGGATGCTGCGGCACGGGGTCTGAACACAGCCCTGATCGACATGGACGATTTTGGGGCGGCTACCTCGGGTACCTCAACCAAGTTAGTCCACGGGGGGGTGCGGTATTTAGAGCAGGCTTTTAAAACCTTCGATGTCAAACAGCTTTCGCTGGTTCGGAAAGCCTTGCACGAACGAAAAACGTTATTGCACATTGCTCCGCACCTGGCGCACCCGCTGGCTTTGCTGACACCTTGTTTCAACTGGTTTGAGGGTGCCTATTTCACCATTGGCCTCAAACTTTACGACTGGCTGGCTGGTAGCCGTCAGCTGGAACCAAGCCGCTGGCTTACCCGTAAACAGGCAGTTGCCGAATTTCCCGCTTTCGATGGGAAGCGGCTGCACAGTGCGGTGATGTACTACGACGGGCAGTTCGACGATGTCCGGCTCAACTTGGCCCTGGTGCAAACGGCCGGTCAGCGGGGAGCGGCTACGGCCAATCACATCCGGGCCGAGCGCTTTGTGCAGGATGAACAGGGCCGGTTACAGGGTGTAGACGTACTGGATACCCTGACCGGCGACCGCTTTACGATTCGGGCAAAGGTGCTGGTGAACGCAACGGGGACGCGGGCCGACTTTTTACGGCAGGCAGCCGACACAACCCGGCAAAACCGGATGCGGGCCAGCAAAGGAGCGCATGTGGTTTTGCGGGCCGACGCCATGATACCATCAAAGGCGGCTCTGCTGGTTCCTAAAACTGCCGATGGCCGGGTGCTTTTTGCCATCCCCTGGCGCGGTCACTGGCTGATTGGTACCACCGATACGGAAGCCGATCCGACCGATGTGCCGATGCTGCAACCGGACGAAGCAGACTATCTTACCAAACACGTCAGTCAGTACCTTAAAACGCCCATCTCCCTCGGACAGGTAACGGGGGGCTTTGCCGGTTTGCGTCCTCTGTTACAGGCTGATCCCGGTGCGTCATCGAAGAGCTTAGTGCGCGACCACGAAGTTGAAATTGATCCGGCTTCCGGTCTGATCAGTATTATGGGCGGCAAGTGGACCACCTACCGGCTTATGGCGCAGGAAACCATTGATGCCTGCTGTCAGGTATTACAAGTCGACAGGCTCAGCCCAACCGAAACCCTGTTGCTGACGGGCGGTGATGGCTACGGAAAACCATTTATCGAACGTTTTCGGGTGGCCAATAAACTGCTGGCAGACGATGTACTGACTCATTTGCTTAACACTTACGGCACCAACGCGGAAGCACTGGTAAAGCTCTTCCGTAAAGAGCCTTCCTACAGCGAGCGGCTGGTAGACGGTCACCCGTTTACAAAGGCCGAGGTCGTATATGCCGTGCAGATTGAAAACGCCCAAACAATTGCCGATGTGCTGATGCGCCGGATTCGACTGGGCTTAGTCGACTGGGCGGCTACGTTGCAGGCTCTGCCTGATGTAGCCGAGATCATGGGTTATGAACTGGGATGGTCTGAGGAAGACACCGAACGGGCAGAAGCCGAATTTCGGACCCATATTGACCTTCTGATGGAACAGGCCGGTGTCATGGCGGAGACGACAACAAAAAAGGCGTAACCCGTGTGTTACGCCTTCTCATGCATGTATGGACTGTCTGGCCCGATAAACCGCCTAATACTCGTCTTCGTTAAAGAAGAAGTCGTCTTTGGTTGGATAGTCCGGCCAAATCTCTTCAATACTTTCATAGGGTTGCCCGTCATCTTCGAGTTCCTGCAGGTTCTCAACGACTTCGAGGGGCGCTCCTGAGCGAATGGAGAAGTCAATTAATTCATCTTTGGTGGCTGGCCAGGGGGCATCCTCCAGGTACGATGCCAATTCAAGGGTCCAATACATAGTCCGTTCCGTGTTTGGTTGCTAAATTTTAATAAGGCTGCAAAAGTAAAAATTTTCAACTATCCAACACGCACTCGCCAAAAATCTCTGTTTACGACGAGTTTGGGGCAGATATTGGCAATAACGGAACCTTATCCGATTTGTTCAACTTTCGGCCCGATAACTTATTCTCTCTTGATTCTCAACGCCTTGCCCAATGGTTATTGAAGTCTGTGCCTATTCGCTAACCTCCTGCCTGACAGCGCAGCAAGCCGGTGCCAGCCGTATTGAACTGTGCGCCGGGCTACCCGAAGGCGGTACAACTCCCAGTTCGGGTCTGATTCAACTCGCTCGCCAGCAACTGACCATCCCGCTGTACGTTATGATTCGCCCGCGCGGGGGTGATTTTGTCTATTCCGAACGGGAACTCGACGTTATGCGTGCTGATATTACTACAGCCAAACAACTCGGTGCCAACGGGCTGGTCCTCGGCATCTTAAACACCAACGGTACTATACATGAAGGGCAGACCCGGGAATTGGTTGAATTAGCCCATCCGCTACCCGTTACCTTTCACCGCGCCTTCGATCTCACCCGCGACCCCTATGAAGCCCTCGAAGCGGTGATTCGCAGTGGAGCTGTTCGGATACTGACATCCGGGCAACAGTCAAGCGCAGCCCATGCCCTGCCGTTATTGCGTCAACTGGTTCAGCAGGCAAATGGCCGTATCGAGATTATGGCGGGTGCGGGCGTAAACGCACAAAACGCCGGTCTCCTGCGGGAAACCGGCGTTGATGCGCTGCACCTGAGCGGAAAAATAAGCTACGACAGCCCGATGCTTTTCCGCAATCCGGCGTTAAAAATGGCATCCGTTACACCCGATGAGTATGAACGAACGGAAGCCAGTGCGGCATTAATTCAGGCAGTTGTTTCCTTAAGCGGGCGAATTAATTCGCCCGCTTAAGGAAACAACCCTTACCAGAAAATGATGTAGAGCAGCGTTACTAAGGCCAGAATAATACCCGCTCCGATGGCGAAACTTGGTGCCACTTTGAACATACTCTCGTCGATTTCAAGGCCCTTGTCGCTCGGTTTCTGCAGGCCTAACACAAACATAACCGCGATACAAATCAGAAACACGAAGCCCATCGTGTCTAAGAAAGGAATCGTGTAGTTTCCGGCGGTACTTTTTACCGCAAATCCAAGTGGTGCCAGAAACTCCAGATTGACTAAATCGGGCAGCAAAAATTTAAAGAACAACGACAGCAGAAAACCACCGACAATGGCAAACAGGGCACCCGCCGAATTGGTCTTTTTCCAGAAAAAGCCCATAATGAATGCGGCAAACACACCCGGTGAGACCAACCCGGTCATTTCCTGAATGAACTGGAACCCGCCTTTTTTATCGATACCCATAAACGGCGATATCAGGATGGCCAGTACCATAGCAACCCAGATTGTTATCCGGCCGACGTTTACCAGTTGCTTTTCGCTGGCTTGTGGCGCAATGTATTTGCGGTAAATATCAAGCGTGAAGATGGTCGAGATGGAGTTGGCTTTACCGGCCAGCGATGCCACAACGGCCGCCGTCAAGGCTGCAAACGAAAGCCCTTTCAACCCCGCAGGCAGCAGGTTCAGCAAGACGGGATAGGCATGGTCTTTATTCACTTCGCCAGCCGCATCGAGCATCTCTTTCTGGAAATAACCTTTCTGATACAGGGTATAGGCTGCAATACCGGGCAGCACCACAATAACGGGCATTAACAGCTTCAGGAAAGCCGCAAACAGGATACCGGCGCGGGCCGTTTTCAGGTCGGCGCCCAACGCCCGCTGGGTGATATACTGATTACAACCCCAGTAGTTCAGGTTCACAATCCACATACCACCGATCAGGACCGTCAGACCCGGCAGAGAGGCATAAAAAGGACTGCTCTTGGCGAAAATCATGTGAAAGTGATCCGCCGACTGATCCAGCATCAGGTTAAAGCCAGTCAGTACGCCCGTTGTCCCATTCTGTTCTGAGACGAGATTAATGGCCAGATAAGTAGTCGCCAAACCGCCCAGAATCAGGAAAAATACTTGAATAACGTCGGTGAAGCCGATTACCTTCATACCGCCGATGGTGATGATGACAGCAAACACCGCCAGCCCGATCATACAGGTAGTAAAGTCCAGCCCGGAGATGGTCGAGACGGCGAGCGCACCCAGAAAAAGAATCGACGTGAGGTTAACCAGAATGTAGAGAAACAGCCAGAAGATGGCCATGATCATGGCCACCGTATTATTGTACCGCTGTGTCAGGAACTGAGGCATCGTAAAAATGCGGTTCTTAAGGTAGATCGGCATAAAAAACACGGCTACGACAATCAGCGTAGCGGCCGCCATCCATTCATACGTCGCAATGGCCAGCCCCATCGCGAAGCCGTCACCCGAGGCCCCAATAAACTGTTCGGCGGAGATGTTGGACGCGATCAGCGACGAGCCAATGGCCCACCAGGTCAGCGAGCCTTCGGCCAGAAAGAAATCGGTAGAGGAGGCTACCTTGGTTTTTTTGCGCTGGTAAATCCAGTACCCGTAGCTGGCGACAATAATAAAATAAATGAAGAATACGGCGTAATCGAGCGTTTGCAATCGTTGCATGATGGATCGGATGATCAGGAATTAAGTGGTCAGGAATAGACTGCTGTTGGGATAATTCAGGGGCGAAAGATAATCATTTAGGGATATTTTCTGCCGAAAAAACGGGGTATTACAGAATGATCGTGCGGTTACCGTAGATGAACACCCGGTCGTTAAAAACCAGTTTGAGAGCCTGAGAGAGCACAGCCTTCTCCACATCACGGCCCTCCGTTGCCATATCGGTCGCTGTTCGCCGGTGGTCTACCTCCTTCACATTCTGGGCAATAATTGGCCCTTCGTCCAGGTCATTATTCACAAAATGGGCGGTAGCACCAATGATCTTGACGCCCCGGTCGTAGGCCTGCCGGTAGGGATTGGCACCAATAAAAGCAGGTAAAAAGGAATGGTGAATATTGATGATCCGGTTGTTGTAATGCTGCACAAAACCGGGCGTCAGCACCCGCATGTATTTAGCCAGCACCAGATATTCAGGCTCGTAAATAGCCAGCGTTCGCAGGATGGCCTCCTCATGTTCTTCGCGCGTTTTGTGCTCGTGGGAGATGTAATGAAACGGAATACCAAACTTACTCACTAAGGGCTGGAGGACATTATAATTGCTCACGACGGCCAAAATATCAGCATCCAGTTCATCAAACGCGTAGCGGATCAGCAACTCGCCCAAGCAATGGTGTTCTTTGGTCACGAAGACGACTACGTTCTTCTTTTTGCGAGGGTTAAGCCGAAAGGTAATGCCTGAGCCGTCGGCAGTCGCATCTGTCGCCAGGGTAGTTTGGAGTTCGGTGAGCAGCGCGTCGGCATCAAACGCCTGATGTATACCAGACCCATGCTGATGCGGCTGAACCTCAAACTCGGTGCGCATGAAGAACCGCCCCGACGGACTGACGTACTCATCATTGCGAATGATATTGAGCTGGTGCCGGTACAGAACGCCCGTCACATGAAAGATAAGTCCTGCCGCATCAGGACCATCCATGAGCAGAATATGTCGGACAGAATCGGCCATAGATGGCAAAAATCAAGTTTTTAAGAAATCGCCCAAAAGTAGTAAATGCCACTGGTTTATTGCTTTTCTTTGAACCGTAAGCCCATTTCTATGCTAAATCGTCGCCGTTTTTTATCACTTGGAGCCTTTGCTTCGTGGTCCATATCAAAGACAGAATTCGGGCAGGCTGTTCATCAGCCGGTTAGTACAATGGCTGGGCCAAGCGTTCCACCGGGCGTTGGTCCGGTTGTCATCTCAACCTGGAAGCAGGAAAAAGCGAACGAAGCGGCTTTCGCTGTACTGACCAAAGGCGGTCGGGCGCTGGATGCTGTGGAAGCGGGGGTGCGTATTCCCGAAGCCGATCCCAACGATACCAGCGTGGGCTACGGCGGTTTACCCGACCGTGATGGCCATGTTACGCTCGATGCCTGTATCATGGATGAGAAAGGCAATGCTGGTTCGGTCACCTTTCTGGAACACATCATGCACCCGATTTCGGTAGCGCGGGCCGTGATGGAGAAAACCCCGCATGTGATGCTGACCGGTGTCGGGGCACTCGAGTTCGCCCTCGCTCAGGGCTTCAAAAAAGAAAATCTGCTCACCAAATCATCGGAACAGGCTTGGCGTACCTGGCTGAAAACGGCCCAATACAAACCCATTGTTAACATCGAGCGGCACGATACCATTGGAATGCTGGCCATCGACGCGAAAGGCGATATTTCAGGTGCCTGCACCACCAGCGGCCTGGCCTATAAGATGCATGGCCGCGTGGGTGATTCGCCCATTATCGGGGGCGGTGTATTTGTTGACAACGAAATTGGCGGAGCCTGCGCCACGGGGCTGGGCGAACTGGTGATGCGCACCTGTGGCTCCTTTTTGGTGGTCGAGTTGATGCGCCAAGGGCGTACACCACAACAGGCCTGCGAAGAAGCCGTTCGGCGTATTACGGCCAAACAGGATTACAAAGACGTACAGGTGGGGTTTCTGGCCGTCAACAAGCCGGGCGACCATGGCGCATTTAGTGTGCAGTCCGGTTTTAATTATACCTTGTCCCGGCAAAACCGGAATCAGGTACTGGAAGCAAAATCTTTTATTAAATAGTTATTCGTTGCGCTTTTTCACAAGACAAGCCGGGCCTTAGCGGGTTATTACAGAATAGCCCTGAGAAGTGACTACGAAATCCCTAAACAGATAAACCTTGGACTCTTTATTTTCAACGTCGAAACGGAAACTACTACTGGAAGTCGCCTGGGAAGTGTGTAATCAGGTCGGCGGCATTTACACAGTTATTCGCTCCAAGGTACCGGCCATGGTCGAAAAATGGGATGATGACTATGCCTTGATGGGTCCCTATTTTCCCCAGAAAGCAGCCGCTGAATTTGAACCCATTACCGAACCCGACGAAACCGAACTGGGTCAGACGGTCCGCCGAATGCGGCAGCTGGGCTACGGGGTTGAATATGGTTACTGGCTCGTGACGGGCCGCCCCAAAGTGATTCTATTCAACATAGGCACGCTCATGCCTGAAATCAATGCGCTCAAAGCGGGCTTGTGGGAGCGTTTTCAGTTGCCAACTCTTGGTGTTGAAGATTTAGTGAACCAGACGCTGGCCTTCGGTGAAATGGTTCGCGTTTTCATGACGTTGCTGGCCGAAGACCACGCCCGCCGTATTGATCTGGTTGGCCACTTTCACGAATGGATGGCCAGCAGCGGCATTTCCGATCTGCGCCGGGATAATGTTAAAATCGCGACTGTTTTCACGACACACGCAACCATGCTGGGGCGGTATCTGGCCCAGAACGAAGAAGGTTTCTACGGCAAGCTGCCTTTCTTTAACTGGCAGCGCGAAGCCCAGCATTATGGCATTGAAGCGCAGGCTACCATCGAGCGGCTGGCCGCGTTACAATCTCATGTCTTCACCACTGTCAGCGACGTAACCGCGCGGGAGTGCGAGGTCTTTCTGGGCCGCAACCCGGATCTGGTATTGCCCAATGGCCTGAACATTACCCGCTTTGCTGCAACGCACGAGTTTCAGAACCTGCACGTGCAGTACAAGCAGAAGATCCACGAGTTTGTGATGGGTCACTTCTTCCAGAGTTACTCGTTCGATCTTGATAAAACGCTGTACTTCTTTACCTCGGGCCGGTTCGAGTTCACGAACAAAGGTTACGACGTAACCTTGGAAGCCCTCGCCCGCCTGAACAGGCGCATGCGCGAGGCCAACATGGATACGACAGTGGTGATGTTCATGGTGACGAAGCAACCCTATACGTCCATGAACCCCGACGTGCTGCATTCAAGGGCATTGCTGAATGAGATTCAGGAAACCTGCGAGAGCATCGAAAAACAGGTAGGCGAGCGGCTTTTTCAGGCGGCTGCGTCGAGTAACGACATTACCCTGCCGGATCTGAACAAGTTTGTAGATGAATACTGGCGGCTACGGCTACGGCGCACGGTACAAAGCTGGAAAACCAAGCAGTTACCCCGTTACGTGACCCATGATCTGGTACAACCCGACGATATGACGCGCTATATCGAGCAGGCCAATTTGGTGAATAATGAGTACGACCGCGTTAAGATCGTCTATCACCCCGACTTCATTGCGTCAACCAATCCGCTGTTTGGCCTCGATTACAGCCAGTTTGTGCGGGGTTGCCACCTGGGCGTGTTTCCGAGTTACTACGAACCGTGGGGCTACACGCCGTTGGAGTGCGTGGTACGGGGTATTCCGACCGTTACGAGCGATCAGTCGGGGTTCGGTGATTTTATCATGCAGATTATGCGTGATTATGAGAACCGGGGTATTTACGTGATTAATCGACGGACGCAGACGTTTAATGAAGCCGCCGATCAGCTGGCCAACATTCTGTTCCGGTTTGTTCGGATGACCCTCCGCGACCGAATTGCCATGCGCAACCGCGTCGAAAGTATTGCCGAAGTATTTGACTGGAGCAACCTGCGTTCTTACTACGATACAGCCCACGATCTGGCCATGAAGCGGAAAAAGCCGTAATGAAACGGCTTCATAATAGCACCGGGTTTAAAACCCGGTGCCTATAAGATCTTAGAATTTAAACCCTAAATCCAGCGAGACTACGCGGTTTTTAGAGAACAGATCACCACCCCGCGCTACATCCATAAGTCCCCGCTGGTAAGTAAGCCCGACATTAACGGCGTTGATGTTGTTGAGTTTGTACTGCACGCCCCCACCCACCACAAAAGAGACGTCGGCAAAACCGTATTGCCGGCTGGTATTCGTGGCTTCCGCGTATTTGTAAAGACCATTGGTTTCGGGGTTCAAGGCCCGTTCGCCTACCTTCACATTAATGATGCCTCCCGTCTGAAAATAGACTCTCGTCCGCGTGAACAGGTTATTGGCGAACATTTTCACGGTCACCGGCACCTGCACATACCGCAGGTTATACACGGATTTCTGAGCCGGTGCGCCGGGATTGAACCGGTCCTGCCCAAACGTGCCCGGCATCTGATATCCCGACCGGATGATCGTATACCAAAGTCCCGTTCCCAGGGCGTAGCGGTCTTTGTAGAAAAAATAATCAAGATTCAGGCCTGTACTGAAGCGAAGACCCACCCCGTTGGGCTGAAACCCTTTGTAATTACCCTCCCCTTCGGCCGTATTGGTGTTCAGGCTGGGCGCGAAACGTACACTCATCTCAATCAGGTGTGCCGGCCATGAATAATCAGGGATCTCGTCGGTAGCCTGACTACGGCCATCGGGCTGCGTTGAGTACTTGCGGCCGGTAATCTTCTCGAACCGCTTCTGCGTCTCTTTCGATAACGGGTACTGTCGGTTCTGCGCCTGAACAACCCCGGCGAATAGCAGTAGAATCAGACCGGCAGCTGCAACTTTTTTCGTAATTTTGGACGTTTTCAAGATAGTAACGCGACTAAGCGAATGAGAAACTGGATGGTCCTGACGGGCCTTTTTTGCGTATTGGTACTGAACGCCTGTACTGAAAAACGGGCCGAAATAAAGCTGCAACGTTTAGATCGCTCTTTATTTACGGGCAAATCACGTGAGCAGATCCGGGCCTTTCTGAACACCAACCGGGAATTTGCCCGATTGTACTTTAACACCAACCAGTTTGGCAATGACACCGCCCTGGTTAAGGAGTTATACACCCGGATAAACGACCCCGAACTCAACGTATTGTACCAGCAAACGCAGGATGAGTTTGCGGAGGCCACCGACCTCAACGGCCAGTTAGCCGACGCCTTTACGAATATACAGAAAGACTTCCCCACTTTCCACGCCCCTAAGGTCATCACAACCTTCACTGGCTTTATGGGGCCTGACCTGATTGTAACAGACAGTGTCGTGATTGTAAGTCTGGATTACTTTGTCGGGCCGAAAGCGAAATACCGTCCGCAGGGACCCGAATATCCAAACTACATTTTGCGCCGGTACCAGAAGCCGTACATCGCACCCGCCATTGTTTTTGCTATCTCGGACAAATACAACGCGACGAACCGGACCGACCAAACCCTGCTGGCCGATATGGTGTATTATGGCAAGGGATACGTATTTACCAAAACCGTGCTACCGGGCAGTGATGGCGAACCTATTGCTGATAGCCTTATAATTGGTTACACCGACCGGCAGTTAACCGATACGTATGCGTCGCAGGACTTGGTCTGGGCGCACTTTATTGACAATCAGTTGTTGTATCAAGTGAACCCCGCCGTGAAACAACGCTACATGAATGAGCGGCCGTTTACAGCGGAGATCAGCCCAAAATGCCCCGGTGCGATTGGTCGCTGGCTCGGCTGGCGGATTGTTGGTCGGTACCACGATACGCATGAATCGGTTAGCCTCGCCGATCTGATGCGTAATGCCGATGCCCGCAAGTTGTTCGGCGAGTCGGGGTATAAAGGGCAGAAGGAAGAGGAGGAGTAAGCGCAAGATCAAACAATAAGATCAGTGCTTTTTAGACATAGTTATTAAAAAGACACAATGGCAAAGCAAGGACGAAGTCTCGGCGCAGACGTCGAAGCAGAAGATAAAAAGAAGTTAACTAAGAGCAGTTTACAAAAGACGATGCGAATCTTTCGATTCGTTCGCCCGTACCGTACCCAGTTTATTCTGGGGTTCATGTTTTTGATCCTGTCGACTGGTACAACACTAAGTTTTGGGAAGCTAATCGGTGAAATCACCAGCGTAGTCGAGGGCAAATCGTCGTTCTCACTGAATCAGGTCGTCCTGTTTTTCGTGGGCGTTCTGGTCATTCAGGCCATCTTATCCTTCTTCCGTATCTACTTTTTCGCGCAGGTTAGCGAACGGGCAATGGCCGATGTTCGCAAATCGGTATACAGTAAGATTATTAGCTTACCAGTCTACTTTTTTGAGCAACGTCGTGTGGGTGAACTTACCAGCCGGATCTCATCCGACGTAACGCAGTTGCAAGATGTGCTGTCGCTAACGCTGGCCGAATTGTTCCGGCAGGTCGCCACGCTAACCGTTGGTACAGCCATTATTTTTTACCTCTCCTGGAAGCTGACCCTATTTATGCTGGCTACGTTTCCAGTTATGGTTGTGGCCGCTATTTTCTTCGGCAAGTTTATCCGCAAACTGTCAAAGCAGTCCCAGGATGCACTGGCAAACGCTAACGTTGTCGTAGAGGAAACACTGCAATCGGTCAACACCGTGAAAGCTTTTACCAACGAGCGGCTGGAGATTGTACGCTACACCAATGCCTTAGCCAGTGTCGTTACGAATGCATTGCGGGCGGCTAAATTCAGAGGTGTCTTTGTGTCGTTCATTATTTTCGCTCTGTTCGGGGGCATTGTGGGCGTTGTCTGGTACGGTGGGTCACTGGTGCAGGCTAAAGAATTACCCTTCGCCGATTTGCTGACGTTTATCATTTACACCATGTTTATTGGTGGTTCGGTTGGCGGCATGGGCGACCTGTATGCGCAGGTACAAAAGACGATTGGAGCGTCGGAACGGATTCTGGACATTCTGGAAGAAACGCCGGAAGTTGATGTTGTTAACCCGCCAGCGGTGTTATCGGTACCAGTCGAAGGCAATATTGCTTTCCGTAATGTACGTTTCTCGTACCCATCCAGACCCGATATTGAGGTGTTGAAAGGCATTTCGCTGGAGGTTAAATCAGGCCGTAAAATTGCGCTGGTTGGCCAGAGCGGGGCCGGAAAATCAACCATCGTGCAGTTACTGATGCGGTATTACCCCGTTGGCAGTGGCACGATTTCGGTAGATGGCCGCAGCCTGAGCGATTTCGACGTGACGAATCTGCGCCAGAACATCGCCGTGGTCCCCCAGGAAGTGATCTTGTTTGGCGGTACCATTTTTGAGAATATCAGCTACGGAAAGCCGGATGCTACAGAAGCCGAAATAATGGAAGCGGCCCGGAAAGCCAATGCCTTGGACTTTATTCAGTCATTTCCTGATGGGTTCCAGACGCTGGTGGGCGAGCGGGGCGTTAAATTATCGGGCGGACAGCGGCAGCGCATTGCCATTGCGCGGGCTATTCTGAAAGACCCGGCCATTTTGATTCTGGATGAAGCCACCTCGTCGCTCGATGCTGAATCGGAACATCTGGTACAAGAAGCTCTGGATATTCTGATGCAGAATCGTACCACCGTTATTATTGCGCACCGACTGGCTACTATCCGGAAAGTAGACATGATTTACGTCCTCCGCGATGGTCAGATTGCTGAATCGGGTACACACGACGAACTGGCGAATGTGGAAGATGGTATGTACGCGAACTTAGTTAAGTTGCAGTTCCAGACGAAGTTTGAACCAACCGAATAGCCGTGACAACCGCCGACACTCTTAAAGAATTTGACCTTCGGCGCACCAGCAGCCGGGAAGAAGTATTGACTTTATTCCTGAAAGCCAGTCATGCTCTCTCGCATGGTGATCTTGAACAGGGGCTTGGCCCGGATTACGACCGCGTAACCATTTACCGGACGCTGAAAACGTTTCTGGACAAGGGTATACTTCACAAAGTGCTGGATGATGAGGGAGGCACCAAATATGCGCTCTGCCGACCCGGCTGTGGCAAAGACGACCATCACCACGACCATGTTCATTTTAAGTGTGAATTATGCGGTCAGACAACCTGCTTAGACAATGTTCAGATCCCGGCCATCAGTCTGCCTGTCGGCTATCAGCGTCAGGAAGTAAATCTGCTGATTCAGGGAACATGTTCGATTTGTAATAAATGACCACCATCGATCTATTTCAGCAACGCCAGAAAACCTTTAGTCAAACTGAACAGGCCGCCCAACGCCAGTATAATGAACTGGCCATTGGGCGGCTTGTCTGGTTTATCGGCGCGTCTATCGCCGTCTGGGTATTAATCAACCGTGAGCAGACGATTTGGGCTATTGGAGCAGGCCTGATTGGCGTGATTGTGTTTCTCTATCTGCTGAAACGACATCAGGCCATCCGGCGCAAACGCGATTATGCCCATCACTTAGTTTTTGTGAATCAGGACGAAGCGGCCCGGATAGAACGCAAATTCACACGGACCGAAACCGGTAACGAATTTGCCAGCGTAACACATCCGTACACCAGCGACCTGGATGTATTTGGTCCGCATTCCCTCTTTCGACTACTCAACCGAACGCATACGCTGCCCGGAGCCAAGCGGCTGGCAGAGTGGCTACAACACCCTGCTCCAGCCGAAACGATACGGTTTCGTCAGCAGGCCGTGGCTGAAGTAACACCTTTATTTGACTGGCGGCAACAGTTTGAAGCCATTGCGTACTTAAATCCTGATGTCAGTAAATCTCCTGACGAACTCCTCTCCTGGGCTACTGGCGAGACAGTACCTATTCCGGGTTATCTCAACGCAGTACGATGGCTGTTACCCGCTGTAACGGGTGTTATTTTCGGCTGTTGGCTGGCGGGTCTCGTTCCCGGTTTAGCCGTTACCGGCACCCTTTTTCTGCACAGTTTGGTTCTGAGTCAGGTGGCGGCTCGGGTGAAAGCACTGAACGAACAAACACACACGATGGCGCGGGCGCTGAGCACCTACCGTGATTTGTTTCAGCATATCGAACACCAATCGGTTCAGGCTACGCAACTTCGTCAGATACAGATTCACCTTTCCAGCGGTACTCAATCGGCATCCGTAGCTATTGCAAAGCTGAGTCGACTGACCGAAAACCTTAGCTTCCGCCAGAATCCTTATTTTTATCTGCTGTTCGGGCTACCAACCCTGTGGGATGTTCACTACCTGATTGGACTGGAGAACTGGCGAAAACAATATGGCCAGCAGTTATCGGGCTGGTTCGGGGCGTTGGGTGATCTGGAAGCACTGAACAGCCTGGCCGGTCTTGCCTTTGCACATCCTGACTATACGCTGCCCATCATTCAGGAGGATACGATTCATCTTGACACTCTTCTGGCTGCTCACCCGATGCTGGTTCCGGGCAAAGCCGTGGCTAACTCACTAAAACTGACGGGTGCCGGGCAGACGGTGCTGATTACCGGTTCGAATATGTCCGGGAAAAGTACCTTTTTGCGAACATTGGGTGCCAATGTGGTCCTGGCGCTGGCAGGGTCGGTGGTAAGTGCCGAGCGATTTATTTGTTCACCTATGCAGTTGTTCACCAGTATGCGGACACAGGATTCACTGGAAGAAAGCACCTCGTCGTTTTACGCGGAGTTGAAACGTTTGCAGACGCTAATCCGCATGGCGAATGCGCCGAATCAACTGCCGATTCTTTATTTCCTCGATGAGATCTTGAAGGGTACTAACTCCGCCGACCGCCACCGGGGCGCTGAAGCCCTGATCCGGCAACTCCACCGCACGACAGCTTCTGGATTTGTGTCCACGCACGATCTGGAACTTGGTCAGCTTGGTAACGAGGAAGATTTCGTTCGCAATTATCACTTCCAGTCGGACATCCGTGAGGGTGAACTACTGTTTGACTACCGTCTGCGCGACGGTATCTGCGCCAGTTTCAATGCCAGTCAATTAATGCAGGCTATTGGCATTGAGCTACCTATGGCTTAATTTATCCTTTTTGATCGTGTATTAGTACTAAAATGTATCTCTGGACACTTGCCAAAACGGGCGGTTGTCGTATATTTGCTATTGCAAAAAATAGTATGCTTGCATACCATTATACGAAGTGAACAAACGAATTGTAGCAGATCGGGTCATAAAAAAAGCCTCTTCGTTTGAAGAGGCTTTAGAACGTGGTGATGGACGGAATCGAACCGCCGACACAAGGATTTTCAGTCCTTTGCTCTACCAACTGAGCTACATCACCGGATTACTGTAAATGTGGGTGCAAAGGTAAGGTGACACGTGTCCTTTTGCAACCGTTGGCCTATACTTTTTTTAGTTTCTTAACCATTGGCTGTCGAATCTGTTGACCATCAGTCAGCTTAGCCACTTAAATTTTATGGAAATTATTCAGCAGATAGTGTTCATTGCCGCACTGGTTGCCGCCGTCTACTTCGTTATTCAGCGCGTTGACCTCATTCGGAAGAGTATCCAACTTGGTCGGGCCGAAGATCGCACGGATAACCCCAGTGAACGGTGGAAGATTACCGCCCTAGTAGCTTTCGGACAAAAGAAGATGCTCACGAATCCGCTGGTCGGGGTGATGCACTTCATTATTTACGTTGGCTTTATCATCATCAACATTGAGATCGTCGAGATTATCTTGGACGGAATCTTAGGCACACACCGACTTTTCGCTCCTTATATCGCGTCGATTTACCCATACCTGATTGGTGTTTTTGAGGTACTGGCTTTCGGCGTTTTAGCAGTTTGCGTTGGTTTTCTTGGCCGTCGGTACGTGGCTAAGGTAGGCCGCTTTCAACCCGAAAACCACGAGGAGATGCGCCCTCGTTGGCCCCGGCTTGATGCCACGGTTATTCTGACGGCAGAGATTCTGTTAATGATCGCGTTTCTGACCTGGAACGCATCGGATAGCGTTTTGCGCGATCGGGGCTTTGGTCACTACGGCGAACTGAAAGGGGTTATCCCGGATTTCCTGATCAGTGGCTACCTCAAGCCGCTGTTCAATGGTTTCAGCGATACGGCTTTAGTTGCCTATGAGCGGTTCTCGTGGTGGTTCCACATTCTGGGTATTCTCGCCTTCGCAGTCTATGTAACTTACTCCAAGCACCTGCACATTGCGCTGGCTTTCCCGAACGTCTATTACTCCGACCTGCAACCGAAAGGCGAAATGCAGAATATGCCCGCCATCACCAGCGAGGTGCAGTTGGCATTGGGCATCGAATCAACGGTAGCCCTGAATGGTACGCAAGCCAACGAAAACGGCGAGCAACCTGCCGAACTGGAGCGTTTCGGGGCAAAAGACGTAACGGATCTGAAATGGATTAACCTAATGAATGCCTATTCCTGCACCGAGTGCGGGCGGTGTTCGGCGGCTTGTCCAGCCACCATGACCGGCAAGAAATTGTCGCCCCGTAAAATCATGATGGATACCCGCGACCGGATGGAAGATATTCAGCGCGGCTGGAAAACAAACGGTCCCGATTTTAAGGATGACAAATCGTTGCTCAATGATTACATCACGGTCGAAGAGATCAATGCCTGTACGACCTGTCAGGCTTGCGTGAATGCCTGCCCGGTAAACATCAGTCCGCTGGACATTATTCTGCAACTCCGCCGGTACCGCGTTATGGAAGAAGCCCAGGCACCCGCTTCCTGGAACGCCATGTTCAGCAATATCGAGAACAATATGGCTCCCTGGAAATTTTCGCCCAGCGACCGTTTCAACTGGGCAGAGCAGGTAAATGAGCCAGTATCTTCTAAATAGCCTACCATAGTAGTTGGCTTGATAAACCATAATAACACTCGTACTTTTGGCATTCTTCCCCGTAAGTATGAGTGTTATTATCCTGAAGATTTTAGTAGTTCTGGTCTGTACAGGCAGTTTTGGAATCGTTTACAGATTCCGGGCTCAGGTGGTAAATTTACCGGCGTCAACAATCAACCCGATTCTGGCAGCGGCTTTTGTTCTTTTCCGTATTGTACCCTTCATTGCCATCTATTTGGTTGCAGGACAGGAAACCCACTCCGATGTTCCGGTTTTTTACGAAGCCGCGCGGCAGGCTTTACAGGGGAAAGTGGTATACCGCGATTTCTGGTCACCGTATAGCCCCCTGTTTGCTTACCTCACCGCCTTACCACTTATTTTTTGGCATAGCGCAAAGGCTGTTGTACTGCTGATGATTCTGGTAGAGGGGATAGCGTGGTGGTTAACCTATCGGTTTTATTATTCACGTCGCGGACGTTCAGTTCAATTATCCGCTCTACTTTATATGCTTTTACCAGCGCCTTTGTCATTCTGCGTACTAGGCGGGCAGGAAGATGTCTGGATGTGGGCCGTTGGTGCGGTTAGCCTGTACCAGTGGCAGGCAAAGCCGAATGCTTTTCGATTGGGACTAATTATGGCCTTAATGCTTCTTGTTACCAAAGCGCTGGCCATTTTAATTGTCATAGGTTTGTTGTTCTGGGTTCGTCAGCCAGTCCGGTATGTGGCGGGTTTACTTACTATTGGTTTACCTGGCTTGGTGGTTCTGTATGCCCTGACAGGCATGGGCATGTTAACGCCACTGATGTTCGCTAACCTGCCGTTTGCCCCGAATCTGTGGACGGTGCTGGCACCAATTATCGGTAACTTTATGTCTTATGCCAGCGTACTGAGTGGAATTGGACTAGTAGTAGTAGTAACGCTGGCGGCTTATTGCGGTTGGCAATTGAGGCTGCGTAACAGGCCGTACGAAGACAGTTTACCCCTTTTATGGATACTCTGCTTTGGCTTTTTGATGTTCGTGCATAAGAGTTCATTCGGCAACTACGCCTTTATCTACCTCATCCCATTGCTGTTTTGCCTGATCGACTGGCGGAACAGGGCCGACATCTCTTTTCTGTTGGTACTAAACGCATTGGTAACCATTCAGCCGTCGTACTGGTGGCGGATTGGTGCACCACTCATGACAAACATAACGTTGCTGAGCAATAGTGCCAACTTAATAGAATACGCTATGGAAGTGGGTGTAGTGGTTAGTGTAGGGTATTTCGTTTGGCGAGCCTATCAGCAAACCGCCACCATTAATCAGGAAGTCAGTAGCAGTTCATTGCTTACTTTAAAATAAATTGACCTATGGAAGTAACTTCCGAAAAAACATATACTGTTCCGACGATGGCCGACATGGCCGCAGCCGGAGATGCGCCAGAAATCCTCTTTTGGGTTGGCTGTGCCGGCTCGTTCGATGACCGGTATAAGCGGGTGACCATTGCTTTCGTCCGTATCCTGAACCATGTAGGCATTAAATTCGCCGTTTTAGGGCCGGAAGAAGGATGTACCGGTGATCCTGCCCGCCGGGCTGGTAACGAATTTTTGTTCCAGATGCAGGCCGTCTCGAACATACAGGTACTGAATGGCTACAATGTTAAGAAGATTGTCACCGCCTGTCCGCACTGCTTCAATACCATTAAAAATGAGTATCCTGAACTGGGCGGCAACTATGAAGTAATCCACCATTCTCAGTTTTTACAGCAGCTCATCAACGAAGGTCGCGTGAAGGTTAAAGATGGTGAAACGTTTAAAGGACGCCGGATTACCTTTCATGATTCCTGTTACCTCGGTCGGGCCAATAAGATTTACGAAGCTCCCCGTGAAGTCTTACAGGCACTGGACGTTGATCTGGTCGAGATGAAACGCTCCCGGGCGAATGGCTTATGTTGCGGGGCGGGTGGAGGCCAGTATTTCAAGGAGCCGGAGCCGGGTAAAAAAGACATTAACGTGGAGCGGGTTCAGGAAGCGCTGGCAACTGGTGCCGATACCATTGCCGTTGCATGTCCGTTCTGCATGACGATGATGTCCGACGGGGTCAAGAATCAGAACCGCGAAGATTCGGTAAAGGTCTACGACATTTCGGAACTCATCGCGCGCGGGCAAGGGTTGTAAACGCAGGGGTTAGCAGGCAGTGGGTAGATTATATAAAGGTCTCAACTGCTTACTAACTGATACTCATTAACCGCTATCTGTATGTGGATCGACTTTGATAAAATCGCAGATGATGCCCGTGTCTGGGTCTATCAGGCTAACCGGCCCCTATCGTCGGCCGATGTTTCTACCATTGAACAGGCGTTGCAACCGGCTCTGACCAATTGGGCTGCGCATGGACAACCCTTAGTGGCGTCGGCCAAAGTAATCGAAAATCGCTTTATTGTAGTAGCAGTGGATGAAGATCAGGCACTACCCAGCGGTTGTTCAATCGATGCCTCTGTGCGGTTTGTGCAACAGATCGGTCAGCAACTGGGCCAGTCCGGCACAGCGGTTGATTTCATGGACCGGTCAGCGGCTTATCAGGCTGTCACGGGTGCCGTTGAGACGCTGGCCCTACCGGAAATAAAGACGGCGGTGGCCGACGGGCGTTTAACACCAGATACGACGGTGTTTAACACATTAGTGAAATCGAAAGCCGATTTTCTGACCAACTGGCGGGTAAAAGCCATTGATACATGGCTGAAACGGTACTTTAAAAACGTAACGGCGTAATGGCAGAAACACTTCATATTCCACAAACGGCCGACCGCCAGGAGGTTTACCTATCAATTTTACCGCAGTTAGAAGCCCTGACAACTGGTGAGCCGGATCTGATTGCGAACTTAGCAAACATTACAGCGGCACTAAAAGAAGCGTTCGGCTTCTTCTGGGTCGGCTTCTACCTGACAAAAAACGACCAATTAATACTAGGTCCATTTCAGGGGCCAATCGCCTGTACACGCATCAACTTCGACAAAGGCGTTTGCGGAGCGGCTTACACGCGTCGCGAGACGATTCTGGTACCAGACGTCGAGCAATTCCCCGGACATATTGCCTGTAGCTCGGCCTCAAAATCGGAAGTGGTCGTACCTATCTTTGATAAAACTGGTGCCGTGGCGATGGTGCTTGACGTAGACAGCGACCAGCTTGATGATTTCAGCGAGGTTGATGTTGAGAACCTAGAGCAGGTTGGCCGACTGATTACGAATTTACTTTAGGACTTACCACTCGGGCTGTCCGTCAATAGTTGCGCCGTAACTTGGAGGTACGGCGCAACTATTGACGGACAGCCCGCAGTATTTCGCGCTTCCGGAACGGCCCCTGATGCTTTTCCACAGTGAAGCCACTAACCCGCAGGGCTTTCTGCACAATGCTTTTTGAGCAGTAGGTAGTTAGTAACCCACCTGGTACGACGTGCCGGGCGATCTTCTGAAATATATCTTCCGTCCAGAGTTCAGGTTGAGCTGTTGGCGCAAAGGCGTCATAATACACAAGGTTAAAAGCGCCTGCAAGGGTTAACTCCTGCAACAGTCCTCTCCTTTTTATTATGGTGAAATATGGATGGATACTAACTGCTTGCTCCCAGGGCGATTCATGCAGAGCAGCCAGATAGTGCGTACGAAGTTGCTCATCATAATTTAACTGACCAGCTTCATCTGGCGACAGCGGGTAAGCCTCAATGGCGGTATAGGTGATTTTTCGTTGCTGCTCTTCGGCAATCAGCGCAGTCAGCAGGGCATTTAACCCGGTGCCGAATCCCATTTCAAAAACGTGAAACTCACCTGCGAAGCGTTCCAGAGCTGGCTTTAAACCCAAGTCAATATACACCCACTCAGACTCCTGAACGGCACCAAAAATAGAGTGGTAATGCTTACCCAGTTCAGCGTTATACACCGAATGGGACCCATCGGCGGTTAATACCACCTGATTCCCTGTTTCCATAATTCTCTGCTTTAGGCTACCTTTGTGGCCCAAATCTATCAGTCATGATTCAACGCGTTCAAAGCATATTTTTGTTTCTTATTGCCCTCTGTATGGGGTTCGCTCTGGCCAGTCCGATCTGGGAAAAAGCCGGCTCTAAATTGCCGGAAATAGCCCGACTGACGTCCTTTCAATATACAACTCAACAGGGTGTTACCACGTTTGTACAGCCGATCTGGTATTTCGGCGCGTTACTCGCTCTCATCGGTCTTATCGCACTGTACGCCATGTTCCAGTACAAGAACCGATTGCAGCAGCAAGCCTTATGTGCCGTTAACTCCCTATTGCTCATGATTGTGATGGGCTTGATTCTGTACCGGACACTTTACTTAGGCAAAGAATATGGCAACCCTGCTGATCAGGGGTCGTTTTTACCAGGTTTCTACGCCATCATCGGTGCTTTGTTCGCCAATGCGCTTGCCAACCGATTTATCCGGCGCGACGAAAAATTAGTGAAAGAATCAAACCGGTTTCGGTAGGCTGTTACTTTCGGGCCAGTGGGTCGAGTTATTCGTCAAGTGGTGTCGGCTATATGCCATATCTCCAATATATGGCATATAGCCAACACCACTTGACGTTTTACACCAATCCTTCTCTCAGCAGATCATGCAGATGCACAAATCCCTTCAACACCCGCCCTTCAGCGACAATTAACTGGGTGATGTTCCGGGACTGCATCAGTTGCAGAGCTTCAACGGCGTAATCATCGGGGGATACACAGATGGGCGCGGGCGTCATGATGTCGCGGGCGCAAAGGTGTTTGTATTCATCGTGTGTGTTCAGCATCCGCCGGAGATCACCATCCGTTACAATGCCTGTCAGCAGGTGATCTTCATTAACTACAGCTGTAGCCCCCAGGCGTTTCGAGGTTATCTCCAGAATAACGTCGTGCAGGCTCGTATGGGGTGATACCTGCGGGCACTGATTATGCGGATACACATCGCTGACTTTTAGATATAGTTTTTTTCCCAGCGCTCCGCCAGGGTGATAACGGGCAAAATCGTCACGGGAGAATTCACGAGCTTCCAGCAAACTGACGGCTAAGGCATCACCCATTGCCATCGCGACAATCGTACTGGTTGTCGGCACCAGATTAAGCGGGTCAGCTTCGCGCTCAGTATACGCCTGTAGCACAAAATCGGCGTGAGTAGCCAGGTACGAGTCGGTATCACAAACCAGGGCGATCAGCCGCACATTTAGCCGCTTCAAAAGGGGTAACAGCACCTTAATTTCCGGAGTATTCCCACTTTTAGAGATACAGAGAACGATGTCTTCGGGCTGAATCATACCAAGGTCACCGTGAATGGCATCGGCCGCGTGCATAAACAAGGCGGGTGTACCGGTCGAGTTAAGTGTTGCTACGATTTTCTGCCCAATCAGCGCGCTTTTACCAATTCCTGTGATGACCACCCGGCCCCGGCTTTCGAGAATAGCCAGTACGGCAGCATCGAATTGCCCGTCGAGCCGGTCAATAGCGGTTCGGATAGCCTCCGCTTCGGTCAACAGCACCGAACGGGCGATAGATTGTAGATTTTTTAGTACCTTCAACTATATAATGCGTGTTTTCGACGCGTTGCGTTGTAAATTCGCTTACTTTCTTCAATGAAACGATTAAGGGCATGGCCAGTAGTTTGGCACTAATTTTTCTGGAATAACCAGTAGTTGTCTCCCTTAAATCGGTAAATTCAACAGACAAAGATACAGTCAAACCGATAGTATAGTAACCTTCCGTACGAACAGAGAATGATGCAGGTGGACCAAACGGTGCAAGTAACCCTCAAAGAGAGGCTTAGAGATATTTTCGGGTATAACCAGTTCAGAGGAGATCAGGAAGCCATTATTCACAGCATTCTGGCCGGCCGGAATACATTTGTCATTATGCCCACCGGTGCCGGCAAGTCGCTGTGCTACCAACTACCGGCTATTGTCAGCGATGGTACAGCCGTCGTTATTTCACCCCTGATTGCGCTGATGAAGAATCAGGTCGATCAGTTGAACGCGTTTGGTATCAACGCGCAGTTTCTAAACTCGACGCTCTCCAAAGCGGAGATGAATAAAGTCAAGAAAGATACGCTCAACGGGTCGCTCAAACTGCTTTATATCGCCCCCGAATCACTGACCAAAGAGGAAAACCTGGATTTCCTGCGCAAGGCAAATATCTCCTTCGTTGCCATCGATGAAGCGCACTGTATTTCGGAATGGGGACACGATTTCCGGCCTGAATACCGTAAGATTCGGGGCATTGTCGATAATATTGGTAACCTGCCAGTCATTGCCCTTACGGCGACAGCCACGCCCAAAGTACAGATTGACATTCAGAAGAACCTCCAGATGGAGGATGCTGATATTTATAAAACATCATTCAACCGCAAAAATCTTTACTACGAGATCAAGCCGAAGGTTGATGCTAAAAAGCAACTCATTAAATACGTTAAGCAGAATAAAGGCAAGTCGGGGATTATTTACTGCCTGAGCCGCAAAACGGTGGAGGAAATTGCCGAACTGCTGACCGTTAATGACGTTAAAGCCCTTCCCTATCATGCTGGTCTTGACCCGATGACGCGGATGCATAATCAGGACGCGTTCCTGAATGAAGACGCCGACGTCATTTGTGCGACGATTGCCTTTGGTATGGGCATCGATAAACCCGATGTCCGGTTCGTGATTCACTACGATGCACCAAAATCACTCGAGGGCTACTATCAGGAAACGGGCCGGGCGGGGCGTGACGGACTGGAAGGCAACTGCGTGATGTTTTACTGCCATGATGACATTCTGAAGCTGGAGAAATTCAACAAGGATAAATCAGTTACCGAGCGGGATAATGCCAAGCACCTGCTGACCGAAATGGTATCGTATGCCAATCTGGGCTCGTGCCGACGTCGACAGTTATTGGGTTATTTCGGCGAATACGTTGAGAAAGACTGTGGGTTCTGCGACAACTGCCTGAAACCGACCGAGAAATTTAAAGTACAGGATGAAGTGGTACTTGCGCTGCAATCAGTGCTGCAAACCGATCAGCGATTTGACGTACACCACTTATCAGACGTACTTACCGCTATTGATAATCAGTACGTTACCAGCTATGAGCATAATATGCTGGGCGTGTACGGGAAAGGCCGCGAGTTCAACGAGAATACCGAATTCTGGTGTTCACTGATCCGGCAGACCACGATTCTGGGCTATCTGGAGAAAGATGCCGACAACTACGGCGTACTGAAACTGACGCAGAAAGGCCTTAATTACATCGAAGATCCCTACGCCGTTACGCTGTCGAAGGATCATGACTACGCCCAGCAGATCGCTGAAAAAGACGACGAAACCGACGCTGCCCCGAACGGCAGTGGTGGTGCCTACGACGAAGTGTTGCTGGGTCAGCTGAAGGCCTTGCGGAAGCGGGTTGCCAAAGAGAAAAACCTGCCGCCGTACGTTATTTTCCAGGACCCGTCGCTGGAAGAAATGGCGACGACTTACCCAACTTCCCGCGAGGAAATGGCGCAGATCAATGGCGTCGGGATGGGGAAAGTCCAGAAGTTCGGACGGCAGTTCATTGACCTGATTACTAAATACGTCGAAGAAAACGAGATTGAGACCGCCAAAGACGTCGTCGTGAAGTCGATGGTTAATAAGTCGAAGGTCAAAATTTACATTATTCAGCAAATCGACCGAAAAATTGATCTGGACGAAATTGCCGAATCCAAGGGCCTGGCAATGGAAGATCTGGTTGAGGAAATCGAACATATCTGCTACTCTGGTACCCGCCTGAACCTCGATTATTACATCAATCAGATTATGGATGATGAGCGTCAGGAGGAAATCTTTGAGTATTTCATGCGTGCCGATACGGATAACATTGCCGTTGCCCTGGATACTTTCGGGGGCGACGATTTCACCGAACAGGATTTACGCCTGATGCGCATCAAATTCTTATCGGAAGTAGCTAATTAGAGTTGGTAATGTGGCAAGTTGGTAAGTATACGTGCAACTGACTTACTGACTGTCACTTTACCACCTTACTGACTTACCCATGAATATACTTATACTTGGCTCCGGTGGTCGCGAACACGCTTTTGCGTGGAAACTCCGCCAGAGTCCGCTTTGTGATAACTTGTTTGTAGCCCCCGGCAACGCCGGAACAGCCTCCGTAGCTACCAATCTTCCCTTCGGTTTTAACGACTTTGAGGCCGTTTCGTCCGCTGTGCGTGACCATCAGATTGATTTGGTATTGGTCGGCCCCGAAGAGCCATTAGTTCGGGGCATTGTCGATTTCCTTCGTCAGCAACCGGATTTAGCTCAGTTAAGAATTGTAGGTCCCGACCAGCAGGGTGCTCAGTTGGAAGGCAGCAAAGACTTCTCCAAGCAATTCATGGCCCGCTATGGTATTCCAACGGCTGCCTACAAGACCTTCACCACCGAGACCCTAAACGATGGGTTGGCGTATCTGGCAAATCACCCGCTACCGGTGGTGCTGAAAGCCGACGGGCTGGCGGCCGGGAAAGGAGTTATCATTGCTGAAACCGTAGCCGAAGCGCAGGCAACACTCCGAAGTATGCTCGATGGGCAGTTTGGCGCAGCCGGTAGCCGGGTGGTTGTCGAACAGTTTCTTCGCGGCATCGAATTGTCAGTTTTTGTGCTGACAGACGGTGTTAACTATAAAATTCTGCCCGAAGCCAAGGATTACAAACGCATTGGCGAAGACGATACCGGCCTCAACACGGGCGGTATGGGAGCGGTGTCGCCGGTAGTATTTGCCAATAAATCCTTTTTACAGAAAGTAGAGGAAAAGGTAGTAAAGCCAACCCTGTTCGGCCTACAGCAGGAAGGTATACGCTATCAGGGCTTTATTTTCGTTGGGTTAATGAATGTGAAGGGCGAGCCGCTTGTTATTGAATATAATGCCCGGATGGGCGATCCGGAAACGGAAGTGGTGCTGCCCCGGATTCAGACTGATTTTGTTGAGCTGTTGAAAGCGACCGCAGATGGTAATCTGGATACGATTAATTTGCAGATATCGACCCAAACGGCAGTAACGACCGTAGTGGTATCGGGTGGTTACCCGGATGCTTACGAAACGGGTAAACCGATTACAGAGTTAGATAAGCTGGAAGAACCGGTCATGGCTTTCCACGCAGGTACCTCGGGCAGCAACGGTCACGTATTAACCAGTGGCGGCCGGGTATTGGCACTAACCGCCTTGACTAACTCGTTGGAAAATGCTGTTCGTCGGTCGCAGGAAGCGGCCCGAACTGTACAATTCGACGGTAAATACTACCGGAAAGACATCGGGGTTGACCTGATCCGGTATCAGGACTGAGTTTGTGGTCTGTAGTAGAGTGTCAGCGGTATCGGGTTTCAAGACCAGACACCACTACACATCACCAACTCCAAACGGCGGGTAACTGCCATAAACTATAGATAAGTATGTCATGCAAATCCTGTACGACCGGCGGATGCGGCTCCCGGAATGAAGATTCCAAAAGCAGCGACGGTACCCCGGCAGTAGCCGGATGCAGCAGTGGGAGTTGCGGCACCGGTGGTTGCAATAAAATGAATTCGTTCGATTGGCTGAGCGATATGGATTTACCAGTTTCACAGCGGTTTGATGTAGCCGAAGTGAAGTTTAAGGGCGGACGCAAGGAGTATTACCGGAACGTTCACCAGCTGGACCTGACAACGGGTGATTATGTGGTGGTTGAAATGCCGACCGGTTATCACCTTGGGGCTGTTTCTATGCAGGGCGAACTGGTCCGGCTGCAGCTCAAGCGCAAGAATGTAGTCGTGAACGATGATACGAAAGTTATTCATCGCCTGGCAACGCCCAAAGATCTGGAGAAGCATGATCAGGCCGTTGCCCGTGACTTACCATCGCTTTACCGCGCCCGTGAGATCATTCGTGATCTGAAACTGAATATGAAACTGTCGGATATTGAATACCAATCCGACAACACAAAAGCGACTTTTTTCTATTCGTCCGAGGAGCGCGTTGACTTCCGTGAGCTAATTAAAATGCTGGCGGGCGAATTCAAGATACGGATTGAGATGCGGCAGATCAGCCTTCGGCAGGAAGCAGGACGGCTGGGCGGCATCGGCTCCTGCGGACGCGAGCTTTGCTGCTCAACCTGGCTAACGGATTTCAAGAACATAACCACATCAGCAGCCCGATATCAGAACCTGTCGCTGAATCCGGCCAAGCTATCCGGTCAGTGCGGGCGGCTAAAGTGCTGCCTGAATTACGAACTGGAAACATACATGGACGCCCTCCGCGATATTCCAACGGTAGAAAAGCCGCTGGAAACGCAGAAGGGCAAGGCCTATATTCAGAAGACGGATATTTTTCGGCGGATTATGTGGTTCGGTTACGGTGCCGAAAGCACCTGGCACCCATTGCCGATGGCTCGCGTGGTTGAGATTCTGGAACTGAACAAGCAGGGCATCATTCCCGAATCATTCGAGGTGCTCACGCCGGTAGGTGAAAAGAAAGAGCCGGCAACGGCTGCTACGCTGAACAGCGATCTGGCTCAATTGGACAAGAAATACGCCATTAAACCCGGTGTTAAGAAGAAAAAGAAGAAATCGCGCGGGGGTAAGCCCGGCAACTCAGCGGAGAGTAATCCCATTCCGGGTGCTCCTTCGATTATCTAAGTAATAGTTTTTAACACGCAAACGCCGATAGTTATGTCATGCATAGCTGTCGGCGTTTGCTTATTTGGGGGGTAAAGCGGCTTTCGTGGTGATAGCCACCACTCCGGTGTGGGCAACAGATCCGTATAAGGCCGCAGCCCGTTGACCGTTGATTACCTGTACCGACTCAACCGCACTTGATTTTAAATGCTGTAGCTGTTTAGGCGTAGCAACCAGCCCGTTCAGCACATAAATTGGTTTCCCTGCGGCTTTGGCCCGCAGCCAGTTGGGTACCACTTTATAAACAGCCGGATCGGGTCTCTCAAGCTGACTAAAACTGGTATCCAACCGATATCCCGGTAAGGTCATCTGAACTGGCCGACGGTTTTTCGACGGAGGCAGGGTTGTATCAGGCTGTGCAATGCCGGTAGCTGCTATACTCGTAGTCAGGCTACCTAAGCCGATCAACATCGTTAAAACAATCCATTTCATAACTCGGGTGCGCTAATTAGAGTTGTAACAGACGTTGGACACAAAAAAGCGGGTAATGTTTAATCGGCCCAGACGCTTCTAACGTTTCTTTATTGGAACAGCACCATTTTTGATTCCAGTCCTGGTGGGTGTAGTTTTGTTTTCAGACAACCCATACGCATGAAAAACAGTTGGTTTTTGGGGTTTATTGCACTGGCTACGCTGGCCTGTGATTCACAAACCGTTTACAGCGAATACACGGACATTGACGAAGGCAGGTGGACCATCAAAAATGCCCCCTCTTTTACATTTCGCATTACCGATCCCACAATCTCCTATAATATCTATTACAATCTCCGCAATAGCGTATCCTATCCGTACTATAACCTGTATTTGACGCGCTATCTGCTGGATTCGGCGGGAAAAGAGTTGGAGTCCCGTTTGGACGAACTCATTCTGATGGACCCTAAAACCGGCAAGCCATTAGGCGATGGGCTGGGCGATCTGTTTGACCATAAAGTGGTGATGAAGCGTAATTACCGCTTTCCTAAAGCGGGCAGTTACACCATCCGAATCCGGCAATATATGAGGCAGGACCCACTGCCCGATGTGCAAAGTGTGGGAATCAGCGTCGAAAAAGCAACCTCACCAGCAACGAACTAATCCGTTATGACTAAAAATCTTCCGCTATTTCCTTTAAATATGGTCGTTTATCCCGGCGAAGAGTTAAACCTCCACATTTTTGAGCCGCGCTACCGACAGTTAGTCTACGAGTGTTTAGACAGCGATGGCCCGTTCGGGATTCCGGCGTTCATTAATGACGCGTTACCGGGACATGGCACTGAGATGCAAATCCTGACTTTACACAAACGCTATGACGACGGACGGATGGATATCAAAACGATGGGGCTGGGCATTTTCAGTCTCGATACATTTGAGAATCCGGTGCCGGGGAAGTTATACGCTGGTGGTCAGGTCCGATTGCTGGAACCCGGCGACTCAGACGCGCCAATGTTGGGTACGCTGCTCAATCGCCTGGAGAAACTTTATGATCTCATGCAAATTGAACCGGATTTCGACGCGGCTCTGCCTGACCTTTCCTACCGGGTCGCGCATAAAGTTGGCCTCTCGATTGAGCAGGAATACGAGATATTAACCATCGACAACGAGGCCGACCGGCAGCAGTTCCTGATTCGGCATTTAGACAGTGTCATTCCCGTAATTTACGACATGGAGCGCACCAAGCAGCGCATCCGTATGAATGGACACTTCAAAAATCTGGACCCGCTGAATTTCTGATTACCGAATAGAACGCTGGTGGGTACGATTTACCTGGTTCAGGCCGGGCAATTTTTTCGCTTGAAAACCTGACGATCTGAGTACATCAACCTCCGTAACCCCTTCAAGAACAAGCTGCTTCGAATGAATTGACTGTTAAGTTTATGTTAACAATCAGCGCGTTTTCTAAAAATCAGTAAACACGCCCGTACCTTCGGGATAATCACCAATAGCGCGAAACTCAATGAGCGCAGCGAAAGCTTCTCAACCACAACACCGGGTTCTAGTCGTCGATGACGATGCTGATCTCGTAGAAATGCTGGAATATAACCTCCAGAAAGAAGGGTATGATGTCAGAACGGCAACAGACGGCCGTAAAGCCCTGGATATTGCCCGTACCTACTTGCCCGAATTAGTCCTGTTAGACATTATGATGCCGCACATGGATGGCATCGAAACCGGCCGTCAGTTGCGCGACATTGCCGAGCTTCGGCAAACATACATTCTCTACCTGACGGCACGTTCCGAAGAATATTCGGAGGTGGCCGCCTTTGATGTCGGTGCTGACGACTACATAACCAAGCCCATAAAGCCTCGCGCGCTGATGAGCCGGATCAACGCTTTTTTCCGGCGCGAAGCCCAGAAAGCCGATCCGGGCGATAAAGTAGAAATCGCTGATTTGCTCATCAACCGCAAAAACTACTCCGTTAATCAGGGCGAAAAATCGGTCATCCTTCCTAAAAAAGAATTTGAACTGCTCTTTTTCCTGGCGCAGCACCCCAATAAAGTGTTCAGCCGGGAAGAACTGCTCCAGAAGATCTGGGGGGCCGACATCTACGTGCTCGAACGAACGGTAGACGTCCACATTCGGAAGCTCCGCGAGAAAGTGGGGGAAGGCTACATCCGCACCCTGAAAGGCGTCGGCTATATGTTTGAAGTAGTCTGAACCAATGAGTGAATTGGCGACTGAGCGAATGATAACCGGTTAACTATTCGCGCTATCACTCAGTCGCCAATTCGCTAATTTTACTCTATGTCCCTCAGTCCCCGTCTGATTGCCCTCCTGCTGGCCTGCCTGATTTCAGTATTGACGGTCGTTTTCCTGACGTTTGTCGATGGCGTAACCGTCAACATGCTGTTTGTGGTGGGGGTATCTTCATTTATCGTCTCCTTTTTTCTGGTTCTCTACGCTATTGAGTTGCTGGTCTACCGCGAGGTCAACAAAATGTACCAGACGATTCGCAAACTCAAGATCCGGGATTTTAATATCAGCCGGAAAGTAGTCATCAAAAATGTGAATCCGTTCAAGAAACTGAACGATGAAATCTTTGTCTACGTCGCCAAAAAGCAGAAGGAGATCGAAGAACTTAAGCGCCTTGAACTGTTCCGGCGCGAATTTCTGGCCGACGTATCGCACGAACTGAAAACCCCCATTTTTGCCGCTCAGGGATTCATCCATACCCTCATCGACGGTGCCGTTGACGACGAAGCAGTTCGGGATAAGTTTCTGGCCAAAGCCGCCAAAAGCCTCGACGGACTCGATGCCCTGGTAAAAGACCTGGTTGCCCTCTCGCAGCTCGAAACGGGCGAGGTTCGCATGCATTTTGAGCGGGTTGATCTTCACCACATTACCCTCGAGCTGTTTGAACAGCTTGAACCCATCGCCCGCGCCAAACACACTACCTTTCGCCTGAAGACCGACCGGCCCGGCCCATACATGGTCAAAGCGGACCCGCAGCGCATCAGTCAGGTGATGACGAACCTACTGGAAAATGCCGTGAAATACGGTAATGAAACCGGTAAGGTGCTGGTTACGCTGGACGAAGACCGGAAACACGTTCTGGTTGCCATTCGGGACGATGGGCCCGGCATTCCGCCCGAGCACCTGAGCCGCATTTTCGAGCGGTTTTACCGGGTCGATAAAAGCCGCTCTAAAGAACGGGGCGGCACCGGTTTGGGACTGGCCATCGTGAAACACATTCTGAGTGCCCACAAAGCCAAGATTACGGTGATGAGCAAACTGGAGAAAGGCACTACGTTCAGTTTTAAATTAGAGAAGATGGACTGAGCAGTTCGGCAGCCCATACCGGCCTGTTTTAGCCTGAGGGTTGGGGGTGCGCTGAAATTACCCGAACTTTGCGGTATGAACGTGAATTTCACCGACCTCATCGTTTTCGAGAACGAGGACTATATAATTATTAATAAGCCCCCTCACGTGGCTTCGCTGGATGAGCGTACGCCCGACCGCTCACAAAGCATTTTGCGTTTAGCCAAGGCCTACCATGCCGATGCGCAGCTTGGCCACCGATTGGATAAAGAAACCTCCGGCGCGCTGGCCATTGCCAAAAACCCCGACGCTTACCGTCATTTAGCCATGCAGTTCGAACACCGAGAAGTAGCCAAACGCTACCACGCGGTTGTCAATGGCGTGCATGATTTTGATAATATCTCCGTGTATCTTCCTATCGCGCAGGTCCGCGATGGCACGTCGGTTCGCATCGACCGGCAGAAGGGAAAAGTTGCCGAGACTATTTTCAACACGCTCCGGGCCTACCGCATCAATACGCTGGTTGAGTGCATGCCCATTACCGGCCGGATGCACCAGATTCGGGTGCATTTGATGTGCCTGAAAGCGCCCATCGTCAATGACCCGACGTATGGCGGAGAACCGGTGTACCTGTCGCAGATCAAGCGTAAGTTCAATCTCAAAAAAGATACCGAGGAGTTACCCCTAATTCAGCGGGTAGCACTGCATGCGCACTCGCTGACGTTTACCATGCTTAATGACGAACCCATGACGTTTGAAGCACCCTACCCGAAAGATTTCGACGTACTGGTGAAGCAACTGGAGAAGAACTCCTGAATAAACCACCCCAACCACCCATTACCAACTCAATAACCACAAACCCTCATGTTCGTACACACTGTTTTTTTCTGGCTCAGGCACCCTGAGAACAATGCCGACCGGAATGCACTTCAGGCCGGTTTGGAATCGTTGCGAAGCGTAAATGCCATTCAGGCCGTTTACATTGGCAAGCCCGCCGAAACCCGTCGTCCTGTTATTGACCACTCCTACGACTTTTCGTTGACGTTTGTCTTCGCTGATAAAGCGGCCCATGATGTTTATCAGGACCATCCTGTTCATCAGGAGTTCGTGGCCGAATGCGCGCACCTGTGGGAACGAGTGCAAATCTACGATGCGGTTTCGGCCTGAGTGTCCGACAAAAAATCAGGGCGTTTAGGTTATATTTGTGTATATCCGTCGGCCCGGCAGTGGGTCGGCGGCAATAGCTACCCGTAGTTTTGCGTTTGCCAATCAACCGAATGAATCGTCAGCGAATGAGGAGTATGTACAAAAATGGATGGCAGGGGCCGGTTTTACTGGCTGTTGGCTGTCTGCTGCTATCCGGGGCCGTACCCGCGCTGGCGCAGCGTAAAACCAGCCCGAAAAGTACCACACTGACCAGTGGCAGCGGCTTGTCAATGCCAGGCGAAACGACCGTGGCCAAGTCAGAACAGGAAGCCCTGTTTACGGACGGAATGCGCTACATCATGACCGATGAGCCAACCAAGGCCCTGGCCCAGTTCGAGAAATTACTCCAGAAAGACCCGACCAATGCTGCCTCTCAGTACGCCATTGCATCGGCATTGCTGAAATCCGGCAAAACCACAGAAGCACTTCCATTCGCCACCAAAGCGTATCAGCTCGACAAGACCAATAAGTTTTACGGACTACAGCTGGCTGAAATCTACGTCAAGCAAAAACGGTACGCCGACGCAGAAGTCATTTACGAGAACATCCTGAAAACAAGTACTGATAACGCCGAATACGGGGTTGAACTGGCGGCTATTTACCTCTTCGACGATAAACCGGATAAGGCGCTGGAAACCTACGACCGGGTGGAGAAAGTAATGGGGATGAACGAAGAAATCACCCGGCAGAAACAGCGCATCTATCTCAAGCAGAACAAAATAGACCTCGCCGTAGCCGAAGCCGAAAAGCTCATCGCTGCCGAACCGGGCGATGATGATTACCTGATCGAAGGAGCTGAACTCCTTATTGCCAACGACCGTCCACCGCAGGCGGTTAACTGGCTGGAAAAAGCCCTGAAAATCAACCCCGACAATGCGCAGGCCCATATTATGCTGGCCGACGTTTATCAGAAACAGGGAAACCTGCAAAAATGCAGTCAGGAACTAACCTACGTATTTGCGAACCCCAACCTCGACGCAGGCAGTAAGGCGCGGGTACTGGCCAGTTACGTTAATGTGGCGGGCGACAACCCGGCTGCTAAACAGGATGCTCTTCGGCTGGCCCGCGAACTCGGCAAAACGGCCCCCAACGAACCCAAAGCGCAGGTGATGCTGGCAGAACTGCTGATGCAGCAGAACCAGAAAGCCGAAGCCCGGGACGCCTACATCCGGGCCGTCCGCACGGACCCGTCGGTATATGAAGTCTGGGGGGCCATTTTACAGATTGATAATGACCTCAATCAGATTGATAGTCTGCTGACTCACTCCGAAAAAGCCCTGGAGGTCTTTCCAACGCAGGGATTGTTCTGGTATTCCAATGGCGTTGCCAACTTAGCCAAGAAAAGCTACCAGCCCGCAGTTGATGCCCTGGAAGAAAGCCGGAAGCTCTCGGCGGGGAATGTGGAACTAACTACAGCCATCAATGCGCAGTTGGGCGATGCCTACAACGCCATCGGCGACAATGCCAAATCGGATGAGGCTTATGAACTGGCCCTGAAGCAGGACCCGCTTAACGATCTGGTGATGAACAATTACAGCTACTTTCTGTCGCTGCGTAACGAGAAAATGGACCGGGCATTGCAGCTGTCTACCAAATTAGTGGAACGTAACCCCACCAACCCGACCTTCCTGGACACCCACGCCTGGGTGCTGTACATCCGAAAAGACTACACCAAAGCCCGTCAGTTTCTGGAGAAAGCCGTAGCCGCCGACCCCGCTGCCGTAAGCGGCACCATTATTGAACACTACGGCGATGCGCTTTACAAAACCGGAGAGCGGGAAAAAGCCGTAGAGCAGTGGAAACGGGCCAAAGCCAAAGGCGATACCAGCGATGCGCTGGATAAAAAGATCACGACCGGAAACCTACATGAATAAATACCTTCTTCTGTTACTGACATCCACCCTACTTTTCACCTTCGAGAGTTGCCACCGACACCGCATTTCACATGGTACAGCACACCCGGCTGTTACGGATACAACCCTGACTAAGGTCACCCAAACACCCGATACCGCCCGGATTACCCCAACGCGCCCCGGCCCGACCGCACCCGCCCGACCCGGTATTGAGGAGGCCCGCGCCAATGTGGCCGAAATTGATTTTGCCTACCTGACTGCCAAGTCGAAGCTATCGTTTAAGAGCAAAGATCAGGATATTGAGAACGCCACGGTTTTTCTGCGCGTGCGGAAAGACAGCCTGATCTGGATTTCAGTCCGCAAAATCGGTATTGAGGCTGTGCGCGCTTTAATCAGTCGCGATTCGATTGTTATTTTAAATACATTTCAGAAGGAATATTCGGTATACGACTTTCCAACGATCAGCAAACAGTTTAATTTCGATATGAACTTCGACCTGCTGCAGTCGCTCATTGTCGGGAATTTGCCCCTGCCCAAACGTCCGGCTCAGAAGATCAAGAACGAGCGCGACTACCTGCTGCTACGCCAGAGCGAAGGAAAGGTGCTGGTCGAAAACTACATTGGCGAACAGGACCGGAAACTGAAAAAGCTGATGGTGACGGAGCAACCGACCAAAAACACGCTCCGGCTTGATTACGAAGATTTCACGGTACTGAATAATTTTCTGTTTCCGTATACCAGTTTAGTTACCCTGGATTACAAGTCAAAAGACGACGGACGGTTCTACCAGACGCTGCTAAAAATTCAGCACAACAAAGTCGAATTAGTCGATAAGTCGCCCGGATTTCCTTTTTCTATTCCGGCCAAGTACCAACGCCGACCGTGAGTTGACCTGTCCCTTTCAGTGAAGTACGTTCCTATGCAACTCGCCCTATTCCGTTTTCCCCTTCCGTTTCTTCGTTATTCACTGCTGGTCTTCGGCTTGTTGACGGCCCTGTACCTACCTGCGCGGGCGCAGTCGGTGCGCAGCCGTCAGGCACTGGAACGTGAGAAGCGCCAGAATATGGAGAAGATGAATCAACTCCGGGACATTCTGAAGGAAACCGCTTCGCAAAAACAGGTGAGTTTAGGACAGTTAAAGGCGCTGAATCAGCAGATTCAGGCGCAGTCTAAACAGATTAACCTGCTTTCTGAAGACATTAAATTGATCGAGTCTGAGGTTGGGCAGCTCCGGAAAACCAGTCAACAGCTTACTACTGATTTACAGAAATTAAAGGCTGAATACGCCGATATGATTTACAAGGCCGACCGGCGTCGGCAACAGGTCAGCCCGCTCGGTTTTTTGTTCGCGGCCAATAACTTCAACCAGCTCGTAGCCCGTTATCGTTACCTGAAGCAGTATTCCGACGCCCGGCAAAGTCAGAAACGGCAGATGGAAACCGTGCAGAATCAACTCCGCGAGAAGCAGACAGCCACCGAGCGCAAACGTCGGCAAGAGCAAAATACCCTGACGACGAAGGTAAGTGAGAGCAAAAAATTAGAAACGCTTCAGGAGGACCAGAGTAAGGTCGTGCAGGAACTTGGCCAGAAAGAAACCGAACTGCGTAACGAACTGGCCGAGAACCGTCGGTCTATTGCCCGGCTGGAGTCGATGATTACCCGGCTGATCGAGCGCGAAGCCCGCGAACGGGCGGAGCGGGAACGGGCTGAACGGGCGCGGCTGGCAAAACTCGAAGCCGCCCGGAAAGCAGCCGCCGACAAACGCCGGGCCGATGCGCTGGCCGCAACAGCCGCTGCGGCTGAGGCCGCCGAAAAGGCAGGTAAACCCGCTCCTCCGCCCGTTGTCATTCCTGAGCCGGAGCCCGAAAAGCCGGAGCCGGTACGGGTTGACAGTCGGAATAATAACAACCTGAACGATGCGGAAGAAGCCTTGGCCTCCTCATTCACGGCCTCACGCGCCCGACTGCCCTGGCCGGTACAGCACGGTTTCATCTCGGAACAGTTTGGGGTTCATCCGCACCCGGTACTAAAAGGCCTGAAAGTATCCAACCCCGGCATCGACATTCAGACCAATGCCGGTGAGCCTGTCCGGGCAGTATACGATGGGGTTGTTCGCGATGTACAGTACATGCAGGGTAGCAACAATGTCGTGGCTATTCAGCATGGCGACTATTTCACGGTCTACGCCAACCTGCGTTCGGTTTCGGTACGGGCAGGACAGCGCATTAAAGCCCGCGAGCCGATTGGTGTCGTCTCAACCGGTGCCAATGGTGTTTCCGAACTCCAGTTTCAGATCTGGAAAGAGTTTACGAAACTCAACCCGGCTTCCTGGCTTGTTGGCCGATAGTTTATGGGTTAAGAGTTTGTAGTTTTGATGAGTCGTTCGCTGGTAGAAGTACACCATCAGCCAGTTGAATCGCGAACGACCAACAATTTAAACCGACAAACCGGACCCATGTCTGTTCACAATCCCGATCTCAAGCGCGTTACCACGCATACGCTCCAAGAGCTGAAAAATAAAGGCGAAAAAATTTCGGCGCTGACGGCCTACGACTATTCAATGGCCCGGGTAGTCGATGCGGCCGGCGTAGAAGTCATCCTGGTAGGCGATTCGGCCTCGAATGTCATGGCAGGGCACGAAACCACCCTGCCCATTACCCTCGACCAGATGATTTACCATGCCGGTTCGGTTGTCCGGGGCGTAAAGCGGGCGCTGGTCGTTGTCGATCTGCCGTTTGGCTCCTATCAGGGCAATTCATCCGAGGCCCTGCGGTCGGCCATTCGGATCATGAAAGAGTCGGGGGCTCATGCCGTAAAAATGGAAGGCGGTGTCGAAATCCGGGAATCCATTGTGCGGGTACTAAGCGCAGGAGTTCCCGTAATGGGACACCTCGGCCTGACACCCCAATCGATCTACAAATTCGGTACCTACGCCGTACGCGCCAAGGAAGAAGCCGAAGCCAAAAAACTGTTAGACGATGCCAAAATGCTCGAAGACATTGGTTGCTTTGGCGTCGTACTCGAAAAAATTCCGGCCGTCCTCACCAAACAGGTCTCCGAAAGCCTGACCATTCCGACCATTGGTATTGGTGCCGGACCGGACGCCGACGGGCAAATTCTGGTTATTCATGACCTGCTGGGAATCACGCAGGAGTTTAAGCCTCGTTTCCTGCGCCGGTACGCCGACCTGAACAAGGTTATGAATGAGGCCATTGCGCACTACGTCGATGATGTAAAGGGGCGGCAGTTTCCGAACGAGAACGAAGCGTATTGAGTTAGTCAGTCTGGTGAATACTGGGCTAAAACGGTTTGTAGTTTGTAGTTGGATTGCCCGAATGCGAAACCGTCATTGACCGGATGAAAACTACAACCCATAAACAACAAACTAAGTATGAAGAAAAGCAAAGGCTATCAGGTAGTCTACGAAGACAATCACCTGCTTATCGTTAATAAGGAACCCGGCTTGCTGGTGCAGGGCGATCGTACGGGCGATGAAACGCTGCTGGATTTATTAAAAGAATACGTCCGGGTTACCTACAACAAACCCGGCGAAGTGTTTCTGGGTACCGTGCATCGGCTCGATCGGCCCGTAAGTGGCCTGGTGGTGTTTGCCCGAACCTCTAAAGCACTGGAGCGGATGAACGAAATTTTCCGCAAACGGCAGGTGCAGAAAACGTACTGGGCCGTTATTCGCCGGAAGCCCCCAAAAGATGCCGATAAACTGGTAAACTGGCTGGTGAAAGATGAAGTTAAAAACCAGGTGACAGTTTTTGAGCAGGAGGTAGCAGGGTCGCAGAAAGCCGAATTATCGTACCGCCTGCTTGGCAAAATCAATGAACATTACCTATTGGAAGTGAACCCTATAACGGGCAGGCCCCATCAGATTCGGGCACAGTTGTCCCATATGGGCTGTCCGATTCGGGGTGATGTAAAGTACGGGTATGACCGGCCAACACCCGATAAAAAGATCTACCTGCACGCCCGGCGGCTTTATTTTATTCATCCGGTAAAAAAGGAGCCCTTAATCTGCAAAGCTGGTGTACCGAATGACCCGTTTTGGGAAGAGTTTCTGGAACTTGACGACCGGGAGGACTACAAAGACAAGAACCTGGATTTTATTCATTGAAAAAAGGAAAAGCCGTGCGGAATTAACTTCCAGCACGGCTTTTTACGTTTTCGGGAAAATTGTCACACATCGGCTTGCACATTTGTGTTGGCTGGAGGAACAACATCAATAAGAAACTGATCAAGTACCCGCTCTACCATTTGAACGGCTCCGCGCAGCGCTCCGAACAAAATACATAACGGCAGAATAATGGGCAGAAAGAATACCCATTGCAGAAACATATACAGACGAATACTTTTCATGATGATCAAGTTGTAGGTTAACAAAAGATTGATGTAAAGTAGATAACAATATAACTAAACCTAAAATCTTCGCAAGCGCCAAATTAGCCTTACCTTTTGATAATCAAATTTAACCTTGTTTGAGTGCTATACCAAAGCATTTGGACAAAATTTTTTGGTTTACGTATTTCGACCTCTTTAAACAATGATAATGGCTGAATGCGTACAGTAAATCACTCACAGCTAACAGCAATTTAGGCTTATCTAAAAATATATTTAAAATAGCTTAAACAAATATTTGACTAACGGCTTTAATTTGTGATAGTAACGTCAGCTTACCGGTAAACAACCTGCGTAATAGTGCTTTTACCGGAATACAGATACCTTTTACAGCCGGTATGAGCTGGCCTGTCTCCTTAGCCATTCAAGCCGAAACAACTCCAGCATTACAGCATAACTATGTGGAAACGTTACTTACTTACTCTATTCGGCTCCGTTTGTTTATGCACCACGCAGGCCCAGCAACTTGTGGGCTTCGTATCCGATCAGGCTACAGGTCAGGTACTTAGTGATGTCTCAATATACATAACGGAACTAAAAAAAGGTGCCGTTACCGATACATCCGGTCATTATCGGCTCACTAGTTTACTATCCGGTAGCTACCTGATAGAAGTTCGTCTTTTGGGTTACAAAACACAGACCCGCCGTGTCCGGCTCTCATCCAGTACGCAGGTGGTGGCCAACTTTATCCTCAGCACGGATGTCTCCCAACTGAACGAAGTTGTGGTAACGGGCGTCACCCGCAATTCGGAAATTCGGAAGAGTCCGGTGTCCATTGCGGTGATTAGCAAGAAAGAGATGGACCTCAACGTCAACAACAACATTGTTGATGCAGTACTGAAAGGCGTTCCCGGCCTGAGTGCAGTAACCACCGGACCAAACATCTCAAAACCGTTCATTCGGGGCTTAGGCTACAACCGGGTACTAACGTTGTATAATGGTGTTAGGCAGGAGGGTCAGCAATGGGGCGACGAACACGGTGTCGAAATCGATCAATACGGTATTGAGCGGGCTGAGGTCGTGAAAGGACCCGCCAGCCTGATCTACGGGTCCGATGCCATAGCCGGTGTGATTAACTTTATACCCATCACGCCAAAATATACCGACGGGAAGATCAAAGGCGACTTCCAGACCGAATACCATACCAACAACTGTATGAGCGGTACCACGCTGGGTCTGTTACAGAATACCAACAAAATCAAGTGGACGTTGCGCGGCTCCGTTAAAACGGCCCATGCTTATCAGAACAGGTACGATGGCTGGGTGTATGGCACCGCCTTTCGCGAGGTTAATTTCTCAAGCATGCTTGGGATCGACAAAACCTGGGGGTCGAGTTATATCTACGCCACGGCCTACGAAAACCTGCAGGAAATTCCCGATGGCAGCCGCGATTCGCTTAACCGTAAGTTTACCCGGCAGGTGCAGGAATCAGGAAGCGACAATATTAAAAACTGCCCCATTGTGCCGGATGCCGAATTACAGTCGTATACCATCAACCCCCTGCATCAGCACATTCAGCACTACCGGGTGTATTCGCGAAACCGGATTGTGTTGGGTAAAGGCGAACTGACGGGTATTGTTGGCCTGCAGCAAAGTGTCCGGCGGGAATACAATCACCCGACGCGGCCCGAGCAGGCGGGTTTATACGTGGTGCTGAACACGCTGAACTACGATCTGAAGTATAACCTGCCCGAATGGAAAGGCATAGAGGCCACGCTGGGCGTGAATGGTATGTACCAGACCAATCAGCACCGCAATGGCACCGATTTCCCTATTCCTAACTACCGGCTGTTTGATATTGGTTCATATGTTTTCCTGAAAAAATCGCTGGGTCGAACGCAGGTAAGCGGAGGAATCCGGTACGATACACGGGCCTGGAACTGGACCGACTTCTACGTGCGGACTAACCCGGAAACGGGCTTTGGCCAGCCAGCCTTCGTGCCCGATACCGCCGGAGCTACACGGCAATTTCCGGCTTACCGAAGAAATTTTACGGGCGTTTCGGGCAGCGTTGGGTTAACGTATAGCCTGTCCGAACGCGTCCTGTTAAAGACGAATCTGGCACGGGGCTACCGCGCACCTAATATCACCGAAATCGGGTCAAATGGCCTCGACCCCGGTGCGCACATTGTTTACCTCGGCAACCGAAATTTCAAGCCGGAATTCAGCCTTCAGGGTGATGTTGCCTTTCTGGCGAACCTGCCCGCCTGGGATATCAGCGTTGAATTTTTCACCAACACCATTCAGAACTACATTTATCAGGCCCGGCTCTACGATGCCAATAATAACCCGGTCGTGATTGTACCGGGCAACTTTACCTATCAGTACCAGCAGTCGAAAGCGCATCTGTATGGCACTGAGGTATCGGTCAACTACCACCCGCCCCGCCTGAGCTGGCTGGCGTTTAATAATAGCCTGTCGTTTATTCGCGGCCTGAATTTGAATCAGCCACTGATCGAGTTGAATGGCGATGCGGCCCGCTACCTGCCTTTCATCCCTCCCATCCATACCCGATCCGAAATTCGCGCAACGTTTGCCCGGCAGGTAGGTGCCTTTTCCAATATTTATGCCAGGGCAGAAGTAGATGCCTATGGAGACCAGTCGACATTTTATGGCGTGGATAATACGGAAACATTCACGGCGGGTTATGCCCTGCTAAACATAGGCTTTGGCACCGGCATCAGTAACCGGGCGGGTCGTGAGGGTATTCGGCTGTTCTTCCAGATGGATAATGTGTTCGATAAAGCATACCAGTCGCACCTGAACCGGCTGAAGTATTTCGAGTACTATACAGCGTCGCCAACGGGCCGGTCGGGCATTTTCAATATGGGCCGGAATTTCAGTGCCAAAATCATTGTGCCTTTTTAAGGACTTTTTAGCCCGGAATACGTTAAACAAGGGAGGCAGGCCAGGATAAAGTGTGCTTAATTTCCGGGTCAAAAAAGCCTGTTAACCCCCATTTTTATCGTAACTTGGATACCCTTTCCGGGCTGAACGAAGGCATACCATGTTAAATATAATCCAACTGCTTCCTGACTCGATTGCCAACCAGATTGCGGCTGGTGAGGTGGTTCAGCGGCCAGCATCAGTTGTAAAAGAATTACTCGAAAATTCAATCGACGCCCAGGCAAAGTCGATTCAGTTAGTTGTGCGCGACGCGGGGCGTACCCTGATTCAGGTGATCGATGATGGGCTGGGCATGTCTGAAACCGACGCCCGTATGAGTTTCGAGCGGCACGCGACGTCTAAAATACGTACTTCTGACGACCTGTTCCGCATTAAAACCATGGGTTTCCGGGGCGAAGCTCTGGCGTCTATTGCGGCTGTGGCCCAAGTCGAGATGCGCACCCGGCGGCAGGACGGCGACGAGTTGGGTACGCTGATTCGCATGGAAGGTTCTGAAGTCAAAACACAGGAACCCATATCATGTCTGCCTGGAACAAACCTGCTCATCAAGAATCTGTTCTTCAATGTACCGGCCCGGCGTAACTTTTTAAAATCCAATTCGGTAGAGATGCGCCACATCCTCGATGAGTTTCAGCGAATTGCGCTGGCCCATGCCGAAGTTGGCTTTTCGCTCTACCACAACGACCAGGAGATTTACAACCTGCAGGCGGGTAAACTAAGCCGCCGGATCGTGGATATGTTCGGGAAAAGTTACCGCGAACAGCTGGCGTTCTGCGAAGAAGAAACGCCGTATGTGAAAGTACGCGGCTATATCGGTAAACCCGAATCGGCCAAAAAAGCGCGTGGTGAACAGTTCTTTTTTGCTAACAATCGCTTCATCCGGCATAATTACCTGCACCATGCGGTGATTGGGGCTTACGACGGCACCCTGCCCGATAACAGCCATCCTTTTTATGTGCTGTTTATCGACATTGACCCGTCGCATATTGACATTAATATTCACCCCACAAAGACCGAAATCAAGTTCGACGATGAGCGGTCGGTGTATGCCATCGTGATGGCGGCCGTTAAGAAAGCGGTCGGCGTATATAACCTATCGCCCTCGCTCGATTTCGACGGTAACGTCAATTTTCTGGTCAGCCCGCATCAGAACGGTACCGGGTCAAGATCGACTACCGAAGAGCAGCCGGTTACCGAATCGCGGCCGACTTCGGCATCGCCCCGGCCGATGGCACCATCATGGACAAGTGAGCAATCCGGTTTTCCGGCCAGTGTACCCCGGAAACCGGCAGCTACGAACTGGCAGGCCATGTTTGACGGCTTAGCCGCGCCCGAACCAACAGAGGCCTCCCAGGCAAATCCGGCAACGATCTCGACCGATTGGCTGCGTCAGTACGATACCGAAACGTCCGCGCCGGAACCGGGCCAAGCCGTTACGTTGGGCAGTCGGGCCAATACCCTGACAACGGAGGAGTTCGACGAACAAAACATTGTACAGATTCAGAACCGGTATCTGGTAGCACCCGTAAAATCGGGCATGTTGCTGATTGATCAGCGTGGTGCATACGAGCGCATCCTGTACGATCAGTTTCATTCGGCCCTGACCAAGCGGAATGGCGCGTCGCAGCAACTGCTGTTTCCCAAAACGGTAACGGTAATGCCGGTCGATTACCAGTTGGCGCTGGACATGCGCGACGAACTAACCAGTCTGGGTTTTCAGTTTGACGAACTGGGGCAACACACGTTTGTGATTCGGGGCGTACCCACACTGACAACGGGCGAAAGCGAAGAGGATCTGTTTGCCAACCTGCTGGCACAACTCCGCGAAGATACCGGACGTCTTAAACTGGACCGGCCCGAAGTACTGGCCCGGTCACTGGCCCGGCGCTCGGCAGGGCGGCACGTCACCAGGTTGAGTGGTCAGGAACGCAAAGCGCTGGTGGACCAGTTATTTGCCTCGGCAAACCCCAGCTATACGCCGGGTGGCGAACCGATTACGAGTGTATTGACGTTGGATAAGATTGCCGGGCTAATTAAATCGTGACCGGGTTATTATCCGTAAATTGCTGAACCTGATATGATGCTTACGCCGGTTGTCCGCGCCATTCTGATACTGAATGTCCTGGTTTTTTTTGTCACCAATGAGTTTGTGATTGACAATTTTGGGTTGCACTCGTTTCTGTCGGACCAGTTTAATCCCGTTCAATTGCTGACGCATATGTTCATTCACGCGGGTATCGGTCATATTTTCAGCAATATGATCGGTTTGATTGTGTTTGGCCCGATGTTGGAGCGAACCTGGGGACCACGGCGATTCACATTCTTTTATTTTTTCTCGGGTATTGGAGCAGCCCTGCTTTTTTCGGGTATCAACTACTACGAGATGCACGATGTGTACACGGCCGTAGCCAATTACCGGCTCGACCCAACACCCGATGGATTTCTGGCTTTTATTACGCAACACGCTGGTTCTTACTATGATCAGATCGAAACGTTCATTGACAAGTACCAGAGCCAGCCGAATAATCGGTCGCTGATTGACGGAAGCCTGCAAATTGTAAACAGAATCTACGGCACGCAGGTTAATGAACCAATGGTTGGGGCGTCGGGTGCTATTTTTGGGGTTATTATGGGGTTCGGCCTGTTATTTCCGAATACACAATTATTTCTTCTGTTTCCGCCTATACCGGTTAAAGCTAAATATCTCGTTATTTTCTACGGAGCCTACGAATTATATACAGGTATTCAACGGTCGCAGTCCGATAATGTGGCCCATTTTGCACACATTGGCGGTATGCTGTTTGCATTTATTCTGATAAAGTATTGGGAAATACAACGAAAAACATTTTACTGAGCGATGAGCGGATTGTTCGACGATTTTCGGTCTGAATTTAATAAGCCCAACAATACGTTGGTGCAACTTATACTGGTCAATACGGTCATTTTCCTGACAGTGTTGCTGATGTACATTATTTTTAATATGTCGCAGCGGCCGGAATACTACGTGTTTGCCGTTAGGCAACTGGCACTGCCAGCTTCGGTTAATGAGTTCCTGCATCGCCCCTGGACCTTAGTCACCTATTTTTTCAGCCATGAAGACATCTGGCATATCTTGTCCAACATGCTATTCCTGTACTGGTTTGGTCGGCTGGTGGATGAATATCTGGGCAGCCGTCGGCTGGTGAGTCTGTATATAGTAGGTGGACTGGCGGGTGGTCTAACCTACATGCTGATCTACAATCTGGTACCTTACTTTCAGCCCGCCCTGGCCAACGCCCAACTGATTGGCGCATCAGCAGCGGCTTTTTCAGTAGCCGTCGGGGCGGCTACGCTGTTACCCAATTATACCTTTCATCTGCTGCTGATTGGGCCGGTTCGCATTAAATACATCGCTTTCTTCTTCATCATCTTATCGCTTGCCCAGTCTGTAGGGCAAAATGCCGGTGGCAATCTGGCTCACTTAGGCGGTGCCTTAACGGGCTTTCTGTTCATCAAACTTCTCCAGAACGGAACCGATCTGGGCAGACCCGTATATTGGGTAATGGATGGCTGGCAGGGGCTGTTCCGAAAGAAGCCAGCCGTAAAAGTATCTTACAAGCAACGCAGCAGTGCACAGGCTACCAGTACGTATGCATCGGCGGGGGCATCGTCCGCGACGGTTTCCATACCCGATCAGGACGAGATTGATGCCATATTAGACAAAATTTCCCGTTCAGGTTATGAGAGCCTGACCCGCGAAGAGAAGCAGAAACTCTTTCGGGCCAGCCAGCGAAATAGTTGACTTTTCTGAGGATTAAGTAGCAGATTCCGGCTCCCAAGGCCGGAATCTGCCGTTTAGTAACTATTCATTCCCAATCTGTAATTTCGGCCGGGTGTTTGTATCCTCGAAATGTAGTAGCTTCGCTCCTATAAACGGCCTGAGCAACAACCTGAAACATAAAGTAATTACGCTTTGTTGTTGCCAGACAGACACTTCCCGTTGTCAACTATGCTTATTACCCCCGGCAACTTATTAGCCACCATCAACACGCCTGACGACCTTCGTCGACTCGATAAAAGTAGCCTGCTTCAAGTTTCCGACGAGCTTCGTCAATACATCATCGACAGCGTATCGGTTTTTGGGGGCCATTTCGGGGCTAGTCTGGGCGTTGTCGAACTTACAGTTGCACTCCACTACGTCTTCAATACCCCCGACGATCAACTAGTCTGGGATGTCGGACATCAGGCCTACGGGCATAAAATCCTCACTGGTCGGCGCAACCAGTTTCATACCAATCGATTTTACGGTGGCCTGTCCGGTTTTCCGAAGCGAAAAGAAAGCCCTTACGATGCCTTTGGCGTTGGGCACTCGTCCACATCAATCTCGGCCGCTTTGGGTATGGCAATGGCCTCCCAGCTACAGGGTAATCTGACCCGTAATCACATTGCGGTTATTGGTGATGGCTCGATGACGGCCGGCGAAGCCTTTGAGGGCATGAATCATGCCGGCGACACGAATACGAACCTGCTAATTATTCTTAATGATAACTGCATGGCCATCGACCCCAACGTCGGTGCGCTAAAGCAGTACCTGACCGATATTACGACCTCCCATACGTACAATCGGATGAAAGATGAGGTCTGGAACCTGCTCGGTAAATCGAGTAAGTTTGGACGCAGCGCGCAGGAAATCGTTTCAAAGGTAGAAGGGGCCATCAAAACGTCCGTGCTGAAACAGAGTAACCTGTTTGAGTCACTGAACTTACGGTATTTTGGTCCGGTAGATGGTCACGATATCGACCACCTTGTGAGCGTCCTGGCCGATTTGAAAGACATTCCCGGCCCCAAAATTCTTCACTGCGTTACCACGAAAGGCAAAGGCTTTGCACCAGCTGAAAAAGATCAGACTAAATGGCACGCGCCCGGTTTGTTCGACAAGGTAACCGGTGAAATTAAAAAGAAGGTATACGACCGTCCGCAGCCACCTAAATATCAGGATGTATTCGGGAATACGCTGGTCGAACTGGCACAGCAGAATCCTCGGATTGTGGGCGTAACGCCTGCCATGCCCTCCGGCTCATCCATGAATATCATGATGAAGGCGTTTCCCGACCGGGCTTTCGATGTGGGTATTGCCGAACAGCACGCGGTTACATTCTCGGCCGGTATGGCCACGCGGGGTGAAGTGGTATTCTGCAATATTTATTCCACCTTCATGCAGCGCGGCTACGATCAGGTCATCCACGATGTATGCATTCAGGAACTGCCTGTTGTGTTCTGCCTCGACCGGGCAGGGTTTGCCGGAGCTGATGGGCCCACGCACCACGGCGCTTACGACATCGCGTTTATGCGGTGCATTCCCAATATGATCGTGTCGGCACCGATGAATGAGCAGGAACTCCGCAACCTGATGTTTACGGCTCAATCGAACGCTGTTCAGCAGGGTAAACAGGCCTTCACTATCCGCTACCCACGGGGTGAAGGCGTGATGCCTGCCTGGCAGACACCGCTGGAAGCCGTCGAAATCGGCAAAGGGCGACTTGTTCAGGATGGCGAAGGCGTAGCGATTCTGACCATTGGCCATGTTGGCAACTCCGCCGTTCAGGCTACCGAATTGCTGGCGAAAGAAGGTATTACTCCAGCTCATTACGACATGCGTTTCGTGAAACCGTTGGATGAAGTCATGCTCCACGAAATTTTTCAGCGCTTTGACCGGGTGGTAACCGTAGAAGACGGCTGCGTGATGGGCGGCTTTGGCAGTGCTATCCTCGAGTTTATGGCCCAACATGGCTATATGGCCCGCCTGAAACGGTTAGGCATTCCCGACGCAGTAATCGAACATGGCGAACAGTTTGAACTGCAGCGCGAATGTGGTTTTGATGCCGATGGTATTGCGCGTTCTGTGCGTGAATTACTCTTCGCCGGGCGGACGGTAACAGTCTAATAACAGTTTTCTCAGCAGGATTGCCGACTTACGGAAGGACACTCGTCCGGCTCGAGTCAGCAGTCCTGTCTTTTTTTATAGCAGCCTTATGAAAGTTTTCAAATTCGGCGGGGCTTCGGTGCGCGATGCCGCCGGGGTGCGTAATCTGGCTCAGATCAGCAAAGATCAGGGAAACGGTGATGCGGTTATCGTGGTATCGGCGATGGGCAAAACTACCAATGCATTAGAGGAAGTAGTCAGCCTTCATGCCAGTGGTCGATCAGCGGATGCGCTGGCGCGGTGGCAATCCATTCAGGCGTATCATCAGGTAATTATCGGGGAGTTAACCGGCGACTTCACGGCTGTTGAACATACGTTTCAGCATGGGCAGACATTGTTAGCCCAACCACCAACGGGAGCCTACGATCAGATTTACGACCAGTTTGTGTCGCTTGGCGAAGTGATGTCAACGCAGATTATTGCGGCTTATCTAACAGCAACAGGGCTACCAACGCATTGGGCCGATGCCCGTGCGCTTGTTCATACCGATACGACCTACCGTGAAGGCCGCGTTGACTGGACAGCTACGGAAACCGCTATTCGTCAGTGTCGCCTTCAGGCAGCCGGTCAGATAATAGTGACGCAGGGGTTTATTGGCCGGACGCCCGATGGTTATACGACTACACTGGGCCGGGAAGGGTCGGATTACACAGCCGCCATCTTTGCATACTGTTTAGATGCCGAAAGCGTAACGATATGGAAAGACGTGCCCGGTGTGCTCAATGCCGATCCGAAGTACTTCGACGAGACGGTGTTGCTGGAGAAGCTTACCTATCAGGATGCCATCGAACTGGCTTATTATGGCGCAACGGTCATTCATCCGAAAACCATCAAGCCCTTACAAAACAAGGCGATTCCACTTTACGTCCGTTCATTTTTACAGCCGCAACAGCCGGGCACCGTTATCGGGCCGTTTGAAAAGCACCTGCCCATTCCGTCGTTTATTTTCAAAGTCAACCAGTGGTTAATTTCTCTGCATCCGAACGACTTTTCGTTCATTGCGGAGGATAACCTGAGCCGGATCTTCGGGCAGTTTGCGCAGGCGGGCGTGAAGATAAATCTCATGCAGAATACGGCCATCAGCTTCACCGTGGCCGTAGACAACAACCCGGATAAACTGCCCAAACTGCTGGATGCGCTAAAGCAGGACTTTCGGGTGAGTTATAATGAAGGGCTGGAATTGATTACAATCCGCTATTATAATCAGGAAACTATCGACCGGGTACTTCCCAACAAAAAGCTGCTCTTAGAGCAGAAAAGCCGCAATACAGTGCAGTTGATGGTGAAGGATTTGGGTGCCTAAGCCGTTAGTGACCGATCACTAAAACTTGGGGCATGGCAACCGCTTGTCTTTGCGTTTGATCCGGTTGCGCCCACCTTCGGGCCGGTCGAAGGTATAAGACATGGAAATTTCGTGAGAGCCACCGCTGCCAACACCCAGTGTGGAAACGGTAACGTCGTAGCTGTAGCCAATCGAGAAATTATCCTGCCGGAAACCAATTAGTCCGGCAATCGCGTCGTTGTTATTGATGTTCGTCGCGTATTTTTTAACGGGTAGCCCACGGTACCACAGCCCCACTGTTATCGGCGAATAAGTGAAATAAGCCCCGAGATCCAATTGATCGTATTTACCCTGAAACTTGTAGAGGATAGCGGGCGAAATACTGACCTCACGATCCATCTCATCGCCCAGCCCGGTGATGCCGTTCAGCGGAATACGTAATCCGGCATGAACGCTGCCTTTCATGGGTAGACGGCTGGGGGCTCCGGCAAAAAATGATTGATCGGGCCGGTTAATATGCGATACGGCTACACCCGCCCAAAACCAGTCCGAGTAAAACAGGCCACCGGTCGAGAAATCAAGATACTTACGGTTCGGGGCATTTTCTGTAGCCGGGTCTGTGGTAACCGGCGTAATACCAGCCCCCGAACCCGAGTAATTATAAATCAGCCCGTAATAATTGACGCTCCGGTTCACAAATGAACCTTGCAGACCCAGCCGTACAAACGAATTTTCAGACACCTGAATCTGATACGAGTATTGTAAGCCAAGGTCTGTAGACTTAATACGGCCCTGCCCCTGATTGTCATTGACAATCAACAGGCCAATACCACTGTTGTATTTCGAGATGAAATGGTCAATGCCAACCGACGTAGTGACGTAATCGGTCAGGCCCGGCCACTGATTGCGGTAATTGAGGGTGATACGCGGAGCCAGTGCCGACCCGGCAAAGGCCGGATTCAGGTACTGCGGAGCCGCATAAAACTGCGTAAATTGTGGGTCCTGCGCCCATATCAACTGGCTTGTCAGGAGGATAAGTCCTGTTAGTATGTATCTCTTGCCCATCTTCCTGGAGTTTGCAACAAAATTCCGGCCAATCACGTACGGGTAATGTGCGAATAGACCTGTAAAACTGGTTAAAATCGGCTTAATTAACGTCAACAAAGCGCGGGCACAAGCCATGAAATTTTACCGATTCTACTTCGTTTATACTAACGTAATGTCCCTACGACCTGTTATGTAGGGGACTGAAAATATGAAGACGGCTACTTTTCATTGTTCATGAATCACGATATAAAAATTATACGCTGGGCGGGCACCTGCATGGCGCTCTGGATCGTGGTCGGACTGACTACCGGCTGGGCGCAGTCGGGCATCGGCTACACAAATGCATGCATTCCCAATCCGAATCAGGAGTGCAAGTCCGATTCAACTCAATTTACCGATTCGACCGCCACGGCCACTGCCTGGCTCTGGAATTTTGGTGATACAGGCGCGGCTAACACGGCAACTACCCGGACACCCAAACATGTCTACCAATCACCAGGTACTTACACTATTACATTGACACGAACTCTTAGTAACGGTCAAAAAGAAACAATTGAGAAGTTTGTTACTATTGGAGGTCGCCCCCAGCAGTTTTCCAGTTGGCGGTCAGATACGACTATTTGTAAAGGCCAATCCATTACCCTTGATCCATATCCAAATGGAGCTCCTCAAGGACTTAGGTATAAGTGGTACCCCAAGGGGGACACAACCCAGACACTTAAAGTAGATAGTTCAGGCTGCTACTCGGTGGAAGCGATTAATGCTGCCGGCTGTTCGTATCAGGACCGCATCAACGTGGACGTCTGTGGTGAAAAAAAAGGATCTCAGGGAGCTAAATGGTACTTCGGTAGCGGGGCTGGTCTGGAGTTCAACAACGGGGCGCCTAAACCTCTGGATGATGGCAAACTTAATACCCTGGAAGGCTCGTCGTCCATCGCTAATACAAAAGGCCAGTTATTGTTCTACTCCGACGGTATCACCGTCTATGACAAGGATGGAAAACCCATGAAGCTGAATATTCCGGGACCGCCCCGGGATACCAGTCAGGCTGTTTTGGGTGGGAGCTATCGATCTACGCAGTCCGCCCTGATTGTGCCTAAGCCTACCTGCCGCGGCTGCGAGTACCTCTATTATGTATACACGACCTCCGAAATCCGGGGTACAAAGCAGCTGACATATAGCATTGTGGATATGCGGGAAAACAAAGGGAAAGGAGCCGTTGTCGCCCAGAATATCCCCGTCAGCAGCGTACCCAGCACAGAACAGTCGGCATCGGTACGGAACGACCGCGACTCGACCTACTGGGTTCTTACCCATGATTACGGCACAAACTGTTACCGCGTCAACCACCTCACGCAAAATACGGTAAAGGAAGAAAAACAATTCTGCGTCGGTCCCAAAGCGGATACGCTGACTAAAGCCGAGGGGTATATCAAAATTGGTCCGGCTGACACAGCCAGCGTAAATAAAGCCGAACGCCCGGTAGCCGTTGTGTCGCCGGGGCCACCCAAAAACACGGTGAGTTTGTTCACGTTTAACGATTCGCTGGGTACGCTCAAGTTTGATCGCTCCATTGACCTGGGGCCAGCGCCCCCGAAAGCCTACGGTGCCGAATTTTCGCCGGATGGCAAAACGCTGTACCTGACTTATCTGTCCGATACGACCAGTAACGGCAAGCAGAGCGGCTATTCCTACATTGTTAAGTACGACCTGACTCAAAAAGATTCTCTCCTGGCTGGTTCCCGCACGGTTGTCGATAGTAGCTCGACCCGGCAATATGGTGCCCTGCAAATTGGTGGCGACGGAAAGATTTATATCGCCGTTAAGGGTAGTTCGTCCTTAGGCGTGATTGATAACCCGAACGGAGGGTTATTAGACAGCCTGCGATTCAACCCAAATGGACAGGACCTGGGTGGTAAAGTAAGTCAGTTGGGCTTGCCTAACCAGGTCGTTAATTTCAACGATCAGTCAAGCGGGCCAAGCCTGACGCATGCCGATACCTGCGCCCGCTCACCAACTACATTCCAGATCGGGCCGAACTGCCCGAAACTGAAAGAGACGTACACAATCACATTCGGCGATGGGTCGGCTCCGGTGTCGACCACATCGGCGTCTCCGCAAGTGCATACCTACAGCCAACCGGGGTCCTATACGGCAACGCTGCATATCGTCACCAGAAGTAAAGATGGGTCATTTATCTGCCAAGACACCCTGATCTACGACCCGCTCACCATCCTCGCTACACCCGACTCCTTTACGCTCGGGCCCGATATTGACCGATGCGGGCGTGATGCCGTACTGAAGATTCCGGTTACGGCTAAAATCTACGTGTGGGTAATCAATGGCGCAGTCGTGAGCCGACAACAGCAACTGACAATCCCCAAAAACCGGTACGGTAACTACCTGGTTATCGCCTATGCCGCCAATGGCGAGTGTTTTAACAGCGACACCATTCGGGTCAGGATTATTCCGCCCCCGTCGCTGGATTTGGGGCCGGATACCGTTTTCTGCCAGGGTACCAAGTATAACCTGACCGTTCCTCAACCCACAGCATACGTTGCCTTTCAATGGAGTAATGGCGTAACGACTCGAATTAATCCCATTACAAAACCGGGTACATACAGTGTTCTTGCCCAAACCAGTGACCTTGGCAGCGGCTTGGTCTGCGAAAACAGCGACACTATCACCCTGAAAGAATCACCTAAACCACGTCTTAGCGCGAACCTGACAGCCCCAACCACCTGCACAGACGCGAATGGAGCCATTGTAGCAACGGTCAGCCCAGCGGGGTCCTATACGTATGCCTGGAGTGGCCTTGGCGGCCTGCCTCTGGCCAGTACGACAAACCGGCTTGACAACCAGAGGGCCGGTTCGTACACACTGGTTGTCACCAGCGACCGAAGCTGCGCGGCCGATAGTGCCTTTAGTCTGGTTGCGCCTATTTCCGCGAGTCGCGGACCAGACCAGAAAAAATGCATTGTACCCGGCGATACACTGGTGCTGCGCCCCAGCGATCCTACACTCGCCGGGGTTAAGTTCCAGTGGAGTACCGGCGATTCTACGCAGTCCATCGCGGTAAGTACGTCGGGTACGTATTCGGTACTGGTCCGCAATTCGCTGACGGGCTGCGCTAACCGGGAGAGTATTCAGGCCACGCTCACACCTAAACCCAACGTGACAGCGGGGCTGGCAGCTTCGTTCTGCGCGGGCCTGACACCGGTTCAACTGACAGGTAACTCACCGGCGGGGGGTACCTGGAGCGGCCCGAATATCGACCCAACCGGCACCTTCACCCCCTTAATGGCTTTGGTCGGTACTCCCATTACGGCTACGTATTCACTCACCCAGAATGGCTGTTCCAATTCAGCGGCCCGAGCGGTATCGGTTAAGCCGGTTCCTGATGTGAGTGTGGTATCGAGTGTAACCTTCTGCGACAATGCGCCGGTACCCGTAGTCGCCAGTGGTTCACCGGGTTCGGCCTTCCGCTGGTCGAACGGTACGCTGGGTTCGCGATTACAGCCCGGTACGTCGGGCAGCTACGTTGTAACGGCTAATCTTGATGGCTGTGAACGGAGCGATACGGTTGCGGTCCTGGTGAACCCATCGCCCCGGATTTCGGTGCCTGCCCGCATTCCGTTATGCATCGGCAACAACGAAAGCACAACCCTGACCGCCATTGGTAGTGGTACGCTTACGTATGCCTGGTCGCCAACCGGACAAACCACGCCGACTATTACGGTAAACCGGGCAGGGCAGTACACGGTCAGCGCCACCAACAGCTTTGCCTGCCGCACACAGGCACAGAGCGAAGTGGTGGATCAGTGCGAGCCACGCGTGCTGACAGCAACAGCCTTCACGCCCAATGGGGACGGGAATAATGACACCTTTGAGGTGTTCACGGAGTACATCACCGACTTTGATCTGAAGATCTATAACCGCTGGGGCGAAGTCATTTTCGCCAGCACGAGTGTCGATCAGAAATGGGATGGTAACTACCGGGGAGAGCCTTATCCGTCAATGGTTTACGCGTTCGTTGTTAGCTACAAAAGCCTGTATTTCCCTGAACGGCCGAAGGTTGTAAAAAGGGGATCAGTGATGCTGGTCCGATGAAAAAAACCGGTGTTTTTTTCGTATATTTGAGTAAAGGGATGAATCGCAGATTAGTATGATTTTTAAGATGGAGTATGATCTTTCTACATCATAATAATCCTGAAAAACGCCGGTACGCCGGAGCGGTTCTATCAGCCATTAACCAATATCAACCATGCGCAAAGACTTTCTGAACGGCTCTACCGAGGGTATGTCGGCTACGGATAAAGAAATCGAACGGGCGCTTCGCCCGCTCTCCTTTCAGGACTTTACCGGCCAGGACAAAGTGCTCGAGAACCTCGAAGTGTTCGTTAAAGCGACTACCCAGCGGGGCGAAGCCCTTGATCACGTACTGTTGCACGGACCTCCGGGTCTGGGTAAAACCACGCTCTCGCACATCATTGCCAATGAACTGAATGCCAGCATTAAAATGACATCGGGGCCGGTGCTTGATAAACCCAGCGATCTGGCCGGTTTGCTGACTAATCTACAGCCCAATGACGTGCTGTTTATTGACGAGATTCACCGGCTCAACCCCGTCGTGGAAGAGTACCTGTATTCGGCGATGGAGGATTACAAAATCGACATTATGCTCGACTCGGGTCCTAACGCCCGGACGGTACAGATCAAACTGAACCCCTTTACCCTCATCGGTGCCACTACGCGGGCTGGTATGCTCACCTCGCCCCTACGCGCCCGGTTTGGTATCAGCTGCCGCCTGGAGTACTACGACGCCAAATTACTCACCTCTATTGTGCAGCGGTCGGCCGCTATTCTGGGTACGCCAATCGAAGAAGATGGTGCCTACGAACTGGCCCGCCGGAGCCGGGGCACTCCGCGTATTGCCAACAACCTGTTGCGCCGAACCCGCGACTTTGCCCAGGTAAAGGGCGAAGGCTACATCGACGTGCGCATCGCCGAGATTGCCCTGAAAGCGCTCGACGTGGATCAGAACGGGTTGGATGATATGGATAACCGCATTCTGACCACTATCATCGAAAAATTCAAGGGTGGGCCGGTTGGTATCACGACCATTGCGACCGCCTGTGGTGAAGAAAGCGAAACGATTGAAGAGGTTTACGAGCCTTTCCTGATTCAGGAAGGCTACCTGAAACGGACATCACGCGGCCGTGAAGCCACCGAGAAAGCCTACAAACATTTAGGCATTGTGCCTAACTTCCGAACGGGAGAGATTTTTAATTAAGGTAGTTCGACACGAAAAAAGGGCACTCAATTGAGTGCCCTTTTTTCGTGTCATTAGCTCAGTATTTTACTTTTGTAGATACAGTCGATGATTTCCGAAATAGCCGAATCGACCAAAAAATAGTAAATATTTTTTCCACTTCTCCGAATATCCAATATCCCTTTGTCGCGCATATTGATGAGATGATGCGAGATTAATGATTGCTCGGCGTTCAGATTTTTGTAGATAGTTGAGACGTTCAACTCCTTGCTTTCGTTCAGCATCTGAATGATTTTGATCCGCAATGGATGCGCCACCGCCTTGAGTACGTAAGCCGCGCGCTCAATTTTTTTGTCGTCTTCCAGTATCTGTTCCGTAGCCATGCTAATTCTGTTTGGTTGCGTTTCTGAATAGAAATATATGGCAAAATATTCGGCCCACTTCTGTGTAAATACCTGAACGTGAGGGCATATTTATTAAAAGGCACATTCTTCGATCCTATATTAGAATGACAACCATTTTATGGATTGCTAAGTGTATACATCGGTTTAGTAAGAAACAAAACGGCTTACCCCAGCGAGTTAGTCAATTAAAAATAGTGGGAACTTAGTGTCTATCGTACCCGCCAAGCAATCAAGAACTTAGCGGTAACAACTACCCCGGCTACCGAATAACGTAGCCAGAAAATTACTTTATTTCACGCCAATACAGCAGCCCGGCTTCCGGCTTCACCCAGGCAGGACGCAGTAGCAAGGGCCGCGAAAAACCGCTTGAGTGACCAACAAAAAAGCCCGCCGGAGTAGGGCGGGCTTTCGTTTATTTCTGGCGAAAGAAAACCGTGATTGGTAAGCCTTCAAAGCCGAAGTGCTGTCGGAGTTTGTTTTCCAGAAACCGTTCGTACGCTTCCTTTATATACTGCGGCAGGTTACAGAAAAACACGAAGGTTGGCGAGGGCGTCGGCAGCTGAATCATGTACTTGATTTTGATGTGCTTGCCTTTGGTTGCCGGGGGTGGGATAGCCTCTATCTCCGGCAGCATGATCTCGTTCAGTTTCGAGGTCGGGATCTTCTTGTTCTTGTTCTCGTAGACCTCCATCGCCTTCTCCATCACCTGAAAAATCCGCTGCTTTTCGTGTACCGACGCAAACACAATGGGCAGATAATCAATCGGCATCATCCGCTCCTGAATATCTTTGCGCCAGAGATCGGCCGTTTTAGTATCCTTCTCAACGGCATCCCACTTGTTCACCATCAATACCACGCCTTTCTTGGCTTTAACGGCCTGACCGATGATGTTCATATCCTGCCCTTCCATACCCCGCGTGGCATCGAGCATGATAATACAGATATCCGACTCCTGCATGGCTTTCAGCGAACGCAGTGTCGAGTAAAACTCAATATTACTATCAACGCGGGCTTTCCGGCGGATACCAGCCGTATCGGTCAGAATGAAGTCTTTACCAAATGCCTTATAACGGGTATCGATGGCATCGCGGGTAGTGCCGGCAATGTCAGTGACGATGGTCCGCTCCCGGCCCAGCAATACATTCACAAATGACGACTTACCGACATTGGGACGACCCAGAATAGCGATGCGCGGAATACCTTCATTAGGGTTCTCTTCACCATCAGACTGAAAGTGTTTCACCACTTCGTCCAGCAATTCGCCCGTTCCCGAACCGGTCTGCGACGAAATAGGAAACGGCTCACCCAATCCCAGTGCATAAAATTCGGAGGATGACAGATACCGGTCCATGCCTTCAGCTTTGTTAGCGACGACAATTACCGGCTTTTTAGACTGCCGCAACACTTTGGCAAAATCCTGGTCGAGTCCGGTCAGGCCGGTCATGGTATCGACCATGAACAGCAGTACCGATGCCTCGTCAATAGCGATTTCGACCTGCTCACGGATGGCTTCTTCAAACACATCTTCCGAACCAACCACATAGCCGCCGGTGTCGATGACGGTAAAATATTTATCGGTCCACTCGGCCTGTCCGTAGTGCCGGTCGCGGGTTACACCCGGTTGGTTATCCATAATGGCCTGACGCTCTTCAATCAGTCGGTTAAAGAGCGTTGACTTCCCGACGTTCGGGCGGCCCACAATTGCTACAATATTTGCCATAACTTTAGTTGATCAGTCAGGCAGTCAGTAAGTCAATAAGTTGGTAAGTCAACAAGTGCTTTGCTTTGGATCACTTACTGACTTACCAACTTATTAACTTACTGACTATCCAACTCTATTCACTTTGATCGTACCCGAATCGCTTGAGCGTCCGCTCTTTGTTGCGCCAGTCGGGTTCCACTTTTACAAATTGTTCCAAAAACACTTTTTTACCGAAGAACCGCTCCAGTTCTTCGCGGGCCATAATGCCCGTCTTTTTAATCATCTTCCCCCCTTCACCCAAGAGAATGGCCCGTTGGGTGGCCCGCTCTACCAGAATTTCGGACTGAATAACAATCATGTCATCCCGCTCCTTGAATCCGGTGATCACCACTTCGCAGCTATATGGCACTTCCTTTTTATAGTTCAGGAAGATTTTTTCGCGGATGATCTCCGATGCAAAGAACCGTTCCGGCTTATCGGTCAGTTCATCCTTGGGAAAATAAGGCGGGTGATTGGGCAACCGACGCACAATATCACCCAGCAACCGCTCCGTATTGAACGCATTCAGGGCTGAAATCGGGATAATCTCTTCGGCCTTAAAATTGTCTTTCCAGTACTGGATTTTCTCTTCTACCTGCTCCTGCGTGGCCTGATCGACCTTGTTGATCAGCAACAGCACCGGCGTTTCGGCTTTCTGCAACCGGGCAATTACGTCGTTCTCATCATGCTGCTCAAAAATATCGGTTACGAACAGCACCACGTCGGCATCTTCAATGGAGCCGCGCACAAACCCCATCATCGACTCGTGCAGTTTATACTTGGGTTGAATGATGCCCGGCGTATCGGAGTAGACCAATTGAAACTCCTGCCCATCGTATACACCGTTAAGCATACCCATGATGCGGTGCCGGGTCGTCTGAGCTTTTGAGGTGATAATCGAGAGCCGCTCGCCGACGAGCACGTTCATCAGGGTAGACTTCCCGACGTTGGGTTTGCCGACAATGCTGACAAACCCCGCCCGGTGATCGGTAGGCTCGGGTATGTGGGGTAAATTATTTTCGGATTCTTCGGATTCCATGTCGTTGATAACCAACTGGTATAGAAAAAAACTCCCCTCCTCGGCAACTTTTTGCCGGGAGGGGTAGTTATATATCTGTACAAAGGTATTGATTTCTACGAAAAGAGTCTTACTTTTGCATCCACAAACACCGCGGGATGGAGCAGTTGGTAGCTCGTTGGGCTCATAACCCAAAGGTCACAGGTTCGAGTCCTGTTCCCGCTACAAGTGAGAAAGCGTAATTAGCCCTGAAAAGCTGATTACGCTTTTTTACTTTTAAATTGCGATAGCTTCTACCAAATCGAAGAATATCTATATTATTCCACTCGAAAAAGTAAAAGTATTTACTATTAAGATTCTCGGCGAATTGGCTATATACCCAATGTTTAGCGAAAAGTCATTTTTATTACTGTTGAACGGGACAAGCTACCATCAACAAACAAGCTATCAGTTCAGATAACTGCGCTTAAATCTTCAAGCCACTCATAATCATTCTGTTTAGAATAAAACTGAATACACCGCTTAGCTACCATCGAATACTCTGCTACGTCAGATGCCATAGTCATAAGTTTTTTAAAACATTCCTTTAAAATATAACTTCTCATACGTTCATCGTTGTCCTGCTTTATTTTTCTCTTTGCATTCTCGATTTCAACTTTACACGCATCCCATACATTTTTACGACCTCTTACTAGTGGTCGTTGTTGTAAAGCGTATAATTCAATAGATACTTCGACTCGAAAATCGTCAAACTCCGTTTTTGCTGCTGATATAACATCACCATTTTCATCAAAACTAATTAAAGTAGTATCATGGGCATTAGTCGGATCAAGTAGCACATTAATTTCACAATCCGTATCCTGTTCCGGCTGCGCTAAAGTTCCTTGATTTAAGTCTATGGGAAAATAATCTCCTTTACCTGATACCTCAGAGTTCATATCAAATTTATCTCTTCTTCGTTTATTTACAATAGAACCAGATAAACGATAATTGCGCCAGTCATAGGCAAGCCACCAATATCCGTCTGGACGGGTAATAGCAACGATTCGCTTATCTATAGCTGAAGGATCTTTTGTTATATTTTTTGATCGATTTTTCGGTCTAAAATGATCAATTTCCCAATGATTAGAGTTTTCCATTGATTCTGTATACCAGCACTTATGGTTTGAAGCTTCTGAAAGCAATGCATATAGGCCAGTCCATACAGGATTAGCATTTATGTATGTTGACTTGATAGCGATTAATCTGAGTTGCTCTAGATGATTCCTTTCAACTTTCGCCCAGTTTTCGCCAGCTACTTTAGCAGCAATTTTCTCAATGTCAATAAATCGCATATTTAGCTTTTTATATTTTTCTCGTTAAGTATCTCCTCAATTACCTGTCTCGAAATACGGTCAAGTTCATTTTTATCTTGCTCAGTTAAGTCTACTTTGTTAGCAACATCATACTGCATGACACCCTGCAAGAATCGATTATACAATTCATCATCCGTCCGGTCGTAAAAACCTAAAGCATCCAACTCTTTCCTCAAGGCCTCAAATTCATTTTGTTCAGTTTCAGATAAGCTACCTAATCTTATTTGCAACCAACGTTTACGATTTAATTGCTGCTGCGTTTCAGAGTCAAGTGTTGTTGGCAAATCAAACAAATCGCTTGTCAAAATACCCGAAACCCCTAAGCCTTTAGGGTCAACATCGGGCATCACTGTTCGGACCTGACCATTTTCTTGATTGATTCTGAACATTCTTACTTGTTCTTTCATGAGCCTACCAATAACAATTGGATCATGTGTGTTAATAATAATCTGAGCACTTTTCGGCCGTTTTACTACCTCATCAAGAAAATCAAGATACTTCCATTTCCAATAAGGGTTTAAATGCGTGTCTGGCTCGTCGAGAATAATAAGTGAATCCTCACCACTGGTAAATTTTAATAGACCAAGTACCGTTAATAGTTGTTGCTCACCTTCTGACAATTCTTTAAACGTTACGCTACCATCTACATTTTCTTTTTTGACTCGGATGCGTACACCTTCAATTAAATCAGATATATATGTACTCTCCAGAACTTTAAAAAAATTGAGATTATCCTCGTAGAATGAAGCCAATTCTCTCAAATTGTTCTCGTTTTGGACGTATAAATAAAGCCTTTCTTGAGTTTCAGTTTTTCGAAAATTAATTTTAATTCTCTCTTCATGACGAATAGGAGCAAGTGAAAGGTCATATAAACGCTGAAGAAACCCTTTTACTATTCCATCCGCATGCCAGAAGCGTTCATCGCCTGTTATACGAGTTTTAGCAGCGTTTGCCCAAGAAGGCTTGCGAAGAATAAACAGAATAGAGTCAAGACCAGTAATACCTAGCTGTTCTTTTAAAAACAATTCAGCTTCCTTATCTTCAAACGAATAAAACGCCATTAAGACAAAATAACTATGGATCAGGCGTACATAGAAGAGCCGTCTTAAATCCTCTGTATCAATATCGACAGATTCAGGTTTAATAATTTCATCGTAAAAGCGTTTTTGATGTTCATCAAAGTGCTCTTCTAAGCGATTGCTTATGCCACTATAATATGTAAACACATACTTTGGAAATAGTTCTGCTTTATTACTTTGAAAATATTTCTTTGAAGTTGTCACCCCATCTATATGAAACTGATGTTTACCATTCCAGCCAACTACACGTATTTTGCGATCACGCATTTCATAGCTTAGGTCAAAATTAAATTCTGGCTGTTTATCTAAATCTATATTTCGAAAAATCAAAATTAAGGCTTCCATAAAATTTGATTTGCCTGATGCGTTACGACCCAATAAAATAGTCTCTCGATAGCGTTCATCGAAATCAATAGAAAAGTCTCGTAGATTTTTGAAATGCTCGATATATACTTTATCAATTCTCATCTCTTCGTCAATTCAAGGTATTGGTGATCTTTAGTTTCTTGGACGGTTTGGTTTATTTCAACTTCGGTGCGTAAGGCAGCATAAAACAATTCAATATTTTCTTTAAACTTGCTTGCTTGCCATAAATCAATTGCTTTCATTTTACCATTATTGTTTTTCAACGTTTCGACAATATCCATAGTTAAATTCTTACTAAGCTTATCTGAAAGTTGCCTGGTTTTTTTTTGAACAGGCTTCGGGATATTTGCAGCCACTTCACGCTCAGTACGTATATGTTCTAATAATACGCTAGCGGGCTCATCGTCTGGATCTTGCTCGGTTAGTTCTCCTGCGAACGCTTTTGCTAAAATCATTCGTGGTAATACTTCAACTTCGGCGATTGCTTGGTCGTAGCTCGCTTCAAGTGTATTAGCAGCAGCCATTTGGTTAGCCACTCGTTTTAATATTTCACGCTGTTCCTCAGTAGGTGGCAAGGCAATAGGTGTATTGCCCAATGTATTCATACTGATTGACGAAAGGTTTATTGATTGTGTAGCATTGGCAAAGAAGTAGTTCTTGGCTACCTCTGTTTTCGTAAATAATGAGATGTATTCAGGCAATACAAAATCTGATAGCGTGCGAGCTTTAAAAACGTGGTTTTGATGAATGCATTCAGCTATTTCAGCTAGCCAAATAGCACCACGACCCAACTTATCACGATCTCCTCCTTCTGTAAAAAGGATATCACCCTTTCGTAATAAGTATTTTTCTTTCTCTTCGGGTAAAATTTCAATCGTCTTGATGTCTGACAAATCAAAATAGCCGTCTTGAACATTCGCAACTCGCAAATAAGGCAGTGTAATAGTCGCTTGGCGTTTAAGATCTTTTCCTTTTGCTACGCCACCAGAAATTTCAACAACATTCAAAAGCCTTGTCCAGAGCCAGCTATCGGGAATTTCGTAATCCGCTAAAATAACTGTTCTATCTGTATCAAATTTGGGCGCCTTAGGCTTTGTTTTATCTTCTCGTTTCGCTTTTTGTACTTGCTCTTGATGAAGCCTTACCCTTTCTCTGATTAAACGCTCCAATAATTCTTCGGCTGGCTCAATGTCAAAGTTTTCCTCCCGCCAATCTTCCGTTAATTGGCCCGATACGGCCGATAATAAGATATCTTGTCGATACTCTCGAAGCTCTTCTTTTAGTTTTTGGAACTGCTGTTGTGATTGTCTTACTTGCTGTATTCGTTCTTCAATAATAGCTACAATACGTTGCTGTTCATAAAAGGGAGCGATAGGGACAATTAATTTGCCAAATACTTTAGGATCTACGTGGGGTATTCCTACACCTTTACGTTGAGACTGAATTGTTTGATACTGACTTTGTAAAAAGTAATAGAAATAAAGTTTATTAAGGACTATGGGCCTTACTGCCATCACAGTTGAGCCTATAGCGCCTGCCTGGCCTAAACCTACCAATCCAGCTCGTGAGCCGTCCCAAACGACTAATAAGTCACTTTCATCAGCTATGTTAGATGATTCTATTTCTGCATACTGATCTATAATACCTGTTTCAAGGGCTTTTATATCTAAGTAAGGTGTCGATTTATCAAAAAGGGAAAATTCAAGGCGTTGAGGTCTTTTACCTCTCTTGTAAGTGACCAGTTGGTCAACCTCTTCTTCTTCCCATCCGTCAGGCAAAAAATCATTCATGCGATCACGGGTTGTTTCTTTTCGAGCATAGCGATTAACTTCTTGACATCCTCCGTAGCGGTTTCGAGCGAGGTTAACATTCGCCGAGCACTCTCAACGGGGTCACCAGTGCCTCTTGTTTCTAACGATTCGTCCCGAAGCCAAGTAATATCCAAGTTATAGTGTCGAGCTTTAATCTCATCAATTGAAAACGACTGGAATCGTTCACTCGCCAAGCGCGGAACTTGACCATTGGGCTCGCCCCCATAAGCCGTTTCAAAAGGCTCAAAAAACTTGTCTGTTAACGGCCGGGCATTTTTAGTAAAACTCGGCACATTGGCTCGGGCGTCATAGATCCAGACATTTTCTGTTGCTGGGCCTTTTTGTAGGAACAGTACATTAGCTTTTACTCCTTGTGCATAGGGCGTGAATGTTCCCTGTGGCAACCTCAGGATCGTATGCAGGTTACAAGTTTCCAATAATCCTTGGAACAGTTGCCCGGCCTTATCTTCAAACAGTACGTTGTCGGGTAACACCATAGCTGCTCGTCCACCCGGCTTTAAAGCCGTATGGATGTGCTGAATAAAGTTAAGTTGCTTGTTCGTTGTTTTTACTGGAAAATCGTCTCGTTTGGGTGCCTTATCAACACCTTTCGTGCCGAATGGTGGATTTGCTAAAATGCAAGTGTGCGTACGCCCATCGAAGCCATTGTAAATCGTATCTCCAATATGAACCTCTGTTGTTACGTTGTGCAAAAACAGGTTCATCATGGCCAACCGAGCAGGGCGGGGAACCAACTCATAACCAAAGTAGGTGTTGTTACGAACCCTTTCGGCTACCTTCTTCGTCAACTCATTGCCTGCCTTTTGATGCAGCCATTCGCGGGCGGCTACCAAAAAACCCGCTGTTCCGCAGGCTGGGTCGCTCACAGAGAAATCCTCGCTTTCGCGTGGGTCAGGTTTCATTACGCGCACAATGGAATGGATAAGAGGCCTTGGCGTAAAATACTGACCTGCTCCTTTTTTGCCCTCACTGGCTGAGCGTTCAAGCAAATCTTCAAATGCTTCTCCTTTCACATCTATATCCAGACCAGACCAATCGATACTATCAATTAACTTGATGAGTTTCTGTAGATTTTCAGGATTCGTAATGTGTAGAACAGCGTTTCGATAGATCTTGCTTAACAGACCTGGTTGCTTCTCTAAGTAGCTGAGGGTTTCAGCATAGTGACTTCTCAAGTCAGTTCCTGCTAGCTTTAAAAGAGTAGGCCAGCTATAGTTTTCAGAGACGGCAAGGCCGCGCTCATCGGCCATTTTCAAGAACAAAAGGAAAGTCAATTGTTCAATGTAGTCACCATAGTCAACCCCGTCGTGTCTTAGGATATGACAAAACGACCAAAGCTTCTGCCCAATGTTATTCATGAATTGGTTGGGTTACTGATTGAAAACAGCCCTATTTTAAGCCAAACTTAACCAAAAACCGGGGTTTGTTCAATAGGTGGTTCCGGCGTACTTACTCAGTCTACAGCAAATTACTGCTGTTCACTCGCTAATTTATTAACAAGTTTTTGTGCTTTACTCGTATTGTGCTCCGTTCAAATTTTACATCAAATAGAAAACCGGATTTCGTCAAAATAAGCACAACTCGCACTGTTAGAGACTCACTTCACCGCCCCAATCACCCCAATACTCCCCAGCGCCTGCAAGTACTCGCTGACTAATTCCGTGGGGATAGGGCCTAATTCGGCGGAGACGGCGTTGCGGATGTCGGTTACCGTCCGGTGGCCATCCACGAAATTCAGTACTTCATAGGCGTATTCCGTGCCCCATAGTCCTTCGTAGTTGAGCAGACGTATGTTTTTGGCGTTGACAGAGCCGTAGTGGTCAGTAAAATAATCGTAGCTGAAGACGGACATGGGGCCTTTTACCCGCTCGTTGCGCTGATACACCACCGTAGCCGGACCAGCCGTGGGTGCGACCGTTGGAGCGTTCAGCGTTTTTTCGAGACTCTGGTAGAACTGGTCGGCCTCCTGTTGTACCGACGGCGGTATAGTCATAAAGTTGCTCAGAGACGCGAAGACACCTCGTTCGTGCTGCCAGTGAAACGCCTGCGTACTGACCGCGTCCTCCTGATTCAGAAACGCCAGGTGCTGTAACATCGTAGCCGTTCGGCCGACCGATTGCCCTTTTACTAACTGCCACAGCGCCGGGGCCTGACTGTCCGTTAGGTTGGCCAGCAGATAACCGCTCGCGCCACCAATAAATCCGGCCCGTTTCAGTTTGGTCGGGTCGATGTGGGCGGGCAGGTCGAAGTTGGTGTGAATGTAGCGATCCGGCCAGTCGTGCAGGTAGATGCTGGGAATACGGAACGAGCCTTCGCTGTATACTTCGTGGTCGCTGCCCAGACTAAACTCTCCCAACACCGCCAGTAAGGGCTCTTTGCCTCCCTCCGGCGCTACAAACGGATGAGTAGCCGGTTCACCACCGGCAAAGGCCCGTGATTCCTGGTTGAGATACAACCCGACTGCTTCACCCACGTCACTGACAAAACTCGGCAGGCTTTTCGGACTGCGGGACACATGAAAAACCGCTTTGGTTTCCGGCCCTCCCCCTACCATATCCATGTGAATCACCGCTTTAATCCGGGACGCATACGCCGGTCGTTGACTCAGTAACGCACTGGTACCTTCGATTTCGGGTGACCAGATAAAGCGAAGCGTGCGTTTTGGCCGGGCTATTTTCCCTTCCAGAATCAGCTTGTTAAGCGTCCGGGCTATCTCCAGAATGGTGACGCTGCCACTGGCGTTGTCGTTGGCACCGGGCCGCTGATGGTCGAGGTGGCAGGTGAACGCAATTTCCTGCCCGTTCAGCCGGACATCGCTCCCCTCGATCACGGCCGTAACAAAATCGTAGAAGCCGGGATGCTGACCCGCCTTTACCTGTGCGTGCAGCCGGATGATTTCGCCCCGGCTCAATCGCTGCTGAAAACTACGGGCCTGTTTCAGCGAGACCATGAAACAGAACGTTTTCACGGGCGAGAAACTGTTCAGGTGGCCCCAGCGAATCAGATTCTGGTCTTCCTGCCACCAGGCGGTGCGCTGGTTCTGGGTGGAGCTGATGATACCGGCGGCTTTGTATTTCTCGATAGCCAGAGCCACTACCGCATCCGGTGGCGATGAGGTGAGTACTAATTTCCCGGCAATATTTTTCCCGCTGTAATCACTCTCGGCGCTGCCTGCGCCAATATCTACCAGTTCAGCGGTGACGTCACCACTTTCGCTGTCTTCGGCCAGCGTAATGGGCATCGACTCCCAATCAGCGATTCGGCGGACTGGCTTCCAGGTATTACCCTGCTTTTCCAGTTCCCACAGCTCAGCGAAGTCAGCCTCCCAGGCCATGCGGGCTTTCTGGGTGCCGTACATGGTTTTACCGTCGGCGGGAATCTGGATTGTTTCGATCCGCTGAAGACCGTAAGCCCGGAGTTGGGCCGTGATAAAGTCGATGGCTTTCTTGTAGTCAGCGGATCCCCGCATCCGGTGCAAACGGGTGATGTAGTCCAGATTCCGTTTGGCCGATTCGCCGGACAGTTCTCCTTCAAACGATGCAATCAGCGAGTCCGGTAACAGGGGAATGCCCTGCGCCAGCAAACCACTTACAGAAAGAACGTTCAGTACGAGCAGCGTGAGGAAACAGCGTCGCAGGAAAAGCAGAAGGGTAGTGAGGTGGCACCCGTAGCGTTGTGTCATACCTCAAAGCTACGCGTAGAAACGTTACGGTTGAGGGCTATAGCCCTTACTGGCGATTGAGAGTCCACGCACTGGTATATTATTTTTGTATAGACACATCAATAACAAAGGTCACAAAATGGTAATAATGCGGTAATACCCGGGTAACCTGTCTGGATTCTCTTTGCAGTTGGAAAATCTACCCAACTGTTGCATGAAAATTTATTTACTTTTTACCAGTTTACTGGTACTTCTGGGCTGTTTCAGCAGCAAACCAACGTTCGCACAAACAACACAGGCTTCTATTTCGGGGGTCATTCTGGACGACAAAAAATTACCGCTGCCGGGTGCCACGGTTCAGGTACGCAACGAATCGACTGGGTTCACAACGGGGACAGTAACGACGGCTATCGGCGAATACTCGTTCAAAGAGTTGCCGCTGGGCGGGCCGTATACCCTGCGCGTTAGCTACGTTGGCTACGGTGAACAGCAGCGCACCGGCTATGCCCTGAATCAGGGCGATGCCATCAAGGTAAACATCACCATGCAGGATGCCGGCAAAACGCTGGAAGTGGTGCAGGTGGTAGCATCGGGGCTGAAAAACAAGACTGAATATCTGGGGGCAGCCACGACCATTTCAGCCAGGTCGATTGCCGCGCTGCCGGTTAATGGCCGGAATTTTACAACGCTCACGGATCTGTCGCCGTTGAGCCGGGGTACGAACCTGTCGGGTCAGCTTGGCTCGTCGACGAACTTTACCATCGACGGCACAACGGCCAAGAACCCAACGTCGGCCGGATCAACCACCAGCCGCAGCGGAGCACCGTACTCGATTTCTATCGAAGCCGTACGCGAATTTAAAGTAGTTACCAACCAATACGATGTCATTTACGGCCGCAGTGGTGGCGGCACCATCAGCGCAGTTACTAAAGCCGGTACCAACAAAGTGACGGGCAGCATCTTCAACTACACGCGGGCCAACTGGTTATCGAGCCGGTACGATATTCGGGGTAACGAACGGAAAGTGCCGTTCTCGACCAACCAGTTCGGCTTTTCGTTGGGTGGGCCGATCATCAAAGATAAACTGCACTTTTTTGTCGTCTGGGATCACCAGCAGGATTCGCGCCCGCTGATTATTGCCGACGTGCAGACACCCGCCGACGAAAGCCGGTTTCTGGTCACTCGCACTACGCTCGACCGGTTTGTGAACATTGCCCAGACGCAGTATGGTACGGCCAACACGCAGCAGTATGGCTCGTTCAACAAAGTGCGGCCTACGGATGCCGGTTTTGCCCGGATCGACTGGCAGCTGAATGAGAAAAACCTGCTCACCGTCCGCGATAACTACACCAACGACCGCAACAAGCTGGGTCTGGCCGATAATACGGCCATCAACATCTACGAGTCGTACGGCAATGATTTTAACATCGATAACAGCCTGCTGGCTACCCTGCGTACGTCGCTCAACTCCCGCGCGACCAACGAGCTGAAAGTTCAGCATCTGTACACCTACCAGAAAAGCGCGCCCGGCGATCAACTCCCGGCGGCCAATATTCCCCGCAACATTGTCGAAAACGTGGCCTCGACCATCGGTGGCGTTACGCGGTCGACCAACATTCAGATGGGCGGACACCGCTTTGCGCAGGAAGGTTTCACCAACAACGTGATCCAGTTGGTCGACAATTTGTACTACAACACCGACAAGGCGCAGTACACGTTTGGCATCGACCTGATGTACACCCACGCCAAATCGCTGTATGGCAGTGAGGTGAACGGTCGTTTTCTGTACACCACGGATGCTAACGGGTCATCATTAGACAACTTTGAACAGAAGAAACCTTACCGGTTTGTTCGGGAAGTGCCCCTGGTAGCCGATCCAAGTGTCGTGGGCAACACGCTCAACGCCGGTTTGTACGGTCAGATGACCACAAAACTGGCTCCAAACCTGGATATGACCGCCGGTTTGCGGCTCGACTATGGCCTGTATCCCAAAGTGCCCTTCAACCAGACGGTTTTTGACGACCTGAAACTGCGTACCGACAATCAGCTTAAGTCGTTTGTGGTGCAGCCCCGGTTGCAGTTAACGTGGGATATCAACGGACAGCGTACGGATCTTATCCGGTTCGGGGCCGGGGTATTTGCGTCGGACATCAACAACTACGTGATCATCAACAACCTGACCTTCGACGGTAAGCATTACGGAACGGTTGACGTCCGGGCTCCGTATATCCCGACGCCCGATTTTGCCGCTTACCGGGCCAATGCAGCCAGTATTCCGACGCTGGCCGCTTACCAGCTGCCGACCATCAACATGACCGGAGCCGACGCCCGCGTGCCGGTGCTCTACAAAGCCAACCTGTCATATACCCGCTACCTGACCGATAAGCTGAAAGTAAGCCTGACTGGCTATGCGTCGCTGGCTCGTCATAACTACACCTACGTCGACCGCAACATCGTGGCGGAGCCGTTTTTCCGGTTAGCGAACGAAGACAACCGGGGCGTTTATGTGCCACTGAATACGGTGCCTTCCAACGGGGTGGCCGACTGGCAGCAGGGCCGGATTAGCCAGCGGCTGGGTCGGGTGCTGGAGTTGGGGAGTCAGGGTAAAGTCAACCAGTTTGCGGTGGTGCTCGATGGAACGTATCAGTACTTTAGGGATGGCGAAATTTCGGCCAGCTACACCTGGAACGATACCAAAGACAATACCTCCTTCAATGGTAACGTGGCCAACACCGCTACGCTGTCGCAATTGGTGAAAGATGATCCGCGCGATCTGAGCCGGATGACGTATTCCGACAACCAGTTCCGCAACAAAGTGGTCATCTACGGCACGCTGCCTTCGTTCTACGGCATCTCCATCGGGTTCCGGTATTCGGGCATTGGAGGAACCCGCTACTCGCTGCTGTCGGGGGCCAACAACAATGGCGACTTTGTGGGAACGAATGATCTGGCCTACGTTTTTGATAGAAACAACCCGGAGACAGCCGCGAACGTACGGACCGGTTTGCAGACCCTGTTGGATAGCCCAACCGCCAGTCAAAGCCTCAAAGATTACATTAACGCATCCTCGGGCAAGATTGCCGAGCGCAATGGCGGGATTAATGGATTCTACAGTCTTGTCGATTTGAGAGCCAGCAAGCGGTTTCGGTTCTTTAACAAACGAAACTATCTCGACCTGTCGGTGGATGCTTTCAACGTGGCCAACCTCCTGAACAGAAATCAGGGAACAAACCTGTCTTTGGGCGCTCAGTCATTGTACGCCCTGGGTATTCCGGCCGCAGGGGGTAACGCGGCAGTCCCTGCCTTTAGTCAGGCAACCCGGCAGTTCAACTACCGCGTTAATGCAACGGGCGTTGTTACGCCTTCGGGCGATCCCTACCAGATTCAGCTTGGTATACGGTACGGTTTTTAATTGAGTCTGGTTAGGATTTTGATTCAGATCCCTAAACCGATGACTTTTTGTCATCCTGACGGAGCCAGGCGGCCGGTGCCGAAGGATCTTAGCTACCCGATTACTAAGATCCTTCGGCACCGGCCGCCCGGCTCCGTCAGGATGACAAAAAATCCTTTTCGCACAGCTCTACTACGTAAGCCAGAATTGTTTTATGAAAAAGATAGCGTTACTACCGTTGCTCCTCTGCGCCATCACCGCGCTGGCTCAACCGAATGCGGCCCAACCTAAATTTGACCGGCAGGGCCATCGGGGCTGCCGGGGCCTGATGCCGGAGAACACCGTATCGGCCATGAAAAAGGCGCTCGATCTGGGCGTTCAGACGCTGGAGTTGGACGTGGTCATCTCGAAGGATAATCAGGTGCTGGTTTCACACGATGTGTATATGTCGTCGCACATCGCCCTGAAACCCGATGGCACACCCGTTACAGCCGCCGAAGAAAAGCAGATTAACCTGTACCAGTTGCCGTATGTGGAGATCAGGAAGTTCGATGTGGGTAGTCGGCCGTACCCGGAGTTTCCCGAGCAGCAAAAGTTTCGGGCCTACAAACCGCTGTTGTCAGAACTGATCGACTCGGTCGAGACGTACGCCAAAGCGAAGGGTTTCCCACAACCAGCCTACAATATTGAGATTAAGTCGACGTCGGCCACTGATGGAGTGTACCATCCCGAACCGCAGGCGTTTGTTGATCTGGTACTCAGGGTTTGTAAAGCTAAAAATCTCGGGAAACGACTGACTATTCAGTCGTTCGATGCCCGGCCTTTGCAACTTATTCACAAACAGTTCCCTGATGTTCGGCTGGCTTACCTCACGGCCAATGCCAAATCGGTGACTGAAAATCTGGCTACGCTGGGATTTACGCCACAAATCTACAGCCCGTATTACAAGGCGGTAACGGGCGAAACCGTGAAGACCTGCCATGCGGACAACATGCTGATTATCCCCTGGACGGTAAATACGAAAGCCGAAATAACGACCCTAATGCAGTTGGGCGTCGATGGTATCATTACCGATTATCCCAACCTGTTCTCCGTTCAGTAGCCCGAAGCGCAGCACATTCCTTTTACGAAAAAGCCAGCTCCCGAACGTGGGAACTGGCTTTTTCGTAAAGGGCGATTTGTAAACTTCCCGTTAATCCGGCATGATTTCGAACAGCAGCGTCACCGCGCCACCCAGTTCGATCTGGTCGCCATCCTGCAGTGGGTAGTTCATACCGGCAATGTCGGCCCGCTCGATGGTATCGTCCGGGTGCATCACTTTCGTTTTATTGCCGCTGCCGGGCAGTCCACCCGGATCAACAAGCAGGGCATACCGTTTCTGCTGTACATCGTAGCGGATCGACGCGTGGGCCCGGCTAACGGCCCCGTTGCTGTTTCCCTTTTTGGCGTCAAAACCGGGATCATCGTCGTTCAGAATAACAATATCATTGGTTCGGATACGGCCTGACGCGGTCTGACTGATACGCCCGCGCCCAATGCAGAAGCTATTCTTTTGGGTGGGATTCAGCACATATTCCGCCTGTTCCGTCTGACCTACCAATGTAGTAACCCTGGCGATGAGTGGCGGACCATCGGGTTTTGACTTATCCAGAACGATCAGTCCCATAACACCCTCCCGGTATGTACAGTCGGGCAGGGCGTCCGGGAAAAAGACGTATTCGAACCGCCAGTTCTCGGGCAGCTTGATGTAGTTATCGGCCAGCAACCGGTTCAGTTCCTGCTGAAACTTGCCCGGTCGATTCGTCCACAAGGCAACCCGGTTTAGTTCTTCCTCCTCGGGGGTGGCACATACCAGACACAACCGAATACCAATCGGTGCGGTATCCGGCTCGTTCTGATACGCCCGTAGTTTGCCAACGACAAAGCGTAGCAACTTTTCGCGTCGCTGAGCCGCTGGTGGTAGGCCGGTCGAAGCTGGTTTTGGTGTAACTGGTATCGATTCGGTACGTTGCGCCAGCGGTTCACCGGGCTGCGTAGACGTGAATCCGAACAACTGTTTAACCGTTTTGAGTAGGCTCATGGTGCTATGGCGTTTGCGGATTAAAACTACCCAGATAACCGCGCTGTTGCAAGATAGGCGCCACAACGGTATTCGCCAGCTTAACCGCATCGGCCGACGATTCGCCCAGTTCAATCCGAACGCTGACGACGGTTTTGGAGCGACCGTCGGGTGTGGGCGCAAAAAATACATACCAGCCATCGTTGCGCTGCTCACCCCGCACAATGCGTTCAGGTGTACCCGTTTTCCCGGCCACTTGAACAGCACTGATCTTGCTCCGCCCTGCCGACGGATTCGACTGTTCGATCATAAAGCGCTGTATCTGTTCTGCATAATCCGGCTGACCTATTGATATGCCCGCTGGAATCGGCTGGGGTTTCCCCGCCCGGTCGAGTACGAAACGCGATGGCTGCAATAAGCCTTTGTTAGCAATGGCACCAGCCATCCGGGCCAATGACGCCGGTGTTGACGTCAATTGCCCCTGCCCCCAGGCTAAGCCGGAAAACTCACTCCGATACCGACGAGGGTAGCGGTTGCTCAGGTACAGGTTTCGACGGACCACGAAGGATGAATCCCGCCAATGCTTCACAATGGTACGGCGTTCGGCGTCGGTATGGGTATCCGAAAATGCGTAACCACCGATCAAATCGACGTTCATTCCCGTGGCTAAGTATAGATTAGCCAGTTCGTTATCCAGCTTATTATCGTTGGCCGTCCGAATAAAATACACGTTACTCGACCGCACAATGGCCTTCCGCATATCAACCGATTCACCACAAGGCTCTGACTCGCGGGCACCACGCCGGATAATTTCCTGACACGAAATTCGGTAGCTAACGGCCGAAGCCGATGGCCCCAGCTTGTTAAAAGCAGCCATCGCCGTCAGGATTTTCGCCGTTGAACCGGGTGCCGTTGGATAGGTCATGCCCAGATCGCGCTCCGTCACCAGGTAAGGCAGTGCCAACCGGTCCCGATCCGATAGCAGCATGGCTTCGGGCGTTTTCAGATTGGGCAACGGATGCAGAGCCGACGCCATCACATCGCCCGAAGCCGCATCCAGTACCACCACCGACAGGCGCTTATCCCGATACTCAGACTGTGCCAGGGCTTTTTGCAGGGTAAGCTGCAATTCGGCATTGACGGTCAGATGCAGGTCGCGGTTTTGGGCTTTGCGCCGGGCTACTTCGCGACTATCAATGCCCGCCCGCAAAGCCGGAGCTAACTCACGATAATCGTAGACCGATAGCGTACGGGTTTGTTCGACCGCCGGACTGAACCGGTCGGCGCGGTAGTCGGTGGTGACCAGGTCCGTTTTGCGGGGACGACTGTTAAAGCCGCGCAACTCGCTGAAATGGGTAGCTTCGGCATAGTACCCGTTACTTTGTCCCCAGAAGAGTTGCGTATTCAGGTCACCCACCCAGAAAAACAGGTGCTCGCCAAAGGGATAATACCGCTGAAGGCGTTTCTGCGTCAGCGTTTCAACTTCATCCGGTACAAGACCGCTTTTTGTCAATCGGGGTAATTGCTGCGTAACAAGACCCGGGGTACTCGTAGCCAGAACCAGTCCATTCCGGTCGTAGATTGTACCGGAGGCCAGTGCCCGGGTTAGCCGCTCAATCCGGGGATTGTAGCTGTAAACGGGATCGCCGTTTCGCGTAACTACCCGCGCCGGCCGTACGATGTATTCGTTACCGCGCCACCCGATAATGGGCAGTAATCGCCCGATCAGGATCACTACCCCAATCAGGAAGCCAGCGATACCGGCCATGAGCACGACGTCATAATGCCTCTCAAGGTACTCCCGCTGGGCCGCCTGCCCCGGTCGGTTAGCCACGCTAAATACCACACCCATTGCCATCAGGTTGATGATCAGGGAGATCTTCCCATAACTCAGAAAAGGAACGCTGATACCCGTCAGCGGCAGCAAGCCAATCGAACCGCCCGCGATAATCAGGAATTGAACGCCCGTTGAAATGGCAATACCGGCCACCAGAAAAAAGGCAAATGGCTGACCGGCCCGCCGGGCGTGCAGAAATAGTCGGTGAAGCAGGATGCCAAAGAGCAGAAACACAGCAACGACGCCCAACCCACCCAGTTCCTCGCCCACACTGGGTAAAATCATGTCGGTATGGGCGGCAGGCATGGCATTGGCGAATCCCTTGCCCAGCCCCTGCCCCGTCCAGCCACCCGACGCCAGTGTCCACATGGCATGGGCCAGGTGATCGCCCCCGTACACATCATTGTTCCAGGGGCTGAGCCACATGGCCTTACGGTCGGCTAACCGGTCGCCGACAAAGGGCAGTTGATCACCAAAGGCAAACATAGCGATGACCAGCAGGAGCAACACCGGGGCTTCAGTCAGTAGGGCCACCCAGCCGATACCAGTTCGGGACCGGGCATCACCCCGCCAAAGCATGTAGCCCACTACGCCCGCAAAACAGACCAGCGTTGCAATCCAGCCGGGTAACAGCCACAGGGCAACTCCATACGCCACGCCGGTCGCCAGCGTCAGAGGTAAATTGCCCCGGGCGATGCTATAAAACAGCAGGAAGGTGAAGCAGACGACCAAAGCGGGTCCCATATCGCCAAGCAGCAGGTAAAGCAGCATCAGTAGCCCGGCTCCGGCCAGCGCACCGAAACTCACTGCAAAGCGCCAGCGTAAGTCGGGCAACTGCCGGATTTGCTGCTCGTTGGCCGCGAAGAAACCCGCAAAGAACAGCAGCAGCAGGTATTTAGTAATCTCGCTGGGCTGCACCGTGAGCCCGAACACCGACAGGTTCACCCGCACGCCACTGCCCTCGGGGCCGGTGCCAACAAATAGCGTCAGCGCGGCCAGCCCAACGGCGAGTACCAGCCAGGTCCAGCCCGATAGCCGGACAGAAGCCCGGTTCCTAAACGCGAATAGCCAGTCGTACCGCCAGTCAGCGTAGAAACGGCCGATGTTCAGCTGCGATAAAGCCGTCATACCGACCAGGCCCATTGCGATGCCCTGTAACGTTTGCCAGGCATAGAGTGTATCCTGTAGCGGGTCCTGAATCGCCAGCAGTGTGAGTACCGATAGGCCGGTGAGCAGCATCAGCACCGGCAAGAGCAACGGGTCGGGATGAAAACGCCGGACGGTCCAAAAGCCCTGTACGAGCCAGAACGCCCCTAAGAACAGCAGAACAATAGCCCAGAATTGCCACATAAAGGCCCCCGGTGTCCGAACGCCAAGCGCGTGGTCAGTTTTGAGCTGCCCATACACCACCGAACCGATGAGTCGCAGGTGATGCGGACGGGCCGAGAAGGTGTACGTCTGATCGCTGGTTAGTCGACTGGTACCCCGACGGCTACCAAACTCAAACCCGGGTTTCAGGGGCACAACGCTGTAGGCAGAACCATCTTTCAGGCCGGTAAAGGCAAAGTGCCCGGCGGCATCGGTTCGGGCGTAGATAAAGCTGTTTATCAACGTGTCCGGCTGGGCCGTAGCGATATGGCGTTTCAACTGCACCAGAACGCCCCCCATTGGCTGCTCGTCGCTGACCACTTGTCCCGTCATGGACACGGTACCGCTACCCACGCTGACGGTAGCCGCATACGTTTTAGGGTTGTTTAACTCCCGGACGTATAGCACCGAATCGAACCCCATCTGCTGACGGGATAACTGCAACCGGCTTTGAAAGTCGGCACCACCCACGCGGCTGCGCCAGGCCACCGGAGCCAGCACCGCCACCTGACGCTTATTGATGGCACCGAGGTTATCCAGCGAGGTGTTCAGGGCTAGTTTAGCCGTTAATGAATCCGCAACCAGATGTATGTCCTTTGGATCGGAATAGTAATTCCCCGTCTCGAGCAGCCGCTGCATCGGGGCCGATTTCAGACCAGCTTCGAGGGTTAGGGCTTGTCTGGCAGCGAGGGCTTCTTTGGCCCGACTGAGGCCGGGGAACAGGTTAATGAACAGCCGCGTGAACAACAGGAGCAACACAACCGATACTCCTATCAGGTATAAGCGTCCGGACGGAACAGGAATTGATTTCATTCAGTCGTGTTCGGGTGGGGATTTAGTTATGGGTACTGGTCGAATCAACGACTTTATGGGTCGAGTCCGGTATAGCCGTTGGTTCAGTAGCGGGCGCAGATTCGGTGGTTGGCGTTGGACTGACCTCCGTCGTGATCGAATCAACCGGGTGCTCCTCCACGGGATAGGCTGGTGAAGTCGTTGCGGTATCCTCCACCATGCCGTTTGTTAGTGATGAATCACGGACCACAGCGCTGGAATCGGGCAACACCACTGATGCGGGAGCCTTTCGCTGACTGGTGTAAACGTAAACACCCGCAATCATGACGGCCACGACCAGTAAGCCGACCACAATACCCCACCAGCTTGAATCCGCAACGGGTTCGTCCTCAACAGGGTCTGTGTACGACTCCACTGGCTGAGATACCGGTATAGGGGCCGCCAGCGTACGCGACACAACAGGAGCCTGACGAACACCGGCACGGCCTGCCTGTAACTGCTCCACATTGGCCTGCCCAAGCAGTAACGCCAGTTCGTTTACGTCGCTGAGCCGTTCGGCGGGGTCTTTAACCAGTGTCCAGTCCAGCAGCGTGTTCAGACTCGGGGGCAGATAGTCACCCGCTGGCAGCGATAGAGCCGGAGGTGGTGTGTGCAGTACCTGAGTCATGAACGTTGCAATGCCAGCGGTATCAGCCAGCGAGAAAGGCACCCGACCCGACAGACATTCATACAGAACGGCCCCCAGGGCGTAGTAATCCGTGGCGACGTCTACCCCTTTCGGATTGTCAAACTGCTCCGGCGACGCATATTCATACGTCATCAATGATTGACCCGTCATAGTCTGCGACTGTTCGCGCAGGCGGGCCACGCCAAAGTCGGTCAGCAGGAAATGCAGTTCTCCGCTCGGTAGAGGCCGGAATAGAATATTCTCCGGCTTAATGTCGCGGTGAATAATGCCGCGCGGGTGGATAGCCTTGAACGCTTCGGCCATTTGCAACCCCAGCCGGATGGTAGTGGGCACATCGAGGTGGCCACGTTCAGTAAGAAGGGTGCGAAGGCTACCGCCTTCTACCCATTCCATCACAATAAACGGCATGTCGCGGTCAACCTGCACCTCCCGGACCCGCACCACATTTGGATGCCGGATGTCGGTCATCAACTGCGATTCGAGCCGGAACCGCCGGAGCGTTTCGGCGTCAGTATTGAGGGCAAAGTGCTTAATCGCTACTAAATCGCCGGTGTCCAAATGGCGTGCCTTTAAAACACGGGCGTTCGACCGGCCAATTTCGCCGATAATTTCGTAACCCGGAAAATTCGTATTTATGCTTACAGTTGGCATTGCCACTTAATTTAACGAGTCTGCCGGAAGCGTTTTCATCAGGGAGTCCAGCTCCTTGCTAAACTCATACGCCACGACTTTTGCGGTAATTCGGGTACCCCGATCACTATCCGGTGCCTTTCGGGTTAACGAGGCATTAGGGCCAAGATTGCCAAACCAAACCTTTTCTGATTTGTACAGCGGCCCTTTCTCCTTGTAATAATCGACCCGAACAGCCACCAGGGCAAACGTCGCGTTACCGGGGTTGTTCAACTGGACCTCAATGTTTTTGATACCGCCAAACAGGCCAACCTTATAATCAATGATTTCTGCGGTAAGGCCTTTAGCCGCAGCCAGTGCATCCTGCCGGAGCTGCTCTTTGCGTTGTACTTCTTCGGCCTCGTGCCGACGAATTGTATCCGTATTCTCTTCTAAACCCGCTGGCGCTGTAGTGGCAACTGAATCCGTATCGTCATTCTTATCACGAATCAATGCAGCGGGGGAGAACGCCGAGCCACCACCCGTAGCTTTCGAACTGTTGGTAGCGACGTAGTACACTCCCGCTGCGATCAGTAAAACGAGGAGACCCAACCCCGCCCATTTTAGTCCGCCAGTTCCCGACTTACGGGGACTTTTATCCTGAATTGAAGCAACAACCGCCGGTTCAGCATTGGTTACCCCAGCCCGCTGTTGGGCCGGTTCCGGCGCTGGTGCAGGAGTGGCAGTCAGCGTTATGTTCGGATTTCTGTTGTCGGCAGGGCGGGTACTGATCCGATTCGCCTGCAGGTAGTTTAACTCGGCCTGTTTGAGCCGCCACGTCAGTTCGTCGGGATCACTGATGCGCTCGCTTGCTTTCTTCTGCAACAGACCGTTCAAGAGGTCTACGAACGGATAGAGCGGCTGATCGCTGGTCGTAACAGTCAGGGCGGGCGGGGCTTCACTCAGCACTTTATTCATGAAGGTGACAATACCCGCGTGGTCTTCCAGTGGAAACGGGACGCTGCCATGCAGACATTCGTACAGCACCACACCCAGCGAATAATAATCGGTGGCTACCCCAACGCCCTTCGGGTCGTTAAACTGCTCCGGCGAGGCATATTCGTAGGTCATCAGCGACTGCCCCGTCAGCGTATTTGATTGTTCATGCAGGCGGGCAACGCCAAAATCAGTGAGCAGGAAATGCAGTTCTCCGCTCGGCAGGGGCCGGTAGAGAATATTTTCGGGCTTGATATCGCGGTGAACGATGCCCTGCGGGTGGATGGCCTTGAACGCACTCGCCATTTGCAGTCCCAGCCGGATGGTAGTGGGCACGTCCAAATGGCCCTGCTGCCTGATGAGCTGGTGTACATTGCCACCCTCGATCAACTCCATGACGATGTACGGTAATTCGGCCTCCAGCTGCACCTCCCGCACTTTCACGATATTAGGATGGGCAATGCTGGTCATAATAGCGGATTCCCGCTGAAACCGCCGAAGCGTTTCGGCATCGGTGTTGAGGGCAAAGTGTTTGATGGCGACCAGATCACCCGTAGCTAAATGGCGTGCCTTGAGGATTCGGGCGTTGCTGCGTCCCAACTCACTCAGCACTTCGTAGCCGGGAAACTGCGTGTTAAATCGAATGGTAGACATCAGTGCCGGGGTGTTTGGGGTAAAACGAGCTGGTTCTGCACAGAAACGGTGATCACTGTGTTCCGGCAGGTGTCTTGCCGGATGGCCGCCCGAACCGGCAGGTCCACGCCCCGAAAATACACGTTTGTCAGGTGTAATTGTCCTCCTCCGGTCGTTTCAATACCCGTTTTGAAGCCCCTGATCACTAAATTTTCCAGGCTAATCGCCCCCGGACGGGTGACCTGAATGGCCACCGACACCCGCGACGTGTCGGCGGGAACAAGTACCGTTAGCCGGTTACCTACAATGGCTTGCAGTGAATCGTTTAAAATCAGCGGTTTATCGAGTCGAAGGGTATCGCCCGGTAAAATCAGCCGATGGTCTTTGCTCCGGTAAGCGAGCTGCACCAGCGAATCCAACCGGGATGGCGCGGCCAAAACTGCCGGCACAGCGTTGGTCTGGCCGTTAACCGTATTTACACTATCAACTGGTGAAGCGAATGGACGGACAGACGGTTGCTGATACCAGACAATACCCCCTATCACGCCAACCAGTAACAGCCCCAGGACAATCCATACTCCGGCCATGCTTCGTTTCGCGGGTATTGCGTCAACCGGACGGACTGGCGGGCTAACGGATGATACCGGTACGGTAGCCTGCTCTTGTGTACGCCCGGTGTCGGCTTTGGCGGGCACAGTTGGTGAGACTGGCTTCGTCGACGGCTTGGTATTCGTCGCCAGCACGACCGTGATGTTGTCATTACCGCCCTGCTTGTTAGCCAGCCGGATCAACTCGGCCGACTGCTTTTTTAACGGAAGCGACTGGCTTAACACCGCCACAATCTGCGCCTGAGTGATCATGTCTGTCAGGCCGTCGCTGCATAGTAGCAGCCGATCGCCCGGCAGAAAATCAGTCTCGCCCGATTCCAGAAAGTCCGCATCGTCGACCCGGTGCGCCGTTGAGCCTACTTCGCGCAGGATCTCATTCCGGCGCGGGTGCTGCATGGCTTCGGCTTCGGTCAGTTCGTTGGCATCCTCGCGAATACCCACCATGGAGTGATCACGGGTTAGTTTTTCCAGCATGCCCTGCCGGTATCGGTACAGTCGGGTATCACCAACATGAACGAAATACAGCTTTCCTAAACTCACATCCGCCACGGCAGCCGTCAGCACGCAGCACATCTGCGCCAGCCGGAGTTCCTGTTGCCGCTGCGTGTTGATCTGGTTGTTGGCAAACACCACGGCTTCGCGCAGCATAGACAGTGGATCGCCGTTGGGCGTAGCCATATAGCGTTCAATAGACTCTTTGGCGATGGCCGCAGCCCGGTCGCCACCGGCATAACCGCCCACGCCGTCGATAGCGGCCAGCAACGCACTGGTATCCGACCAGATGGTGGTGCAGATAAAAGTGTCCTGGTTATCGGTTCGGCGCTGGCCCACGTCCGTTTGACCGGCGATCAGTAGAGACTTCAATGTGTTAACGGGTTAGGAGTTGGTATTGGGCTGGCCCCTGGTCCGGGACGCATCCGGCATCGGCCAGCCATAAACTATCGGGGTAAGTCCTGAAAATGGCGAACGACCAGAAACAGGACAAACAGCAGCAGCAGCCCGACAAGCAGCGAATCAATCATGGCTCAGGTGTTCCGTTGAAAGTGTAACGTGACCATACTGTTCAGCAGAATCTGGGCTTTATCCGGCAAACTATACCAGTTCGGGCTGGCAGGCTCCGAACGCGGAATCAGTTGCTCATTCACACGCGTTTCGTTGCGGCTGAACGAGGCAAGCTCGAACGAGCCAGTCGACTCGTTATAGCGGATTCGGGCGTGCGGGTTTGAGACGTACGCAGACTCGACCAGGAGGTAATTGGGGAAATGGAGATTTTCTGGTTCCTTCCGGGCCACTACAATCTCCCGGTCGCGCATCAGGTACGAATCCTCCTTGTTCAGTTCGGCGATGTAGTAGGTAATGCGGGCCAACCCGGCGTTAAGGCTGCGCGGCAGTTCGGGCGCATTCCCGACCGGTGCTCCTGCGGCCGGTGCCTGTTGTGGTTTCGGAGCAGGCAGTTGAAAATTAAACTTCACGACAAAAGCGCCCGGCTCCCGAAAGTCGATATGCTGAAACGTATTCAGGTCAACGTCTACTTTCTCATAGCGATTGGTCTGTTTCACCCGGCGCGTCACGTTTACCTTATCCAGCGACTGACTCTGGGCATTACCGAGCAGAATACCGGTCAGTGCGCCAACTACTTTGACATCGGCTGTCGTAACCGGCTCATCGCCAAACTCCCGACCCGCGCCAAACTTGAAAAACCAGCTTGAGGCCACCGGCGAAATGTGCTCGTACTGCTCTCTATGCGAGTCGATAATCGTTTTGAAGGCACTGACGGCCTCGTTGACGATAACGGGAAAGGCATTTTGTCGCTCCTCGTAGGTGTCGGGATGCAGGATAATCAGAAAGTGGGCATTGAACAGCATACTCGTTCCGACGGACTCCCGTCCGATCGAGTCGTCGAAAGCCGCAATGAGCTCCTCCAGAATGCGTTTGTTGGTAACGGCTGCGGCCGTAGCGGGTGCGGCCTCGCTGGGTGGTATAATGAGATTACCTAATTTACCGAGCCAGCTACCGGGCTGATTGGCCATGTATAAATGGTTTGTGGGGAAGTATCACTCCCTTAAACGATAAGTAAGCCCCGTTTGGTTGACCGTTCAGAAGCTATTTCTCTATCCGGCGTTTTCAGGTGGAGCTTATAGCCTGGCATCCAGACACCGCAGACGTTCCTGAGACTTTAATAATGAAGCTGTTTAAGATTAATGTATTTTCCTGTATGGGAAGTGATTTAGAAACGGCTTTTGTCATCCTGACGGAGGAAGGATCTTAGCTACCAGGTAGCTAAGATCCTTCCTCCGTCAGGATGACAAAAGCAACGCCAATCTCGAATCAAAAACCTAAACAACTTCAGTAGCGAAACGCTTTATCAGTACTTTTACTGTATTGCCTTTACCCATACTGAATCTGAAAATGACCTTAACACCTCCCGTTTCCGGACTGATTGCCGGAACGCAACTCAACGCTGTTGAACTAAGGCCGCTTAATGAAGCCCGTGATGAACGGGGAACGTTTACCGAAACCTTCGCCGACCAGTGGGGCATGGGTATTGCGCCGACACAATGGAGTCTGGTGCGTTCTGAGTCCCACGTTCTGCGGGGTCTGCATATTCACCAGCGGCATGATGAATATTTCTGTTTGATTCAGGGCCATTGTTTAGTAGGGTTGTACGACGCTCGTTCGACCTCCCCAACCTATCAGCAATCTGCTTTGTATGAATTGGCCGGAACGGACCTGAAGGCGCTCATTTTCCCGGCGGGCCTGCTGCACGGCTGGTATTTCTACACCCCATCCACTCACATACAAGCCGTTTCGGAATGTTATGCTGAGTACGCCCACGACGATAATCTGGGCTGCCGCTGGGATGATCCGGCTCTGAATATTCCCTGGGGTATTAGCGATCCGATTTTATCGGAACGGGCTGCCAGTTTTCCTCCTCTGTCAGCTCTCCTGACCGCTTCAGCCAACGCCGAAATTTATACTTAAACCAGTCGGGTAGATCGGACAGTTGTTTTCCACGTAGCAGAATCCAGCTTCTCTTGTAGTGATTTCGCTCACGAACTACAGTACAGAAAGCCTGATCGGTAGCCGCTTTGAGGCCATCGGGCGTTTGTAATAGCGCATCCCAGCGGGCCAGTTCTTCGTAGCGCCGGGCGGTTGGCCAGCCGGGATGATCGTTGCGTTTAAAGTACAGCAACGTTGGTTGCCAGGCCACTACCACCCGACAATCCGGCTGAGCCAGCATCTGTTCCCACATATACTGATCCGTCGGGCGGTTGGCGGGTGTTGTTCGCCACCCGTAGGGTAAGGTGTGATAGAAATCGAGTCGGTGGCCTGCTGCCGACAGGATACCACGGGCCGTTTGCCGGGGCGAAACAGGTAAATAAGGCAACACCAATGCCTGATTGCGCTGAACGTAAAAATAGTTGGTGGTTACCAGCGTGGCGGTCTGCAAGTGGTCGGCCAGCGTCTGAAGGTGATTGGGCAACCACAGGTCACGGTCACAGATGTAAGCCACAACCGTGCCCCTTGCTTGCTGAAGCGCCTGATGCCGGTATACTTCACCCCGCCGGGAATGCTTGGGGTGATCAAAGAAATGAATGCGGCTATCCTGCTGCTGCAAATCAGTGATAACGGCGCGGGTAGTTTCATCGACGCCATCACCAATGATGAATAACTCGAACGCCTGTACTGTCTGCTGCTGAACGCTTCGTACGCAAAACGGCAACAACAGCCCCCGATCAGCGGTAGTGGGCAGAATAATAGTGGCCTGAACAGGCTGGTTCATGGACATGAGCTGTGTCGTTAAGCTAACCGCTCGATCTCGTCGATCAGGCGCATGATCTCTATCCCTTCTGCGAGCGGGGTAATCGGAGCCGGGCCTCCCCGAAGGTACTCCAGAAAAGCAGTCAGCTCAAGTTGTAAGGGCGGAGTCGGATCAAAAAAGCGCCGTTCATGCCGCCGTTCGGACACGGGTGTCTCGTCGGTACCATACCAAATATCGACGGCGTTCGTCTGCTCATCAGTCAATACGACTACCCCGTTCGTACAGTGCAATCGTACTTCCCGGCGTTTGTCGGCGTAACGGGTGGAGATATCGATCAGGCAGCCGGGGGTTTCGCCAAAGATGGCCGTCAGGCTGCGGATGTGCCCGGTATGGCGTTCGGCCAAAGCGGCTTTAGGGACGGGTATGTAGCCCAGAATGTGCAGGATGATGGTTAAATCATGCGGGGCCAGGGTCCGCAGACTATCTGTGTCGGTGCGGGGGCTGGTCCAGTTGGTACGCGTCGTTTTCAACAGCAGTAATTCACCGAGTTCGCCGGACTGGTGAATCGCCCGCAGTAGCTGGACGCCCGGGTGATACCGCCAGATATGCATTAGAAACGTGGGTGGCAGGGCCAGGTCACCAATTGCCAGCGCATCCTCCCGGGAAGTAGCCAGCGGTTTCTCAACGAATATCGGCTTGCCGAAAGCTGCGATCTGTTCCAATACGGTTCGGTGCGTAGATGCCGGCGTGGCCACAATTATCCCGTCGGTATCCCGTACAGCATCAAGTGATGCCGTAGCTGCTGTAGCGCCCAGCAAAAGAGCCTGTCGACGCTGGTCAGGATTGGGGTCGCAAACAACGACGGGCACGGACAACTTCACTAACGTCGTTAGAATGAGTTGCCCCCAGCGGCCACAACCCAGCAAACCAATCTGCATAGCTTCGGAATTACTGTTCATCAACCTTTCCCGCGCCCAACGCATCGAACAGCGTCAGCCAGTACTGCGTTACGGCCGGGTTGTTTTCCTTTACCGAACTGGTCGGCTCGAAGGGCAGAATCATAGTGATGGTGGGTGAGCCGATGGCGTACTGTTTCAATTGCTCGGCATCGACTTTCGCCCATTCGTCGGCCTGGGCGCGGCCACTGGGCGGTAATTTACCAAAATCCCGCCGACCCGGTCCGGCAACGCTCTCGATCATGTCGCTCAGGTAATACACGTTCACGGCATCCCCACTTTCGGCGGCTTTGGCCATGACCGGCAGACTGGCCCATATATCGGTTTTCTGATTCGATGAGGCCGTGTTCTGCTGCACCAGTTTTGCGCTGATCTGCCGCTTGAACACGGCCTTTTCCCGTTGCAGGGCTAAATCAAACGCGGTCTGGGCGGCTTCGCGGTCGGTGGGGCTGGCCGCGCTTACATCGTCCATTTCGGAGCGGGCTGTCAGCGTCAGGGCGCGGGCTTTGGCGGTGTTCTCGTGGATGAAGTACACCTCCAGCTTATCGCCTTTCCGATGGATATTTTGCTCGACAATATCATTAATGGCCTGCTGGTATTTCTGACTCACGAACGCCCGGTTGACGTGAACACTTACGCTTTTATCCATAAAAACAAGTGTGTGCGTCGGCGTATCGGGCGTGGTCTTCGCCTTCTCCGAAGAGCAGGCCGTCAGCAACAGAAGCAGGCAGCTAAAAGCAAGGACTGATTTCATGACTACAGGAACCGGGTGTTAAGGAAGCAATTCATGGCGAAGCGTACTGTCGGCGGGTGTGTGGTGCTTCCAGTAGTCGGAACGGATCGTTTTTACCAGAACGGCTTTTGAGGTAAGCACCTTGCCAAAATCGCTGTAAGTTTCCTCCCAACCCATTATGCGGTGCGGAAACCCCTTTTCAAACACTATTGTCAGTTTGCGTGCATCCTGTTTGTAATCTACCGTGTAGGCCTGCAGCGAATCCGTTGCGGGCTGAGCCGATGCTCCCAGCCAGGCTTGTGCCGCCATTGGCTCCAGGGTGATGGTAGCCGTTTGTGGTTCCAGTTTCTTATGCCGCAGCCGGACGGATGTCATACCTGGAATGAGCTGCACCTCGCCGGTTGGTAATTTTGCCGGATTCAGCCGAATCCGGTTGTACAGCTCATCTTCGAGCCAGGTTTTATCGACGCGGTATTCCTGATCGGCTTCGTTTTCGAAGTATGAATGGCCCAGCACCTGATAACCGTTGTTGCGCAGATTCAGCTGTAAGTAGGTAGTACCGCACCACTCCTGCGCCGAGCTGCTCACCTTGAGCGTATTGGGTAGCTGAGACCGGTTGATAGGCGTGAAAATCGACGTGAACAGCGAGTAATCGTAAATACCGGTGACGAATTTTTTGACGACGTTGGTTTTCAGCACCGGAACGGACTTGCCATAACTCGCCGGAGACTCTGACTTTACCTGCGTATCCGTCCTGAAATCTTCAGTCACGAAAATCAGCACGGCACTACCTGAATTGATAGACCCATACCGCGCCTGTTTCAGCGTGTAACTGTTCAGTTCGGCCTGACCGGCGTACCAGTACGCGCGAAACTCGGCAGATTCGGCCGGAACGGGTGGCGGGGCTGGCGTGGAGTCTTTCTGATAGATCGTCGCTTTCATAGCAACCGCAAACACAATCGACAGGCCGATCACAAGCAGCAGGAAATTCTTTTTAACAAACATAGCGCAGGAATTCAACGCTCAAAGTACCGGCTCTTTCGGGTATCTTACAAGGGCTTTCGGTTTGCGGGGCGCAGGTTCCACGACCATTGTGATAAGCGGTGAAATTCCGTAGATTTATACGACCCGCCCGTACCAGCTTCTGAGTGACGTTAAAACGCACCTCCGTATCAATTTAGCCAATAACAGCTATGAGCTTAGACGAGGAAATAGGCATCATTCAGTTCGGGCAGGGCGTCCGTTCAGCAGCCGACTTGCTGAATCACGTTCGCCAACGGGAGGTCGATAAAGAAGATGAGCCGATTTTTTATTTGTATTGTCTTATCAGACAATTAAAGCCCACCGCACCGGATCTGGAACAGGCGTTGATCGACAGCGGCTTAGACGCTGCTTATACGCCCTGTCTCACCGCAAGGTCCCACCGGATACTGACCTTCAACATGGGTCAGTTCAACAGTGAGCGAGAGAATGACTATACGTTTCTGCTCTACGTCTTTAAAGTGGTCTACCAGCGACAGTACGCGCTGGAAAAGGAAAACGCTACGGACTGGTGGTATTGGAATTTGTCGAACCCGGAACTTGTGCAAACGATACACACCACGCACCAGGCTTTGGTTGAGGAAGTATATAATAATCCCAGTTTTCGGGGCGAATTTTCCAGCTTAGCCAAACTAAGGCAGGCCGAGCAGGCATTGTATCGGGCTAACGATACAGAACCCGCTGTTGTAAGCACCAAGCCAGCCAACTTTATTACGTATGATGACATGCTGACGGCGTATGTTACTACATATGGTGGCCTGAACAAATATAGCCGCAGCAAATCCCTGCTTTATGATACGTTAGCCAATGCCTTCAAAAAACGCTATGGACTGGATGCCGGAAAAGCAGGCCGATTAATTTGGGACGTTGTTGGGCGGCATCTTGGAATAGTTTCTTAACATAAAAATTAATATGCAACACCCCTCGAAATAGTCCAACTGGAACAGCCCTTTTCAGGGGTGGTGACAACGTATGTCACCACCCCTGAAAAGGGCCGTTTTACGTGCCTTTTTGCTTGGATTTCAGCTTAATTTTGGCTAACTTAAGTAACGGGCTGATAGTGAGTTGTTTCTGAACCGTTTCCTCCATGAGTAACCCCTGAACAGGTGGGGCGGTCAAATGCCTGAAAAAAACCTACGGGGTTTGGGGCGGTAGCCCCGAGTACATTAGCAGCGTCGCAGACACCGCTACAGGCTTTTTAGTGGCTATTTCGAGGCTTTTTGCAGGGTTTGATTACTTTTATGGCAGGCTTTTACGAGGCTTTTTGAAGGCTATCGCTTAACATATCCTTGATTATACAACACGAAAATGGCAGTAGTTGGAAAGAATCGGCTTAGTAATGATGTTATAAGTAGAGTATATGTATTAGTTATGGCATTTTATTACATTTAATCTCATCTTATTCTGTAAGCAGTTATGAACTCTTTTCGCTTAGCCATACTCTTAACTTCCCTTTCTGTTCTGTTTAACAGTTGCAAAAAGGATGATGCTCAACCGCAAGCGCCGACTAACGTACTCATTAATGGTGATTTTGAGGCTAATCCGTTTACTCAATATCCGGTATGGCATTCAGCCATTCTCAAAAATCCACAAACGAACCCCAATACTTACACCGTTGATTACTCAACGGAAGCTGCTACTTCGCCTGTTCATTCGATTAAAGTCAGTTGTGATACCCTAAAAAGTGACTCTACCTACCAAGTTTTGGAACGAGTTGTTTATACCAGAGATTTCCCTATTCCAGAGGGGGCTAAGTTGACTATGAAAGTCAAAATTAAAACGGCTAATATTCAAGGAAAGGGTATATCCTTCGTTTTTGGAGGTTTTTGGTATACCAACGGTGTCGTAGTAAATAACTTTACTTCATCTACGGACGGTAAGGTTTCTATCACCGGTTCCACCGAGTTTACAGAATATACTCTCACCTGTGATTCGGCCCCAAAAAATCTCTATGCGGTATATGCTGATCTGATATATTTACCTAAGACGACAGGTACTGCCTTTTATGATGACATGTCGTTGACCATTAATTAACGCATTGATGCTTGACTTTTTCTTACCGTATCGGTAAGACTACTTACAAGCCAAGTCTAGAAAATGTGCAAACTAACTATGAGTTAGATGATTGCATATTTTTCAGACTTGATGTATAACTACACTTATGTTATGAGAATATCTTGAGAAATAAAAAGTCTTGCTTTACCAAGCAAGACTTGGAAAATGACAACTAAATCCGAAATCTAGCCTTTTGCTGTCTTCGATTCTTAAAGTAGGTGAAGACTGCGTAACCCTCCCAGATTACCCCAATTAACATTAGTATTCTGCCCGGTAGCCGATGGCCTTGGACAAAAAAGGCACTGCCTACAATTACCACAAAAGATCCCAGCAAAAACATCCGAAATGCTCGAGCGAAAGGCGAACTATGAATCATGGTATAAGATTGAGTTGGTAAAATTGTATATCCCTGAAATAGCTTGACAAATTTACAACTCATTTTTGTTGACAGACAC
>CAXUKO010000015.1:0-166177 GCA_964251665.1 uncultured Cytophagales bacterium
TAGTCTACCTGCGGAGGTACTCATTAAAGAACGCGCACAAACATAGAATGATAAAAACTCACTATTTTGGGAAGTATTCCTTATTCATACTGGCACGCTTGATAGACTCATTTGTGAGGTTAATAGCCATCATTTTGGGTTAGGGCTTTATCGACTAAAAGTTCGCTTGCCGGAATGGGTAGCAGGTATTTATTGGCATCGGTAATGCCCAGCACCGGCGCTACCCGATTTGTGCGGACGAGGTTGAACCAGCGGTCGGCCTCGAACGGAAATTCAACCTGCCGTTCTTTCTCAATAGCCAGCAGCAACTCATCTTTTGTGGCCGCTACAGACAGAGGGATGCCTGCCCGATCCCGAATCGCGTTCAGGTCGGCGAGGGCCAGGGTAGGTTTCCCCAACTGAGCCCGCGCTTCGGCCCGGATCAGATACAGTTCGGCAATGCGGATAATATAGGCCGGGTCGGTGCCGAGCGGAGTACGGTAATAGAGTTTGCCATACCAGAGATTGCCCGGCGGGGCCGTCTGCGCAATCAGGGCATTGCGGTTGCCGCCCACGGTTACGTCGTTCAACTGGGCAACCAGCGCGTTGCTCGGTGCCCACTCGCGCCGACCACTCAGCGCAGGGGGTAACCACCAGTTGCTGTGCCCGTTCTTGTACGAGTTGGAGTAAGCCAGTTCAAAAACCGATTCGGTCGTGCCCACAGCGTTGTTGGCGAAAAATGCGCTGTACGGCTTCACCAGCTTATAGTTAGCCGCGTCGTCGATCAGTTTGGTGGCGTACGTTTCGGCATCTGCCCATTCCTGCCTGTAGAGGTGCAGCCTGGCCCGGAGCGCCCAAACCGTTTTGCGCGTTACCCGGTTGCGGTTGGTCGTTGCCGCCAGCAGGGGTTCGGCAGCGGTCAGGTCTTTCAGTACCTGCGCGTAGGTGTCCGCCTGACTACTGCGCGGAATACCCGTGTTGTCGGTTGGTTGCCGGGTCGGTTTTAGAATCAGCTGCACCCCGCCCCAGCCCCGCGCCAGATCAAAATAGCTCAGTGCCCGAACCGCTAAGGCTTCGCCCTGAATCTGCCCCTTGCGGTCGGCGGTCAGTTGCGGATCGGTCAGGCTTGGCACCGCATCGAGCAGGTAATTGGCCTGAAGAATAGTAGCGTAGATACCCGACCAGGCTGAACCGACGTAGCCATTGGCGGCCGTTAGTTTGCGGGACGTGATTTCCTGCGGGGCCGATTGCGAACCCGTCCACTGCACGTCTCCCCCGGACAGATAGGCCAGGGCCGGGAAGTTGGAACCATAATAATTGTCGCTGCCCAGGCGGTTATAGAGTCCGTTGAGTACCGTTTCGGCAGTACTACCGTTGACGATGGCCTGCGACTGATCGACCTGCTGCTGAGGCTGCACGTCCAGGAAGCTCTTGCATCCGGTGAGCAGGAGAAGAAGGGATATTGTTATTTTTTTCATGGAAATCAGAAAGCCTAAAGCGATAGATTGATACCGAACTGCGCCGTACGCGGAATTGGGGGCGTACCAAGGTCATACCCCTGCACGGTCGGGCTGGACGTTACGTTTACTTCCGGGTCCGGTCCCTGATACCGGCTCAACAGCCACAGGTTCGAGCCGTTGTAATACACCCGCGCCGACGAGAAACCAATCCGGCGTAGCACCGATTTCGGTATCGAGTAGCCCAGCACGATGCTGTTGAGTCGAAGAAACGAACCATCTTCCACGAACCGGCTAATCGGGCTGAGGTTGTAGTTGTTGCCGATGGTGGTCACACGCGGCACGTCGGTGATGTCGCCGGGTTTCTGCCAGCGGGTCAACTGGTTTTTGTTGATCGCCCGGCGGTCGTCGCGGGTGCCGCCCGATTCGTGAAAGAAGCGGTTGTTGTTGAAGACCTTTGCCCCGACGCTGAAGTTGAAGAATACCGACAGATCGAAGCCTTTGTATGAAACGGTGTTGTTCAGCCCACCGAAGTACTTGGGCAGGGCGGAGCCAAAAAACTGCCGGTCGGCGGCCGTGATTTTACCGTCTTTATTCACGTCATCATACACGGCATCGCCGGTTTGCGGGTCCACGTACAGCTGCTTATAGACGTAAAACGAGTGAATCGAATACCCCTGCGCCATCCGCTCCGTAGCGTAGCTGGCATCCACCGGCACGGATAGTTTTTCAATGCGGTTCACATTGGCCGCGATGTTGAATGCCGTATTCCATTGAAAATCACCCCGGTTGATGTTAAGTGAGTTAATGGAAAATTCGACACCCCGGTTACTGATTTCGCCGTTGTTCTGGTAGATACTCGCGAAGCCCGAACTCTGGGCCAGCGGTACCTGAATCAGCAGGTCGGTGGTATATTTTGAGTACAGGTTCACCTCCAGGCCGATGCGGTTGCTGAGCAGGCCCACATTCAGGCCGAGGTTGGCCTGGCGGGTCGTTTCCCACTTCAGATTCGGGTTGGCTAATTGGTAGGGGATCGTGCCGGGGTTATCCTGGTAGTTGGCACCACCCTGCCACAGCCCCCGCGACGCGTAGTTGTCGATGCCGTTCTGATTGCCGGTATACCCCACGCTGGCCCGCAGTTTCAGGTCGCTCAGGAAACGGGCGTTTTCCAGAAATTTCTCCTGTTTCAACTGCCACGCCACGCCTACCGACGGGAAATAGCCCCAGCGGTGCCCCTCGGCAAACTTCGAGGAGGCATCGGCCCGCAGACTCGCTTCCACAAAATACTTTTTGGCAAAATTGTAATCTACCCGCCCGAAGAACGACACCAGGTTATACTGGTTGCGGTTCGACGAAGCCGTCGTGACCGAGGCCGACGCGATCTGTTTAAAGGCATCCGAAGGGAAGTTGGTGCCCTGTGCCAGCGTTTGTGTACCGGTATTTCCCTGGAGTGTATTGCCCACCAATGCCCCAAAACTGTGCCGGTTGCCAAAGGCTTTCCGGTAGGTAAGCGTCTGCTCGTTGATCCAGATCGTGTTTTTGCTGATGCTCGACGTGGCCAGTCCTTTGCTCGCGCTGCCCCGGTTGGTCAGCGTGTTCCAGTACTCGTATTCGTCGTACAGGTTGTAGTCGATGCTCCAGCTACTGCGCAGTTTAAGGCCTTCTACAATGTCGAGTTCTCCGTAGATATTGCCGATGTAGCGGGTGCTGGTCGAGTGCATATCGGTGTTGTTGATGAGCACGTCGAGGTTGTCGAAACCCGCCCATTTGCCGTACGTACCATCCGTATTGAACTTGGGCAGGTAGGTCGGCGTGTGCAGGGCGGCCTGTAAAATACCCCCCTGCGGCCCGTCGCCGACGCGGGCGTTGGTGCGGTTCGACTGGGAGAAAATGTTGCTGGTCCCGATGCGAATGCGACTGGTCAGGTCGTGGTCAAGGTTGAGTTTGAAACTCGCCCGTGCGAAGTCGTTGGTGCGGAGCGTAGCCTGCTGACTCGTGTAGCCCCCGCCAATGTAAAACCGGGTCTGCTGGTTGCCGCCGGACACCGAGGCATCGTAGTTTTGAAGAATACCCGTGCGGAAAATATCGTGCAGCCGGTCGTAGGTTGGCTGTTCTTCGGGCAGCCCCCGACCGCCTTCCGCTACCGGTCGAAACGGCCGCGTCCCGAACGGCTTACCATCGTTTGCCCATGCTTCGTTGATGATGGTTGCGTGTTCCGGACCGGTTACCAGGTCCCAGAGTTTGGGAGCCCATGCCTGACCGGCCGAGGTATTTACGGTTACCTTCGTTTTAGCGTTGTAGGCACCCCGTTTGGTCGTAATCAGTACCACCCCGTTGGCCGCCCTTGCGCCATAAATAGCCGTTGCTTCGGCATCTTTCAGGATCGAAATACTCTCAATATCCGCCGGGTTGATGTCGGCCAGCGGGTTGTTGGCCTGCCCCTGAGTGGTGATTTTCTGGAGCGACTGATTGTTGACGAACACGCCATCCACCACGTAAAGCGGGTCGTTGCTGGCGTTGATCGACGTGCTGCCCCGGATGCGGAAATACAGCCCATCGCCCGGAACGCCCGTATTGGCTGCTACCTGTACCCCGGCCGCCCGGCCCTGCAACTGCTGATCGAAACTGGCCACCGGCCGGGTCCTGATCTGGTCGGCATCTACCTGAGTAACGGCCCCGACCAGGTTTTTGCGGTCCTGCGTGCCGTAGCCGACCACGATTACTTCGTTCAACTGGGCAGCCGATTCCCGCAGTGTTACGTCAAGTTGGGACTTGTTGCCCACCGGAGCTTCCATCGACTGGTAGCCGATGGCCGAAATAACGAATACTGAACCCGGTTGTGCCTCAAGGCTATAATGGCCATCGCCATCCGTAGAAGTACCTTTGGCGCGATCCGTCGCACCGTTGCTTTTCAGGACGATATTTGCCCCGGGCAGGGGTTCGCCGGTTTCCGTTCGGATGGTTCCCGATACGCGGGTGGTGCCCTGTGCCAGCAGTGTACCACCAAAGAGTAGCCAGACTACTCCTGTTGCTAAAAGTTTTTGCATTACATTGTATTGGTTTATTGAAAGAGCCTCCGTGGCCCGATAAGGTCTGCCAGGACCTTATTATTGAACCGACCGGACGGCGGTCCGACGCTTCGGTGCCGCCGTTCCGGTTTTTTTATGGACAAACTATGGATGGGTTGCCGCCTATTAACAGTCTGCCTTCACGTTTATGCTGCTGTTTACGCTGTTGCGCCCTGGTGTTCGGTTTTTACGCTTACCATGCCCCGCACGGCCCGCAGTCGCTCCTGGATCGTACAGGACTTTTGCCGCTGCTGAACCCGAATCGTTAACAAACCCCGCGCCTGTATGCCATCGCCCACAAAACTGAGACGTGCTATGTGGCAGGTATCATCCTGGGGAATGGCTTCCGTGATATCGCTCACGAAACTGGGCCGGTCAAATCCGGCGATGGTATAGCTGATCTGATACCAGTCGATGCGGGAGTTGCTGATGTGCATAGAAGTAATGTATTTATATTCTATATACTAAGTAGAATAATGATTTCCTGTATACGTTAACTCATGGTAAAGGTGCTTAAGCATTTTGGTAAAAGGGTTTGGCCTACTTGGCGGGGAGCGCTGGGGTATCTCGACGAACAGACAGGTATTGGCCGGCCCGAGTTAGCAACAACAACCCATAGTGAATGGGGTTGTTCTGTTTCTACGGGAAATCTGTACCTCGGGATACAGAACAAGTAGGTTCACTGCTTTCATGATTGTATCGAGCCGGTCTGGTTGCCTGACAGGGAGGGGCTGACTCGGTGGGCAAAGGTGAAACGTGATTTTTACTTTTGCAAACTTTTTCTAAAAAACTGATAAACAGTTAATTACCCAATAGTCTATCGGGATATACGGTTAATAGCCTACTTTGACTATAGAATTGGATTATTGCAAACCAGCGTATAGCTTTACCCGAACGACGGATTCTGTCACCATCAACGTTAAACGCCTATGATCTCCCGAAAAGCGAAGTACGCGATTAAAGCCCTGAAAGTGCTGGCTGAAGAATATGGCAACGGCCCCATTCTGATTGCCTATATCTCAGATAAAGAGAACATTCCACGAAAATTTCTGGAGAGTATCCTGCTGGACTTGCGCAATCACGGGTTGCTGCAAAGTCAGAAGGGTAAGGGGGGCGGTTACAGTCTCCGCGTCGAGCCGGACCGCATCAATCTGGCCCAGGTTATCCGGGTAATCGACGGTCCGATTGCGCCAACGCCCTGTGTTTCCCTGAACTTCTACGTCCGCTGCGACGACTGCGACGATGAAGTTACCTGCACACTCCGGCCCATCATGCTCCGGGTACGCGACGCCAATCTGGCCGTTTATGAAAAAACGACCCTACAGACGCTGACCGAGAACGAAGCGGTGATTGCCCTTCCGGCTTAATGAACCGGCCGATTCGTGTCATTACCTTGCACCGTCTCTGGCTGGTCGGCGAGGGCACTGTCCAGGCACTGCCGAAAGCGTTCGGGTTCCTCAAAGATGGGACTGTGCGCTGAGTTGGTGAAGGTAAATAACCGTTTGCGGGGTGCCTGAACCGTATCGAAGTAGCGTTTGGCTACCGGGTAGGGCGCCTGGTAGTCATGCACACCCTGAAAGACATAGTAGGGAACCTGCAGGGTTGGCGCAACCACCGACAGATTTGTGGCGACTACCGAAGGCCACAACCGGCGAACGCTTTCCATAGCACCCAGTACGTAGTGTACTTTGTCCATCAGCGTATATTCCGGGCAGAGCAGGAGGCTCCGGATGAAGAGCGGATAAAAGTTTGCCCGGTACATACCTCCGCCATACGCGGCCACCAGCTCACGCTGCCACATCAGGTAATCCAGCCATGCACCGGGAGGGTAGGGTGGAGGTCCCTGCGTTAGCAACCGGTTTACCTGACGCCGATCATTCCGTTGCCGGGCCTGAGCCAGTACCCACTGATACGAAATCTGTTCGGCTTCGAGCTGGCTGGCAATCTGACTGATACTGAAGTAGGAGCGGAACAGATCAGGGCGTTTTTGTACGGTAAGAACACCCAGATACGTACCCCAGGAGTGCGCCATAAGGTAGATGCGGGGCTGGTGAAAGCGCCGGGTCAGCCATTGGCTGACAGCAACGGCATCGTCGATAAAGGTGGCAACGGTAAAGGTATTTGTAAATACACGCGGGTCGTAGGATTTACCGGCACCCCGCTGCTCCCAGTTGACTACCACAAACTTTTTCTCCAGTTCGTGGCCTATCAGCAGCGACGCTTCGGGCAGTCCCGGCCCCCCATGAAGAAATAAGAGAACGGGTTTGGTGCTGTCGGCCCCGCGCATGATCACCCATTGCGTGCTTCCGTTGACGGATATGGCTTCGATTCGGGCAATGCTGCCGGGTAGGGGTTGCCCATTGGTGGCCAGGATGGGCTTCGTTTTGCCGGGGCTGTTCCAGGCAAGGAAGCCAACGGCCACCACGAGAATACCGATTAATACAGCGCCAATCGTTCTCAGCATTTGCGTATTTATCACAACCCGAATGGGTTCCTTTGGTATTAGGTTTGCTATTTGTCAGCAAAACGGTGTCAAGTGCCTAATGTTTATTTTTGCTCTTTCATAAGTACGCCGACAGGAAAGGCCACGTTACCTTTTGGGAACTGAGCGATGGCAACTGCTGACTAATCAAAATGACTATAATGTCTGCGCTGGCGTCAGGTATCCAGTCAGCGCAATCCGTTTTGTCCGGCAAATACCTCATTTTTGTACACGCGGCAGGGCCCGCATAGACGTCCGTTTCTAAACCAATCAATTGTAGTAATGACCAAATCTCACCTGCACCTCCGGTTTTCTCTTCTTATTCTGCTAAGTGTCCTGTGGGTGCTTCCGGCCGCAGCGCAACGCTGGTCGGCTCAGCAAGCCAACGACTGGTACAAGACCCAGCCGTTTCTGGTTGGGGCTAATTTTATTCCCAGCACGGCCATTAACCAACTGGAAATGTGGCAGGCCGAAACCTTTGATCCCGCTACCATCGACCGTGAGCTAGGCTACGCTGAGGGCATTGGCATGAATGTCATGCGGGTTTTTCTGCACAATTTGGTTTGGGAGCAGGATGCGGAGGGGTACAAAAAACGCATCGAACAGTTTCTGCAGATTGCCGATAAACACCATATCAAAATCATGTTTGTGCTCTTCGATTCCTGCTGGAACGATGATCCCAAACTGGGTAAACAATCCGATCCCGTTACGGGCAAGCATAACTCCGGCTGGGTACGCGGGCCGGGCACCAAACGCCTGTTCGATTCCCGTACGTGGGCGGGGCTGGAGAGCTATACCAAAGGCGTACTGACGGCATTCAGCACCGATAAACGGGTGCTGGTCTGGGATCTGTTCAACGAACCAACCAATAATGGCTACAATGACGCCGTGATGCCCCTGCTCACCAAAACGTTCGAGTGGGCGCAGGCGGCCCGGCCGGGTCAGCCCGTTACCGTTGGTTTGTGGCACGATCACCCGCTGTCCAACGAGCTGATGGTCAACCAGTCGGACATCATCACCTTCCATAATTATTCGGAGGCTCCGCAACTGGAAACGCAGATTGTTGACCTGCAAAAACGGTATGGACGGCCCGTTATCTGCACCGAATACATGGCCCGTACCCGCAACAGCACGTTTGAAACCTGCCTGCCAATCTTTAAAAAATACCGCGTAGGAGCCATCAACTGGGGCCTGGTGAAGGGGAAAACCAATACCATCTACGCCTGGGATGCGCCCATGCCCTCCGGCGAAGAGCCGAAAGTCTGGTTTCACGACATTTTCCGGCCCGATGGGTCTGTGTTCAATCCCAAAGAAACAGCGGTAATCAGGCAGCTGACTACCGGAAAATAAGCCTTCTATCGGGCAGGCAACGAACGTGACACCCCAACAGACACCAACGTCGACAGGACGGTTGATCTCTGGGGATGTCATCAGCCGGTAACGGAACAGAGGCAGGCAGACAATAACCGAAACATACCCCGATGCCGACAAAGAAACAGCCGCAGGTTGACCGATCAAATCAGCCTCAGGTCAATCATGAAAAACGGATGTTACCTGGCCTGTCCGGGATCGGGTACTAACTTTATCTTTGAATTTTGCAAAACAAGTTCGCTATGAAGACCACCTCTCTGGAAGCGTTTTATGAGCAAATGACAGCAATGGCGAATACCGAACTCAGCTCGCTGTTGCCGGACGGTATCCAGAAAGAAATCGGGCATTTTAATATATTCAACCTCGAAGACCTGCTCCGAAACGTTCGTGAGAAGCCCGTCATGCCCTACGACCGTCGGGCCTACTACAAAATAAGCCTGATTAAGGGGCGTAACAGGGCCGAGTACGCCGATAAGGTAATCGAGATGGAGAAAAACGCCCTGCTCTTTGCCACACCCAAAGTACCCTATCACTGGGTGCCGCAGGACCTCAACCAATCCGGGCAGTTCTGCATCTTTACCGACGAGTTTCTTCATCCGGCCAAAAGCGGAGTCGTACTGGACGACCTGCCGATTTTTAAGGCGGGCGGCTACCCTGTATTTGAGGCTTCCGACGCCGAGTTCGCCGAGATTCAGGCAATTTTCGACAAAATGCAACGGGAAATCACGTCTAACTACGCCTACAAGTACGATTTGCTGCGCACCTACGTCCTTGAATTGATTCACGTCGGCCAGAAACTGCAACCAGCTACGGCGCTGCATCCCGCCCATACGGCCTCGGCGCGGGTGACGTCGTTGTTTATCGAACTGCTGGAGCGGCAGTTTCCCATTGAGACCCCGCAGCAAAGGCTTAACCTGCGCACAGCCAACCATTACGCCGACCGACTGGCGGTGCACGTGAATCACCTGAACAAAGTGCTGAAGGAAAATACCGGCCGCACCACCACCGAACTCATCGGGGGGCGGGTCGTTCAGGAAGCTAAGGTGCTGCTGAAGCAAACCAACTGGACCGTTTCGGAGATTTCCGACAGCCTTGGCTTCGCGGAGGTTGCCCATTTCTCCAACTTTTTCAAGCGGCAGACTACGTTGTCGCCCGGTGCCTTTCGGGGGTAGGTCAATAGATTGAATCGTGCAAATTGTGGATTGGTCCGCGCAAACGCACCACTGGCCAATTGACTAATCTTTGTCGTGTTCTTAACACGTCAAAAATAAGTCAATGACAACAACTAAAATTGCTTTGTTGACCGGCGGGAGCCGGGGACTGGGTAAAAATATGGCCCTGAGCATCGCCAAAAAGGGCATCGGCGTTATCCTCACCTACCACAGTAAGCAAGACGAAGCGTTAGCGACCGTGGCCGAAATTCAAGCCCTGGGCCAAAAAGCTGCTGCCCTCCAACTCGACACCAGCGATATAGCTGGTTTTGACGCCTTTTTCGGGCAGTTTACCGGGGTGCTGGCCGATACGTTCGGCGCGGATCACTTCGACTTTCTGATCAACAACGCCGGTACGGGCGTGTACGCGCCGTTTGCCGACACCACCGAAGCGCAATTCGACCAGATGTTGACGGTACATTTCAAGGGTGTTTACTTCCTGACTCAGAAGGCATTGCCTTTCCTGAATGATGGCGGCCGCATCATCAATATCTCCTCGGGGCTGGCGCGTTGGTCCGGCCCCGGCTACTCGGCCTACGCCAGCATGAAAGGCGCGGTGGAGGTATTCTCTCGGTACCTGGCCCAGGAGTTGGGTGTGCGCGGTATTGCGGCTAACGTGGTGGCCCCCGGTGCGATAGAAACTGACTTCGGTGGGGGAATCGTGCGCGACAATCAGCAGGTGAATGCGCATATAGCTGCTGAAACCGCGCTGGGCCGGGTCGGTTTGCCCGATGATGTGGGCGGTGTGGTTGCTTTCCTGTGCACCGATGATGCCCGGTGGATCAACGGTCAGCGACTTGAAGTGGCAGGCGGGAGAGGTTTATAAGCGGCTGCTTCACTCGTAAAGAGTCGTAATCAGCAAGCCCGTTCAAACCCAATAATCAGTGGCTACTCCCCTGATTGTTGGGTTTGTTCGTTCGGTTCTAATCCGGTTCTTCCACTAACTGCCAACTGTATAGGCCGCATAGGTAAGCCGATTACATGGCAATCAGCACGGTTAGCCGGTTGGGTAATCATGCAATTCGCTGGCCCTCCGATTGAATTATTTCGGAAATTCGGTGTTTTTCAGACAGACAATGACCCGTTCTCATGATTGAAAGACCCCTAACAGACTGGTTGCCTCTGACGATGAAAGAAGTCGAGAAAAGAGGCTGGGACGAAGTTGATATCGTGCTGGTATCAGGTGACGCCTATGTAGACCATCCATCCTTCGGAACCGCTGTGATTGGCCGCATCATGGAGAGCGAAGGCTTTCGTGTGGCCATTGTTGCCCAACCTAACTGGAAAGACGATCTGCGCGATTTCAAGAAGTTTGGCAGACCCAAGTACTTTTTTGGCGTGACAGCGGGCTGTATGGACTCGATGGTCAATCACTATACGGCCAACAAGCGCCTGCGCTCCAACGACTCCTATACCCCCGGTGGGGAAGCGGGCTTCCGTCCCGACTACGCCACCATTGTGTATACTAAAATCCTGAAAGAACTGTACCCCGATGTGCCGGTATTACTGGGTGGCATTGAGGCTTCGCTGCGCCGGGTAACGCATTACGACTATTGGCAGGACCGACTGATGCCTTCTATTCTGGTTGATGCGGGTGCCGATATGCTCGTGTACGGCATGGGTGAGCAACCCCTGCGTGAGATCCTGAAACTGGCGCGGCAAGGTGTTCCTTTCTCGTCGATGCGGAACATCAATCAGGTAGCTTTCCTGAACGATGCCCATTCCGAACTGCGCGATTATAATAACTGGAGTACGGTCGAGCTCGCCAGCCACGAGGTTTGTCTGCAGGACAAGATCAAGTATGCGGCCAACTTCAAAATTGTCGAGGTTGAGTCGAATAAGTGGCAGGCCAACCGGATTAGGCAGAAAGTGGGTGATCAGGTCCTGGTGATTAATCCGCCGTTCAAGACGATGGAGGAGGCTGAAATCGATAAGTCATTCGATTTGCCGTACACCCGGATGCCCCATCCGAAATACAAAAAGCGCGGGCCCATTCCGGCCTACGACATGATTAAGTTCTCGGTCAATATGCACCGGGGCTGTTTCGGCGGTTGCAGTTTCTGCACCATTTCAGCGCATCAGGGTAAATTTATTGCCTCCCGGAGTGAAAAGTCGGTGTTGAAAGAGGTAGATGAGATCACGAAACACCCTGAATTCAAAGGCTATATTTCGGATCTGGGCGGACCGTCGGCCAATATGTACAAGATGAAGGGCAAAGACGAGTCGATCTGCGCCCGTTGCCAGAGTCCAAGCTGTATCCATCCGGTCATTTGCTCAAACCTGGATACGTCGCACAAGCCGATGACGGAGATCTACCGTAAGGTCGATGCGCACCCGGATATTAAGAAGGCATTTGTGGGTTCGGGCGTCCGATATGATTTGCTGGTCGATGATTTCAATAAGAATAATCAGGACGGTAACCACGACGAATACATGGAGCAACTGGTTACGCGCCACGTATCGGGCCGGCTGAAAGTAGCTCCTGAACATACGTCGGATGATACGCTGCGGATTATGCGGAAACCGTCGTTCAAGTATTTCAAGCTATTTAAGCAGAAGTACGACAAGATTCAGGAGAAGTATAACCTCCGCCAGCCGTTGATTCCGTACTTTATTTCGTCGCATCCCGGCTGCGAGGAGCAGGACATGGCTAATCTGGCTGCGGAAACGAAAGACCTGGGTTTCCAGCTCGAACAGGTGCAGGACTTTACACCTACGCCCATGACGGTGGCCGAAGTAATTTACTATTCCGGTGTCCATCCCTATACCCTGAAACCCATAAAAACGGCCAAGACGCGGGAGGAAAAACAGACACAGAATCAATATTTCTTCTGGTACAAGCCCGAGTATAAAAACTGGATTCGGAATCGCCTGACCAAGCTCAACCGCCCCGATTTACTCGAGCGATTGCTGGGTAGTTCCAAGAAAGAGAGTACCTACACGGGAAATTATTCGGGTAAGAAAAAGCGGTAAACGTTCATCAAAAAAAAGGGCCAGATACGATGTCTGGCCCTTTTTTGTGAAACGTTTACCGTTCGCAATATGAAAAAAGTAGTTTTGTCATGCTGAAGAATGAAGCATCTTAGCGATTTGGTACCTAAGATGCTTCATTCTTCAGCATGACAAAAACAGCCTTCAAAGGGTTTCCCCAATAGTAACCAGCGTCAATCCTACAAAGAGATCGGCACGGCGACCATTGTGGTGTCCCAACCCATATTCATCACGCCGGTTTTGGCGTCTTTCTTAGCAAACTGGATCGAAAAATTCTCGATCATGCTATCCGATTTCTGCACCGGCACGGTCACGCGGGCCACATCCATCGTTTCGTTATAGCTCTAAGCACCCCACTGGTCAAGGTCTGAACTGAAGATGATCGTCCATTCGGTTTCATTCGGAATAGTCAATAAGGCATAGTTTCCCGCCGGTATTTTTTTGCCGCCAATGGTCACGTCCTGGTAAAACTTGATCTCGGGAGCTTCATTCGCACCCGCCCGCCATACTTTGCCATAGGGAACCAGTTTACCGAAGACCTCACGGCCGTTTTTAGCCGGACGCGTGTAGGTAACCCGAACCATAGCCTTATCGGTACCAATTTTGGCCGGGGCAAACTTACGGTCATGGGCATAATCGTCCGGGTAATACGCCATGTCCATCGGCGATTTGTCGAGGGGTCGGAACGTCTGCGCGTTGGCGCCTGTAAGCACCAGAAAGAGTAATCCAACAAGTAAAGCGGTTCTGTTCATTGTGTTTCAGGAGATAAGTGAGAACTGTAAATGTAGTCTATTCAACCAGAAACGGCTAAACTGGGTAGGGCACCGATAGCAGCTTCGTCCCCCTCAGGTTGTATGCCGTCAAGTCTACGCATCCTGCTCAAGTAGAATTTATAAAAATGCTGGCTTTCAGTGGTAAAACGAATAACTACCTACCTGACCCGTCATTTCGACCAGCATGTTTCTACTCAATACCACGCTTAAGCCGTCTGACTTATCCATAAAACTTCAGCGATTCTGGGAGGTTTCGGCCCAAAAGATTCGCCTGATTGAGCAGCAATACGACTCGGCAAAGGGGTCGCCTGTTTTCACCGTACAGGGGCGTTACACCACGCGCGGCTGGACCGAGTGGACGCAGGGCTTTCAGTTTGGCTCGGCTATTCTTCAGTTTGACGCCACCGGTGATACCGAATTTCTGGAACTCGGCCGACGGAAAACACTCGAACTGATGGCCCCTCACGTAAGCCATGTGGGTGTGCATGATCACGGCTTCAACAACGTCAGCACGTACGGGAATCTGCTGCGGCTCATGCATGAGGGAAGGATTCCGTTCAATGCCTGGGAGAAGAACTTCTATGAGCTGGCCCTCAAAATTTCGGGAGCGGTACAGGCTAATCGCTGGACACCCATCCAGAGCGGGCGGGAAGGATCACCCGCCGGATTCATTCATTCGTTCAACGGACCGCATTCACTGTTTGTCGATACCATCCGGTCGTGCCGGGCCTTGATTGTCAGCCATTTATTGGGTCATACATTTCAGGGCGAAGGCGATGTGCGTATTAACCTGCTGGAGCGGGCGTTACTGCATATCAAAGCTACCGCCGATTTTTCGGTGTACTACGGCGGAGGCCGGGACTCGTATGACGTCTGGGGACGCACGGCTCACGAGAGTATCTTCAACGTCACAGATGGTAATTATCGTTGTCCAAACTCACAGCAGGGGTATACGGGATTCAGCACCTGGACGCGTGGTTTAGCCTGGGCCATGTGCGGGTTTGCCGAAGAACTCGAAGCGCTGGCTACTATTCCCGACGACGCACTGGCCCGTTTGAGAGGACGCGAAACGCTCGAAGCGATGATGCTGAAAGCGGCCCGCGCCACCTGCGACTTTTACATTGACAACACACCTACCAACGGTATTCCGTATTGGGATACCGGCGCGCCGAATCTCTACAAACTGGGGGACTACCTCAACCGCCCGGCTGATCCGTTTAATGACCACGAACCCGTCGACAGCTCGGCAGCCGCGATTGCTGCACAGGGGCTTCTTCGACTTGGACATTATCTCACAACCCGTTCGGCCAACGATGCTAAAGCCGGACAGCGGTACGGGCAGGCCGGGTTGACGGTGCTGGATACCTTGCTTCAGGAGCCATATCTCAGCACAGACGCACCGCATCAGGGATTGCTGCTGCACTCGATTTACCACCGGCCCAACGGCTGGGATTACGTGCCCGAAGGCAGTAAAATACCCTACGGCGAGTCGAGTATGTGGGGTGACTATCACCTTCGGGAAGCGGCACTGTATGTCCAGCGAGTGATTGATGAAGCCCCGTACTATACATTTTTCAACCGGATTGCCGGTCACCGGGAGACTGAGCATCCTACCACCGAACTGCACGTACAATCATGAGCGGGAAATATAAACCTAAGTACACCCGAATGGCCCAGCTAAAAACGGCATCGGACTTAGCCACGTATCTGCAAACGAACGGGGTCGATCTGGCCTTTGACGAATCGCTGTTGCCGCCCGAAACCAGCCCGTTCAACCAGCCCATTCGGTTGAAATCGGGCAGGACGATTGGCAACAGCCTCTGCATCCTGCCCATGGAGGGCTGGGATGGAACGCTGGATGGAAAACCGACCCAGTTTACCCGGAATCGCTGGGTTAAGTTCGCCGAGAGTGGTGCCAAATTACTGTTTGGCTGTGAGGCCGTAGCGGTCTGTCACGAGGGAAAAGCCAACCCGAACCAGTTGGTAATCAATCCCGGGAACTTCGGGGAGTTTGTTAATCTGAGACAACTGATTCTCGACAGACACGCCGAGAAATTCGAGCGCACCGATGACCTGATCATTGGGCTTCAACTCACCCACTCGGGTCGGTTTTGTAAACCCAACAGTCATAAAAAGTTTGAGCCTAAAATACTGTACGCCCATCCGTACCTCAACCAGAAGTTTGGGATAGATGCCGATTACCCGACACTGACCGATGCCGATATTGACGGAATCATCCAACATTACATCGATGCGGCCGTGCTGGCTCAACGGGCCGGGTTCGACTTTGTCGACATCAAGCATTGTCACGGCTATCTGGGCCACGAGTTTCTGAGCGCGGTAAACCGGGCCGGTAAGTACGGCGGCAGTTTTGAGAACCGAACCCGCTTTTTGCGTGCCATTGTTGATGGCATCCGGCAAGCCGCGCCCGGTCTGGAGATGGGTATTCGGCTGAGTGCCTTCGATTTGTTACCCTTTAAAAAAGGCGTAAACGACGTTGGGGAACCTGAAAAGGCCGACCGTTATCCGTTCGCGTTTGGCGGTCACCAGACGGGGTTGGCTGTTGATCTGGACGAGTCTAAGGCGTTTCTTGACCTGGCGCAGTCACTGGGTATTCAATTGATTTGTATTACGGGTGGCAGCCCCTACTACAACCCGCACTTGATGCGCCCCGCCTTGTTCCCGCCATCGGATGGCTACCTGCCCCCCGAAGACCCGCTACTGGGGGTGAAGCGGCAAATCGACGTAACATGTGAACTGAAGAAAGCCTTTCCCGATCTGGTTATCATCGGGTCCGGCTACTCGTATTTGCAGGAATGGCTGCCCAACGTGGCCCAGTACGTATTGCGAACCGGCATGGCCGATAGCGTAGGATTCGGGCGCATGGTGCTTTCATACCCAACCATGCCCGCCGATATGCTGGCGGGACGGTCACTGACGCGTAACCTGATTTGCCGGACCTTTTCGGACTGCACCACCGCCCCCCGCAACGGACTGGTATCGGGTTGTTACCCACTGGACCCGCAGTACAAAAAACTGGCAGAAGCCGATCAGCTCAAAGCCATTAAGGAAACGCTATGAACGGACCGGTGGCCTTCATTACGGGCAGTAGCCGGGGCATTGGTTTGGGCATTGCCCAACACCTCGCCCGAAAGGGATTTAGGCTGGTCATCAACGGTGTCCGCGATGAAGCGTCGGTTGCCGACGTGCTGGGTCAGCTGCGGGAATCGGGTGCCGAGGTGCTGTATTGCCGGGGGAGCATTGCCGATGCCGGAGCGCGAACGGCCATGTTAGACCAGATTAAGGTCAAGTTTGGGCAGTTGAATCTATTAGTTAACAATGCGGGCATAGCGCCCACGGTTCGCGCCGACATGCTGGAAGCGACCGAAGAAAGCTTTGATCAGGTGCTGACTACCAATCTGAAAGGCACCTATTTTTTGACTCAGGCAGCGGCTAACTGGATGATTCAGCAGAAAGCAGAGAAGCCTGATTTTCAGGCTATGATCATCACGATTTCGTCGGTTTCGGCCACGGTAGCATCCGTAAATCGGGGGGAGTATTGCCTCTCGAAAGCAGGGTTGAGTATGGCTACGCAGCTATTTGCGGTGCGGCTTGGTGAGTTTGGTATTCCGGTCTACGAAGTACGGCCGGGTATTATCAAAACTGATATGACGGCGGGCGTAACCGCCAAATATGACCAGCTCATTGCCGACGGCCTGATGGTGCAGCCGCGCTGGGGGGTGCCCGATGATGTGGGCCGGGCGGTAGCGGCCATTGCCGGGGGTGGGTTTCTCTACTCAACCGGCCAGGTGTTTATGATTGATGGCGGCATGACCCTCGCACGGCTTTAAGAGCGTACAGATTTTCTATTCCTTATACCACTTAAACCTTTTACTAACTATGGAAAATGCCCCTTTTTCCCGGCGTAAATTCATCCAGACCGCTGCCGTTGGTACGGCGATTTTGGGTATGCCGACGATTATTCCGAGCCGTGCTTTTGGTGCCGCCGACCGGCTTCGGGTGGCCGTTATTGGCCTGAATGGACGCGGCAAAGACCACATTGCCGGTTTCTCCAACTTAGCCAACGTTGAAGTAGCGACGCTCTGTGATGTGGATGATGTTGTGTTGCAAAAAGCGGCTACTGATTTCGAGACGAAGTATGGCAGGAAGGTGAAAACCGAGCACGACTTACGCAGAGTCTACGATGACAAAGACATCGACGCCGTCAGCATTGCCACGCCGAATCACTGGCATGCGTTGGCCGCCATCTGGGCGTGCCAGGCTGGGAAGGATGTGTATGTGGAGAAGCCGGCCTGTCATAACCTCTACGAAGGCCGGAAACTGGTCGAAGCCGCCGGCAAATACAACCGGATCGTGCAGCATGGGGTCCAGTTACGGAGTTCGGTGGCCATTCAGGAAGCGATACAGCACCTGCGCGACGGACTGATCGGTAAGGTGTATATGGCCCGGGGCACGGTCTATAAATGGCGGGCCGACATTGGTAATCTGGGTAACTCACCCGTTCCGCAGGGACTGAACTGGGATTTGTGGCAGGGACCGGCCCAAACGCGGGAGTTCAGTAAAAACTACGTGCATTACAACTGGCACTGGTTCTGGGATTACGGCAACGGCGATATTGGCAATCAGGGCATCCACGAAACCGACCTCTGCATGTGGGGCCTGGACGTCGGTTTGCCCGAAGTAATTACCTCGGCGGGCGGCAAGTTTTTATGGAATGACTGCAAGGAAACCCCCGAAGTGCTGACCTCAACTTACCATTATCCCAAGCAGGGCAAGATTATCGAATTTGAAGTACGGCCCTGGATGACCAATAAGGAGGATGGGGTAGAAGTAGGCAATATCTTCTACGGCGACAAGGGCTATATGGTCATCAATGGGTACTCGGACTACAAGACCTATCTGGGTCGCAACCGCGAACCCGGCCCAGCCCGGAATGCCGGTGGCGATCACTACAAGAACTTCGTGGATGCGTCGCGGGCCAGAGACAAGAAGATGCTGAATGGTCCCGTAGAAACGGCGTATATGGCCGCTTCGCTGGCGCACTTAGGCAACATTGCTTACCGATTGGGCCGGACCCTGAACTTTGATCCGCAGAAAGAAGTATTCGTCGGCGACAAAGAAGCCAATGCCATGTTGACCCGCAAATACAGAGCCCCTTACGTGGTGCCGACTACCGTTTAACTTTTCGTCATTAGTAGTCGATGAGGCTGTTTATAATTTAGATTTTTGGTCGGAGGTCAGCGTTTCTTTTGTCATCCTGAAGCATGAAGGATCTTAGCGATACAGTGCCTAAGATCCTTCATGCTTCAGGATGACAAAAGCCATTTGCATGTTGAATTCTATAAGGGGAATAACTAATCCTAAACAGCTTTTACGACTAATAATAGCGAAGCACTATGATTATACATGACAACCCTGCGACCACGTCGGCCAAATCCACGAGTCAGTATCTGCTTCAACTTTCCGTTTTAGTGGCCGCTTTAGGCTACTTCGTGGATATGTACGACTTGTTTTTGTTCAGCGTCGTTCGGGTGCCGAGCCTGAAAGCGCTGGGTGTAACGGGCGATCAACTGTTGCCCCAGGGCGTCTTTTTGCTCAACATGCAGTTAATTGGTTTACTGATTGGCGGTATAGTCTGGGGAATACTGGGCGATAAACGCGGGCGGTTATCAGTCCTGTTCGGGTCTATTCTCCTGTATTCAATTGCCAACATAGCCAACGGTATGGTCACCACCATGACTCAGTATGCCGTCCTGCGCTTCATTGCGGGCGTTGGATTGGCGGGTGAGTTAGGAGCGGGTATTACGTTAGTAGCCGAGATACTGCCTCAGAAACTACGCGGCTACGGCTCGGTGCTGGTGGCGACAATGGGCGTGCTGGGCGGTATTCTGGCGTATTTTGTGGCCGATCTGTTCGCCTGGCGCATGTCGTATTACGTTGGCGGGGGCTTAGGACTGCTGCTACTCGTGTTGCGGGTGAATGTGTTTGAATCGGGGCTTTTTGTGAATCTAAAGTCGAGGCAAGTGGAGCGGGGTAACTTCCTGACCCTGCTCACCAATCCTGTCCGCCTGCGTAAGTATGTGCTGGCTATTATCGTGGGCATTCCCCTGTGGTTTGTGGTGGGTATCCTAATTACGTTTTCGCCGGAATTTGGTGGTCATGCCGGACTTCCCGAACCGATTGTAGCGGGTAAAGCGGTCATGCTCGCTTTTACCGGACAAACATTCGGCGACGTAGTCAGCGGCCTGTTGAGTCAGCGACTGCAAAGCCGTAAAAAAGCGATTCGTATTTTTATGCTCCTGTCGTTTTCAATGATGCTTGTCTATCTGCTGGCCCCTATCCGAGACATGGGTCAATTTTACTTTCTCTGCGCCTGTCTGGGATTTTGCAATGGCTACTGGACACTGTTCATCGTTATGGCCGCCGAACTCTTCGGCACGAACCTGCGCGCTACAGTGGCTACGTCGGTCCCTAATTTTGTGCGGGGCGCTACCGTGCCGCTTACGTCACTGTTTGTCCTGCTTAAACCATTGCTCGGATTAACTTACGGAGCGCTGCTCATCGGCGCAGTCATTGTGAGCTTCTCGCTATTGGCCCTGCACTTTTCGGAGGAAACCTTCAACAAAGATATGAACTACGTAGAGGTGTGAAAACGACGGTAGAAGCAGGCTATGATGCGAAAGTTGCCGTTAATATGAATACATTATACTTTGTTTTTTTAATCCTTCTTGTAGCGGCTTCATGCGATAGGTTGCAGGCCCAAGAGGGTAGGCTTTTTGCTTATTCGTCGGGCTGCGGTTGACGAGATGGACGCCCCGACAATTTAGGTTCAATGACAAGACGAACGTTTCGACAGGTAAGGCTCGACATGCATACGGCCCTACAAACTACACACCGCATGGCAGCGGCCGACCGTCGGAGGTCCGGTTCGCATTTTGTATGGCTGTATTGAAGGCAATCGGCGAGTCAGTAGCCATTTTAGGATGCCTCTCCAGGCCGATAATTCCAACTGATTTTCTGGCAATCTAAAAAATTTGCGAAACCGAATGGTTGCGCGTATATTTGCAACCATTCGGTTTCGCAAAGTAAACTGTAAAACAAGATGAGACGAGATATTTTTCAGGCAATAGCCGACCCCACAAGGCGGGCAATCATCACCCTGATTGCCCTACAGGCAATGACACCGAACGCCATTGCTGATAACTTCGACACGACCCGACAAGCTGTTTCCAAACACCTTCGTGTACTCACAGAATGCGAACTGGTGAAACAGGAACAGCAAGGCAGGGAGATCTATTACTCACTTGACGTTGAAAAAATCAAAGAGGTTGATCAGTGGGTAAGCCAATTCCGGAAAATTTGGGAAACCCGTTTTAACCAACTTGACGACGTATTATCAACACTTAAAAAACAATAACAATGAACGATTTCATCGTTGACAAAACAACAAAAACGGTAACCTTTTCCAGAGAATTTGATGCCGACCTTTCGTTGGTATGGGATGCTTACACGAAGCAGGAAATTCTTGATCAATGGTGGGCACCCAAACCCTGGACCTCAAAAACAAAATTTATGGATTTTGAAGTTGGCGGCCGACGATTTTATGCGATGGTAAGCCCTGAAGGACAAGAGCATTGGTCAATTCAAAAATACACGTCCATTAGTCCGAAAACCAATTTCAAATTGTTAAATGCGTTTGCCGACAAAGATGAAAACCCGGAATTGCCCGGTTCTGAGTGGGACTTAAATTTCAGCGAGCAAAACGGGAAGACAACCGTACGTATCAGTATTTATAACGAATCACTCGTCCGCTTAGAGAAGATGCTGGAAATGGGCTTCAAGGAAGGAACTGCTATGAACCTGAAAAACCTGGACGAGCTATTGGCAACTTTATCGCAACGAAAGTAAAGGAATAGATTGCTCTTAACATCGGCTTGGCGAAGTGGAACTGAACGTTCTATATTCAGTATTGGTAGTAGTATGTTTGTTCAGCAGACAGCTTTCAACTACCCCACCATCGCCAGGCCGTAAACCGTTGATTACAAATACAAACAGCCGGTAAGTGCCGCTGGCAGCCAGGGCAAGTTTGGCTGGTTGCGGGCTATAGGGGAAACTCCAGTGTTGGGCAGGTCTTGGGCTTCCATCTCTGAGGCAATTACATTAATGAAGATGTACTGATTGTCCTAAAAATTAATACCAAGGATTGAGCAGAGAATGACCCGTGTATCTTATAATTTAGACGCTATGCTGTTTGCGCTGTTATTTCCCTAACCCAACCGGCTTTGAGTAGAGAAGGCTCACTTCTTGCCCTCAACCTCCGCGAGGTTAGGGGCCGTTTCAAACCGTCGCGACCATTCGACAGTTGTACCGGATATGGAAACTCGACGCCTTCGCCCAACTCAATCTGTTTACCTGCTGCTTACCTGCCTGTTCATGGCCGGACTGAACGCCTGTAGTCACTCGTCGTCTGCGACCGGGCCGCAGAAGCGGATGCGGCTGATGGTCGGTGAAATCAAAGAAATCAGCGTAGCCCCAACCGATACGGCACTGGCCATGACGGGTATATCTGACAACAGCGAAGTGGTTGATGTATCGGCGAAGCAGGCCACCGGAACCGGGTTAACAAATACCACAACTGCCGGGCAGTCAACTTTTCTCATCAAAGGAGTAACCATTGGTACGGCACGGGTCGTTTTCTCCGAAAAACGGCCGGGAACTGCGGGTGAAGGTCTGGTACGGCGAAGCTACGTCGTGCAGGTGGTGAGTAAGTAAACAGGGAGTAAACTCGCCGGGCCAACCGCTTTGTACCGGTAACGTCCAGCCTTGTTTTATGAAGTCCAGCCTTGCTTTGCTTAGCCTTATCCTAACGACCAGCCTTGCTGTAGCGCAGTCTGCCGATTCGGTTAGCTCCGGTGTCTATCGCTGGGCCACGACGCCGGTAGAGAAGAAAGCAAATTCCGAGCAGCGGGTTCTTCTGGAAGGCCACACAAGGGATTTCAGCCATCTCAAGGTCCACGCGACTACCGTAGCCGCGCACGAGGCTCCACACCCGGCCCACCGGCATGACGACGAAGAATTGATCATCATCAAAGAGGGCGAACTGACCGTGACAATCGAAGGGAAATCCAGAACGATGGGACCGGGCAGCGTCGCGCTGATGATGCCCGGCGATCTACACGGTTTTACCAATACCGGTGCTGTCCCGGCGACGTATTATGTGATGCGTTACCAGGCTAAACAACCCCAGGATTCCCTGCGGGGGCGCAAAGCGGGCGGGTCGTTCTGGGTCGACTGGAAGGAAGTGCCTTTTCAGCCCCACGACAAGGGCGGTATTCGGCGCCTGTTTGATCGGGCAACAGCCATGACCGGTCGTTTTGAGATGCACGCGACAACGCTCAACCCTGGTTTGTGGAGCCATGCCCCTCATACGCACCGGGCCGCCGAATTTATCTTGATGATCAGTAATTCGTCTCAGGAGAGCATCAACGGTCAATTGTATCCGGCTACGGTGGGTGATCTGATTTTTCTGGAATCCAACGTGCCCCACGCCCTGCAAAACACCAGCCAGGTGCCCTGTACGTACCTTGCGTTTCAGTTTGAGTAGCTGCCCGGCTGAAGCGCTGGCATCTCGTCTGTCTAACTTTATCAATCCATGCATAAGGCGGTTCTAGTCGGGTGTGTCGCGCTTGGTTACGGTCTTTCGCTGACTGCGCTGGCCCAGGAGTCGATGCCGGGAAAGTTGATTACCTGTTACGGTACGACAGCAGTCCGGCAAACGCACCTCGCTCCGGCCCGCTCTATGCTCCGCGTGGAACAGAAGTCGGCCACGGCCAGCCTTGACGTTACGTTTGTTGGGTTCCCGCCGGGCGTTGTACCGGCGTTTCAGCAGGCGATTGATACCTGGAAAAACCTGTTGCAATCGCCCGTTCCAATCCGTATTCGGGCGGTCTGGTCGTCGCTCTCCGGGAGTGCCCTGGCGTCTACCGGGGCTACGAAATTGTATCGCGGCTTCGCTGGGGCGGTGCAGCCCGATGTGTGGTATCCCGTGGCGCTGGCCGAGAAAATCACCGGGCGTGACCTTAATGGGACCGATCAGCCCGATATTACCATAACCCTCAACAGCGATGCAGCCTGGTATTCGGGCCTCGATGGCAAGACACCCGCCGACCAGACGGACCTGATTACGGTGGTGCTGCACGAACTGGCGCATGGCCTGGGGTTCGTGTCTTCGGCTGATGTACGGGATACCACCGGGCAACTCCGCGATGATGGCTACCTCTCCATTTACGACCGGCTGCTGGAAAATCGTACCGGCGTCCGGTTGTCTGCCTATGCCGACCCGTCTGCCGATCTGGCGGTGGCACTAACCAGCGATAACGTTTATCTGCACAGCACCACGGCCGCCAGTACCAATCAGGGCCAGTTTCCGAAGGTGCAGGCACCCGGCGTTTTTATAAAAGGATCGAGCAGTTCGCATCTGGACGAGGCAGCGTATCCGCCGGGGGATGCCAATTCGCTCATGACGCCGTACTTCGCCAGGGGTGAGTCTATCCACGTAACCGGAAACCTGCTGATGGGCGTACTGGCCGATTTAGGCTGGACCACCAGCAACACCGCCCAAAATGCACTCTCGGTGTTCCCTAATCCCGGCACCGGTGTTTACACGATTCAGTTCCCTGTTGGAACCGTAGTCTCGGGCGTTCAGGTCGTTAACACGCTCGGACAGGTGATGCAAACAGAAGTCAGCCCGGTCAGTGAGACACTCCGGCACGTTAATATAACGCCTTTGCCCAATGGTGTTTATACCCTGATTATTACGACTGACACGGGGCTGGAGCGACGTAAAATTGTGCTCATGAGATGAGCCATCAGGGCAAAAAGAAAGCTGACCGGGTGGGCCAGCTTTCAGAGTTAGATACACTGGCTTGTTTAGATATTGCTTACGCCGTAGGACGTCGTTTTGAAGGTGCCACCCGTAATGATCTCCCAACCGGCCTGTACACTGGTCATGTAATTGGCGTTAGTCATCCAGCCCCGGGCTACACAATAGTCGATAATTGGCTTGACGTCGATGCTGAGCCAGCTGGTCTGCGAGGTAGGCAGGAACGAAAATACATTCCCCCGACGGTACACATTCCAGGTTCTGCCCGACAGGCTTATGTTGCTGGCGAACGGAACGGCATTGCCACTGGCATCGTAGGTCTGGGCAATCGGTTTGGTGTTTTGCCACTGGAGCCAGATCATCAGTTCATAGGTAGCTGCCCGGTTGCCGGGATTCGCCGATGGGTCGAACCAGATGTCGTAAGCGGCATCATAAGCCGTGCCTGACGACGACTGCGTCCACCAGGTATGGACAGCGCCCAGCGAACTGATCTTTTTGGGCAGGGCCGTACCCGACGAACAACCGCCCCAGTGACAGCCATACACCACCGCCGGATAAGCTTTGATACCACCCGTAGCCGGGTGTGACGCATTGGCTCCCCAGTCGTTAATGCTGTTAAAGTAAATACACTGGGAACCGGCCCCGCTGCCCCACACATCATTCATCATGAAGTACTGACCGGCGGAAATGGTCCCTCCGCTGCAATTCTGAGCGAGGGCACTGCTGGTGGCATCTTTCGAGACAACCGCTTCGTTCTTGACTTCATCTTTAGAACAGGCAACCAGCGTAGCAGCCGTAAGCATGGCCATAACATAGTTTCTCATAAACAGCTAAGAGTTTAATTGTTAATACTTGCTTTGATTAGGAACTCAGGTGTAAAGCTAAGTGGTACTTATACTCCGCTGTTTGTCGTGGTTTCTCAAATGATTGTACTAAAGTCTCATTGTATATATTTAACAGGCGAGTAAGCCGGTAACTCAGATTTGGTAACAGAAATGGCTGCTTTCTATAAAAAATTATAATGAAGGCGAGAAAAAATGGTATTTTCCCTATCAAAGGCGTGGTCAATTCAGAGAGATACAGCAGTAAGATATGGACATGGGTAAGGAGGCAAAGGCCGGGGATGGGCAGTTGGGAGGGCAAGTGAAAAAACCGTTGCTGCATTTGGTCGAGGATGATGTTGAAATGCGAGGTTATCTCAACGACGAACTGATGGACACGTATCGGGTTAGTACGTCGTCTGATGGCCTGACGGGGTATCAAAAAGCCCTGACCGAACGGCCGGATATTATTGTGAGCGATATTGCCATGCCGGGGATGGATGGCTTACTACTGTGTACAAAACTGAAGACTGATCCGCAAACCTGCCACATACCCATAGTGCTGCTGACCGGTCGTACTTCCGACGATCAGACGCTGGCGGGATTAGCGTGTGGCGCGGATGATTACGTATCAAAACCGTTTAACCTGCTGATCCTGAAAGCGAAATTAAGCAACTTGGTTAAATCGAGGGATGCCCTGCGTTGCTACATGGCCGAACTGATACCCACGACTCTGCCCAACCGGCTGGTCACGATTCCCGACGAAACGTTTCTCCGAAAAGCACACGAAATTGTTGAGCAAAATTTGAGTAACGCGGCTTTCGAAGCCAATGACTTTGCCAAAGCCGTGGGCATGAGCCGGGCTCAGTTATACCGGAAACTACACGTCTTATCCGGTCAGACGGTCAAAGAATTTATTCGGGTAATCCGGCTGAAAAAAGCCCTCGATCTGATTGTCAGCACCGAGCACAACATTTCCCAGGCAGCTTTTGACGTTGGCTTTAATTCGGTGGCTTATTTCACCCGGGCTTTTAAGGATTACTTCGGCGATTGCCCCACTAAATACATGGCCCGAAAACTCCCAAACCCGTAAAATTGCCACTATAGCCGACTGTGCTGTAATTGATGAATCCAGGCTTGATGGTCCAGTACTGCGGCCTGACGCGGGAATACCTTAGTCAGCAATACCTGGTGGAGGTCTTCGTCTGCGTCGGCGCAGCAGTCGCCCAGCACGGTGAGCTGGAAGTCTTTATCCCCCGCTTCGCGAACCGTCGAGAGGACAACGCCACTGGTCGAGATACCGCAAAGCACCAGGTGGTCCAGCCGACCGGCGCGCAAAACTACCTCCAGATCACTGCCGGTGAAGGCGCTGATCCGGCGTTTGATGACCAGCACATCGCCCGGTTGCGGGGCCACCGCCGGGTGGATACTGGATGATTCATCCGTTTCCTGTAGGCGACTGCCACCATTTATCAGTCCTGAAAAGAACTTGTTGGCCGGGCTGACTTCGGGATACCCTTCCCGGAACCGGACGGCTACGTAGACAACGGGTACCCCCGCCGACCGGGCAGCCGTAATGGTGGCCTGCACGTTAGTCAGTAAGGTATCCGGCTGTTGCAGGCGGCCGATCATCGCCAGTTCAAAATCCATCACTAATAGGGCAACTGCCATGTGTATTGGGTTGATTAGTCCGTTAATAGAACGAATGAACGACCTGATCGTCTGTTTATCCCGTATTATTTGCGTCATACATTTATCCGGCGGAGTCAAAAACACCGGTCATAAACCAACTTCAGGGCTAAACCCATTAAATTAGCCACCATGAAAATCAGAGCCATCATAACAGGTGCCACCGGTATGGTAGGAGAGGGGGTGCTGCACGAATGCCTGCAACATCCTGATGTGGAGGAAGTGCTGGTGATCAATCGAAAGCCGGGCGGGGTGACGCACCCAAAGCTGACCGAGATTTTACACACTGATTTTCTGAATCTATCGCCCATTGAGAGTCGGCTGAGCCACTACAATGCCTGCTTTTTCTGCCTTGGTGTATCGTCCGTTGGCATGAAGGAAACCGACTATAACCGCCTGACCTATACCCTGACCCTGCACGTGGCCGAAACTCTGTCGAGGCTGAACCCGGATATGACGTTTTGCTACGTTTCGGGCGTGGGCACCGACAGTACCGAAAAAGGGCGCAGTATGTGGGCCCGCGTCAAAGGAAAAACCGAAAATCAGTTGCTGCAACTGCCGTTTAAAGGGGCGTATATGTTCAGGCCGGGCTATATCCAGCCGATAAAAGGGCTGAAAAATGCCAACAAGCTGTATGGTGCCCTGGCCTGGCTCTATCCCGTCTGGCGGGCTGTTTTCCCGAATTATGTCTGTACCCTGCAAGAGATGGGGCTGGCCATGATTAACGTGGCGCGGCAGGGTTACGACAAGCCGGTGCTGGAGGTAAAAGACATTGTTCGACTGGCCAAAGCCTGACTGGTTTAGCTCCCCTTCATTCAATGACCGCCCCCGCCGATACCCCGCACCGTATGACGTCTGATCCTGAACCACTGCCTCTGCTCTATACATCCGCCGACCTGGTGGCCATTAATAAACCCCACGGGTTGCTGGTGCACCGGTCGCCGATTGCGAGTGATGCCAGTGAATTTGCCGTTCAGCGCCTGCGCGACCAGTTAGGGCAGCGGGTGTATCCTGTACATCGGCTGGATCGTAAAACGGGCGGGGTATTGCTCTTCGCGCTTACCGAAGCCATGAACGGCCTGATGCAGCAGCAATTTGCCGAGGGCCGCGTGGCTAAAACGTACCTCGCCATCGTACGCGGCTACACCGACGATGAGCAGGTGATCGACTACCCGCTCCGGCGTGATGATGGGCGCATGGGCGTGCTTCAGGACGCAGTTACCTCTCTGAAAACCCTCCGGCGTACCGAAGTGCCGATCCCGTTTGGAAAACATGCTACCTCACGGTACTCATTGGTCGAGCTGACTCCGACTACGGGCCGGATGCATCAACTGCGTAAGCACATGGCCCACATCCTGCATCCTATCATCGGCGACCGACCCCACGGCTGCAACAAGCAGAATAAGCTGTTTCTGGATACCTTCGGTATGAATACCATGTTGCTTCACGCCCGGCGCATTCAGTTTCAGCACCCGGTTACCAGCGAAGTGATGGACATGACGGCCCCCTGCCAAACTGAGTTTGCACGGATGCTCGCGGCTTTATTCGATCCTGCTTTCAGTAGTACCCCACCCTTAACCGAATCAATGTATGGATAGTAAATCTACCGCATCTGTAGTTATGCCCGTTACCGATGCCGAACGGGCGTATGCTATCGACGCGCTCAAGGTCGCACAGACGAACCTGCATCAGGTAGTCGATGGGCTGTCGGCTGAACAGCTCCAGCATAAACCCCGCCCCGACCGGTGGTCGGTTGACGAGTGCGTTGAACACATCATCCTGGTTGAAAAAGGCATCTTTCGGGCCATTCAGTCGGTAATGCCAACACCCGCTGACCCGGCCCGACGCGCCGAAATCAAGGTGTCGGATGTGGATGTGATCCGGTTTGTCCGCAGCCGGTCTACTGCCATTCCGGCTCCTGATCCTTTTGTGCCCACGGGCCGTTTCGGCACTACGGAAGCCGCCATGCTCGCTTTTGACCAGCAGCAGCAGTCGGTTATTGACTTCGCCCATACAACCCCCGGTGACCTGCGCAACCACTATTTCAATCATCCTATACTCGGTACGCTGGATACCTATCAGGCCCTGCTGCTGATCGCTGCCCATACTGAACGGCACCGCAAACAGATCGACGAGGTGAAAGCCAGTGCCGGGTTTCCCGCCTGAAAAATTCGGACATTCTGTGCTTCTTTCCCCAAAATCAGTACTGCCTTACGCTCCTCGTTTTAAGTTGTTTACCGCTAAGCCTGCGGGCGCAGATTGCCTTTCAGTCCGAGCGTCCGGGCTGGCTTCAGTAGGCGGAAGCGTACAAACCCAGATTAGTCGAGAGTCTTAAACGCCCCCTGAAATTGGTCCGGTTAGCGGTCGATTCGGGAGCTTTTCAGGGCTGGAAAGCAGTTGATGCCGGGCCATTGGATACCCTGTACCAGAAGTCATTGAAAGCCAAGTCGGGCACCGTACTTGATTTTGGTGAGCACATGACCGGCTACGTCACCTTCACCATTCAGGCCCTGCGCGGTACGCCCGATGCCCCGGTTCGGGTAAAATTTACGTTTGGTGAAGTACCCGCCGAACTGGCGACACCTTTCGACCCTTATACCGGGGATCTGAGCCGGGCGTGGCTACAGGATGAGGTCGTAACGCTGACCGAACTACCCGTTACCATGACCATTCCCCGGCGGCTGTCGTTCCGGTACGCAAAAATTGACCTGCTGGGTGCTTCAGCGTACTTTGATCTGCACCTGACTGGGATAAGCTGCCGGTTACTGTTTCTCCGGTGTTTCGGTTTGGGCACTGCCAGCCCGGCCATCGGGGCTAAGTCCATTGACAGTGGCCCGCAGTCGGGTCGCGTGGTCGTTGTTTGGAAAGGTAATCGTCGCCTTTCCGGTGTTATCTGTCTGTAAACGAGCTGTCCAGAAAAGCGTCGTGCGGCTGTCCGGCTGCTTGGGATCGATAGAGGTGTCGGGCCCATACTTAGGCACATAAAACTCCCGAACCCGCGCGTAACCCGCTACTTGCCGAACCGACAAGCCGGTTGGACTGCCGGTATAATCACCCCGTTTGGTTAAGATATTGATCACCATCGGCATATTGTTGCCAAAAGCCTGGCCGACACCTGTTCCGCCCAGCACGGCGATCTTAGCCGGATTGCTGATGATGTCAATCTGAGCAATCTGATCGGGCAGGAGGGCACCCAGTAGCATTGGATCAGCGGTGTAATTGTAGCCCTGGTTCTCCGCCACACTAACGCCATCCACGAACACATAGACTGGCGCTGAATTGGTTACGAGTTTGTTGTACGCCCGATTGCCTGCCTGCGACTGCCGCAAAATATCTAGGTACGTGTTTGCGGGCGTGTTCCCCTGTTTGGAGACAGCGTCCGGTTCGCCCAGTTTGACCCGGCGCGAATCGGTCCAGTAGGGCTCCTTACGCTGTGCTTTTACTTGTACTTCGCTGAGGGTTCTGCCACTCGTAAACCGATACTGAGCCGCCATCTGGAACCGTTCCTGTTCAGCACGGAGAAATAGCGCGGGCACCAGGAGTGAGTCGTGGGCAGGTGGTACCTGATAGCCCGCACGAGCCAACAATAGCGGGTCCAGCACACAACTACGCGCCTGACGGCTGTTCTGAGTCAGCCCTTTAGCCACCACCGTAATGTCGCCCGGTAAGTCTACGTCGGTAATGGCGAATCGCCCGGCGGAATCTACCCCAACAGTGGCAAACCGGCTATCGATGCCCGATGATAAAATCATAATCGCCTGTCCGGTGGGCAGTGGCGTTTTATTGAGCCTTAGCACCCGGCCCGTCAGCGTCAGGCCATCTTCCCGGTGGAAAGCCGGTGTTGGGTTCGGCTGCTGCCAGGTAAACCGACGCCAGCCCTGCGTCATAAGGAGCAGATCGGCGTCGCGGGCCGCGTTGGGTTCGGTCGGGTCGAAGTAATAAGCGGGTTGCTCCACGTACCCCGATAAATCAGATGTCAGCAACAAATTACTGAGCAGATTGTCGGCCTGAGGAGTGGTCAGGACAACCCGGGTGGCATCGGTGACGGCTAACGATAGATCCGCTGGGACTGGGCGGCCCGCACTGTCTGTCACCGCAATCTGCATCGTAACGGGATCGTGTGGCCCGTACTGAGTTTTGTCAAACGTGGTGCTGATGTTGAGTTGCCGATGCTGATTGATCAGGACCAGTCGTTCGCATAGCGGTTGCTGGTGCTCATCGAATAGGGTTAGCGTTAACAGGCCATCCGCCGGAATCTTGTCGTACGGTATAAGAGCTGTGATTTTTGTCGCGTTAGGCACGAGGGCTTCAAAACAAACCTGCCCGCGAAGGTGGGCTATTAGTTTCGAGTCGCCGGTGGCGTTCGCCGGTTTATAGACCGTCGCGCGCACGACACGCTGACTGGGGGTGTTATCTACCCAGAAACCAACGCCCCGGGATTGCACCGCAGGCAGGGGATAGGTGGACCCGTCGGAGAGGGTAGCGGTATAGTGCTTACCCGCTTGTGGCGTCAGAAAAAATAACCCCATGCCGTTATGCGTTGTTCGGAACGGAATTGACACCGTCTGACCGTCCGTATCGGTAATCGTGCCCTGTATCGCCAGCGATTGGCCCCGGCTATTAAGCACTTTAAACGCCATGCGGCAGGGGAGACCGGCTACTAACTGCCCGCCTTCGGGAAAGAACTGCAGGTCGAGAGGGAGGGGAGGTACGGGCTTCAGTTTCGCAGCCGGACGGGTGCGCCACAGATGAATGTTCTGGTGAAAAAAGAAATCGTCCGGCGCGTTACGCATCCAGTTTGTAAAAGCGACTAACTGGTAGTCCCCTTCGGGCAGCGAGTCGGGAAGGGCCATGTCGGCCTGTCCGCGCCCAGCTGTTAACCGTAACACCCGCTGCGCAACGGGATCGCCATAACTATCCAGCAGTTGTGCGTAGGCGACCCGGCTGCTGCCGTCGACCCGGTGTGTGACGCCGGTAACGACAAACGCCGACAGCCAGATTGTATCCCCAATGGCGTAGTAAGGCTTGTCGGTATGGAGGTAAATCTTCTCGGGTGTGCTGGTCGTCGTCCACTGATCGAGCCGTTGAGTCGGGGTCTGGGCGAATCCTGGCGAACAAACTAAACTAAGCAGATACCATCCAAGGGCGTGAGCAGTGAACCGATTTATGGGAGTCATGGCCGTAGTGGATTGATTGTATGCCAATCATACGGTGAATATCGGTTACTTGTTTAGCGTAACTATAACTTTAACAGGAAGTTAATTCACTTTGTCCAGTAGCTCCTTTGCTATCTGTTGTGCTTCGGTGCTACTTGGTTGCTGGCTTGCTTTTATAGCCACCAATTTCATAGCCTACCTTGATGCTCAGGTAGCTGTTGGGGCTTTTGATCGGTGTGGTTGAGCGATACAGCGTTGAGGCCAGGGCCATGTTGTACTCGACGGAAGCGATGTAATGACCGGTTTTTACGCCGTAGCGAACCATACCGCCAAAGCGACTGCCCTCGGGAAACAGAATGTCGTCGGGACTCTGGTTGTAAATGACCGAAACCCGGTTTGTTTCCGGCACCTGATACAGCCCGGCACCCAGCCCGACAAACGAACGGAACTTTACCTTATTCGATAGCCAGTAACTGGCTGTGGCCAGATACGAACTCAAAAAACGAGAATTGGTCGCGAAGGTAGTACCGCCGGAAACGACACTCCGTGGCAGCTGAGCCGCTTCGATACGCACCCCAACGTCGATGGTGGGCGTGATGATGAACTTGGGTTCCAAAGACAGCAGATAACCCCCCGAAACGCCCGACCGGAGCGGCTGCGCGAACCCTACTGAGCCAGCCAGTTTCAGGGTACCGGGAATTTGTGCCGTTGCACAGAACGCCATTGACGTAAATAAAACAACTGCAACTAATCTTGTACGGCTCATTACTGAAAAGCGTTTGCCCATAACTTTACTACGTTCTGAATAAATGACGGTCTGATTCGGCCAAAAGTAAGGTTGTTACGCTACAGGTGATGTTAAAAGCGTATTAGAAAGCGGTATCGGCAACGAACACAGCTCATTAATACCCCATCAGGTTCAGTTCCGCCGTATCAATCAGCTCAACCCGTTTGCGCATCTTCTTCTGAATAACACTGAAATGGTGCTCCTCATCGGGCGTAATCAGTGAAATCGCTTCACCGGACGCTTCTGCCCGACCCGTGCGGCCAATGCGGTGAATATAATCTTTGGGGGAACGGGGTAGTTCGAAGTTAATCACATGGGGCAGCAACTGAATGTCGATCCCGCGCGCGATCAGGTCCGTGGCCACCAGAACGGTTAATTTACCGGCTTTAAATTGAGCGAGGGCATCCGTGCGGGCACCCTGGCTTTTGTCGCCGTGGATAGCTGCCGCCTGAATACCGTTCTTGTTGAGTTTAACGACCAGATTATCGGCCGTTCGGATGGAGGATACAAACACCAGCACCTGCTTCATCTGCCCTGTCTTGATAAGGTAGCGCAGCAATGGCCCTTTCCGTTCGGTATCAACACGGTAGGCAAGCTGGGTAATCGCTTCGATGTCTTCGGGTGGTTCAACGACTTCTATTTTGACCGGATTGTAGAGCAGATTCTTGTTGATATCCTGAATGGCGTCGCCCAGCGTGGCTGAAAATAACACCGATTGTCGGCGCGTCGGCAGCAGCGCAAATACCTGATTCATCTCGTCGGCAAAGCCCAGATCAAGCATCTTGTCGGCTTCGTCCAGCACCAGAATCTCCACGTCCGATAGCGTCACGGCTTTGTGCGAGATCAGATCCAGCAAACGCCCCGGCGTGGCAACCAGCACCTCGACACCCTGCAGGGCAATCATCTGCGGGTTAATGGAAACTCCGCCATAAACTGCCATCGTTTTTACCCGGCGCGGCAGGTTGGCACCAAAGGTCTGAAACACTTCAGCCACCTGCACGGCCAATTCGCGAGTGGGCACGAGCACGAGCACCGGCACTGCCCGGTTATTACTGGCGCGCGTTCGCTGGAACAGGTCAAGAATCGGCAACACATAGCTGGCTGTCTTGCCGGAGCCGGTTTTGGCAATACCCAGCACATCAACACCCTTCAGAATGGCCGGAATAGCATCGCGCTGAATGGGATACGCCTTGGTATAGTTTTGGGCCGCTACGGCGTCGAGTAGCGGTTTGGATAATCCTAACGAGGCAAAAGACATACTATGAGGTGGGGTTAATCGCCCCGCTTTTTCGGTTTTGATTTGGTGATTGGTTTGCCGTATTTCCGCATCATCTCGGCGGCATGGTCGCGCCGGACGTTCACCTTTTTGTTCTTATCAATTTTTTCGTGAAAGGCTGGCCCGGCGTCTTCGTATTTCGGGCGTTTCACCTCCACGGTTTTCATGTGCACCTTCGGCTCTTCGTCTTCAGTGAGCCGGTCCGAGATGACAAGATCATCGGGCAGGGGTAACATGGGAATAGGGTAGTTCATCAACTGCTCGATGGCGGTTTGCTTTTCGGCATCCGCTTCGGTAATGAACGTAATGGCAATTCCCGTTTTATCGGCCCGCCCGGTTCGGCCAATGCGGTGAATATAGGTTTCCGGTACCTCCGGCGCGTCGAAATTAATCACGTGCGATACTTCGGCTACGTCCAGCCCACGGGCAATTACATCGGTTGCAATCAGAATCCTATGAGTGCCGGTCTTAAACTGGTCAACGGCATCGAACCGCTGATTCTGGGCTTTGTTGGCGTGAATAATACCAACGGCATCGGGGAATTTAGGGGCTATCTGCTCGTACACCTGGTCGGCGAGGTGGCGGGTGGCCACGAACACCAGCACCTTAGTCATATCGGCGTCGTGGTTGAGCAGCCAGTCCAGCAGATTGATTTTGGTGTAGAAGTTCGGTACCCGATAGCCGGTCTGCGCGATATTGTCCAGCGGAGTACCCACGGGTGCCGCTTCGATCCGAACCGGATTATTGAAATAAGTCGTCATTAGCTGCTCTACCTCGTCGGTCATCGTGGCCGAAAACAGCAGGTTCTGCCGTTTGGGGGGCAACAGATCGAGAATAATTTTCAACTGCGTACGAAACCCGAGTTCCAGCATTTCGTCGACCTCGTCAACCACTAATCGGCGGATGTTTTTAGTCTGCATGGACCCGTTCGTCAGCAGGTCGACCAGTCGGCCGGGCGTGGCAACCACAACATCAGCCCCTTGCCGAAGTTCGGCCATCTGGGGTTTCATATTGGCTCCGCCATAGACGCCCACTACCGCCACGCTCATGTAAGCCGTCAGTTGCTTTACGGCCTCAACTACCTGCACAACCAGCTCACGGGTGGGTACCAGTACTAAAAACTGGGGCGTCTTAACTGCCTGAAACTGGAATTGCCGCAGGCAGGGCAACAGATAAGCGAAAGTCTTTCCGGTACCTGTCTGCGCAATGCCGCAGACATCCCGGCCTGACATTACTACTGAAAACACCTTTTGCTGTATGGGTGTCGGGGTTGTGTAGCCCCCATCCATGAGGGCGTTGAGGAGCGGTCTGGTTAAATTTAGTTCGTCGAATGTCATAGCTGTACCGGAAAACCGGGCGTAAAGGTACGGCTAATTGCCCGATTCGGGGTAGTTGCTTTTAAGCATTACCGCTAAAAAATTCATGTATATTTTTTGCATTACAAAAAATATACATGAATTTTAGGGATGATACGTCGTTTGTTGGAAGCGCATTTGCTGGATCAAATAAGCTATTTTCCAGCGGTAGTCCTGGTAGGGCCACGTCAGGTAGGTAAAACAACATTAGTCAGGACACTACAGAATCAGTTGCCACGCCGATCCATTTATTTAGATCTTGAGCTACCGTCTCAACGGGACAGGCTTACGCCTGACGCCGAACTGTATTTAAGCAATCGGTCAGAGCAGACGGTAATATTGGATGAAGTACAGCAGCTATCCGAGCTATTTCCGGTACTGCGCGGATTAATTGATCAATACCGCGTGGCGGGGCGGTTTGTATTAGTAGGTTCCGCTTCACCTGAGCTACTACGCAATAGTTCCGAGTCGTTGGCTGGGCGGGTTATCTATATTGAAATGCACCCACTACTGCTCGAAGAACTGCCTGATTCAGCCACGTACCGGTTACACTGGCTACGGGGCGGCTTTCCTGAAGCATACTTAGCTCCTTCTGTCAAACGTTTTCGGAACTGGTTCGAATCATTCGTGGCCACTTACCTGCAACGCGACTTGCCGCAATTGGGCTTGTCGGCCGTACCTGATGTTGTGCGTCGGCTGCTAACTATGCTGGCCAGTCAGCAGGGCGGACTACTCAATTACTCTAATTTGGCTAATTCGCTCGGGTTAGCCGTTACGACTGTACAGCGTTATCTGGATTTTCTGGAACAGGCTTTCCTGGTCAGGAGGCTTGAACCCTATTTTGTTAATGTAGGTAAGCGGCTCACTAAGGCCCCTAAAGCGTACGTCCGGGATTCAGGGATGGTGCATCATTTAATGCGGCTCTACGATGAAGAAGCGCTGTTGGGCCATCCAGTAGCCGGTGGTTCCTGGGAAGGCTACGTGATTCAGCAGGTAATTGCCGTTTTGGGGACAGATACCCACGCGTATTTTTATCGAACTCAGCAGGGAGCGGAACTGGATATGGTATTGGAGCAAAGTGGACGTATCGTATTAGCTCTTGAAATCAAACTGTCCAATCAACCTGTGCTTCGCAAGGGTAATACGGTTGCTTTGCAGGATTTAGGCAATCCACCGTTGTTAGTTGTCACGCCAAGTGCGGCCGACGATGAACTCCGGCCGGGTATTTTTCTGTGCAGCGTAGCCACTTTGCCTGACCGGTTAAAGCAATTTGGGGTGTACGAGTAAAGCGAACCAGATAATGATTCAACACAACCGGGTATTTTACACTGGTCTGAGTATAATGCCGGTTTCAGCGTTTCAAGTCTGTTGTCAATCTGAGTTGCGCGATTGATTTCAATGTAGTCCGGTAAGAGCAACCCAGGGTTTTGCCGTACTTTTGGGCTATGATAGCAACGGAACAACAGCCACAAATTCTGGCCAATCTTGGCATTTCGGCCCTGAACCCCATGCAGGAAGCCGCCCGGCAGGCCGTCGGTCAGGCTAATGATACCATGCTGGTGGCGCCGACCGGTTCCGGTAAAACAGTTGGGTTTCTGCTGCCGGTGTTCCAGCGTTTAAGCCCCGGCGTGGCGACGGTGCAGTGCCTCATTCTGGCTCCTTCGCGGGAACTCGCGATTCAGATTGAGCAGGTCTGGAAAAAAATGGCGACGGGCTATAAAGTCAATGTGTGTTACGGTGGGCACGCCATGGACACCGAAATCAGAAACTTGAGTAATCCGCCCGCCGTGCTGATTGGTACGCCCGGCCGGGTGGCAGACCATATCGACCGGAAGACCTTCGCGGTAGACGGCATTCAGACGCTGGTGCTCGATGAGTTCGATAAGTCGCTGGCGCTGGGGTTCCATGACGAGATGGCGTTCATTGTCGGCCAATTGCGCAGCCTGAACAAGCGGGTGCTGGTTTCGGCAACGGCAAATGTGCGTATTCCTGAGTTTATCCGGCTCAACGCGCCAACCACGCTGACATTTCTGCCCGACGAGGGTGCGAAGACGGCACTCACGACAAAAATTGTTTACTCCGAAGCGAAAGACAAGATTGATACGCTGTTTCAACTGCTGTGTTCCCTGAATTCCGAAGCCGCCCTGATTTTCTGCAACCACCGCGAAACGGTCGAGCGGACCAGCGAACTCCTGAATGAACGTGGTCTGTACAGTACATTTTATCATGGCGGCATGGAGCAGGACGACCGCGAACGTGCGCTAATCCGGTTCCGCAATGGCAGCGTAACGTATTTGATTACGACTGATTTAGCCGCCCGGGGGCTGGATATTCCCGAAATGAAGCATGTAGTTCATTACCATCTGCCCGTTAAAGAGGAGGAGTTTATTCACCGGAATGGCCGCACTGCCCGGATGCTGGCGTCGGGCACCGCTTATGTCATCCTGAGCCGCGATGAGCCCTTTCCGGCTTACCTGGACCGGTCGCTCGAAGTACTGCGGCTGTCTGCCCGCAATCCATTACCCAAACCGCCCGAATTTCAGACAATCTACATCAGTGGCGGAAAGAAAAATAAGCTGAACAAAGTCGATATTGTCGGCTTCTTTTCCCAGAAAGGCAATCTCGATAAGAGCGATCTGGGCCTCATTGACGTAAAAGACTTTATCTCGTTCGCTGCCGTGCGGGCTACCAAAGTAAACGCCCTGCTGGCCCGGATTCGAGAGGAGAAAATGAAGGGCAAAAAGTATAAGATTGAACTAGCCCGGTAAGTGAACACAACGACTATGGTCCGGACGCCCACGTCCGGCAGTTTATGAAAAAACCGGATGTGGGCGTCCGGCATACACGTTCCGGTATGAACCCATCCAAACTACTCCTTACCATGCTGGTGCTGACCCTGGCCTGTCAGACCAAACCCAAACAGGAAACAGCTACCGAAGCACCGGCCGACAGTGCTGCCATGCTGGCGAAACGGCCCGGCCCCGATGCGCCCCGTTCGGCCGCTGACCGGCTGGTGCGGGCGTTGTACTTCGAGCACAGCAAGACCGAAAATCCCCTGCGTGAAACCAGAAACCGTGCCCTGATCGACCAGTTTTTTGCCAAACCGCTGGCGGATCAACTCTGGACCCGGGCGCAGCAGTCGGCCGGGAAAGGTGGTTCGGCGGCCAAAAATCCCCTGTTTAATGCGCCCGACAAGGCCATTCACAAAACGTGGGTGTTGCCAGCCGCCGTAGCAGGCACGCGGGCGGTCGTGTATGTAACGTTTGAGAATCAGGCTAAACCCGCTGAAATCCGCGTTGACCTGCAGCAGGTGGCGGGCCGGTGGCGTATCACCGAGATGCTGTACCCGGATGGGTCGACGTTGACGCAGCAGCGGTAGCAGCCGCCTGTTGACTGAACACCGACTCGGTGGGTAAGGTGATGGTGAAGGTGGTACCAACGTTTTCCTGACTGCACACAGCTACCGTTCCGCCATGCCGTTCGACGGCCTGTTTGATGATGAAAAGACCCAGCCCGGTACCCTGAATGGCTGAGGCATTGCCCGCCCGAAAGAATGTTTCAAACAAATGGGGAATGTCTGCTTCAGGAATGCCAATGCCCTCATCCGTAACCGATATGGCAAGTGACCCTTCGTCGAAGGCGAGTGCCAGCACCGGATTGGTCGCCGAAAACTTGAAGGCGTTGGTGAGCAGGTTTATCAGCGCCTGACTCAGTACCTTTTCGTCGACTACAAGCGGTCGCGGTTGCCCCACTACCCGCAGGTCAACCGTTCGGTGATCGGCCCGATGCTCGAAATGGGTGGAAACAACGCTTGTGCAGAGGGCCTCAACATCCGTTGGCACCGGGCTGAACACCACCTTGCCGGCGTTCATTTTTTCGATTGTCAGGATATCATCCAGCAGTTCGATAAAGCGGCTGATCTGTTTTTCAATGACTGTCAGGTGCCGGTCGATATTTAGTTTTCCCCGGTCTGAGGGCAGGTCGAGGTACATCTTCACCAGATCAATGCTGGATTGAATAGTAGCCAGGGGGGTGCGGAATTCGTGCGAGGCCGTGGAGACAAACTGCGATTTTAATTTATTAAGCACCTGTTCCTGCTGCAGCCGCTCCGTCCGTTCATCAACGATTTGTTCGAGTGCCCATTTCTGCGCCTTGATGGTATTGATGCGGGCTCGGTAGAAAGCGTAGGCTGATCCAAAAATCAGGCTGGTAAGCACGAATCTAAACCACCAGGTTTTCCAGTAGGGCGGCAAAATAGTGAATTTCAGCGTGGCCCCCTGTTCGTTCCAGATACCATCGTTGTTGGAAGCTTTCACCCGGAATGTATACTCACCCTGATCTAAATTGGTGTAGGTGGCACTACGCCGGGTTCCAATGTAATTCCAGTCGTTATCAAACCCTTCCAGCTTATAGGCGTATTGGTTTTTCTGCGGCAGCGTGTAATTCAGGGCCGCAAATTCCACGGAAAACACCCCCTGATCATGGCTGAGCGTGAGATCGTGGGTTTGCGTAATATCTTTTGTCAAAGGCGAGTTAGGATCACCCGCATAAACCGATCTGTTAAATATCTGAAGGTCGGTAATATAAACAGGGGGAATGTATATATTGTCCTGAATACTATCCGGGTGGAATGTATTAAATCCCTCCGATCCACCAAAAAATAAGGTGCCATCGGTGGCCCTGTACGCCGAGCCTACTTTAAATTCATTTCCCTGTATTCCGTCCGAAAGGCCGTAATTACGGATGGCTTTTGTGCGAAGCGTATACCTGGAAATTCCCTTATTGGTGCTTATCCATAAATCGCCGTTGGTGTCGTAAATAATTGCGTTAACTACGTTATTGGGCAATCCGTTTTTTTCATTGATTACCCTGAACTGGCCGGTCTTTTTATTGAGCAGGCAAAGCCCACCGCCCGTACCAACCCACATATAGCCCTTACCAGCATCCAGCAAACAATTAATGGTATTACTGCTGATGCTGTGTTTATCGTTAGGATTGTGCCTGAAATGTGCAAATCTATTCGTGGTTCTGTCAAGCCGGTCGAGTCCGTTTTCCGTACCTACCCAGATCGCACCCGTTTCGTCCTCCAGAATGGCATTCAGGTCAATGCTGCTGATTGTCGTTGAGTCGCCGGGTACGTGGGTGTAGTGGGTCAGTTTTTTGGTCGAACGGTTATAGAAGTACAGGCCATAGGCCCAGGTTCCGACCCACAGGTTCGTTGCCCGGTCGGTAGCCAGCACATTAACACTGATGGTTGATAGTGAGTCGGGGATGCCGTTTGGTGGCCTGTAGTGTGTAAAAATGCCCTTTTGGGTGTCGTATAAATCAAACCCTCCGCGGTGACAGCCTAAAGCTAGCAGGTTTTTTTCTACCTCCACGACTGAAATAATGTAATCAGCGCCGGGACTGTTCTCAACCGTACCCTGATGCGTAAACACCGAAAAGAGCCCGGTTTTTCGGTCAAAACGATTCAGTCCGCCCCCATCCGTACCCAGCCAGATGGTACCGGACGCGTCCCCTTTTATCGTCAGCACGATATCGTTGCTCAGGCTGTTTTGATGCGGTGAGCTGCGGTAGGTTCTGAATTTAGCCCCAAACTTCGGAAGAAAATTGGCCCCGCCCGAATACGTACCTACCCAGATATTACTGATATCATCTTTGTAAAGGCAGTATACCGAATTATTGCTGAGGCTGGTTTTATCGGCAATGTTATACCGGATTGTGGTGAATCGGCCGGCGACCTGATTATAAATGCTGATGCCACCGTTTTCAGTGCCAACCCATAAATTCCCCTGATGATCATCCATAATGTCCAGAATATCATTATGGCAAAGGCTATTGGGGTCCGTTGGCCGATGGAGGAAATTAGAAAACGTATTATCGGCCGGATTATAGCGCGAAATACCACCGCCTAATGAACCGGCCCAGATAAATCCCTGCTTGTCCAGACAAACCACTCTGACCCAGTTGCTGCTGATAGTCGCCGGATTGGCCGGATTGTGCAGATACCGCTTAAATTGTTTTCGTTTTGTATCAAATCGATTTAATCCGTTTTGCGTGGCTACCCATAGATTGCCCGCTTTATCTTCCGTAATTTTTGTTACGAAATTATCGCTTAAACTGGTTTCGTTTTGGCTGTCATGTCTGTAAGCGGTATAGGCGTTTGTTTTTGTATTAACCAGGTAAAGACCGTTCGGAGTACCCAGCCACATACGCTGTTGACTATCCTGGAAAATATCCAGAATTTTCAGATGGCTGTGATCAATCACATAATGAAAGAAATTGTTTTTATCGCGGTTAAATCGATCCAGTCCATCGCTGGTTCCTACCCAGAGCGTTCCCGTTTTATCTTCTAAAATATCGTAAACCAGGCTATGCTGAATGCTGCTGCGATTCTCCGGCGCGTGTTTATAAATAGAAAACTTATACCCATCGTACCGGTTCAGGCCCTCGTCGGTAGCAAACCACATGAATCCCTTACTGTCTTTCAGAATCGCCCGTACGTGGCTCTGCGATAAGCCTTCATTGGTTGATAATCGGGTAAACGCGGGGGTCTGCCATTGAGCCAGTAGACACGCCGTGCTTAGCAGGTAGATTGATGCGACGAGCAGTGCAAGTCTTTTCATGAAGGATAGCTGCTATAATAATCAACGTCGTTGCGATTGGCCGGATGGCCTGGTTGAGAACATAGGAGCAGGTAACCCGGTTGCCGCAACAGGTACGGAATACTGAACGGGACAAAAAGACCAGGGAGGATCAAGGTTCAATTGTTCATGCATAAGGGAAAGTCGTTACGGTTTTGCTTATAAACTTAACTTCTTTATTGGTAAAGAAAGAATAAGTTTACTTTTTATTCGCAACATTCTCCCTGATATTGAATGAACGGTAAAATAGAAGTACGAAGCCGCGACGATAGCGGCCACCTAAACGGTATACGGCTTACTCCGAAAGCAGGAGTGGGGCGGCAGGCGCTGAGGGCTGGTTCAGCAAACGAAGCAAGTCAGTCGAGAGCGGGCTGGTCGGCGGGGGTAGGTTCATTGTCTGGTGCCGCCGGATTCTGGTGGAAGATTTCCTCTAAGCGGGTAAACAGAGCGGGGTGTTTTTGTTGCAGCAGGTCAGGCCGCTTGAAGAAGTACTCGGACACGACGGCAAAAAACTCGGCCTCGTTGGTGATGCCATAGGGGTCAATATCCGACTCGTTGGCTTTGATTTCGTTGATGCTGGCGTGAATCAGCTGGAGCCAGGGCTTAACGTGATTTTTATCCAGCATATACTCGGGCAGGCCATCAGTCGAACCGTCGGCTTTGTCCAGCAGGTGAACAAACTCGTGAATACCCGTATTGGATTTGCTGCTCCTGTTAGCGAACCCAGCGTGTAAGGCCGGTTTGGAGAGGGCCATTGTGCTTTGGAGGGCACCGCCTTCGCCTACCATGCCCAGAATGGTTCGGTCGCTACCGGTCGTTTCGTACTCTTTGTTAAAGGCACCGTCGTAGAGCAGCACATCCGTCAGGCGGTAATAGTCCCAGTCGTCGAAGCCGAAAATGGGAATAATGGCACTGCTCGCTACCAGCACTTTATCGAGGTCATCGACGGTCGTGCCCACCCCTTCTACGCGGATCTGACCCAGAAACTGGCTGACCCGGTCTTCAAAAACCTGCTTTTTTTCGTCGCTCAGGTCCCGGTAGTAGGCAACGTGCTCCTGTAACAAGTCCCGGTACGTAGGCGGAAGCGGTTCTGCCTCAACCACCTGCTTCCGCGACCAGAACCGCCAGCCAAGCCAGCCGATACCCAACACAACTACCGTAATAAGGAAGATCATCGTTTCGTAGAGTAACCCAACCTCATAAACGGTTCGCCAGCCGGATGGTTTGCCCGGCTGGCTCCATTTTACAGATAAACGGGTTGGCCGGTGCGGACGGATTCGTCACAGGCAAAAGCGATTTGCAGGCTGCTGACGGCATCCTGCATGTGGTCGGTCAGGTCAAGGTTATCGTGAATGGCAGTCAGGAAGTAGCGTTGTTCGCGGTTGCAGAGTTCCTGATGGTCGGGTTCATCCTGCATATCGATCCACGTATCTGCGTTCACGAATTCGTCGCTGGCGTTCAGATCGGCATAATGCACCCGCAGCGATTCGGTTTTGGTATGCGAATCGACATTATCGGATTTGCCGGTTGCGCCGGCGTTTTTGGCGACGATAGACACGCAGCCTTTCGGCCCGATCACGTCCTTGACAAAAAAAGCCGTTTCGCTCATCATCGGCCCCCAGCCCGCTTCGTACCACCCAACCGAGCCGTCGGCAAACCGGATCTGCAACTGACCGTAATTGTAGTTGTCGGCCGGAATATCATTCGTCAGCCGCGCACCGATGGCATTGACCTGCACCGGTTTCGAGCGGGTCATCTGACACATAACGTCGATGTAATGCACCCCGCAATCGACAATCGGACTGAGCGATTTCATCAGGTTCCGGTGTACCGTCCACATCAGGCCGTGACTTTGCTGATTTAGGTTCATGCGCATCACCAGCGGTTTACCCATCTCACGGGCCACCTCGACAAACTTTTCCCACGATGGGTGATGCCGCAGAATATAACCGACAACCAGTTTCCGGTTGGCTTTTTGGGCGGCTTCCACAACGCGTCTGGCACCCTCGACGGTATCAGCAATGGGTTTCTCGATGAAGACATGGCAACCTTGTTCCAGCGCCATAATGGCAAAAGCTTCGTGCGTGTCGGGATAGGTAGAGATGCAAACGGCATCGGGCCGGGTTTCGGTCAGGGCGGTGGCATAGTCGCTGAACAGAGCGTGTCCACCGCCTAAGCGTTCATTGAGGACGTTTTTGCTGTTCCCGGTGGAGACAATGCCGCAGATGGCAAACCCCTCAATCAGCTGGTAGGCGAGGGCATGCGACGCCCCCATATTACCGCAGCCAACAACGAGTACGCGCAACGGCGGTTGATGTAATGGATTTGTTGAATTGGACATGAAGAATGGGTTGGGCTCCCAATGAAGAGCCGTCTCGACAAAGATAAGTACCCGGGCCGAAAGTCTATTTCCGGTTCAGAGCCGTCGATGCCCTGGTACCGGTGGCCGGGCTTTTGTAGGCGATGCGGAAGAGCGTTCCGTTCAGGTCATCCGTTATGTAGAGGGAGCCATCGGGCCCCTGTGCCAGTCCGCAGGGACGGTGTTGAATGGGGCCGGTTGGCTTTACCAGGTCAGTGCCCGCGAAGTTATCCGCAAAAATCTCCCAGTTGCCCGAGGGCTTGCCGTTTTTGAAGGGAACAAAGCCAATCAGGTAGCCTTTGTGCAATTCCGCCGATTGAGCATGAAACGCAATGAACGCCCCATTCCGGTATTTCTCCGGAAAGGCGGTGCCGGTGTAGAATAACAGGCCGTTTGGTCCTAAATGAGCCGGAAAGGCGGCTACGGGCGTGATTGTTTTTTCGCCACCCGTTTTTTTGCCGTCGCCCCCGTATTCCGGCGCAATAATCTTCTTTTTCTGGATGTGGTCGTAATATACATAGGGCCAGCCTGCGTCGTCGCCCTTATGCACTTCATACATGGTTTCGGCGGGCAGCTCGGCGCTTTGCTGCGGGGTATAGTACTGCGGATAGAAGTCATGGAATTGGCCCCTGCCGTGCTGCATCACAAACAGCGCATTGCTTTTGGGGTTCCAGTCCAGCCCGACAACATTTTTAAGGCCGGTGGCGTAGCGCACACCATCGGCGAATGCCTGATTGGGCACATTGGCTTTAAACTGCCAGATACCCGCAGCCGAATCGAGCAATGGACAGGGCATTATTCCTTTGCCGGTTCCGGCCTCGCGGCAGGCATCGTTATCCGACGCAATGTTGACGTAGATATGATCCTGATTATCAACCGCGATGGATTTTGACTGGTCCCGCGTTTTCACCCGCAGGCCCGAAACCAGCAGTTCCGGCTGATCGGGGTTGATCACTTCCTCCCGGTCGTTGAGTTTGTAGCGGTAAATACCGGAGTTGGACGAGGCATACAGGTACCCGTTTTTGAGGTACATCCCCGTACCGGGATAATCGCCGAAGCCAGTGCGCTCGTCAATTACGCCGTCTTTGTTGGTGTCCCGCAGTCGATAAATGCCCTTGCCATCCTTCAGTTTGGCGAGTTTTACGTATATATCGCCGGTTTTGGTAATGGCCAGATGCCGGGCCGGGCCCAGATCTTCGGCAACAATACCAGCCGAAAAGCCCGAAGGTAGCTTCAGGTCGGTTGGCAGGATGGCTTTTTGCCGATGGGTAGCCGGACGGGTGGCTGTTCTGCCCGCAGGCGGGGTAATAGCGAAGCAGTTAGTTGTTAGCAGCACCGCCAGTGAGGTGGTAAGTTGTAGTGAGCGAGTAGTCATAAGGAGAGTAACGAGTGCCCGGCGGGCCTGTCTGAATGATTTCTTACTGGCATAGTAAGCACCGGCCCCCTGAAAAATACTACTCCCCGCTGGCATAAATGACGACCCGGCGCTTTAGTCGGTATGGTAGGTGATAGCGGTGACCTCCATCCGTTCGTCACCCCGGCCGGTGCGCAGGCTAACGACTTCACCAACCCGTTTACCCTGCATGGCGCGGGCAATGGGCGTCGTAAATGCCACAAATCCATTCGTTGCGTCGGCCTCATCGACCCCAACGATGGTAAATTGCCGTTCTGTGGCGACGGATTTAGCGGCTGCTTTTCCTGTTGTTGGCCGGTTTATTAGGGTAACGGTAGCGCCAAAGCGAACTTCATCACGCGGCTGGGTATGTGGATCAACGAGTTTCGCCTGGCTGATGCGCTGATTGAGCTGACTGATTTTTCCGTTCAACAGGGCGAGCCGACGGGTACGCTCGGTTTCTTCACTGTGGTCGGCCTGCACGCGGGCATGGTCGGCTTCCAGTTCGGTGAGTTCGGTGCGTAGCTGGGCCAGTCCGCGTGGCGTTACGTAGTTGGGAGTGCCGGGCGGCAGGGGTGCCCGCGCCGGGATGACGACCGGGGCGTCGGCAGTTTCGTTTTTAAGAAAGGCACTGCTCATAACGTTCGTATGTTAACTGACGGAGACGACGGCTCATTGCTTTCAACAAACGGGCAGCACCCGCCAATGTTTCGTCGGCACGTTTACCCGCCATCAACCCTAAACGTTACATACTGCTAACCGACCGTAATGTTACTCCATTTTCACCAGCATGGACTGTTGTTTGCCGTAGTGAGAAGGGGATTGCCCGTAGAGTTTATGGAACATCTGTCTGAAGTATTTAACGTCTTCCAGGCCCACCTGCAGGGCCACCTCCGATACGCGCAGGGACGTGGTAGACAGCAGCCACGCGGCCCGCTTCAGGCGCACATCCCGAATAAACTCCACCGCCGACTGCCCCGTAATGCTTTTGATGCGCCGGTAAAACGCCGACTGGCTTACCCCCATTTCGCGCACTAATGACTGCACGTTAAAATCTGGCTCGGTCAGGTTCGCTTCCACAATCTTCATGGCCTTTTCCAGAAACAGCCGGTCGGCATCCGGGATAATAACCTCGGTTGGCTCCAGCAAAATATGGCGCTGGTAGTACTCCCGCAGCTTAAACCGGTTCTGCACAATGGCCATCACTTTGGCGTAGAGCAACTGCGGGTTGAACGGCTTGGCGATGTAGTCGTCTCCACCCATTTCCAGCCCCTCCAGTTCGTGCACTACAGCCGCCCGGGCGGTCAGCAGCACCACCGGAATATGCAGGGTGCGGGCGTGCTGTTTGATTTTTCGGCACAGTTCCAGTCCATCACTGCGGGGCATCATAATGTCGCTCAGGACCAGGTCGGGCAGCAGACTCTGCGCTTTCTCCCAGCCCTCCAGTCCGTCAGCCGCCAGGATCACACCGAAGGTTGGCTCAAAAAGCTGCTGTAAATACTGCCGGACCTCATCGTTATCTTCAACAATCAGGATGCGGGGGGCGTTGGCGGTCAGGGTTATCAGGCTGGCCAGGTCGGGTAGAGCCGGTACCGGGGTATCGAGGACGGCAGTTACCATGTCAACCGGGGCAGGGGCTGTTTCCTGAATATCTAACGGTGATAGATGCGCCTGCCCGAACGGAAACCGGAGGGTAAAGGTGACGTCTCCCGAGCGGTTTGCCGTGCGCAGCCTGCTCTTTACTGTTACTTCGCCCCGGTGCCGGTTAACGAGTTGTTTCACCAGCGATAGCCCAATACCGGTACCCCGCACGCGCAGGCTTTCGGTTTGGGAGGCTTGGTAGTACGGGTCAAAAATCTTCTCCAGTTCGTCGAATTTCAGGCCCGCACACTGATTGAAAACGCTGATCTCCACAAAGTTATCGACTAACGTTTCCTGGTCGAACAGGGCTGGCTGGTCGGGACTGCCGACTATGGAAACCGAAAGCCGGACAATACCGCCTTCATTGGTGTATTTAAAGGCGTTGGACAGCAGGTTTGTTATGATACTTTCCAGCTTGCTGCGGTCGAAATAGACCGATACCGCCTGCGCGGGGGTGTCAATGATAAAGTCGATACGGTTCTCATCGGCTTTTAATTTGAAAATCAGAAAGATTTCGGTCAGGAAGCCAACGATGTCGCCCCGGCGCGCGCGCAGGGTAACGTGCCCGGATTCGACCTTGCGGAAGTCCAGCAACTGATTGACGAGTTCAAACAGTTTGCGGGTCTGCTTATGCATCAGCCCTACTTTTTCCTTATGGCCGTTCAACCCATCGGCCGAAGCCATCAACTCTTCCATCGGCCCGATAATGAGCGTTAAGGGCGTTCTGAGTTCGTGGGAAACGTTGGTGAAGAAATTTAGTTTCAGATCGGTGACTTCCTTTTCCTTTTCTACCTTGAATTTCTCCAGCGCCAGCCGGTTTTCCAATTCGCGCCGGGCCGTTATAATCCGGCGATAGAAGGCCAGGCTGCCAATCACGACCAGCCCGTACACGAGATACGCCCAGACGGTTCGCCACCAGGGCGGCATGATGGTAATGGGCAGCGTGGCCACATTTGCCGACCAGATACCATCGCCGTTGCAGACTTTCACGCGAAAGGTATAGGCACCGGCGGGCAGGTTAGCGAAACTGGCCGAGCGCTGCCCCGGCGCGGTCTGCACCCAGTCGGTGTTATAGCCTTCCAACTGGTAGGCGTACTGACTCTTGCGGGGGTTCACGTAGTTGAGGCCCACAAACTCAATGGAAAAGTCATTCTCGCCCGCTTTCAGGCGTATGGGATGCGGATGAGTCAGGGAGCGGTTCAGCAAAACCCGTTCGTTGATGGTCTCGCCCACGGCAACCGACCGGTTCATTATGCGGAGCCCCGTAAGCTGAACGACCGGCGGCCGGGTGTTCGCGGTAAACTTCTGAGGGTGGAAATACGTGATGCCGTTCGTGCCGCCGAGGTACATGGTACCGTCGATGGCCCGGCAGGCTGCACCTACTTTAAACGCGTTGCTTTGCAGTCCGTCGGCTACGTCGTAGTGGAGGTAACGCTGCGTGGCAGGATCGAGGTTGTACAGGCCCCCGCCACCCACCCAGAGGTTGCCGCTGTCGTCGGCCAGCAGGCTCTCAATATCGGTTTCGGGCAGCCAGTGAGCACAGCTCTCGACCACTTCCTGCCCCTGTTTGTTCCGAACCAGCCGGTGCAGACCACCCCCGATGGTGCCAATCCAGAGCGTTCCCTGCCGGTCGCGCAGTAAGGGCCAGGTGTACGTACTCCGCAGGCCATTACGGGAGTGGGGTTCGTGGCCGAATGTTTTTGTCAGCAGCAGCGTATCGGGCCGAACCTGTAGTTTCAGCAGCCCTTTGTCCGCCGAACTGGCCCATAAGACGTCCTGCTCGGGTTCGTAAAGCAAAAATGTCAGGCTGCTGGTTGGCAACGTTTTTCTATTGGTACTGTAGGCGGCTATGAACTTGCCCGCTCCGCTCAGGCGGTACAGCCCGGCATTGAACGTAGCTACCCAGATGGTACCGAAACGATCCTCCACAATGCTTTCCAGACCCAGCTGCGACCACGACTGACCCGGCAGGTCCGGTTGTCGGGTCAGTACCGGTCGGCCGTTCGACTGCTTCAGGGTAAACAGGCCGCGTTGCCGGGTGCCGATCCACAGTGTGCCATCCTTAGCCAGAAACAGGGCCGATACATCCACATCCGGTGAGTCGCTGATCAGGGGCAGATTCAGGTAATCGTGGTATGTCTTCGTCGTCAGATCGTAGCTGGAAAAGCCATTGCGGGTGCCAATCCACAGGCGGTTATTTTTCTCATCCTTACAAATGGCATTAATGTAATTGTTCGAGAGCGTGGGCGATCCCGATACCTGCCGACGCAGATGCCCGAACGGCTTGGGTAAGAGATTGATCTTGGCCAGCCCGCCCGCCGAGGTCGCCAGCCACAGGTTATGAAAACGGTCTTCGAGTAGCTGATGAATCCGGCCCGAGTTCAGACTGAAGGGGTCCGTATCGTGGGGTAGAAACGAATGGACGCTGGCCTGGGCAACTGGTGGTGCCTGGGTGGCCTGCGGGTCGGCTTCGTACATAAACAGCCCGTAGTTAGTGCCAATCCACAACCGGTCGAACGAGTCCATCCAGAGACACTCCAGCCGGGAGAATGACCGTTGCAGGGGGATAAAATCAGGCGTAGGCAGCTCATTGGGGTGTTGGCGGGGCCGCCAGTAGATGCGCTGGTCGGTGGCAACCCACAAATCCCCCCGCCGGTCGAGGTGCAATGCCCGGATATTCGCCGATGGCAGGGTTGTTACGCGGCTGGCCGTGAGCGGTTCCCCAACGGGAGTAACGCCTTTCGCAGCGAACGTCCAGAGTCCGCCCCCGATGGTACCAATCCAGACGCGCTGCTGCCGGTCGACCGCCAGTTCAAATACCTCATACGCATTCGTCCGGTCAGTTCGACCGTTTACGGGGGCAACCTGTACCTGACGCAGGGTGGCCGGGCGACCCTGCGTGTCTGTGGTAAGCAGAAAAACACCGTGCTGGATGGTCCCGATCCACAGGCGTCCCTGCGCATCTGAGGCAATCGCCTGCACACCTGTCTGCGATAGTCGCCGGGCTAACGGTCGGCTGGCCGGGGGCAATGGCGCATCGGCAATGCCGACGAAGCGATCCTGAGCGGGGTTATACCAGTACAGGCCCGTGTTTTCGGCACCCGCCCAGATAATTCCACCCGAACTTACGTGTAACGAGCGGATACGGTTGCTGACCGAACCGGTCTGATCGTTGCTGGGCAGCAGATACCGTTTGAGCACGTAGCCGTCGTACCGGTCTATGCCTTTGTTGGTGCCAACCCAGATAAAGCCGTGCTGATCCTGGGCGACGGCCATAGCATCGCTATGCGACAGGCCCTCGTTAACGGTGATGTGTTCGAACCGAAATTTATTCGGGTCACTCTGCGCCCGGCCGGTTTGGCTGAGGAGCAAAGTCAGTACGACCAAGTGTGAAACGTTGAATACCCAGTTCCTGCCCATACGGTCAGATGGAGTTAGTAGGCTTTGACTATGAATTACTTAGGTAAAAGCGGGTAATTTCGGTCACTGCCCGTAAACGACTTCGTGACGAATTTACCCCCTCTTTTTGACGAATCTCCCCCCATATCTTCAGAAAATTACCATCTATTTTTGCATTATTCAAATGATAGATTTACTGAAGCAGGCTGGTAAGTTAAAAAAATCATTGAATGGTCTTGATTCGTCGTTGGGCGGCAGGTGGAAAAACGGGCTAAGTACTTCAGCTTAGTACCCGAAGCGGTACCAACGCTACCCGTTAATCAGGACTCCCCGCCCGTGCTGATAGCGTTACTGGTAAAGACACAAACCTGACGTAATTAAAGCGGATTGTGACCCGACAGCAACGCAGTTACGCAGGCTGCGCAGGCACCGATGCCACCAGTTTTCGGAGTACGTATCAACCGCGTACGGCAGCATTTCTCCTGTTTTTGTACATAGATGAAATAGCCCGAAGATCTATTATCAATAGATTGAAATTCAACTACTTAAAATTAATATATGAACGTATCTGTTAAAATAACGTAGTATTATATAGTAAAAATGTTAAATAAAATTTAGAATAGAATTAGTAGATTACTCAATGCCTTTCACTTTAACCCATGTTTAACCCTATAAGCTCAATTACCTCTATGCGAACAAAATCTACCAAGTTGGTAACCTGCCATGTACGGGAGGATACCCACACCACAAGGGCAGGCAGAGCAGTCCGTAGTGCCTTCTGTCTGCTACTTTTTCTGTGCGTAGTTGGCTCGCTGAGTGCGTACGCACAATCGAAAGTTGCCGGTAAAGTTGTTGATGCGCAGGGATTGGCCCTACCCGGCGTGAGTATTTTAGTTAAGGGCACAACTACGGGTACCGTTACCTCCGCTGAAGGAGACTACTCATTGAATCTGGCGAAGGGTAATGAAACCCTGGTATTCTCGTACATCGGGTATATGAGCCAGGAAATACCCGTAAACAACCGCAACGCCATCAATATTACGCTGACTTCAGACGATAAAATGCTGAATGAAGTCGTCGTAGTGGGGTATGGTGAACAGAAGAAAGAGACAGTAACCGGTTCGGTTGCCACGCTGAAAGGATCGGAATTGATTAAATCACCAGCCGTTAACCTGACCAATTCCATTGCGGGCCGGATGCCGGGCGTTATCGCCACCAACTCCAGCGGTGAACCCGGTTACGACGGGTCGGCCATTCGGATTCGCGGTTCCAACACCCTCGGAAACACCGATGCCCTGATCGTTATTGATGGTGTTCCGGGTCGGAACGGCGGTATTGACCGCCTGAACCCCGCCGACATCGAAAGTATTTCTGTACTGAAAGATGCTTCAGCGGCTATCTACGGATCGCGGGCGGCCAATGGCGTTATCCTCGTAACGACCAAACGCGGTAAGAGCGGCAAACCGGAGTTGTCCTACAGCTTCAACCAGGGTTTTTCGCAGCCAACGGTAATCCCGAAAATGGCGTCGGCATCGCAGTATGCTGAATTAGTGAATGAGATTGACCTGTATAACCTGCCCGCACAGTACTGGAAAGATGCGTCGGCGGCTTTCAAATCAACCGGCAGCTTTACTCGGCCCGACAATGGTGCTGTGGTAAATTCGACCTTTAAACCCGCCGATATTCAGAAATTCCAGGACGGTTCTGACCCCTGGGCGCACCCGAATACCGACTGGTTTGCTGCGGCTTTAAAAACCTGGTCGCCCCAGTCGCGTCACACCCTGCAACTGGTGGGCGGTTCGGAAGCGGTCCGGTATCTGGCCTCGGTGAACTACCAGAATCAGGACGGGTACTACAAAAGCTCGGCAACGGGGTATAAGCAGTATGACTTCCGCCTGAACTTAGACGCTAAAGTCAACAAGTACATCAACACGGTTATCGGCGTCGTTGGTCGTCAGGAAAACCGGTCGTTCCCAACCAAGCCCGCTGGCTCCATCTTCCGGATGCTGATGCGGGGTTACCCCAACAAGCCCGCTTACTGGCCTAATGGACTACCCGCCCCTGATATCGAAAACGGGGAGCAGCCGGTACTGATTACGACCAGTGCTACGGGTTATGACAAAGATGTCCGGTACTATTTACAGAGCAATGCCACGGTTAATATCACCAACCCCTGGATTGCCGGGTTGAAATTCAGTGGTAGCGTGGCGCTGGACAAATACCTGCAGCAGACCAAAACATGGCAGACGCCCTGGTATGTGTATAGCTGGGATTACACCAGCTACGATGCCAATAAAGAGCCGCTTCTGCAGCGGGTTAAACGCGGTCAGAATGATCAGGCAACGCTCAATCAGGGTACTACGGATCAGTTCAATTCCCTGCTGTCGGGTATCCTGACCTACGACCACGTTTTTGCTGCAAACCATGCCGTGACCTTGCTGGCGGGTATTACCAAAGAACAGTCGAACTCGAACGGGTTCTCGGCTTATCGGAAGTACTTCAACTCAACGGCTATCGACCAGTTGTTCGCGGGTGGTAGCGCCGAGAAAAACAACGGCACCCAAAACCTTTGGGAACGCGCCCGGATGAGTTATTTCGGTCGGATCGGCTACAACTACAAAGAGAAATACCTACTCGAGTTTTTGGGTCGGTATGATGGTTCGTACATGTTCCCGGCTGCCAGCCGGTGGGGTTTCTTCCCCGGCGTAACGGCGGGATGGCGTATTTCGGAAGAAAATTTCCTCAAGCAGAGTGCACCGTTCATCAGTTCGCTGAAGCTGCGGGCATCATGGGGGCAGTTGGGTAACGATCAGGTATATTTCGGTAACCCATCTGTTTTGCGCGAATACGATTACCTGCCCACCTACGCCTACGGTGACCGAGCCAACTCGGCTTACGGCTATGTTATTAATGGCGGGGTAGCGCAGACACTCTACGAAAACGGGGTGCCGAACACCAAGCTGACCTGGGAGGTTGCCAACAACTCGGACATCGGTCTGGAAGGCTCGCTGCTGAACGGCAAAATAAACTTCGAGTTCGATGTGTTCCTGAACAAACGGTCGAACATCCTCTGGCGTCGGAGCGCATCGATTCCGCAGACAACGGGAGCCACGCTGCCCGCCGAGAATCTCGGTAAAATCACCAACAAGGGCTACGAATTCAAGATTGGCTACAACGGTCAGGTGGGTGATCTAAAGTACAACGTCGGCATAAACGGTGGCTACGCCAAGAACAAAATCACGTTCTGGGACGAAACCCCCGGCGCGCCGGAGTGGCAGCGGTCAACGGGTAAGCCGATTCCGAGCGACGTGAATAACCCGAACGATCCGAACAGCAGCCTGCTGTATCAGTACGACGGCATTTTTACCTCGCAGGCTGATATTGATGCCAACAAACTGGATTACAGTGGCGTAGGAGCCAGCCTGCTGCGTCCCGGTGATATGAAGTACAAGGATATCAACAATGATGGCAAGATCAATGGTGATGACCGCGTGCGGGCCGATAAGAACAACAAGCCGACGTTTCAGGGTGGCCTTACGGCTGGTCTGCGCTACAAAAACTTCGACCTGAGCATTCTGTTTCAGGCCTCAACGGGTGGGCAGATATTCCTGCAGACGGAGTCGGGTACGATTGGTAACTTCCTGCAATACAGCTACGATCACCGCTGGACGGTGGATAAGCCAAGCACCGTTGATCCCCGCATCGTTGACCGCAGCAACCAGTATTTCTCGAACGGTAATACCTACTGGCTGCGGAATACGGACTACGTCCGTCTGAAAAACCTCGAACTGGGCTACACCCTGCCGGGCACCCTGGCAGGCCGGATTGGCCTGAACAACCTGCGGCTGTACGTGAATGGCCTGAACCTGTTCACCATTTCGCACATGAACGGGATATTCGATCCTGAATCAACCAGTGGCAGCGCGCAGTATTACCCACAGGCCCGGGTTATCAACACAGGTTTGTCGGTAAGCTTCTAACCCTACTTCATGAATTCTATGAAAAATACTCTAAAATACCTGTCTGCTGCCTGCCTTTCGGGCGTAATGCTGACTGCCTGTAACAGCGATTTCCTGAATACGCAACCCCTGGATAAAGTAGCTGCCGTGTGGACCGATCCGGCGCTGTCGGAAGCTTTCGTAACCGACGTCTACAACGGTTTGCGGAACGGGGTACTCGACCAGATGAATTTCGACTGCCAGACCGACAACGCCCTGTACAGCTTCGGTAAGCAGGACGTGAACGAGGCTAACGTAACGCCATCAAACGTAGGCACCATTCCGGTGCAAACCGAGTGGGGCGAAATGTACGCCCGGATTCGGTCGGCCAACATCGCCTTAGCCAATCTGGCACAGCCCAAATTTGATAATACCGGTAATATTGCCGGGCGGTTACGGGGCGAGATGTATTTTATGCGCGCTTACTTCTACAATCAGTTGCTGCGCTACTACGGCGGTATTCCACTGGTTAAAACACCGGCTCAATTAGACGCGCCTGACTTTACCATAGCCCGGAATACCTACGAAGAGTGCGTAAACTTCATTGTTACGGATCTGGATTCGGCAACTGTACTGTTAAACGGCAAGGCAATGGCCAGCGGCCGGGCTACTGCCGGGGCTGCCATGGCCCTGAAGTCACGCGTGCTGCTCTATGCCGCCAGCGATCTGCACGACATTCCAACGGCCAAAACCAAATCGACGGTGATTGCCAGCTTTGCCAAGCCCGAACTGCTGGGCTACGTCAGTGGCGACCGCATGGCCCGCTGGCAGAAAGCTAAAGCTGCGGCCAAAGCCGTTATCGATCTGAACCAGTACGGCTACAAAATGAACCTGTCGGCACCTGTTACAGCGACTGAGGGGCAGCAGAACTACATCAACCTGTTCCTGTCACGGAATGGGGGCGAAGCGGATGGTATTTTCCTGAAGTACTACATCCGGGTGTCGGCCGACGACTGGGGTTCCTGGTATCCGCGTAACAACGGCCCGAACGGTTATCACGGCTGGACATCGAGTGAGCCAACCCAGAACCTCGTTGATGATTATGAGATGATGGATGGCACCAAGTTCGACTGGAAAAACCCGGCTCATGCGGCTGCTCCCTACGAAAAGCGTGATCCCCGTTTCTACGCGTCGATTCTGTATGATGGCGCGCAGTGGAAACCCCGTACGCCCGATGGTGCCGGTATCGACCCCGCCGGTCAGATTCAGACGGGACAGTATGAAGTAGGTACGTCGGCTGCTCCCAAAACGTACTTCGGTTTAGATAGCCGCAACAGCAGCATCGAGAACTGGAATGGTACCTGGACTGGCTATGCGATCCGTAAATTCATCGATCCAGACCCGAATTTGCAGGATCAGAACACCCGCCAGGAAGTGCCGTCGATTCAGATTCGCTTTACGGAAGTTGCCCTTAACTACGCCGAGGCCTGTATGGCCTTAGGGGAAGATGCGGAAGCCCGAAACTGGATTAACAAAGTACGTTTCCGCGTGGGGATGCCCGCTCTCACCGAAAGCGGGGCCGCGCTGATGGCCCGGTACCAGAACGAGCGAAACGTGGAGATGGTGTTTGAAGAACAGCGGTTCTACGACGTCCGGCGGTGGATGATTGCCCCAACGGTACTCGGCAAACAGGCTCAGATTATTAACATCACGGCCAAACTGAAACCCGGTGCTTCGGTTACCACGTATAAGTATAACAAGGATACTCACGTATATACCTACAACGTGCAGGACTTGGGTACGGGTAAGGAAAACCGGAAATGGACGGATAAGATCTACTTCATGCCGATTAGCCGCGATGAGATAAACCGGAATAGTAAACTGGTTCAGAATCCCGGTTACGAGTAAAAAAACTGCTTTACCATGCCTGAAAAATGTCAGTACTGCTCTTTTGAGTACTGACATTTTTTGTTTTATTTCGACAAACTTTACCTGACCCTGACTTGCGTTATCTACCTGTTCTTACTCATATTCAATACCTGGTGGTTGGGGCAGTGCTGTTGGCTGGCTGCAACCGGTCGGTCAAAAACGAAAGTGCCGTTAACGCTGCCAGTACCGGTACACCTCCGCTCTTTACGCTCCTTTCCCCCGATCAGACCGGCGTTACGTTCTCCAATAATCTCACCGAAGGCCTGAATACCAACGTGCTGATGTACGAGTACTTCTACAATGGTGGGGGGGTGGCGGTGGGTGATCTGAATGGCGACGGGCTGGACGATATCTACTTCACCGGTAATATGGTGCCCGACCAGTTGTACCTCAACAAAGGCGGTATGAAATTCGTCAATGTGACGGCAACGGCGGGTGTGGCCGGACGCGAAGGGCCCTGGCGAACGGGTGTTTCGATGGCTGATGTCAACGGCGACGGTAAACTTGACCTGTATGTCTGTCATTCCGGTAGTGTACGGCCCGAGAACCGCGTGCCCGAACTGTTTATCAACGACGGTGCCGACGCGAACGGGGTTCCCCATTTCACGGATCGGGCGGCCGAGTATGGACTGAATAAGCCTGCCCAAACCACGCAGGTCGTCTTTTTTGATTATGACCGCGATGGCGACCTGGATATGTTTCAGCTCAACCACAACCCCAGACTGTTGCCGATACTGGATGTGGCTACGACATCATCGCTGATGAAGCAAACCAATGCTGAAATCGGCGTTCGCCTGTACCGTAACACCCGTAATCACTTCGACGACGTCACCGATGGTTCGGGCCTGAGCAGTTCGGTGCTCACCTACGGCCTGGGCGTTGGCGTATCCGACCTGAATGCCGATGGATGGCCCGACATGTACATATCCAATGACTATGGCGTTCCTGATTACTTGTACCTGAATCAGCATGACGGAAACCGGCATACCGGATTTCGCGATGTGCTGAAGTCGAGCGTTGGGCATACGTCTAATTTCTCGATGGGGAACGCCGTGGCCGACGTGAACAACGATGCCCGCCCCGATATTCTGACGCTCGATATGCTGCCCGAAGACAACCGGCGGCAGAAACTGTTGCTGGCCCCCGATAATTACGAAAAATACGCACTCAGCGTTGAATCGGGGTTTTATCATCAGCACATGCGCAATATGTTGCAGGTCAGCAACGGCGACGCCCGTAGCGGGGCCGGTGTACCTACCTTTCAGGAAGTAGGGCAACTGGCGGGGATTTCCAATACAGACTGGAGCTGGTCACCGCTGTTCGCCGATTATGACAACGACGGCTGGAAAGACCTGTATATCACCAACGGCTACGTCCGGGATTACACCAATCAGGATTTCCTGAAATACATGTCGGACTTTATGCAGAACCGACCCACCAATCCCCGGCGCGAGGATGTGCTGGAACTGGTGCATAAGATGCCCTCATCGAACGTGGCTAACTACGCCTTTCGCAACCGGGGAGGCACCGCCGTTGGATTCGAGAATATAGGGCAGACCTGGGGACTGACGCAGGTATCCAATAGTACCGGTGCCGCCTACGCCGATTTAGACAACGACGGCGATCTGGACCTGATTGTTAACAATACCAATCAATTGGCATTCATTTTCGAGAACGGGGCCACCAAACAGCACCACTACCTCGCTTTGCAGTTAACGGGTGCCGGGGCTAATACGCAGGGCGTCGGGGCAAAAGTGACGCTGTACCGGAATGGGCGCCAGCAGTTTCTGGAGCAGATGCCCACGCAGGGGTATCAGTCGAGTGTGTCGCCCCGGTTGCATTTTGGGCTGGGTACCGACCCCGTTATCGACTCCGTTCGGGTGGTGTGGCCGGGCGGTAAACAGCAATTACTCAGCAACGTAAAGGCCGATCAACTCCTGTCCGTGCGTGAAACGGATGCTCAATCGCTGTACCGCCTGCCCCGCGCTACGGTTCCCCTGTTTCGCGAAACAAAGTCCCCGCTGACCTACGTACACCCGGCTACCAAAACCAACGACTTCAAGCGGCAGCCCCTGTTGGTTAATGCGCTGTCGTTCGGCGGGCCGTGCATGACCAAAGGCGACATCAACGGCGATGGCCGCGATGATGTGTTCGTGGGTGGGGGCAGCGGCCAGGTCGGTGTTGTATATGTGCAGTCGGCGTCGGGTCAGTTCAGCCCCTTGGCCCAACCCGCGTTTGAGGCCGACAAAGCGAGTGAAGACACGGATGCGGCCTTTTTCGACGCCAACGGCGATGGGTTCACCGACTTGTATGTATGCAGTGGCGGCTACGGCGATTTTCAACCCGATGATCCGCGTTTACAGGATCGGCTGTACCTGAACGATGGGAAAGGTCATTTTACCAAAAGCCCCAATGCACTGCCCGTCATGCGCACGAGCACAAGTTGTGTGCGGGTAGCTGATGTCAACACGGATGGACGCCCTGACCTGTTCGTGGGTGGGCGCGTCATACCGGGCCGCTACCCCGAAACACCTCGTTCTTACCTGCTTGTAAACAATGGGAAAGGCGTTTTTACGGACGCCACGGCGCAACTGGCCCCCATGCTGGCCACAATTGGCATGGTGACCGACGCGGCCTGGACCGACCTCAACGGCGACCGGAAACCCGAGCTGGTGGTGGTAGGGGAGTGGATGCCCATTACGATTGTAAGTCAGGCAGACGGGGGCAAGTTCACAGATCAGACCCGCGCCTTTCTGGGAAATGAATACCGGGGCTGGTGGAATAAATTGCTGGTCGATGATCTCAATAACGACGGGCGGCCCGATCTGGTGGTGGGCAATCTGGGCCTGAATACTCAATGCCGTGCCAGTGACCGCCAACCTGCCGAACTGCTTTATAAGGACTTTGACAACAACGGTAAAATAGACCCGATTCTGTGTCTGTATGTGCAGGGCAAATCCTATCCCCATGCCACCCGCGACGAACTGCTCGACCAGATCAGCATGCTCCGAAAACGCTTCACTAACTACGACACCTACGCCAATGCCACACTGACCGATGCGTTTACACCTGACGAATTACAGGGCGCCAAGCGACTCACGGCCAACTTGTTTCGGACCACCTGTTTCATGAGTACAGCTGCCGGTAAGCTGACCGAAAAGCCTCTGCCAATGGCCGCACAGGTAGCGCCGGTATTCACCCTGACAGCGCTGGATTACGACCAGGATGGCCACAAAGACCTGCTGCTCTGCGGCAATACCACGCAGGCACGGCTGCGCTTTGGCCGGTCCGATGCCAATAGTGGCGTGCTGCTTCGGGGCGATGGGCGGGGTGATTTTTCGGCTGTTCCACCCGCACAAGCCGGTTTTGGGCTGACGGGCGACGTACGGGCTGTGGTAATGCTGGGCACTACGCTACTGGTTGGCGTAAACCAGCAAACCGTCCGGGCCTATCAGGCAACTAAACAAAAATGAGATTTGGCATCCCCGGTTTTTTGTCATCCTGACGGAGGAAGGATCTTAGAGAATTGGTAGCTAAGATCCTTCCTCCGTCAGGATGACAAAACCGGAACGAAAAAGTAAGATGACAAAACCGGGAGTGACAAAACCGGGATGATAAAAATTGAAGCACAACAAAACCATTAATCAACTACTTACTGAGTTAATCCTTTCTTTAGCACTATGCAACTCACGTTAAAAACCCGCCATGTTGCCCCGGCCTTAGTACTGGCCGCGCTGGCTACCGTTGGCTTTCAGGGCCACCGACTGGCTATTAAGTCGTTTGGGAAAGCGGCTTCCACGACGTCTGCCTTCCCGGATAAAAACCCATTCCGCCGGGGGCTGGGACTGGTTGGTGATTCGGTAGCGATACCGGAAGAAAACCGGTTTACCAAAACGGTACTGTCCAACGATCTCAATGAGCCAATGGAACTGGCTGTGGCTCCCGATGGCCGCGTGTTTTTTGTAGAGCGGGGCGGCAAATTCTACATGTACGATCCGAAGACCCGCAAAACCCGACTCCTGCACGATTTTCCGGTGAAGGCCGTCGAGAAATACCTGAATGGTCTGCTCGGAATGACCATCGATCCCGACTTCGCCAGGAACAATTACCTGTACTTTTTCTACACGACGACCGAAAACGAGAAGACCAAGCAACTGATTTCCCGCTTCACACTGGGGACAGACGGGGCGCTGGATCTGGCGTCCGAGAAGCGGATTATCGAAGTGCCCATCGACCTTGAAGTAAGCGCGCATACGGGCGGTTCGCTGGCCTGGGATACGCACCATAACCTCTACATCTCGACGGGTGACAATACGGTGCCCTTTGAATCGAACGGGTTTGCCCCCATCGATCAGCGTGAGGGTCGGCTGACGTTTGATGCCGAGCGGTCGGCAGGTAATCCAAACGACTTGCGCGGTAAAATCCTGCGTATCACCGTTGCCGCCGACGGTTCCTACACCATTCCCGAGGGCAACCTGTTTCCAAAAGGCACACCGGGTACCCGGCCTGAAATCTACGTGATGGGATGCCGGAACCCTTACCGGATTTCGGTGGACCCGGTCAACTCGGTGGTATATTGGGGCGAAATCGGGCCGGATTCCGGCACCGACGGCCCCCAGGGACCGCGCGGATATGATGAGTTCAATCAGGCCAAAAAAGCGGGTAACTACGGCTGGCCGTTCTTCGTGGGCGACAGTAAGCCGTATTATACCTACGATTTCGCTACCAAAACCACCGGGTCGCTGTTCGATGTGAATGCACCCGTGAACCAGTCGCCCAACAACACCGGTGCTAAAACACTGCCCCCGGCGCAAAAGGCCATGATCTGGTATCCGTACAACAAATCCACTGAATACCCTGATTTGGGTACGGGCGGCCGCTGTGCTATTGGCGGGCCGGTCTACCACTATAATCCGAGCCTGAAGTCGGCCGGTAAGTTGCCTGCTTACTACGATAAAGCTGTTTTTGTGGGCGACTGGATGCGGAACTGGATCTTTGCGCTGCGGTTCGATGAGAACCAGAATTATACAGGCATGGAGCCCTTTATGCCCCTGCGCGGTGACTTCAGACGCCCCGTTGATATGGAAATCGGTGCAGATGGGGTGATGTACATGCTGGAATACGGCTCGGTTTATGGCATTGATAACGACGATGCCCGTCTGGTAAAAGTAGAGTTTAACGCGGGTAACCGGGCGCCTGTAGCGCAGGTAACGGCGAAAGATACCATCGGTCTGGCACCGCTTAAGGTGACGTTCAGTGGTGAACGCAGCTACGATTTCGATAAAGGCGATGCCCTGCGGTACGAATGGAAATTCGTTGGCAACAAAGTAGCGTCAACGGAGAAGAATCCGACCTTTACCTTCACCAAAAATGGAGTCTATCCGGTGGTGCTAACCGTGACGGACCCGGCCGGTAAACAGGGACGGGATACGCTGGCGATTAAAGTTGGCAATACGCTGCCCAGCGTAGCCATCGCCACCACGAGCAACAGCACGTTCTTCTTCCCCAATGAAACCCCGCTGGCTTACGCCGTTAAGGTACAGGATAAGGAAGATAAGGTGATCGACAAAAGCCGGGTGAAAGTCGCGCTGAACTACATTCCCCGGGTAGCGGGTAACGAAGCGCAGATGGGGCACCAGCAGATTACGGCATCGTACAATCTGGGTAAAACCCTGATGGCATCGAGCGATTGTAAAGCCTGTCACCAGATCAACGGCAAATCGGTTGGTCCCGCCTACGTAGAGGTGTCGAAACGGTACCGGGGCGACAAGACAGCCGTGGCCAAACTGGCGAATAAAGTGATTACAGGCGGGAACGGAAACTGGGGTGAACACGCGATGAGTGCCCACCCGCAGCTCTCGCGGGAGGAAGCCACCGAAATTGTGAAATACGTGCTGTCGCTGGCCGATGCACAGCCGGACGCACAACTGCCACAGCAAGGCACGCTCACGCTGAAAGACCATGTCGGCAAAGAGGAGCGGGGCCGCTACGTGCTCACGGCTTCCTACACCGATAAGGGTGGTGCCATTACCCCCCTGACCAGTTCTGACGTTCTCGTTCTGCGTCCTGCCCGGATGCGGGGTGCCGAAGCAAGTGAACTGCACGAGTTGGAACGGCAGGGTGGTCGGTTGGCTAAAATTCACGATCAGTCGTATTTCGTGTTCAAAAACATCGACCTGACGGAGGTAAAGCAACTACAGTACCGCTATGCTTCGCTGGATCAGGAAGCCACGCTGGAGGTGCATACCGATTCGCCGACTGGCCCGGTCGTGAGCACGGTGAACCTCAAACCAACGGGTGCCTGGGACAAATTCGCAGAACAGGCCGCACCTGTTACCAACCCCGGCGGTCGGCACGATCTGTACTATGTGTTTGTGAAGAAGGATAGCCCCACGGCTAATCTGGCTCTGCTCGACGGAGTTACGTTCCAGAAGTAAGCGTTTTAACACGGAGAGAACAGAGTAATCCACAGAGATAAAGAGAGTAATCTCAATTTCCTCTGTGAATTGCTCTGTTCTCTCTGTGTTGAAGAACCTCTAAATCGACCCGCGTCCTAAAAATTTCTATCTTTAGCCATCTTCAAGCACCTCTTATGCTGACTGTTATATGAAAACTACCAAACGGACATTCTCTCCCGCCGAGGGCGCGTCGACTACACGGCGTTCGTTCCTGAAAACGCTGGGCCTTGCCGGTACAACGGTGGCTGCTGTACCAGCCGCGCTTACCGGTGCTGCAACGGCTCCCATAGCGGCTCCACAGTACCTGAACCTGATCAAAAGCCATTCGAGCACAGCGGCAAACGACAAAGTACGGATTGCCCTGATCGGTACTGGCGGCATGGGCATCGGCGATACGCAGACGGCTCTGATGGTCGATGGCATCGAAATGGTAGCCGCCTGTGATCTCTACGACGGCCGGTTGCGTCGTGCTAAAGAACTCTGGGGTGACGGTATTGCCACCACCCGCGACTACCGCGAAGTGCTGGACCGCAAAGATATAGACGCGGTAATTAACGCGACGACCGACCACTGGCACGAAAAAATCTCGTCGGAAGCGCTGCGCAAAGGTAAGCATGTGTACTGCGAGAAGCCGATGGTGCAGAAGGTTGAGGATGGGCATACGCTCATTAAGGTGGCCAGGGAAACCGGCAAGGTTTTTCAGGTAGGCAGTCAGTTTGGCAGCTCGATTATTGTGGCCAAGGCGAAGGAACTGCTGAAAGCCGGTGAGATTGGCGAGATCGTTTTTGCCGAAGCGCAGTACGACCGGCACAATGCGATTGGGGCCTGGCAATACTCGATTCCGCCCGATGCATCGCCCCAAACCGTCGACTGGGACACGTACCTGGGCTCTGCCCCGAAACGCCCCTGGGACCCGCTCCGTTTTTTCCGCTGGCGCAACTATCAGGACTACGGCACCGGCATTGCGGGTGATTTATACGTCCACCTACTTACGACACTGCACACGATTACCGGCTCCAAAGGGCCAAACCGGGTGTATTCGAGCGGGGGCATCCGCTACTGGAAAGATGGCCGCGACGTGCCGGATATTCAGTTGAGCGTCTACGATTACCCGAAAACCGCTGAGCATCCCGAGTTTAACCTGACTACCCGCGCTAACTTCGTGGATGGCGGGGGTGGTGGCTACCTCGTTCGGTTGGTGGGTACCGAAGGTGATTTATCGCTGGGTTGGGATAGCCTGACCCTCCGCCGGAACAAGTTCGCCAAAGCCCCGGGTATGTCGGTGGACAATTTCCCGAAAGATCAGAAGGAGTTGTTTATTGCCGAATACAATAAACAGTACCCGCAGCATGCCGAGATGGAAGGGCCGAAGGAGATGAAGTATACGGTCCCTAAAGACTACAAAGGCGACCGATACGAGCACTTCGCCAACTTCTTCAGTTCTGTGCGTCAGAACACCCCGAATGTAGAAGATGCGACCTTCGGTTTACGCGCCTGCGGACCCACGCAGTGCGGCAACATGAGTCTGGTCCAGAAAAAAGCTGTCAGCTGGGACCCAATCAACATGCGTATTATGCCGATTGTGTAAGGCTGTATGTTTAGAAATTAGCCGAACATAGAAAAGGCAACTCAACCAGTTGAGTTGCCTTTTCTATGTTCTTAACGGAGGCCGCCAATCCTGTTGAAATGTATCTGCCTATCTGGTTGCGTAGCTAAAGTAAATCATTTATGATTGTGAGATTATGGATTACCCGTACAGGCGCATCCGCAAAAGTAGAGTATTAGATACGCTAAATGTTTATCGTCTGACATTCAATTAATTAGCGTTTAGTGATTTGTCGTACAATACTATGTTGGGTGCAAGTACATCAAATGCGTGAGTGCCAGCGTCCCGGCGACAGGCAGCGGGCCGCTGGCACTCACGCATTTTGCTCGTTCGGCGGGTTGATGCTGACATCGTGAACGCCCTAGGTGGGCAGCCTTGAGCTTCCATTTCCGGGTTTCTGTCGACAAAGTGAACATCCCCGTTAGGAAAGTTTGAGCTTCCATTTCCGGGTTGCAGCTGACAAGTCTACCCTGACAGTATTTTTTCAATTTAAACTAAAACGAAAATTTTACCATATGACATTTCTACTTTTTATTGTTGCATATGTAATCATCGGGAGCGTATGCTTGGCCGTTGAGACGAGTAAACCTCCTATGAATCAAGGATTACTTTCGAGAAAAAACAAAGCTGCGTTTGTCTTAATATGGCCTATATGGCTACTTAGATGATTTTTTCATATTTAATACACTCTGCACGGCTATCGGTTTGCAAGAACAATAAATAACAATCCACCTTCAGTATGATTCAAAAAACCTTACAAATTATTTTGCAGATTAGCCTTTATTCAGTTGTGGTGTCATGCGCTCCGAAAAGCGAGAGTACTGCACAAGTGTCACAGATTATTGAGGACTCAACTACTACGTCAACGTTGACAAATTCTGCTGATGTAATATCAGATACTGTAGAGAGTGCTGCAAGCCGATTAGAATCGGCTACTACTACGAGTGAATTATTAAGCTTTATCCAAGATTTTATTAGAGCCGAATTTTCAAGGTCAAGGCAGGATTTGATAGACCAAAATACTGAAAACGGATATACCGTTTCAGAGGTTAGGCAGAGTGGACGGTCTTCAAGTTTTGAGCTTGACTTTAAAGAATTTCAGGCTTCACAAATTTTCATGTGTACGCCCGATATGGGAGAGACTACAATCTCATTCATCGGGGAGCCAACGGTTGTTAAAAACTTCTTTGACCAAGCTAAATTGTCTCAAAGTTGGGATAGAAAGGATACTTCCAAGTCGGGTGAGGGATTGGAAAAAAGGGAACGGTGGAAAGGTAAGCCTATTGTTACTCATATTACAATGACTTACACTGAAAACGGCAACGAAGCTACCTTTCTGACAAGGAGGCAGTTAATTATTGAAAATTAATTTGTTGGCTTTTGCACAGTTAGTTGCCTCTACAACAAGCCAAGTGCTCGATTTGAAAGTATAGAATTCATGTTTAACTACCTAAGCCAATGTTCTGGACGTTTGTAATCATAGTTGTAGTATTCGTTTTACTTCGCTTTTTCATGTCGTTGAATCAAGACAGCGAGGACTTACAAGGAAAAACTCTCGCTGAAAAGTTTAACGTAGTTGCTAATATGATTAATGAAGCTGATTTCAATGGCACCGGTTCAGTAACAGAGCTTGATAAAAGAGAATTTAATCTTTACGAAGATGGGCAGAACCAAATTATTAAATTTCATTATAGCAGTGGCCACTTAACCATTACATGGAAATACAAGTATTACCAGAAAGAGATAGTCCATGAAAAACAATTCGACAATGTCAGAAATATCAGTTTATTCGACCAGCAGAAGATAGCTCAACAGATGATTAGCGAAATGACAGTTGTTGTTCAAAGGCACAAAAATGATGTGCTTGGAGGTATTTAACAGATAAATAATCACATGGGTTTCTTTGATAAATTGTTCGGAAGATGAGCCAGGAGGAGCTGGAAGCTTTGTCAGCTCAACACGTAATGAATGCTATAGCTGTGCTAATGGAAGGAAAACCAAAGGAAGCACTTGTACATATTGATAAAGCACTTTCGGTAAACCCTAGCAATACTTCAGCCTCAGACTTCAGGAAAAGCCTTTGTGATCAATGGGGGCTAAAATAAAGATTGAGGTACTTAAAAGTGGTTCTGTTCTAAATAGGTTAGTTCGTGCGCTTCGCGTTGCCATCCTTCCCGGCGACAGGCAGCAGGCCGCGAGGTCAACACGGACAGCCCAACCATCCGTGTGTGTAAATGTCTCCCTACGGTCGTCATCAGCACACGGGGGCGTTGGGCGAACTGAATACAATGTGCTTGTATACCCGGTTTCGGTCAACGGCAGCACGTTTCGAAAGGCTTTGGCGCGTGCAGCTTATCTTTTGGACTACAGAAAAATGCCCCAGCTCAGTAAATTTGCGTTCCCCTTTCTAAGCCTCGGCTGACAGCTCAAAGCTTGCGTTTAATCCATCCGTTATCTGACAAACTGATGAATCCTAAGGTTGATTGGTACTTCAATAAAGCCGAAAAGTGGCAGAAAGAAATAGAGCAGTTGAGACTGGTTGTTCTTGACTGTCTGCTTACTGAGGAGTTGAAGTGGGGCGTCCCCTGCTACACGTTTCAGAACAATAACATACTTTTGATTCACACGTTTAAAGACTATTGCGCGCTTCTGTTTTTCAAAGGCGCCCTATTAACGGATACACAGGGTATCCTGGTCCAACAAACGGAAAACGTGCAGGCGACGCGTCAGCTTCGTTTTACCAGTCTTGAGGAAATCGTTGAGATGGAGCCACTCGTAAAAGCGTACATTTACGAAGCCATTGAAGTCGAAAAACTTGGGTTGACCGTAAATTTTAAAAAGACTACGGAATTCACTATCCCCGAAGAGTTTCAAAAGAAATTAGCTGACGCTCCTGCTTTAAAAACTGCTTTCGATGCGTTAACACCGGGGCGGCAAAGAGCTTATATTCTTTATTTCTCCGCCCCTAAGCAATCCAAAACCCGCGAGTCACGGGTTGAAAAAAGTATTCCTCAAATTCTTAGTGGAAAAGGGCTAAATGAGTAGCGTAGCAGACCCGGACTTCGGATTGATATTAATTCCGGATGGGCTGTTAATAACTGATCAGTTGCTTTTTGCTCAAAACAAGCACACCTGAATCCTAAGCGGCATACAGTAAAGCTGCCTGAATGTCAGCTTCTTCCAGATAGGGGTAGTCCGTCAAAATCTCCTCATTAGTCATCCCAGCAGCTAACAACTCCAGCAGTTGTGCCACTGTAAACCGCATATTTCGCAGCGTGGGCTTACCCTGACTGACAGCGGGATTCAAGGTTACACGAGCAAGAAGGTTCTCCATGATAAGTGGCTGTTTTGACGAAGCTACAACTTTTTGCTTTCCGCTCGGTATGGATTGTGTGATGTCAAGCAGTAATCGACAGACAGCCGGCTCTGATTTCTTTCAGAATTGTTGCCAGTCGGTGTTAAACGTTGCGGCCGTTATGCAATAGCTCTCGTTTGTGTCAATCGAAGCGGAGCCTCGCAGTAGCCGTAGTAAGAATCATCAAAGTTACACCCTGCGTGCCGCTCATACTCCTCAACCGAATTATACACACGGACTCGGTCAATAGGCTTACGCTGTTCAGGGGTTAGTCTGGAAAATAAAACATCAATGATTGTGTCGGCCTTGTCGTTGCAGTTGAATGAGCTTTGTAAAGAGGGAGCGCTAACGCCTAAAATGTATGCGTGCTCAATCATCCCCTGGTAGGCAGGGGCTAAACCAAAACGATCAACGACAAGACCGCTACTGCGTTCAGCCTCAAACGCTTGCTCTAAATTGTTTAATAGTGTTTGAATATCCATTGCATGACCCGTTCAGTTGCATTAATAAAATTGTTCACCGTCTGTTGACTGCACTCGAGTGGCTCGTATCGACGTTGTTCGCTCCATTCCGAGACTTTCGACCAGTCTTTAAATAAACTTTCGTTGTTAATCTTTTCGTCCTGCAATGTTGGAAACAAGCCTGCAAAGACCAACAGCGTAGGCAAGTGGTGCGTATATAATGCCTTTGTCACCTCTGCAAACCCCGACCCGCCAACAAATACCTCAACACCAAGGCGTTTACAGATAAGGGCCTTCAGGGAAAACTCAGCAGCGTATCCCGCCAGGTAATAAGCTCCCTGATTGTAACCGTTTGTGTATAACAATCGAGCTTCGTCTAAGCGATGTTGAGCCAGCTCTTTGAGTTGTTCTCCCTTTATCAACGTATAGTTTAGGCTTATATCAAACAAACACCAAAAAAAGCGAAAGATTTACTTAGCTACAATCATTTTGAGATTTGTTCGGTAGTTAACAAGTGGATGTTCTTCCCGAAACCCGATAATGAGGTCAATTGCTTTACCCGGTTTACACTGGCTGCCCCTGCATACCTCCTAGCTCAGCCGATTGATCCCCTGCCAGTGTAATTTCTTTTGGCGATTGCGTACATCACCATTAAACGTTGCGGCCGTTATGGAATCCAACCGGTCCACGCATCCCACAAGCATGAAAAAGATCATTCTGGTTCTGACCCTCCTCTCGGCAGGCACCACCCTTCGCGCCGACGATGACATACGCATCCCGGCTACACTCCGGCAGGCCACCGTTTTCCTTAACCGCGCCCAACTCTCGGCCCAGGCCAAAACGACCCTTGATGTCGGCACGACGCACCTCATTATTGACAACGTACCCTTGTCCACCGATCCGCAAAGTATTCAGGTGTCCGGAAAGGGAGATGCCGTAATTCAGGGCGTCCAGTTTCGGACCAATTACCTCACCAAAGCCACCAAACCGGCGTCGCTGCAACGGCTGGAAGATTCATTGAAAGTCAACCGGGAGAGTTTGGAACTGCTTCAGGTCGGGCGTTCGGTGCTGGACGAAGAGCGGAAACTACTGCTGGCCAATCAGAAAATTGGGGGTGAGAAAGGGACAACCGTGCTGGAGCTGGAAAAAATGGCCGCGCTGTACCAGAAGCGCCTGACCGAACTCGGCCTGAAACTACTCCGCACTGACCGCCAGATCACAGAGCAGACCAAAACGGTGGCCCGGCTGGAGGGACAGGTGAGAGAGCAGAACGCCAAACGCGAACAGCCGGTGGGCGAAATCGACGTGACCCTGACGGCCCGCACCCGCACCGCCATCGAACTCGACCTGAGCTACGTAGTGAACGATGCTGGCTGGACACCAGTCTATGACATTCGCATCAGCGACACGCGCAAACCGGCGTCGCTGGCCTACAAGGCGTTTGTGTACCAGAAAACCGGCTTCGACTGGACCAACATTCAACTCGTGCTCTCCACGGCGAACCCGGCGATGGGCGGCACACAGCCAGAATTAGGCACGCAGTATGTCGGTATTTATGAGCCGCAACCTGCACCAGCACCGGGACAGATGCGGGCTTTTAAGCGGGCAACTCCGCAGGTTATGGAATTGAAAGAAAGTGTTGCGGCTGAGTCGGCCGTAAGTGCTGCACCCCAACAGGAGATGGACAATACCGCTGATTTTATGCAAACGCTCGATCAGCCGACGAACGTGGCATTTACCATCGCCATTCCGTACACCATTTTAAGCAACCGGCCCGGCGCACCCGCTAAACCACAGCTGGTGGATATTCAGACGGCCGATGTGGCCGCTACCTACCGCTACGAAACCACACCCAAACTCGATGCCGACGCCTTCCTGACTGCTCAACTCACGGGCTGGGAGAAGCTGAACCTGCTGAACGGCACGGCACGAATTTACTTTGAAGGCACCTACGTCGGTGAGTCGCAGGTTAGTCTGGCCAACGCGAAAGATACGCTGTCGGTGGGGTTGGGCCGCGACAAGCGTGTGGTGGTGAAGCGAGAAAAAATTGAGGACGTCAGCAGCCGCAAAACGGTTGGCAGTAACATTCGCGAAACGCACAGTTACCGCATCACCGTACGGAATACCAAAACCGAAGCGGTTAGCCTAAATGTATACGACCAAATCCCTGTTTCGACGGATAACCGCATCGAAATTTCACCCGAAGACCTCGGTGGTGCCGAACGGAACACCGAAACGGGCAAATTGACCTGGCGTCTAACGCTGAAACCGAATGAAAGCCGGGTGCTTACCTTCCGGTATGAAGTAAAATACCCGAAAGGCAAGACGTTAACGAACGCAGAATAGGGCGTTTGTGGTTGTTTTGTCATGCTGCGGCACCATGCATCCTGGCCGTCAAGCCGCTAAGGTTCTGCGTGCCGCAGCATGACAAATCACCACCAACCACGAACTGTTTTGTTTAACCGAATCATTGCCCGTACCATCACCTACTTTGGCCGGGGTTTACTGGCCGTCACGCCCGTCGGGCTGACGATCTATGTCATTTACAGTATTTTCGTCTGGGTTGATGGGCTGGTGCCAATCACGATTCCCGGTCTGGGCGTGCTCATTATGCTGGGTATTATTTTGGGCGTCGGTCTGCTGGTTTCTACCGTTATTCCCCAGTCGTTTGTGAACCTGCTCGAGGGTAGTATCAAGCACCTGCCGCTGGTCAGCCTCATCTATTTCGCGCTGAAAGATCTGCTGTCGGCGTTTGTGGGGGATAAAAAGAAATTCAATCAACCCGTGCTGGTAACGGTTAACCGGCAGTCCGACCTGAAAAAGATTGGGTTTATTACGCAGACGGATCTCAGCAATCTGGGTATTACCGGAGCCGTAGCCGTCTACCTGCCGCATTCCTATGCGTTTTCGGGCGAGCTCTTCATCGTCCCCTCCGAAAACATTTCGCTGATTAACGCGCCCAGTGCCGACGTAATGAAGCTGATCGTGTCAGGTGGGGTATCGTCGAAGTAGGGCTTTTTTGTCATGCTGAGGGACGAAGCATCTTAGCGGTTTGGTAGCCAAGATGCTTCATTCTTCAGCATGACAAAAAATACACTTACCGTTTTTAATCCGCCATTAATAGCTATTTCCCCTGCTCATTTGTTACTTGGTTAGCTAACCGCTACACCTATGAAAACGCTGCTTACTCTGTTGCTTTTTTTCGTGCTTGCCCGCACCAGCCGGGCGCAGACGGATTCATCATCGGCGGCTAAACTTATACCGGCTCCGGTGAAATACTTAGCACTAGATGTATCGGGTCCGTTCGGCGGTTTTCACCGGTACCGCTTCCAGGAAGGAGAAATGTTTACGTTTCGCTCGCGCACGGATGGCGACCGCTACCACGATCAGATTTACGCGGTAACAGATACGTCGTTCCGGCTCAGCATGATGAACGAAGTCATGAACCGGCCCGACTTCCCGGAGTTTCGCCTGAATGAGGTGCAAAAAATATACGTGACCCATCGGATTCCGTTTGTGTCGGCGGGAGCGGTGATGCTGCCACTCGCGGGGCTGGTGTTTATTGTGGCCGACTTTGTAAATCCTAAAGCGGGCGATGGCCGCAGTGGTCGATTTGTGTTCGATAGCCGGTCGCTCATTCCCGGTGGCGCGCTAATGGCTCTGGGTGGCATCTGTTATAAACTCAGTTTTTCGCGCTATACCGTCAATAAAAATCACCGGCTTCGGGTGCTAACGGCGCTGTAAACTGTAGTTTTGCGGCATGAACGCCGTCCGCCTGACCCCACCCACTGGCCCTATTCGGGCTACTATTCCGTTAGCATCTTCCAAAAGCGAAAGCAACCGCGCCCTCATCATCGACGCGCTGACGGGTTTTCGCTGCCAGCTGACTAATCTGTCTACCGCCCGCGATACCCAAACCATGATCCGGCTGTTACATGCCGACGACCCTATTGCCGATGTGCTCGACGCGGGTACGACCATGCGGTTCCTGACGGCTTACTTCGCGGTTACCAACCAAAAAAAGACGCTCACCGGCACCCCCCGCATGTGCGAACGACCCATCGGTATGCTGGTGGACGCCCTGCGTACGTTGGGAGCCGACATCACGTACCTGAAAAATGAAGGGTATCCACCGCTTCAGATCAATGGATTTTCGACGGATGGGACGACAAACCGGGTGGCGATTCGGGGCGACGTGAGCAGTCAGTATATTTCTGCCCTGTTGATGATTGCGCCGAAACTGCCGAATGGACTGACGCTCGAACTAACGGGCGAGATCGGCTCGAAGCCGTATATCGAGATGACCCTGGCGCAGATGGAGTACTTCGGCATTGCGTTTCAGGCCGACTGGACGGCACAGACCATCACCATTCCGGCGGGTGACTATAGCCCCGGGCCTTACGCTATTGAATCCGACTGGTCGGGTGCGAGTTACTGGTACAGTACGCTGACGCTGGCGCCCGAAGGCAGCACACTCGATTTGCTTGGCTTGAAACAGTATTCGTTGCAGGGTGATAGCGCCATTGCGCGAATCATGAGTCAGTTGGGGGTACAGAGCGATTTCGTTGATTCGGGCGTTCAACTCAGTAAAATACCGGTTCGGCCAACGCTGGACTGGGATTTTACTGACTGTCCTGATCTGGCCCAGACGGTTGCCGTGTGCTGCGCCGGCCTGAATGTTCCCCTAACGCTGACGGGCGTTGAAAGCCTGAAAATCAAGGAAACTGACCGGATCGCGGCCCTCCAAACCGAACTACAGAAAATTGGCGCGGAACTGGTGGAAGTGGAGCCAAACACCCGGTACGAAGTTCGCCGTACCTCAGCAGCGACGAGCCACGAACTATCGACTGCCAACCACCAACTCCCAACTATAGAAACCTACGATGACCACCGGATGGCGATGGCGTTTGCCCCGATAGCCATGCAACGGCCCGTTGTGATTGAGGAGCCGGGTGTGGTGGCTAAATCCTATCCGTCTTTCTGGGAGGACTTCGGTTCTGTTGCCGGGATAGCGATGGAGGCTGAATAACCGGGAAGTTGGCAGATGCTGGATTGTCAGCATCTGTCAACCACTATTCGTTAGACTACGTTGGTAATGGCTGTCTGCCAATGCCTGACGAACCGGGTCATATAGGTGTTGAGATCATCTGGCGAAAAATCTGCTTTGATAAATCCGATGTGGTTGTCGGGTCTCAACAATACGGCGAATGACCGGTTGGTCCCGAATAACTCCACAAGGCGCGGATAAAGGGGAACGACGGTAAAATCGACCAGCGTGCCGTATTGGGGTTCAAGTTCCGGCAGCTCCGAGTCGTACGTATACTCTCCGTCGGTAACTAGAATCAGGTGGAAGGCAGGTGCACGGAGTTTATCGTAAACACTCGCACCAGCTACCCGAAAATAGGGCATTCGATCCCCGGCTTTGACTGTAAACGGCTGGTCGCCCTGGTGCTGACTCAAGGCACTTTCCCGGTAGTTGATACCAATTTGGGAGAGCGTCGGAAAAATAGCTTCGCGCGCCGGGCCGAACTGATTGATGATGCCAGCCAGTCCCGGAATTACGTTATCGCGGAAAAACTGGAGGTACCAGCTGTCGCCGGTTGCCACGTCAAAAAACTGATCGGTCGTTTTCAGCAGATGTTTTGCATTAGCCAGCCGTTCGTCGTTATAACTGTCCAGCAGCGTATCATCAGCCTGCCCCTTCACGACCAGCGACAGCTTCCAGGCCAGATTATACGCATCCTGAATTCCCGTGTTCATGCCCTGCCCACCCGCTGGCGTATGAATGTGGGCCGCATCGCCCGCCAGAAAGCACCGCCCAACCGAAAACCGTTCGGCATGACGGGTATGGACTTTATACGACGAAAACCAACGGACTTTGGTAATATCCAGCGGGCACTGCATCACATAAACCGCTTTCAACTCAATGGCCTCGTAGGTGGTTTCCTGATCCGGCTGCCCACTGTATTCGGGCATGTTGCCAATGAGCCGCCAGTGCTTTTTGCCCTCCATCGGGATCATCAATAAAAACGAATCCTGCCGGAAGGCAACATGAAGCGTACCTGCTTCGGCCTCAAAATCCATTTCGACATCGGCTACATAAAATAAGCGCGGATGCGTTGATCCCGAAAAATCCCGCCCAAGCAGATGACGCGTTGGGCTGCCGGCCCCATCGCAGCCTACGAGAAATTTGGCATTAATGGTCTGTATATCGCCGGTTGCTGACTCAAGAACGGCCTGTACCTCCGATGCATCCTGCGTTATGCTTTTTAGTTGGGTTTGCCAGTGAACGTCTTTTCCGGATTGCAGGAGGTAATCATGCAGCAGATGCTCGGTTTTGCTTTGTTCATAGACCAGCACAAACGGAAACGGACTGAGTCCCCTGCCGAAGTCAGCGAACCTGATTTCGGCACTGACCTTACCGTTGTGCATCAGGGCCAGTTTCTGCGCAATCTCACCCGTTTCAACAGCTTTTTGGGCCAGGCCAATCTGGTCATAAATCTCCAGCGTTCGGGCGTGCACGACCAATGCCTTTGATAACTCTGTAACCCCTTCCTTCTGATCAATCAGTATGAAGTTAATGCCATAGCGAATTAACTGGGTAGCCAGTGCCAGACCCGTTGGCCCGGCGCCAACAATCAGTACGTCGGTTGTCTGTACAGTTTTCATAGTTCGGGTGCTTTGGTTTGACCAGTTGACCTGATAAGGGATAAATCGAATTATACTACCTATGGACTACACCAATGATGCAGGCGCTGCTACCGCGAGAATTTCGTAATCCGTCAGTTCGTTTTCATCTTTCGTCACCGGCTGTCCGGCGGTTGGGGCTGACCTTTGTAGCAGACAAAAACAAAAAATAAATCAACTATGAAAACGGTCCTGCGTCTCGAAGAATTGGCTCAGTTTAGTTTATCCATCGTTTTATTTGCGCAACTGCCTTTTGCGTGGTGGTGGTTTCCGGCGCTGATTCTGTTGCCTGACCTTAGTATGCTGGGCTACCTGATTAATCCGCAGATTGGTGCTTATGGGTATAATCTGGGGCATCACAAGGGAGTAGCCCTGGCCATCGGCATGGTCGGGATGCTGCTTCATGCCCCGGTTGTGATGCTGGTCGGAGTGATTTTGTTCGGTCACGCCAGCATGGACCGGATGATGGGCTATGGCCTGAAATATTCGGATAGCTTTAAACACACGCACCTCGGTGCCATCGGTCATTAATCCCATCACCGGGCCACAGCACCACGAACCCACGGACCACGGTATCAAAGCACCACGACTGAAGTCGTGGCCTGATAAAAAGATCTCATAAAAACTCATGTTAGCTATGAATACGCATCCAACCGTACTGATTCTGGGGGCTACGGGCAGCATTGGCTGTGCCGTTACCCAAACGTTGCTCGCCCGGCAGTGGCCCGTTACAATTCTGGTACGCAATCGGGCCAAAGCCGAAAAACTATTTCCCAATGCCGCCGGGCTGGTCATGCTGGAGGGCGACGTGCAGGATGCCGATACCCTGAACCGGGCCGCTGCGGGTGCCGATTTCATCGTTCACGCCATCAATTATCCGTACCATCAGTGGGTTCAGACCATGGCATCCGCCACTCAAAACGTGATCGACGCGGCCAACCGGGCTCAGGCGACCATCGTTTTTCCGGGGAACGTCTACGGGTTTGGCAATGCAAAACAGCCCATCCGCGAAGAGTCCAGACCGAATCCCAACACCCGTAAAGGTCAGTTGCGCGTCGACCTGGAGACCATGCTCGAAACAGCTGCTCTTACGGGACCATGCCGCGTTATCAACGTCCGGCTGCCGGATTTCTGGGGGCCAAACGTCGTGCATGCAGGCATTGCACCGGTTTTTGAGGGGGCTTTACAGGGGAAGGCCATGCCCTGGCTGATGAACGCCGACATTGCCCATCAGTCGGTCTACACGCCCGATGCCGCCGAAATCATCGCCCGGCTGATGCTGCACCATGTTGAGCAAGCCCATGCTGTGCAACCCTACGAGGTCTGGAACTACGGCGGATTTACCCTGCCCGGCATACGGGCGTGGTTTGGTCAGATTGCGGGATTGACCGGGAAACCGGCGAAGGTGCAGGTGATGGGGCGGTGGCTGATTCGGTTGGTGGGGCTGTTCGATCCGGTGGTGCGGGAGGTGGGCGAGATGCTGTACCTCTACAACAACACGGTGTTGCTGGACGATACAAAGGTTCGCCGGTTGTTCCCCGACTTTCGCGAAACGCCGATGAACGATGCGCTAACGGAAACGCTTACCTGGTTTGCCCGGTGCCGACTGAACATGACTTTTTCTCCCGTTAGTCAGCCAATCGCCAGTGCAGCTTCTCCGAAAGCAATCCATTAATCAGGCCACAGCCTGCTGCGTGGCGGCACTGCGCCGAAACGTGCCCGGTGTTTCGCCCGTCCATTTTTTGAACGACCGGAAAAAGACGCTCGGTTCGGCGAAACCCAGCAGGTAGGCAATATCGGTCGTGCTGAGGTGGGGTTCCTTTAGATGCTGAACGGCCAGCAGTTTCCGAATATCATCGAGCAGTTGCTGGTACGTTGTGCCTTCCTCTTTCAGGTGCAGTTGCAGGGTGCGAACGCCCATTGACAGCCGGTCGGCTACTGTAGCCAGGGTTGGCTCTTCGCCCTTGAGCAGGGCCACAATTTCGCGCTGAACCCGGGTGGTCAGGCTGGGCGCACGCAGGTTGGTTAGCAGGGTATCGGCATGTTGGGTGAAGAGCGTAAACAGATTCGGGTTGGCATTCAGGATGGGCATGTCCAGCAGGCTGGCATCGAGAACGATGACTGTTTCCGACGCGTCGAACACTAAATGAGCGGGGGCGAACACGCGTTCGTGTTCCCGGCTGTCGAGTGGCCGGGAATACGCAAACCGGATTTCGCGGGCAGTCGTGGCCTGCCCGGTCAGCGCCCGGATGGCTGATAAATACATCGACACCTCCGAGTTGAGCACGTAGTCGGGGTAGATAATGTCGGGACTGGTCAGGACCAGCACCAGTTCATACACTGCGCCGAACCGGTCCGACTGAGTCAGCCGACCGGTGGTGCTGACACCTTCGCAGACAATATCCTGGTACTGACAAAGTTTCTCGAACGCGCGGCCCAGCGTGGGGCAGTGCATCATCACGTAGGCCAGTGTACCAATGGATACCGGGTTGATAAGCTCCCCGAGTTTAAGCGCAAGGTACGGGTCATGGGTGGCCGCCACCACTTCGCGCCAGAGGTGCTGCACCTGCCGGATAGTCACCCGGCCATCGGGGTTGGTCAGCGTGGCTGGGTCGATATTTACGGCCTGCAGCAGGGCATCGGGATCGGCTCCCCGTTGCCGGGCAGCAAACAGAATCAGGTTGACGGACGCGACGGATAGCGTATGGGCAGGGACGGACGTGAGCATAAAACTAAGGTACTACAAAATGGCGTCTGATCGCAATACGGACCACCGCAGTACCAACCGTCTGCCGGGGCATGTTTCCGCAGCGGGTAGCGACTGCGACTAACCGGTTAGCAAAAACCATACTGTTAGCCACCCTTTCATCGCTGTCGCCATGCAACGTGTATCGAATGTCCTTTTTACCGTCGCTCTGACGGTTTGTGTCCTGCTCGTTAGTGCGACCCTCGTCGTAGTCGCCTGGCTGATGACATCTGTTTTGATTTACGGCCCGGTGCGCCCCACGTTCCCCAAATGGCTTTTTATGAGCGTGCTGGTAATCAGCATCGGTTCGGTAGCTGCCCACATATCCGACCAGCTATAGCTGATGTGGACCGGCGTCTTTGTTATGGTCATTGTGAACAGATTGCCAGTTAATTGGGCGTCGGTCGCGGGGGTACCGGGACGAAAGAGTCAACGGGTGCGTGTGGAGTTGGGGGGCATCCAAGAGCCAGAAATTGAGTGACTTGCTTTAAATAACGAAGCTCATGATACCGACTGCTCCCCGCAAGCGAACGCCCACTACCGCCCTTACGCCCGAACAACGCCGGGAGCGGACGCAACTGCTTGATACACTGACGTATGAAATGGACGAAGGGCAGCCTATTTACTACGCTGGTTATCAGGATGTTTTAAGTGGTAAAAAGCAAGTAGAAGAAATTACGGGATCGAGTGGGTTACAGAGTCATTTAATAGAAATCATTCAAGGCTTTCTGTTTACACACCCGCTTCGCAAGCGATTTCGGTACTTATCAAATGAGATAGGCGTTCAGATAAACAAGAAAAAATGGCGGGCTTGTGATATCGCTATATATGAAAGAGACCGGCTCAAGGACTATATTTTCAATGAGAAATACATGGCTATCCCGCCCGACTATGTCATTGAAATTGATACCAAGGCGGATTTGAGTAAGTACCAGTATCAGCATGACTACTTCATCGAAAAGACCCGGCAACTGCACGACTTTGGCGTAAAGAAAGTGATATGGGTTTTTACCAAAAACATTCCTGTCATTTGGGAATCCGACTCTGCCGATGCTAGCATCATCCGTACCGGCTGGGATCATGACGTCACCATTATGGAGGGAATGACCTTTAATCTGGAACAGTTGGTACAGGCCGAACAGGCGTGAAGTGCCTGCGGAACTACTACCGACTGTCAGACCAGGTACCGCTCCTCCAGAATAGCCAGGTGATGCAATTCGTGCCCGGCAACCAGCCAGAGAAACGCTCGTGCCGAAAAATTCAGGTTGTTGGCATTACCCATCCGGCGCAGACCGGTTTCGGGCAGGTGGCTGGCCATCAGTAGATTGGCGTCGCGCTGTAACCGGTATTCATCTACTAAACTGCTGAGGGAACGCTCCGAAAAATGGGCCGAGGCCACGTAGGCATCTTCATCAAAGCCCGGCAGTAACTGCTGCTCACCCCGGGCGATGCTCAGGGCGCGGTAAATCATAATCCGTTCCACGTCGATCATGTGACCCAGCACCTCCACAATGCTCCATTTACCCGGCGCGTAGCGATACGCGTGTTTCTGTTCCGGAATGGCCCGGAACGTGTTGACAACCAAGTCCTGCTGTTCGCGGAGAGCAGTAAGTACGTCGTTATGCGTTACCAGACTGATGTAGTTTGCGGGCCGCGAATTGGGCGGAAACTCGGCGTCGGCAGGGCGGGGGATGGGCATAGTTAATGAACAGGTAAATAAGAAGCCGCTGCTCTATCATCGGGATATGGCAGCGGCTTTCTGTTGAATGTATGTTTACTTGATATATCGAAAGTCTTCGTCACCTTTCAGCGACAGCAATACCTCGTACATGAGGGTAATCACGGCCTGAACGTCGTCTTTATGGACGGTTTCGACGGTGGTGTGCATATACTTCAGCGGCAGCGAAATCAGGGCCGACGCAATGCCTTCGGTGGCGTAAGCGAATGCATCGGTATCGGTACCGGTTGAGCGGCTCACTGCCTGACGCTGGAACGGAATCTCCTTCGTCTGTGCCACGCCAATCATCATGTCGAGCACGTTGTTCTGTACCGCCGGGCCATAGCACAGTACCGGGCCACCGCCACATTTGAGATCGCCCTGTTCTTTTTTGTCGTACTTCGGTGATTGGGTATCGTGCGTGACATCAGTACAGATGGCGAGGTTCGGTTTAAGCCGCCGGGCGATCATCTCGGCCCCGCGCAGGCCGATTTCCTCCTGAACGGCGTTGACGATGTAGAGGGTGAAGGGCAGTGTGACGTTGTTTTCTTTCAGCAACCGCGCTACTTCGGCAATCATGAATCCACCCATGCGGTTGTCCAGCGCCCGGCCGACGTAAAAACGGTCGTTCATCTCCATCAGCCCATCCACAAACGTGCAGACGGTGCCCACGTGAATGCCCATCTCCTCGACTTCGGCTTTCGTAGCGGCACCAACGTCGATAAACAGATCGGTTACTTTGGGGGCCGCGTCCTTGGCAAGGTCCCGAACGTGAATGGCCGGCCAGCCGAATACACCCGTAACCGGTCCCTTCTTCGTGTGGAGTGTCACACGCATGGAGGGGGCAATCAGGGCGTCGGAGCCACCGTTACGCCTAACGTAGATGTAGCCGTTGTCGTCGATGTAATTGACGAACCACGAAATCTCATCGGAGTGCGCTTCAATGACAACACTGTAGGGTTGGCCCGCATTTACAACGCCCACAGCGGTACCGTAGGTGTCTACAATATGTTCGTCGATGTAAGGCTTCAGATAATCGAGCCAGATTTGCTGCCCGGACGACTCAAAGCCGGTGGGCGAGGCATTATTGAGGTACTGGTAGAGAAACTGTTTACTGTGTTCGTTCATGCTCAGGTCTGACGATGGAAAAAGAAATTAATCCGCGATAGCGTGTTTTCTTGTGTAGTTCAAATATACACGTTGGCTACCGTCCAAGCGTCACATCGGGCCGTCTTTCTCGTCATACGGCCTGCACCGGGCGCGGAATCCGCTCCAGACCGGTGGCAATCCGCTCCAGTTCGACCTGTTTCCAGTTGCGCCAGTCAACCGCCCGCAGCGACAGTTTATGCGTATTGAGTAAACTGGATTTCAACAGCTTAATCCGGTAGTCGCCGGGAAGCAGTTCGATCTGGCGGGCCATCGTTTTGATCTGAGCCGCCTTCTGAGTAGATATGTCGAACAGCGTGGCCAGCTCACAAATTTCGTTGGGCTGCCAGGCCGATGCATCGCGCCGACGCCGACGCAGTACTTCATAGCTCAGCCGCAGGGAGTCCTGAATACTCGCATCGCTCATCGCCGAATCGGCCAGCCTGCGCAATACCGCCGACCGGAGATTAAAGTAAGACTGGAGAAGTTCACGTAGTTGTTCGGTGGCATCCATAAACGTATCAAAAGGAAAAAACACAATATAATTCAGTATATCGCAAACAAAGTGCCAAGTTTCGTGAATGTATTCTATAATATAGTAAACTAATAATATACAATTAAAAATAATAAGTTTATAGCGGAGATTCCCGGTAAATCAGCTGTTTGCCGGTAAACAGGCCTGCTTCAGCCGGTCACACGCCAAGTGGATGCAGCTTATAGCGCACAAAAAAGCCCCCGGTGAGCCGGGGGTATTAATGGTATGTCTTCCGGGCGAGTTCAGTACCGAATGGCCCAGTAGGGGTTACGCTGCGCTTTCATCGATTGGGTGATGTGGTTGCGCAACAGGGTGTCATACTCGGCATCGGTGATCTTTTTCCCTTTCGTCTTCGGCAGGGTTAGTTCTTTAGTTACCGACTTGAACGTTACTTTGGTCGCTTCAATTACGGCTTCGCCATCGTTGATGCTTAACTCCAGAATGACGCCCGGCAAGCCAAAAAAACGCTCCGGTCCGGCCATACCCGGTATGTCCTGCGCGAACCAGGCCGTAATCTTCTGCCCTTTTACCGGGTCAGTGGTTTCGGCTTTCATGCACACATAGCCCGCCACTTCCTTAATCTGATTTAGCACCTTCCAGGTAGGGGTGTGGAGCGAATCGTCTACAATGTAGGTCTTGCCGAGCGTTTCAATAATGTCCGTTTTTGTTTCGCGGTCAAAATTCCGGGAGATCACGTAATCACTCTTACGCCAGGCATAACCGGCATCCTCATCGGCCCCGTCGCGGTCGCTGTAGGTATACAGACTCTGCGACGGACTGAAGTACAACGTCATCTTGGTTTTGTCTTCCTCAAAGTTTTTCCACGTATTCGCCACCCGGTCCTTTTCTTCCTGGCTCAGGAAGGTCATGCGGCTGTAGATCTTGCTCCAGTACTGACGCCGTTCGTACGTTACGACGCCCTCGGTCTGCTGGGCTACGGCCACGCTCTGCATCAGTGACAGGGCGGTGAGAAAAAGAAAGAAAGTTTTCATGATTAACAAGTTTATCGTTTGTCGTTCCGGCAGCTACGAACCACAAACAGGTTCTAAAACAGATTCTAATAGCCCCGCTGCTTGCGGATGTTGGCGTTTACCCCACGCATGTTGTAGGTGAAGCCGAGCATAAAATACCGGGCCAGCGTACTGATGCGCTCCTCTGATACGTAATTCTGACCGGCGTACTGCGACACGTTCACGTTTCGGTTGAGCAGGTCGTAGGCGGATAGCCGTACTTCGGCTTTTTTGTTCTTGCCCAGAATCTTGTACACCGCAGCGTTCAGAATCGGAACGTTTTGCGAAAACCCCAGCCTGTCGTTTCGGTAATTGCGGTAGTTCAGGTTGGTGTTCAGGTACAGGTCGTGCGGCAGCTTAACGTTCAGGTCGGCGACGTAATTGTAGTTGAGGATCTGCTGGTTCTGCGACGAACTGATGGAGTAGCGCGTGTTGCTCACACCCAGATCGACATTGGTGTAAAACGTGAACCAGTCCTTCGGCGTCAGATCGAGCCGGGCGCGGAAGTTATAGGACTGACTGTTGGTAATATTCGTCTGCCCATTGATGGGTGTCAGGCTGCGATTGGCGTTGAGCGAGGGGCTGATGTTCAGGGTCGCCTTTGTTTTCACGATGGGAAACCCAAAATTGATGTAGGTACCGAAGGAATTGCCACCGGTCTGGTTTATTGGGCTGGTGCGCGTGACGAGTGTTTTCGGGTCGATCGTCTGGCTGTAGATGATGCCGTTGACGTTATACTGGTAATATAAGTTAAGAGACAGGTTGACGAACGTTCCCGGATTGAATGTGTAAAAACCGCCGTTGACGCTGTGATTGAGTTGCGGCAGTAAATTAGGGTTCCCCTCGGTGATGAACAGCGGATTGCTCAGATCGACGACCGGCTGCAGGTCGCGGCTGGAGGGTAGCTGAACGCTCACATCGTAGCCGCCGTAGAGGTACCTGTTGTTTTTAAGGTCGATGTTAAGCGATACATTAGGTACGAATAGATTATAGGTACGGTTGATCGTATTGAGCGTAATGGAGGCAGGTGAACTGGCATATTCGCCGTCTAATTTAAATTGCTGGAAGGCTCCGCCCGCCGAAAGATTCACGCCCTTGAAGGAGTAGCGCAGACTGCTGCCCAGCCGGTTATAGAAGTAATTGTTTTTGTAATACCGGCTCAGCGAATCGTTGCGGGTTAACAGGTCGGACCGGAGATCGAACACATTGCGGTCTACTTTATCGGTGCGCAGGTTAAAATTGTAGAAGCTCTCCCAGAAAATCTTCTTCGTCAGCGGCTCCACGTAGAGCAGACTGGCTTTGTACTGATTCCGGCGGGTAGCGGTGTTGTTGTTCTGCCGAATCAGCCGCAACTGCTCGTTCAGCGTGGTGGCTTCAAAAAACGTACTGCGCGAGTTCAGATCCTGCAACCCGTCGGCGTTGTTGATCTGGTTGGTGGCACTAAAGGCGAACGAGCGGCCCTTCTTTTTGAATTTCAGCCGGTAGAGCAGCGTGTTGGCCATCCCGAAATTGTCGGTGTTGGTGCCGTTGTTTGCCGACGTGCTGGTAGTTGGCGTCAACTGCCCCGCATTAATCAGCTGTTGGAGACTGGTGGAGCCGAGGTTGTTGTTGTTGATGCGGGTATTGTTGAGAAAAATGAGGCTACTGAGCGAATCCAGCGTTTTTTCAGCCCGCACCGTTACGCGGTGACTACTGCCGAAGGTGAGCTGATTGCTGGTTTCGTTGTTGGTAAATGACGTGCCTTCCAGGAAATTAGTGCGCTTCCGCCGAATATCCAGCGTTTGCCGGCTCTGGTTGTAGTAATAACTCGAACTGAACTTGGTCTTCTTGGTGTCGTAATTATAGTTGACACCGGCCGCGCCATTCTGCGAAAAGCCCTGTCCCCGGTTGCCGCCAATGGGTATGCCCAGCGACTCATCTTCTCCCCCGAAGTAAATCGACCGTCCGCTGCCGCCAAAGCCAAAGTCAGCGTCGTCGTTCCAGTTGAAGGAGTTGCTGCCCCGGAAATCCTGGTAATCGTCGAACGACAGGCCCGCCTGATTGGTATTGTTGGCCAGTCCAATGACCGAGAACTGCTGCTTGGCGTTGAATTTATTGTAGTTGCCTTTGATTTCGCCCCGGGCATCGGCGTTGGTCGCGGGTCCACCACTGGCCGTGACTTTGCCAAAGCCGCCTTTCTTGAATTCTTCTTTCAGTTCCAGATTCAGCGTTTTCTCCTTCTTGCCATCATTGATACCGGTGATTTTCGACTGTTCGGATCTGTCGTTGAACACCTGCACCTTGGAGATGGCTTCGGCCGACAGGTTTTTGGTTGCCAGTTTGGGGTCGGCCCCGAAAAAGGATTTACCATCGACCGTAACGCGCTTCACGTCCTGCCCCTGCGCCTTGATGTTGCCGTCGGGATCGACCAGCACACCGGGTAGTTTTCGCAGTAAGTCTTCAACCGTGGAACCGGGCGGGACCTTGAATGAACTGGTGTTATACTCGATGGTGTCGCCCTTGATAACCATGGGAGCCTTGGCCGTTCGCACCACCACCTCGAATAATTCTTTGGTGATGGGTTTCAGTTTAATCTGACCCGCATCCAGTACGACCCCCTCGCCCGGCGTAATTACCTGCTGATAGGGGAAATAGCCGACGTAAACGACCTTGAGCAGGTACGGGCCCCGTTTGGCATTCTTGATCTCAAATACACCTTTTTCGCCCGACCGACCGTAGCTCACCAGCGCTGAGTCGGTCGGTGTCAGCAGCATAATGGTTGCGCCGGGCAGCACCGCGTTGGCCGTATCGACGATGGTACCCCGGATGGCAATGCGACCCGGTGTCTGGGCGGGCGCTACGGTAAACCGAAGCAAACAGACTAAGCTAATCAGGGCAAGGAGACGATGGGGCATGGAGTGTTGAGTGGAAAGGGAGGAACAGGAAGCGGAATATACCTACGAAGAGTGCAAAGTCACGAAAAGGGTTGGAACGTAAATTACCTTTTACTAAATAAACCCATTGGCGCAATAAGACAGGGGCAGCGTAGTTCTACGGGAACGGATAGGTAATCCTCCGTAAAAGCGAATCAACCGCTTGATAATCAGGCATCATGTAACTACATTTCTCTACGCTAAACCCATACTGTTATGAATCCGCCCCCTTCCTCAACCGCAGCCGACTTGTCGGAACGGCCAGTCTTTCATGAATTAACTATGGCGGGTAAAATTACCAAAACCGCTATCGGTCTGGTGTTATTTGCAGGCTGGCTGTTGCTGTTTATTTTCGGCATGAGCCTGAATTCCAGCGATTACCGCGCCTGTATTTTTCTGAACGATTCCATCAATGCCAAGTACCTGTTGTTGTATGCGGCTTCCTTCACGCCGATCAATGCGGCTATACTGGCATCACTGGCGGGAATTATGGGCGGTGTTGCCAGCAATCTGGCCGCCGATAACCAGTTGCACCACTTGCGTCCAACCCTGCTCGACCCCGAATCGGAAGATTTTAAAAGCTATATGTACATGACTGAAAATCCGCTGGTGTCTATGCTGCGCGGCTTTATTACCTACCTGATCTTTATCGCCGGATCGTATCTAACCAATTTTACCACCGCCGTTGACCCAAAAGATACAGCCGCGTTTGTGGGCCTGACGGCTTCATCGTACTTCAAATTTGCGGTGTCGGTATCGCTCCTGGCGTATCTGGCGGGCTACGACCCATCCCGCATGAAGAGCCTGATCAATTCCGTTGGTTTTACCCGCAAAGAACCACCCGCTCCAACGCAGGCAACCGTAGTTACGCATCAGACGACCGAAAGCGTTCAGGTTGCCACAACCGGCACGCAGCCCGCACCAGCCGTAAACGGGCAGTCCACCAAGCCAGCCTGACGGTCACCACAGGTAGCGGCTGGCGGCATAGGCTTCGGCCTGCGCCGGATTGGGGTGCCGCGAAAGCACCAGCAAACCTGACCTGGCGCGTTCATCGCCTAACCGTGCCACAGCCGCATCGCCTTTGTAAACACTGAGTTTCATCACCTCCGTCACCCGAATCTGTTGCAGGTCGGCCCGCGAGATTTCGTGTTTATTCCAGATAATGACCGCATTACGGGCTTCGTCGTACAGGTCAAGCCGCTTATCGGGCTGAATCCGAATCAGCATGGCCCGCAGTCCGTAAAAACTACTTTCAATCATATCGTCCAGGAAGTACGTCTCATACAGGCCGTATTGCACGTTGGCAGCACTCACGCGGTCAGTGGTCTTAGATAGCCTACGGCCAACCGGAATTAACACTCTTGATTCCCGCAGGGCCAGTTGGCGCAGGCTGAGCGGGAATGTCTGATCGACCGGGAGAACGGTGCAGGTTGCCGGATCGCAGCGAATACCAAGCGGGCTGATGGGCAGCGTACCATAGGGGGTACCGGCTTTCAGGCTCGTCCAGGCAGCCTGAGCGGGTGTGACGGGGCGAACGCCAAAACTAATCTGGCGGATGCGCTGCTGACTGTCGCGGAGAACGGTCGGAGCCAGTTCGAACGTAATGTTGCGCTGGCGGGCAATTGCCCGTATCGACCGCAGGTCTGCTGCATTGGCCGTGGGCACGACAACGAAATAAGTCTGATTGCCCCGTGCTACGGCGAACTGGTTCAGGGGTTTATCAAGCAATACATGCTGTGTGGCAGGCCAGACGACCAGCAGTAATCCTGTCACCACGCTAAATAGAGTCAGCAGGAGCAACCCGGCGCCCATCGAATGACGGCGGTTCATCATCCGAATCCGATGGGCCAGTTCCGGGCGGCTAAAGGAATTGGTTAAGCGGATTGGATTTGCTGCCAGACTCACCGTCAGTAAATTGTACTGATAGGTTCGGGCGTCTGTTCCGGCTTCCAGAACGGCCCGGTCGACCTGATATTCGAGGTTTTCCTGCACCAGTTGCCCATGCCACCACACCAGCGGGTTCATCCATAGTATGATCCTGAGCAGTTCCGATGCCAGCCGGTCTATGCTGTGCCCCAGTTGGGCGTGGATTCGTTCGTGCCGTAAAATCTGGTCCTGTGCATCGGGTGTGTACAAGGTGGCGTTCAGAACAACATAGTGAAAAAAAGAAAAGGGTGCCCAGACCGCCCGACTGTCGATCAGGTGAATACCATCCGCCGACTGTCGGGTGCCGCCACGAATCAGCCGCCGGATGGCCCGCACCTGCCACCCGAAGCGAAAAACCATAACCAGCATACCGAACCCATAAACCCAGACAAATACCGTTTCGACGGCGAACGCGGCCACTGTTGTCATCGGAGTTACCCGTTGGGCTGAAGAGGCAGGAAGAACTTCACTATGAGAAACCCTGTGTGTTAAGTGAAGCGGCAGCAGTGCTTCCGTCCGCTGGATGACCCCGGTAACGTATTCTGGCTGGAAATCCGGTAGATCAGCCAGCGGAAGCCAGGCAGACCCGGCTACCATAAGCCAGAGCAGCCCGCGCTTCAGGGCAAACCAACCTGTGCGCCGGAGCAATAGCGCGTAGCTCAGGATCAGGCCGCTCAGGACCAGATTGACGGTCAGCAGGTAAGCAGGAAAGGTCATATCAACTGCCTTTTTCGATGAGCCGGATGATCTCCTTTAGGTCGTCTACCGAAATCTTCTCGTTTTTAGCGAAATAACTCACTAAGCTTTTGTACGAGTTATCAAAGTAACGGGCCACCACGTTAGGGAGCACAAACTGGTTCTGGTAGGCCTCCTGACTCACCAGCGGGTAATATTCGTGGGTATTGCCATAAGATTGATGCCCCACGTACCCTTTCTCTTCGAGGTTGCGGACAATGGTCGAGACGGTGTTGTAATGCAGGGGTGGATCAGTGAAAAACGGCAGCAGATCCTTTACGTAGGCCCGGCCCTGCTTCCAGAGTGCCTGCATGATCTCTTCTTCTTTGGCGGTCAGTTTTTCCATCGGCTGTCTGTACAAAATGATTGGCCAAATGTAAAACTATAAATCTCGTTTACAAACTATTTTTATAGTTTGTTCGTCAGCGGTAACCCGCCCATTCGGGAATCTGTACGCCAATCGGGTGGTAACAAAAGCAGACCTGAACTTGAAGAAAGACGCCTGAATTAATAAAAGTTTACTCAATTACAGAATCGGGTATAAAATTTGATATAAGACTACTTATTATTACCTAATAAAGAAAAAAGTAATGATAAAGTCGTTATCCGGTCGAATTTATGTGGGCGCTGCCCTGGCATTTTTGACCGTCCCTGTGGTCGTACTGCTGTATCTGGACGCTTTCCGGCGCCATGATTCGCTGTTCAGGCAGGTGACCAAGACCGGCGAAATTGCGGAGCATGTAGCCAGTGTACAGCAACAGCTGACCGATTGGACTGATCTGCGCCGGGCCGAAACCACGACGGTTGTAGGTACTAAATCCCCGCCATCCAGCCTGCTGGCTCCCGCTGTGCTGATAACCCTCCGGGAGATGAAAACCTTAATGGTTTTTGATACCGCCCAACTACATCAGCTTGCTACCATCGACCAGCTTACTGCGACACTCATGGCCGGCGATATGAGTCAGCTGCCCGATATTCGACGGCGGCTGGCGCAGATAAAGGAAGGAGCCATTCATGAATTACTGGTACGTCGGCAGACTGAAGGCGAAACCGACTATTGGCAGAAAAATGCTATGTGGGGGACATTTTTCGTGGCTGTTTCCAGCATCGGTATTTTAATCATGGTGATTTTCGATGAGTTCCGAAAGCGCCGTCGGGCCGAGCGCGAACTGAAAGGGAACCTGGCTACGCTCCAGAACTATAATCAGGAAAGCAACGAGCGCAACTGGCAGCTAACGGGGCTGTCGACCATCAGCCTGAGTCTACAGGGCAAAGATCAGTCCGACGAAATGGCGCAGAGTCTTGTCACGGCCCTGATCACCTACTTAGAGATTCCTGCGGGTGCTTTGTACCTGTATCAGCCCGCCGGTCGGTACTTAGACCGGGTGGCATCGGTTTCCCTGCCTGCCGATGCGCCAACCTCTTATGAACTGAATGATGGGCTGGTGGGCGAGGCTGCCATGGGGCGTAATATGATGATTATCAACCACGTGCCCGAAGAGTACTGGCGACTGCAGTCTGGTGTTGGTGCCACCCGGCCGGGACAGGTGGTGCTCATTCCGTTATGGCACCGTAAGGAGCGGATCGGGGTGCTGGAACTGGCGTCGTTTCGGGTGCTGGAGCCACCGGCCCTGTCCTTGCTGCAACGCCTGACGGAGCCAATAGCCGTGGCTATTCACTCGGCGCAGACCAACGAGCGCGTACGGATACTGCTCGATCAGGTGCAGCAGCAGAACGAAATGGTGGCTGCTCAGAAAAAGGAACTCCTGAAATCAAACGAAGCCCTGATGCGGCAGGCCGACAGCCTACAGGCTTCGGAAGAAGAGCTGAAAGTGCAGGAAGAAGAACTGCGCCAGATGAACGCCGAACTGATGGAGAAGAACGAAACCATCAATGTGGCCCGTCAGGTGCTGGCCATTAAAGCCGAGGAACTGGAAGCCACAAGCCAGTATAAATCGTCGTTTCTGGCCAATATGTCGCACGAACTGCGGACACCGCTGAACAGTGTGCTGATTCTGGCCAAGCTGCTGGCCGATAATAAAACGACGAACCTGACGACCAAGCAGGTCGAGTACGCCAACATCATCCACAAGTCCGGCCACGACCTGCTTACGCTGATCAATGATATTCTGGACCTGTCCAAAATTGAAGCGGGCCATATCGACCTCCAGCTGGAGCCGGTATCGGTCAACAGCATCCTGCGCGATGTGACCCAGCTGTTTGCCGTGGTGGCCGAGGAAAAGAACGTGACATTCGTGACGAACCGGGCCGAACCGGTGCCCGCGAGTATTACGACCGATAAACAGCGGCTGGGGCAGATCATCAAAAATCTCCTCTCGAATGCGTTCAAATTCACCCCGCGTCAGGGCAGTGTCACCCTGACGATTTCCTGCACGGATGACGTCACCTCGCTGACCCGCGAATCGCTGCGGGAGCAGAGCGACGTGCTGGCCATTGCCGTTACCGATACCGGCGTCGGTATACCGGAGGACAAACAACAACTCATCTTCGAGGCCTTCCAGCAGGCCGATGGCTCCACCAGTCGGCAGTATGGCGGTACCGGGCTGGGCCTGTCCATCAGCCGCGAACTGATTAAGCGGCTGGGGGGCGAAATACGGGTGGAGAGCCAGGAAGGGCAGGGGAGTACCTTCACCATCTACCTGCCGCTCTCGACACCGGCCACGTCGGCGGGCGAACCGGCTGCCAGGCCTGCCAAACCCCAGGCGCAGCGCCCGAAGCCGGTAAAAAAGCAGCCCGTTGCCACCCTGCCGGTTCTGCAAACAGCCGTTGAAGACGACCGGAACGACCTCCAGAAGGGCGATCAGGTTATGCTGATTGTGGAAGACGACGCCCAGTTCGCCAGCATCGTTCGCGATGTGGCCCGTGCCAAAGGCTATAAAACCTTGGTGGCCTTACAGGGCGATGAGGGCCTGCACTATGCCCGTCAGCACAAACCATCGGCCATCATTCTGGACCTGCAACTGCCGGTGCTGGATGGCATCAGCCTGTTGCAGCGGCTGAAAGACGACCCCGCTTTGCTGCATATACCCGTGCATATTCTGTCAGCGGGTGATGAACCACGTCTGGCCGTTGCCGGGGCAATGGCGTACCTGAAAAAGCCCGTCGAACAGAAAGACCTCGAAGATGCCTTTACCCGAATCAGTACGCTGCTGGCCGAACGGGTGAAAAATGTACTGGTGCTCTCGGGCGATCACCTGACGGATAATTCGCTGACGCAACTCATCGCCGACCGGCATTTCGACATCACCTGCGACTACGCGACGCTGACCGACGAAGCCCTGCACAAAGTTCGGGAGCGGGCGTACGACTGCGTTATTGCCGATATCGGTACCGATGTAACAAAAGGAGTAGCGCAGCTCCAGCAACTCCAGGCCATCAGCCAGTCCGACCAGCTGCCGGTGATCATTTACCTCGACAACGACCTCTCGACGCTCGATGAACTCCAGCTTCGGAAAGTGTCGGACACCATTATCCGCAATTCCGGGCACGCCAAAGACCGGCTGATGGACGAGCTGGACCTGTTTCTGTATAAGGTGCAGACCGGGACGGATGCACCCGTCCGGTCGTTTACCCCGAACAGTTACGATGGGTCAACGCCCGCCAACTGGCAGGATAAAACCGTGCTGCTGGTCGATGATGACATGCGGAATGTCTTCTCGCTCAGTACCCTGCTCGAAGAACACCAGCTGACCGTCATCACCGCCAGTGACGGTATGGAAGCCATTGATGCCGTTAATCAGCATCCGCAGGTAAGTGTGGTGCTCATGGACATGATGATGCCCGTGATGGATGGTTACGAAGCGACCCGGCGCATCCGGGCCGACCCGCGTTTTGCCAAACTGCCCATCATCGCCCTGACGGCCAAAGCCATGGCGGGCGACCGCGCCCAGTGCATACAGGCCGGAGCCTCCGACTACATCACCAAACCAGTTGATACGCAGCAGTTACTTTCCGTTATGCGCGTTTGGATGCAACCTTAATGATGAAGATTGAGCAAGAGCTGAGCCACAGCGATCTGACGGATATTACAACACTGATCCGGCTTCGGTACGGGTATGATTTTACGAATTACGCCCGGGCCTCGTTCCGGCGCCGGGTCATTCGCTGCATGGGACTGGCCGGGGTTGCCACGAGTCAGGACCTGCTGTTTAAACTGGCCAATGATCCCGCGTTTTTTACCTGGTTCATGCAATCCATCACGGTTAACGTGACGGAGATGTTCCGGGACCCGCCCTTTTATGCGGCCCTGCGCGAGAAAATACTGCCTAAACTGGCGTCGTATCCGGTGATCAAGATCTGGCATGCGGGCTGTTCAACGGGTGAAGAGGTGTATTCGATGGCTATTCTGCTGCAGGAGGCTGGCCTGCTGGAACGGTGCCGCATTTACGCCACCGACCTGAATCCCGCCAATCTGGAAAAGGCGCGGCAGGGAATTTTGCCGCTGGCACCCATGCGCGACTATACCATGAACTACCGGCAGGCGGGGGGTACCCACGAGTTTTCGGCCTACTACACGGCCCGTTATGACCACGTTATTATCCACAAGCACATCCGGGATTCGGTCCTGTTTGCGCAGCATAATTTAGTGACCGACCAGGTGTTCAACGAGTTTCAACTGGTCTGTTGCCGCAACGTACTGATTTACTTTAATAAAGAATTGCAGAGTCATGTGATCCGGCTCTTTCACAATAGTTTGGCTCCGCTGGGGTATCTGGCCATTGGCCTCAAGGAATCGCTGTTGTTTACCGACCTGCAGGCGCAGTTTGAGGTAGTAAGCCCATCCGCCAATATTTACCGCCGTACCCGATGAGCCCTTTGTTTACGCCCGAAATTATTGTGATTGGCGGTTCGGCGGGCAGCGTCCGGGTGCTGATCGACCTGCTGGAAATGTTGCCCGCTACGCTGCCCGTTGCGCTGATCATTGTGCTGCACCGGCCTAAAAACGTCCTCAGCGAGTTAGACACGGTACTGAGCCGGCCCGACCGGTTGGTGCGCGAGCCGGTCGACAAAGAGCCCGTCCGGCCCGGCAACATCTACCTGGCTCCGCAGAATTATCACCTGCTGATCGACGAGGGTTTATTCGGGTTGGATTCGTCGGAACCGGTCAATTACAGTCGCCCGGCCATCGACGTTACGTTCGAGAGTGTAGCCGATGCCTTCGGCGGCCGGGTTATGGGCATTCTGCTGAGCGGGTCTAACCAGGATGGCACGCTGGGCCTGACCCGGATCATAAACCGGGGTGGCATCGGTATTGTGCAATGCCCTGCCTCCGCCGAATTTACCGAAATGCCCCGGTCGGCGCTGGCGGCCAATCCCGCTGCCCTGCGGTTAAGTCCTTTACAAATTACTCACCACCTGATCTCCACGTTTACGGCTATTCATCGCCTATGCAACTGACGACTACGCCACCTGCCACCCCCTTTACCATTCTGCTGGTCGATGATCGGGAAGAAAACCTGATTGCGCTGGAAGAACTGCTGGATAATGGGCAACGAATGTTTATAAAAGCCATGTCGGGCAACGAAGCCCTCAAATGTGTTCTGAAACACGACGGTATTGGCCTGATCATGCTGGACGTGCAGATGCCCCATATGGACGGCTTTGAGGTAGCAACGCTGTTAAAAGCCAACCCCAAAACCCGTGATATTTCCATCATTTTCGTAACGGCCATCAATAAAGATGAGCAGTACGTCATGAAAGGCTTCGGGCAGGGTGCAGTTGACTACCTTGCCAAGCCCCTGGACAGCAACGTGACGCGGGCTAAAGTGAAGGTCTTTGAACAATTGTACACCTATCAGCAGGCGTTAAAGCACTCGGCCGCCGAAGTGGCCAAGATCAATAAGCAGCTCGAGCGCTTTGTTTACATGGTGGCCCACGACCTGAAATCACCGCTGGCCGGCCTGATTTCGTTGCTCTCGCTGGTCGAATACGCCAACGAAGACCGGCCGCTGCCCCAGCCCGAACTGGCCGAATACCTTGGCGACATGAAAACCGCCGGGATGCACATGACAACCATGATCAGTTCGGTGCTGGAATATTCCCGTCAGAGTCTCGATCAGCAAGCCTGCGAATCGGTAAACGTATCGGACTTGCTGCAGCAAACGGCGCGACTACTGTTTCCGCCCCGCCACATTCACATTCAGGTTGTTGAACCCATGCCGGTGCTCTATACCCGCAAACTTAAACTCCAGCAGGTGTTTCAGAACCTGCTGAGCAATGCCATTAAATACAGCGACAAGGCGCAGGGCGAGATTGAGGTAAGTTGCCGCGAAACCGGTGACTTCGTTCAGTTTGCCGTGCAGGACAACGGCCCCGGCATGACCGACGAGCAGCAGGCGCAGCTCTTTCGCCTGTTTAAGGCCAATGGGCAGTCGACGCACGAGAGCAGCACCGGCGTCGGCCTGAACATCGTAAAAGTGCTGGTTGAAGAACAGGGCGGCAGCGTGCAGGTCAAAACGGCCGTTGGTCAGGGCAGCACTGTCCTGTTCGACTGGCGGAAGTGAACAGGGCTCTCGCCATCAGATAGCCGGTCTGCTGGTAACGCTTTGTCATGAGCCGTTGTATCGATTCAATTAGTGATGATTCAGGCTTGTTGATTCCGTAATGCTGTGGGCTAAACGGAGCGTAACACGCAATTGCATATATTTATCTCAAAATCAGCTAACCTTATGGAAACGCCAGCTAAACCAATGACGCCCCGCGAAAAGGTGCGTCGTTTAGTCGAAGTAAAGGAACAGGCCCAGCGGGAAGCCCGCGAGCGTTACCAGACCGATCCCGAATACCGGGCTATTTTCGAGAAGCTAAGAAAAGAAAATGCCGAACGACGCGCCAAAGCTCAGTCTGTTCATTGACCTCTTCAGGGACTTGGACGCAGGTGTCAAATAAGCTCACTCATTTCCTCCCCGCATCGCGCTGTACACAAACCGAATCTCTGCGTAGGTTACGCCATTACCTAAAGCCTGAACGGCCTCATTCATTGAACTGGGCTTGTTGACGTCGAGATACGAGCGGATGGCCTTGATTTTGCTTGCCGGAAGCAACGCATCTACCGACAGTTCGCCCGAGCCAATGGACTGTGCCAGGTGGTTTTCGATGGTCGAGACGGCTAGACTACGCTCGCTGGCAATCTCCGCGATGGTCATGCCGGACTGAAAAAAAGCCAGCGTAACCGCCGGGGAGAAGCCTTTGGGATCTTTGGCCTGTTTCTCTTTTTTTACTTTGGTCGGTGTACCGGTACTGCGGCCACTATACTCCTGAATAACCTGCAAAACCGCCTGACCGATCTGGCGAACTTTCGTTTTACCGAAGCCTTTTATCGTTAACAATTCGTCAATGGTGGTCGGGCGGACGCGGGCGAGTTCGACAATGGTTTTTTGGGGGAGTACCATAAACGTCGTTGTGTTATGCTCACCGGCCAGGTCATTACGCCACTTCATCAGCGCACCATATAGCCCGCTTTTCGTTCCCCCCTCGGACGTTGCCGCTGCCGATTCTACCTGTTTGCGTTTGGGCTGAAAATCGAGTTCGGCCCGGTTCCGGGCCTGTAAATAAGCCAGTGCATCGAATCCCTCGCGAACGCTTTCGAACGACCGGAGTTTAGCGAACAATTCTTTTTCCAGGTCGTCCATCACCTCCAGCAATGTTTCGCGTACCTGTTTGTTATCACAGTCGGTGGGGCACCGCTCCAGCAAGGGCAGCAGTTCATCGGCGAGCAGCGTCTGAAAATACGCCCCCGCTTTGCGAATACGCTCCTGCAATAACTCATTGGCTTCGGGCAGGGCTGTGCTGGTAAAATACGTCGGCAACTGATTCGTAAACCGGCGCGACACGTCGCGTGCTTTGGTTGAGAGACTTTCGGTTAGTTCGGCGAGTAATGGTAATAGTTCGTCAGGCAGGATCGTGCCGTGCTCAACTACGAGTTTACGGCAGCGATACACTAGTGAATGCGCCCGCTCAAACGAGAACAACTCTTGTAACAAGTTTTCCTGATTGATTCGTTTGGCGTCGTGCAGGTGCTGTTCGTTTGGCGTTTGCTGCTGAACCTGCTCGTGAAAATCTTCCAGCGTCTGCTCGGTTTTGATGCTGTGCGATGGTATCGGCGTCCTGAGCACCATACCTTCCAGTGTTTTGCAGCGACTAAGAGCTACATACACCTGCCCGTGCGCAAAAGCCGCCGATGCATCGATAATCGCCTTTTCAAACGTCAGACCCTGACTTTTGTGAATCGTGATGGCCCAGGCCAGCCGAAGCGGATACTGCGTAAACTGGCCAATCACTTCGCTCTTGATTTCCTTCGTTGCCGGGTCCAGCGTGTAACGAATATTTTCCCAGATCAGACGGTCAACAGCAATGGTTTCGTAGCCGCTTTTTACGTAGATGAGGTCGTCATCGATAGTCGTAATACGACCGATTTTACCATTATAGAATAGCTTGTCCGGTGAAATATCATTTTTGATGAACATGACCTGCGCACCAACTTTAAGCGCCAGTTCGGCTTCGGTGGGGTAGGCCTGACTGGGGAAATCGTTCTCGATGGTGGCCGTAAACGTATGAAGGGGCTTCTTCAGCGTTTCCAGTTTCCGGTTGTTGATGGCCTGCGCCGTGTTGTTATGCGTCGTCAGGGTGATGTAGCCTTCATCATCGGCGGGCGAAAAATCGGGGATATACCGCTGATTCAGATCCGCCAGTTGGTCGCGGGTGATGGTTTTTTCGCGGATACCATTCAGCAGGTCGATAAAGCGCTGGTCCGTCTGCCGGTAGATATGCGTCAGCTCGATGGATACATAAGGCGTTTGGCCAAGTGCCTTGCTGCCAAAGAAATAACCGGTTTCGTAATGCGGACGAAGCAGGGTCCAGTCATCATCGCGGATTACGGGCGGTAATTGCTGCATGTCGCCGATAAGGAGCAACTGCACTCCACCAAAGGGCTCCGGACGATTGCGGTACCGTCGTAATACATCGTCAATGCCGTCCAGCACATCGGCACGAACCATACTGATCTCGTCAATGACAAGCAGGTCGAGGGTGCGGATCAGGTTAATTTTTTCGCGGTTGAATTTCCGGCCCTCCCGCGCAACTGCCCCCGGTACCAGTGGCCCGAACGGTAACTGAAACAGCGAGTGAATGGTGACGCCCCCGGCGTTGATGGCGGCTACACCCGTCGGCGCGACTACGGCCAGCCGCTTGGCACTGAGTTGCTTAATCTGGTGTAGAAACGTCGTTTTGCCTGTGCCTGCCTTACCCGTCAGGAAAACATTCCGGTTGGTATGCAGCACAAAATTGTGGGCAAGCTCAAGTTTTTGGTTGACGGTTACGGGCATCGGGCAGTAAGGGTATGAACCAGACAAAGTTAATCGTTGTACCTTTGAAAACCTGCGCAAGCACAAAAGGGTGCCACAGAGATGCACAGAGTTGAACGGAGATTCACGGAGAGAAGAAAGAAATTATTCTGAGGAACTCTGTACTGTCTCCGTGTATCGCTGTGTTACAACCTTCTCTAAAATAAATACACAATGAACATTGGCGATAAAGTACGCATGTTGCGGGCGAAGGAGCAGGGCGTGGTCACGCGTTTGCTGCCCGGCAATCAGGTTGAAGTAGAGATTGAAGATGGCTTTCGAATCCCGATCATGCGGTCGGAACTTGTGCTGGTTTCGCCGTTGGAGGCTGAACGGCTGATGAAGCAGGCACCGGGTATTGAGCCGCAGAAATCAGTGGTCCCCACAATTGTGTCTAACCAGGGTATCTACCTCGGCTTTGTACCGCAAAACGACCGGGAAGTGGCCTTGTATCTGGTCAACAATACCGACTGGGACGTTCCCTACACTATTCTTGAAGAAAAAGGAATGCTGACCCGTGGCCTGCAAAGCGGGTTATTAAAAGGCAAAAGCCAGACCAAGCTAAATGACTACTACGCTCTGGCTAAGTTTGAAGACTGGCCAACGTTTGTGGTGCAAATGCTCTGGTTCCGGCCCGGTACAGTAGCGTTACGCCCTCCGTTGGTTAAACGTCTGAAAGCCCGGGCAGAATCCTTTTATAAAAATAAAGCCAATGTGCCGGTTTTGAATCAGTCGGGGCATCTGTTCCAGCTTGATATGGACGAGAAAGCAGCTCCTGAGCCGCCGGCTGCAGTGAATAAAACACAGCCTGTACCGACATCGTCCCCTTCTAAACTCAATCCTGACGCGATCAAGGCCGAAATGCTGGCTTCTAAAAGCGACCCTGTTGGCGTAATTGTAACCCGGCCTTCGGCCGTAGTCGATCTGCATGTCGAAGCACTTCTCCCCGACGGACCAGGCCAGCGCACTCCCGCTGAACTGCTCGAATTGCAGTTACAGACCTTCGAGAAAACGCTCGAAAACGCCATCGCGACGGGTATGAACGAGATTACGTTTATTCACGGTGTCGGGAGCGGGTCGTTACGCAGTGAACTACACCGGCGTCTGGGGAAACACCCGCACGTAAAGTTTTTTGAGGATGCCCAGAAACAGAAATTTGGTTATGGCGCTACCAAAGTTTCGATTAAATAAAAAAAGGAAAATCGCAAAGTGTATAGTTTTTGTCATGGCACCGGCCGCCCGGATGCTTCAGGCCGGGCGGCTGGTGCCATGACAAAAACACCTCTCAATATGCATACTAGTAGCGTAATACAATTTCAAAGATGCTTAATGGAAAAGCACAAAGTATCCTTGGGTTTGATGGCTGTTTTGTGCGTATTTCTTACCAGTTTCTTCCTGCTTTCCTGTCAGACGTCCGGCCCGAACCTGAACCCGAAAGCACCCGACGCTGCCTATTCTCGTACCACCATGGATGTTCGAAATGAAAAGTTTTTGTCTACTGTTAATGTACCCGTGTCCATTTCGCTGGCCGACGTTGAACAGCAGATCAATACGCAGGTTAACGGCCTGATTTACGAGGGCAGCAGCACCGACGATCCTGCCGCCGACGGCCGGTATCCATACACGGCCAAAGTCTGGAAACGGGGTACAATCCGGGTACGGGCGGGCCTGACCGATGCGGATACCGACATGGCCAAAGACAGTGTTTTTGCCTTTGATGTGCCGCTGAAAATATGGACGAAAGCAGGGGTGAAGGTGCTGGGTTTTACGCAGTTTAAAGAAACCGAATTTGAAATTGATCTGCACTTCACGACCCGTTTCTCCATTGATCCTGACTGGTCGGTGAGTACACAAACGAAGGCTAACGGCTATGACTGGATTACAAAACCCGTCTTTCGTATTGCCGGATTCGATATCCCAATTGCCGGTGTCGTTGGGAAGATTATTGATAAAAACCTCGGCACGATCACGCAGAGCCTCGATCAGCAGGTACGCAAAAATATTGATCTGAAAACGCCCGTATTACGTGCCTGGAACACGCTCCGTCAGCCTTACCTGCTTTCTGACCAGTACCGTACCTATTTGCTCGTCGTACCGAAACGCATAGTCAGTACGCCACTGCAATTCAGCCAGAATTTCATTCGTACCAGCATTGGCATCGAAGGCTACACCCTGACCTCGACCGGTGCCAAACCCGATGTGCGGCCCGCCGTAACCCTGCCCGACCTGGTCATGGTGAAACAGGTGCCTAACCAGTTTCAGGTAGGATTGCTGGCCGAGGCAACCTACCCCGAAGTAGCCAAAGTAGCCGCGCAGGAGATGGTTGGTAAAACGTTCGGCTTCAGCAATAACCGCTATTCAGTCACCATTACTGACATGGATGTGTACGGGCAAAACGACAATCTGATCATAAAAGCCGGCCTGAAAGGCAGTGTGGACGGACACATTTTTCTTCGGGGCAAACCGTATTACGACGCCGGTACAAAAACGATTTCGCTCCACGACCTCAAATACGATCTCGAAACGCGAAGTCTGCTGCAACGAACGGCGAGTTGGCTGTTGCAGGGAACGCTGGCCCGTACCATGGAGAAGAATCTTATTTTTCCCGTTGGCCCACAGCTGGATGAGTTGCGTAAAACACTACAGGCTCAGCTAACTAATAACCACGTGGCCAAAGGCGTCGTACTCAACGGGCACCTCGACGACATCCGGCCCGATCAGGTTTACCTGACGTCTACGTCACTACTCGCTGTTGTCTATGCCGAGGGCCGGGTTGATGTCCGGGTCGAGGGCCTGCAATAAACTGAACGGATAGCCGCCAGATTCTGCGTACTTTTGCCACTGCTTGTTCAATACCTGTTGTCTTATCGCTGCCCCTTGTTGGGTGGAGGAAAGTCCGGGCAGCATAGAGCGCCATACTTCCTAACGGGAAGGCAGTTGGTTGGCGACGACCGGCTGACAGCCAGTGCCACAGAAAATATACCGCCGACTTAGGTCGGTAAGGGTGAAAAGGTAGGGTAAGAGCCTACCGCCCGGCGGGTAATCGTCGGGGCAGGGTAAACCTTATGGGCTGAAAGACCAAATATGCGTCGGACGTGAGGCTGCTCGTCTCCGTACCCTTCGGGCGATGCCGACGCGGGTAGGTCGATAGAGAGCGTCGGTGACGGCGTTCCCAGATAAATGATAAGAACCCAGCCGTCAGGCTGGTGACAGAACCCGGCTTACAGACAGGTATTGAACGAGTTTTTTTGACGGCCACTGTCTGTTAATCGGCCTATGGTGCATTGATTAGTGGCAATGTGGTTGTAGACGGTTCGCCGACTTTTGCGCTATGCATATCGAACACCTTGCCCTTTGGGTCCGCGACCTGGACCAGATGCGAACCTTCTACGAAACCTACTTTGCGGCTACGGCTAACGACCGGTATACGAACGAGACCAAAGGCTTTTCGTCGTACTTTCTGACCTTCCCCGGAGGTGGTCCTCGTCTGGAACTGATGCAAATGCCGGGAATCCCCGACTCGCAAAACGATGCTTTGGCACAGTTTACGGGCCTGATACATATTGCGGTATCTGTTGGAAGTGAACCGGCCGTTGATGCACTTACCGAACGGCTCCGGGCCGATGGCTTTACTGTAGTGGGTGAACCCCGCCGAACTGGTGATGGCTACTATGAGAGTGTCATCTTCGACCCGGAAAAGAACCGGATTGAACTCACGGCATGAAGCGACAATATGAGTGAGTTTGTACTGAAACTCACAAACTAAAACAGACAAAAACACCTATTTCTCGTATAGTTTGCTACCTTTGCACCCTGTTTCAACCGGAGGACGGGTTCCTCCACCGAAAACCAACACACAATGGCAGTTAAGATTCGTTTGACGCGTCGCGGACGCAAGAAAATGGCGATGTATGATATCATTATCGCTGATTCAAAATCTCCGCGCGATGGCCGGTTCATCGAGAAAATCGGTACATACAACCCCAACACAGATCCGGCAACGGTTCTGATCAAATCGGAACGGGCCGTTTACTGGCTGATGGTTGGTGCTCAACCCACCGATACTACCCGGTCGATCCTGTCGCATGAAGGGTTGATGTTCCGTAAGCACTTACAGGTAGGTGTGAACAAAGGAGCGATCACCCAGGAGCAGGCCGACGCCAAATACAACGATTGGAAAGAAGGCAAAGAAGGCCGTAAGTCCGGAGTTGCCGACACCAAACAGCAGAAAGAAACACAGGATCGTCAGGCTCGTCTGGAGGCTGAACGTCAGGTGAATGAAACCCGTGCCAAAGCAATCGCTGAGAAAAATCGGGTGCCAGAACCAGAACCTGTCGTAGCAGAAGCACCTGCTGTCGAGGAAGCACCAGCGGCTGAAGCCGCGGCCGCACCCGTTGATGAAGCTCCGGCTACAGAAACTCCGGCTGCTGAGTAATTTCAGCACTGAAATTTGTTATCAAAGAGCCTGTTCCATTCGAGCAGGCTCTTTTTGTACTATATAAACGAGATAACGGGTAATTTGTCATCCTGAGGGACGAAGGATCTTAGCAACTTGGCTACTAAGATCCTTCGTCCCTCAGGATGACAAAACCCATTATAACTCACAAACTATACTCCTGTGACCAAAGACGATTGCTTTGAACTGGGCCACATCACGAAAACGCACGGTATTAACGGCGAAGTGGTGTTTTTTCTGGACGTAGATTCTCCGGCAGATTACGAAGACCTCGACACAGTGCTGATTGAAGTGAGGGGTGAATTAATCCCCTACTTCATCGAGTCCATCTCGATTAATAAGAACCGGGCCATTGTAGCGCTGGAAGATATTGAGACTGTAGAGCAGGCCGAACGCCTGCTTAAGTGCGGCCTGTACTTACCCTTGGATAACCTCGAACCCATCGAGGACCCGGACCGCTTTTACTACCACGAGATAACCGGTTACCGCGTTGTCGATGCGGAAGCGGGCGAACTGGGTACCGTCACGACGGTGTACGCCATGCCGACGCAGGACCTGGTGGCGATGCACTATCAGGGACAGGAAATTCTGATTCCGATCAACAGCGCTATTGTGCAGGGCGTCGATCGGGCAGCAAAAAAACTCAATGTCACCCTACCCGAAGGTCTGCTGGATGTGTACCTGAGTGACGCGGCTACTGAAAAGCCTGAAGGGGAGGTGGACGAAATAGAGGACGAAGACGACGACAATGCGAATTGATATTCTGACCTGTCTACCCCGTCTGCTGGATAGTTTTTTTGCCCATTCGATTCTGCAACGGGCGCAGCAGGGCGGCTATGTAGAGGTGGTGGTGCATGACCTCCGCGACTATACTACCGACAAGCACCGGCGGGTAGACGACTACGCCTTTGGTGGTGGTGCAGGTATGGTGATGCAGATCGAACCCATTGCCCGCTGCATTCGCGCATTGCAGGCCGAACGGACATACGATGAGTTGATTTACATGACACCCGATGGCGAACGGCTCAATCAGCAGACCACAAATTATCTGTCGTTGAAGGGTAATCTGCTGATTCTGTGCGGCCATTACAAGGGGGTAGACGAGCGGGTGCGCGAACACTTCATCACCCGCGAAATCAGCATTGGCGATTACGTCCTGTCGGGTGGCGAACTACCGGCTGCGGTGCTCTCGGATGCCATTATCCGGCTACTGCCCGGCGTCCTGAACGATGAAACGTCGGCCCTGACGGACTCGTTTCAGGATAATTTACTGGCACCTCCCGTCTACACGCGCCCGGCTGAGTTTGAGGGCTGGGGTGTACCGGACATTCTACTTTCCGGCCACGAAGCCAAAATAGATGAGTGGCGTTTCCAGCAGGCCCTCGAACGCACGAGACAGCGCCGACCGGATTTGCTGGAAGAGTAGTCATACAAACGCCGTACCTTCAAGGTACGGCGTTTGTTGTTGTTTGTGTCAGAATCGGAAAATCTTTCTAATTTTTTACTTCTTACTGCCGTTCGGACCTGTACGTCCGCGATGAGGATAGGTCCGGCGCGTTTTTTCGAGAGATCAAACAACTGCTTCAGGAAATCGTCGACATTGTGGGCATCATTCGGGTCGGTAAACAGGCTGTCTGAACTCATCGAATCGAGCTGGGTAATCTGTTGCCGCAGCCTTGAGCCCCATAGTTTTTATTTTCAATTACAGCACTGTCAAAGTCGCACCAAGAGGTTTGGTAAAACTGGAGAATTTGACAATTCTATTTTCAGGCGTGACAGGATTGCCTTTCCAAATACGTATCATGCTAAACTTCGCAGGTAATTTAGTCATAATTCGTGCTGATGTAGTTTTTAGTTTTACTTCGATCACAACGACGGCTGAATCTGGAGTGGCCAAATTATTACTAGTAATTATTCCGAGTGGTCTGCTTTCCACTGTGGCTTTAATACCAATAACAGGTTTTGCAATTTCTCTGATTGAGAACGCGCCTGTGTAAGACGGAGCATTATTGTTTGCTTCGAGTGGGTCCACATTATCAACATATAATGTTGTGATATTTGGAGAAACGTTTGGTTCAGTAGCCGTATCTGTTATCCAAGATGAAATACCAGAGGCAGTAATTTTAACTTCCGAAATTTCGTACTCGATAGGCGAACCGCCATTGGTAGGTTTTCCACCAAAACTCATCTCTAAAGTATCTGCGGGCAAAGTCATTAAAACCTTAACTCTTGGCGGTTTAACGGGCTTAGGCGTATTAGAAGTAGGATCGTTTTTATCCGAACCGCATGATATAAGCGTCATAAAGCCGACGATACCAAAGTATAAACAAGTTTTTCCGAGCAGACGCATGATGTAGAGGTCAGTAATAAAAATAAATCGTCTGTTAATGTACAAGTAAAATCAGTTCACGTTGCGAAATAGTTATTCTTTCAAACACCCGTGCGTGAGTTATGAATGTTAAGAGAAGTAAAAAAACTTCAAAAGTATTCGGTAGCGACTACATAAATCCATGCCGGGGAGGTCGCACAACCCTTTCAAGTGCCAGCTGTTTTTGCCTGTTAGACCTTAGGCTTATCCGTTCCTGCTGGTGGGTTCTGCCCCATATTGACAAAAGAGACCGGGGCCGCAATTGATGAATTATGGCCCCGGTCTTTTTCAATGCTACTACTCCTCAATTCCCGCTTCTTTCTGCTTTTTTCGTTCTTCGCGCTCGCGTCGTTTGCGTTCGCGCCGGGTTTCGGGGCGGGCCTGTGTTGTATCGGCTGCGATAACGGGTTCAGGTTTGGCTTCTTCAGTAGGCTGAACCGTTTCCGCGTTGGGTTTAGTCCGTTCTTCCGGGCGGTTGTCGAAGAGCTGCTTCAGGAAATCGTCAACATTGTCGACATCATTCGGGTCCGTCAGCAGGCTATCCGAACCCATCGAGTCGAGTGGGGAAATCTGTTGTCGTAGCCCCGGCCGGAGTCGGACATCGTAAAAGCCGTAAGCCCCCGAATCCGGTTCCGTCAGCCCGCGACGGGCCATAATCTTACCGATGAGCCTGAAATAGCCCCGAACGTAGGTCCGTAACGAGCCATCGGGATTGAAGTGATTCAGCGTCGATTTAGGTCGGGGCACCACAAACGCCAGGAAGATACTTTCACCGATGCTCAGATCAGCGGGGGCTTTGTCGAAATAATACCGGGACGCTTCGCCGATGCCGTAAATGTTGCGGCCCCACTCAATAATGTTCAGGTACACCTCATACAGGCGTTCTTTCGAGACAATGTGCTCGTTCTCGATCAGCCACACAATCAGGATCTCCTCCACCTTGCGGGCAATGTTTTTCTTACGGTTCAGAAAGGCGTTCTTGACCAGCTGCATCGAAATGGTACTGGCTCCGCGCTTGAACGAACCGGCTTTGTAGTTGGTCGCGATTGAGACGCGAAACGCCTTTTCATTGAAGCCTTTGTGCGTGAAGAAATTATAGTCTTCCGATGTCAGCAGGGCGTTACGCAGGTTCGGCGAAATCTGCTCCAGTGGCGTGTAATCCGGGTTTTCGGGGCCAACGATAATATCGCGGACGGGTTTGTTCTTTTCGTAGGGAGTATAGACGAACGGCCGGTTGATCCGTGCGAAATCGACATTACCCAGATGCAGAATCTTAAAATTGAGATCATGTTTCAGGCTGGAACCGAACTGCACCGAATCGGGCTGAGCCGTATCCAGGTGGAGTGCCATGTCGTACTTGAGCTTACCCTGCACTTTGATTCCCTCCAGCGACTCGAACAGACCGCGCGGAAAAGCATTAAACAGCGCCTGAGCGTCTAACTCGTCGGTATGCAGTTGAACATCATAAATCCGGGGTGCGTTTTTGTCGGCCTTTCCCGTTGGGGCATCCTCTTCAGGAATGGTGTATTTAACATAGGGCCGGGCAGAAACGGTGCCCAAGTGAATAGCGGACGTACTATCTAAACCAACATAATTTTCGCCTACAAATACATTCGCATCCAGCGCAGCCCGGTCTACCGAGACATCGGAGGGTGACAGCGCGGGGTGGTTTACCCGTAAATTTCGTACTGAACCGGCCCCTTCCAGCCGGAAATCGCCACCCGAACGACCAACGTCGTGCAACTCAACGCCGACGGTATCAACCTGCATTTTCAGCTTAAAGCGCTCATAGAGATAAGGGAGTTCGAGCGGTTTGTTGTCGGCAAACAGTTTGAGGTCATACTCGCGGCTGCTGGGGTCGGCAGTACCGGCCAGATGCCAGGTGGCCTGATTGCCGTTGATACGTAATGTTGAGGAAAGAACGTCGTCGTCGATAACGGCTTTTTCGGCCAGCAACGAAATACGCCGGGTGCTGTCAATACCTCTGATTTCCAGATTGCTGATATTCAGATTATCGGGGATTTTTGACAGTAAATTGTCGATCAGGCTTTCAGAAACATCGGCGAGGTTAACGCGTTTAGGCCGCTCGTCGGTTGCGGTCGTCGTTGAATCTTTTTTGCGCCGACGAATCAGGAAGTCGACGTTAGTGACAGAGTCACGCTTGACAACCTGTACCAAACCATCCTGGAGCATCATTGATGAAAGGCCGATTTGGCCCCGTAACATGGGCCAGAGTTTAACACCCACTTCTACGCGGGCGATACGGGCGAGGCTGTCCCGGTGTTCGGGAACCACTGAAATGCCCGTAAACGCTACTGTTGTGAGCCCCGTAAACCGGGCAGAAGCGATCTTGACGTCGAGCTGATAGTCGCGTTTAGCTTTGCGGATACCCCGTTCGAGGGCTACCTTAAGCAGGCGTTCGCGGTTGAAATAAGCGTAGCCAGCACCGATGCTACCCAGCACAAACAGGCTTAGGAGCGTCCAGCCAGTGATGCGGAGCACTTTACGTTGATTAAAAGGCATTCGGTTCTATGTTCGGAAGCGTAAAGATACAGTTTACACTTTTCATGATTTAAAAATCAAGATGACAATTCGTCCACTCGGCGTCAAACCGTGTGCCGAACTGTTTGTAGAAATTAATGGCTGGTTCATTCCAGTCCAGTACCTGCCACATCATGCCAGTACAGTTCGTCTGGTGAGCCATGTCGATAGTGGCTTCGAGCAGGCGTTTCCCCGCGCTCTTGCCCCGGTAGCTTTCGGTTACGATCAGATCTTCCAGATACAGCCGTTTGCCTTTCCAGGTCGAGTACCGAAAGTAATACAGCGACATGCCTACAATCTGGTTTAACTCGCTGTCTTCGGCAACCAGAAAGCCAAAAACCGGCTCAGGACCAAAGCCATCTTCGGCCATTTTTTCAACGGTTGTTGTGATCTGTTCGGGCGCTTTCTCGAAAACGGCCAGCTCTTCAACTAATTTGAACGCGGCTGGAATATCGGCGCGGACGCCGGGTCGAATGGTAAGCATTTTGTAATGAGCGAATGAATGAATTATTGAATGAGTTGCGCCTGCCGATATGAATTCAGGTTCAGTTTCTGGCTCCGGTAAAATTCCGCCATTTATCCAGGGCAGCCTGAAAATCAGTGGGCGGATCGGCCTCGAAATAGAGAAATTGTTGGGTACGCGGGTGAATAAAGCCCAGTGATTTGGCGTGGAGGGCCTGCCGGGGCAGCAACGCAAAGGCGTTTTCGACAAAGGCTTTATAGCTGCCGTTGGGCGTACCGCGCAAAATACGGTCACCGCCGTACATAGCATCATTGAACAGCGGGTGGCCGATATGCTTCATGTGCGCCCGAATCTGGTGCGTCCGACCGGTTTCGAGTTTACACTCAATCAGGGCCACGTAGTTCAGCTGCTCGAGTGTTTTATAATGGGTGATGGCATGTTTGCCCTCGCTGCCATCCGGGAAAACCGCCTGCACCCGTCGGTCACGAGCCGAGCGTCCCAGGTGGCCGGTGATTGTGCCCGCCGGTGGTTCGGGTAAGCCCCAGACAATGGCGTTGTAGGTCCGTTCGATGCTGTGGTCGAAGAATTGCCGGGCGAGGTGGGTCATGGCGTACTCTGTTTTGGCAATCACCATCAGGCCCGACGTATCTTTGTCGATGCGGTGGATCAACCCCGGCCGGGCCACGCCATTCTGCGTGGTTGGCAGGTTCTGGAAGTGATACACCAGTGCGTTTACGAGCGTGCCATCCCAGTTACCATGCGCCGGGTGGACAACCATACCGGCCGGTTTGTTGAGCACCAGCAGGTCCGCGTCCTCAAAAACAATGTCAAGCGGAATGTTCTCAGGCTTAATATCAGTGTCGCGGGGCGGGTGAGGCAGCGACACCGTAATGAGGTCGAGGGGCCTGACCTTATAACTGGCCTTGGTTGGTTTTTCATTCACCCGGACCGATTCCACATCGATACCCGCCTGAATTTTGGTCCGCGTGGCAAAGGGCAGCCGGTCCATCAGGAATCGGTCAATCCGAATCGGACTTTGGCCTTTGTCGACCACGATTCGGTGATGTTCGTATAATTCGTCGTCCTCGTCTTCGGCTGAATCGGGCGCGGTGTATTCGTTGTTATCTTGCATTGTCCGTAAAATTACGGCTTTTATGAACGAACAGACCCACGTCTTAGCTGATTTCGCCCGTGATTCGCCGGTTGTGCTCCTGAATGCTCCCTTTCCCGAATCGGTGCCAATTCTTTTGTTCTTAAAACGCGATGACTTACTTCATCCGTATGTGTCGGGTAATAAGTGGCGAAAGCTCAAATACAACCTCATTGCGGCCCGGCAGGGACAGTTCGATACATTGTTAACGTTTGGCGGACCCTACTCTAACCACCTATACGCAACAGCCGCAGCCGGACAGTGGCTTGGGTTTAAAACGATTGGCGTCGTGCGGGGCGATGAACTTCGTAATCAGCCCCTAAATCCAACGCTATCATTCTGTCAATCCTGCGGAATGTACCTGCATTTTGTGAGCCGGATCGATTTTCGGCGTCAGGAAGAACCCGCGTTTATGGCGGATTTGCACCGACAGTTTGGTAATTTTTACGCCTTACCCGAAGGCGGTACGAACGAGCTGGCCGTGCGGGGGACCGCCGAAATTATGCCCGAACTGGTAACTCAGTTAGGCTACGTGCCGGATTTTGTTTGCTGCTCCGTCGGAACGGGTGGTACGGTGGCTGGACTGGCTCGATCGGCCCCGCCCGAAACGACTGTGCTCGGCTTTTCAGCATTAAAGGGCTTCGTGGGTGGCCAGCAGACGGAAACTTGTAACCTGATTACAGAGTACCATTTTGGCGGTTATGCCAAAACGACTCCCGAGTTGTTCGAGTTTATCCGCGTGTTCGAGCGCAACACCGGTGTACGTATTGAGCAGGTGTACACCGGCAAACTGCTGTACGGCATTTACGACCTGGCGCGGCAGGGCTATTTCCCAGATGGAGCAACGGTTGCGGCCATTCACACGGGCGGGTTGCAGGGGCGAAGTCCGCTTTTAAACCATAATGTGCCCTGAACGGCTAAAAAAGGCTAACTTGGGTAGCTATACGGCCACCACTGTCTGATCTGCGTGGGATGTTCACAATCACCAATCCTCAGTTCGCATGACCCAACCACTACACCGCCTGCTCTTTTTTGTTCTCTGCCTGATAATGACTATTCCAGGTCAGGCGCAATCATTGACACCGACGGCTATTCTATCGGAACGCGACCGGGCTAAGGTGATCGACGACCTGCTCGACGACCGGTTCACCAACTTACTGCCCCAACTCATGCGCCGGAACGGGCTGGATATGTGGGTTATTATCTCCCGCGAATACAACGAAGACCCGGTCTTACGAACCATGCTGCCGAGTACATGGCTCTCGGCCCGCCGACGAACCATCATCGTGTTTTTCGACACTGGTAAGGAGGGCGACGACGCGGTTGAGAAACTGGCTATCGCCCGCTACGACGTGGGTAATTTGCTGAAAGGTGCCTGGGATATTGATGTTCGGCCTAATCAATGGGAGGCTCTTGCCAAGATTATTACCGACCGTAAGCCCAAAAAAATTGGGTTGAACACCTCGACGAACTACGCCCACGCCGATGGGTTGTCAGCTACCGAGCAGCGCGAATTTCTGGAAAAATTGCCCGTAGACTACCGGACGAAGATTGTCTCCGCCGAGAAAGTAGCGGTTGGCTGGCTTGAAACGCGCACCGAAAAGGAGATGGCTTTATATCCGCTTATTTGTCGGCTGTCTCACCAAATTATTCAGGAAGGGTTGTCGGAGCAGGTGATTCAGCCGGGCGTGACTACCACGGAAGACGTTGTCTGGTGGTTTCGGCAGCGCATCACCAATCTGGGCTTAGATACGTGGTTTCACCCGACGGTTGATGTTCAGCGGGCCGACCAGAACGACTTCAACCATCTCCGCACCTTCGCGAAACGGCCCTCAGGTGAAGTAATTCAGGCGGGCGATTTGTTACATGTCGATTTTGGCATTACCTATCTACGATTAAATACCGATCAGCAGCAACACGCGTATGTACTGCGTCCCGGCGAGACGGATGTGCCCGAGGCTATCAAAACAGCGTTTAAGCAGGGAAACCGGTTGCAGGAGATCCTGACTGAGCAGTTCAAAGGGGGCAAAACGGGTAATCAGATGCTTTTGGCTGGTCTGGCCCAGGCCGAAGTCGAGGGCATTAAAGGTACTATCTATTCTCATCCGATCGGTGTACACGGTCATGCGGCTGGCCCGACGATTGGTCTCTGGGATCAGCAGAAGGGCGTTCCCGGTCCGGGCGACTATCCCCTGATGGCGAACACGGCCTATTCCATCGAACTCAATGCCGCCGTTGAGATTCCGGAGTGGAAAAAGACCATCCGAATCATGCTTGAGGAAGACGGCTTTTTCGACGGTCAATCCTTCCGCTACATCGACGGCCGCCAGACCGAGATTTACACCATTCCACGTCGGCTGGGGTATGTAAAGTGAGGGATACGCGTCCTGACGTGTCGGTAACGCAGTTACTCATGAACTAAAGTTTTATTAACTTTGGTTTATCGCAAAATCTTGTTAGCCATGACAAAGACTCTTGAACAGGAACAACATGAGCATCAGGAACTACAGAAACGGATGGTGGCTGTAGCCCGGCGCATGATGGAAAGTAAACAGCAACTCCAGCAGGAGATGCGGGAAGATATGAAGAACCCCCAAATTCGGGCGGCCATCGATGAATTGAAAAAGCGGAATGCAAAACAGGCCGGTTAATGGGTACACGTATATTTTCTTGGGAGGAAATAACAATACATACTTCTTTGTTACTGAGCAACAGGTTGTTTATGAACTGAAATTTAAACCCAGTCTACGTCTTTGGTAAGCAATCTGCTTTTACTGAATTCGCGTTTGAATTTGTTATAGATGTTGTGGAAAACCCGCATTCTAAACTACCTCAACGCGACGCTGCCATTCCCTGTTACGATAGCTACTATCTTTAACGACTTCTTTGCATTAAAGGAAACTGTTGTAGTCTACATATGCGAAAACGCAGATGGCCGTGCCGCTGTTCGCAATCGGAAATTTGGCCATTGGTTTGAACAGTTTCAATCAGGCAGTTTAAGTTTTATCAAGTTTGATTACCGCTTTGGCACCGATGCCGAGTTCTTTCTTACATCCCTTATCATGCGGATTGATAATCCCCGTATGGCTGACATAGTCACTTCGTTCCAAAAGCTTTCTCTTGACTATGACCGAACGGACAAGTAAAATCGGCTTCAAGCCTCAATAACTCACACCCAATGCGTCCCTACATTCTTGCTGAAACCAATTACAAAGCCGCTCTCGAAACCCGGTTTGAGGTCGCTATTCTGCCCTGGGGTGCTACTGAGGCCCATAATTACCACCTGCCGTATGCGACCGACGTGATTGAAGCGGGGGCGATAGCCGCTGAAGCTGCTCGGCTGGCCTGGGAGCAGGAAGCAAAAGTAATTGTCCTGCCCACCGTGCCGTTTGGCGTACATACCGGTCAGACTGACATTCTACTGAATCTCAACATGAATCCCAGTACGCAGCTGCTGGTGCTTACCGATATCGTCGAGGTGCTAAACCGGCAGGGAATCCATAAACTGCTTATTCTGAACAGCCATGGCGGAAATGACTTTAAGCAGATGATTCGGGAAGTGGGCGTTCAGTATCCCGATATGCTCATCAGCAGTTGTTTTGTATTCAATGTGCTGAAACGGTCGGAGTATTTCGACACGTTGGGCGATCATGCCGACGAAATGGAAACCAGTATCATGCTGCATATTGCGCCCGAACTGGTGCGTCCGCTGGAGGAGGCTGGCGATGGACAGGCTAAACGCTGGAAAGTAGCCGCTTTTAATGAAGGATGGGCCTGGGCCGAGCGGCAATGGTCGCGGGTATCAACCGACACAGGAATTGGCAATCCGAAGACAGGAACCGCCGAAAAAGGAAAACGCTATTTCACTGACCTGACCGTAAAACTCAGCGGGCTACTGATTGCCCTTGCGCAGGCCGATACGCAGGATTTGTATGAATAATGTAGAACGCTGATTTTTATGATGGTTATGATCTAAATCATAACCATCATAAAAATCAGCGTTCCATCAGTTATGCCAGCCGGTTGATGCAGTTCAGATCTTCAAACGCAACTTTCAACCGCTTTATCATGCTTTCTTCGCCTTTGCGGAGCCACACACGGGGATCGTAGTATTTTTTGTTCGGAGAATCCGGTCCTTCTGGGTTACCCAACTGGCTTTGTAGATAGCCTTCTTTGCTTTTATAATACTCCAGAATACCTTCCCAGGTTGACCACTGAACGTCGGTGTCGATGTTCATTTTTACGGCACCGTATTGAATGGCTTCGCGGATTTCGGCCCGGCTCGATCCTGACCCACCGTGGAATACGAAATTCACCGGCAGCGGACCCGTTCCGAAATGCTCCTGAATGTAATCCTGTGAGTTTTTCAGGATAATCGGCGACAGTTTCACGTTGCCGGGCTTATACACACCATGCACGTTACCGAAGGCAGCCGCAATGGTGAAGTTAGGCGAAATTTTCTTCAGCTCTTCGTAGGCGTAAGCTACTTCCGACGGCTGCGTGTAGAGTTTGGAATCGTCAACATCCGAGTTGTCCACGCCATCTTCTTCTCCACCCGTAACACCTAATTCAATCTCCAGCGTCATGCCCATTTTGGCCATCCGCTCAAAATATTTGCAGGATATTTCGATATTCTCCTCCAGCGGCTCTTCCGATAAGTCGAGCATGTGCGAACTGTAGAGCGGCTTGCCGGTCTGGTCGAAATGTTTCTCACTGGCGGTCAGCAACCCATCAATCCAGGGTAGTAATTTCTTGGCGCAGTGATCAGTATGCAGAATAACGGGTACCCCGTAGAGTTCAGCAATGTTGTGAATGTGCAGCGCACCCGAGATCGAACCGGCAATGGCGGCCTGCTGCTTATCGTTGGGCAGACTCTTTCCCGCGTAAAAAATCCCGCCCCCATTGGAGAACTGGATGATGACCGGAGAGTTAACGGCTTTAGCCGTTTCGAGCACGGCATTGACCGAGTTGGTACCGACAACGTTGACCGCTGGAAGGGCATAATCATTCTCGTTGGCGTGACGGAAAATTTCGGAAACACCGTCGCCGGTGACGACGCCGGGGGCAAATCGGGTGGCTACTTCGCTCATGATGTAAAGGGATTAACGAACTGGATTAAACGTAAATTTTGGCTAAAACCGAGATAAAATTTACCGAATCAAAGGCAATGCCTGTTACCGGGAAATTATACCGGCAAGGTACGGCATATTTTGCTGATTGCCGTTTGCCGGGTCAGGAAAGCTAAACTGATGGAACTGGCTTTGAGTCCGGCGCGTAAGCTGTTGCGCCAAGAGAGCGGGATTATATAGTGGATCGATGCACGGTTTACATGAAGATGGTGGTCTTCGTTATGCATTGCCTTAGGGTAGCAAGTCAGGTCGGGCGGCTGCCTGCGTATCAAACAGATGACCGGACGAGCGAACTTATTCCGCCGGTAAATTGAATTTATCCGTTATAAATTATCCTTAATCATTGTCGTGAATTTGGGGAAATTAATGACCTTTGTACCGAACATTTGTTCATGCGTTCCGCAATCAGTACGTACGCGCTCAACTCCCGTTAGATAACGCTTACTCAGTTGGCTCAACGGTCAACGTGACCATAAGCTCCCCGCTTGATTGTACTGCCTAAATTCATCTGGTTATTTCTACATTTTTTATTGCCGTATACAACGCGCTGCTAGGCTTTTCCGGCTGGCTTCTTTGGGCATTTCAGCCTGCTGAGTTCGCTTTAGCCTGCCGTTTTAACCTGCTAAGTCGGGCGTTGCGAGAGCGTGGCGGTTAGGGAGCTGCGGGACGGCCGTTCCGGATTTTAGTTCAGCTGCAACTACGCTTAGCTTAATACGAAGACTCATATTGTCGTCTCTTTCGTACGTTTATCAGTTCCCACTTACACCATTCACCAGCACAAACACATTGTACATGAATTTAAGATTTACCTTACGAACAGCCGGCCTTTTATTGTTTGTAGTCCTGAATTGTCTTGTCGCAAAAGCACAGACAGGCTATTTCCAGCCGATCTCCTCGTCTCAGGCGCGGCTGGCAGCACCAGCAATAGAGGGTATCCGTAACTTTTCGCTGTATACGCTTAACGTAAGCGAGCTGCGCAGTTATCTGGCTAAAGCGCCCCTCGAATTCCATAACAACGGAACGTCGCTGCGACTCGAAATCCCATTGCCAAATGGAACAATAGAGGCTTTTTCCATGCTGGAATCGCCCATTTTAGCTCCAGCAGTGGCCGCCCGACATCCCGAAATCAAAACGTATACCGGCAAGGGTGAAACCCACAAAGGCTATACAGTTCGGCTGAGTTTTACGGCCAGCGGTTTCGATGCGATCATTTTGGGCGTAGGGGGCGATGCGATTTATTACACCAAAGCATCTGCCAAACCTACTGAAGCGGTTTATGCGGCTTATTTCGCCAGGGACGCCAAACGGTCGGATACCGCCAAACCGTTTAGTGCTACCGATAAATGTGGCAGTATTGCGCCAGCCATTAACACCCAGCAGTCGACCAAAACAGACCGACAGGGTCGTCTCACTGTCATCGCAAACAATACCGGTACTACCCTGCGTACATTCCGGCTGGCCCTGGCTGCCACGGGTGAATTTACGGCGCAGAAAGGGGCCGGAAATGTAACTACCGCATTTAATGCCTTGGTTGGCTACGTGAACCGGATGAATGCGGTCTACCGCACAGAACTCAGCGTGGCGTTTACGCTGGTTAGTGATGAGAGTCTGGTTTTCCCCAATGCGGCCACCGATCCGTATACCAACACGGATCAAAGCAAGATGCTGGATGAGAATCAGGCCAAAATAGACCTTGCTATCGGTAATGCCAACTACGACGTTGGTCACGTGCTGGGAACGGCAGGCGGCTCGGGTGGGGGCGTTGCCGTGACGCCATCGGTTTGTGTAACGGGTAGCAAAGCACAGGGAGCCTCTGGTGTTGGTGATGGGTCATTTGCCGCCGTTTTCGACGATCAGCTGATCAGCCACGAAATAGGCCATCAGTTTGGCATGAGCCATACCTTCAACAGCAGCCTGCCCGTCTGCACCACCCGGGAGGCTACGACCTCCGTTGAACCCGGGGCCGGAACAACCATCATGAGTTATGGGTACACCTGCGACAATTCGACCGGCAATGATAATTACGAAACCCCCGCCTACCAGCCTTTTCTGAATTTTCATACGGTCAGCTACCAGCAGGCAGCCACGTACATCAATACCCTGTCCTGTTTTAGCAGCACGGTACTGACCAATCTCGTTCCGGTCATCAGTGGGCTCCCGGCGAGTACAACGATTCCTAAGTCAACGCCATTTACCCTGTCGGCGACGGGCAGCGATGGTAATGCGGGCGATGTGCTCACGTATTCGTGGGAGGGAACTAACATAGGCACTATTGTTCCCGATGGCACAACCTTACCCAATACCGCGCTACCACCTTTTTTCAGGAGCTACCAGCCGGTTTCAACCGGTACGAGATACTTCCCCCGTTTATCAGCTATTCTGGACGGCACCAACTACGCCAAAGGGGATAAACTGCCCTCAGTAGGTATTACCACGACACACCGACTGACCGTGCGTGATAACGCAGGTGGACTTACATACAGCGAAGTCGTGGTAACGGTTGACGGCAATTCCGGGCCATTTCTGGAGACGACCAACCTGGTGGGCGCCTATCCCGGTAATTCAACCAAAACCATTACCTGGAGTGTAGCAAACACAACGGCCGCACCGGTGAACTGCGCTAACGTTGATATTCTGTTGTCGACCGATGGTGGCCAGACATTCCCTACCATACTGGTAGCTAATACGCCCAACGATGGCAGCGAACCGGTTGTGTTGCCGGCCGTATTGACCACAACTGCCCGTATTAAAGTGGTTAGCAGCAACAATATTTTCTTCGATATTTCGAACGCTAACTTCTCCATTACGGCTCCTGAGGTTGTAGCCCTGGCCGTAAATCTGACGGCCAGCCCAACGGCAATACTAACAACGGGGACAACGACTTTATCGGCAACGGTATCGGGTGGTACTACGCCATACATCTATGCATTCAGCGGGCCGGGTACGATTACGCAGGTCAACACCAGTGCCAACACCGCTACTGTAACGGGCTTGGTAGCAGGGGTACAAACCTTCACGGTCACGGCTACGGATGCCACTTCGCCCACTACTCAGAGTATCATGGGTACGGTTAATGTAACCGTTACGGCTCCCGTTCCTGTTGTTGGCCTCACCAGTCCCGATTCGGTTGCCACCGAAGGCGGTGGTCGGGTTAATTTAGTGGCGGGCACTAATCTGGTATTAAAGCGCAGCCGTGTTGCCTCCGGAAATTCTGACGTAACATACAGTGACCCCGCCACCCTGCGTTTCGAGCGCAACAATACGGTGGGCGAGTTGGTGGTCCGGTACAGCCTTGGCGGGTCGGCGGCTGGTGGTAACGACTACGTTGCCTTACCCGGTTCGGTGACGTTTGCCAACGGAGAATCGGTGCAACTTGTTGAAGTAGACCCCATCGATGACGAATCGGCTGAAGGCGATGAAACTTTAGTCGTTACGATGATAGACGGTGCTGACTATGACCCAATTAAGGCGGACGACAGTGCAACCATAACCATTAAGGATAATGATTCGGTAGCACCGACCGGTCCGGCTACGCTGACCATCACCAGCTTCAACTGTTTCAGCACTAACGGTGCCCTGAGCAGTGTAGATTTTGTGGTAGGCTATAGCGATGGTACGTTTACACCTGCCCTGCCGCTACTGTTCATCAACGGAGTGACGAATAAAGGGGTGTTAGGTCAGAGCTACAGCTTCCCCTTCGATCAGAATGTGAGTACGCTCACCATTGCCGATCAGGACACCTACGCGCCTTACTTTACCTGGAATTTCCGGAACGCCTGTGCCACACCAACCACTCCACCGACGCCACCGGTTCCTCCTACAGGTCCGGCTACACTGACGATCACCAGCTTCAACTGTTACACTACCAACGGTGCGCTGAGTAGCGTAGACTTTGTAGTGGGCTACACCGATGGGACGTTTACGCCAGCTTTACCGTTGCTGTTCATCAACGGGGTGACGGACAAGGGCGCACTTGGTCAGAGTTATACGTTTCCCTTTGATCAGAACCAGAACACCCTGCCCATTGCCGATCAGGCGTCTCGCTCAGTCTACTTCGTGTGGAACTTCCGTAATGCCTGTGCTGGCCCGGTAACGCCACCGACGCCACCGGTTCCCCCGACCGGTCCGGCTACACTGACGATCACCAGCTTCAACTGTTACACTACCAACGGTGCGCTGAGTAGCGTAGACTTTGTAGTGGGCTACACCGATGGGACGTTTACGCCAGCTTTACCGTTGCTGTTCATCAACGGGGTGACGGACAAGGGCGCACTTGGTCAGAGTTATACGTTTCCCTTTGATCAGAACCAGAACACCCTGCCCATTGCCGATCAGGCCTCCCGTTCGGTTTACTTCGTGTGGAACTTCCGTAATGCCTGCGCCACCAAAGTTGGTCAACCGTTCCCCTTCCGGTTAGCTGCCGAACCTGTTACGCCCCTACAGGTACACGTGCTGGGGAATCCGGTCGGCGATGCGGTAGAAGTTGAGGTAACGGGTGCCGAAGGTAGCTCACTGAATTTGTATCTGACTGATATTCAGGGAAGGGCAGTGGCCCAGCACCGTGTAGAGCAGGCGCGCGCTGTAGAGCCGGTACGCTTTGTCGTAAAACAACAGCCAACGGGTGTGCTGTTGCTGCGGACCGCGACGCCTACTCAGACGAAGCTGATTCGGATTCTGAAAGCTGATTAAGCGGCTCTCACCCAATACAGACTGAACAGTGCCCTGGCTTCCCGGTCAGGGCATTGTTCGTTTATAGACGTGGAAAGAGGCAGAAATTGATTTGGTGAGACCGTTAGCGCAGGAAATCCCGCCCGGGGTTGACTTTATTTTCCCATTGACTGTTTCTATGATACACCCGTCGATCAGTCACCAGGAATATGCAGAATATCAGTACGCTTTTTAATGTGTTTCCCCGGCCCGGCCATATTGAGTGGATCGGTATCCGACCCGAACGGGGCGCTCCCATTCAGGTTGTGCCAACGGCAGACGTTGTACGGGGCAACGGCATAGTGGGTGACCGGTACAATGGCAAGAGCGGCACCCGCGATATAACGCTGATCCAGGCCGAACACCTGCCCGCCATTGCTGCTATGGTAGGCCGCGAAACTGTTGACCCCGCTGATCTGCGCCGGAATCTGGTGGTGTCGGGGCTGAATTTACTGGCACTTAAGGATCATCAGGTGCAGATCGGAAATGAAGTGGTATTGGCTGTAACGGGACAATGCCATCCCTGCTCGAAAATGGAAACCACCCTTGGGCCGGGTGGCTACAACGCCGTTCGCGGGCATGGCGGACTAACGGCCCGTGTTATTCGTGGCGGTACCATTCGGGTGGGCGATACGGTGCGGGTAATTACTGAAAAAGTAACCCCTGACCTACTGAAATAAAGCCATAAACCGCGCTACGCTCATTTCCCGAAAATCGGTAATGACATCGTTCACCAGTGGGCGAAGGGCATCCGCCGTTTCGGTCGTAGCGACGCCAACGACTTTCGCTCCGGCGGCCAGTCCTGCCTGAATACCCGTCATGGAGTCTTCAAAGACCACACTGTCGGCGGGCGTCGTACCGATTACAGCCATCGCCTGCTGGTAAATTTCCGGATCGGGCTTCGGACGCGTCACCATACTTTCATTCAGTAACGCATCGAAGTAAGGCCGCAAATCAAGCTGATCGACCACAAAATCAAGGTTTTCGACGGGAGCCGATGTGCCGACAGCCGTGCGGATACCAGCGGCTTTAAGGGCCTTCAGGAAGTCGATCAGGCCGGGCAGCGCTACAATTTCGGGCTGATAGATTTCACGAAATAACGCTTCTTTCTCGTCGGCCAACTGCCGGGCGCGCCCGGGTTCCAACTCCTGTCCGGCGAACAGATGGGCCAGAATCGCATCGTTATGTTTGCCGGAGATGTGTTCCAGAAACTCGGCGTCGGTCAGGGTTTTCCCGTTGCGGTGGTAGTAATCGCGCCAGGCGCGTTTATGGTAGTGGTTCGTATTAACGATCACTCCATCCATATCAAAAATAGCGGCTTTCATAGCTGTTCATTCAAATCGACCTGCCGGGATAGCACCGACGAAAGCAGGAGCATGATGGCGACTACAGCCAAACCCCACGACAAACCATAGGCTTCGGCAACGAAACCAATCACGGGCGGGCCAGCCAGGAAACCGACAAAACTAAAGGTAGCGAATGTCGCCAGGCCAGCCGCCGGGGGAATGCCCGGAATGCGGAGCGCAGCCGCGTACAGAATCGGTGCCCCGAGGGAACAACCCGCACCCAGAATGGCAAAACCCAGCAGACCCGTTACCGGAAAGGGGAGGAGGATGGCAACTAATAACCCCAATGCCCCGATGATGCCACCCATTTGCAGCCAGCGTTTGGCACCGATTCGCGGAATAAGCGCATCACCGGCAAAACGCCCGAGGGTCATGGTGAGCGAAAAGGCACCAAACCCCAGCGCGGCAATCTGATTTGTAGCGCCCAGCGATTCGCGCAGGTAAACCGCGCTCCAGTCGAAGGCAATACCTTCGCCCATGGCCACGGCCAGCCCCACAAAAATCATAATCAGCAGAGCCAGATTGGGCCGGACAAAAGACGAGGTGGAGGAAACGGGCTGCGCTGGAATACTCATGAGGACCGGCCGCAGCCAGAAGGTTAACAGCATAATCAGGACCGCCATAACCACCATGTGGGTGGCGGGTGAGATATGCAGCGCAATAATGGACCCGGCAATGCCCGACCCAATCATCCCGCCCAGACTCCACATGCCGTGGCAGGACGACATAATCGAAATGCCCTCGGCCCGTTCGACATTGGTGGCGCAGGTATTCATGGCTACGTTGATGAGTGCGTTGCACAGTCCTACCATGTATAGCCCAATGCCCAGTACAATCACGTTGGGTGCGTTGATGGGTATGCAAATGCTCAGACAAAGGGCAACGGCTGCCCAGAAACAGGCCTGTGCTTCGCCCAGTTTGGCGATGATTTTACCCGTGAACGGATTCATGGTAATCAGACCCGCAGGCAGGGCAAACAGTACCAGACCCAACTCGCTGTCGGAGAGGTGCAGGTGTTGCTTCACGTAGGGGATGTGCGCGACCCAACTCCCGAACAGGAGGCTGTCAGTGGCAAAGACCAGACCGACTACCCGCGCCTGTGGATGGCTGAAGAATGTCAGCAGGTTACGGACAAATAAGTTGCTGCGCCAGTTGATGGATGGATTCATTGTATTCATAGAACAAAATTAGCCCATCGACCAGCCACCTGCCTACTACACTATTAGCGCAAAGTGATGGTGTATTGCTTTTTCTGTTGAATAATTAGCGTAAATTTGGATAACTGACAACCGTTAAACGCGCAAACGCGAAGAGTGTAACACGTTATACAAAGCATAAAGCCCTGTTTGGCACGTGCCGCAAACTCCGCAGATCCCGATGAGCCAGATGTAAGTCAAGTAGTATCAGCCCACAGCTAAAGCAGGGGGCTGATAGCGATCACAAAACGCTGTTACCTCTGTGCAACCTCTGTTTTCTCTGTGTTTAAAAAATACTATGCGCCTGCAATTTGAAAAAATAGAACCTGAAGCCGGTAGTTCATTCCGCTTTATGCACCATACGGAGCCGAACAGCTGCCGGGTATTCTGGCATTACCATCCCGAATACGAAATCGTATTTATCCCCAACGGACGGGGGAAACGCCATATTGGTCAGCATATTTCGCACTATACAGATGGGCAATTAGTGTTTATTGGTCCCGGTTTGCCACATCTTAATTTCAGTTACGGAGCTGAAGACCAGATTGACGAGTGGATTGTGCAGCTGCGCGATGATTTTTTGGGGACGGACTTTCTTCAAAAGCCGGAGCTGGCTGCCGTCCGGCGCTTGTTCGAGCGGGCAAAGCAGGGACTTTCGTTCGGGTTGGCCACCAAACAAAAGGTGGGTGAGCAACTTTGCCGGTTACCGGGTCTGCCGCCCTTTCAGCGAATGTTAACCCTGTTACAGATTTTCAATGAACTCGCCGTCGCCGACGATGTGGAACTGCTGCATGCGGATGGAACGCAGTTCGACATTAACCCCCGCGAACAGGAGCGCGTTAACCGGATTTATCAGTTTGTAGAAGCCAACTACCGCCAGCCCATCGACATTCGGGAAGTGGCCGATCTGAGCAACCTGACCGTGCCCGCATTCTGCCGCTATTTCAAACGGATGACGCATCTGACCTTTACCGACTTTGTGAACGAATACCGGGTTAGTCAGGCGCGTCGGGCACTCAACAGTGCCCGCACCGTGGCTGATATTGGTTTCGACGTTGGTTTCAACAACCTGTCGCACTTTAACAAGACATTTAAAGCCATCACCGGACAAACGCCATCGGCTTACCGGCAGGCGGTGGTGGTTTGATGATCAATAGGCGGGTCGTGGCACGTTGCCTTCGATTATAGCGTCAGTAACGAGTTGGTTGACTACAGCGCGGGGGCGGATGTTTAAAGTGACAGCTTTCCAGAATGGCTTACGGTCGGGGAGAGAGACCATCTGAACAAAAAACTCGTTATAAGCAGTGATGTATTTTCCAGAACCAGCGGTAAAATTTCGGTCGAAATCGATTGTCAGCATCACCCCGCTTTTGCACTCCAGTACTTTCTGACTGATCAGCGAGTCCGGGTTACCAAAGGCTAACTTGCTGATGTCCAGTACACAGACATCGTAGTCGTCGGGAAAGGACGTGAGCCAGGAGTTCAGGTAAGTAGGTGCTGAATCCGTTAGTTTTGAAACGACCAAAATTCGTTTAAACCGGTGCAGCGACTCATAATCGGTGTTTGTTTTGAAGTTGTTAACCACGCAGCCGGTTAACAAAAAAAGCAGTAGACAGTAGAAGCCAACTTTCATAGGTGCAGGGAGTGAATGTGTTCACAAAGTAGCTCTCCTATTGAAAACGGTGCGTTAAAGGCCTGTTAAAAACACAGTGCTGCCGAATTAATTTACACTGAAAGCCATTCAATCACTCAACATCTGTAACCTCTGGCGTTAGTTAAGACAAACCCGACTCCAGTTATCCAGCCGACTTCATCGACATCATTGATATGAGTAGTTCACCCATTACAACTTCCTTTTTTGACCTCTTCAAGGTGGGGCCCGGCCCGTCGAGTTCGCATACCATTGGCCCGATGAAAGCCGCTTTCGACTTTCTACAGCGCATCGGCCAGTTGCCCGAACTGGTTTTGCAGCGTGCCACCAGCATTCGGGTGTACCTCTACGGATCGCTGAGTGCTACGGGTAAAGGACACGGCACCGACCGCGCCATTATAGCCGGCTTGCTCGGCTGGCAACCCGAAACCACCGACCCGGACGCGTTGCTGAAACTCCTGAAAGACCCTGCCGTGACCTATCCCGTACACATTGGCTCAACCCAACTTCTGTTAGGTGATCAGACCATCGTTTTTGAGCGTAAACGGTACGAATCGCCCTACGCCAACACGATGGTGCTGCGGTTACTGGCGGGCGAAGAGATGCTGGCTAAAGAGGAATATTACTCCATCGGTGGCGGTTTTATCCTGCGGAAAGGCGAGGTGGTAACGGACCCTGCCAGCGTAGCTATCCCGTATCCGTATAGCACGATGAAGGAATTAAAGGCGCATTTGAGTACCACACGACTTCCCCTGGAAACCGTACTGCTGGCCAACGAAATTGCCCTGACCGGCCGGTCGGCCAAAGAAATTAACCAGCGGATCGATCAGATTCTGGACTTCATGCACCGGGCTGTCCGGCGGGGTTTGCGACAAAAGGGCACGCTGCCGGGTTCCATTAAACTACGCCGAAAAGCACCCCTGCTGTTTAAACAGGCACAGGGGCTATCACAGTCGGCGGATAGCTTTCTCATTTTCCTGAATGCGTATTGTCTGGCGGCTTCCGAAGAGAATGCAGCCGGTGGTATTGTCGTTACGGCCCCCACCTCCGGCGCGTCGGGCGTAATTCCGGGACTAACGTATCTGGCCAAAAACCACTTCCATTACGACAGAGCGACCCTCCGAAAAGGCATGTGGGCGGCAGCGGCTGTCGGCTTTCTGGTGAAACACAATGCCAGCATTTCGGGGGCAGAAATGGGGTGCATGGGCGAAATCGGTTCGGCCTCGGCGATGGGTGCCGCTTTTCTAACTTACGCGGCCGGTAAGTCCATCGAAGCAGTTGAGTCTGCCGCCGAAATCGGCATTGAGCATCATCTCGGCATGACTTGTGATCCCATTGGCGGCTACGTCCAGATTCCCTGCATCGAGCGCAATGCAATGGGAGCGGTAAAAGCTTACAATGCGTTTTTGCTGGCCTCGTCCGGTTCGCCTGCCATGCAGAAAATCTCCCTCGATTCGGTCATCAAAGTCATGAAAGCCACTGGCCGTGATATGTCTACCCGCTACAAGGAAACCTCCGAAGCCGGGCTGGCCCTGAGCGCCACAGAGTGCTGAAACCGTTCCCTTACTTTGAGAACATTCTTAAAAGTCTACAGTTTTAGTAGGCAGATTCTCAACGTAAACAGGTTATCAATCATGCGCTTTATTTCAACCAAAGTACACGGAATGATCGATTATGTGGCCGGCATACTCTTCATTGCGTCGCCGTGGTTATTCGGCTTCGCTGATGGTGGTGCGGCTCAATGGGTGCCTATTGTGGTCGGGCTGGCAACGCTGGCTACGTCGCTGATGACAGATTATGAGTTAGGCGTGATGAAGGTGGTGTCGGTGCCGATGCACCTGACACTTGATGTAATTGAGGGGCTGTTGCTGATTGCATCGCCCTGGCTGTTCGGTTTTGCTGACTTTGCCCACTGGCCACACGTTATTTTCGGAATTATGGCGCTCGGGTCCGGCCTGATGACGCGCAAAATTGCTTACGATAATCATAGTCCGGTGCAGATGACGCAACCTTAATCAACACAATACCAAAGGAAATGGGGGTGAGGCAAGACGGACAAAACCGGGCTGATTCACCCCCATTTTTGGTTTATAGGCTGGTTCCTGAACGAACGACGGCTTACCTGTTCGAATAATCAACGAAAAACAGTAGGTTCGGCGCATGAAAACGCTCCTCCTGTTTAGCTGCCTACTCCTTACCGGGACAACCTATCAGCGATCTATCGGCGCAGATCAGCCTATATTCAAGCGCCAGTTTGTGGCGGCCGAAAGTTACGAATCCGCAGCAGTGTTCGACGTGGATAAGAATGGTACGCCGGATATCGTCTCCGGCGACTTCTGGTACGAGGGACCGCTGTTCCGAAAACGTCATCTGATTGGCAATCAACGGCGCGAAGACCAGTATTACGATGATTTTTCGACCATTCCGCTGGATGTCAACGCCGACGGCCGTACCGATGTAGTAACTGGCGGCTGGTGGGGCGGTAAGCTGCGCTGGCTCGAAAACCCGACTGGTACAGCAAAACCCGATGGTGAATGGCCGGTTCACGAGATAGCCACCGTCGGCAATATCGAAACGACCCGTGCCTGGGATGTGGATAGCGACGGAACGCCCGAAATAGTACCCAACAATCCCGGTAAGCCCCTGAAATATTTCACGCTCAAAAATGGCGTCTTTCAGCAAGTCGACGTAGCGCCCACGCAGGGGCATGGCCTTGGTTTTGGCGATGTAAACGGCGATGGGCAGGGCGATTTTATTGTCAGTGACGGTTGGCTCGAAGCGGGTAAAACGGGCTGGACGCTGCATCCTGAGTTTTCGCTCGGTACTGCCAGTGTCCCCATCCTGGTTGTCGACGTAAACGGCGATAAACAGAATGATCTGATTGTAGGGCAGGGGCATGGCTACGGGCTGCACTGGTATGAACAGCGGGTTGAGCCGGGCAACAAGCGGTTATGGGAAAAGCACCTGATCGACGACAAAAATTCGCAGTACCACACGATGGAATGGTTCGATATTACGGGCGATGGCCAACCGGAGTTGATTACCGGCAAGCGGTTTCGGGCGCATAATGATAACGACCCCGGCACGAATGACCCGGTCGGGCTGTACTATTTCACCTGGGATGGTAAAGCGTTCGTAAAACACATCATTGCGTCCGGCCCGGCGGGGGAGGGCAAAGGCACCGGCATTTATTTCGCCATCGCCGACCTGCGAAACACCGGCCGAAAAGACATTGTGGTGGCGGGAAAAGACGGGCTGGCCGTTTTTTTCAATCAAGCTCACTGAAGCGGGAGAACGGGCCAAAGCGTACCTTTGTTATTCATTAACAAACCTGCCGCCATGAACTTCCAACTCTTTCAACAAGCAGATCCTGTCTGGCTTACGCTGATTGTGTTTATGAGTCACCTGCTCCGCTACCTGATCGTAGCCGGGCTGTTTTTCGGTATTTATTATAGCTGGAAAAAACAGAACCGGGCGCGCCGGAAGATTCAGCAGCGGATACCCAAAAACAAGGATTACCAGCGCGAGATTATGTATTCCGTTGGCACCGTGCTGGTGTTTACGGGTATCACCTTCCTGATGGCCAGTCCGCTGATTCGGGGGCATAACCTGATGTACCGACACTGGTCCGATTACGGAACGGCCTATGGACTGCTTTCGTTTCTGGGCCTGATCCTATTCCACGATACCTATTTTTACTGGACGCACCGGGCCATGCACCACCCCCGGGTGTTTAAACTGCTGCACTTAGTACATCACAAATCAACTAATCCATCGCCCTGGGCGGCTTATGCATTTCACCCGCTCGAAGCCATTGTTGAAGCGGCCGTTGTTCCTATTGTCACATTTGTGCTGCCGCTGCACCCGCTGACGATCTTCGCGTTTCTGATTTTTATGATTGTTTATAACGTCTATGGCCACTTAGGCTGGGAGTTGTACCCCAAAAACTTCAACCGGCACCCGCTGGGTAAATGGCTGAACACGTCGGTGAGCCACAACCAGCATCACCAGTTTTTTACCGGCAACTACGGCCTGTATTTCCGCTTCTGGGACGAATGGATGGGCACCACCCGCCCCGATTACGACGCAGCTTTTGATAAGGTCAGTAAATAAGTTTGTGGTTTGTGGTGTCGGTTTCTCAAAACCGACTCGCTTGCGTCAGCAGATGTTTTGCCCCGGAAATCAGCCTGTGTCAGTTTTGAGAAACCGACACCACAAACCCTTATTTTATTTCTCCCGGCGTTACCATCACTCCCCGCTGACGGCCATCGCGCTGCACGGTAATCTGGGTGTTGCGGCCAATGGTGGCATCGGTCAGGGGCCTGACTGGGGGCACCTACCGACCGCTAACCCGGATCTTCACGACAGAGGGGCTTACTTTTTTGGCTACATTTACCACTGTATGCGAGTACGCATCCAGCAGGGGCGCATCGGATTCGGGTGTGTTGCTGGTGTTGGGCGTGTAGTCAGGTGCACTAATTTGGTAGGTGTTCATGGTGTTTGTTGTTTAGTACCAGCCGCACCCAACGTTTATGCCAGATGTAAAATGCCCTTCCGTTTCACGCAGCAGCCGCCAGATTGCCTGGGATAAGTACGTTTTCCGACGTGAGCGAGCCCTGTTCTTTACTCAAACAGATGAGTTGGAACCGTTTCCTGTAAAAAGTCAGTATACCGATGGAGTTTGATGAATACCTTCGTCTGAAGAAAATTGACCCGGAGCTGTTCCGGGCGGCCGAGCCGAACCGCTATGCTGAATGGGCGCGACTCTTTGCGCAATTGAGTGCGGAAAGTTTTACAGCGCAGAAAAAATTTCTGATAAACGATACCCGAAGATTATACATGATTCGTTAATTTTCAGAAAGCAGTCTGACTGTCAGGCTTCTACCATTCACCAAGTTTATTATTTACCTATGAGTGTACACGTAAGCGAACTAAAAGGAGTTACAGACGCCATCCTGAATGTACTGAAGGCGCAGGGCCTGGGCGACAGCGAGTCGATGCTGGTAGCCGCCAAAACGCCCAAAGATCGTAAGGCACTGGCCGAAGCCGCCGGAGTTGATGCCTCCGTTATTCTCGAACTGGCCAACCGGGCTGACTTAACGCGGGTAAAAGGCATTGGCCGGGTCTACAGTGATTTGATGGAAGAAGCCGGTGTTGACACGGTAAAGGAACTGGCACACCGGGCACCAACCAACCTGCACGCCAAACTTATTGAAATTAACCGCGTCCGGCAGTTTACGCAACGTCCCCCCTCGGTTGATCAGGTAACTGATTTTGTGGAGCAGGCCAAGTCGCTGCCGGGTATGCTGGAGTATTAAACAGGCATTTATTGGTGACGGTCGGCCGCTGCCATTCGTAGTAAAGACAACTACAAACGGCAGCGGCCGACCGTCACAAACTAACTATAAGCCACGAACTAAATGCCTGGGAGCCGTCAGGTGTTTTTTCAAGCGTTCTTCCAGATCGTGTACCGTCAGGTTGCTGAATAGCTCGCCGTTGATGGCCAGCGCAATGCGGCCCGTCTCTTCCGACACCGCGATCACAGCCGCATCCGTTGCGGCACTCATGCCCAGGGCCGCCCGGTGCCGAAACCCCAGGGTGTGCGGCAGTTCATCGTCGTCGGATACGGGTAAAATACAGCGGGCCGCCTGAATCCGCCCGTCACTAATTACCACCGTGCCATCGTGTAACGGGCTGTACTGGCTGAAAATAGAAAGCAGCAGTGTTTTCGAGAGCCGTGCATCAATCGTTTCGCCCGACTGTGTAATCTTCGAGAGGTCGTCGTTTTTCTGAATCGTAATCAGGCCACCGGTAAACTCAGCACTGAGCGTTTTGCAGGCGTCTAAAATCGGTTTTAAGGGAGTGACGGGTTCCGTAATATCCGGTTGCCGCAACAGCCACCGACGCACCCACCGGTTACTGCCAATGTTGGTCGACCGCCCGATCAGGCCCAGAAAACGCCGGATTTCTTGCTGAAAGATAATGATCAGCGCCAGCGCGCCGACACTGATGAAATACTCCAGAATGGTGGTTAACAGGCTTAAGCCCAGGGCCTTCACAACTAAGTACACTAAGTACACCAGCAGATAGCCCACAAAGACCCGGCTGGCAACACTGCCCCGAACCAGCACATAAATCTGATAGAGCAACACGGTTACCAGCCCGATGTCGAGAACATCGAGCCACCCAATCGTCAGGAATCCAAGGCGAAAAACCAGCATAGTACAGCGTAAAAAGGCTTAGGAATGGGCAGGGCTGTCAGACGGGTGACCATCCGGCAGGTCAATGGTTTCGCCTTCGATGGCTAAGGCTGTATTCATGAATTCGGCCCGTGACTCATCCAGAAACGGTTGAAACTCTTTGTAGCGCGACGAGAAATGCCCGATCAGTAGCTGCCCGACGCCCGCCTGAGCCGCAATAATACCCGCCTGCCGGGCCGTTGAGTGGTAGACTTCTTCGGCCCGTTCCAGATTATCATCCAGAAACGTGGCTTCGTGATACAGCAGATCAACGCCCTCAATCAGCGGGACCATCGACTCGTTGAACCGGGTGTCGGAGCAGAACGCGTAGGATCTTGCCCTGGGGCCGGGCACGGTATAGTCGGCAACTGCGTACAGCACCTGCCCGTTTGCATCCAGAATATCGTGCCCGTCTTTCAGCTGACGCATGAACTCGACCGGAACATCGGCCGGGAGTTTCTCGCGCAGCAGTCGGCGTCGGCGGGTTTTCTCCCGAAACAGGTAGCCCGTACAGGCGATCCGGTGTTCCAGCGGAATAGAGGATACGGTAAGTTGGGGCAGGTCCAGCAGGAGTGCCGGTTGCCGGGGATCAACAGCCTGAAAATGAATTTTATACCCCAGGCGCATATCCGAAACCCGAAACATCGTCGTCAGGATTTCGTCCAGTCCCTGCGGTCCGAACAGGTATAAATCCTCGGTGCGGCCACTCAGATTCAGCGTCGAAAGGAGGGGGGCTAACCCAAAATAATGGTCACCGTGCAGGTGACTGATAAAAATGTATTTTAACCGGCCGGGCCGCGCCCGCTGGGCAATCAGGCGCAACTGGGTGCCCTCGCCACAGTCGATCAGAAAATACTCGTTGTTATAATTGAGTAACTGTGCCGTTGGGTGGCGGTCGAACATGGGCGTAGCCGAACCTGCACCCAGAATAGTGAGTGCGAACACGGTACCCCGGTCGGCCGTGGGCCGGTGACTGGCATCAGTAATCAGATTCCCGGCCGCTTCCTCCATTATACTCGCTATCGTCTTCGTTGCGGAAATCGTTTTCCAGTTCATTCATAAATACGGCATCAACGGCTTCCTCCACCGTGGGCAGGATCGTCAGATCGGCAATGTTCGATAAGTCAAGTTCGTCGATGATTTCTTCGTTTTTGGTCACGACAATCATCAGCCCGACCTCATTCGTACACTGCCGGTTTATCTTGCGAACCACGCTGATGGCATCGTCGTCGATGGTTTGAGTGGCTTCCAGATCGACAATGATGTTGCTATACCCTTCCCGAAACAGACTCCGGCTCAGGGTTTCAAACGCAGGGGCAATCTCGCCGTCGAACTCGGGTTCGTTCAGGCGAATGAGGGCATATTGTTCGTTTTTCTCAATCGAATAATTCATAAGAAGCGTAACGTGGACAGTAAGTTTAAGTTAAACTAATCGTTCGTAATCGGTTTTTGTTTCGCAGGAATCGCCAACAGCCGGTCAACTTACAGCTTTAGTGCCCCGGAAATGGCAGATTTAATGCGGGCCAGCGGGTTAGCTGCATCAGCCCGCACAAAGGGACGGCCCGTTACCGTTTCGTATAATTCAATGTAACGGGCGGTAATCTGTTCGATCCAACTGTCGGACATGGCCGGAATCGTTTGGCCAGCCTTGCCCTGAAAGTTGTTGGCAATCAGCCATTCCCGGACGAATTCTTTCGACAACTGCCGTTGTGGCTGGTTGCTGCGTAAGTTCTCTTCGTAGGTATCGGCGTAAAAATAGCGCGACGAATCGGGCGTGTGTACCTCGTCGATGAGGTAAATCTGATCGTCCAATTTACCAAATTCATACTTCGTATCGACCAGAATCAACCCCTGCGCCGAAGCCATGTCGGTACCCCGGTTGAAGAGCGCCAGTGCGTAGGTTTCCAGTTGAACGTAATCAGCCTCGCTGACGATACCCCGGCTCAGAATGTCTTCGCGCGAAATGTCTTCATCATGGCCTTCATGGGCTTTGGTGGTGGGCGTAATAATCGGCGTGGGAAGTCGGTCGTTTTCCCGTAACCCGTCGGGCAGCGGCACCCCGCACAACACCCGGCCACCATCGCGGTAGGTACGCCAGGCATGGCCCGCGAGGTAGCCCCGCACCACCATCTCCACGGCGAACGGTTCGCAGTTCAGACCCATGCTGACGTTGGGATCGGGTACCTGACGCAGCCAGTTGGGGACAAGATCGGCGGTCGCCTGTAGGAAGTAAGCCGCCGTCTGATTCAGCACCTGCCCCTTGTAAGGAATGGCCTTTGGCAGCACTACGTCGAAGGCTGAAATCCGGTCTGTCGCCACCATCACTAACTGGTTGGGGAAGGCGTACACATCGCGGACTTTACCCTTGTAATAACCGGTCTGGCCGGGGAAGTTGAACTGGGTTTCCTGAATAGCGTTCATCAATTATGTATCCCAGATGCCCACATCTGGTTTTGTTTACCGGAATGGCCAGACGTGGGCGTCTGGCCGGGCCGCCGAAGCGGATACAGTCCATTATAATTTCTCCAGCACAAGGGCCGAGGCTCCACCCCCGCCGTTGCAGATACCGACCGCTCCGAAACGCCCGTTGCGCTGTTGCAGCACGTTGATGAGCGTCGTTACGATCCGGGCACCGGAAGCACCCAGTGGATGACCAATGGAGACGGCTCCGCCAAAGACATTCAGCTTTTCCTGCGGAACGTCGAGCACCTGACTGAAAGCCAGCGGCACCACTGCAAAGGCTTCGTTGATTTCGTAAAAATCAATATCGGCTGTCGTGAGTCCGGCGCGGTCGAGGGCTTTGGGCACGGCGATGGTTGGCGTGGTGGTAAACCACTGCGGCTCCTGCTCCGCATCAGCATACGATACAATCCGGGCGAGTGGTTTCAGCCCGAGTTCGTCCGCTTTCCGTCGACTCATCACCACCAGGGCCGAAGCACCGTCGTTGATGGTCGATGCGTTGGCCGCCGTGACGGTTCCGGTGGGGGTGAAGGCGGGTTTCAACGACGGAATTTTGTCGTAAAATACATTCTTGTACTCCTCGTCTTCGCTCACCGTTACGCTGCCTTTTCGGCTGGCTACCTCAACGGGCACAATCTCGGCGCTAAACTGTCCGCTTTGCGTGGCGGCTTCAGCCCGGTGATAGGACTGCACGGCGTAGGCGTCCTGTTCCTGACGGCTGATGGTGTATTTCTCCGCCGTTGCATCGGCAAATACACCCATCGCGCACTGATCGTAGGCGTCGAGCAGCCCGTCTTTGGCTAAGGAGTCAACCAGTTCGGCATTGCCGTAGCGATAGCCGAACCGGGCTTTCGGGACGTAATAAGGCGCATTGGACATGCTTTCCATACCACCTGCCACAATCACATCGGCCTGTCCTAACTGAATGGCCTGAGCCGCCAGCATAATGGCTTTCGTGCCTGATGCACATACTTTATTGATGGTTGTACAGGGAATATGGGCGGGTAAGCCCGCTTTCAGGGCGGCCTGTTTAGCGGGTGCCTGCCCAACATTGGCCGACACTACATTGCCCATAATCACTTCCTGAACCAACTCCGGTGCCACGCCTGCTTTGGCTAACGCGCCTTTAATAGCGGCAGCACCGAGATCAACGGCCGACAGTGTCGACAAAACGCCCCCAAAACTGCCAATAGGCGTACGGACGGCGGCAATAATAACAACTTCGTTCATGGTACGTTTGCGTAAAGGGTCATTAAACGGATGCGGTGGCCTACCACCGATTGCCCGGCTCTGCGTCCCGCGCTGGTGCCCGGTGGCGGGCCAGGGTATAGGGCAGATCGTCGCCCTGCATGGCATCCAGCAATTGCCGGGCCTGGGCTTCGGTCATGTTCAGGTTCCGAAACCGCCGTAACTGGTCGTCTTTCCGCTCCGAGTGTGCAACGGTTGGGGCCGGTGCCTGTTTCGACTCGGCCGGTGTCGGGCGCTGTACGGTAACCTTCGCTGGGTTTGGTTTTGGTCGTTGCGCCACGCCTGCTGTTGGTGTTCGACCGGACCAGATCCGTTTAATTAACTCAAAATTGTGGCGTGCGGGTTCATTATCGGAGTTTTCCAACAGGGCCTGCTGAAACAGATTCAGGGCCGTAGCGCTGTCTTTCTCTAAACAGGCAATGATGCCCAGCTGCACCGATGCAATGGACACCTGTTCGGCATTCCCTATCTGCCGCAACCGTTCATATTGGACTTTTGCCGGGGCATACCGGTTTAACCGGAAACAGCTGTGGCCTAAATTCAGGAGCAAATCAGGGTTGGGTGTTGAGTCAATTCGGGTTAGAAACGTATAGCGCTCAGCTGCCCGCGCGTAGTTGGCTGCTTTATACGCAGCCTCGGCTTCTTTACGGGCAATATTGTTCCGGGAGATCTGATCCAGCGAGCGGTGTTGCCACCACAGCAGGGCCGATAAAAACAGGTGAATCATACACGATTAAAACGAACGCAAGCGCAAAATTAGCCGAAAATCCGGAAGCCTTGTCTCCTTATAGCTGAAACGTCCGCACGGTGACAATCAGGTCGATGGCCAGCAGCACGAAGGCAATCAGCAGGAAATAATAGTATTTGTTGGTAAGCACGCCAATCCGGCGCTGATCGATGGTTCGGCCCTGTACGGCGCGCAGGGCTTCGGTCAGCTGGGTGATATACGGCGTATCGGGCGTGGCGTCAATGTAGCTGCCCCGACCGTCGCGGGCCAGGCTGCGCAGGGCTTCGCGGTTCAGGCGGGTCTGCACAATATGCCGCCGGTCGTCGCGCACGTAGCCCGACCCCTGCCGAATCGAACTGCCCGCTTCGGTCCCGACGCCCACCGTAAACAGCGGAATGGCGTAGGTGCGCAGCCGGCCCAGCACTGAGCGGTCGCAGGTGCCAAAATCTTCGCCGTCGCTGAACAGCACAATTGCTTTGGTACTCTGCCGGGCCAGCGGATCGGTAATAAGTTTCTGCCGGGCCAGTTCCAGCGCGGGGCACAGGTCGGTACCATTGCCCGATGAGAGGCCACTGCGGGTGTCGCGCACAAACCGGTTCAGCGCGTCGTGATCGGCGGTGAGGGGAGCCAGCACAAACGCGTCATTGGCGAACAGGATCAGGCCGAAGCGGTCGGCCGCCAGCGTATCGGTCAGTTGCTGAATGTCGAATTTGATGCGTTCGAGCCGGGTTGGCGCAATGTCCGTCGCATCCATCGACCGCGACACATCGAGGAGCAGGTAAATATCGCGCCCCAGCGTTGTTACCTCTTTATCAGCCTCGCCGAAGGAGGGTCCCAGCAGGGCAATCAGCAGCAGGGCTAAGTAGGTCGAGCGCAGAAAAAACTTGGGAATAACGGCCCAGGCCGACGTCGACAACTGCCGTGCCAGCCGGAAGGTGCGAAAAAAATAATAAATATACAGCAGCAGGAACAGCCCGACGAAGGTGAGTTCGGTGGCCGAAAACGGATGCAACCAGTTCATGCGTAACGATTTGGGTTTTCCGTCGGCGCTGGTAGACGATCCGGCTCAACCCGCGACGGAGGGCGAAAATAAGGGTTACGGAAAGAATTTGCCCGATTTAGTTTTGGTTCTCTAAAACAGACAGCTATCTTTGTGACCCAGAACGCCGGAGAAATCAAGCGAAGGCTAACGGAGAGATGCCTGAGTGGCCGAAAGGAACAGTTTGCTAAACTGTCGTACTGGCAACGGTACCGAGGGTTCGAATCCCTCTCTCTCCGCAGTAACCAATAAACAGATACCATTCGGGGTGTAGCGTAGCCCGGTATCGCGCCTGGTTTGGGACCAGGAGGTCGTAGGTTCGAATCCTGCCACCCCGACAATAAGCAAGTTTGATGTTTGTACGTTTGTAGTTTGATGTTTCGGCTTCAAACGGCCAGCGGCAAATGTCAAACTTTTTTATTTGGTCCCGTAGCTCAGTTGGATAGAGCATCTGCCTTCTAAGCAGACGGTCATTGGTTCGAATCCAATCGGGGTCACATTGTCTGTAAAGCGCTTACCTTAGGTTAGGCGCTTTTTTTATAGGTATCATCCCAGCTACTGCCCCGGCAGTAGCAACCGGAACGTGGCACCCTGACCCGGACGGCCCTCTGCCCGGATATATCCCTGATGGTTATCGATCACTTTTTTGACAATCGCCAGGCCGATGCCCGTTCCCTGGTAGCCGCTGCGCCCGTGCAGTCGCTGGAAGACCTGAAAAATGCGTTCGCCCTGATGCGGATCGAAACCAATGCCGTTGTCGGTCACTTCAATGCAGTGGAACTGCCGTTGCGCGTCCGCCGGCGAAACGGGTATACCGGCCTCCATACCCCGGACTAACTGCGTGGTTACGTCGATATGGGGCGGGACTGGTGACGTTGTGGCGGAATGGGCAAACTTCAGGGCGTTACCGAGGAGATTTTGAAACAACTGCCGAAGCTGACCCGCATCGCCGGTGAGCGTAGGAAGCGCGGCTACCCGAACTACGGCCTGCCGGTCGGCAATGGCAGTTTCCAGATCGGTGAGCACATCGGCTACGATGGTGTTCAGGTTAACCGGGCGAACCGCTTCCCGTTTGGTTGCCACCCGCGAATACGCCAGTACATCGCGGATGAGTACCTGCATCCGGGAAGCCGCCGACTGCATGCGCTGAATCAGGTCGGCACCGGTGTCGCCAATGACCGGCGCGTACTCCGTCTGAATAATGTCGCCAAACGCCAGAATCTTACGCAGCGGTTCCTGCAAATCGTGGGAAGCTACGTAAGCAAACTGTTCCAGATTCTCGTTGGAACGCTGCAACTCAATGACCGACGCTTCCAACTGCTGCTGCAATCGCTTCAGGGGAGTATAGTCGCCAAACGTCACCAGCACTTCATCGCCCATTTTGGTGGACATAATGTCCAGCCAGACATCGATGCCGCTGCCGTAGTAGTGGAAATCGAAACGCAGCGTCTCGCCGGTCAGGTACGTTTGCCGGTAAGCATCAAACAGCCCGTTGGTCTGGTAATCCGGGAACCAGACGCTGCCCAGTCCGCCAATCACGGTTTCCGGTTTCTGCCCCACATAGGATGCTAACTGCTGGTTGGCCACCTGAAACCGGAAATCAACGACATCGCCCCGTTCATCCCGGATGGGACTGAATAAGAAAATCCCCGTTTGGGAGGTGTCGATAATTGTCTGTAGTTCCGTAGTCGAGGCTTCCAGTTGCTGTTGCAGTAGTTTCAGGTCCGTGAAGTCCGAAAACGTCACCAGCACATCTCCGCCGAAGTGTGCTGCTGTTATGTTCAGCCAGGCGTTAATACCGTCGGCATCGTAATGAAAACTGAAATGCCTGGTCTGGTTCGCGTGTAAGACGCTCCGGTACTGCTCAAATAAGCCGTTGGTCAGGTAGGCCGGAAACCACTGGCTGACCGGTGTGTTTAACAGAGCGTCCGTTTCCTGGCCAGCGTACTGGGCAAGCATCTGGTTGGCGATCCGAAACCGGAAGTCGATCACCTGACCGGTTGCGTCGCGGATGGGCTGCATCAGAAAAATGGCCGCTTGCGCCGAATTAATGACGGCCCGCAGTTCATTCGCCGACTGCTCGACCGCCGACTGTGCCCGTTTGATGACGGAGATGTCGATAAAGGTGGTAACAAAGCCGTCGCCCAGGCGCTGAGCCGAAATATCCAGCCAGAAATCCAGCCCGTCGTAATTGTAATAGGTTTCGGTATGGAAGGGCTCGCCGGTTTCGGTGGTGGTCACATAGCTCTCAAACAAGCCCGCTTCCAGAGCGCCCGGAAAAAGGGACAGTAGGGTTTTACCCGGCAAACCGGCCATTGGCTGGTTCACTAATGCCGCCCCGGCTTCATTCGTCATCAGAATGGAAAAGTCAATGATGTTGCCCTGTCCATCGCGGACGGACTCGAACGCCATGATACCATTGGCCGAGCTGTCGAGTACGCCGTTGATGAGGGCCGCCTGTTGTTCTACGGCCTGCTGTGCCTGTTTCAGATCCGTGAAGTCCGTAAACGTGACCAGTACGTCGTCGCCCAGTTTGATGGACCGGATGTCGAACCAGTGGTCGGTGCCATCCACGGTATAATGGAGGGGAACATGCTGTTCATCGCCGGTATCATACGTCCGTTTATAGTGGTCAAACAGGCCCGCGCGCCGGTAGGTGGCGAACCAGTCTGAAACCGGCGTGCCGCGCATCGTCTCGGGTAACTGACCGGCCAGCGATGCCACAAAGCGGTTGATGGTCTTAAAGCGAAAATCCGTGTACTGACCCGTTTCGTCGGCTATGGGCGTGATAACGAAGATACCGATCCGGGCATTGTCAATCACTGCCTGCAGGTTGGCCGTAGCCTGTTCCTGCGCCTGTTTGGTTGCCGTAATGTTTATGCCGGTGGCCACGCATCCGTCCCCTAACCTGGTGATCGATGTATCGTACCAGCGCTTCATGTGGGCGAAATACTGGTCGGTGCGGATGGACTGACCGGTTTCGACCACCTTACAAAGCAGCGTAAACTGGCCGCTGACCCGGGAGTGGGGCTGAATTGTGAGCAGGGTATTCCCCCTGATTTCACCGGAATAATAAGGCAAAATATCGCGGCAGGCGGCTGGGTTGGCCATCCGAATGCGAAAATCACGGATCGGGCCGGGGGTGCCGTCCGGCAGTGGGTCGCGGATGGCTTCGTAGACGAATATGTTGTTGAGCGACGTATCCAGAATACTCTGGAGCAGGTCGGTTTGTGCCGACTGCGCCAGCTCGGCCTGTTTCTGCTTTGTGATGATGCGGAATATACTCAGCACGCCATCGCCCGCTCTGGACCGGGTAATGGTCAGCCATTCACGCAGGGTGGGGTCCCAGTAGTCAAACTCGGCTGGCTCGCCGGTATCGACAACCGTACGTATGCCCGCAAACACGCCTTCATTGATGGTGGTGTCCTGCTGATTGGCGTGCCGGAGTGAGGTGCCAACCGTGACCTGATACGTACCGGCGGCCATTTTGCGGGCCGCCGGGTTACTGTACTCAATGCTGAAATCAGTTATCTGGCCGGCCGTGTCACGGATTGTTCGAAAATACACGCACCCCTCTGTTCTCCAGTCGAATAACGGAGCCAGGGTGGGCAGTAAAAGATCAGTAGCAATCATTGTTGAGTAAGCGCATAGCCATCTATGAACCTGAAATTCCGAACCATGCCGCAGCATCGTATCGACTCAGGCGCTTTCCGATGCAGTGTCCGGCCTGAATGGTGAAAGGGGTTTCAGCAACATTTTGTTTTAGCGAGTGGCAGCAACGGTAGAAACAGTCGGCTGAAAGCAACCGAACAGGCCGGGTAGTAACAGCAAAAAAAGGCGTTCCGGTTGACCAGACGCAGAAAGTGGGCCTGTAGCTGGTTTGCTGATTTTATACGAAAACATCCGGGGGGCTAAATCAGTAACCATCGGCGGTTACCAAACGCTGTTCGTATGACATTACAGGAGACAATGGACCTGTCGGAGGGGTTACTGCGCTATTTGCAGACGGCGATGACAGAGGTACGTGAAGAAGATTTTAATGTGCTGAGTTCGCAGCGGAATCCCGGTATCAGGGGAACAATTGTAAACGGCGAGTTTATTCGGGAAGCGTTTTATCGGGTAACCATTGAGGCTACTGCAATGGGGTGGATGGCACTGGGGCGAACCCTGGATGCGTATGAAAGAAGCCGGGAGTCGTGCATCCGGCCGTTTTAAAACAGAAGCCCGACCGCGAGGTCAGGCTTTTTCGGTATATAAACGACACGGGGACGCGCCATCGGGTTCAAATGAACGCTTAGATATGGGCGAAAGTGTGCTTTTCGGCGGTTTCCAGCGAGGTACCAAACCACATTTTAAATGAGGTCAGCGCGAGATTGATCGACAATCGCTGGGTTTTGGCAATGTAGAGCACGGTTTCAACAATCATATAGGCATCAGCACGCGTATAGAAGCGCTTCCACACGAAATAAGCGTCTTCATACTCCAGATCGTTAGACGCAGCCAGTTCAACAAGCAATTCTACATTGGTAGGTAAAAGGTGTTTCATAAACGGAGTGTGGCACATGATGTTACGCGCTTCGGGTGAAATAGTTCAAAAACCAGGCCAATGGTAATTTAACAGCTACGAAAATATAATCTTGGGTATTGATATTGCTAAAAAAGTAACTAAGAATGATAGATTGAAAATAGGATAAGCGGGCGGTTGATACGCTGGCTATCAGCTACTTATTCGGGCAATAATCGGGCCAATCGACTCGCGGAAAATCGTTTAGACGTACATTTCCAATTGGATGGCACGGCTTACTTTATAATACGTTCGCCGGTACGCCTTTTGTATACAGCCGGGCGGTTATTCCTATAAAGTTTATAGTGATTGTAGAATTGATTCTGTTTTCCCACCGGGCCAACCGGAATCAGCTAAGAATTGGTTGGGTGAAGTGGTAGCCAGCAAAAGCTGACGATGCAGCGGAGAGATTAAACCTGTGCGGTTTGTGAAAACCGTTTGCCCGCCCATTCGTTGAGTTTTAGCAGGTGGTGTAGTACCCGCCTGTTTTACTCAACCACGCTCTGATGATTACGACACAAACGAAGCGCCACGTTGGCTGGGCACTGTTGCTGACACTAAGCACCGGGCTCGTCTGCGCGCAAACGACCACCTCCTTAACGCCCGCCGGCGTAGCTACCAAAACAGACCTGGCAGCGAGCGCGGCTTTGTCACCCGAACACAGTACCCTGCTCCAACTCCTGAACGCGTCGGGACTGGCGAAACAGGCTGCGGGCAAAGGTGCCTACACCGTATTTGCGCCTACCAACGAAGCGTTTTCGGCCCTCTCCGAAACGACCCTGCGCGAACTCTTGCTGCCATCGAGCAAAAAACGGCTGGCCCGGCTGCTGGCCTACCATGTCGTGCGTGGTCGCCTGACGTCGGACCGGCTGAAAGATGGTCAGACGCTGACGAACCTGACGGGACAGATTCTGGTAGTGCATAAGCAGGAAAACGCCATCACTATTACGGACAGCCGGGGCACCGTTGCCGACGTAACCCTGTCTGACATCCGGGCCACCAACGGGGTTATTTACTCCATCAATAAGGTATTGCAGCCGAGTGTCCGGTAGCTGATCCCAACGCACTGCCCATGACGCCCCCCGACCCCAAACCGGCTGAACAGCCCTCGTTCTATCAGAAACTGCTGGCGCTGATCGATCAGCGGATCGTACGCGTGCTGTATACCGAGCGCGTCCGCCGGACAATTCTGCAAAGTGTTCCCTTCTGGGTCGCTTCTGTGCTGACGGGGCTGGTAGCGGTCGGATACGAGCAGGTGTTCAGCTGGGCGGAGCAGACCAGTTTTGCCTGGCTGCGTTACCAGCCGCTGCTGGCTTTCCTGCTCATGCCAGCCGGATTTGTGCTGGCCTGGGCCGTTGTGAAGCAACTGGCACCGGCTGCGCGGGGCAGTGGTATTCCGCAGGTCATGGCCGGCATCACACTGTCGACTCCCGGTACGCAGGGTAAAACGGCTTACTTACTCAGTATGCGGGTGGCGGTGGTAAAAGTGATCAGTAGTGTGGTGCTGTTGCTGAGCGGAGGGGTGATTGGCCGCGAAGGGCCGACGATTCAGATTTCAGCCGCCATTTTTCGGGCCATTAACCGGCTGCAGCCCGTGGGCTGGCCACAGCTTTCCCGGCAGATTGCGCTGATTACGGGCGGAGCTGCCGGACTGGCGGCTGCGTTCAACACGCCATTAGGCGGTATCGTATTCGTGGTAGAGGAGCTAACGCAGACGCACATCACCCGGTTTCGCACGGCGGTGTTTACAGCCGTCATCATTGCCGGTATGACGGCGCAGGCCCTGCTGGGGCCGTATCTGTATTTAGGTTACCCTGTGGTGCAAGCCGAAGGTGGCTGGTTTCTGTTGTACATAGCCGCTGCTGCCGTTATCTGCGGACTGGCCGGTGCGCTGTTCGCCAAATCGCTGCTGTGGCTGAATGGACGTCGGCAGCAATTCAGTTCGCCAACGGCGCAGGTCGGGTGGGTAGTGGGCTGCGGCTTGCTGATGGCCGGACTGGCCTACGGGGTGGGCAGCGATGCCCTGGGTACCGGAAAACCCATTATTAACCGGCTGCTGTTTCAGAACAATCACCTGACGCCCTGGTTTTTATTTCCGGTGCGCTGGGCGGGTATGGCCCTGAGTTATGGCAGTGGAGCCGCCGGGGGCATATTTGCTACCTCGCTCAGCGCGGGGGCTATTCTGGGCGATGGGCTGGCGCGGCTGACAGGGATTGCACCCGCCAGTACTAACCTGATTATTCTGGTGAGCATGGTCAGCTTTCTGACGGGCGTGGTGCGGTCGCCCTTTACAGCGGCTATTCTGGTACTGGAAATGACGGACCGGCATTCGGTTATTTTTCAGTTGCTGCTGGGCGGACTGCTGGCCCAGGGCGCTGCATCACTGGTGGAAGCGGAGTCATTTTATGAGCACCTGAAGAAGGGCTTTCTGCGGGAAACCCTGACCCGCCAGCCTGTAGAGGAAACGCCACTGACTCCGGCTAAACCCAACTGAGGAACACCCGTTGCTACACGATTGCTGCTACCGTCAGGACTACTGGCGTGTGGATAGGTTACCAAGGAGTAGATCACGATTCAACGTACACAAACGGTATGAAAACGTTTCAGGAAAAATACAACCGACTGGTCATTGTGGCCTACCGGCTTCCATTCAGTATTAAACAAACGGCCGACGGGCTCGAACTCTTCCAGAACTCGGGCGGCCTTGTATCGGCCGTGCTGTCGATGGCCGAGCGGATGGGTCAGCCGGGCGATACTCAGAAAACAAAGATTCATTGGGTAGGGCATGGAGAACCCGCCCTGAAGGACGTTGACCGGGCGGTTTTCGAGAACGAAAACTTTGTGGCCCATCCCGTATTCATCGACGAATCCGTGCATCAGGCCTTTTACGAAGGTTTCTGCAACGACATGATCTGGCCGTTGTTTCATTACTTTCCCTCGTACGCATCCTTTCTGGAGACGAATTTCGATGCCTATCAGCAGGCGAATACCCGGTTTCTGGAGGAACTGACGGCCATTATCGAACCCGGTGATCTGGTTTGGGTGCATGATTTTCAGCTCATGCTGCTGCCCGATATGCTGCGGCAGGCAGTGCCGGATGCAACCATCGGCTATTTCTTCCACATCCCCTTTCCGACCTATGAGATTGTAAAACTGCTGCCCCGGACCTGGCGGCAGGCCCTCATCGGGGGGGTACTTGGGGCTGACGTGGTGGGATTTCATACGGCCGACTACGCGCAGTATTTTCTGCAAAGTGTAGCTGAGGTGATGGCACTGCCCGTTATCGGGCAGCGGGTGGTACATGCCGACCGTTCGGTAGTCGTGCGTGATTTTCCGATTGGCATCGACTTTAATAAGTTCAGTGCCGGTAGTCAGGAAACGGCCGTGACCGACACCCGAAACCGCTATCTGGACCTGCTGCGGCACACGCGGATTATCTTCTCGGTGGATCGGCTCGACTACGCCAAAGGCATTACCTACCGGCTACAGGGCTACGAACGGTTTCTGACGCAGCATACGGAGTGGCATAACAACGTGACCTTTGTGATGACGGTTGTGCCGTCGAGGGACAAAATCGGTCATTATCAGGAAATCAAGCGGGAAATTGAAGAAACCGTCGGCCGAATCAACGGGCTGTTTGGGACTATTGGCTGGCAACCGGTGGTGTATTCGTACGCATCGGCCACCTTTACCGAACTGCTGGCCCTGTACACGGCCTGCGACGTGGCCCTGATTACGCCCATCCGCGATGGTATGAATCTGGTCTGTAAAGAGTTTGTCGCCAGTCGGCAGGACGAGAAAGGCGTTTTGATCCTGAGCGAACTGGCGGGAGCCGCCCAGGAACTGACCGACGCCCTGATTATTAACCCGACCGATACGCAGGAAGTCGCTTCGGCCATTGAGCAGGCGTTGAACATGCCCGTTGCCGAACAGGCCCGGCGCCTGTCGCAGATGCGGGCACATCTGCAAAACCATGATGTATTCCGGTGGAGCAATGACTTCCTGACGGCTATTGACGAGGTGCTGGCCAGTGGAACCGAGCTGGAAACCGACCTGCCTATTCCGGCTTTTATGGCGGCTTTCGAGAACGCCGGTCAGCGGCTGCTGCTGGTTGATTTCGACGGTACGCTGGCCCCGCTGGTGGACGACCCGGCTCAGGCCCGGCCCGCCGAGGCCCTGATTCCGGTGCTGCACCGCCTGGCCGAAGGAAACGATCTGGTGGTTATCAGTGGGCGAAACCGGGCTTTTCTGGAAAAAACCTTTGCCGGTGTTCCGGTGCAACTGGTAGCTGAACACGGGGCGTTTCTCAAGAAATCCGACGAAGACTGGCAACGGCTCGATCTCTCGACCGACGACTGGGTAGAACCTGTCCGGGCGGTAATGAGCCAGTTTGTCGATCGGTTTCCCGGTTCGTCCATCGAAGCCAAGGAAACGGCTATTGTCTGGCATTACCGGCAGGTGCACACCGATGATATTGAAGGACAGGCAATTGAACTGGCCGCACAGCTGCGCAACGTAGTCTCTTCGGTGCCGCTAACGGTTATTCAGGGTAGTAAAGTGATCGAGGTGAAACCCGCGCTGCACAGTAAAGGCACCGTTGCCCTGAGTATTCTGGAACAGGGGGCCTATGATTTTATCATCAGCATTGGCGACGATACGACCGACGAGGATATGTTCCGGCAGCTACCAAATTGGGCTTATACCGTTAAAGTCGGTGCCGGTGTAACGAATGCCCGGTATCGTCTGGCCCGGCAGCGGGAGGTGGAAACACTGCTGCAACTGATGAGCGAGGTGCCGGTGGTGAGTAAGTAAAGAATAACAGCGGGCTTCATGAGAAAAGCCGGACGTACGTCCGGCTTTTCTCATGAAGCCCGCTGTATTAAGAGCGAGAACAGGGCGACCTGTTCTTTCACTTTATTGCACCTCCCGGACAGGGCGGTCGTACCTGTTATAATCATCTTTAGAGTCGGTGCCCATTTTAGCACCATAGCCTGAAGCGGCCACACCAATCAGCAAGCCGATAAAGCCAAAAATAGCTGCCTTTGAGGCCGCCGAAGCCGCATTGTCGGCCGCATGGCGAGCCTGAACTTCAGCCTCTTTTTTGGCCTGATCGAATTTCACGGTTGCCTGTTTGTAGGTACTGATCCAGTTATCTACGGTCCGTTCTGACTCTGCCCGGCTTTTGCCCGTCCGCTTCATCACCACATTTACAGCATCTTCCCGGTCAACCTGATTAATAGTACTTTGACCCTGCTTAAAGAGTCGGCTGAACAGACCGCTGGCCAAGTCGTCGGATGCCTGTGGATTCGAGGCTGCCCGTCCGGCAGTACTACTTATCTGATTGCCCGCCCGGTCGGCTTTACGCTCCAGTGCATTGGGATTCAGACTCGGATCACCTGTCTGTCGCAAAACGGTAGTAACCTCGTTTTTCAGACTGTTCAGATCCAGATTATCCGTGTTAACACCATTCGCTTTCAACTGATCTTGGACCATGTTTCCCAGACCCGGTCCGGCCGAAGCTACTGCTGAACCCGCTGTGCTGACAAGACCACCCAGTAAACGCCCGGCACCACCAATGATACTGCCAAGAGTAGTTGTCAGGAAGTAAATGGTCAGGAGCGTAACTAAGCACCAAGTCAGTACACCGTGTATAATTCCATCAAAAAGCCGGGGCGCACTTGCCAGCCGACCGGCAACCCAACCACCCAGAAACAACGAAAGCAGGCTGCTGATGATGTACCAGATGGCACTGCCTGTGCCCAGCCCGTCGGTTGGGTTACGCTCTGTAACCGGATCAATCGTGCTCAGGCCGATACCCACCCCTAACAGCGTTAGTAGCATTTGTGTAACAATCGCCACCAGGACACCAGCAAAAACGGCACTCCAGGAGATGCGGTTCATAAAACTCGTCGGCCGTGGCCGGTCTTCGTAAATCATTGTGCGTTCCATAACGTGTGTTGTTTATTGTTCGTAGCGGAGTATCAGGGCCACTCCACAGTAAGCCCGGCTCAATAGATTTCGTAGTAGCCATGGTGCGAATAGCTGTTTGTCAATCTGTTAAGCATTATCATTGAAGTTGCTCTTAAACCGACACACACAAGTATGTCATGCAGGCAAAATGGTTGCCTGCTAAAAGACGAACCCCGAATTACTCACTAATTCGGGGTTCTTTTCATAACGTTGAGTTCATCAGAAAGCAATTACCTATACGTTAGCGCGTCGGTTGCCTGATTCGCACCCTGACCGGGCAACAGCAGCTGCGTCGTTTACTTTATCGGTTTAGGTCGTGGGCACATCGGATTTAACCTGGCCGAATTCAGTTTTGTACTGGTCGAGCCGTTCGGTCGTGATGTCGGCAAAAACACTCAGGTCATCTTTAATAATAGCTGACTCCGTTTTCACATCGTCGACTATCTGATTCACCAGAGATGTTGTTTTGCCCCACTGTGCTTTCAAACCGTCAACCTGTCGATTGGCAGCCTGCACTAATCGGTCGCGGGTTTCTTTGCCGGAGCGGTCCGCTGTCAGGTAGCCAATGGCTAAACCCGTTGCCAACCCTGTCAAAAAACTTTTCATAATCGTTGCTATTGTAAATTCCTACGACAATTACTTTAAAATCATGCCACTGTAACCCACGTATTTTCAGGCCATTGTTAATCAGTTAATTAAAGCAGCCATGCGTTGTCAGAACCCCTGCCAGTTCACACCTGAACGGGGTGCCGGTTCCCCATTCGTGGGGAATATTACCTGAGGAAATTACGTGTAATTTGTGCTACTGAACGATAGACGATAAGGCAGTAGTGGTCCATCGCGAAGCACTGACTTACCACTGACTAACTGACTACTTACTGACTTACCGCCTGTTCAAAACGAATACATCAGGCTCAGCCGGGCGAAGAAGGGGGTGCCGGGCGTAAAGTGAATTTCCGTAACGGGTTCGGCTTCGCCCCGCAACCGGCTCTCTGTGGCAAACTGCGTTTCTTTCCAGCGGACGTTAAGCAGGTTCTGCACCGCCAGGCCGAGGGTATACGAACCTTTGGTGTAGTTGGCCTGCAGGTCATTCACGAAATAGCCTTTCGCTACAATGGAGTTGTCTTCATTGGCGGGCCGGTCGCCCATGTAGCGGTAACGCAGGGAGCCACTAAAACCCGTTTGCGTCCGCAGCGACAGGCCACCGGTCGAGGTAAACGTCGGTGCCAGGGGCAGGTAGTTCTGTCCGGCTTCTACACCAATGGCGCGGGGTTTGGCCGTGTTCAGGTCCACATCGGCATACAGGCTTTTGGTCAGTTGATACCGCATCGATACGTCGATGCCCTGCCGACGCGACCGGCCGCTTGGTTCTACTACGCCCTCATCGCCCACATAAACAAACTCCTGTTGCAGCCATAAATACCAGGCGGCCGCGTTGATGAGCAGTTTGGGGAACGGTTTGATGATAATACCCAGATCGGAACCGTAGCCCGGCGGCAGAATCTCGCGACCGTTCTGAGCCGCAACTACCCGCGCATCGTTCGAGTGGAAGCCCTTACCCGTGTTGAGATAGAGTTGCAGGTTTGGATTGACGGTATAGTAAAAATTCAGTTTGGGCGAGACGATACTTTGCGTCGAGTGGGTTGTTTTCCGGGCCAGCAGGTCTTCGTATTGGGAGCGGAAAGCATCAATCCGAACGCCCGCATTGACGGTGAAATGGTCCGACACCTGAATCAACTCGTCGGCGTAGAGGGCCGCGTTGATCTCGTTTACGTTGCCATACTGAATCGGGTTCAGGGTAATCACCCGGTCTTTGGTATGCGATAGTTCGGTGCCATGTGTGATGTCCTGCCGATACTGTGCCCCAAAGGTGGTTGTCCAGTGGCTGCGGCCCAGGCTGGTTTGGGTGGAGTAACTGCCGTTGTAGCCAAACAGGTTCCGGTGTTCTTTCTGCCGGATCTGATCGCCGTTGACGGTATCTTCTTTGAAAAACGTGAAGTTGGAATACAGCTCGAAGTTGTAGTTGCTGTAGAACACCTGGTTCTTGATGATGTGGTTGCGGGGCGTGATGGTCACGAGTTGCGCATTCACGTTCGTCCGGCTCGTTTCGCCCCCTTCCGAGGGGTCAATAGAGCCGAAGAAATCCGTCAGGCCCGACGCTACCGCCCGGTCGGGAATCTGACCCGAGTGGTTCCATTTGCTCCAGAACGTCGAGCCGGTCAGGGTCAGGTCGGTGTTGGTACCTAAATGACCGTGATATTTGCCCACTACGTTCAGCCGCTTGAAGTGCTGTGGGTTATCAAAATAAGAGTTGCTGTAGGAGTACTCCGACGCGAGGTACGCCGACTGATTCTTATTTCTGCCTCTTTGCCCCAAGAGATCCAGTCCGGCAACGGCACGGTAGGTGTCGTACTGCCCCGTTTCGAGCTTGACAAAGCTCTTGTCCAGGGCCGTGCGGGTACGAAAATCAACCCAGCCCGCCGTGGTCAGATTGCCTTTGTCGGCGCGGTACGGCCCTTTTTTAAAGTCGACGCCTTCAACCAGTTCAGGAATAACAAAGTGCAGATCGGCGTATCCCTGTCCGTGGGCGTGGGATACCATGTTAACCGGCATCCCGTCGACCGTCAGCCGGATATCGGTGCCGTGATCGAGGTCGAAGCCGCGCAAAAAAATCTGTTCGGCCTTACCGCCCCCCGCGTGCTGCCCGATGAACAGGCCCGGCACTAAGCGTAGAATTTCCTGCGAGTTGGTAATCGGCCGCAGTTTAATGTCCAGACTGCTGATGAGTTGCTGGTCATGCGCCCGCTGCGATGATACCACAACCTCGCTCAACTGGACCGGCGCATTGGTCAGAAACGTTTCTACCTGCGTCGTCTGATCATCTTTTACCACCGCCGTGACTACCTGACCCGAGAAGCCGACATGAGAAATTTCGATTTTGTAGGGAGCCGCGACCAGATTGGTAAAGCGGTACTGACCGAGGTCATTCGTGACGGTTGCTTTGTTAAGCCCGGTAAGCTGAACGGTTACTCCGCGCAGGGGCAGATTGGTGGCTTTATCGTGTACGGTACCGGCCAGAATACCCAGATGGGCATACGCACGGACACTGACGAGTAGAATAAAAACTAAAGGAAGAAGTCGTTTCATGAGGGAGACTATACAGAGCGGCACACGCGGCTCGGAGTGGCCTGCGTGCGTTGCCCGATTTTAGAAATAAGAAAGGGAGTGACCCGTGAAAACAGGTCACTACAGGTTTCTTAGCCCAACCAGGGTGGCGTGTATATAGTCCGTTGCAGGTCTGCAACGCTCAGGGTCCGGTTGCCGATGCCGAACGTTACTGCCCGGTACGCAACCCTAAAAACAGGTTCGGTCGTATGTGGCAGGCAGTGCGCATCCACACTGCTCACGACCGAAATCAAGTGATGTTTGGGTGTTTCGGAGGACTTTTGAATGCGGGCGGTCAGGGCTTCGGTCAGAAAATTTTCCAGACCATCCATCCGCATGTACCGGCACTCCTGATACGACTGACCTTCGGTACTGGTCTGAACCAGCAACAGGCCGCCTTGCTCTTCCGGACGGCTCACGCAGCCTGCTCCAGCTACCAGCAGGTAGTTGATCAGTAGGAACAGTGCGATGAGTGAGCGAACGGTCATGGACAAACGGTATCCCGGACGCCCACGTCCGGTTGTTAACTGTCAAAACCGGACGTGGGCGTCCGGGATACTGGCTACAACGTAAATTTAGGGTTTGTTTTGCGGGCTTCAGCCACCAGTTTATTGCCTTGTCCAACATGACCGAGGGCGACTTCGATGGCACCGGCCCGTTGCAATAGTTCGGGGTCTTTACTGCCCGTACGCATAGCGACCTGAATGTGCTGCTGCGCTTTGGCTAAATCATTTTTCTTGAAATACACCCAGGCCAGTGCGTGGTTCACATCGATGTTTTTAGGCCGGCGTTTGTACTCGTTCATACCGTAGACCATCGCCGAATCCAATTGTCCGGTCTTGGTGTAAAGTTTACAGAGTTCAAGGTCAACCAAATGGCCTGACTTGGCGTCCTGATCCAGCATACCCACTACTTCAGCGTATTTCTGTTTGGCTTTGTCGGCCTGTCCCTGTTCGGCATAAATATCGGCCATTTCTTCGTGGAACGAAAACTCGGGCATTATTTTGGCCGCTTTGTCGAGCGAGTTCAAGGCTTTATCGTACGCCTTGCGGGCCTTATAAATCTGGGCCTGTCCGCGCAGGGCAAAGGCATAACTGGGGCGCAGGCTCAGGATTTCGGCGTACTGCTGTTCGGCTTTGCCCAATTGCCCCGTTGTTTCGTAGAGATGGCCCAGCGTGTTCTTACTCCAGCATTGCGGCTCCGAACCGGGCAGTCCGGCCTGCACCGCCAACTGCATGGCCGCAATCGAGCCGGGGTAGTTGCCGTAGATTTCCCGCAGGTACGACGCTCGCGAATACGATTCCAGCGAGGGTTTCAACGCCTGCATCTTATCTGACATGGTTACGGCTTCTTCGTAGTTACCCAACTCAACGTTGGCATCAACCAGGACACCGTACACGTAGGCATTGTTGGGGTTGATCTGCCGCGCTTTCTCGGCCAGGTCCCGCGCTTCGGCAAACTGGTGCTGCGACATTTTAACCGATGACTTAAAGGTCGTTGCCTCGAAGTTTTTCGGGTCGATGGCGATGATGCCATCTAAGATCGTGAGAATCGCGGGGTAGTAATACGGGTGTTCCCCCGTGATGCGGGCCTCGGCTAAGTAGATCATCGCGATCTGTAAGCGGGGCTTCACGTCGCTGGGATCTTTGCTGATTTTCTGCTTTAGTTCGGCCACTTTTTCTTTGGTCCGCTGCCATTCAACGGCGGTAGCTAACTCGCCCCGGCGTTCAAACAGGTTTGGAATATCGGTACTGGAGCCGGTAGCGGCTGTTTCGCTGCCGGTCTTGCCGGATTTGTTGCAGCTGATCTGCGTGAGCAGAAGCAAGGCGATAAGCACCGGAAGGGCCAGCGAAAAAATGCGTTTAGAGGGAGTTGGTAACGGTGTCATGCCACAAATGAGAATGGTAGATTGCCTGTAAAGAACCGAATGGGTGAAATTAACCCCAACTCCTGAAGGAGCTTCAGACCTTAGGTACGATAAATCAGTATCTAATCGCATGAAGCCCCTTCAGGGTTGGGTATCAATTAATGACGAACAATCTTAACGGTTTGCCGCTCGGTTGGGGTTACTACCTCAAGGAAGTAAACACCCGTCTGCTGACCGACCCGCACCGTCCGGCGTTCGACCGTACCGGCTTCGCCAATGGTTTGCTGACTCAGTGACTGACCCTGACTGTTGGTCACACCCAGCCGCACCGACTGACCGGCGGCTCCGCGTACTTCCACCACCACATCGCTGACGGTTGTGGGGTTACCCAGTACCCGCACGCTGAGTGGCTCAGAACCTTCCGCTCCAATGCGGGACTGCCCGCAAGGCGTGCGGAAGTTGAACGTGTAGCTCACCTCCGAGGACGCGTCGCCCACGTACCGGCCCATCAGCACGATGGTTTTGGTGTTGGGATCGTTGCGAACGCCCGCTTCGAGACGGCGGTTCGTGCTTGTGCCGTAGCCACCGTTCATGACACCCGCAGCCCGATACTCAACCATTTTGTTCGGGTCACCGCCAACGCGGTCGAAGGTGATATCGCCCGTCATGCAGTTATAGCCACTCACCGTCACCGATAGGGGAGTCATCGCCACGATTGGACTCTGCGGACCCTGGTATTGCGGTCCGTTAAAGGCCCGCCACGGATTCTGCTCGTAGGGGAACATGGCTTTCAGCGTCGTGTCATTTTTGGTGACACCGGCGTTGAACGTCAGTACACTCAGCAGATTCGGCGTAACCGGACTTGGCGTTACGTTTGGCGTATAATCGTCGTACCACAAACCGATGGCAGCCAGTACCGCGCCACCCACGGCCTGTAACTCAATCGTCGTCACGTCATCCTCTAAACGGCGACCGTTGGGGAAGCCGTCCATGTTGGGGATAAACTGCAGGTTCGGATTGGCGTACGTAGCATTGGTCAGACCCAGCACAGCCGCCTGAATCAGGCCCAGCGAACTAAAGTTAGGATCGTTGCGGGGGGTGGCCGGAACAGCCATGTTCAACCGCAGCAAATCACCCAGCGTGGGCAGGAAGTTGTTGATGAACGGCTTACCGGCGGCTAAGGGATTGCCCGCTTTGCCGGTTGCCAGCTGATACGGCGGCAGGTTTGGTACGCCGGTGTAGAAGATGGGCAGGATGTCGACCGCGCGGGGGCTTTTGTTATCCGGCAGCAGCACACCACCAAAGGCCGCTTCGGCGAGAGCCGTACCATCCAGGGCTTTGTTGCCTTTCAGACCGAACAGACCGGGCTTGCCATTGCGGAAGTCGAACGCACCCAGCGATTTGGTCTGAATCCGCAGCGGGGCTAACCCCGGAACGGCCGTGCCAAACTGCGAATCGTCCATGTACAGGGCCAACTCGGGGTTGGTGAAGTAAGGTGCAAACTGAAGGTCTTTATCGGGACCAACCGAGTTCCACTTATCCTTCATGCCAATGGGAATGACGGCTTCGTTGGTCAGCGGCATCCCTAAGCGCGACACCTGCACCCAGCCACCGTCGTACCCGACATCACCACCGGGATACAGGCTTTTGATCTGTCTCCGGCTGGCCGACGCATACACACCAATCACATAGTCGCCATCGAGGATGTTAGCGGCCTGCGCCACCGTTTTCCGGCTCTTTTGCAGCGTAGCGACCGGTACTTCGATCACGATGGAGTGACAGTTGAACTTCGCTACCGCATCGCGGCCACTGTTCGGGCGGACTGCGCCGAGGTCGAAAATGCCGCCCAGGTCCACAAAGAACGGATCATCGACCGGGCCACAGAAAATTTTCTCGCCCGTAGATGCCGTCATGATCGACTTCTGCACGAGTTCGTCGTACGAAGCCGCTCCCAGACCGACCGTCTTGTTCTCAATCGACCGGGGGCCGATGTTCGGTGGGGGCACGCTGCCGTTAGCGACAATGGTGGTAAACGTTTTGCCGCCATCCATGCTGCGCTCGCAGATATACGAGGTTTTCAGGTTCTCCTTGCCCAGACGAATCAGGAAGAATGTGGTCGGGTCTTCGTTTACCTTGCTGAACGTGAAGCGGTAAACAATGTCGTCGCCGGCCGTCGCTGCGTTATTATCGACGTGAACTTCATAGCGGATGTTTTCGCCGAATGAGTACCAGTTCGGGCCACCGGCGGGGTGTTCAAACGGGATGTAGTTGGCGATCAGAACGACATTTTCCGCGTTGGTCGGACTTTTGAACGCGTACAGGTCGGTATTGTCGGCCAGCGGGTCGTTCGAAATCAGCGGGGCTTCCCGGTGCGACGACGCAACCGAGCGCAGGGGTTGCAGGCAGATCATGGCCAGTACCCCTAACAGATATAAACGGTTTTTCATGTTTTCTTGACTGTTGTTCAGTGATGGCGGTTAGAAACGGGCCTTAACGGGGTAATCAAATCCTCTCCACGGATTCTGCTCATAGGGGAACATGGTTTTCAGCGGCACATCGTTCTTAGTCGGGCCGGAGTTGAAACTCAGCACGTTGACCAGAGCGGGTGATACCGGAGCCGTTGGCGTGGCATCGTCGTAGAACAGACCAACAGCGGCCAGCACCACGCCACCAACAGCCTGTAACTCAATCGTCGTCACATCATCTTCCAGCCGACGCCCGTTGGGGAAGCCATCCATGTTGGGGATAAACTCAATGTTCGTGTTCTTATTGAAACGAGCGTCGGTGATACCCAGCACGGCCGCCTGTACCAGACCTAGCGAACTGAAATCGGCACTGGTGCGGGGCGTAGCGGGCACGGCCATGTTCAGCCGCAGCATGTCGCCCAGGGTGGGCAGGAAGTTGTTGATGAACGGTTTGCCAACGGCCAGCGGGCTGCCGCCTGCTTTGTTTCCCGCTAACTGATACGGCGGCAGGTTAGGCACACCCGTGTAGAAGATGGGCAGAATATCGACCGCGCGGGGGCTTTTGTTATCCGGCAGCAGCACACCACCGAAGGCCGCTTCGGACAGGGCCGTACCGTTCAGGGCGGCATTGCCTTTCAGGCCATACAGACCGGGCTTGCCATTGCGGAAGTCGAACGCACCCAGCGATTTGGTCTGGATACGCAGGGCTTTCAGCGATGGCACGGCACCACCAAATTGCGAATCGTCCATATACAGCGCCAGTTCGGGGTTGGCAAAGTATTTAGCGAACTGCAGGTCTTCACCACCGTACGGCGACGTCGCGTTCCACTTATCCTTCAGGCCAATGGGAATGACGGCTTCGTTGGTCAGCGGCATCCCTAAGCGCGATACCTGCACGAATTTGCCGTCGAACGCGGGCGAATCCGTGGCACTCAGGGTCTGAATCATCTGCCGGCTGGCCGACGCCCACACACCGATCACGAAATCGGGATCGAGGATGTTGGTCGCCTGAGCCACACTTCTGCCATCCTTTTGCAGCGTACTCACCGGTACTTTAATGGCAATGGTGTGGACATTGAACCGGTTCAGGGCATCCTTGGGTGAGTTGGTCGTGTTGCCTTCGGGGCGGAAGTTACCCACGTCGAACGCACCGGCCAGGTCCACAAAGAACGGATCATCGACCGGGCCGCAGAAGACCTTTTCCCCGGTGGTGGCGCTGGCAATCGCCTGCTGCGCCAGGGCATCGTACGACGCGCCTAACCCAACGGTTTTGTCCTCAATTGACCGGGGACCAACGTTGGCGGGCGGCACCATACCGCTGGCGACAATGGTGGTAAACGTTTTGCCGCCATCCATGCTGCGCTCGCACTTGTAGGTCGTTTTGAGGTTCTGCTTACCCAGCCGGATGTAGAAAAATGTGCTGGGGTCTTCGTTCATTTTCGTGAACGTGAACCGATACGTAATGTCGTCGCCCGGCGTGTTCGCCCTGTTCTTGATGTGAATTTCGTAGCGAACGTTGGTGCCGAAATCGTAGAAGTTCGGCGCGCCTTCGGCCGATTCGAACGGGATGTAGTTGGCGATAATCGTGATCGTGTTCGGATCATCGGGGCTCTTAAACGCGTACACGTCCGTGTTATCGGCCAGCGGGTCCTGAGAAATCAGCGGGGCTTCCCGGTGACTGGACGCGTAGCCGGAGCTGGCCGCGCACAGGCAGGCAACGAAGAGAAGACAGCGGGGCAGTCTTCGCACTGCTAAACCAAGTGTGTTCATAATGTGTGTAATGATTTTAACACGTATGATGGAATTTATTTAACTACATGTATATAGAAAGGTACTCGGTACATGTACGCGGGGAGCAACAGGCAGATGACTGGGTATCCGGCTGGAGAAAAGCACAACGAACGCAAGGGGGCGGTACGGCAGAAAGTCGGATAGCCGTGACTGAAAAATCAACGGCGTTTACGAACATGGCTGAACGGGCGCGGAGCGACGGATCGCTACAAAAGCTGTGGCGTTCGGCGGTAAGGGCGCGAAGAGAAGGCTGTGAGCAACAGCGAAGCGGGCAACAGGCGTGTAGAGGTTTTTATCATGGCAGGATGAAGGCGGAATGCGTTAAAGAGATGGTGGAAGAAATGTTGATGAAGGGCAGCTGCTTGCGGGGGCAGGAGGTTCGTTAGTCACCAAACAGCAACTGCGAAGCATGAGTTTGTAACCGACTACCGAAAACCTGTACAGGGTATACGCTTACAAGAAGCAAAAAGTTTGACTCATTCTAAGATTTCTTTGTAAAATATGTATGAAATGGCAGTGCAACCGGATGGATATACGGTGAGCAGAGGCTATAGGATTTAATCGGGTAAATAAATCATGGCGAGCTTGCCTGAACCGGTCTGGAGTTTATCGACGTGAACTGCATGCTGGCTCATTTACCCATGCTTATCCTGCTGCCCATGTAAAAACCGCAACGCCGGGAGCCGGCCCATTATGGGTAACTCCCGGCGTTGCGGTTATAAGCGTCGAAATCGTGTAATCAACGGGGTGTACGTCAGTCAGCTAAGGCCGACCGGCTTCAGGCTACTGACCATTATGCAGGGTAAATTCGTCGAAAACGGCTTTCTGATTGCCGGACCCCTGCGCCGTAATCCCCACCCGAACGGCGCGATCCCAGGGCGGCAGAAACGCCCCGTCAACCGGCTTTTCGTTCAGAGCCTGGTAGGTTTTGCCATCCGTTGCGTAAGCAAACGTGAATAAATGGCCGTCTTTTGCCCGCATACGAAGGGTAACCGGGCCGTTGGCTGCCAGCGGTTTTGTGGCAATCACGGATAGTTTCTTGCGTTCCAGTTTCCAGAGCCGGATCGTTTTGCCGTCAGTCGAGATACCCAGGGCGTTATCGTCGTCACCGATGGCGGCTAACCCCGGCTGGGCTTTAGAGTGTTTGAGGTCTACCGTTGTGCTGGCCGTGTAATCACCCGACAGCGTGCGCCGGGCCAGCGCGGCACCCAGGGAAACCGGCGTCGCCTTCAGGGCGAGGGTGCCTTTTTTGAGTGTAAATTTTGGCTCCTGAAAGACAGACCATTCCCACTGACGCGACAGGGTTTTGTCAGAAAATGAATCCGTCAGGGTCGTAGGTACGGGCTTTATATAGGTTTCGATGGGTGTTTCCGGCCGGAACCTGATCCAGCCATCCGCCGTAAACACGAACTCCCTCATCAGGGCCTGCCGACCGGTGTAGACGGTGCTCTCCTTATCGTAGGCATGGTAGAAAAAGTAGAACTTGCCGTCTTTCTCAATAGCTGTACCGTGGCCGGGGCAGCGCCATTGTGCATCGCCGGTCAACACCGGGTTTTTGTCGTATTTCTCCCACGGACCGAGCAAATTTTTGGCCCGCGCCACACCCGTAGCGTAGGTACAGCCGCCCCCGCAGCAACCCGCCCCGGCGTACAAGGCATAATAATACCCACCATGTTTCAGCATGGAAACGCCTTCGACCAGGCGGTGTTCCCAGGGAGCATCGTCGCGGAACAACTGCTTTTTTTCGCCGGTCAGGGCCGTCCGTTCCTCGTTCATGGGCTGCGCCCAGATGGGAGTTGGCTGCCCCACGCTGTTGCCGTCTTCTTTCCAGATCAGGTACAACTGGCCGTTTTCGTCGCGCATGGGAAACGCATCAATGGACCCGTCGGCCTGACCCACCAGCGGGCCATGATCGCGGTAGGGGCCTTCGGGCCGGTCGGCGCTGGCTACGGCAACGCATAAATTCCCGCCTTTTTTATGGGCCGTGTAGTAGACGTAAATTCTGCCCTTATCCTGCGTGAGTTCGGGTGCCCAAAAATAGTAGTCCGCCCAGGCGGGCAGCTTCGTAAACACGTTGCCGACGGTTTGCCACGTAACCAGATCGCTGGATTTCAGTAGGGGATAGGCCGGAAACCAGTTTGACGTGGTGGCCGACGCCCAGTACGAATCGCCCACTTTAATGATGGATGGGTCGGGATAATCACCGGGAATGACGGCGGGCTGCGCCTGAGCCGATAAAGAGCCTATCGTTGTCAGTAAAAGGAAAGACAGGAGTTGGGTCAGTTTCATAGGTAAAAAATGCGGTCGTTTCTGTCATCCTGAGGGACGAAGGATCTTGGCTGCCTAACCGCTAAGATCCTTCGTCCCTCAGGATGACAAGAATTTGGCTGATTGAGTACTCAAAAAGGCATTATAATCTTAAACAGTTTCCATAGTCGCGAATGGCTATCAAATGGCTATGCTGTTTACTCGCCCGAGGGCCGTTTAAGGTAATCGGTCAGGCCGACGGGTGAGCCGAAATCGGGTGAGCCGTCCGCTTTCCAGGTAAAGGGCTGCATTCGGGCCGACCGGAAATCACCACAGCCCTGCCCTGATGCCGGGTTTGCGTGATAGAGAAGCCAGTTTTCGCGGCCATCCCGTGAGGTGAAGAAACTGTTGTGGCCAACGCCGTACGTACCATTGCCACTGTAGGGTCCGAACACTGGATTCTGGGCTTTCGTCCACGCCGTTGCGGTAGCAAGATCAGCCGTGGTATCTGCCGCCAGCTCACCTAAAGCGTACTGATCGGTCCCGCAAAAGCTGGCCGAATAGGTCAGGAAAACCCGGTTGTTATGCGTCAGAAACTCCGGGCCTTCGTTCACGGCAAAGCCCTGTTTCTCCCACGTCAGTGTTGGTGTAGAAACCTGAATGCGTGACCCCGTTGCCGTGTACGGATTCGCCAGTTTACACATATAAATGTTCTGCTGGCCACCCACGCTGGTTTCCCAGCCCGACCAGGCAAAGTACAATTGTCCGCTAAGCTGCAGCACGGTGCCGTCGATGGCCCATTTGTCGTCGGGCAGGTTCAATTGCCCCCGGTCCGTCCAGGTGCCGGTAGTCGGGTCGGGGGCTGCGTTTTCGAGCACGAACATCCGGTGCGTGGCATCAACGCCGTTGTTATCAGCTGCATAATAGATGTACCATTTGCCGTTCAGGAAATGGAGTTCCGGTGCCCAGATGTCGCGGGAGTTGGGGCCGGTTGCCGGGGGCGTCCAGACCGTAACGGGCCGGGCCGCGCTCAGGCGGCTCATGGCCGACGTTTTATAAATCTGGAGGTTATTACCGGTGGTATGCATCACGTAATAAAACCCGTCTCTATACGTCACCCAGGGGTCGGGAGCGGGGGAGAGAATCGGGTTTTTAAACTTGCCAACCGTATCGACTGTCGACACTGGGGGAGGGGGCGTAGTAGAGGGGGTGTCTGTCGATTTACAGGCGTAGATGGCGAGTAAAAGAAACAGGAAGTTTTTCATCGTTGAAGGCAAAAAGGACAGTAGTATGAGGGCTGCTTAAAGGTATGATTTGTCATGCTGAGGAACGAAGCATCTTAGCGGTTAGGGGCTAAGATGCTTCGTTCCTCAGCATGACAAATCATACATGCTGCGGTTCTTTATGTTTGCAAGCTCATTAATAACCCGGATTCTGCGTGAGGTTCGGGTTCAGGTCGCGGTCGAGCTGGGGAATGGGCAGCAACTCACTTTTTCCCTTCACAAACGTACTGAACGCCGGATCACGGACGGCCAGCTGCGGACCCAGATCACCCCAGCGGGCCAGGTCGTTCCAGCGGTGACCTTCGCCCGATAGCTCCGTAACGCGCTCGTGCTTGAGCTGCGCCAGAAACAGATCCTGCGTCAGGCCCGGTCTGGCCACCGAGAGTTTAGGCAGGCCCGCCCGTTGCCGCACCTGATCCACGTAGGGATAGGCCTGCGCCGTTTTGCCGGTAGCGTTCAGGGCTTCGGCGTACATCAGCAGTACATCGGCGTAGCGAATATAACGCCAGTTGTTGGGTGAGCGGTAGCCTTCTTCGTTCTTCCAGTGATCGTTCTGAAACTTGCGGAACCACACGCGTTTGTTGTCGGTGCCGTAACGTTGCAGAAACGTCTGGCCGTAAATCTGGGTAAAAGCGGGGCCGCGCACATCGGTCGAGTCGAACAGAAATGATGCTTCCAGACGCGGGTCGCGGGCACCGGCAGTCGTTTTCTCGTAAAACTCACGGGTGGGCCAGCGCTGCGCTTCACCATCGGACCAGCCAATGCCGCTCGGCCCGAAAAACTGGGCCAGTGAGGTACCGTAGTTCTGGTTCGGCGTCTGGCTGTCATCGTCGGTGTATTCGGCGGGGTTGATCTGAAACTGCCACTCAAAAACCGACTCCTTATTGTTCTCCGTCGAGATCAGGAAGTTATCCCGGTAGTTAGGCATCAAGGCATAAATGGTTTTGCCCTCGCCTTCTACCAGCCACTGCAACGGCGTCAGCGACTCGGTGTATTTCCGCTCCTGCATATAGGCTTTCGCCAGCAGCGCATAGGCAGACCCTTTGGTCGCCCGGCCCAGATCGGCACCGCTGTAGGTCGTTGGCAGTACGGCAGCGGCATCGGTCAGGTCTTTCTCGATCTGCGCCCACACCTGCGCCGTTGTAGCCGAAGCGGGCCGGTCACCCACCACCGACGTTTGCAGAATCAGCGGCACGTTGCCAAAAATCGTAACCAGGTGGTAGTAGTACATGGCCCGTAGAAACTTGGCTTCACCGATATAGCGGGCCTTCAGCGCAGCATCCATCGTGATGTTCGGCACGTTGTCCGTTACCTGATTGGCCCGGTTAACACCGATGTAATTGTCGTCCCAGACGGCTACGGCATTGCCATAATTGTAGTCCGTGACCAGAAACTGGTCCATGTTGTTGACAATGTCGGTAGCTGGACTCTGGCTGCGGCCCTCGTCTGACCGGATGATGTAATAGAATGGCATCCAGCGCGAAATGCCGCCCCGGTGCATGGTGCTGTACACCGCATTGACCCCGGCCAGCGCATCGGCATCGGTTTTCCAGAACGACTGGGTCGTTAGCTGGTTGGGGTTCACAATATCTAAGTTCCGGTCGCAGGCCGTCAGCAGCGATGCAGCGGCCAGGCCCAGACAGATGAATATGGTTTTCATGAGTAAGATGCGTTAGAATTAAAAATCACCCGTAATACCGACTGAAATCACGCGGGGCGAGGGCCAGTGACCATTGTCCAAGCCGCGTTCCTGAATGCCTTGTCCCGTTACGTCGGGATCGAGACCTGAATACTTCGTAACGGTAAACAGGTTCTGCCCACTAACGTACAGCCGGGCGTTACGAACGTTGACTTTGGTCAGGAACGCTTTGGGGAAGGTATAGCCCACCTCCACGTTACGCACCCGCACATACGATGCATTTTCGAGCCAGCGGTCGGTGTAGGCAAAGTTGTTGGCAATGATGCCCTGATTCCCGGACTCAAGGCCAATGCGCGGGTCGCTGGTGTTGGTATTGGTTGGCGACCACGGATTAACGTCCCGGCGGAAATTGGTTAACTGGTAGCTGTCTAAACTCCGTCGAACGTCATTATACACCGTGTAGCCAAACACACCCACTAACTGCACGTTCAGGCTGAACTGCTTGTAGCTGGCGTTGAACTGGGCACCGGCCTGTAGTTTCGGCCAGGGCGAACCGACAAACTGCCGGTCATCGTTCTGCGTAATCCGGCCATCACCATTGGTGTCCACGTAGCGAATGTCGCCGGGCTTGGCATCGGGCTGAATCAGCGAGCCATCTTTGCCTTTGTAGTTGTTGACTTCCTCCTGCGACTGGAAGATACCGGCCGTTTTCAGCACGTACCACTGCCCGACGGGGTTACCCACCTGCGAGCGGGTGTTGCCACTCTGGATATAATTGACGTTCTGGCCCTGATTGCCAACGTTCTCGATCCGGTTTTTGATGGTCGTGAAATTACCCGACACATCCCATTTAAACGGGTGTTCGTTGTTGCGGTATGTAGCCGAGAACTCAAGTCCCTGGTTGCGGATCGACGCCGTGTTCACGTACGGATTACCCTGCAAATTGCCCAGATAACCCGGTACCGCCAGGTTCAGGATGGCATCCGACGACAGTGAGTTATAGTAGTTGATTTCGGTCGAGATGCGGTTGTTCAGGAAACTGGCCGTAACGCCGTAGTTCTGCGACAGCCGCTGTTCCCAGCGCAGATCAGGGTTAGCCAACTGGGCCTGATAGGCTCCCACATTAGGCGTCTGATCCGGTCCAAAAATAGCACGCGGGTTATTGTTGATAAAAGCCGTATACGGGAAGGAACCCAGAGTCGGCACCACAATGCCCAGCTTACCATACGAAGCATTCAGTTTCAGGTCTGAAAGCCAGCCAACCTGAAAAAACTTCTCCTGACTGATCCGCCAGGCACCGGCAATCGACGGGAAGAAGCCCGTCCGGTAGTTGGATCCAAACCGTGAATCCTGATCGACCCGGCCGGTCAGCGTCAGCAGATACTTGTCGTTGTAGGTGTAATTGAGCCGGCCCAGATAACCCAGAATCCGATAGTCGGTGTCGGTGCCGCCAGCCGAGTTGGAGATGCCCGTTGCCGCGTTAATGGTCGAGAAATACTGCCCGCCCGACGTCGCCAGATTAGTCCGCGCTCCCGTCGTGTTATCGCGCCGGGCCGTTTGCTGACTAACGCCCACTACCCCGTTAATGCTGTGCAACCCGAATACCTTGTTGAAATTCAGCGTATGCTCGAACAGAAGGCTGTAGTACCGAGACCGGTCTTCGGTTACCGAACTGGGTACGACGGCGGCATTGTACTGATACACCCCGATCTGACGCAGTCCCTGATTATAGTCGAAACTGACTTCCAGCCCGGCATTGAAGCGGTAGGTCAGCCAGTCGGCGAACTTGAAGTCGACGAAGGCGTTACCCACAGCCTTGGCATAATTGCTTTTGTTAGTCGACAGCGTGCGGGCCGCCACCGGGTTAAAGGCGTACGTGACGGCGTCGGGATAAGTACCAATGCCATACCCGCTGGGGTTGGTTGCGCTAACATAACGTGGGTCCTGCACCGGAATGACGGGCAGCATACCGGCCATGTCGTAAATCGGGTTAATGCCCACCGGCGGGTTCTGAATGTTGGAATTCGTCAGTACCACGTTTTCGCCCACTGTGAACCGCCCCAGCACACTCCGCGTATTAATCCGCAGACTGGCCCGGTCGAAGTTGCTGCCGATGACGTAGCCGTCATTCTTGAAATACGAACCGGAAATCAGGTACGTACCGGTTTTAGTACCACCCGAGAGCGTCAGGTTATAGTCCTGTAAACTGCCGGTATGCAAGACCTGATCCTGCCAGTTGGTGTTGATGTTCGGGTTGAAGGTTGCCGTTGCCACGCTGGCCGGGGGCGTCTGGCCCGAGTTCTGATACTGCTGCCGCTGCAAAGCCGCAAACCCCGACGCATCCGTCACGTCCCAGCGTTTGTAAATCTGCTGCGCTCCGTACTTGGCCGAAAACGACACCCGTACCGGTCCTTCTTTACCCTGTTTCGTGGTGATGATAATGACCCCGTTGGCCGCCCGAGAGCCATAAATGGCCGCAGCCGAGGCATCTTTCAACACCTGAATAGACTCAATATCGTCGTTGTTGATGGTTGTATTGGCATCCGCAATCATGCCGTCGATGACGTACAGCGGGTCGGTATTCAGGAAGCTGGCGACACCCCGGATCTGAATGGAAGCCTGCTGCCCCGGTACCCCGGTATTGCGTACCGTTACCCCCGGTGATAAACCCTGAATGGATTCTGCCAGTGAGTTAGCCGTTACCTTGTTAGACTGGGCCGGGTTAATAACGTCGTTGGCACCTGTCACGTCCCGCTTGCGAACCGTCTGATAGCCAATCACGACCACCTCGTTGAGCGTCCGGTTATCTGGCACCAGCTTAACGCTGACGGTTGTCTGATTGGTTATAGCCACGTCCTGACTGGTGTAACCCACACTGGATACCGTAATTGTTGTGGCATTGTCGCCTACGTTCAGCACAAAGTTGCCAGTGGCATCGGTTGTTGTGCCGTTCTGCGTGCCTTTTTCAATGATGGATACCCCCGGCAGTCCGGCGTTATTCTCGTCGAGTACCTGTCCGGTGATGCGTTTCACCACCGGGGCTTCCGGCTGTTCGGTCTGTAAGGATTCGGTCACGGGCGGCTGATTGGCGGTGCTGGCCGTAGGCGCTGGTTTTTCGGGTTTCGGCGCGGGAGCGGCCTGAATCACGATCACATTGTCGTTCACCTTGCGGAACCGCAGTCCCTGCGTGGTGAGCAGGCTGGTCAGCACCTGTTCCAGCGAACCGGTTTCCACATCAACGTCGGTCTGCCGACCGGCTACGACCTGATCGTCGTAGGCAAAGCTCACCCGGAAACGGCGTTCTACGTCCGTCAGGGCTTTTTTCAGGGAGCGATTTCTCAGCCGCCGGAACTCCTCCGGGGCCTGACGTGCGGTTAGGCTGCCAGCATGGGTCTGGACCTGACTCAGCAGGGGCGCTGTATTGGACTGCGCCGTACTGTACAGGCTTAACCCCATCAGCAGAACGGATAAGGGTAAATACCGATTTTTCATAGAAGTCTGAGCAAGTTAATTTGTCGGATAAATAGAGAATGTAAACACAGAATATCAGTTAGACAGGCGTCGTACGTAGATCCGGTTGCCTTCGCGTTCGGTGGTGAGGTCGAACGTAGCGGTCAGGGTTTCTACCAGGGTCTCTACACTCTGATTTGCCAGGTTGGCCGTGAACCGCCGGTCGGCGAGGGCGTTGTCTTCAAAAATCAGTTCAATGCCTTCGGAGTCGTTCAGTTGCCGGGCTACTTCACGCAGGGGCGTTCCCTCAAACACGAACTGATGCTGCACCCAGGCCACGTGGGGCAGGGCTTTTTCGGGCCGGACCGCCACCCGCTCCACCCCGGCCGTTGCCGTTGCCAGTTCGCCGGGTTTCATTTCCAGCACCCGGTGCGCCGACTGACCGGGCTGCGTCAGCGTTACCTTACCTTCCAGCAACATCACGTCGGTATTGCCCCGGCGGGTGTTCACCGTGAACTGCGTGCCGAGCACGGTAATATCCAGATTGGGGGTGTGCGTCGTGAATTTGACCCGTCCGGCCGGGGTCATCTGTTTGCTGACCCGAAAAAATCCTTCGCCATTCAGCCAGACTTCGCGCGGCTGACCGGCGGGCCATTTGTCGGTATAGGTCAGCGATGAGTTGCCGTTGAGCAGCACCGTTGAGCCGTCGGGCAGGGTAACGTTGATTGTTTTTCCATAGGCCGTTCGCACCGTTTGCTGATGCGGCTGCCGGGCGTACCAGACGCTGCCCGCCGTGATGAGGATACCCGCCAGCGACGCAGCCGCTGACCAGCTGCCAATCCGACGCCAGGGAATCAGCGGCCGAACCGGCCGGTCGTTTGCCTCAACGGCCTGCTCCAGCAGCTGCCAGATGCGCTGCTGACTGGTTTCGGCAAGGGCATCGTAGTTCATGCGCAGGTGCAGCAGGAGCGAGGCCGCTTCGTCGATTGTGGTTTGTTGCTGCGGTTGACGGAGCATAAACGTATGCCAGTAAGTCATCACCTCATCGTCAGGACTAAGAATCCAGCGACGAAATGAGTCGTCCATCACAAAATTCAGGGCGGTGTAGGTGCTGTAATCGGGTGGGCCGGTAGCGGGTGAATCCATAGGGCTGTCAGTTGTCTCTACACCCATAAGACAACACGTTACGGGATTATCCCCCGGTGATGCAAAAATTTTACAAAATTTTAAGGGGATAGTACCGTTTCGATCTAACCGCTCGGTATCAGCGGTTTATTGGGAGAGAATAACGAGCCAGAGAAACAAATCGACAATCATTCGTTTCTGGAGTGAGGCAATGGCCTTATAAATAATTTTGTAGGCCGAGGTCTGTTCAATGCCCATAATCCCGGCAATTTCTTCGTAGCTGAGGTTATCGAAGAATTTCAGGAAGATGGCTTCCTTCTGCCGGGCGGGTAACTGGTTTAGCTCGTGGAGGAGCGCGTCGGAGCGTTCTTTGGAAATCTGCGAATCGAGCCAGGTGGGTTCGTAGGTGAACTCAATGCGAAAGTCAATGTCATCCCGGTCCGACCCATCGGCGTTCAGGAACCGGCCCGCCGGACCACTGGCCGTCAGCTTACGGACAATTCCGCGCCGGAGCGACCGCATGAGGTAATACTTGATGGAGTCCGTTTTGCCGAGTCGTTCGCGGGTTTCGAGGATGGTCAGGAACAGGTCCTGTAGGCAGTCTTCGGTCAGCTGCTGATCCTGCGCGATTTTGTAGCCGTAGTTGTAGAGCGGCCGGGCATACGTCTCGTACATAAACGCATAGGCTTCTTTGCTGCCTTTGAGGAAGTCCTCCCAGATTTCGGCATCGGTGGCCTGGCTGTATGGCGCTTTCTTTTTCAACACGGCGAACGGCGAACTACTCATTAAAAGTACACGATAGCACGCGTATAACCGATACATGGCTACAAAAAATTTATATAAATCCCCGTTAAAATACTGAAAGGCGTTTTTTAGGAATTATTGCTGGCTACCTACGGGAAATCAATACCCTTGCCGACAGGCCTGAAAGCACGAACCGGTCCGTTGCCTAATTTAATCAGGTGGCTGACTGATAAAGCGGGCGTAGACCTATATAGGGCCGGTTTACTCATATAGTTTTTACCTCTTGATGCGTTGATAAAGAAATCTACTTATTCATGAAATTCACCTATACAAACTGGCTGGCTGCCGGGGTCGTGCTGCTGGGTTTTTTATGGCCGACTGTTGCGCAGGCAACCCACGTGCGGTCGGGGGCCATCACGACCAAACGTATTTCCAACACCGCACTGACCTATGAAATTACGCTTACGGTTTACTTCGACCAGTCACCACAGTCGCGGATAGCGGCCGAGCAGACCACCAGTGTAAACTTCTGCTTTGGCGATGGTACGCAGGCCGATGTGCCCCGTCAGTTGCCGATTCAATTCATCAACGGCGGCAGTTCGTCCATCAACATCTACCGAACCACGCATACCTACGCAGGCCCGGAAGCCTACAAAATTTCGGCCCGGATCGAGAACCGGAACGATAATACCCGCAACATCAACGGCGGCACCTCGGTGAACATACCATTCTACGTCGCCACCACGATTCAGGTCAACGCGGCCCTGGGCCAGAACAGTACACCCGTGCTGCTGAATGCTCCGCTGGATTCGGCCCGTACCGGCCAGAAATTCTGTTACAACCCGGCTGCTTTTGATGTCGATGGCGACAGCCTCGCCTACCGGTCGGCGGGTGTGGTACCGGCGCAGAGTACGGGTAACAATCCCTGTCAGCAGGGCGACGTTCCCGGCTATCGGTACCCCGACCGATACAGCACCAGCAACGAAGCGGGGGGCACACCGACGTACGGCATCAACGCGCTCACGGGTGACCTCTGCTGGGATTCGCCCGGTGAGATCGGGCAGTACAACATGGCGTTTGTGATCGAAGAATGGCGCAACGGCGTACTCATCGGCGAAATCACCGTCGACTTGCAGATCATTGTGGTGGACAGTCCCAACAAACGACCGCTGCTTCAGGTCCCCGCCGACCTGTGTGTGCTGGCCGGTACCAACATCAGCCAGACCATCCGGGCCACTGACCCCGATGGTAACCGCGTGACCATCACGGCCTATGGAGGACCGTTTAATCTGGGCCCCGACGGCAGGCCTTCAGTGCCTATATTGGTCGTGCCTAATCCGGCTACCTTTACCACCCCCGCCCAGCCGCAGAACCAGCCCGGCACCGGCACACTGAACTGGCAAACCAATTGCGGGCAGATTCGTCAGGAACCCTACGAAATCGTTTTTAAAGTCACGGACGTTCCCACGAACAAGGCGGCTTCCCTGGCAACGTTCCAGAGTTTGCGCATCCGCATCTATGGTCCGGGCCCGCAAAACCTCACCGCCCGGCCCACCGCCGATGCCGCCGGACGAGCCATCCAGCTCAACTGGACCCCCTACACCTGCGTGCCTACCAGCACCTCCGCCCAGCCAACCGCCCTGCCCGCCCAGATCCTCATCTACCGTAAGGAAGGATGCATCTCCGATCACAATCTGGAATGCACCACTGGCATCCCCGCTGGCTACACCAAAATCGGACAGGTGCCCTACACCACCAGCACCTTCACCGACAACCAGACCCTCAAACGGGGTGTCCAGTACAGCTACCGCATCGTTGTGCAGTACCCCCAGGCCACCGGCGGGGGCAGCAGCGTGGCCTCCGAACAGGTCT
>CAXUKO010000016.1:0-146903 GCA_964251665.1 uncultured Cytophagales bacterium
TCAAATCCATACCGAGCAAGATTCAAGCCAGAGTACAACCTAATCAACTAATACACCTGACTGGCTAAGTAGTCAAGCACAGCCAGATTGGGTCGCCCGGTATGGCCATCGTGCTGAAGACTTTCGTCTACCCAAAACCATGGATCAACGAATCAACTATGCCCAACAGGTCGGCCAGGATGGATATACGCTGTTGGAAAGCCTTGACTGTTTCTATGAGCCAACCTTGCTCTGGCACCTACCGGCTATTGATACACTTCGTAAGGTCTGGCTTCAACAGTTCCAATTAATTGACAATCAAGCAGTTTGGCGAACTGAGAAGGATGGCGGTTTACCGCCTTCTGCTCGCTTCATCAGTTCTCCTTATGATTTACAAGCCCATTATAGCCGTAAGAATACGACCTCTTGGGTGGGCTATAAGGTGCATCTAACCGAAACCTGCGAAGATGACCAGCCACATCTGATTACTCAGGTGGTCACCACAAGCGGAACCAGCTCCGATTTATCAGCTCTACCCGTTATTCACCAGGCTTTACAGCATAAAGGGCTAGTACCCGCTATCCATCTGGTGGACACCGGGTACATTGACGCTACCTCGCTGGTGGAAAGTCAGGAGCAATTCAAGATCGATTTAGTAGGCCCTGCCCGAATGGATGTCAAATGGCAGGCCCAAGCTGGGGAAGGCTTTGCCGCTGCCGATTTCAAGCTAAACTGGACAACAAAGCAAGCCATCTGTCCCCAAGGCCAGCTTAGTAAATCCTGGTCGGAAACAATGGAGAAGGGCCATCAGCGGGTCGTTATTAAATTTTCTCAAAAGCAATGCATGCCCTGTGCCTTTCGGAGTAAATGCACTCAAGGTAAGCGCCGTACGGTTCACCAACGTTCGGGCGAGTACTATCAAGCGTTAGTAAAAGCCCGTGAACGAGAGCGTTCAGGCAGTTATCAAACGATGTACAATCGTCGGGCGGGCATTGAAGGGACTCTTTCGCAGGGTGTTCGCGCCTTCGGCTTGCGCCGATCTCGCTATATTGGCTTGACTAAAACCCATCTTCAACACGTGTTAACGGCAGCTGCCATTAATTTATGTCGACTGGATGATTGGCTCAATGAACGACCAAGGACGGAAACACGGCAGTCAACTTTTGCCCGCTTAATGGCTAAAAAAGCAGCTATTATCTGAATTGGCCAACAGTATCAAAAGTGACGAAGAACCGTAAAACTGACCCACCTGTTTCGGATGTAATTGGTTCTGATTCAATCTCGGTGAAAACCTTACCCTAAACCAATACACGAAATGGCTTATTGTTATATATGTTTGACTTATAGCGGTTTAGCTTAGAATAAACCCGGGTAAATTGTACTCATCACCGAGATTGAAACAGAACCGTCTTCCTACCTCTAAGGCCTGTAACATAATACCCGGACCCTTACCCACTCAATTGTCAATTGGCTTCTGTCTATAATACTTCAATAACCGCTGCTGATCCTGCTGCAACGAGAGGGTATCCCCGTTTAGGGCGTACCTGTACTTGGTAACCTGGCTCTGTCCTGTATTGGAAAAGGATTCCACCATTAAACTGTCTCCTTGAGTTTGCCAGTAAATTGGCTCCGGTGCCCCGGCGATAGCACCGCCCCCAGCCACGGGCATTCCGATACCAGCCCAGCGGGTACCATGATTATCCGAATCCAAGGAAATGATATCTTTCTGAGTCTGGAGGGCACCATCGATTAAGCCCGGAAGCAGGATGCCTGCCAGGATGTCTAATCCGTCATGGGTAAGTTTCTCCACCTTCTTGAGTTCAAAGGTATTGTCGATTAAATCCCCGTCCATATGTTTGTCCTGAATCATGGAGTCAACGGGCGGAGCCTGCGGATGAATGACCCGTTTAAGGTTGACGTCGCCCCACAGGCCAATCAGGTGCAGGGTGGAATCATCGTCCAGGGTCTGGTGAAAACTAAACCGGCCGGGTTTATCTTGGCTCGCTTCACCCGACTGGTTCTCGGTAATGATGAGCGAATCTCCTTCGATTTGCCAAAATACGGTCGAGAAGGAAGCGGCATTGCTCCAGATGGTATGGCCGAAGAGAATGGCGTTTCCCTGATGATTGAAGGTGAGCCCGACGGTCTGGAGCCTGTTGGTGCCTGGCAGGGTAGTTTCGCCGAAAAACGAACTGGCTTCTAGACTTTGATGGACGGCCTCGGACTTGGATCTTGAGCAGCCAACGAAGACTGATAATAGCGATAAGGCTAAGAGTAAAGTAGATTTCATGAGCGTGGATAACAGCAAGCAGCGCATTAATTCAATTAAACTGGCTGACTTTAAAGGCATTTTTGTGATCGGTTACAAACTCAGAACCCTGAATATTGACTGCGTACGGATTATAGGATACCCATGCGCCGTTATTATTAGTCACTTTCAATGCAATCCCTCTCACGTTGTCAGGCTTATTCCTGCTTTAACAAGCCAACCTGAACAAAATCATTGGCTAAATAAGCGTCTCTTCTGTAAACATAAATGTGAACTCGTGCTGAGCCAACAACGGAATACGGCCGAGAAACGATTTGCTCCTGACAAAACCACGAGCGGTGAAGCGTGCGTTTAGAGTGCCCAGATCGGCGGGGACTTCCAGCAGAATCCGTAACGGACGGTCGAACAATAAATCTTGACCGGGTAAAGCCGTAAAATTCCAGGAGGCTACTGACGTACCGATACCCACACCGGTTATTTCCGGGTAATAAATTAGCAGTTCATCCTCAACTTCATACGTAGCACTGGGCTCGAGTTTAAGGCTGCTTACCTCGAATTTAAGCCCACCGCCGTATTTAACGGTATGCTTGGTGGGTTCGGTACCCGTTATTTCCTGAGGGGTTAAATCCTGAATAGCGGCCTGCGCGTTTGCTTTAAAATTTACCACCAGACAAAACCAGTCAAACCGGTTTTCCGGATGCGATTGAACCAGACAGCGCAGTGGAATCTCCAGTAATGATTTCTGGCCCTGCTGTGTATGGCGGAGGATAGTTCCGACTACCAGCGCGACCCGGTTCTCCCGAAGTAGCCCCCCCGAAATTCCCTGATCGTAAATCTCACCGCGTTCTGCCAACTCGGCCTCGTCCAGTTGCCAATTAAAATCGAAAAGGTTCTCTTCGCCCATGTTAGCTCGGTTTATAAACTACCCGTTAGAATAAAACTACCCCACTCATAAAAGGAGTATCCCTGACTAATCATCTGAACGGCCGCACGTTGCAGGGCTAACACTTTTCTACCCGGCTGTCCAGTCAGTAACTGTTCGTAAAAATAGTCGAAGAATTTTTCTGTTGCCTGATCGTTAATCCGCCATTGACTCACGACGGTCGTAGCTGCACCTGCTGATAGCAGCGCACGTAGTAAGCTGAAGGGTTCGTCTCCGGCCCGGTACTCACTCAACCCGGTTTCACAGCCGCTCAGCACAATCAGGTCAGCAGGAGACACTAAACCGATGAGATCGCGGGCCGATATTTGTTCGCCTGCGGCCATGAGTAAACATTGATCCATACCTTCTTGGCGATTGAATTCGCCGTGCCCGGCAAAATGAATGAGTTCAGATTGAGTGAAGGCTTTGAGAAATTGGCTCCGTGTGGCCTCATTGCCCACATGAAGTTCAGCCCCTAAACGTTGGGCGATCTGCCGAGCCTCCCGGGCAGACCCCGTCAAGTTATGACGTGAATCACCAAATACCTGGGCCTTTGTTATCGCCGTTACGCCTGGACGTACCAAAGACTCCTGAAACAGGGCTAAACTCAAATGATAGCCAACGGGATTTCGCTCAATCAACGATTGATTCGTGGTTGTATGTAGGGTATGTAAAGGCATGTCATGGAGCATACCGTGCGGAATAAGCACGACGATGTCACCGGGCTGGGTTTCCTCTTCGACAGGCCTGATCAAACCACTCATCCCAAGCCAATTCTGCTCTGTCTCGTCTACAACCATTCGCCGGACACCTCCTGGCTTTTGGAAAACCATATCTTTGAGTCGTCGGAGTGCTTCAACTGGTATTGATAACTGCTGAAAATGAAGGGTCGGGTTATGCGTGGATAAGCAGAAAACAAACTGGTAGTCCTCTATAAAATAATAGACAAATACCACAACACGCCGTTGACTAGTCTGCTCCAGATCAGTCAGTTGCCGGTATAATTCAACCAGGTCGAGATCATGCATGCCTAAGCCAGGAATATCGGCTAATGGCAAAACCCGTTGGCGACGGACAGCCGCTAACAAAGCCTGGCTTTTCATTCGGTCCAGCCATTGAAGCGCTTGCAGCGGCCGATTGCGTTGCAGTAAATTTAGGTAGAAACCTTGCTGATAGACGGTTTGCCGTTCGCCCAGAAAACCGGCCCGAGACATGTGTTGTGAGTCGCCTGTCTGGTAGTCGGCCGTCAGCATCAAGCTGATAATAAGCTGATGCGTTGTCTGATAAGCGCTCTCGGCCTGGGCCCACCAATATTCCTGTTGAACGGACTCCGTTTCGAGTTGCCCCAATTCGCGAAAGCAAATACCACGCTGAAAAACAACACGCCAGTGTGCATCTCCCAGGTCCATCGTCGATACGAGTGCCATGGCCTGATCGAACTTTTGCAAAGCGGCTAAATACCGTTCCTGACTACGTTCATGTCGAGCCGTCTGAATCTCAAAAAAACCTTGCTGAGAGTATAAAAACAATAATTGACCCTGGGCTTCGGCCAGGAGCATCAGGCGTTCCGCTTCGGCAAATTGCTCGCGGGCTTTCTCCAGATGACCCGCGATAAATAGTTGCTGGCCTTTAATCTGGACTAAAGCGCACAATTGCAGAAAGCCTTCGTAGGTATAGTCCTCAGCAAGTAATTTAAATGCATTCTCCCAGCAAGCTTCCAACAAATTAGTAATTACCGCCCGCCCTCGGTGTGTTCGTTCCCAATCCAATAAAAACTGGCCGAAGGCGGTGTATCGGCCCGCCTGTGAGCGTTTATCGCCTAACTGTGCGTCAATGTCGATAGCCTGCTGCATCGCCTTAATGGCTTGCTCATAGGCCGTCAAATCACCCTGATCAAATAAGAAGCGGCTCCACAAAACCAAAGCATCTGATAAAAGTGACGTTGGTCCTGCGGCTTGTAGGGACCGGACAACCTGACCCGCTGTTTCGGTTTTATCTTTCCGGCCCAGGGTGCCCAGAGTATTGGCTTTTAAAAACAAAAATTGACTGCGTACCCAGCCAACCGTTGAATCATTTAGCGCTTTATCACAGCCCTGGAGCACCTGACCGTAATTCCCCTCCCGGTAAGCTATGTTCACCAAGTTAAGTTGTTCGACATGCTGGCTAAGGTTAAACTCAATCCGGTCATTGAGTGCATTAGCTGCCTGTTCCGTCTGCCTGAACAGGGTTTCATCGCCCCGCAATTGATACCAATGAGCCAGTGTACGAAGCGCGCTCTGCTGGTCGACCACCGCATCGGCCTGGTGGTACCGTTCGATTGATTCCTTGATAATTGGTTCTCCATCTGCGTATCCATAGCGGAGCAAAAGACTGCCTAAACGATCAGCAACCCAGGCGTATCCCCAGTCATACCCTGCGGTCTGAAACTCGGCTTCTACTTTGTCAAATTCGGCCAGTATCCGTTTCAGGGCATCCCTATCTCCTGCTTGCTGGCTGGTGTGCAACAATACAAAGTCGGCTTCGGCCAACGTAATACCCGTTTCTGCCCTGGTGAAGGCAAAAAGATCATTCGGGTCAGCGTTCAGCAGTTGATGGTAAGTGGCGAGGGCTTGTAGCGGTTCGGCGAGGGGTGATCGCTCCTGAAGCTGGGCTAACCGCTTCAATACACCGATGTAATCGTCATGAGCTTGGCAGGCGCTGTAGCAATCGGCTGATTTCTTCCAGTAAAATTCAGCCTGTGTCTTATAAACAACCGGTGAAAGGAGTTGAACAGCCATGCCCACCGACAGTGTTCGCCCAATAAGGTCGTAAGCCAGCCCTGTAGCGTACGGATCGGTTACCAAATCACTTGCCCGCTGTTTAAAATAGAGAATAGTAGGTTGCAAATCGGCTGACTGGTTTTGGTACACAGCTAAGAACTGGTGCCAGAGTTGGAAATAAGTCAACCATTTTTCATCTGTAATCTCCGTGGCTAATAAGTTCTCCGAATGTTGAAAGGCTTGTTGTGTCAGCCCCAACACTAACAATGTTTTCAACTTCAGCAGCTGCACCGGGTGGTAAATCGGGTCTGTTGAATCGTAGCCCTCACATTCATTTAGAAGGGGCTGATACGTGTGCTGCCGGTACAGAGTCTGAAGACGAAAAAGGGGATCATCCATGAATAGATGGTTCATTCTTACCGCGGTATGTCACTTCATGAAAGCGCTCTTACTAATGCAGTTTAATTAATTTGAGCAAAATATACTGAGCCCAAAAACGCCTGCCCACTCTTTATAATGGACAGGCGTTCACCCTTAGCGAAGAGCGTCGAGAATGCGCTATCTACCGATAATAATAGGTTGCCGTACTTTTGTTACTGGCCGTGAAGGCCGAGTTCGCCGGAGTTTTTAAAGTGTAACTTACTCGCACCTGACCACCCGCGAAATTCGTCGTGGTCTTTTGATAAACGATTTGGCGACTCAGGTTCGCTTCCCGGCTGTTTACCCATTCGGCTGTACCTACCTGATAGGTGAGTTCTTCAACTTTCCCCGCGCTATTGGACGAAATGAGCCGGGAACTACTGCTAACCGCGGTGACAATTGACTAAAAATTCACATCGGGAAGCAACCAGGCATCGCTGATCTTTGGTTGGTAGTCTTGATTCAACGCACCGGACCGTTGACCAAACCCGATGGGTAATGGAGCCAAACCCTTTTCGATTCGTTTCTTGTTTACATAGTGTGGCGAAGAACCATATATCTTCCCTTGGATGAGCGGTGTTGCCGAAACCGTTTTGGAAACCGATATCAGCCCACTGTTCGTAAACGTGAATTTCAGTGTTCGTGGCAGGGCAGTGGATGCCGTTCCGGCTAGCATTGTTACCGTCGCATCGGTCCAGGATTTAATCTGGAAACTGTAATCGGACACTAATTTTCCCGTAGCGGCATCCGTAATGGCTACTGTGGTGGATGCCAGTCCGGTTCCCGTGATCGTCACCAAATAAGGATTATTAGTCCAATTGACGTTTAAACTCGTACTAGCAGTGCAATTGTCACAAGGGGCTGCACTTGAAATCTGTGTGACATTTGGCGGTGTTGATGCCGCTTCACGCAAGGAGGCCGCCGGATCAGGTCGAACCGACGTAACAGTCTGATTATCCATGCAGCTTTGCAGGACCATCATCAATAAACAAGCACTTGTGAGTAAAAGTATGTGTTTCATAGTCGACAGGTGTTAGTTGACTTATTGACTACTTGGCAATAGGACTCGCAATAACAATGAAATGTTCAGGAATCAAACAGGCAGTAAGCTTAGGGCCGATTGGCTGAAGTTCCAGCACGTAAACAGGGAATGGCAACCCGATTTATACACATATCAACACACGACAATACGGAATCCGTAACAGGAGCAGCAACACTTTGTCGGCATGAGAACACATTAGTAGTTAATTTAATTTTTATTCAGAAGTGATGAAATCATTAAGGTTACGTTAGTGATTATTGCCTTACACCAATCCTCTCCCAGAAAAGCCCCGCCCATTGGATCTATGCGGGGCTTTTTTGGGAGAGGATTATTTCGGTACAATTACTTTTTAGCTCATCTGTTTAGAGGAGTTTTTTTTGCCAATCAGTAATCAATGCCTCTGTCTGCTCAGCGGTGCGGTAGATACGCGCCTGCTCGATCATAGTTTGATGAGTCTCAAGGGTTTGGCTCCGTTTGCCCATCCGCATATATAGATCTGTCAGCACTTCCAAGCCCGTAACGATCTGTGCGTTACTTTTTTGTTTAAATAACTCGTTTGCCTGCAATTGATAGTGGAGAGCCTTTTGTAGGTCTTTTTGGGGCGATTCAGCTTTGTACAATTTAGCCATTGCCGTATACGATATGGCCAGTGAAACGGGATTATTGATGTTTTCCTTGATAAAAATAGCTTTGTTTTGGTACAGTAATGCAATGACAATGTTTTCATCTCCACCGATGGCCCCGTAAATGTCTGACAGCACTTTATAAGCAATGGCCAGGTTGCTATTCTGCTCTTTATTCGGTGCTTTCTCATACTGCTCAACTACCCGAAGCTGATAACTAAGGGCTTCTAGTAAACGACCGTTGTCAATCAGACAATCGGCCAGGTTATTGTAGTAATGATATAGCTTAGGGTCATTGGATGTTTCGGCAATCCGAACCGCTTCCTGGTAATAGGGCAAAGCCGAGCGCGCATCTAGGAGCTGGTTATTATACACCACGCCGATATTGCCATTGGCGGCAGCCATTAAATGCGGATGATCGAGCTGATGCTGTTGCAATAGGGACAGGCTTTTCCTGAATTGGGCTATGGCCTCTTGATTCTGATTCAAATTCCGGAGAATTTGCCCCTGGTTTTGATGATAGACAGCCAGTTCTTTTAACAACTCGTCCGTTTTATCCGGCTTATTGTTAAGAATGGTAATGGCTTGCTGGCTCATCATAAGGGCGGTCTGAAATTCGCCATTAAAACGGAGTGCGATGGCTAAAGAGTTTGCCGAAGTCGCCATATCAACGTGATCGGCCGGCAATCGTTTGGTTCGTAGCGTATACGCTCGCTGAGCGAAGTCGAGCGCTTTCCGGTGATCTCCATAGACCTCCCGGCTAAGACCAGCGTAATTTTCACACAAGGCTGCGACGCTCTCATCATCGGGTGGAAGGTTTTCAATAACGCTTTCAACAAAAGGGGTGTATAACATTAACTCTTCTACGGACCGTCGTTCGTATGTTCCCGTGCGAATCAGGTTAGCCAGTTCATTAATCAAGCCCGAAATCTTGCTCGCAGTGGGTTTTAGTCTTTTTCGCAGCGTCAATTGTACAACGGGGTGCATGTAAAGAAAGTGGTTTCCATCAATGATCGTTTCGTCTAACCAGCCCCGTTCTACTAAGAACGACAGCGCGTTCTGAAACTTTGTATCGTTGGTTGCGTCAATCAAGAACAATTTCATCAGGACTGAATAGGCAATCTGCATCGGTGGCAATACAGATAAATAAGCCAACAGGTCTCGTTTGAGCGGGTCATTGCCTAACTCGGCTACCGAAAACGCGATTTGTAAACAGTCATGAATCGTCGTTTTTACCCGCTGGGCCATTCGATTGTAACCTGACACGTCGATGGAGATTGCTAAACGGTCAGATAAGCCTTCCTGCTCCAGTACCGTATATAGTTTTTGGAGCGTGTAAGAGCGATTGGCCTGGGTGGTTTTTGCCAACAGCTCAATAGTCAGCGTGTGGTTGAAGACCGCTTTAATGATACGACCTGCAATCGCTTCAGTTACCTCATCCCGGGTTTCTTTGGTGTAGTGGGTGAAGAACAAGTGCAGACAATCCTTATTGCTCAAAGCACTCAGTAAATAGCTTTTGTAGCCGGAAAAGGTAATTCTCGACGTGAGCAGTACTTTCCAGTTGGGTTTAAGCTGAATCTTGTCAGAAACCCGTTTCTCGATTTTCCGGTCCACATTATCTAAAACCAACAGGCTATACCGGGGCTGGATTGCCTTGAGTTTGTCGATGACCCGGTCAAAGAGTTGGTCTGGTGACAACGAAGCGACCTGATCAAACAGGTCTAATTCTTTAATTAAGTCAAAGTTGCGGAAAGCGAGGGGGATACCGTTAACCCCGTTTAGCCACAATACATTCGAGTATTCGCGGGCATAGGTATCGATGAACAGTTTGGCTAAGGTGGTTTTGCCAATCCCCCCGATTCCGTTGACAACCACTACTTTATCATACATATCCAACGCCTGCTTCAAGGCATTCGCTTCTGGCTGGCGCCCAATTATCTCCCGACCCGTTCCTGCCAAACTGGCCGTTTCATCGGTTAGAAATTTAGTCGGTGTTGTAGCTGCTGGTGGAATCAGCTCTTTTTTTTTGTTTGCAATGTGGTTATACAGGGTCCAGAATGCCAATGCCGAAGCAGTTCGGCTGGCTACTTGTTTCGCTCCGGTTGGCCGTTTGCCTTCGGAACTGTTTGGTTGGGCAGGTGCTTTGAGTAAGTCTGAAATGCCGCGAAAAACGCCAAAATAGATATGCCGGGCCTTCCCCCCTTGTTTGGATAACACCCGACCGAAGCCAAACCCTTCCATTTCAACGGCAAGCGTATCATTGAAATGCCGATCTATGTCTGTCGCAACGACACTGTCGTACGCATCAATCAACTTCTCGCCGGAAGCGATGGCACCAACTTTTACTTGGAAACGTTTCTTTCGACCTTTAATCCATTGTTGCCATTCCGGTTTCGTCTGCGCCATTTTGGCTATTTCTTCGATTTCATACGTTGGCGTAGCTTGGTCGGGACGGTATTTGGCCCCCTCCGCTGTTATCTTCTGAACCTCGTAGTAATAAATTTTGCTCCCAAAAACCACGTCGCCGATGGCTACGTCTTTGCGGCCCCCGGCGATACCAACGAAGAACATATAATCGGGCTGAAAAGCATGGACTGCTCGCTCGGCTTCGACGGCCGCGTTAATGTTCGACTGCCCGCAAAGGCGAATGAAAACCTCCGCTATTGGGTGGTGGTGTTCGACGCTAAAATCCCCTTTTTCATAGGCTGTTCCTTCGAAGAAGTCGTCGGATAACGAGGATAAATGAGCGCGTACCGCTTCATATTCTTCCTGAATCGCGGTTAGAATGACAACTTTGGGTAGCATAGATGAATAGTGTTGACAAAACACGTTATTAACTGAAACCTGACTCCTGGCTTCACTGGTAGTGCCCTGTTTGACTTTTGATAAAGAACTTAGTCAAGAGGGTATTCTATTCACTAAGTTACTCACTTAATGACTAACTTAGTGAAGCAGGCATCAACGACAGTCCGGCAATGAATTAGTGCGTTTGCCTACATTGCCGTACTTTACCACGTAAAATATCCCCTGCGTATGGAACCAGAATCGCTTGCTGAGTTGATGGCTTTGGATGAAGAAGCTTTATTGGAGCAAATAGGCCAAGAACTCTCTGTTGGTACGTTTGGAGCGAACTTTTCGCGACAGAAATTTATCCGGGTAGCTCGAAACTGGCTTGAATTGAACCAACAACGGTTGACCCAGGTCGTTTGTGGCAGTACCGAACTGCGGCAACTATGCCAGTCGGAAACGGTCAGCACAACGATTGATGTCATAGGGTTGGCATTGGTTCTGGTCGAAACCATCGAAAAGTCGGGGGCGGCTACGCTCATCGCCTGTCTGCTGGTGAAGCAGGGAATCGCCAACTACTGCCGGGTCTATTGGGCCGACGAGTCCGAAAAAAAACGGTAGGGTTTGAGGATATCCTGCATCTTACAGTTGGCATCCGCTAATTGGCCTCCCTCGTCGTAGATTGAGTCGGTTAAATAAGGTACGAACCGAAAATCGAAGTCCAGCAGTTTAGTCATTTCCAAAAAGTCAATCAGGGCTTTTTCAAACATGTCATCCGCGTGTTGTCGCACGGCTGCCGAATCGTCCCCTAAACGTTCTAGAGTGGCGACACGAACCGTGACGTAGCGCAGAATCGGGGGCGGATAATCGACTGTGTCGGTTTCGCCGTTGCGAATGCGTATTTCTTCAAATAAATGGAATAGCACCAGCAGGCTAAAAAACCAGGCGTACCACAGGTCGTGTCGCTCCAACAAACCGGCGTAATGGCCCAGGATGCTTCGCTGGTTTGTGGCAAAATGCTCCGTTAGCAAGTAGCCTGAGGAGTAATCGGCATCATATTCCACCAGTTTTTTAGGGGATAATGAAATCGTCCATCCCGGCAACTCCGACCGAATGATAGCCGTTCGATTATGGTGAAACCCAAGTATGGAGGATTGCTCTTTAAAGTAATCGATGTGACCACACAGGATGTGCGCCAGTTCGTGGCATGTGATGTATTCAATGGCCAGATTGGCCAGCAGCATCGCATACATACGTCTTTCTTCGGTCTGCGGATAAATCCAGATGGGTAGTTGATTGTCAGCGCGTGACTGATGCTTGTACCCTGCGCCAATCGTTAGGTCGAATAACCCTGATTCGGCCCAATCAAAACGTGCTAGTTCCTGCGTGACATCGCCTATCTCCGGCAGAATGGCTGGGTGGGTCAGCAAGGCCATGAAGCAGGCGTGTAGGTTGGCGAAGAGGCCATAATTGAGGCAAATCAGATACTGATTTGGCAAGTGCGGATGCAGCCGGGCGGCGTAGGCATTCAATTCATACGACTGCGCCATCGTCAGATGAATGGTAGAGGGCTTTGGTAAATCACTAACGTATTCCAGAAGGAAATGCTGTAATACCTTCAGATGATTGCCAATCATGACCGCAGAATCTTCGGGTAAACGGGTCGTATCTAACCACTCTTCCCCGTTTGCGAGTAAATTGAGGTTGATATAGTCATGGATAGTCATACGCTTTCAACGATCAAGAATAGCTCGTCCATTAGGGTGCTACCTACACTACATACACTCCGTTATTGCCCTGCCGCTGGCAACTTCTAATCGGCCACTAAATGTTTTCGAGCGCAAATAGAGAAAGTACATACCCTCCGTATGACCCTGAAAGGCTTCAGCTACCAGTAAGTATACCGTAGCGATTAAGCGTTGGCTTTTCACCGAAAGGTGGACTACACCGTCGTGACGAACCGTAGCTAAGCGATGACGAATTTGCCCCTTTTATAGTTATACCCAATTTTGTAAGCTGCACTTGCAAAAATGCATAGGTGCTTTGTGGCAGTAAGGTGTCAGAAAGCTGGCGACAATAAGTGCGCAAGATTTACGATACCAAGCGTTCAAACTAACAGTTATGACATCAACTTAAGTTGGCTGACTTAAATGACGAGATGTATGGTATGTGCATTTGTGTGTTAAATTATGTGCAGGCTTTTATGCGCGCTGTGCGCACTATGCAGAGTGACTTGCCATTCTAACTTATGAGGGGGCCTGCCACCTATAATCAGCAGAACGGGGGTAGAAGATCCATATAAATAATCTGCCGCGAATGCATTCATTTGTCGGATATCAGTCCTACTGGCCTGTGGTTTTTTAAGCGGATGGGTATGCCATTCACCAAGATAAATGTACGGTACAGGTTCTTGATGGGCCCAATCGAGCAGTTCCGATATACCTTCAGTACCTCGAATGAAGTCAGTCAAACCATGCTGGGAGTCGGATGGCGGGGGGGCTGCAAGGTGAACCGTAGCTAAACGATAGTTTGCCGCGTAGGTTCCTAACAGGATACCGCCGGTTTCCAGCGGATGCCACTGGTGAATCCAATCTAAGATGGCCTGTACAGCAGGGGTTGTCAGCAGTAAACACTGGTTGCCGTCCGGCGAACTGAACAGTAAATCTGTCACGTTCATAAGACTACTGGTTTAGGTAAAGCAGGTTTTGTCCAGGAATAGCATCCCACAAGCGGAGACGAGATTGTTTCTGTATAAACTTGTTCGATGAGTTCCACTGCCATACCAGCCAATCCAGCCAACCGGTTTAACCGGGCGGGTACCAGTGTGTGCCAGCAGCCGATGCCCCGAGGCAACTCGATCTGGCGGGCCAGTTGATTTTCTTCAGCCCGATAAGGCCTGAACCACTCATCAAAGGCTTGCCAGTCAATCAGGCCGCTTGGTGCCGCGTAAAAGAACATCCGCTCGGCATTTAGGCCTAACGAACAACTGACAAAAGGTATGCGATGGTTAACTCCTTTAAAGGGCATTTCTTTTAGTACGATGTCACTGGCGGTCGCATCAATGATAAGTGTCGCATCGGATAGTATGGTCTCAAACATTGAGTCCGCCGTTGGTAAAGTTAGTGATAAGCCAGTTACTCGGGCGGAAGGATTGATCTGGTTTAGCCGGTTGGCTAACGCCTTAGCCTTTGGCTGATAAAGATCTGAAATAGATAACGTGTGCCGGACTAAGTTACCCGGTTCCAGGTGGTCGCCGTCAATGATGGTAACCTGCTGGATGCCCATACGTACGAGTAATTCGGCCAATGTACTACCTAAGGCCCCAGCACCCAGAATAATGACTCGGGCGTTGCACAGGCTTTTGGCCAGACGCCCTCGATTCTGCAAGTCTTCGGGATGCCAGTTAGTAGACACGCTCACCCAGTGTAGGTTTGAGCCAGAGCGCATACGATTCTTGGCCAAGTCAACCCGGCTTTTTGGCGTAAGTTTACCGGAGGAAGGTATAATCTGAAGGGCCTGCCAATGATAGCGGTACGACTCTTCGCCGATACGTCGGGGAATGGGCATGCCGAGGAGCAATAACCATTCGTTAACTTCTTGCAAATGAGCTAATGAGCGACTAATGCAGTCCGCTAAGTCAATACCCTGCTGCTCCATAAGGCCAATTAGCTCCGCCCACGTTGTGGGTACCTGCCACTTATTGATAACCGGGACATGATTTAATCGGACCCAGATCGCTTTACGTACGACAGGCAGCTGGCTAATATGCTCTCCCCATGGTGGTTCAGTTAACAAAGTACGTCCCCGGGCATCGTAAAAACGACGCGGTAACAGCGTTCCTCCCAAATGAACCAACTCGACAAGGCCGCTTCGTTCACCTTGTTGTTGCCAGCGCTGAAAGGTGAAGTTATCTTCACAATAGGCCAAGGCTATACTTGGAACACTCCCACCTACCGCAAAATCGGGTAACTCAAAGGGATCACCCAACTCCGTCAGGGCGTCGGTAGCTGCCAAGGCTAACCACTCCTGCGCCCGGATTACATGCCAGCACAACCGATCAATCGTTGAGTTCGGTTCAACGGTTTGCGCGTTACGGGATTCGATTAATCCCTGAAGCCAAGTGACGGTGCAGATATGACCATTCCGGCAAGGCCATTGCGGATGAGGGTTGCCATTAAACTGCTGGTGCGCAAAAGTTGCCGATATCCCCTGTTCATCCAAGGTAGGATGAAGTTGCACTTTTCCCCAGGGATCTGTAGAGAAATCAACCACTAACTCCCATTCAGTGTACTGCATGATGAATGCTGTCGGCTTCGCCCCCTGGAGTGCAAGGCGAATCCGAAGCATCCAGATCGCATTCTTAGCGATGAGCCGCCATTCACCCAGTACCTCGACCCCTAACATGTGGGTTAAACGAACTCTGCTACATTCCAAAGCGATGTGATCCAATTCATTCATAAATGAATCTTGTTAGAGATCAGGCGAACCTCCCTCCGCCGGTCCCCCCCCCAACGACAGGCGGTAAGTAGCTTCCGCCTGTGCTTCCGTTTCCTGAACTGGCCGTGCCACCAATTTCACACAGTAACGCTTTGACGTTGGTGATAGCTCGTTTGACGTTAGTCTCACTAACGTAGCCTTCACTACCATCAGATAAAACTTTATTGTTACGCGCCTGAAAGCGCCAACGCCACTCTTGCTTTGTATCCTCGTAATATTCCCATTCCGGTCCCTGACCTACCGTACTAAACTCAGCCACCTTTCTTTCAGAAGCATCGGGCCCTAACGTGGTAAACAGCTGAGCGCCTTTTTCGCAATCGGCTTTCTGCTTATAGCCTTCGGCAGAATCGGCGACGGTCTCATGATTACCGTCCCGTAGTCGCCACCGCCACTCGTTGGCTTTATCCTGATAAAATTGAAATCCTTTCATAATAAAAATGTCGTTACTACTGCTTTGATGAAAAAATGTGAATTAGGATAATTGGAAAGTTTTTGACCCTTTAGCTTACGCCGGGGGTGGGGTATGTACCTGCAAAGCGCAACAAATCAATAAAACGGTAGGGGATATCCTGCCCTTGAGCGCCAAATCGAGGCCGCCACTCATTATCGTTTAAAAACGAATCCTCATTTTCGGCCAGAATTCGCATAAATACTTCGACCACAATACGCCCCCCCACAGGTCCTAACTGATTGCCTCCATGGCGGATTTCAGCTTCTTTTAAAATGTAGTACCAGAGTGGGGTCTGCTTAAGCAACAGGCCATTGTTCGCCTGCAAAGCCTGAACGGTCTGATTATGCTGGACTTGCTGGTCGGAGGTTTGTGCTGGGAAGGGACTGCTTAAAAGCTCATCGGCGGTGAGTGGAACCACCTTCATGCGTTTCGCAACGTACTGACCTATAGGCACACGCAAAGCCATGCTACGGATTAAGTTGCGCGCTGATAGAACGGTAAAGAATAAGTTCGTAGGTGCCCCTGGGGCGCTGGGTAAGTTTCCCATGCTTAGCGCTACCCGCGTGTCAATCCTGCGGGCTTTATTAGCGGCTGGTTGCGCATCGGTCCCAAAAAAACTAGGCCAGTGAATATTCCAGATTGAATCAACAGGTCGCTTGGCAATCGTAAAGGCATTGAAGAATGAGTCATTCGAGAAAAACGAGTTGAAGCGATAATGGTCGCGAATCATACTATGCCCAAAGCGGTAGGCAGCGACCGAAAATTCAACGGGCATAACAAAACTTTCCCCTTTACGATATTTTAAAAGCTTTGGACCGTTGATTAATACATCGTTAACAAGGTCGGCCCCAACAATCGTGCGCAAATAGTCGTGAAAGACAATCCATTGATAATGCCTTCTTACTTGCCGTTGAGCTAAGCGGAATAGCTCATCATTTTTGGCCGTTGGATTTTCTAGTCTGAGTTGTTCAAGGACGGCGTTATGAAACCGAAGCAAACTGACGTGAATCTGTCCGACAATTAAGTTTTCATTATTGCGGGGGTCACCAATGATCGCCACCCCATCCGTATTCCGAGGGAAATCAAACGCATTATGGGTGCTTAACAAGAATCGTAACCCTTCGGCATCATACATGTACGAACTGACCGCTGGTCCATCTCCGTACACGGAATCTAGATCCAAATTGGGGGTTCGGTAATTAATCAGTTTGGTGGCATCTTGTTCCTGGCTTGTTGACGAACCCACATCAAAGGTTAAATCATGATCCACAAACTGGCCGAAGTAGCTATAGCCAGCGTCGATGGTACTAAAGCCAGCCGGATCATCCGTAGTGGTAGTTTCAATCATCGAACGCCCTAAATCTTCCAGTAGCTGACGATTTTCTTCTGAGAAAGCGATGTGTGAACTGATCGCTTTGGAAGGAAACAAATAGCCGTATTTATCTTGGCTACTATTCCGCCGGAACGAGGGTGGAAAGCCAAACAGGGAACGTTTGAAGCCGTGGGCCAGCCGTTCGGTAGACAGCGGTGCTGATTCAGCCGATATGTTGGGATTTTGGTCCGGTATAAGAGCCGTTAGAGGTGGTTGGATTTCTGGTTCAGGTTGCACAATTTTACGGGGATGTTACGCACTCCTTATGGAATAGTAGAGCGTAGTGTGATAAATTAGTTATTATGTACCTGCTCTTTATGACTGTGACCCATATGCAGATACCTTTATGGGCAAGTAATACGGGTGCTGTGTTATCGGACAGAAGCACCTGCTCCCGAATTATGTACAAGCAAACTTAGGTTAAAAGTTCACTTTTTTGTGAATATTCCCTAAATAAATAATTCACAATATTGTGAATTTAAACTACATTTGCCCGTAAGAAGTTGATACTCTTGACGTTCGTTGATCCGTTGGTAGAGGGTTTGTATTGTCATGGTTGTCCTCCCTCCCGGCGATTCAATTGCTCAGTAGCCACCCGTCGGCGCTTTCTGCTGACGGTAAGTGCATTGATGGCGGCAACAACTATTGCAGATCTAATGGATGTTCCCTATCTGAAAGCTGAATGGATTGATGCAAATCGGTCATTAATATCCGTTCGAGTTAGTACCACCTACCGACTGGAGTTCTCCTATGAGGAGGTTGCCGGCCGTCTGACGAGCATAACCATTGAGTGCCTGCGTGGTGTTACCCATCCTTAAGTTTCTTGTTTTATGAATCCCAGTAATAGTGTAATCCCCCACCAAGCCATTCATCCTGGTTTGCATCTACGCGAAGAGTTGACGGTGCGGGGTATTAAGCAGAATGAATTAGCCGCCGAGACGAGTATACTGCCCTCGCAGCTTAATGAGATTTTGAAAGGCAAACGGCCTATAACACCTGATTTTGCCATCTTGCTCGGAGCTGCCCTGAACCAACAACCTGAACGGTGGAATACGCTTCAGGCCAATTATGATTTAGACGTAGCTCGTATTCAGCAAGGGGTTCAGGAAAAAATTGAGACAATTCGGACATGGCAGGCGATTAAAGAAGTTATTCCTGTTTCCTATTTTCGGAAGCAAAATGAACTATCAGGGAATTTGAAAGCCGATATCAGTCACCTAGTTCACCTATTAGACTTTTCATCGGTCCAACAGCTAATTACACAATTAAGTGGTAACCGACCCGCAGGCATTCACTTCAAGAAATCGAGCAAATTATCAGAACACGCCTCCTATATTAACACCTGGATACGGTACGTTAAGCACATATCGGTGGCTCAAAAAGCGACTGCATTTACGTTTGCCAGTAAAGACGAACTGCTCACTGATCTAAAAAAACTGTTTCAGGGAAAAGACGTTTTGACCAAACTACCGATTGTATTAGAGCAGTACGGAATTAAATTAGTTATTAGAGGGAAGCCAGATCACGCTCCACTAGATGGTGCTGCTTTCTGGCATGAAGACAACCCCGTAATGGGTTTAACCCTACGGCATCTGCGTTATGATAACCTAATCTTTACAGTGTACCACGAATTGGGGCACATCTTTTTGCACTTGGGACAGGATAAAGCAACTTCTTTTGTGGACAGTCTTGAAGATGGGAAAGATAACTCCAATGAGCAGGAGGCAGAAGCCAACGACTTTGCACGTAATACGTTAGTGTCTGCTGACCGTTGGCGTGAATTTACATTGGGACGAAGCGAGTTCTCAGACGCTATCATTCAGCGATTTGCTGATAATGTTGGCGTGCCTGCCCCAACAATTTGGGGGAGGCTTTGCTTTGAAGGCCGTATAAAATATGCTTGTGCATCCGTCCACCAGAAAAAAAATCAGATTCCCTAACTAACCAGTAATTTATTCTGAGTACAGTTGAAGATACTAACTCACTCCAATTATTAGAAAAGCGTGCGATAATCAAGTGTTTGTGGTCTCGAACTGTACTGACCAAATCATACCGGATAGCTTTAAAATCGGCCATTGCCCTGCTCATAGCCAATTACGAGATAACAATCTGCTGTAGGGCTACAATCACCTATTTACATGATTGATAGCTTTTCGTATGATGGATGCAATAAGGACTAATTACTTAGTTACAAGCTCGAAATGAGAAAATCTATACCCTCCAAATACATATCCAAATTGTGTTCATTTCTCCAAGATTTCCGGGTTCTACGTTGATCTGAGCCTGATTACTGCCAGATAGCTTATTATGGCCAAAGCTAATCTAAAGTGGCTATTTGACCCTTTCTTAACTATTGATCGTCGTTTTCTACTTTGGGCATGGAGTTTGGAATGAGCGCTTGTAGTGCCTACAAAAAGGCGGTAAGTATGTAAATCATATGGAACCTGTAACCCTTATTCCCAACAATAGTCTGCTGACAGCTACACCCGAAGAAGGTCGTCAGTTAGCCATTAAAATGGCCCGACTCATTATCAAAACGACGCAACCTGACGCCCAGGTTCGGGAAACATTGCGTGAGGTATACGCCAACGATGCCATGATGCTGATTGCCATTGGGCAAACGGTGGCGACTGAGTTTTCTACGATTGCGGCCGCGAATAATTACTGGCACGACGTCCGGCCCTGATCAGCTGATCTTTAATTGGCTCTTGTGTTATGCAATTCTACCAATAGATTTTATCACTCGTTCTACGCATTGCTCTGGGAATTACACTATTAGTTCCGGTAGCAGACCGGTTTAGCTGGATAGGAATGCCCGAAGAGAAAAATATTAGCTGGGGTAACTGGGCAAATTTTGTTCTCTACACTCACAAGCTGAATCCATCCATTTCCGCAGAAGTAGCCAGCATACTGGCTATTCTGGCTACCCTCGGCGAAGCAGGTTTCGGCATCCTGCTCGTCCTTGGTCTATTTACGCGTTGGGCCGCATTGGGGGCTAGGCTGCTCACCAGCGCGTTTGCTCTGGCGATGAGCATTGAATTAGGATACAAAGCACCAATCAACTATTCGGTATGGGTTGATAGTGCAGCCAGTCTACTGCTGGCTACATTCTCCGCTTACGCCTATAGTATGGATAGCTTGATCTTTAAGCGACGTCCTACCATCTTTTTCTAACAACTAACCACCTGCAAGTATGGCAAAGCGAATCAAAATCGGCCTCCTCGACCCCCAATTTTATGAGATGCTTTCGGCTATTGACAAACATATTGCCGAATCGGGACTCAACGCTGCACACATCGACCTGCTGAAAATTAGGGCGTCGCAGCTCAACGGTTGTGCCTACTGCATTCAGTCGCATACCAAAGACGCGCGGGCACATGGCGAAACTGAAAAGCGCATTTACGCTCTCGATGCCTGGGAAGAGAGCCCCTATTTTACCGACGAAGAACGCACTATTCTGGCCCTCACCGAAGAAGTGACCCTGATTCGCGACAAACGGGTGTCCGACGACACCTACGGACGCAGCGTTGCCCTGTTCGGTGAAAAGCTGACGGCAAATCTCATCATGGCCATCATCAGCATCAACGCCTGGAACCGGATTGGTATCGCCACGCGCATGATACCTGCCTGATTTGAGACTACCTCTTTTATGGGAGCGTATGACTTAGGTCATAAACAGGGTTAACCAGCAAGCGGGACTTTTGTAGCGGTCAATGGAATACGATCAAGAACTCGCAATCATCTAGACTTATGGATATAGCCACCCGCGCCGACATTGAAAACCTGGTCGCAGCCTTCTACAGCCAGGTTTTCACCGATAAACAGCTTGGCCCCATCTTTACGCTCGTAGCGCATGTAACGCCCGCGACGCATTTCCCTTTGATGGCCGATTTCTGGGAAACCATACTCTTCGCCAAAAATCGCTACCACGGCAACGTGATTCTTAAACACGTCGAACTACATCTAAAGCAGTCGCTCGAACCGGCTCTATTCGAGCGGTGGATTACTCTGTTTTGTCTAACCGTCGATGAATTATTTGCCGGATCAGTAGCCGAAGCCGCTAAAACCCGAGCCCAGACCATGTCGATGGTGCTACAGGCTAAACTACATACACTCGCCAACACGCACTAATCACAAACATCATGGAAAAAGGAAGCCTGCCTACCTCTACAAACACCCCGGATAGTAAGCCAAACACAGTTTCGCTGGCTAATCTGGACGGTAAAAAGATTATTCATAAGACCTTTCGGACGGGCGATTCCATGCCCCCGCATCACGCGCCCGTCGATGTGTTTGTGCTGGTACTGGCCGGGCAGATGGCTATTACGCTCGATGAACAGCACGATCAGTTTGGTGCAGGTAATTTTGTTGTTTTCCCGGCCGGGCATATCCACGCGCTCACCTGTCTGCAAGATGCCGAACTCCTGATTTATCGCTAAGCCACCGCCTGAACAGGGCTGGCCGTTTACCACGTTATTGTCTTCCTCTAATGAAACGACACTCACTTAAACGCTTGTTTACCAAAGTTATAGTGGTCGTTGGACTGCTGGCCTGTTCCGCAGATGCAGCGGTTGCTCAACCCGGTTCCACTGACAACCCGCTAAATCAGCCTGGCATTATCGGCACCATTGGGCTACTCTTGTTGGTGGTTGTCTTCGTTGCCTTCATTGCCATCATCCGGTTGGGGCGAATTGTGCAGCAGCTCAACATGCCTCAGCCCGATTCACAGGAACGAAATTTTGACGAAACAATAACTAATCTTTCACCCGCCCAACTGGGTAAACTTGTCGAACGCCACCAGTCACTCGCTTACCGGCTGACGGGGCACGAACTGGCGGGCGATGAAGAACCCCGCGATGACCGGGGACTTATCAGCCACCTCTCGACCGATGTACACGCGCCGTTGGTGGCCGAAAAAAAGAAGACGTTCCGTAATGGTGAAGTAAACCCACGCCTGATTACGCTGGTCGGGGCATTTCTCCTAACTGCCACGTTCTGGCTGGTGTTCGGTACGGTAGTGGGCTGGTACGTCGGCATCAAGTTCGTACGACCCGATATTGACCATATAGCCTGGTTATCGTTTGGGCGTCTGCGGCCCGTACACACCAATGTCGTCTTCTGGGGCTGGGCCTCGCTGGCCATGCTGGGACTCGGCCATTTTGTCGTAACCCGTACCGGCAACACCCGCCTGTATAGCTACGGGCTGGGTTGGCTCTCACTCGGGTTGATTAACGCCTGCGTAGGCATCGGCTCCGTCTGTCTGATGGCCGGTATCAACAATGGAGGTGGGGAATATCGAGAATTTAACTGGCCTGTGATGGGGCTATTCGTGGCTGGCGTAGGCGTTGCCTTCGTCAATTTCTACCAGACGGTGGCCACCCGCAAAACCGGCGAAATGTACATCTCGAACTGGTATATGCTGGCCGCCCTGGTCTGGACGCTCATTCTGACGGTGATTGGCTATACACCACCTTACCAGAACGGTATGGGCGAAACCATCATTCAAGGCTATTACATGCATCAGGCCGTTGGTATGTGGTTCATGACCTTTACACTGGGGCTGGTCTATTATTTTCTGCCGATGTCGCTTAATAAGCCGATTTATTCGTACTCGCTGGGTGTATTGGCCTTCTGGACTCAACTGTTGTTTTATACCCTCATCGGTACGCACCATTATGTGTTTAGCCCACTGCCGTGGTCTTTGCAAACGGTGGCTATTGTGTTCAGCGCGGGTATGTTTATTCCGGTGCTGGCCGGAACGACCAACTTTTTGCTGACCATCCGGGGCAGTTACAAACACATCGCCGACAGTTATTCGCTGCCCTTTCTGCTGATTGGTATCCTGTTTTACTTTGTCGGGTCGGTGCAGGGGTCGTTGCAGGCATTTCGGTTTACCAATGTGATCTGGCATTTCACCGATTTCAACGTCGCCCATTCGCATATCACCATGTACGGCATTATTTCCTTCCTGCTGTGGGGGTGTATCTATGCCCTCGTACCGCGCTTTCTGGGTCGGGAGCCGAAGCAACTGCTGGTAGGTGTTCATTTCTGGTTTGCCCTGATTGGACTGCTGGCCTACATCATTTCGCTGATGGTGGGCGGTACCCTCAAGGGCATGGGGTGGCTGGAAGGCAAACCCTTTATTGATGGGGTGGTGCTGATGATGCCGTTCTGGCTCTGGCGGGCCATTGGCGGCACAATGATGTTGCTGTCCCACCTTGTTTTTGCCTACAATCTCTACGACATGCTGCTGCACAAAAGCCTGATCAGCAGGAGCATCTCACCCAAACCCGAAGCTCATGCCAGTCAACCTGTATAAAAATCACCGGCTATTTATCAGCATCATCGCTTTGGTCTACTTCGGGCTTAGTGTGCTGATTGCCGTGCAGCCCGCCTGGTCGGTGCAGGAAAATAACGCGCCCCTGCCCGGCAGCCAACCGCAAAACAGCGAAGTGGAAGCGGGGCTACGGGTGTTTGTGGCCGAAGGATGCGTCGGTTGCCATACCCAGCAGGTGCGCAATATCGACATGGACAAAACCTGGGGTGGGCGACCTGGTATTCCAGCGGATTATGCCTGGCGCACCCGGTTGGACAACCTGCGTGCCCCGGCCTCTGTGCTGGGGACCGCACGAACGGGTCCCGACCTGACTGAAATTGGCGAACTGCTGGCTTCAAACTTAGCTTCCCATTCCGGCTCCAAGGCCTGCACCACCATGGTTTGTAAGCACCGATCGGCGATGACAGGAATACCTAGCTTGCGCTTTCCGTTGGCTTTGGGTATGTAAACCCGTCGGGCGGGTTTGGCTTTCCAAGGTTGGTGTTGGCTCAATTCATCCACCAGCTTTTGGCGTTCCACAGCCGTTCTGACCACCACCTAATCCACGCCCGGCGTGTCCTTACCCGCGTTCAGTTGGGTGATCCGACGGACGCTGGTCACTCGGTTCGCATAACTGCGCAACATTAACTTTTGCAAGGAACGTAACTTCTTGTGGTTACCTTCCTGAGCCGCCCGAAAGATGCGGGAGCGTAGATTTTTGAGCAACCGAAAGGCCTTCTGCCAGTCAATGGCATGCCAGTCAGTTGGTCCAACGAGTCGGTTTGCTTCCGGTTTAGGGTGCATCGAACTAAGCTCCTTGTTCAAAATCTGTTCTTCCGTCTTTGGGGTCATCTACCAGACCCACGTCAGCCCTCTTTCAAGGTGGGTATTGCCCTATCCGGCCGGTTATGAATTCCCGTTGCCTTTCGGCCTGCCGACTTTCGCTTCTTGGGTCTTCCTGTTCCCACTGAAGAATTGTGCCTTTCCTCGCGGTCAGGCCTACTGTACACTATGCACAGACTTCATTGGGGTTACCACGTTCCACACGTTTGAGATACGACCGGGTGGGGTGCCTCCTTTATGGCGGGGACTAGGGTGCTCACTATTCGAAGGCATCGCCGAATGTTCCTGTATGTCCCATCATTACCGTATCAATCCTTATTTCGGTAACCAGCACTGACGCCACCTCACAGGAGGTTCATTCTCATTCACCCTTTCGGTCTTCTCCTGGCCCGATTTGCATCAAGGATTGACGCGCATCTTAGGCTTTATCCGCTTGCAACAGACCCCACCGTTACCCGTGACGCCCCTACGGATTGGAGATCGGTCGAGCACTGACCGAATGGATCATCATCCATACTCAAAACGTGCAACTTCGTGTCGCACGATGCCCGTATGTTCCATGCAAAACACGGCTTGTTTAGGGTTCCAAGAAGCAAGTGTTTTCAGCTGTCGCAAGGCGATTTTTATACCCGCAACAGTGTTGGCGGTGGTCGTTTGGAAGACGACCGTCTTGCTATCAGAGACAGCCCAATCCAATGTTGCTTTGCTAATGTCAATGCCGACGTAGTGGTGAATGTCCATAAAACTTTTTATTTGGGGTTTTCAGTCAACCGACTTGCTGTTGCTCAAACCCTTCTAATGGGCCGTGAACCCGTTTTTCTATGGCAGCGGCCAACCGTCCGAGCCATTGCAAGTCTAACAGAGCGGGGTTCTGAATCGGAGCATAGCCGGGCCGCCGTCGCGGTCTTTCTCCCTGGCGGCCCGTTAGATTACCCCGTTCTGGTTGACTGATGGCAAGCTACCAAATCTTGGAATCTTACCACGACACAAACCTAAAGGGCGGCCCGGTTCAATACCTTGCTAATGGGCCGCGAACCCGGATTTCTATGGCTCCGGCCACCCGGCTGAAGTCAACGTCTAAATTATCCCGGCAGGGTCTTGACCGGGTGGCCGGAGCCATCGGTCCATAGGTTGTAAACCTTGCCGACGCGTTAAGGTGCCCTGCCGGGGTTGGTCGCTCACAGTTTGTGAGTAGCATCAAGTTACACGACTAATCTTGAAATCGTACAACGGCCCAAATCTAAAGGCCGATGCGGCTGTGGCCCGGTTGGCCACCTTCGAGTACATCGAGGGCTGACGGTCCGCCGCCCATATCTTTGTTTTAAGTTGATTACATCAGAAAAAGTACAATTTTTGAGTACGACTTGACAAGGCTAGTCAGCACCTTGAGTTCCGCCGTTAGTACGTCCAACCGATACTGTACCGCTGGTTGCTCTGGCTAGCTTGTCTTTTCCCTGTAGCTTCAACAGTACCTATAGACGTAGCCGCTGGCTACGATCTGGCATGCATGTGCAACAGCGGGAGAAGGCCGTCGATCAACCAATCTGTCCACTTTAATCCCCTTTTCTATGCAACTCCTACGCTATTGTGTTGGGCTGGACATCAGCAAGGATTCGCTTCAAGTCTGCCTTTCGGTGATCGACGTCGATGGGCGAGTCGTAGTCAAAGGCTCAACCAAAGTAGCCAATAAACCGACTGCTTTTGCTCACTTAGAACAATGGGTCAATAAACACCGAAAGGCTGATGACTTACCGCTCCGCTACGTCATGGAGTCGACGGGCGTCTACCATGAGGCTGTGGCCTGGCACCTCTATCAGAGCGATCAGTCGGTGTGTATTTTGCTGCCCAACAAGGCCAAACATTACCTAAAGAGCTTGGGCTACAAGTCTAAAAATGACAAAATCGACGCTAAGGGTTTGGCGCGAATGGGCTTAGAACAGCAGCTTACGCTGTGGAAGCCCCTGTCAAAGAACATCTACAGTTTACGACTCTTAACCCGTCAACATCAACGGTTTCAGGAGTGGAAGACTCAATGTCGCAATCAGCAACATGCTCTAGAACACAGTGCAATAGGGGATGATTTTCTGACCAAACAGAACGATAGGCTACTAGCCGTCTACGATCAGCAACTCGATGCCTTGGAGAAGGCCATCCTCGAGTTGATCCAGAGCGATGCTATTCTCAAGGTGCAAGTTGAACGGTTGACGGCCATCAAAGGGTTAGCCCTACTATCGGTAGCGGTATTGATTGCTGAAACCAATGGTTTTGAGGGCTTTGCTAACCAGCGTCAACTAGTGAGTTACGCGGGCTACGATGTGATTGAGAATCAATCGGGCAACCGATCAGGCAAGACGCGCATTTCTAAGAAGGGCAACAGCCGCATTCGCCGTATTCTGCATCTACCCGCCTTCAATGCAGTTCGCTTTGGAGAGCCAAGCTGCCAGGCTCTCTACGAACGAGTCTATGCAAAAACCAACACCAAGATGAAGGCTTATGTGGCTGTTCAAAAGAAGTTACTCTTATTGGCTTATGCGTTATGGCATCATCAAACACCGTATGATCCACAGCATTCAGAGAAGGCAACGAGGAACCTGATCCTGCTTAGCGAGTCTTGTCAACTGAACAAAGAAATAGTCCTGACTAGCAGGACTACACAGGATCAATCCACCGTGGTCGAATTGTCCCTTGGGTAAGGCAAAGATATTGAAAAAATCCTAACTCAAAATTTGTATTTCACGACAGTACCAGCGGTATAACCGTCGGCGGAGACATTCAAGCTTGAATTACCAAACCCCTACTCAACAAGAATCTTATTTTTACACTACCCCGATGGCTGCTTGATAAAAATCTCCAGTGTACTGTTGCAAGTCCATCACTACCAGATTGGCTGTTCAACTGAATCATGCTTTTGTGCGGGGAAAGTAGGCAGTTGTGTCGTATGTTTTACAAGACAAGTAGACTGGAGTTTTCACTTACAGCGATTAAGATTTATTTTCAGGTAACGCCTTTAACTTGATGCATGCCACGCCAACGTTGAGCAGTTCGGCGGAATTTTTGGCCAGACCTTGGCCATTGATAATCGTCACGTTATGAGCCTGCAATTTTTTTGTTGCATCAACGTAGGGCGTTGAGAGCTAGCGTTCCACGTGCGCTTCACGGCAAGGGCCATTATTCCAAAGAATTATGACACGCTTCGACCGGTGAAGACGTTTTTTTACCTGCATGATATATACTCCCGTTGCTGGTTGATGCAGGCTGCCTGCTTATGCACTTGGGACAAATCGGATTCAGATAGCGAAATCGTCTCACGCGCAACCTCAATTGGACTGGTTTGTGGCTACCAGGCAAATCCGTAGGCTGACGAAAATAAAATTCAAGTAGTTAGGGAGAGTTGCCGACAAAGTAGTCAGTAGCCTTACCGTTTGATTGCCAAATCATAAATTATAGACCCTTTGCAAAGGGTCTATAATTTATGATTTGGCAATCAAACGGTAAGCTCAGTACTCATTTAGACTAAAAAATTAGGTACACAAAGTGCGTGAGACCCAGCTTTAGTGGGAGGAGGTCAGGTTGAAGCTAGGCACTAAGGTCAACAGAGGGCAATGAAATGGAGTTTCGGGGAAGATACTATTTCAGATTAATACCGTCACGAGTATACTGCGGCCATTATTTCCCAATTAGTGTAACTGATTAGTATCCCACCGTAAAACGCTTTTGAATGTACTTAGGCTTCTCAATTTCATCTAAGACTGCAATAGCCAGATCAGCAGCCGAAATCGTGCTCTCATTTTTTTCGTCGAATACAGGTTGGTCTGTGCCTAAACGAAATATTCCGGTGCGTTCGCCTGGGACGAGGTTGATAGCTGGACTGAGAAACGTCCAGTCCAGGGTTGTATTCTGACGGAGTATGTTGAGGTAATCTCGTGCAGCTGTGGCCCCCGCTTTCCAATCAGCCGGGAACTGGGGCGTATCGACTAACTGAACGCCTGGAGATGCTTCCAGACTACCTGCCCCTCCAATCACCAGTAAGCGTTTTACGCCCGACTGCTGGATTCCTTTTTCAATAGACTTTGAACCATTCAGGAAGTCATCATACAAGTTTGGACTCGTCCAGTCCGCGTTAAAAGCACTCAGGACGACATCATGACCAGCCACTAATTGTGCTGTCGCGTTGGGGTCCTGAACATCTCCTTGTTTTACCGTCAGTTGGGGAGCGGTTATGGTGATTTTTTCCGGCCTGCGAACAATAGCCGTTACGGTATGACCGCGAAATAACGCTTCTCTGAGGAGTTCTGATCCAACAAAGCCTGAGGCTCCGATAATAGCTATTTTCATAAGATGAATCGGTTGATGATGACTTGTTCCTGGGTATGAGGGAGGTGTTCAACACACATGTCTTATGCTTAAGACAAAATCTATGGTAAGCCAGTGCAAGTAAATATTATTAGTACACAGATTTTTTAGGCAATGAGGTTTAAGGCGAAATCACCCTTGTTTTTTGACGAAAATTTCCGGTCGTGAAAAGTATTCAACTTATCGTTTTTGTATTGATCGGGTAAATAATTGTCTCATTCGGTATACTTTGAGCCGTATAAGTATCACAACTAAACCTTTTGTTGGTAAGAGCTTTATCTGAAAGCGTCAGTAACACTTACGAGGTAATAGAAATAAGGGTAGCTCATAAACAGCCGATATTTAATCGTTGAGTGCACCAATAATCTGGGATACCTCAGTATTAACGGGAGGTTGTTATCCATGCATACGTTCCTTAGGGTTGGGATCGGGGTTGAAGCCGGAACTTAAGGCCCACCATTAATGGATGAATGGCGAGCTGCCGATGCTCACTCAGGAGTTGGTTCAGGCCGTATTCAATGCTTAAGCCAACTTGTAGTTCAGTGAGTCGGCTAACCGCCAACCGCCGGGCAGCTCCCCCCCGCAGGCTGAGCAAAGTTTGCTCGCTGGTCGGTAGATATGATACCTGCCCCCCGAAATCAACGGTGTAGCGTCCCTGCGCCAAAATTTTCTGTTGGCTTAAACCCATACCGATCATTGGCAGCGCCACATTTTCAGCTACTGAATACGTTTCCCGCACCAATTGCTGGGGATCAGTCGGACTGGGCTCGACCCGATAGCGGTTCTCATTGACCGTGTAATAGGCCCAGCGTCGGAGTTGTCCTACTGACAGATAAGCCTGCCAGCGCTGGAAGCGGATGCCGCCGTTGAGTTGATAGCCCCAGGTAGCGGGTGAAAAATTAGCCGGGGCGTTGACATTCGAGAGGTAAGCAGTAGAGGCCGGTGGAGTATTCATCCACTGAAAGCTGCTCAAGGGTATGGCATCGACAAACCAGTGCCAACGCTGGCGGGTAACGACGATACCAACCTGATGTAGAGGCCTTGAGCTGAAAACTGACAGTTGGTCGGGCAAAGTGAGCAGTCGGCTGGGCAGGAGCGAAAATCCATGCGGTGTGAGCAGAGCCCAACCGATAGGCAATGCATTGGATAGTGGCGGGGTAACCGATGAGTGAGGGGCAGCTAACGGGCTGTAGCTATGGCTACCTGACCGTTCTTCCGGAGCGGATGGCAACTCATGGCCAGTGATTATAGCCCGACCAACCGTCCGAATAGTAAAGAGAGCGCTGAATAAACGAGCCGACTTGGAAAGTAGCAGCTTCTTTTCGGGGCGGGGAGTCACCTGTACCCGCGCCCTGGAAAGAAGTCGGGCTCGGCCAGCGGGCCATGGTCTGGTCACAGCACGGCGTTCTGACAGTGCCGCTACCCCGAAGGCTCTTCCGCGGGGAGTCTCCGGGGTGGTAGTACTCATTTGGGAAGTATCCACTCCAGGAACTATTGGCGAGTGAACCGGTAGCTGCCACTCAGTTAGGGACCGACCAACTAATGGGTCGATCATGGGTAGGCTGGGCGATACAGACTGCCCGATTGGGGCAGCTGGCTGACGGAGACGGCCAGCCGATGGCGGCTGAATTGGCTTAGTGTATTTGGCCGTTGCGGAGTGGCCCCGCCCCAAGCTGGAACGCTCCCTTATGCGGATCTGGTAAACTACCCCCCCACTTATCAACAATAATAGGGCTGCCACTGCCAGCCAGCGGCCTCGTCTGCGGGGGGGGCTGGGCGTTAGCCGGTCGAGGATGTGCCGACTCAGTGACGGGCGAGCCTGTACCTCAAAATCGGCAAACACTTGCTGCCAGCGTCGGCGTAGCCGCTCATCGGGATCCTCATCCCAGGAATTCGTGTCGTTGGATGCCATGTTTGTCAATATAGTTTAGTAGCCATTGGCGGCCTCGACTGAAGCGGGATCGCGCCGTGGCTTCGGGAATCAGTAGTAGCGCAGCAATCTCGGCGTGGGTGTAACCTTCGATTAAGTACAGGTTAACCACCAGCCGGTATACATCGGGAAGACGAGCCAACAGACCCAGCAACGCTTCCCGGTCGTAACCGGCCAGCAGTTGCAGATGGTCATCACTGGCGGGAGGATTGTCAATGGCCTCATAGCTGGTGATGTGTTCCTGGGGGCGGGTAGTGCGGTGATAATAGTTGATGGCCGTGCGCACCACCACCGCCTTGACCCAACTGTCGGCCGACTCCGGTTTAGTCAGTTCGTCAATATGGGCAAACACTTTGAGAAAAGCTTCCTGAAAGATGTCTTCGGCTTCGGCCACCGTGCGGGTGTAGCGTACGCAGACCCCCAGCATGCGGGCTTGGTAGCGTTCATAAAAGGCCCGCTGTGCTCGAGGCTGTCGTTGCTGACAGCCCACGACCAGTTCAGTGAGGGTTTGGTAAGACTTGCGGCCAAATAACGCCATGGCAAAGACGAGTCAGGGATAAGAGCCTTTAGCAATCAGTCAAAAAGACCCGTTAAACTGGAAATTTCGACTAATCAACTGACCTTGGTCCGAAAATGTCATCTCCCAGACTTGGTTGCCATTTTCCATATTCACCGCGTAGGTATTGAGCGAACCGTAGGTGTGGCGCGCGGAATAGTCTAATGGAGAGCCCAATTGCCCCCCCTTTCTTCCCATAACAAAGCCAGCCAGTTCGGGCCGCCGAAGGTAGGCCTGAATGGCTGAGGGCAATTGGGCCGGATCCTGAAAAAACTGCGTCGTTTTTGGGTCACTAACTGCTACTATCTGCCCATTATTGTCGAAACTGAGTTGCCAGGATTGCCCTTGCCGACTAACAGACAGCGTATAATTTGACTTACCAAAGGCGTCCACCTGAATCCATGCATACACAAACGTCAGGCTCTGCTCCCGTAACGTTGCCTGTAGTGATTCGGGAATATCGGTTAGCGTACGCGTCTCGTAAGCCGCCTGCTGGAAGGGTAACAACCTGATGGTGTACCAGGTTTTTCCAGAGGCTAGCTGGTAAATCTGCCAATAAGCTGTGTAGGATTGCTGCTGCCAGATGTAGTCCGCATAGAGGTAAAAAGTGGGTCCATTATTGCCTAAAAGGGTAGACCATCCTTTCTGCCACTGCCGAAAGCGAGGGTTACTGAAGTGGCCACCAGCCGCCACGGTAGGATCCAAGACGCGGGCCAGCGAGTCGGGCAGGGCACCCTCAACCAGTTGGTCTGCAGTCAGTAACTGCGCGGGGCTGGTCAGGGCCTGGAAGTGTTGGTGTTGCTGGGAGAAGGTGGCCCGCCAGAGCTGGTTGGGCATCAGAGTAGTAAATAGGATGTCTTGAGCCTGAAGATACTGCTGGGTCAGGGCCTGAACGGTACTGGCCGGGGGACCGCTGTCGGGCGTTGGCTGCCGGTCAACAAAGTGATTACAACCACTACTCCCGCTGAGCAGCAATCCAAGCCAGATAAGTTGTATTCGTTTATTCATATCTATTGAATAAGCAACTGGGTGCATACATACGGGCACCCTATGCACTACAGACACCAGATGGGTACCTGACTGTTGCAGCGATTACCTTTTTTTTGGGTAGAATAAATGTCGGCGGTAATTAAAAATATTCGTTGCCCTGCAACACACGGCAACCCCGGGCGTGTCTATGGCTTCGACGGTTGGCAACCGATGGCGTTATCAGCTCAGGTTGGCCCACAACCCGTCGACGTTTTTCTGTTTGCTTAACGAATTATTGTTCATCGTTTAAACGCTCAACATCTATGCGCTTAATTCCTGCTTCGGCGTGCTTTGGCACGCTGCTTTCCCTCATCCTGCTGGCTTGTCAGCCAACCGACAAAAGCCAGGAACCTGGTCCTGCAGTTAGCCCAAGTGCCAGCCGAACCAGTTCGTACCTGTTTACCGGTAACCCCGGTATGCGCACCACTCGAAAGGTTGACATCACCGGCACCCTGGCCGGCACCATCGGCGGTCAGCCCATTGCCTGCGGACCTGATCAGGCCTTTCCCATGCAAGTCACCCAGGGGTACGATCTCTATAGCCGCAACCCCTCTTTCTTATCCATCCAGGCCAGAAATGAGCAGTATAGCGTCAGCTTGGGCTTCAACGGCCCCTATGAGGCTGGCCGTAGCTACCGCGTCTACAACCCGGCCGATGACAATGGGGAGGGCAAGTTTGATTCCTACATCGTTCAGGCCACCATCCGCTCCCCGGCGTACGATCCGTTTGCCCGGGAGGTCAACGACTTGTCCCGCGCGGACAAGCAGGTACGGATCACGGCCATTACCCCCGACTACATCGACATCGAGTTTCTCTTCACCCTCAAACAACCCGGGGCCGTTCCCGAGCGTATCGCCGTACGGGTCAAAAACGTGCTGGATGAAAACCGCAACCTGCGGACTCAGTCAGAAGGCGAGCCTTTCTGGAACTACACCGGCGTGGAGCGGTTCATCGAAGGCTGGGGTTATACCCCAATCTCCGGGGGCTGGCCCACAACAACGCGGGTGCGGATTGATCAGCGCCAACTCATTACACCCGGCAGCGACTTTAGCTACGAGGGGAACACTGAGCAGGCCCAGAGCCAGTGGATTTCGCTGACTCAACTGAAGGGCCCTCAGGAGCAGACCAACATTGAGTATACCTTCGGCACTAATTGGTCCGCTACAGGCTGGAAACAGATGGCGATTACCTGGCCTAATTTTACGGGCGTAGGTACCTACACGAGCGATCAGGTCAATCTGTTTTTCACCAACGACCAGGGAGCAACGGGCTATTGGTCGGTGCGCCCTGACAAATCAAGCAGTCCAACAACGAAATGGCAGGTCGATGTACAGCGCGTCACGCCCGATGTCATTGAGGGTACCTACACTATCGTTGACGCTCCGCTTTATGCGCAGAAAGGCCCGATGACCATGCCCACTTCAGTAAATGTGAGTGGTCGCTTTAAGGCCATCTATCCCCGATAAAGAGGTATTTATAACGGGAATCAAAAGCTGAAAATTAAGCTCTGATAATAAACAGCCACGACAGTAGAGCAGCACACTTTTCAGAGAACATACTTCAGTGCGAAACTGAATTTGAGTATGTTTATTCAACCAGTTGAGTTACCAAATTATATGACACAGGCCACTCTACAAGGAATTGTCAGGGTGGCCTGTGTCATACCGTTTATTATCAGCTAAAAATTAACCAATTGTGCTAATTAGCATCTGTCAACTGCTGATGCTGTTTGGCGTAATCAGTTGGCGACATATTGAATACGCTTTGAAATGTTTTACGAAAATAATCCAGGTCTTCCATGCCTACCTGAGCCGCCACTTCTGACACGCGCAGCTTACCTGTGGTGAGTAACTGGGCCGCACGTTTCATCCGCACATCCTTAATGAATTCAACGACCGACTTGCCCGTTATCGCTTTGATTTGTCGATAGAAAGCAGATTGACTCATTCCCATCTCCCGAACCAGCGTTGGTACTTTAAAATCTGGTTCGCACAAGTTGGCTTCAACAATGACCATCGCTTTTTCCAGTAATTGCCGTTCATCATCGGGAATAGAAAGCTCGGTTGGCTCTAACAAAATCTGACGCTGATAATATTCTTTAAGCTGATGCCGTCCCTGAAGAATAGCCGCTATTTTGGCCAATAGAATATTGGGATTGAAAGGCTTAGCCATGTACTCATCGGCACCCATTTCCAGTCCTTCCAGTTCGTGAACAGCAGCTACACGGGCAGTTAAAAGTATAATTGGGATATGAGCTGTCTTAGGATGCTGTTTAATTTTGCTACATAGAGTCAGACCGTCGCTGTTGGGCATCATGACGTCGCTAACTATTAAATTTGGTAGTAAGTTTAGCGATTTTTCCCACCCATCTACGCCATCTACAGCCGTAAAAACGGTAAACACAGGGTCTAAGAGCTGCTCCAAATAGGACCGCAGTTCGTTGTTATCCTCAACCACCAGAATTCGGGCTGCTCCAGCAGTCAACATTGGTTTATCCAAACTGCCGGTTTTCTCTGTATCAATAGACTCAACCTGTATATGAGGTATTACCTTATTGGTCAGCGGTTCGTCCCTAATATCTGTCGGCGAGAGGTGTGTACGACCAAAAGGCAAACGTATAGTAAATTCAGTGCCCATAGTAGGCTCGCTCTTTACTTTCACCTCACCCGCGTGTATTTCCACGAATTGTTTTACTAACGAAAGGCCAAGGCCAGTGCCCATAATACGCATGGTTTCAGTATGAGATGCCTGATAGTAAGAGTCAAAAATCCGATCCACTTCGTCGGCTTTCATACCAACCCCCCAGTCGCGTACGGTTATCTGGAGATAATTATTAGTCAGCTTATTATCATGAAGCAATGTAGATTGTTCAGGAGAACCAACCACCGAAACCAGCAACCGAATCTTTCCTCCTATGGGGGTAAATTTTAGGGCATTGGATAATAAATTGGTCAGAACAATCTCCAATTTGTCAGGATCAAAATAAACTGGAACAGGAATGGATGGGGCTTCAATGGCATAGTCCAGTTTCAGTTCTTCTGCTTTGAGTCTGAAAATCAAGAAGATTTCCATTATAAACGGAATGATGTCGTTTTGACTTGCTCTTAATGATATGTGACCTGATTCAACCTTACGGAATTCCATAAGCTGATTCACTAAATCTAATAGTTTGCGTGTTTGCTGGTGCATCAGACTGACCTTATCTCGGAACCCATGAAAAGTCCCTTTAAACGAAGCTAGTTCTTCCATTGGTCCTAAGATCAATGTGAGGGGAGTGCGCAGCTCATGGGAGATATTAGTAAAGAAACGAAGTTTTAGATCGGTAACTTCCTTTACTTTTTCAGCCTGAAATTTTTCCAGTGCCAGCGTATTTTTCAAGTTATGCTTGGCCAGAGTAATGCGACGGTATATAATCAATGCCCCTATTAGCCCAAGCGCATACAGCAGGTAAGCTAACCAGGTTCTATACCAGGGTGGTAAGATATGAATATGTAATACAACCGGCTTTTCTGACCATTTCCCTTCGCCGTTATTTGCTTTCACTTCGAACGTATAATCGCCGGCAGGGAGGTTAGCAAAACTGGCCGTACGATTCCCCGGAGTCGGCACCATCCAGTTATCAGTATATCCTATGAGTTGATATGCATAAGTGTGTTTGTGAGTATTGGCATAATTCATCCCCACAAAATCAAGGGAGAAATCATTATCAGATGCAGTGAGGGTTATAGCGGTTGTCTGATCAATCCGCTTATTTAGAATGATGCGGCCATTGATCTTTTCATCGACACCAACCAATTTATTGAATATACGTAGCCCTGTTATTCGAACGACGGGAGCATAAGGATTTGGCTTGATTTGCTGGGGTTGAAAATACGTAATACCTTTTATACCACCGAAATAAAGCGTTCCGTCTTTAGCTTTCCAGGCCGACCCCACTTTGAACGAATTGCTTTGTATACCATCCTCAACTACATAGGGTAGCCACTGGCCTGTACTTGGATCAAAGCGCACCAAACCAGTTCCACCCATCCAAAGTTGTCCACTTTCATCTTCCAGAATACTTTCGACATCTGATACAGGAATTATCTGGCTATAACGTCGAATGATTTCCTGGCCATTTGCTTTTGTAATCAGTTGATTCAGGCCGCCACCAATTGTACCGATCCAGATATGCCCTCTGTGGTCTTTGAGTAGCGGCCAAGCGTAATTAACACTCAAACTGGTACTGTCATTGGCTTTGTAATTAAACTGCTTCAACAACTCCAAACCCTTTGGGGTCACCTTTAATTTTAGTACCCCTGCGTATTGGGTGCTTGCCCATAATAGGTCTTTCTCTTTGTCATATAGTAAAAATGTAAAGCAGTCTGTTGGGAGAGAACTGTTGTCCATATGAAATCGCTGTAATAGCTGACCCTGTCGGTTGAAACGTAATAGACCCAGCTCAAACGAAGCAATCCAGATGGTACCAAATCGATCCTCTATGATACTTTCTAATCTGGTATTGCGTAGGGATGAACGATCATCAATTATATCTTTCGTAGTTAGTTTTTCGCCCTTCAACATAAGTAGCCCATGGTAGCGTGTACTTACCCATAGTGTACCGTCTGAAGCCTGACATAAGGCTGATACGTCGATCCCTGTAGCATCACCGGGTAGCGGCTGTTTTGCGTAATTACGATATGTTTTTGTAGTAAGATCATAACGCGAAATGCCATTGAGAGTGCCAATCCAGAGACAGTTATGCATTTCATCTTTTAAAATGGCATTGACAAAATTGTTAGTCAGGGTTGGGTGCTCAGTTGATCTCCGCCGAAGATTTGTGAAAGGCTTGTACAGAAGGTTAACTTTATTTAGCCCTCCAGCCGCTGTAGATAGCCACAGTGTCTGATTTCGATCTTCGAAAATTTGGTGTATACGCCCGGAGTTGATATTGAATGAGTCAGTGTCCACCGGCAAGAACGTATTCAGGCGGTTAGTTAGTAGGGGTAAAGTTGATTCTGTTGCGTTCGTTAGCTGAGGCTCCCACATATGAAGACCTAGAATCGTACCTACCCAAAGGCGACCAAACGAGTCGAGAGTTATACATTGTATTCGCGCCACAGATTGGGGTAGAGGATGAGCCGAAAATAGCTTGTGATTCTGGCGGTTAACCTTGTTGACCCAAAAAATCTGCCGGTCAGTACCTATCCAAAGATCGCCCCGCCAGTCTACATGTAGCGCTCGGATCGCCTGGTCAGTTAAAGGAGCCTCCTGGGCGATCAACTTTAAGGGTCTAGAATGGAATTGTTGAATCGACCATAAGCCATGGTCAGATGTTCCAATCCATATTGTACCGTCCCGATCTGTAACGAGTGCCGAAACCCCATAATGTTTATCTATATATGTAGACAGAGCAACCTGATCAATATGAATTAGTTGATTAGCATCATTTAAGGTCAGGATAAAAAGGCCCTGTGAGCGCGTACCCGCCCAAATGCGCCCTTCGTTATCAGCGGTGATAACTTCTACATTGGCCATCTGTAATTGTGTTACCAGATCCTGATCCACACCGGGACGAGCCAACTGGCTCACGTTAGTGAATCGGTCGTGGTTAGTATCGAACAGACTCAGTCCACCACTTTCTGCACCCACCCATAAGCGGTTCTTGGAGTCATTGTACAAGTCTCGAATTCGATTACCCGACAATCCATTACGTGAATTGACAGGTAATGTGTATTTCTTTAGTTCATAGCCATCGTAGCGGTTAATCCCACTGTTTGTGCCAATCCAGATAAAACCTGCTTCATCCTGCTCTGCGCATAAAGCATCGCTATGAGCTAAGCCATCATCTACTGTTATGTGCTCAAACCGAAATCGACTCAAATTTGTCTGGGCTAAGCCAGTAGAAATGAACAAGCCAACGAATACCAGTGAAAACCAATGTTCAAAAAGCCGCTTCATAATAAGTGACGGATTTACCCTGCATTTTTGACGAAAACTGACTGGATGGACAACTGACCAATTTAGTAAATTTGTTGTATAACATAATATTTACTGGAAAGTGTTGTATGACTAAGTGGCACGCACATCTAATATCATAAGGGTTTTGGCCATCGACCAAATGTAATTTGAAGCAGGATGAACTGTAAAATAATTCTGAATTTAGATACTATATATGGCTGGTAACCACTGGTTTAATGATAAATTTTTCAATAGGTTTTTAATTTTAAAATGGCGAGACATTGTCTCGCCATTTTTTTGTTGCCATGTCTGCACTCTACGGCCTTCTTACTATCCTATAAACGGTTAGTAGCGACAATTTAACTGCTATCTTACTTTTATCACATGAATAAATGTTAATATATTGTATAATGAGATAGCACAAGGCTGTTATCGCTAACGAAAAGTAACCCTTCGCTGATATTATTAGCAGGCCAGATTTACCACAAAGTTTGACTGCTGAAGCATAGGGTATCGGTTCAATACTTGATATCTCTGTATATGTTAAGTAACCTAAAGTTTTAAAAAGACATATTTTACAGTATAAAAGCCGAAAATTTCATGGTTTTTTGACGAAAACTTCAAGTCACTAACATGGGATAGGATGATAAATTTGCACTATTCAAATACCGAAATTAACCTATTAAAGATAGCTGTGTGAAGTATGCACAGAGTGTGACAGTACACTTAATCAATATCCATTTTTTTATCAAGTATTGACAAGCTCTTAACATGCGTTGAAAAATACTATCTGCATTTGCTGATCAACTGGTTTCCTATTGCAATTCTACCCTAACATCTTTTAAGATGAACAAAACACAAAACCCCAAAACTATGACAATACTGTGTACAAGAGAAGGATCTCGTCCAGCGGATCCCAACTCATTGAAGTCGAAAAAAAATATACTGAGACGATTCGGTATTATGCTTACTCTACTGCAATTTTTGACAATTTATGCATTCGCCCAGTTGAAAGTTACCGGTAAAATAACCGGAGAACAAGGTGAAGATCTGCCTGGCGTAACTGTGTTGGTTAAGGGAACAACCACCGGGACAGTAACGGCATCCACTGGTGATTATTCGCTGAATGTACCTAATGGTAACGCTACGCTTGTATTCTCCTTTATCGGCTATGCAGCTCAGGAGATTGCGGTAGCCAACCGTTCTGCTATTAATGTAAAGATGGTGGTCGACAACAAGACGCTTGATGAAATTGTGGTCGTCGGCTACGGCGAACAGCGCAAAACATCGACTACAGCTGCCGTTTCGACCTTAAAGGCGCAGGACGTAGCCCTTAAGCCGGTAGTTAATCTAACTAACAGTCTAGGTGGCCGGGTAGCCGGATTGATCTCTCAACAGGGAAGTGGCGAACCAGGTCAGGATGGCGCAAATATCAATATTCGCGGTATATCGACCACAGGTAACAGTCAGCCACTGCTGATTGTCGACGGTATTTACCGCGATTTTTCCCGCTTGGATCCCAGTTCTATTGAAACATTTACCGTATTGAAAGATGCTGCTGCCGTAGCACCGTATGGTCTGGCCGGTGCCAACGGGGTAATTCTGGTAACGACCAAACGTGGTAAATCGGGTACGCCAACGCTTTCGTATAACAGTTGGGTTGGTATCCAGAACCCAACGCGGGTGACGCCCCAGGTGAATTCTTATGAATATGCGCTGATGCAAAACGAAGCGGCTGTAAACGATGGCCGCCCGGCGGCTTACACACCTGAACAGGTTGAGGGATATCGCAAAACGGTAACGGGTGCTGCTGATGCCGATCCCGACCGCTACCCCAACAGTAGCCCGCTGAATGACTTAATCGATCGGAATACCGTTCTAACGTATCATAACGTAGAGTTATCTGGTGGTTCGAGCAACATTCGGTATTATACGGCTCTTGCTTACACAAGCCAGCAGGGGATGTACAAATCCGTTTCTACCAAAAAGTATAATTTGGTTGCTAAAGTAGAAGCCGATGCTACGCCGACAACAAAGGTGAGTCTAAACATCAATGGGTTTGTTGAAGACAATACCTATCCGGGCCGGTCGGCGGGTGACCTATTTTATCAGGCTTTCCGCACGCCCCCCGTATCACCGGTTTACTATTCCAATGGCCTGTGGGGACAATATACTGGACGGTCATTAATCGGGCAGGCTTATCATAGTGGTAATACACTTAACGAGCGTAACCAGTTGTATACGACCTTCTCCATCGATCAGCAATTGCCCTTTCTAAAAGGCTTGAGCATTAAGGGTGTGGCCAGCTATGACCCCGATACCCGCACAAGTAAGGCTTACTCGACACCGGTACCGGTTTATAACGTTGATCTATCAAAAACGCCGTATCAGTATGTCTTGGGGATTCAGGGGGCGGCCAAGCCGAGCCTGAGTCAAAGCTATTCATTGAACAAAGCGTTTACGTATCAGGCACTGCTAAACTATGCGAATACGTTTGGTAAACACAGCATAACGGCCTTGGGCGTATTAGAATACCGCAATCAGAAGTTCAACAATTTTGGTGCCGCTCGTCTGAACTTCAACACGACCATTCCTGAACTTAATGCGGGAAGTTCGACCCCCGCAGACATTAGTAACTCCGGCTCGTCGTCACAGCAGAAGCAGATTGGGTATGTTTATCGTGTCGGTTATAACTACGATGAGAAATACCTGTTTGAAGTAGCTGGTCGGTACGATGGGCACTACGTGTTTGCCCCCGGTCACCGCTATGGTTTCTTCCCGTCCTTCTCGGCGGGCTGGCGCATCTCGGAAGAGAATTTTATGAAAAACAACGTGACGTGGGTAGATGCCCTCAAAATCCGTGGGTCGTACGGGGAATCAGGTGCGTTGCCCTATTTTCCCGGCACAACCGACTTAGCGGCTTTTCAGTACCTTAGTTCATATACACTATACGGTAACTCGGCGGTGTTCGGTGATCCGACGCAGGGTGTGTCAGAACGGTCACAGGCTAATACCAATATAACCTGGGAACGGGCCAAGAAATTTAACGTGGGTCTGGAAGGCTCGCTCTACAAGGGTAAATTTACCTTTGAGGTTGACTATTTCACCGAGCGTCGCTCGAATATGCTGGTTCCACCGCAAGTTTCAGTACCCGTCGAATACGGTATTGGCCTATCGCAGGTCAATGCCGGGGCTATGTCTAACCAGGGTATCGACGCTACGCTGGGTACTACCCACCGCATTGGCAAGGACTTTCGGATTGGTTTAAACGTAAACTTTCTGTACTCAAAGAATAAGTTGGTTGAGGTATTCGAAACGCAGGCTCAACGGCTTAACCCAAATCGCTCGCGCACAGGTCGACCATTAGGTACACCCTTCGGCTATCATGCCCTTGGGTATTTCACGACAGCCGATTTCAATGCCGATGGAACCCTCAAAGCAGGTATTCCGGTGCAGCCCTATGGAGCCGTACATCCTGGTGATCTGCGGTATGCCGATTTGGCCGGTGCTCCCGGTGCCGACGGACGACCATCGGCACCTGATGGTAAAATTGATACCAATGACCAGACAGTAATCGGTTTCTCGAACACCCCCCAGATTGTATACGGTATCATTCCAAAGATTTCCTGGAAAGGGTTTGATCTGGACCTACTGTTTTCTGGAGCGGGGCGTACTGGATTAGGACTGGGTGGGAGCATTGTATTCCCGTTCGATGCTTCTGCGTCGGCTACCAAGCTGGAGTATACGGACCATTGGACACCCCAGAATCAGAATGCCCTGTATCCACGGCTAACGGGTTCACCCACTGCGAATAATAACCAGCCTTCCGATTGGTTTTTGCGCAACAATTCGTACGTCCGGCTCAAAAGCGCTGAAATTGGTTACCGTTTACCGGAGAGCCTGATCAAGCACGTTAGAATGTCGGCGGCCCGCTTCTACGTATCTGGGCAAAACCTGTTCACCTATACCCCGAAGATGAAGGAAGTCATCGATCCTGAAGCCAGCGCGGGCAATGGACAGTATTATTTTCAGCAACGGGTAATCACCTTCGGGACCAACCTGACATTCTAATCACTCATATTCTACAAAAGCAATCATGCTTAAGCAAAAATTGATAAAAGTTGTTAGTCTCGCGCTCACTGGTGTGTTACTGACCACCCTGCTGATGCAGTGCCAACCGAACCTGGAGATAGTGCCCCAGGATCAGATTTCGGATGCCACACTCTTCGCCAGTACGACCAATGCTGATTTGTTCCTGAACGACATCTACAACCAGTTGCCGAACATGAACAATGAGACGCAGCACCTGGACCAGCTCACAGATAACTCTTACGTAGGTGCCGAATGGGAGGATGGCAGAGCGCTGATTTATAACAGTGCGGTAAGTCCCAACAGCTTACCCGCTGGTCCTGGTGGGCATGACAACCTGGGAACCAGTATATGGGACTGGGGGCAGGCGTATAGCCGCATTCGGAAGACTAACCTGTTTATTCAGAAGATAAATGCATCAACGTTTCCGGATGATTATAAGAAGAGCAGAGTAGCTGAAGCCCGATATCTACGGGCGTTCTACTACCACTACATCTGGCAAACGTACGGTGGGGTTCCGCTGATTACGGAGCCTTTGAATAATCAGACCCAGGGCGATTCTGTTAACCGGCCTCGGGCTACGATGGCCGACACCTACAAGTTTATCGCGGATGAATTGACAGCCATTGCTCCAACTTTACCACTCAAAGTAACGGGTAACGACTTGGGTCGTCCAACCCGTGGGGCTGCCCTAACCCTGCGGGCGTGGGTCGACCTATATCATGCCAGCCCGCTGCGCAACACCGGAAACGATGTAACCCGCTGGGTTAAAGCAGCCGCCACAGCAAAAGAGGTAATAAATCTGGGCGTATACAGCTTGTTTCCAGACTTTGAAAAACAGTTCTACGTTGAAAACAAGAACAACGCCGAAGTGATTTTTGACAAGCAATACAAAGCGGTCGTAAAAGGACATTCGCGCGAAGGTCGCCAAGGGCCTGTTTACGTGAAGGGTATTCAGCAGTCGTGGGGCAATCTGGAGCCGACGCAGGAACTGGTCGATGATTATGCCATGGAAAATGGCAAGGCCATCACCGAAGCAGGATCTGGTTACGATCCGCAGAATCCATTCAAAGGGAGGGAGAAACGGTTTTACCAAAGTATTATCTATGACGGGTCCGTTTGGCAGGGTGATACCATCCTGACGCGTCGGGGCGTCAATGCCCGAAACGAAATCGATCTGGGTTCAGCCAGCGACGTGAGCAATACGGGTTATTACGGCCGCAAAACGCTCGATGAGCGGATCTCCGGGCAAACTAGCTTGGCGCAAAACCCAGGGGGTAACAGCTATATTTTCTTCCGATATGCCGATGTGCTGCTGATGTACGCTGAAGCGCAGAACGAAGCCGTTGGACCGGATGCTTCAGTACTCGACGCTGTTAATAAGGTGCGGGTCAGAGGTGGGTCTCCAACGATTGAAGCCACATATGGTACAGTCACCAAAGAACAAATGCGAACTATCATTCGGCGAGAACGGCGCATCGAACTGGCTTTTGAAGATAAACGCTGGTGGGACGTGCTACGTTGGAAGATTGCTAACGGTACCAATGGTGTATTGAACACACAAGCATCAGGTATGGTGATTGAGAGGAAAAACGGCGTTTTGACGTATACGCCAACTAGGATCGTCAGTAAGACCTTTATGGATCGGATGTACACCTTTCCCATTCCGCAGGGCGTGCTTGACCAGAATCCCGCTATAAGGGCGCAGAACGGTGGACCCGACGGCTGGGTAAATGGACAGAATCCTGGTTATTAGTATTGAATCTTCAATTCGTTTAGACCACTACCCCAGTCCTCAAGTCAAAAAATGATTTGGCGACCGGGGTAGTAATCAATTTTAAGATTTGATCAACAACACAAACAAACGTCTATGATTGATTATGAAAGAAGTGTCCGGCTCAAACTGCTGTAAATCAAATAATTGAAATGGCGAGTGGGTTAGACAACTGTCCGTTAAGATGAAGAAATTATTCAGTATTGCGTTTTGTTGAGTACCACATCAATAAAAGATGTCAGTCTATTAAGTTGTTATATGTGATGCATATTTTTGGTAAATACATATCGAATACGCTTTCAATTTACTACACTACTCCTTCCTGTAATAGAAACTTTCTCTTAAATGTAACTCTGTTTTTACTTGGCCTATTCGCCTCCACCAGTCTGAGCTGTCAACAAAGACCAAACACAGACACGGCTGATTCTAATGCTTCCAATAGTTTGTTCACGTTGCTTTCTTCCGAAAAGACGCACGTCACCTTTAGCAATGACCTTACAGAAGGTTTGAATACCAATTTGCTGATGTACGAATATTTTTACAATGGTGGTGGTGTAGCTGTAGGCGACGTTAATAATGACGGAATGGAAGACCTGTACTTTTCGGCCAACATGACCGATAATAAGCTATACCTCAACAAGGGTAAAATGGTCTTTGAGGATGTGACCCAAACCGCCGGGGTTGCCGGGCGCGCAGGTCCTTGGAAAACAGGTGTCAGCATGGCCGACGTGAATGCCGATGGTAAACTGGATATTTTTGTTTGCTACTCAGGAAAACGGCTGGGTTTGAATCGGGTCAATCAGTTACTCATTAATATCGGAAATAATGCCAGCGGCATACCACAATTTAAAGACATGGCCCGGCAATATGGTTTGTCCGATTCGACTTATAGTACACAGGCAATCTTCTTTGATTATGATCTCGATACGGACCTTGATCTTTTGTTGCTGAACCACAACCCCAAACGGCTCAATCTTGATGATGCCAGCATTGCTGAACTGTCTAAAAAGCCAAATGCCGAAATTGGCCTTCGCTTATTTAAGCAGGAAAAAGGCTTGGATGGCCAACCTCATTTTCAGGACGCGACCCAACAGGCAGGCTTGGAAAATTCGGCCCTTGCTTACGGGCTGGGCGCAGGGATAAGCGATATAAATAGTGATGGATGGCCTGATATTTATGTATCTAATGATTACAGCATACCGGATTATCTCTATATCAATACTGGCAAAAGCGGAAAACCGGGCTTTGTGGATCAATTAGACAAAAGTCTGGGCCACACTTCGCAGTTCTCGATGGGCAACAATATGTCGGACGTGAACAACGATGGCCTTCCCGATATCTTTACGCTCGATATGTTGCCGGAGGATAACCACCGGCAAAAAATGCTCTTCGCTCCCGATAATTACGAAGCCTTCGACCTTAATCTTCGCGCTGGTTTCCACCATCAATATATGCGCAATATGCTGCATATCAACAACGGCGGAAATACGCCGTCGTTCAGCGAAGTGGGGCAGTTGGCGGGCTTGTCCAACACCGACTGGAGTTGGGCTCCGCTGCTTGCCGACTACGATAATGATGGCTGGAAAGACCTCTTTGTGACCAACGGTTTCACGCGGGATTATACGAATATGGACTTCCTGAAGTACATGGGCGACTTTCTACAAAATAATCGGGGCAATGTGCGTCGGCAAAATCTGCTCGATCTTGTAAGACAGATGCCTTCGTCGAGTGTGACAAGCTACCTGTTCAAAAATAACGGCGGTGTAAACGGCAACCTGACCTTTACCGATATGAGCCGGGCCTGGGGAATCAGTAAACCGGCGAATAGCAACGGCGCGGTTTACGCTGATCTGGACAACGATGGTGATCTTGATTTGGTGGTCAATAACATCAACCAACCCACTTTTATTTATCAGAACGAAGCTATTGACCAGCATAAAAATCATTACCTGAACATCAAACTTCAAGGTGACGGAAAAAATACGCAGGGTATCGGCGCAGCTGTTACGCTTTACCGCCGGGGACAGCGTCAATACCTCGAACAAATGCCCACTCGTGGTTACCAATCCAGCGTGTCGCTGGTGCTGCATTTTGGATTGGGGAAAGAGGCCTTCATTGATTCAATACGCGTGATCTGGCCAGGTGATAAACAGCAGGTCTTGCGAAACGAAAAGGCCGATCAGACACTAACCGTCGCCGAAATGAGGGCTACCGGTCGGTATAAACCGACGGAATCAACCCCAGCCTTCTTTGCTGAAGTAAAATCACCCATTAATTACCGACAGTCAACCACAACCATTAACGATTTTAAACGACAACCGCTATTGGTCAATCCGTTATCATTTTCGGGTCCCTGTTTGGTGAAAGGTGATGTCAACAGCGATGGTTTAGACGATGTTTTCGTTGGGGGCGGCAACGGTCAGCCGGGAGCTTTATTCCTGGGGCGGGCGGGTGGCACCTTCCAGCTAAAGTCTATACCGGCATTTGCCGCCGATAAGGGCAGCAACGATACGGACGCCGTTTTTGTCGATGCCAACGGCGATGGCTCTCAGGATCTGTATGTTGTCAGCGGAGGCTATGCCAATTATCTGTCCAACGATCCACTCTTGCAGGACCGGCTTTACCTGAACGATGGCAAAGGTAATTTTACCAAAAGCCCTGATGCACTGCCCGTGATGCACACCAGCAAAAGTTGCGTCCGGGTGGCGGATGTGAACGGCGATGGCAAACCTGATCTGTTTATCGGGGGACGGGTCATACCAGGTCGATACCCCGAAACGCCCCAAAGCTATCTGCTCATCAACAATGGAAACGGCCAATTTGTGGACAGAACTGCTGAATTGGCTCCGGTCCTGCAACGCATTGGTATGGTCACTGATGCGGCTTGGGTCGATCTTACTGGTGATAAACAACCCGAACTGGTGGTGATTGGCGAGTGGATGCCCGTAACAGTGTTAACCAAAACAGCCGGGAAGTTCACCGATCACACGACCGATTTTTTCGATAAACTCTATAAGGGGTGGTGGAATAAACTGCTCGTTGGCGACTTTAATGGCGATAGTAAACCTGATTTGGCGATTGGCAACATGGGGCTGAATACCCAGTGCCAGGCCAGCGACAAAGCACCCGCTGAACTAATCTATAAAGACTTTGACGACAACGGTTCGGTCGATCCAATTCTCTGCTTTTCAATACAAGGCAACATGTATCCCTACGTGTTTCGGGACGAATTACTGGATCAGATGAGCTTGATGCGCGGCCGTTTTCCAGATTACAAAAGCTACGCCGATCAGACGATGGCAACGATTTTCACGCCCGAAGAATTGCAGGGAGCCATCCGTCTGGAGGCCAATTACCTAAAAACTGCGTATTTTCAGGGCGGTGCTGGTGGTAAATTTCAGGAGATTCCGCTGCCGCAGGAGGCTCAGTTTGCGCCAGTTCACACCATGACCGCACTCGATTATGACCACGACGGTTACCTCGATCTGCTACTGGCCGGCAACATAAATCAGGCTCGATTGCGCTTTGGTAAATCCGACGCTAACTATGGCCTGTTGCTCAACGGGAATGGGAAAGGTGAGTTTAAAGCCATACCACAAAACCAATCCGGTTTTCGGCTCACCGGCGATGTGCGTAGCGTATTGCCCGTAAATCAGATGCTGCTGTTCGGGATTAATCAACAGCCTGTTCGGGCGTATCGACCCACCAAGCCGTGAGAAGTTTATTTAACCTTTTACTGGTCTTGCTGGTCGGGTTGGCTGCTTGCTACCGGAAGCCGGAAAAGCTACCACCGTTGACCAGCGATGTCATCAGTCAGGTTACAGCCCAGATGACGGATGTGATGGTTCATGACGTAACGAATCCGCCCTTGGCCGCCCGATTCTTTGCTTACGCCTGTCTGGCTGGTTATGAAGTAATCGCCGAAACCGACAGTATGCACAAACCTATGTCCGGCGTTCTTAACGACTATCCGGCAATTGAAAGACCATCTGTATTGCCCCGCCATTCACCTCAACTTAGCGCGGTACTGGCGATGCTGGCGACGGCCCAGAAAATGCAGCCATCCGGTGCGTTACTGCACCCTTTCGAAGAGCATTTGCTAGATTCATGCCGGACACTGGGTTTTTCGGCCGAGACAATTGACCAGTCCAAGCAGTACGCGCTGGCTATCAGCAAGCAAATTTTGGCCTACGCCAAAGCAGACCGTTACAACCGGATCAGCAATTACCCACGCTACACGCCAACGGCGGGTAAAGGGAGATGGTATCCAACACCGCCAGGCTTTTTCGCGCCGGTGGAGCCGTACTTTAACACCATTCGTTCATTCTCGCTCGACACCTGCAATCAGTTTCGGCCCAAGCCACCTGTCCCCTTTTCCATAGATCGTAGATCCGCTTTCTATGCACTGATGCGCCAGAATTACGACAAGAAGCTGTCGGAGCCGGAGAAGCAAATCGCGGCTTTCTGGGACTGCAATCCGTTCGCGTTGGAAGATAATGGACATTTATTGGTAGGGTTAAAGAAAATCTCACCGGGTGCGCACTGGATGGGTATTACAGGCATCGCCTGCCAGCGTGCCAACGTGGATTTTGCTAAAGCCATGGCTATTCATATGGCGGTCTCTATCGGGCTTACCGATGGATTTATCGCTTGCTGGGACGAAAAGTTTCGTAGCAACCGGATTCGGCCCGAAACGGCAATCCGGAACACTATTGATCCAAGCTGGAAGCCCTTTCTTCAAACACCTCCTTTTCCTGAATACCTGAGTGGACATTCAACAATTTCAGGAGCTTCGGCAGTAATTCTAACCCATTACTTCGGAGACCACTTTGCCTACACCGATAGCGTCGAAAACCGGTTTGGATTAAATGCCCGCTCATACCAATCTTTCACCCAAGCGGCTAATGAAGCGGCCCAGTCCAGGTTTTATGGGGGAATTCACTTCATGGATGCTGTAACTAACGGACTGAAACAAGGGCAAAAAGTCGGTAACTGGGTGCTCGCAAAACTGGACTCAAAGCGAGAACCACTTACTGGAAATCACTGAGATCAATGCTTATTATACCTTATGGAACTCACGTTAAAAACTAAACAGGCAGGTTCAGTTCTACTACTGACCACACTGGTTCTTATTGGCTATCAAAGCCATCGTCTTTCTGTTAGTTTGTCGCCGGGAACGACTTACTCGGCTTCTGTTATGCCGGAAGACGGCCCAAACCAGTCAATAGTGGCCTTCGCCAGCGATTCGACCAACAGACCCGAGGAGAATCGCTTCACCAAAACTGTGCTGTCCAACGACCTTAACGAGCCGATGGAACTGGCCGTAGCTCCCGATGGCCGAGTATTTTTTGTGGAACGGGCTGGCAAATTATACATGTACGACCCGGCGACTAAAAAGACCCGGTTGCTACATGACTTCCCGGTAAAGGCCGTTGAGAAATACCTTAATGGGCTGTTGGGAATGACTATCGACCCTGACTTTACTAAAAACTCGTACTTGTACTTCTTTTACACTACCACTGAAAAGGAGCAAACTAAGCAACTGATTTCACGCTTCACGCTCACGGCTGACAATAACCTCGACCTAACCTCTGAAAAGCGGATCATCGAAGTACCCATTGACCTTGAAGTGAGTGCTCATACCGGCGGGTCGCTGGCGTGGGATACGCACCACAACCTCTACATTTCCACTGGCGACAATACGGTGCCATTTGAGTCGAACGGATTTGCCCCCATCGACCAACAGCCGGGCCGACTGACGTTCGATGCGGAGCGGTCGGCGGGCAACCCCAACGATCTTCGAGGAAAGATCCTCCGCATTACCGTAGCTGCCGATGGCTCCTATACCATTCCTGAGGGCAATCTATTCCCCAAAGGAACGCCTGGCACACGCCCTGAGATTTACGTGATGGGTTGCCGTAACCCCTACCGGATTTCAGTAGACCCCGCTACGGACATTGTGTACTGGGGCGAAATCGGTCCGGATTCAGGTACCGACGGGCCGCAGGGACCGCGCGGCTATGACGAGTTTAACCAGGCTAAAAAAGCGGGTAACTTCGGTTGGCCTTACTTTGTGGGCGACAGCAAGCCGTATTATACCTACGATTTCGCCACCAAAACCGCCGGGCCGCTCTTTGACGTGTATGCTCCGGTCAACCAGTCGCCCAATAACACGGGGATCAAAACGCTGCCCCCGGCGCAGAAAGCGATGATCTGGTATCCCTACAATAAATCGACCGAGTACCCGGAGTTGGGTACGGGTGGTCGTTGCGCCATTGGTGGGCCGGTCTACCATTTCAACCCCAGCCAGAAATCAGCTAAGAAATTACCCGCTTACTACGACAAGGCCGTGTTTGTGGGTGACTGGATGCGCAACTGGGTGTTTGCCCTGCGGTTCGATGAGAATCAGAACTACACCGGTATGGAGCCGTTTATGCCGATGGGTGGCAATTTCAAGCGGCCCGTGGATATGGAATTCGGAGCCGATGGCGTGCTGTACATGCTTGAGTACGGTTCAGTTTACGGTATAGACAATGCAGATGCCCGGCTGGTAAAAATTGAGTTTAACCCCGGTAATCGCGCACCTGTTGCCCGCATTTCGGCAAGAGACAGCATCGGCCTGGTCCCGCTGACGGTAGCGTTTAGCGGGCAGAATAGCTACGATTTCGACATGGGCGACAACCTTAAATACCAATGGCAGTTCGTGGGGGGCAAACCCGGCTCGACCGAGAAAACCCCAACGTTCACCTTTACCAAAAACGGTGTGTACAAGGTGGTCCTCACCGTGACCGACCCCGCCGGGCAACGCGGACGCGACACCATCGACGTGAAGGTGGGCAACACTGTACCGCAGGTTGCCATTAAAACCACGACTAACAGCACGTTCTTCTTTGCCGACCAGACGCCCCTGATTTACACCGTTGATGTGCAGGACAAGGAAGACAAGGTAATCGATAAAAAGAAGGTGAAAGTGGCGTTGAACTACATTCCAAAAGTAGCGGACGCTGAGCAGGCAATGGGGCATCAAACCATCACGGCATCTTACAACCTGGGTAAAAACCTGATGGCTGCCAGCGACTGCAAAGCCTGCCATCAGATCAACGGCAAATCCGTCGGACCCGCCTATGTCGAAGTTTCCAAACGCTATAAAAACGATCCAACTGCCGTAGCGAAACTGGCTAACAAGGTCATTACCGGGGGCAACGGCAACTGGGGCGAACACGCCATGAGTGCCCACCCGCAGCTTTCGCGCGAGGAGGCAACCGAGATTGTGAAATACGTGCTTTCGCTGTCATACATTCAGCCCGACGCGCAACTACCCGCCCAGGGTACGCTGCAACTGAAAGACCATGTAGGTAAGAACGAACGCGGCCGCTACATCCTGACGGCATCCTACACCGACAATGGTGGTGCTATTACTCCGCTGTCGCAGCAGCAAACCTTGATTTTGAGGCCCTCGCGAATGATGGGGGCCGATGCCACTGATCTGCATAACATTGAGCGGCAAGGACGACGGCTCACCAACATTCATGACCAATCGTATTTTGTCTATAAAAACATCGACCTGACAGCCATCAAGCAGTTGACATATCGATTCGCCGCTAAAGATCAGGACGCCACCATGGAGGTGCATACCGATTCGCCCACCGGTCCGGTCGTGAGTACCTTAATCTGTCCGGTTACAGGCGAAACCTACGCCGAGCGGACGGCCCCCGTGCAACCCACCGTCGGCAAACACGATCTGTACTTTGTTTTCGTCAAGAAAGACGCCCCGGCAGCGGCCTCCCTGGCTTCGCTGGAGTGGGTCGATTTTGGGAAGTAACCGAAGTGGCTTTTACCATTTCTCAGTTTTTTCCTGTCAGCCCTGCTAAAAAATCGTCGTAGTGGTATCGACAACTAATAGGGAGCCAACAAACCGGGCAGCTCAGTCTGCCAACCCGCTTTGATCAAAAAGGACTATGTATAAACCTTCGCTGTTACTCTTATTCCTTGCATTAGTAATCAAGGGCTACTCTCAACCGGTGGGCACCGTTGCCGACCCAGTTGATTGGGTAAATCCGCTCATTGGCACCGACTCTAAACCGAGTTTATCTAACGGCAATACGTACCCGGCAATCGCTCTGCCGTGGGGTATGAATTTCTGGATGCCCCAAACCGGCAAAATGGGCAGTGGTTGGGCCTATACCTATACGGCGGATAAGATTCGGGGTTTTAAGCAAACCCATCAGCCCTCGCCCTGGATGAACGACTATGGTCAATTCTCCATAATGCCCGTGACAGGAAAGCTGCGGATCGACGAGGACGAACGTGCCAGCTGGTATTCGCATAAAGCCGAGATCGCCAAACCGTACTACTACAGCGTCTACTTAGCCGATCACGACATCAAGACTGAAATCACTCCCACGGAACGGGCCGCCTACTTCCGTTTTACATTCCCAAAAACGGACAGTGCTTACATCGTTGTTGATGCCTTTGACAAGGGTTCGTCTGTGAAAATTCTGCCGAAGGAGCGTAAGATCATTGGTTATACAACCCGCAATAGTGGGGGCGTACCGGCTAATTTCAAAAACTACTTCGTTATCCAGTTCGACAAGTCGTTTGCTATGGCCCAGGCCTGGCACGGCAAGACGCTGGCCAAAGACACCCTTGAAATTACATCGGCCCATGCCGGAGCCGTTGTTCGCTTCCAAACCAAGAAGGGAGAATCCGTTCAGATCCGCGTTGCTTCGTCATTTATCAGCTACGAACAGGCAGTTTTAAACCTGAATGAGATTGGAAAAGACGACTTTGAGACCGTTAAACAAAAGGCTAAAACAGCCTGGAACAAAGAATTGAGCCGGATACAGGTAGACGGTGGCTCGACGGGGCAGATGCAGACGTTTTATTCCTGCCTATACCGGTCACTGCTGTTCCCGCGCAAGTTTTTTGAGGTTGACGCGGCTAAGAAAGTGATGCATTACAGCCCTTACAACGGTGAGGTGCGGCCTGGCTACATGTTTACCGACACGGGTTTCTGGGATACCTTCCGATCACTGTTTCCGTTCCTAAATTTGATGTATCCAACGCTTAATGGGCACATGCAAGAGGGGCTGGCAAACGCCTACAAGGAAGGCGGCTGGCTGCCGGAGTGGGCCAGTCCAGGGTTGCGCAGTGTGATGGTCGGCTCCAATTCGGCCTCGGTTATTGCCGACGCCTACCTGAAAGGGGGACGGGGTTACGATATTAATGCGCTATACGAGGCCGTACTGAAAAACTCCAAAAACGAAGGCCCGATGGATGCAGTTGGTCGCCGGGGAGTCGCTTATTATAACCAGCTAGGTTATGTCCCCTATGATGTTCAAATCAACGAAAATGCCGCCCGGACACTAGAATACGCCTATGACGACTTTGCCATTTATCAGTTAGCCAAAGCCCTGAAACGCCCGCAGGCCGAGATCGACCGTTTTGCCAAACGCTGTCAGAACTATCGTAACCTGTTCGATAAACAGAGCGGACTGATGAGAGGGAAAAACAAAGATGGCTCCTTCCAGTCGCCATTCAACTCCTTTAAGTGGGGTGATGCGTTTACCGAAGGAAATAGCTGGCACTATACCTGGTCAGTTTTCCACGACGTGCAGGGACTGGTCAAGCTGATGGGCGGACGCGAGAAGTTCGTCGCTAAGCTGGATTCGGTGTTCACCATGCCTCCCACTTACGACGAGAGCTATTACAAAAGCGTCATCCACGAGATTCGGGAAATGCAGATTGCCAATATGGGGCAGTACGCCCACGGGAATCAGCCGATTCAGCACATGATTTACCTGTATAATTATGCCGGAGAGCCGTGGAAAGCGCAGTACTGGCTACGGGAGGTGGTAAACCGATTATACCTGCCCACGCCCGACGGCTATTGTGGTGACGAAGATAACGGGCAGACCTCGGCCTGGTATGTATTTACCGCAATGGGTTTCTACCCGGTATGCCCGGCCACGGATCAGTACGTCATCGGTACACCTCTTTTCAAAAAAGTGACGGTCAAGCTGGAAAATGGAAAGCAACTGGTCATCAATGCGCCTAAAAACAGCGATCAAAACCGCTATATAAATACTCTACGGCTGAATGGAAAGCCATACATAAAGAACTGGCTCAGCCATCAAGAATTAACTCAGGGCGCCACCCTTGATTTCGATATGTTGGCAACACCCAACAAACAACGAGGTACCAAGGCCGAGGACTTTCCGTACTCATTTTCTACTAACAACTGATAAGGTCCATCTTAATTAAACCTACAATGAACCGGTTTAAAGACCAGTTACTCAACATGACAAGATTAATATACATAACCTGCTGGCTACTGAGTTTAAGCGGCCTGATGCAGGCTGGACAGAGTCTAGCTCAGTCCGCGCAGCCAACTAATACGACCATCCCGCTCAACGACCTGAGCGCTTTTAAATCGCCGGGTTCCAACTGGCGCATCGTCGGCAGGGTTCGGGCCGACTTGAACAAAGCCAACGTCTTGACCACCGATCCAGGACAGGCCGTTTTGGTCTATAGTTCATCCATGAAAAGCAGTGGCCGGGACGCTCAACCAAGCAACTTGCTTACCAGCCTGCAACACGGCGACGCCGATCTAGAATTGGATTATGTAGTAGCTCCGCAGTCCAACGCAGGTATTTACCTTCAAGGCCGCTATGGTATACAGTTGAGCGACAGTTGGGAGAGTCGCGTCCCTCGCGTTACGGATAACGGGTCCGTTGATGAGCGCTGGGACGCCAAGCGAACGCAAGGTCAGAACGGCTATGAAGGCCATCCGGCCCGCCAGAATGTGAGCCGGGCACCGGGTTTGTGGCAGCACCTGAGGGTTTCGTTTCAGGCCCCACGCTTCAACGCCCAAAACCAGAAAACCACGAATGCCCGCCTGATTCGCGTTGAACTGAATGGCGTAGCGATCCACGAAGACGTCGAATTGACGGGCCCAACCCATGGGGCGGCCTTCACGGATGAACAGACACTGGGTCCGCTCGGTTTGCAGGGCAATCAGGGAACAGTGGCGTTCCGAAACATCCGCTACGTCGTTTACGACAAGCCCCGACCCGAACTGCTCAACCTGAAGTACACCATCTACAAAGGCCGGTTTGAGAAAGAAGGAGAATTTGGTGGCAAAGCACCCGAATCAGAAGGACCATCTACGGTGCTGTCGGCATCCGTGAGCCGCATCCCCAATGAGTTTTTGCTTCGCTATACTGGTACGTTGCGCGTGTCGGAGCCAGGCGAGTACCGGTTTGCTGTTGGCGCGCCGGGCGGTAATAGCGTGCTAAAAATCAACAATCAGACCGTTGTGCAGTCCGGTAGCCGTAACGGAAGCAGCAAAATAAACCTGACTAAGGGTGACCAACCGTTTGAGTTATTCTACAGTAAATTCAGAGGTGGCGCGCAATCAGCCCTTAATTTAGTCGTATCAGGCCCCGGTATCCGCGAATTTACCCTTGGCGACCTCATGGGTGGTAATGGCGGAGACGTGGACCCGATTATGGTCGATGCATCAACGAACACGATCCTACGCAGTTTCATTGATGTGCCCCGTCTGCCCGCCGTTGTCTCCGCTACGTCTGGTGAGGTAACCGTCCAGACAGCGCCCATCCGGGTTGTTCATGCCGTGTCGGTGGGTAGCCCCGAGCAAGTGCACTACAGCTATGATCTGGATAAAGGCGCACTGGTACAGGTCTGGCGCGGATTATTTTTGGATACCACGCCAATGTGGCACGACCGGGGGAATGGGGTTTCACGGCCGATGGGTATGGTTAATAGCATGGGTAACCCGGTACTGTTTCTGGCGCAGCTCTCTTCGCCACAGGCCAAATGGACAACCGATACGACGGGTTCGGGGTACCGCCCCAAAGGCTACCGGCTGGATGAGAACGAACGGCCCACTTTTCGGTACCAAAGCTATGGTAGCCCAGTGGCGGATAAGATTCGGGTGCTGGAAGCGGGTAAAGGGATTCAGCGCGAAGTGGTGATAGCCACGCCGACAACGAATCTATACGCCCGGCTGGCCAGTGGTAAAACCATCAGTCAGGTAGGAACCGGATTGTACCTAGTTGACGGGCAGCAATACGTTCGGCTAGATGACGTGTCGGGCAGCAAACCTTCGGTGCGGGAGTCCGACGGGCAGCAGGAATTAATTGTACTGGTAATGGGTGGTAAACTGACATACTCAATCTTATTTTAATTATGAAGACGATTCATTTTCTGTTGACGGGCTGCTTGGTAGCCGCAACATTATCAGTTGGCGTTCGAGCGCAAGAGTCACCCAAGGAAGAGGATTTCTTTAAAATTCTGAGGGTAACAGCTCCGGAAGGGACGCTCTTGGAAGTGGGCGGGCTGACCACGCTACCCAACGGCAACCTCGGCATTGCCACGCGCCGGGGGGATGTCTGGATTGTGGAAAATCCGACTACCCGCAAGCCGTACTTCCGCAAGTTTGCTTCCGGCCTGCACGAAATTCTGGGTTTAACCTACAAGGACGGAGCGTTTTACTGCGCCCAGCGGGGCGAATTGACCAAGCTCATCGACGCCGATAAAAATGGGAAAGCCGACGATTACGAGACGATATTTGCTTGGCCCCTGTCAGGCCATTACCACGAGTACAGTTTCGGTCCTAAAATTGCCCCCGACGGTTCGTTTTTTGTGACAGGTAACGTGGCTTTCGGTGACGAAGAATGGTACCGGGGCGAAAGCCGGGTGCCGTGGAGGGGGTGGACCATGAAAATTACTGAGGACGGTACTATGCAGCCTTGGGCTACGGGTATGCGTTCGCCCTGTGGCCTGGGTATTTTCGACGGCGAACTGTTCTATGCCGACAATCAGGGAGACTGGATGGGGTCGGGCGGAGTGGTGCACGTCAAGAAAGGCTCATTTGTGGGTCACCCGGCGGGTTTACGCTGGTCGGGCTTGGCTAATTCTCCCGTTAAGCTGACCACGGAACAGTTCGACGCGCAAATCGACGAACGGCGTCGCCGGGATGAAAACGGACGGGCCATTAAACCCGAAAACGTGGTGGCTGAAACGCCGATTCTGCTCTATACCCTGAAAGAAAAATTTCCCGAGGCCGATATTCAAACCCCGGCCGTGTGGTTACCCCACGGTATTCTGGGTATTTCCAACTCCGAGATTCTGGAAATTCCGCAGGGTGCATTCGGGCCATTTTCCGGGCAGTTATTAGTGGGTGACCAGGGCATGAGCAAAATCTCGCGGGTGTTTATGGAAAAAGTGAACGGCGAGTACCAGGGCGGTTCTATCGAATTCCGTAGTGGATTTCAGTCGGGCGTGCTGCGGATGGCGTGGGGTAACGACGGGTCCTTATTCGTCGGCGAAACTAACCGGGGCTGGGGATCAGCCGGGGAATCCAACGAAGGGCTGCAACGTTTGGTTTGGAACGGGACCATGCCCTTTGAGATTCAAACGGTGAAAGCCATGCCCGACGGCTTTGAGGTTGAATTTACGAAACCTGTTGACCGCAAATCGGCCGAAGATCTGGCCTCCTACCGGGTCGAGAGTTTCATTTATAAATACCACCCCGTCTATGGCAGCCCGGTCATCAACAAAGAAGCCCTGCCGATTAAAGGCGTTAAAGTTTCGGCGGATGGCATGAAAGCCCGCCTGATTGTCGGTGATCTGCGCAACTACTACATTCATCAACTGACGCTCGACGGCGTTCGGGGTGAGGAAGGATCGTATTCACTGGTTCACCCGATTGCCTACTATACGCTCAACAACATTCCGCAGGGCCAGAAACTGGCGATGAATGAGGTAAGCACCTGGAATTCAGCGGCCGGGTCGATAGCGTCAACTACAACCACTACCGCAGCGCTGACGGCCGGTAAAAAAGCCGCTACGGGTAAACCGCCGGTTAAACCAATCGCACCGGCGGACCGGCTGGGCGGTAAGCCTAAATTAGTAGAAGGGCAGGCTGTGACGATGGCAAAGGCCCCAACTTACGACGAAATAAAGCCCTTACTGACCCGCCATACCTGCTTGGCCTGCCATCAGGCCAATAAAAAACAGGTTGGACCGGCCTACGCCGACGTTGCCAAGCGCAAGTATACTAACGACCAGATTGTGGAGTTGATCTACAACCCCAAACCGCAAAACTGGCCCGACTATGCGACCGAAATGCCGCCGATGCCGCAGGTACCAAAGGCCGATGCTCTGAAGATTGCTGCCTGGATTAACTCGCTGGCAACCCCAAAGGCAGACGGATCGGCCGATGCGCCGAAGCAGTAGTTGTTCATTGGGGCTTTTTAAACGTTCGGCGGGAAGTTTGAAAAGCTTCAGTGAGTAATTACGATTAAATTTAAACAGCTTCTTTATGAATCGTCGACGCTTTATTCAAAACGCTGCGTTAACCACAGCTACCGTTGCCGCTGGGCCATCGTTCTCGTTCCATCTATCGGACTTCCCCGTAGTCCGGATGCCGGAAGGTGAACGAAAGTTTAAAAGCCAGGCAGTGGAAGCGGCTATCCGGGCCGTGAAAACCCAGGCGGGTAACAAAGAATTGGCGTGGCTGTTTGAAAACTGCTTTCCGAATACGCTCGATACAACCGTGGATTTTGAATTGGTCAATGGTCAGCCGGATACCTACGTCATTACCGGCGACATCGACGCTATGTGGTTACGCGACTCAACGGCGCAGGTCTGGCCCTATCTGCCCCTGATGAAACAGGACGAACCGCTTCGGCAATTAATCGCGGGCGTGATTCGGCGGCAGGCGCGGTGCATCAACCTGGACCCGTATGCCAATGCCTTTTACAAAGATGAAACAAAAGTCGGCGAGTGGAAAACTGATCAGACGGCCATGAAACCGGGTCTGCACGAGCGCAAATGGGAAATCGATAGTCTGTGCTATCCGATCCGGCTGGCGTACCATTATTATAAAAGTACCGGTGACACTAAACCGTTTGATGCCAACTGGCAACAGGCTATGCAGCTTGTGGTGAAGACCTTTCGGCAGCAGCAGCGCAAGACGGATAAAGGCCCTTACAAATTTGAGCGACGGACAAGCTGGGCCACGGATGGGATACCGTTGGGTGGCTACGGATATCCGGTCAAGCCCAACGGACTGATCTGCTCAATGTTCCGGCCCAGCGACGACGCGACGATCTTCCCTTACCTGATACCGGCTAACTTCTTCGCCGTGGTGTCGTTGCGCCAGTTAGCCGAACTGGCCAGAGCATTGAGCGTACCAGGTACACTAGCGACGGATTCACTGGTGTTGGCCAATGAGGTCGAAACGGCCCTGAAGCAACAGGCCGTGGTAAGCCATCCCAAGTTTGGCAGCGTTTATGCCTACGAAATAAATGGGTTCGGTAGCTACAACCTAATGGACGATGCCAACGTACCCAGCCTGCTGGCAATGCCTTACCTCGGCGCGGTAAAAGCCACAGACCCAGTCTATCAAAATACTCGCCGACTGGTTCTGAGTACTGAAAACCCATTTTTCTTTAAGGGGAGAGCAGGTGAAGGCATTGGCGGGCCGCACGTAGGGGTGGACATGATCTGGCCATTGAGTATAATCATTCGGGGTTTGACCAGCACGGAACCTGTCGAAATCAAACAGTGTCTGACAACGCTCCGACAGGTCCACGGCGGCACTGGTTTCATGCATGAGTCATTTCATAAAGATGACCCGTCTAAGTTCACCCGGAAGTGGTTTGCCTGGGCGAATACGATCTTCGGCGAACTGATCTTCGAAACCTTCAACGAACGCAAAGCGCTGTTGGCCTGATGGATTATCCATTGCTCTTACCTAATGGTAAATCGAAGGATAAGGTGTATTCACCAAAATCTCGGTCAGATCAAAAGGAGGGGTTCATACTGGAAGGACAGTTGACTTTATTCCGCCGGGCAATTCGTACTTTTTGACGATATCGTGAGCCTGCGCTACCAGTCGGTATCGCGCTCCACGTCTATGAAATTAGTTAACGGGTAAAAAACGGACGCGGGTGAACTATAACGTTAACCACGGTCAGAATGCTACTTAAACTTGAAAACCCTAACATGAGGCAGGAACGACTATCTCTACCAATGATTCTACTTGCTATCGGTACGGCCTGGCTCTTCTACTTTAATTCTACGCCCGTTTGGGCTGCTACGTTTAGTAATAGGGTGATCAAGCCTTCTGCGACCTGGCAGTATAAACGGGAAATCAGCATCGACAATCGTGGCGACAAGTTATCAGATGCCGTTATACAAATCCAGTTTAACAACGAAGAATTTGATTATACAAAGGCTAAAACCGCTGGCGCGGACATTCGCTTCACAATTTCAGCCGGAAAACTAAGTGGTGTAGGATTACCGTATTGGATAGAGCAATGGAATCACAGCGGGGTAAGTCGAATCTGGGTCAAGGTACCGATGCTTAGAGCACACAGCAAAGCGACAATTCAGATGTATTATGGTAATGCTGACGCTCAGGCCGTTTCAAATGGTACCAATACGTTTTTGTTCTTCGACGATTTTGAAGATGGTGACTATTCTAAAAAGTGGACCAATGTTTCAATTGGTGAAGTTGTCGAGCAAAGTGGGCTACTGAAATTAAAGGAAACGGACGGTCAGGACGGCATAATTACCGCTAACTATACCGTTACCGGGAAACTGATTGTGCGTACATGCTACCAGCGTGGTCAGGCCGACGAGCACTGGACGCGGGCAGGCGTTGGCGGCTGGAATAAATGGCTTTGCTTTGGCGACCACACCGACAATGCGGCTACCGGAATTAACTATGTAATGATGTTTGACAGCGCCAGTCTCAGTAGCCTGAAAAGTGCTCCGCTGGTAAAAGCTGCCAACACGGTTATTACCGACAAATGGCGTCGGGTGGCCTATTGGTACGACGGCAAGAGTTTGAAGGGGAGGCAGGATGACGTTACGGTCGAGTGGCCTGCCACCAACGCATCGTCTAAACTCGCTTTACGAACCTTGGATAATGATAGCTGGGACAATTTTGCCTACGTAGCAGTAAGCCCCTACGCAGGTTCTGAACCGGTCATTACCCTTGGACAACAAAAAACCAATTAACCTGCCCTCATCATGAAAAACGGGTTTAAGAACAGCTTATGCGTTGGCATCATCGTTTTGCTTGCGTCAACGGCGGGCAATAGTCAAACCAAAGCCATCTACACAAAGTACGTCAATACGTTTATTGGCACCGCCCCCCTTACTGACCCTAAAATTATCGGTTATGAGTATCCCAAAGGGTGGCGGTCCTGGGCTGGACTAACGTTTCCCGGCAGTTCGTTGCCCAATGCAATGGTGCAGCTAAGCCCCATGACCGAATACGGTTCCGGCGCTGGTTATGAATACGAAGACACGCTTATCTATGGGTTTACCCATACCAACAAAGGGCATTGGAATCTGTGTAACATCCCTATCCTGCCGCTTTCCAATCCGGGGAATACGTTTAAGTCGCGATTTAGTCATAAAAAAGAGAGTTCCTCCCCAGGTTTTTATCAGGTCTATCTGGACGATTATAACGTCAATGTCAGTCTGACCTCGACCCTGCGATGCGGGTATCACAAGTATGAATTTAAGAACAACACAGATCGGCAAATTCTTTTCGATTTAGCCAAAGCCAACAACCGGGTAGCTGACTGGCGCATTGAGCAGGTTGGTCCGAGAGATGTACAGGGATACCAGCAGACGGGAGAAAAGATTTACTTCTATGCCCACTTGAACACTAATATTGACAAAATAGACGAGAAAGAAGAAGGACAGCGTACTGGCTTTGCCATCGTGCACTTGGCGAACGGCAGCACCGGGCCGGTCGAACTCAAGATTGGATTATCGTTTGTGAGTGTAGAAAACGCCAAACAAAATCTTGACAAGGAAATCGGCACGAAAACGTTCGGGACAATTCGTGACGAAGCCACGCAAACCTGGGAAACGCTCTTGTCCGCTATTCAGGTAAAGGGCGGAACGGCAAAGCAAAATCAGATGCTGTATTCGTGTCTGTACCGGTCGTTGCTATGGCCGGCCCTGCGTAGTGATGTAAATGGCGAATTTACTGATGCTAAAAAACAGGTTGTAAAAGCTGATTTCAACTACTATACGGAGCCTTCGCTTTGGGATACGTACCGCAACAAAGACGTGCTGTTGGGGCTGATTTCCCCGCAAGTTACGCTGGACGTTATCAAGTCCATGAAAGATGTCGGGGATAAAAAAGGCTTTATTCCCACCTTTTTTCACGGTGATCATGGCGCATCATCTATTGCCGGAGCTTACCTCCGGGGAATTGACCAGTTTGACGTAAAGGGTACATACGCAATCCTGCTGAAGAATGCCAACGTAGAGGGTGGTGCCCGTCCGCACATTGCCGAGTACATCCAGAAAGGATACATATCGGAACCTGATATTCCGAATCCTAAAGTGGAAACTAAGGCCAGCGCGGGCGTATCCAAAACGCTGGAATACTCGTACGACGACTATTCTGTAGCCCAAATAGCCAGGAGCTTGGGAGATACGGCCAATTATCGACTATTAATGGCCCGGTCGAAGAATTACAAAAATATGTTCGACCCAGCGACCCGGTTCATGCGGGGCCGACTGGCAAACGGCGATTGGATTACCCCGTTTAACCCCCAGTTCCCCTACTACGAATACATGTATCGGGAAGCCAATGCCTGGCAGGTTTCGTTCTATGCTCCGCATGATATGCCGGGCTTAATCGCTCTGTACGGCGGACCAAAAGGCTTTGAGTCTAAACTGGATTCGCTGTTTACGGTGCCCTGGAATCCTACCTACATTGCCCGGAACATAGAAACTATGGTTGGTCAGTATTGTCAGGGTAATCAGCCGGACCATGAAGCTCCGTTTGCCTACCATTTTATCGGTAAACCGGAGAAATCACAAAAAGTGCTCGACAACATCTTGAATAATTTATACGGCATTGGCAATGATGGACTAGCCCTTAGCGGGATGGACGATGCGGGTGAGATGTCGGCCTGGTACGTGTTCAGTGCCTTAGGGTTGTATCCGTTCTCGGCCACCGATGCGGAGTACATCGTAACGGTTCCTCTCTTCGATGAAGTATCCTGGAAAACCAGTAACGGGAAGGTGATCACGATCAAAAAACCTGGAAAAGGCCGGGCAATGACCGCAATAAACGTAGACGGAAAGCAGAACAAAGGCTATTTCGTGTCACACGACTTATTTAAGAAGGGTGGCACGATAGAGATCGCCACGCAGTAAGTTCAGTCAAGAATTCTAGTTCATCCGATTTATTTACCCAGGAACGCTTATGAAATCATTTTCGCTTATTGTGCTTGGTAGCTTAGTAACGGCCTCAATAACCCTGGGACAGGCCCCGGAACCAGTAGCCAGTGTTAAACTCGCCCTGCTCTCCGATCAGCTTTCGCACCCTACTGCTTTTGCCGTCCCACTTGGCGGAGCACCCAACCGGCTGTTCGTTTGCGAGCAGGAAGGCCGCATCCGTATTCTTGACAGTGGAAAGCTGCTGCCGCAGCCCTTCCTGGATATTTCCCAAGAGATAGTAAAGAAGCCAGGCTACGATGAGCGCGGTTTACTCGGGTTGGCGTTCCATCCCGCTTTCGCCAAAAATGGGAAATTTTACGTCTACTGCAGTACCCCGGTAACGGACAGAAAAGACGTCAATAATGAAGAACAGATTAGGGAATACACCGTTGCTAAAAACGCGAACGTGGTCGATAAAGCTACTATGCGGGTGGTGCTGAAGATGGATGATCCTGACCCCAGTCATAACGGTGGTGACCTTAAATTCGGTCCCGACGGATACTTGTACGTTTCTATTGGCGACGGCGGGGGGCAGCACGACAAGCATGGTGAGATCGGTAACGGGCAGGACCTTACCACACTAATGGGTAAAATTCTGCGCATCGACATTAATCAGCAACCCTATGGCGTACCGAAAGACAACCCCTTCGTCGGTAAAGACGATGTAAATGGGAAACCCGCTCGGAGCGAGATTTACGCCTATGGGTTTCGCAATCCGTGGCGGATTAGTTTCGACAGGGAAACGGGTAAGCTCTTCACCGGCGAAGTGGGACAGGACAAGTTTGAAGAAGTCAATATCGTTGAGAAAGGAGATAATTATGGCTGGCGCGTACGCGAAGGGCTACACACCCACAACGAAGCAGACCCCGATCCCAAAAACTGGGTTGATCCCATCAGTGAGTATCCACACACCGAGGGACTGAGTGTGACCGGTGGCTTTGTGTACCGGGGTAAGGCCATACCAGCTCTGACGGGCAAGTATATTTTCGCCGACTGGACCGGCCCAATTTGGCAGCTCGCTGATACGGGTGCTAAAACGTGGATCCGTCAGAAACTACCAATCTCGCGTGAGGTCGGCTACTGGCATATCTACAGCTTTGGCGAAGATAATGCGGGTGAACTTTACGTGCTGACGGTACTACTCGACAGCGGCAAAGGGGCGCTGTACAAAATGGTACCGTAGCTTGTTTGAACAGACATAACAGAAGCCAAGTCTAACTACGTTTCAGTACCTTTTGCTAAGGTAGACTCTCTTTTTTCCAATAGTCACCGTGTCCGTATCATTACTAAGCGGGCGGCTTCGGTCGACACTTTAGTCCTAGCCTTTTACCCAATTCCCGAACGCTTACCCATCATGAACCTTAATCTATCTTGGCTACGTATCGCAGCCTCTCTGCTCTTAGTGAGTGTAGCCATGCTAAGTTTTGCCCAGCAAACCCAAAAAATTTATCTGTCCGGTACAGACAAAGACCATACGGTTCAATGGGATTTTATTTGCAATAAAGGCATGAACAGTGGCAAATGGACCAAAATTGCGGTACCCTCGAACTGGGAGCTACAAGGATTTGGGAAGTACAGCTATGGGGTTCAGAACCGACAGGATAGCACTAAAGCCGACGAAACGGGCCAGTATAAACACCCCTTCGATGTGCCAACAGCCTGGAAAACCAAGCGAGTGTTCATCGTTTTTGGTGGGGCAATGACCGACACGGAGGTAAAAATTAACGGTAAACTGGCGGGGGATACACACCAGGGTGGATTTTGCCAGTTTCAATATGAGATAACCCCGTTCATCAAGGCAGGCCGCAACCTGCTCGAAGTAACTGTCCATAAAGAGTCGGCCAACCGGTCAGTCGACGTTGCCGAACGACATGGCGATTTTTGGGCATTCGGTGGTATTTATCGCCCGGTATATTTAGAAGTTGTGCCGCAGCAATTTATTCAGCGCATGGCCATTGATGCTAAAGCCGACGGTCACTTTTCAGTGGATGCATTTACATCCAAGACAACGGCCGGTCAAACGCTACAAGCTCAGGTACAAACCCTGGCCGGGCAGAATGTAGGACCGGCTTTTTCAGTCAGGGTCAACGCCACCGAGCCGAAAACGACGCTGACGCAATCCTTTCAGAACGTAAGACTCTGGAATGCGGAGACCCCGAACTTATACCAAGTTGTCGTTTCCTTAATAAATGAGCGAGGTACTATTCATGCGCGTACACAGCGGTTTGGTTTCCGTACGTTGGAAGTTAGAAAAAGTGACGGTATTTATGTCAACGGTAAACGAGTCATGCTCCGGGGGGTAAACCGCCATACGTTCGTACCCGAAACAGGACGTACCACCAGCAAGGCCGTTAGTATCAACGACGTGAAGCTTATGCATGAAATGAACATGAACGCGGTACGGATGTCGCACTATCCGCCCGATGTTCATTTCCTGGATGTCTGCGACTCGCTGGGGATGTACGTGCTGGACGAACTAACTGGCTGGCAAAACAAATATGACACGCTGGCCGGACGAAAATTAGTGAACGAACTGGTTATTCGGGATGTAAATCACCCTTGCATTCTGTTCTGGGACAATGGCAATGAGGGGGGCTGGAACCGGGGATTGGATGGCGACTACGGGCTGTATGACCCCCAGAAACGGCCGGTTCTGCACCCCTGGGAACGCTTCAATGGGTTTGATACAAAGCACTATCTGAACTATGCTTATTTGGCTAATTCAGCCTTGTACGACAAAGATATATTGATGCCCACCGAATTCATGCATGGCTTATTCGATGGGGGGCATGGTGCCGGGCTGGATGATTTTTGGAATCTGATGCTGAAACACCCACATTGTTCGGGGGGCTTTTTGTGGTCATTTATGGACGAAGGCGTAGTTAGAACCGATAAGAATGGCGCTATTGATGTGTTTGGCAATTACGCACCCGACGGCATTGTAGGTCCCCACTACGAAAAAGAAGCCAGCTTTTATACCATCAAAGAAATATGGTCGCCGATCCGTATTACCAAAAGCAATATACCCCTAACGTTTGACGGCAAACTGGAAGTAGAAAATCACTACTCCTTTACTGATTTGCGTCAGTGCAAATTTACCTGGCAGTTAATTTCGTTCCCTAAACCAACCGACAAAACGCTTCAACCAATAGTTAATCAGACGGGTTTTCCACTACCCGTGGCGGTACCGGCGGGCGAAAAAGGCTACATACGCCTGAACCTGCCAGTGAACTGGAACGACAGCGAGGCACTTTACCTGACGGCTACCGACCCTAACGGCAGGGAGGTATTTACCTGGTCGTGGATAATTCCCCCATCCGAGGACGCACCAGCAAAGGTGCTGGTTTCCAGTACATTGTCAACCGCAGTTGATGCCAAAGAAACAGAGACGTTGCTGACTGTAAAAACGGGCAGTCTAACCTACACCTTTGACAAGATGACCGGTTACTTAACGAACGTAAATAGTGCGAAAGGCGATATGCCGCTATCAAATGGTCCCATGTTGGCTGGCGTTCAGTTAGCCTTAAAATCGTTTCGACATTTTGCCAGTCAGAGTGGGTACGAAGTAGACGTGCGCTACGAAGGAGACGGCAGTTCCTTTAATGCACACTGGCTGTTTGCTCCCAACCAGCCCGCCGAGTTTACGTACCAATATTCGCAGCGGGGAGACGCTGATTTTATAGGTATTACCTTTAATTACCCCGAGGCCATAATCACTGGAGTGAAATGGTTGGGACGGGGTCCGTATAGGGTCTGGAAGAACCGCCTGAAAGGCATGAAATACGGCGTCTGGCACAAAGACTACAACGATGCAGCCACGGGTGAAGATTTTGACTACCCCGAATTTAAGGGATACCATTCGGATGTTAAATGGGTTGTCATTGAAACTAAAACAGGCAATTTTACGGTGCAGGTGGCCGATGAAACGCTGTTTTTGCAACTATTACAGCCTCGAAAGCAAAAATCAGCCGCCAATGAAAACACGAGTCCGGCTTTTCCAGCAGCAACGTTTGGGTTTTTGAATAGTATCAGCCCAATTGGTACCAAATTTCAGACTGCAAACCAAATGGGTCCGCAAAGCCAAAAAAATTCGATGTTGAATTATAAGCCCATCCAGGGAAAACTCAGGTTTGATTTTTCAGCTAAGGAGCCGCAGGGAAATTAGTGATTATTTGGGCTGGCCGATCCGACCACCAATCCCAACCAGTAGTTATTCTAAACTTGACCCATAACTGGATATTGCTTAGTTAGGCCAATGACATAAATTTAACTCTCACCCCTTCATTCAGTAGCCTGTAGAGATGACCCATAAACAAGTCCAGCGGCTGGAAAACAAAATTGCTGACATCAAACGTAGTCTGGCAACTGAAAATAGAAAGTTCGGCGGCTACAACGATTCTGGGAGGATGCGTTATCTACCCACTGGGTATTACCTCCAATTGGAGAATTATCGGGGCAGACTGAACTATACCCGGTAGTTTGTCAAAGCCTTTGCCGATGATATAGGATTTCCAGTTTTTCTTTTTGAGTGAACGGCTCTTTTGTTTAAGAGCGGCAAACTGAATGAGGCCCTTCAGAAAGCTTGGCAAACCTTTTATTCCCACACGGAGCTGATTGATCATTTTTTGGGTCGGCCTATTCAGCCTTCTCCTCATAGGAAGGGAGTAATTTACGCCCAGCGGAGCTTACTGGAGACCTTTCTTTATTCGAGCCAGCAAGCGAATCTGGCTGATTTTAGTAGCTGGCTGATGGGATTTATTTCAGGAGCACCATTTTTGGGTTGTCGGTCTTGTTTTCTATCAATTCAGGAACGGTTGACAACGGAAACTGATGTGGCAACCAGAGTCTCACTTATAGAGGAAGCGGATCAATTAGCAGACCAGTTTACCGCTAAGTGAACAGCTTGACAGATTGACTGTAGTGCCATCGACGATTGGCTCACGAGGGGTAAAGCCTCATTTAATATACATTACGTCTTAGTTTTCATAACCTTACTTATAAAAACATACAACTATTTTATTAGTTATACTACTATAAATGTTATTTAGCAAGACTAATAGGGGCTAACATGAGACCTACACTTTTTGTATTTACATACTTTCTCTACTCGTTGGCCTACAGCCAAGATTACAAAACACTGGTCAGTTCGGCCAATGACAACTACACCAAAAAGGCATATGGCAAGTCGGTCGAGCTGTATCAACGGGCCTTTAAATTAGCCCCGAGTAATCGTTCCGATCTATACAATGGAGCCTGTTCGGCGGCTATGGCTAAGAATACAGACTTAGCGTTAAAGTGGTTAAATCTTGCCTTCGATCAGGGCTACCTCAGTATTAGGCACATGAAAAGTGATAGTGATCTAACTTCTTTACGTACCACAGAAGGATGGAAAGCCTTATCTTATAAAATGCAGAAGAAAGTAGACCAGATAGAAGCCAACTATGATAAACCCTTACAAAATAAGCTACTGACTATTTTTGACGAAGATCAAAAATATCGGATGCAGATTGGTGAGGTGGGTCAGAAGTACAGGTTTGAGTCGAAGGAAGCTAAGACTTTATGGAAAACGATTGAAGAAAAAGACAGTGCTAATCTGCTCCAGGTCAAAGCTATCTTAGATCAATATGGCTGGGTTGGTGAAGACAAGGTAGGTCCACAAGCTAACTCAACCCTGTTTTTAGTAATCCAACACGCTGACCTGCCAACACAACAGAGGTACCTACCTATGATGCGAGAAGCGGTAAAGGGTAAAAAAGCCCAACCGAGTGCCTTGGCTCTCTTAGAAGATCGGGTAGCATTGGGTGAGAAAAGGCATCAGACCTATGGTAATCAAATTGGCGAGGACAGCATGGGAAAAGCTTATGTAGTGCCTTTGACCGATCCTGATAACGTTGATAAAAGAAGGGCTGAGGTCGGTCTGAGCGCATTAGCCGATTATGTCAAACGATGGGGCATCACCTGGGATGCCAATGAGTACAAAAAGCAACTCCCTGAACTGGAAGAACGAGAGGGCATAAAATGATATTATTTAAATGTCAGCTACTGGCTTTTAATCATCAATACCTAATTTATTTCTCTTTACATAAAATTAGTGGCTGTTGCAAAAGTCAGCACTGATCTAAATTACCCTACTCAAATTCCAATTTTGAAGTAAAATTGGGCCACGCAGGCTTCATATATTGAATCAGCGAAACGTTTTTAGACTTTTGCAACAGCCACTGTGATTGTAAAACAAGAGAGAATCCAAATATGAAAGGGATTTTGTTTCTATTAGCAACCTGCACTGCATGTGTAAGACAACCCACCCCGCCTACTTCAAGTCTTCACAACGTTATAGGCGTACTCAATGACTCTACTTGGTTCGCAACAGGAAAGGCTCTTCGATTGGTCAAGCCAAATACAAAATCAAGTTCAGTGAAGCAGTTCAATTTGCAAATTATCACGGATATTGACTATCCTGGCAACGGGTCTGCTAACCGGTCGCCAATCATTACCGGTTGTAATGGAGATTGCGTTCCTACTCAACGGCTTCATATCTATAATATTCCACTTAGAAAAGGAAAGTACAAGCTGGGTAAGTTAGACAAACACCGTACTGTTGATCTTGAGCGTATTAACTACTGGCTTATGATTAATGGAAGTGGAGTAGCTAAGCATTACAAGTTTGAGGGACATAAACCTGATTGGCTACGCGTCACCCATTACGATCGTAAATCAAATATTATTGAAGGACGTTTTACGTTTAATCTCAACGAAGATACAACTTTATACGGGAGATTAATAAATAGTATCTCACCAATCGCTCGCTTTCGTCAAGGGCTATTTCGTGTAGAATTGAACGATATAAAGCTGAAACAGTAATGTCTTTGCTTAACACAATAACCACATCTAAAAGAGTAAACTAGGGGGTGATCAACATTTTGTTTAAATGTTGATCACATCCATTATCGTAAAACTTGACTCATGAACGCTTTGAACAGATTACTTTTAACCAGCATTTTATTTTTTATATCCATCAATTTAGCACAAGCTCAAACGGAAACGAAATCCTGGGAAGTTCATTTAAATTTAAGAGGAATTAACGGCCTACTTAACGGAGAGAACGGCTCTTTCTTGGTAAAAAAAAGAATAAGTGAGGACACCTACGCACGACTAGGTTTGCAAGGTTACAGGCTCACCCGAAAACAGACTGGCGTATTAGGTAATAATATATTGATCAAACAATTTGTGCTTCAGATAAGACCGGGTCTTGAAAGTAGAACGGCAATAAACGGCAAATTTTACTTCCTATATGGAGCTGACCTAATTTACACGTATAGCGGTACAGACAGCATTCCGCCCGTTACAAATCAATATACAGAAAAGCAGCGTAACCACGATATAGGCTTAAGCCCTTTTGTCGGTATACACTACACCATTAATTCACATTTTGGCATTTTGGCCGAAGCTCATCTCGACGCTTTTGCCCAATTCATACGAAATGAGATTAATAATGATGCTGGTTCGTCCCAACCCAACCGAACCGAAACAAGAACAGATACGCTAATTGAGTTTCAGCCTTTTCAAAACATTACGGTATGTTTTACCTTCTAAATATACCTTTGATTTGGCTAGGACACCTAAGAAACCTTGGGGTTTAGGGACAAAGTCCCGCGTTTATAAACGCGTGGCAGACACCATATAACAAGGTGAAGTACAACGCCTGGCTACTGATCGAAGTAGCCAGGCGTTGTACTTTTAAGAGATCCGTTTTATAACTAATCATATATTTTAATAAAACAGATGACTATACACCAACATAGGATAATTATAGTTGCTGGGCAAGAAAGTTATTTAAGTCTGAAGGACTAATATTTTTCCGAATGATTCTTCCTTTCTCATCCAACAAGAAGTTAGAGGGAAAATAGTTAATCGATAATTGACCAACCGTGAGTTTACCTGATAAATCTAAATACTGAGGCCAAACCAGGCCCTTCTCGTGAATCGTTTGTTGCCAAATCTTCCTGTCAACTGGCTTATCAATAGATATTCCAACAATGCCGAAACCTTTATCTTGATAAGTGCTAAACAACTCTTTTAACTTAGGGAATTCTTGTAAGCAGGGACCACAATAACTGAACCAGAAATCAATTAAGGTATATTTTGAGCCGCGCGCGACCGTGACGGATATAAGCTGGTTACTTGTGTTGAGTATGGTCAGGGAAGGGAAAATTTGTCCTAATGTAGTTATCCTCGATGAGCCTAGCCGTTGAGCCAGTGTCTTTCCAGTGGGCGTATTTCTTAGCGAAGCAGAGAAAGCATTGTAGAGGGAATCAAAAACAGGTTGATGCCCATTTTTCATCTCCTTCACTAAATGCCATAAGGCCACATATGAGTCCGGGTGCTGTTGGATATAGGCAAGACATTCTAGTTGCTGTTGATGAATCAGACGAGCTCGGTTTTGGCTAAAAGTCGTTTGCAAACTATCCAATCCGTTCGAACTAGTAATTGCTGATTTCTGATTTAGATACTGCTGGAAAGCTTTTGCTCGCTGTTTATCGATTGGCTGAATGCAATCCGTAATAAACCGGTGATATTCATTCATCGTTGAGGTAGCGAGTTGGGGCGTCTCTCGAAGCGAATCCGCATTACAAGTAATGGTTTGGTTACCTGGTTCAAGTAGAAAGTCACTGGAGACGTAATCGGACGAGATTTGGAGAAAGTAACTACCGGGATAAGCCATTTTTCCTACTAATGAAAAGCGGCCATGTGAAATTCTGGTCTGGTAGTTATTATTCAGGTTGGGATCGTATTGCTGGCCACTTATGGGCAATAGGGTGACCGTTCCGGTGTCGCGGTTGACGATTCCTTGTAGCTGATAGGTCAATTTTTTAGATTGGCCCAGTGCGCCATGGTGATAGAAAAAGCAGGTGATTACGAACAAGGTGCAGAAGCCTATTCTCATTTTTCAGAAATTTTATTAGATAGACCCCAACTTACCTTATAGGGTTGTGATCGTAAATTTTTGTTGTATAAGTGGCGTGGCTGTTGCAAAACTAACTCATTGAGGAATAGATTAGTTGTGAGCTTATGCTAGGCTATCACACGCTCCCAACTTCGCTGGTGAAACTGGTGCCAGATCACCACTTTTACCAGCAACTACTTCAAGCAATCGACTTTAATTTTGTCGGGGCCGTGTACTGAATTCGTTGTTTCATCCCAGACTTTTTTACGCTCTCCGCATGTATCCAACTTACATTTGATTGATAAATCTCAAAGACGGGCAGCACCGACTCCCTTGTTCTTGCCCAGTTGGTTATCAAGGCTGAATGGATAACGTGTAGCAGCGGCCAGTAAAAATGCGGCTGCACTGGCCGTATAGACAGAATAATCGAGTGCCACTTTGGGACTCGTCGCCGAAATAGTCATCGACAGGGCAAACGACAGCAGAAGTAAACCCGAACCAAAAGCGGCATACCGGGTCTGATACCCAATGAACAACAGCACACCAAGGACAATTTCTCCACCCGTAGCTACTACCGCCAAGCTCTGAGTCAGCCCCGGATCGGCAATGAGCCAACCGGTCAATCGGCCCGTATAGGCAACGAAGGCAGCCCAGTTACCCCAGGCTACGCCCGGTTCGCCCGCTGGACCCCAGCCACCAAACCGGTCAGCGACGGCAGACAGGAAACCAGCAGCAATTGCTATCCGAACAAATACCGTGGTCTCAATGATTTGCTTTTTCATCCTGAAGATGTAGGGTAAAATGATGCGCTGACAGGACGAATCCTGACTTTAAATATAATCAATGTGCATCGGTACGACCATAGCCGCTGTCGAGGTCAATTGTCTGGCAACCCTCGCTTAAGGCGTACTGCCGAATCCAGTCCAACAGGGCACTGGCGTAGCCCTTGCCCCGGTCGGCGGGTAAACTGACCAAGTCGTCGATATTCAGATTTTTGCCCCGGTGGAGATAATAGCTGACCCGAATTACCGCTACCGACCGGACCTGACCTTCGTCAGTCAACCGCAGCAGGCGGGCGCCTGCCGCTAAAACCTGGCTCATGCGGGGCAGGTAATCTTGTGCGGAGAGATGCGGTCGTAAAGCCACGATAGCGGTTTGGCATTGGCTAATCTCCTCCGGCGTTTGGACAAATTCAATAGTCATACATGGCGACAGCAAGGTCACAGCAGCGTAAATGGCGGGTGTCGGCCATTTACGCTGCTGTGACCTTAAAAGTAATGGATCGGCGCGCTACTCTCCTTAAAAATTTACGTAAGTTGAGCCCATGGCCTATACCCAATGCTCAGAAACCCTTGCTTTTGTTGGCACTGCTTACGGGTTCGATCACGTCCCAGTGTTCGGTGTCTTTGCCCGCATCATCCAGCCGGGTCAGATCGAAGATGATCGCATCGGTTGGCAATTGCGTACCAAAGGTGTTCTGGGCACCACTCAGGCTTATCATACAATCCCCCACGGCCAGGCGCTGGTAGCTGGTGCGGACAATTTTGAGGCCCGATGGTTTTAGAAACAAAATCAACTGAATAAGCCCCTGAGCACCATCGGTAATAGTGGGATTATGCTGGATGTAAACCAGTGCCCGGCTCTGGCGGACGGCCAGGATAATGAAGTTGTTGAAGGCCTGCTGGGCTGTTGACGGCGTTGTTAGGATGGCAGGCTGCGGGTCGCTGTTTTTTGAACACGAAGAAAGAGTTCTTACGCAGTAAAAAGTCATTAGGGCTGTACTGCTCAAGCCTAATCCTCGCAAAAATGCTCCCCGATTGATGATCTCAGACGCTTGTTGGTTTTCCATTTGGTTTGTTAATTCAGTTTATTGTGGAGAGAAAATGAGCATAATGTTTAAAGCACTTATAGATGATACCGAAGCGACAGGAAGGCCCCGGTGCTCAATAAATGCACGTTGAAATAGCCAATTTGCTGGACCGGTACTCTTAAAAAAGGCTCGACTTGTAAAGAGAATTGCTGGCTGATGGGCCGCTCGTAAACCACCGACAGGTTGATAGCACTCAAGCCAAAACTGCCCCCTTTTTTTTCTTCCACTTTATTATCCCAACTGGTGCGCCTGATGGCCGGATCGTCCGGATTCGCGTAGTTATAAGTGTAGGCCTCATGGTCGATGAAGTAACTGGTTACCCCCGCTTACGAACCAGCGAACTAGCCTCCGGCCAAGCAGTGCTGGCTGGAGCAGGACATCGTAGCGAAGATTCAACGGAATATTGATCATGATACACCGCCCCGTAATACTTTCCGGCCTGAGAGCCGCAGCCGGTGCATTCGCCGGCCAGACGTACTTCGAAACTAGGGTGGTGTACCGCTTTGTGCTCCACACTAGCACCGGTTTGCATACTAAACCGCTCCGAAAGCTGGTACTGCTCCAGTGCCCCGACATTGCTGCCAGGCCGATCAAAATTATGGAATCCGATAGCACTTAAATCCGGCGATACCACGACCTGAACATTTAGTTTCGACAGCTACGGCCGAACGGCGGATGGCCTTGTTTCTTCTACGTCTGATGGCCCAATGTCTGAGGGCAATACCGGAGCAACCGGCCACTTCACTGGTTTAGCTGTCAGGTACGTTGCCATGCCCAGCAAGGTTGGCCGAACGCTGTCCTTTGCCTTTTCAATTGCCCATACCTGAATTCCCGAACGGGTTGCTGAATCATTGTCATCCGGAGAAGCCGATGCATCCAGGGTTACATTTCGGTTCGGGCGTTGACTTAACATTTGATTCGGTACCGCAACGGACGGCTGTACTCCGTCAGCCTTGGCCGCCTGCCGGGTGGGATTGGGTGGCAAAACGACGGATTGAATGGCCAGCCGGCCAACGGCAGCGATAACAGTTTCCTTTTAGATAACCTTACCTGAGTGCGATTCCCAGTGGGCAATGGCGTGTCGCGTTCGGTTGGTATTGTACTAACCTGCCTGGTATCGCCTGCCAGTCGATTCGTTGGTTTACTGGTAGATGTTGGTTTAGTAGCCGCCAATTCATTAGAGGCCGTTAGTCTACTATCCCGTTTTAGCCTTATGGCTACACGATCCGCTTTTGTACCCGTACCGGGCATCCGTGCGTCACGATGAGGCAGCGTCGTTATTAATGGATACTCCGTATTAGGGGGTGATTTCACATCGCTGTCTGCGGATGCCAAATTGGAGTTTTCAGTACGGGTGGGCTTGTGAACGATCTGGTTATTATCTGCCGGATAGGTGCCTGTGTACCGGATGATTCCGCCCGTTGATACTCCGAGCAACAGTGCTACCGGGAGTATCCACCGAAAGAGTCGGCCGTCCAGTGAGTTAGGTCGTGCCTGTCGAGACGTGCCTTTAGGTGTTGCCAGTCTTGGGGATCGGTAGCCGGATCAGATTCTTCGGCTGATTTCCGGAAGAGATCATCTAAATCGTCATCGGGCCACTCGTGCACACTCATCGGTCGTTTTTTTTGAAGCAGGTCCTTCAGCTTTTCACGGGCACGAGCCAGATTGAATTTCGAGGTACCGACGGAGATGCCCAGTTGAGCCGCAATTTCTTCGTGACTAAAGCCATCAATAACGTTCAGGTTAAAGACCAGGCGGTAAGCCGGCGTCAACTGGCTGATCAGTTTAATTGAGTCATTATACGCCAACTGACTGTGCGCGTCGGCCGCACCGGAAGGGACATGATTGGCAATCTGGTCGACATCCTCCTGGTAATAGTGCTGGACCGCTTTGTGGTAATGATTCAGGGCGGTATTGCTTAGAATCTGCCGAAGCCACCCCTTGAACGGCCTTTCGGGGTCATACTGGTCCAGTTGTAGCTTAAAAAATCCGTCATTAAGTACCTTTACGGCCTCCTCCCGGGTGTGGGTGTACCACAGACAGATACTCATCGAATACTGGTAGAACTGGTTGTATAGCAACTCCTGACTCCGACGCTGGTTGCGCAGATAACCATTCAACAGAACAGCCAGCGATGGTTGTACTGGGACTATAGACACAGAGCAACGGGTTAAGTGAAGTGGTGGCTTTGGCTTATTAAACAGCCAATCGCTTATAAGGGAGATGGATAGACCATGTAAACTCGTTTTGCGTACGAATCGAGACCGATTTACACGGAAGAAAAACGGTGGACTTTACAACCATTCCAACGAGCTTATGCGGTGGAACAAAAAATGGGGACCATTATACTTTTCACTGGATCACACTATGGGTTCAGGTCAGGGTCTCCATTGGGTTGCGCAACGACTGGATCGTATAACAAGCCCGTGCATAAACAGTACTTTCCACCAGTTCGAGCCAAAATATCGCAGTTCGAACAAGAGGCACACTGGCCCCAGAAACCGGCCTCTTGAGGCAGTTCCGAGAAGGCTACCGGCCTAAATCCTAACTGGGTGTTCAAATTCATAACAGCCTGACTGGTTGTTATACTAAAGAGTTTGGCATTGGGGAATAACCGGCGGCTCATATCAAACAAAGCACCCTTGATACACCGGGCCAAGCCCTGTCGTCGATAAGCAGGATCTACGATCAGGCCGGACTGGGAAACGAATTTCCCGCCTTCCCAACTTGTTAGATAAGCAAAGCCAGCCCATTGCCCATTTGGTTGAATAGCGATAATAGCTTTTCCTTCCAGAATTTTCTGGCGAATTTCCTCCGGCGTTCGCCCACCAATACCGGTTCCTCTAGTCAGCGCACTCTGGGCCATCTGGCGACAAATGGAGTCTACCTGATTTAAATGCTCACAGGAGGCTGTGGTAATCTTACATTCAGTTTCCATAATTCAGCCTGCCACCTGTACAGGTGGCTACATCTCGGCACTTAAGGCAGACAGCAATTCAGTTGGCGCTGGTATTCAGCCCGTAAGGCACGCGGTAACAGATAATGAATAACCTCGGCCCGGGCATCTCGTTTATCAAGTAGCATGGCTAAGCGGTATATGTATATGGTACAAACCGCGTTGCTAACCCTTTTGTCGTCTTCAAGCAGCAGTTCTTCGGCTACCAGTAGACACCGTTTAACCCCTTTGAACTTATTTTGATGGGCTAAGACGGATGTTACTTCACATAACTTGTGGAGCGTTGTGTAAATACTGGCTTCTCCGGGGAGAGCCATAAACTCTTTAATTGCTTCGGGGATTCTATTGACTAATAGAACCCGAAGGTTGATTGGATCACTAAGCGTTTCCATATGTAAGGTATGAACTGTTTTTACCCTATATGCCAAATTGAAGCCAACCTTATTTATAATTTTACAAACCCATAATTTACAGGCACTTGCAAACCAAACCCGTTATTCATCAAAAATAATTCATACCATTTTGAAGCGGGACTTTATCAATTTGATAAGGTTGCCTGTAACTCAACCATCCCAGACGATCTTTAAATGACCTTTATCAATGTAGACAATACTATACAAGCCAAACGCTATTCTTATTTAATAGGGTTAGTCAATTAGCAGTAGACTGGCAATGAGTACGGTACTAACCTCCTCCAAAAACTGATTCTTACCCATCTTACAAATGTTACCATATCTTTGTAGTTGACTATTTATATATACCTTGTTATACAAGTAATACACAAATTACGTAAGAACAATAAATTGATGGGATCTCAAATGACTGTGCAATCCTTATTCATAGAGTGGTCCTTTAAAAGTACTTCACTACATGCACGTCTGGAAAAAACCGTTGCTTACTAACGGTAAATGATGTAACCGCGACGACAGATAACATTTCATATTTCTATGTTTCACCCGCACATTCCAGCCTTTGTCTTACCATCAGTCCCAAAGCTGCCTGACACCTTTACCGTTCAGGATATGGCCGTTGTCCGGGTTGTAATGGAGCGTCCGGCCCACCCTATAAGCGATGTTGCCCAACTGGGGTTGCAGCATCGACTCATGGCCCTCCAGGGTGGGCGCGTTAATCGCTTCTTCACCCCGAATGGCCTCGCAAAAATTGAGCAGGAGCTTCCTGTCCAGCAACGCCGTCGGGCTGAACGTGTTTTTGGGTCAGAAGGTGTGTTGTCTTTCACATCCGAAGCGAATTCATTGGCTTGGTCAAAAACTTTGTAGTTGTTACTATTCGGATAAACTTAGTGCCTTTATCTCCATAGAGAATCACCCCGCGTCCGCTGCCTTCGGTGTTATAGCCGTTGCAACTCCGGCCTTCCCTGGCACAAGCCGTGTTGTTGGGAAATTGAATGTGGTAGTTTGGGTATCGGGCATTTCCTAACCGTCTTGAAACTGGAACCGGCCACCAGCCGAAACCACATAGTTTTAATAATCGACACCCAGTCCACACTGGGCAACATCCAGTTCATGGATACCATTGTTAAGAACTTCGCCTGTACACCAGTGCCAGAATCAGTGCCAATTGTAGTGGACGAGGTTATTCCTGAACGCCCGGCGGGGAGCCGGGCCTTATCACAGATCAAAATTCAGGTGCTGCGGTGCGGCCATTACCACACCCTTACTAATGGATTTGCGGGTATATGTTCGTCGATTGAAACCCGGTTTGTCTAGGATACATTTTTAAGTTTTTCTGGTATTGTTCGTCACCCCGACCGGAGCCATGACGACATATAAACCGTTCAGGTACTTACGCAAAACATACTTGATGTATACGATGATCAGACCCGGCCAGTTGATCCATTCGTCTGGTTTCTGGTAAGCCGATAACCGGATGAGTAGTCCTGCCGGTGCCATTTCTTTAGTCATTTTATTCCGATGGATAAGCCAGATTCCCGGATTTTTCCCGTCAAGACAACGCCTGGAGTTCATGTGCCAGGTGCGGATTCGGCAGAGCAGCGGCTTTGGCTGCAGTTTCTGACGGGCGATGCATTGGCATTTCAAACGCTGATGATCGACTATTTCCGGGTGCTTTTTCGGTAAGGAAGCAAGTTTTCGCGCGCTACAATCACATGTTTACCGATATGTTCGCATCCTGCGAGGAAGGTCGTCAGCCCGCCGAAACGTTCTACGATGGGTACGTTGTCAACGCCATTTTGGACGCTGCTTACCGGTCGGCCGAAACGAAGCAGTGGCAAGCCGTCAGCCTACCCGTCTGGCGGGGCCAGGAAGGCTTGCGGCAGGAAACGACGCTGGTGGATTTCGATGCCGATTATTACCTGATTAAAGAGGAACTCACCCACGACGGGCGGCATAAGCTGATCCTGAAAGACAAAGTAAGTGGAAGGATTATCGAGAAAGACCAGCCGAAAGAATCGATTGGCATTGTCTGACCTCTATTTTCAGCTTCTCTAAACGAGTGCACTTTAACCCTAAACATCCATGAATCTAACCGGAAACGCTATGCAGCAAAATACGTTTGATGCCATTGTCATTGGCTCCGGTATCAGTGGCGGATGGGCGGCAAAAGAACTCACCCAAAAAGGCCTGCGGACGCTAGTACTCGAACGTGGGCGACCCATTGAACACGTCAAAGACTACCCGACGACTATGTCCAGCCCCTGGGAAATGGCCCATCGGGGCCGCTACCCGCTTGACGTGCTGGCAAAGAGTCCAACGCAGGCCAAGGTTAGCTATGCTTTCAACGAGTATTCGGGGCAGTTTTTTGTAAATGACCAAGAGCACCCGTATCATCAAACCAAGCCTTTTGATTGGATTCGGGGCTATCAGGTAGGTGGTAAATCGCTGAGCTTGGCGCGCTGGACGCAACGCTGGGCACCGTTCAATTTCGAGGATAACATCAAAGACAGCCACGGGGTCGACTGGCCGATTCGCTACCCCGACCTGGCTCCCTGGTACAGCTACGTCGAGAAATTTGCGGGTATCAGCGGAAATAAGGATGGCTTGTCGACGCTGCCCGATGGTGAGTTCCTGCCGCCTTTCGAGATGAACTGTCTGGAAAAGAGTGTACGGGATGCCTGGAAAAAGCAGTATGCCGACCGTCACCTTATTATTAGCCGCACAGCTAACCTGAGCAAAGCGCAACCCCACCACTTGGCCCTGGGCCGGGCCGATTGCCAGTCGCGCAACTGGTGTGGCCGGGGCTGTTTATATGGAGCCTACTTCAGCAGTAATTCAGCGACGCTGCCCGCTGCTGTCCAAACGGGCAAATTAACCCTCCGTCCTTTTTCGGTGGTTCATTCCATCATCTACGATGAGCAGAAACAAAGAGCGGCCGGTGTGCGCGTGATTGATACGAACACCAAAGAAATGACGGAATATTACGCCAAAATCATCTTTTTGAATGCTGCCACGTTGAACTCCACCCTGATTCTGTTGAACTCCATCTCCAGCCGCTTTCCCAATGGGCTGGGCAACGACAGTGGCGTGCTGGGCCACTACTTGATGGATCATAATTACCGAGGCCGGGTGTCGGGTATTTACGAAAGTCACGATCTGGACGACCGCTACTATTTTGGTCGCCGACCAACTGGCACCTATGTCCCCCGCTTTCGCAATGTACTCACTGATAAGCAGACTGACTTTGTGCGGGGGTATGCCTACGCCTGCGGAGGCAGTCGGTCGGGGTGGGAACGGGGAGTGGGAAGGGCTGGGTTTGGCGCTGATTTCAAGGACTCACTAACCCAGCCGGGTGGCTGGTCGTTCAGCATGACGGCAATGGGCGAAATGCTGCCCCGGCACGATAACTACGTGAAACTGAATGCTGATAAAAAAGATCAGTGGGGTATGCCCACCCTTGACATCGACTGCTCGTGGGGTGAGAATGAAGACCGGATGACGCGCGATGCCATTGAACAGGCCAAAGCCATGATGGAGGCCGCTGGCATTATTGTCATTCAGGCAGTAGATAACCATCAGACACCCGGTCTGGCCATTCACGAGATGGGTACCGCCCGTATGGGTAGCGACCTTAAAACGTCGATGCTCAACGCGCACAACCAGTTACACGCTGTTAAAAACGTGTTCGTAACCGACGGAGCCTGCATGGTATCGTCGGCCTGTCAGAACCCCTCCTTGACCTACATGGCCCTAACGGCCAGAGCTGCAGATTACGCCGTGAAGCAGCTCAAAAGCGGAAAACTTTAGACAACTTCTATGAGAAATCATCCCATGTTTTTATCCAACACGAGTAGCAGGAAGCACCTGTTTCTCATGCTTCTTTGCTTATCGGGCGTCAGCCAGGCCGCGTTGGCTCAGGCTTGGTATGTGTCGGTTTATGGAAATGATACGAACAATGGTAAAACGCCAAAATCCTCGTTTTGTCAGCCATAGAAAGCCGTCGATCTGACTCTGCCGGGAGATACGGTTTTTGTGATGAATGGTTCCTGAAAGTCTATTACGCGAACCCTGCTGAACGTCAGCTTATCGGGTACGGGGTCACGTCACGCATAAGGCCATATGGAGACGCATGCCCAGAAGTATCGTACGCTATTGATTGAGTTGGATGGATATTAAAAAGGACGTTTAAAGGGAAGGTTTCCATGGGAGTTGATAGCAAAATAACAAGTTCGTGAAATAGCATTAGTACCCGCTACGGTGGCCAGGCATTTATTGACCGAAAATGGCCGGTTGAGTAGGAGGGGAGCCTGTACAGTTATAAACAGGTTATCGGAGCAAAAAACGCGACGCAACATGCATCAGAAGCCTGACGAGGGGTTGTTTGGTGAGTTTTGGGCTGAAGAAAACGGAGCAGTGCTGTACGCCAGTAATCACTACTATAATAGTTATCTAGCCGCACGTTGGTAAAAGATAGGATAAAGTAAAAAATAGGGCTGACGATAGCCAAGATAGACCGAGAAAATAGAAAACAAAAATGACCGCCCGTTTGCTAACGCAGGTTAAAAAGCCAATGACTATGTTTCTAGCTTAATGTGAATAGAATTTATTGACATATATCAAAATTTAATATTTTTTGCTGGCGATATAGAAATTGTAATATACTTTTGTGTTACATTAGCACTTGATAACATAAAATGTATTGCACTTCGCTGTTCACATGAAAATCGCTTACTATCTAAACGAGGGTCGCAAGAAGAATCTCTACTGCCGTATTAGTGACGGAACTGACCGGGTTTCTTTTTCATTGGGCTATACTATTGACCCCAAAACCTGGAACGCTCAAAAGGAGGAAGGGAACCACGAGGACCCTTATTTCTTCACTTTATGGAGTTTCAGAAGCTACCTCAAGAAACGATATCATGAGTTGAAAGCCCTTGAAGTCCCCGTAGCAAACGTACTGGCAACCCTAAAGCATGAAGCAGAGACCTTCGTAGATGGATCTGGGATTGTAGGCATAGCTCGAAAGATGTTTGACGACGAAAACGCAGAAGACGGCCTACCAACTTATGAGCAATTTCTTGAAGCATTTGAGAAACATTCAGGACTCAAACGGAGTGCATACAAAGCCCAAACCGTAGACAACCTTATTCATTTTTACACTGATGAGGGAAAGGTGTTTGAACTTGATACTTATGAAGGGTTGTGCGCCCGACTAAAGTCGTTTGTCGATAGAAAATCGTACAGCGAGATTTATACCCAAACGAATAACGCCATCTGGAGCGAAGTCTATATAGATGCTGGTATTGAAAAGCACATGTTTGTGCCCAAGATGCTTATGGAATGGGAAGATTTTTGGGATAAAAAGTATAGTGATATCAGGGAAAGGGTTGGCAAAACAGATCACCTTGATAAGATGAAAGACCATTCCTGGAGACAATTTCAAGTTTTCATGGAATGTTATGATGATGCAGGAGATATAATCGAGTTAGCAATGGACATCGATGAATCAGATCTGTATCCAATGGCCGTGATTACCATGCTTCAAATCTTTGATGCTGAAGTTTGTTACGGCGAATATTGCGAATCCGAGTTCTTTGGTAGTGACGATTGGGAATCCATTTCCCTAACCGATGGGGAAAATGAGGAGAACGAAGACGACGAGAGTCAAATTGACATTAAGCAAGAATCTCCAATGTTTTTTATCAAAGAACTTGAAATTTGATCATATCAAATTGGCTGACAGGAAATGCTCGCTGAACTCCGTCAAACTTTAGGTTAGTCGAAGCGGTGCTGTTTTGTGTGTTCCTCAAAGAGAATGTTGAACTGGTTATTGACTTCTTCCAATCCCAGTGTCCTGAACTGACCTGTTCCCAAAAAACTGGACCGCTGTAAAGTAGAGACTTCGGGCGATTTTTGATACCTTAAACAATCAAACAATCACTTATGAAAAAGTCAAAATTCACCGAAGCACAGACGGTTGGCCGCTGCCATTGTCTTTGCCCTTCGGCAAGCTGATACAGGCACCGTTGTGGCCGAAGTTTGCCGTAAGATGGGCATCAGTGAGGCTACCGCACCGGCGGACCGGTTCTACAACTGGAAAAAGAAGTATGGTGGCTTAGGCGTACCTGAACTTCGGCGGCTTCGCCAACTGGAAGAAGAGAACCAACAGCTCAAGCAACTGGTGGCCGATCTAAGCCTGGATAAACAGATGCTACAGGATGTGCTCAAAAAAAAGCTCTGAGGCCAGCTCAACGCCGGGGACTGGCCCAGAGCCTGATGAACGATTATCGGGTGTCCAACCGGCGGGCCTGCAAAGTAATATCCCTACAGCGATCGAGTTGGTTTTACAAAGGCAAAGCACGAAACGATTCAGTGCTACGTGAGCGGATTCGGGACATCGCTCAGACCCGCGTGCGATACGGTAGCCGCCGTATTGCTACCTTGCTCAGGCGGGAAGGCTGGCGGGATAATCACAAGCGTATTCATCGATTGTACTGCCTAGAAGGCTTAAATCTGCGTAGCAAACGACCTCGCCGTAAACGAGCTGCGGCTCATCGGCTTGATCGAATAGAGCTTTCTAGTATTGCTCAATGCTGGAACGGTCCGCCGCGCGGCATGGGTTTTGTAGCAGATCAGCTCTTCGACGGGCGAAAAATCCGGGCTTTAACAGTACGGGGCCGCCCGAGCGGTGGATAATTTTAGTCGTCAGTGCGTAGCAATCCATGTCGGCCAATCGTTAAAAGGAAATGATGTGGTAGCAGTTATGGACCGGTTGCGAGTCGAATTAGCTGGGGTACCTAAACGTATTCAGGTTGATAATGGTAGCGAATTTATCTCAAAAGCGTTAGACTTGTGGGCCTATGAGCACGGGGTGACTTTAGACTTCTCACGACCTGGCAAACCGACTGATAACCCGTTTATCGAGCGGTCCGCCGCTGCGGTCATTTAACGGTAGCTTTAGAGATGAGTGTTTGAACGCCCATTGGTTCCTCTCACTGGAAGATGCCCGAGAGAAAATCGAGCAGTGGCGGGAGGAGTATAATGACTTTCGGCCTCACAGTTCCCTCGGCGGATTAACGCCAAATCAAGTGGGAACAGAAGGGAAGAAAAAAACAAATGAACGTCCGATCCTCAATCTCTGAGTGGTCCAAGAAATGGGTAGGCTTCAAACTAACCATTTCGTTTGGCCGAACAGTGGTACAAACAATGGGGTACACTATAAAGATCTCGCGTTCGGTTTCCAATTGCCGTACTCGATCCTTGAGCTGCAGGTTTTCCAGCGCCAACTCACTTTGCTTACTGCTTACTTTTTTTATCCCTTGGTTCTGATTCTTCCAACGGTAGATTAGATTTTCTGAAACACCTAACGCCTTTGAAACATAGGTGGCTGTCTGACCGTTGGCCAACATTTTGACGACTTCGTTTTTGAAGTCAGCGTCATACTTACGCCGGGTTTTGGGTGTGCTTGGTTGCTGCATGATCTTACTAAGTTAAGCAAGTTCACTGTGCCGATAAATTAGACCATCTCAGAGAATGGGGTACACTATACAACTGTGGGGAGCGGCCAACATTATTGCCTTTTTAGAAGCAGTAAAACCAAGACTCAACAACCATGAAAACTTTGCTTTGCTGTAGCCTACTGCTACTGGCCTTATCTTGTAAAAAGGCTCCATCCGACATTGTCGACCCGCAACACGATACGGTTCGAGGTGAATATCCAGACTGGTACACGCTCAAAGCGCCTATTGATAAAGACATTCAGGGGGTATGGGGAGACCGAGATAAAACGCCACTGATCTCGACGGGTTATGCTATTTTTCGTTCGACGGATAAAGGCAATCATTGGCAACAAGTGCTTCAGCAATCCATTGGCATAGTTGGCTTCGTGCAGAATCAGGACACCTTATTTACGATGAGTGGTCTAGTCAATCAATCAGCTGGGGAAACTTATCAGCAATTCATGGTTCACGCTAATAACTACAGTTTGGACGATGGCCAAAGTTGGCAAGCCTACACTAGGCGAAATCCAATCCTCGCGGATATTCCCACCTATGGAAGCGTTGATAACTGGTTGCGGATTAACCCCATCATTAGCTCAACAGGCACCCGATACCAGATTAATCGTATCTTCTTCAATGGTTCTACAGCCACGAGCGGTAATTACGAGACCCCTGGGGTCATCACCGCTACTGGCCGTCGATTTGATTTGCCTCAACTTCATCAAATCCAAAGTCTGTACTTAGATGAGCAGCAACGACTCTATCTGGCTGGCACGGATGCGGTTTGTGGTCGGGGTCATTCGGGGGAGGGGTTCTCGTTTTGTAACAGTAAACAGGGCCGGGGCGTGGTCTATATTTCCAAGCATCCATTGCCATAGCTTAACATATTCTGAGTGGCTGTTGCAAAAGTAACTCATTTATAATCTGCCTTTCGCGTAGGGAGTATACTGGTTGGTGCTCGCCTGTCCGGAATGGCCTACTTAATATGCTTTGTAGCGGAATCGTAGAAAAAAATCTAAAAATTTTACCTGTTTGTTTACGGGTTTTTACCTAAAGCATTGTCTTTGCGTTTGAAACCCCAACGCAATGCACAATTCTGTCGACTGGAACTTACTGGGAAAAGTAATTGCCGGAGAAGCAACACCAATAGAAAGACAACAGTTTGATGACTGGCTGGCCGCCCATCCCGACCAGCAACCCATAGTGGCTAATCTGCGCCAATTCTGGCTGACACCTGTTGCCAAAACAGACACAGCCGATCAAACCGTGGCGAAGGCTTTTGAGCGGCTCCAGGAGCGTATACACGGTAAAACTGCCCCCACCAAAAGCTCTGTCCGTCCGCTGTGGTCGTGGCAGCCGTGGGCTGGCTGGGCTACAGCCGCATCGGTGGCCTTGGTAGTTGGTTTTATTAGCTGGCAACAATGGCGTCCCACTACCGTTGCGCGGCCTCTTGTCGAGCAAGTCAACCCCAAAGGTACCCGGTCGCAGATTCACTTAGCCGACGGTAGCACAGTCTGGCTTAATGCCGACAGCCACCTGAGTTATCCCAAAACATTTACCGGTTCAGTGCGGGAGGTATCCCTGGAAGGTGAAGCATTTTTTACCGTTACCCATAATCCGAAGCAGCCATTTGTGGTCCGCCTGAAGACGGGATCGGTTCGGGTGCTGGGTACGTCGTTCAATGTTCGAGCCTATCCGGGCGATAGCACCGTCGAAACAGCCGTCGTCACGGGCCGAGTTGCTTTTATCCCGAAAGTGGGAAGCCCACGCAGGACGGGTCGGGACCAGCCAACCTCACCGGCATCGGATACGCTGTTTTTGCTGCCCAACAGCAAGGCGATTCAGTCCCTCACGCGGCATTCGGTGGTGGCCAGGCCAACGGTAGCCGCCAATCAAATCGCCTGGACGGAATCAAGATTAGTGTTTCGCAACACACCCATGGGCGAAGTGGCTAAAACCCTCGAACGCTGGTATGGCACGCCCGTCACGCTCGAAGGCGAATCGCTACGTCAATGTCCCCTAACGGGTACGTTTCAGAACCAGAGCCTACAGGAAGTGATGAGCCTGATTGCTATGACTAACCAGTTTCACTATGAATTAACCGCTTCTCGGGTAACCATCAAAGGCCCCGGCTGCGAGAGCCACTAATGCCGTTCTGAGTACCTGTTTCTAAACCAATCAATTTATGAACAACTATTTTACCTGCTGGCTGCTGGTTTCGTTAAGCACAGGTCCGGGCTTGTCGGCGCAGGACTTGGCCAGTACCAACGCCCTGGTGTCGCCCAGACAAATCACCGATAAAAGCACCGTAACTCTATCGTCGGAGGGGCGCACCCTAGACCTTATTCTGCGGGCCATCGAGCAACAGACTGATTACACATTCGTGTACAGCAATGGGCAGTTTGGGAAACTCCGGCCCGCCCTGCAAAGTGTCCGGCAACCCCTGCGACAGGTGCTGAACAATCTGCTGACTCCGCTGGCAATTAGCTATCGGATTGTAGATAAACAGATCATTCTGGTCAATCAGGAACGAATTCTGACGGGTCAGGTAACGGATGGCGAAAACGGCGAAGGCCTACCGGGGGTCAACATCACGCTCAAGGGCAGTAGCCGGGGCACCACCACCGACGGACAGGGCAACTACCGGCTCACATTACCCACGGGCAGCAGCGCAACGCCCACACTGGTATTCAGCTACGTGGGTTACCTGCCTCAGGAATTCATTTTAGGCACTCAGTCGATCCTAAACGTAAAACTTGCCTCCGACGTGCGGGGCTTGGAAGAGGTCCAGGTTGTGGCGTTTGGCGAACAGCGCAAGCGTGATCTGACCGGCTCTATTTCGTCCCTTAAACCCGATGCCATTCGGACCAACACTGCGGCCAGTCCCGATGTGGCCCTGCAGGGCCGAGCGGCTGGTGTTCAGATTACCCAGGCGGGCGGTACGCCCGGCGGGGCAGTGCGCATCAACGTACGGGGGGTGGCCTCTATCAATTCCAACGCCCAGCCGCTAATCGTGATCGACGGTATACCGGTAATCAATCAGGCATTTGGGACAGGTGGGGTAGCCATGAATCCGCTGTCGGAAATCAACCCCGATGACATTGAGAGTATGGAAATACTAAAAGACGCGGCGGCTTCTGTGTTGTACGGTTCGAGGGCGGCCAACGGGGTTATTCTGATTACCACCAAAAAAGGAAAATCGGGTAAACCCACCTTTGATGTCAGTTATCAGGAAGGTGTCACGAACACGACTAACCAGGTAAAACTCGTGGACAACGGGGCTGACTACTTTGCCATCCTGAAGCGGGCTGCTGCCCAGAATAAGTTCTCGGGTCTGGCTCCCGCATCAACAAACCTAATTTCGCTACTCCCATCGGGTATTTTGCAGGGGTCTGATGCCAACATTGACAACCGCCTGCTGACCGATTCCGCCACGCTTTACAACGGCCGGACGGACTGGCTCTCGCAAGTATTGCGGCAGGGGTCATACCGGGTCGCCACACTGGGCATCAGTGCCGGTACAAAAACGCTTCAGGCCTACGTCAGTGGCTCGTATCGGAAAGACAATGGCATTGTTGTCGGGCAGTCGCTGCAACGGGTAAGCGGGCGGATCAACCTGATCTACAAGCCCATTCGGCAAGTTCAACTGGGCCTTAACTCATCCATCAACGGGCTGGAAAATAACACCCAGCCCCTCGGAAATTCATTTCGTTACGCTCTGACAACAGCCTTACCGGCTTATCCCATACAATTGGCCGACGGTACGTATTTTAATGGTATCAACCGGGGTAACAATGCCATCAATATTGGCTCGAATCCGGTTTTCTTTCGCAACAACTACCAGGAAGTCACCCACACCACCCGCAGCATCAATACGGCCTTTCTGCAACTCGAACCGCTGGCCGGTTTGACTATTAGAACCGAATGGGGCTATGATATACAGAGAAACACCAGCGATGCCTTGTACACACCCGCCCTGTTTCCGGCGGGTATTTCTAGCAAAGAAAAGAACGGCAATGGCCGGGCGCTAAACAACGTATTCACCAGCAGCACTTGGAACACTAACAACCTAATTACCTACACCCGTCAACTGGCCAAAAACCAACGGCTGACGGTGTTGCTGGGGAACAGCGTACAAAGTCAAAGCTCAAAATCGACTACCTACGTAACCGAAAATGTGCTCGAAGGGCAGCGCAGCGGCACAGATACGACCCGTAGATCGCCGGTTAACGATGACCCGGCCTTTCGGTTTGTGTCATTCTTCGGGCGGCTGAACTACAGCCTGCGGGACAAATATCTTTTCGAGGCTACATTTCGCACCGATGGGTCATCGCGGTTTGGGCCAGGCCGTAAGTTTGCTTCGTTTCCGGGCGTTTCGGCGGGCTGGGTGCTCAGCGATGAGCCGTTGCTTCGGGACAATGTCAAAAGCCTTTCGTTTTTAAAGTTGCGGGCTTCCTATGGCCTGACAGGAAACGCCGAGATTGGCAATTTTTCATGGCAGAAATCATTTATGTCCGTCGGCTACAATACGGCCGTGTACGCGGGTTCTACGGGTGGGCAGTTCACCAATCCGGGCAACCAGGATTTGAGTTGGGAATCGACTAAACAGCTAAACGCGGGGCTTGATTTCGGGTTTCTGGGCAACCGCATCCGGGGTACGTTCGATTTTTACAACAAAGTATCCAACGGGTTACTGCTCAACTACGACCTTGGACCGCTCTACGGCACCATCAACAATGTAATTACACTCAACCTCGGCTCGGTGCGCAACCGGGGGCTGGAGTTCAGCATAAGTACCCAGAACATAGTTAGGCCCCGTTTCCGCTGGACGACAGATTTTAATATTGCCCGCAACCAAAACGAAGTCCTCAGTACCTACACTGCGCCCTTTTTAAACTACCCGTACCAGTTCATATCAGGTCCTAACATTGCCGCCGTTGGGTATCCGCTCGGCACGTACTATTTGGCTAAATTCGCCGGGTTCGATCCGCTTACGGGCAACGAACTGTTCTACGAGCGTAACCGCAATGCGTTTACCATCGGTGGGCAGACCGTGCCGACGGGTAATCTCTGGGATGGTACCGTGAATAACCAGTCGGGCAGCAATCAGTTTATCCAAGACGGCAAAACACCGTACCCCAAGTTTTTCGGTGGGCTGACCAACTCGTTCACCGTCGGCCCGTTCGATGTCAGCGCGCTGATTTATTTTCAGTACGGAAACTGGATTTACGATCAGGGCGAACGGCAACAGAGTTATCCTTCTCTTAATCCGGGCTCTAATAACACAACGGTTGGTCAGGTACTGCGGGCCGAAGTGCCGGGAATCGGCCGCCTGACCGACGAGTTGAACCGGATCGACGGGGGGGCGTACCGGCTCCAGTGGCAATCCAACGCCCGCCTTTTTGAATCGACACGGTTCCTGCACGATGGCTCATTTGCCCGGCTTAAAAACTTTCAGGTTGGCTATACCCTGCCGGTAGCGACGGCTAAACGCCTGCACTTGCGCACGGTGCGGGTGTATGCCACGGCGCAGAACCTGCTGACAGTAACCAAATTTAAAGGCTGGGACCCGGAGATTTTTAACAACAATGGAGCCACTGGGGGCACGGCTACCCTCGGCCCCGGCGTCACCAACAATGACCTGTCGCAGGTCAAAACCCTTAGTCTGGGCCTGAACGTGGGCTTTTAACCAAGAAATTCTCATGAGAAATAGAGCATCCTTAACTCTGCTGACAACCGGCCTGATGGCCGGCATGATGGCCGGCATGATGGCCTGTAAAAAATTCATCAATGAACCCGTCTCCTCCACCCAGATTCAGCGCGAGAATGTCCGGACGGTCAGTGACTTGGATATTCTTATGACGGGAGCCTACTCCGGCATTGCCCGCGAGGTGTCTTTCGGCGGAAACGCCCCACTGATCGGTGAATTCTTCGGAGATTTGCTGGCGATCAACAACATCAATTTTCGCAACAATCCAAATCGGCTGTCGCGGGCCTACCTGTGGACCCACCGCGAGGAAGACTATGGCGCACAGGCCGAATTTTTGCAGTGGTCAACCTTCGGATTGAATAATGCCAACAATGTGCTGGAAGTTCTGCAACTCAATCAGGTGCAGACCCCCGGCGAAACCGATCCACGTAAGGACATCACTAAACAGCGAGGACGGCTTGAAGGTGAAGCCCGGTTTGTGCGGGCTATGGTAGTCTTTGAACAAACCCGGCTGCTGGGTAACCCCTGGGGAACTGCGCCTGACAACACGCAGCCTGGTCCCATCAGCAATTTTAAATCGCTTTCGACATTCAGTGATCTGGCCTACCCCCGCCTGAGCGTCAAAGTAGCCTACGACAGTGTGCTGAATGACCTGCACCGGGCCGAACAGTTGCTGCCTGACAACTTCGACCCGGCCCAGCATCCGCTTGATTTCCGGCCGCGCGGCAACAAATACGCGGCTCTGGCCCTCATGGCTCGGGTGTACTGGCAACAGGACAACATGGATAGCGTACTAGCCGTAACGAACCGGTTGCTGGGCTTGGGCTTGGGCAATGGCATCCGCTTTCCGCTGGAGCCGGGGGCTACGCTGCTGCAAAACGTATATCAGCGCACCGGCATACTGGCAACGACAAATTTAGCCACACGGGGTGAGGTCATTTTTGAGCTGGTGAATGTAGTGAATGGAAACCCCCGGACTACCACCTCGGCCCCTATCCGAACGAGTTACACCTTGCAGACGAATTACACAACTGCTCAGTTAGCCAACGTAAACACGCTCAACTCGGGGCCAAACCTACGGTTGGGACAGCGGTTCAAAGAATTAGCTAATTTCGATCGGACGCGCGATTTGCGCTACCGAAACCTGATCGATACGACGCAAGCCAGCAAAATAACGGATGCTTGGAACAGTGCCAGCCGGCTTTGGTTTACCAAAAAATGGGGAGTTATGGGAACCAGTAATCCCGGTCCGGCCCAGGGGGTCAACAGCAACATTCCGCTCTACCGCTCGGCGGAGTTTGTGCTGATGCGGTCCGAAGCCAACGCCCGCAAAGGCAGCATGGCTATGGCCCTAACCGATTTGAACGCTGTTCGGACACGGGCGGGCCTGCCGGCGCTGAGTGCGGCCCCCACCGATCTGATCGCCGAAATCAGGGCGGAATATCTGCGCGAAACGTTTACCGAGGGTCTTCGGGTGCATGACCTCAAGCGCCGTAAAGAAGCGATCGATCCCGGCGACCGCAAGCTCTCGCCAAACAGCTTCGACTGCACGGCCAGCGGCTGCAATCCGGTGCCCTGGAATAGTCGGCTACTGGTATTTTTAATTCCACAAACGTTTCTGGACCACAACCCATTGGCCACCCAAAATGACTAACACCATGACACGCCTTTTTTTGTTTCTTTTATCCGGGGTGTTGCTGGCCGGTTGCCAAGACGACAGCCTGCCAACGGTTTCGACCAACGACGCGCTCAAAGGACAACTGCGCGGCACCTGGCTTCCGGTTGAACTGGCCCTAAACTATCAGATAGGCGCTACGCCCACCCAGCACGATACCACCGTCCGACTCACTCCCACGACGCCATCGCTGCTGGTGGCTAACCGCCCAAATCCGATCACCGCTTTTTTGGATACACTGACGTTTGGTAACACAGCCACGGCGGGCTTGGATACATTTTTCGTTGCCAACCGGGGTGTTCGGCAACGGGGTTATTTTGTGTTAGCCACTGCGTCGGAGGGCGGGTCATTGCTGCGCACGGCCGTCCCTACTTACACGAAAGGGCAATTCGTCCGCTATAACTTTGATATTGTCTCGCACGGAACCATCACGTTAGGGGCCAATAACACAGGTACCTACGCCCCGGCGACGTACACTAACTACGCCTACACCATCAAAGAAATATCCAGTTCAAAACTGGTGCTGTCATTCACATCGGTGAATAGTGTAGGGAACCTGCCCCTGGTACCCGTCAAAGCAGCTAATCAGAATGCAGTCAGTACCTGGGCGGGACGGTCGGTACTGTTCACGGCAACGTTTGCGAAGAAATGACGGTCCCAACGCTTTGCTTATGGGGCAGTGTATCGCTGTTTCGTCAGGGCTATCAACATAGACTCTCACTAAGTTATATCAACGCATGGAATCGTTTCCGCTGAATCGCCGGTCGTTTTTGCAACAGGCCAGTACACTCACGGTTTATTCAGCCCTTAACCCGCCGTTGACTGGGGCATCCCGGGATGCCCCTAAAACGACTCTGGCCGACCTGCCCCAGCCAATGGCCGCCCAGAAGCGGTGGATGGAGTTAAAATTCGGCATGTTCGTCCATTTTGGCATCAATACGTATTACGACACCGAATGGAGTGATGGCACACTCGACCCCGTTCGCTTCAATCCTACCGAACTGGATACCGATCAGTGGTGCCGCGCAGCCAAAGCGGCCGGTATGAATTACATCGTGCTGATTACCAAGCATCACGATGGGTTCTGCCTGTGGCCCACCCGGCAGACGGCCTATTCGGTACTGGCCACGCCGTTTAAACGCGATGTGCTAGGACAGGCCGTGGAGTCGTCACGCAGATACGGTCTTAAAGTAGGTTTTTATTATTCACTCTGGGACCGGCACGAGCACTCGCACGACACCGACGAATGGGCCTACGTCGAGTTTATGAAACGCCAGTTTCACGAACTACTGACCGGCTACGGCGACATCGTGGAGTTGTGGTTCGATGGTTTCTGGAAGAAACAGCAATCGGGCTGGACCAGTAAAGCCGCCATCAACGGAGAGGTGATCGCTGCTGACGGCCGAGCCAACCGGAATGAAGCTTTTATTCAGGCGTGGCGCAATGAGGGGGCCTACCGCTGGCAGATGGATCACCTCTACCAATACATCAAGTCGATTCAGCCCAATTGTTTGGTGATGAACAACTCAACGACGGCCTACCCTGGAGTGCCCCTGCATCCAGTCGATATTCGTAGCGGGGAAAAATACACAGCCGCTGTTGCGGACCAAAAGATCTGGCCGTGGCGGGGTCGCGACACGTTTCTGCCCATGCAGATTGAAACCACCCTGTCCACTAAAAGCTCCAGTCAGTTTCCATCGGGTAACTGGTTCTGGCACGAGTGGGATCATTCGGTGGCCTCAACCGGGCAGGTGAAGGAGTGGCTTCGGGTGGCCGGTCAAATGCAGGCCAACCTGCTGGTAAATGTGGGACCGATGGCAACGGGTAAATTACGGCCCGAGGACGAGCAGGTGCTGCTTTCACTTTAGTCAATAGTGGGCATGGTATACGATTACCTTGCAGGCTAACCGGCGGGGGCGTTTAATTCAAAAACCGCTATAACTGCTCCGACCGCCCGGTCGAGCAGAAGCGTCTCAACGAACTGGCGTTTCGGGAGATACTTTACTTTATAGTTTTACTGACAAAAAGGATAAATAAGTAATTCTTTAATTTAAACTAATCACGTTCAAAATCCAGAAAACAATCCGGTCAAACGTTTAAGATCAAGGCGTATAAATCGCTTCTATATGCCGCTTGATGTCAGTTAATGTAAACCAGGCTGGTTTAAATTTTTGCGAGCTGTATAAGGTTGCTTGATCAACGTAATGAGCCGAAGTAGGATGACGGCTTTGTCCAAAGGCCAGCACCGAATGACTGTGCAGGGGTTGACTAAATTCGACTACACTCACAAACGAGTGACCATGTACCCCGTAAATTTTTGTTGACTGCTGGGGGCTTTCGACGTTAAAGGTGAAGATTGCCCCCGCCCGACTGGGTAGCCCGGCGCTAGGCAGACTGGTCCGGCTATCGCTGTAAGGCATGCTGGAAGGAATTTGGGGCCGTTGGAGTCGGGTAAATTCGCCATAAGGCACCTTCCAGGTCCCGTAGTTGGTGGTTAATAAACGGACAACTTGATCCAGTTTTTTAAGCTGGGGATAGGCCCCTTTTTGGTCGGGTATCAACAGCAAACCGACGTACAACGAAGCCGCCACGGAATGAATAGTAGACTTTCTATTCCAGGCCTTCAAGGTGTCGATGGGTTCTTGATAAAGTACCGCTTCGTTTTTAGGCTGGCTGGCCCAGCTTTTCCAATCGGTTAGCAGTCCGGAGATAGCCGTATCGGCCTGCTCGGCGTACGTATCGAAAGCCGCTTCCCGCAGTTGACGGTACGTAAACTGGCGTTTGCTGGTTAGGATCTGCCGGGATCGCCGGGCAATGGGCGTGTCGCGTTCGTGTTGACACATATACACGGGGAAATCAGCGGGGTTTAGTCGGTTGTGCTGCGTGGAGAAAAACGGGGACGAATTCGAGTTTTGTAGGTAACCATCGGCGGGATCAAGTAGCTGAGGAAGCTCATTAAGCGGGTGATAACCTTGCCACTCGGTGGCCGCTATCGAGCCATCGACCGGTCTATCCCACTCGTAGCGGGGACTTCGCCGGGGAATGGCTCCGCCATAGACGTAAAAAATGTGCCCATCGGCTCCCGCATACAGGATATTGTTGTAGAGCAGGTTACAGGGGGAAATCGCTTTTTTGAACTCGGCTAGATTGGTGGCTCTGGCCATCGCATAAAGCTGATCGAGAACGCCTCCCCGCTCAAGTTTGGCAATTTTTAGGGCAATTCGTTTCCCATCTTTGGCCGTCCAGACGGGTCCATGCCTCGTTTTATAAAACGAAACGATCTGCCTGACCAGACCCGCACCTTCCTTGACCCATATCGTGTCTTGCCAGGCCTGGGCTTGCCGGTAGTGATTACCGTATTGATAGCGCAGGGTATCAACCGCATCGAAGCGTTCGCTATATAAATCGGACACATCGGGTTTATTGGCGGTCAGGGCAAAGCCCATCGATTGGTTATGACCCGATAGGGGGAGCAAACCAATACCGTAAGCGACTTGCCCGGATATATCTAACCCCTGTTCACTGTGTAGATGGAGTTCGTAAGGCGCATCCAGGGGAATGTGCGGATTAATAAAGAGCATGGCATGCCCACTGGCACTTTTAGCCGGACTGATGGCCCACATGGTTGAGGAGAGATACCCCGTGAAGCGATGCAGGGCGGGAAGCTGCAAATAATCAGTTGTAAATTCATCCAGGCTCGACAGATGAAAGAGTCGATAACCGGCCAGGGCGTACCAGGGCTCAAAGTGAGTCAGGAGCTGGGGTTTTACCTGGGGATGCCTGGCCAAATAATAATTCATGGCACTGGCAAAGGCGTCACAGAGTGCTTTGATCGCGGGGGATGCTGCCCGGTACTCCTGTTTCGAGTAGGTTTCAATTTCTAATTGCTTGATGAGCCGATCCCAGGGTAACCAGGCGGGGCCCTGCACGTGGGCGGCTCGGCCCAGCACCTTAATATAGGCTTGCTCCATATAGCCAAACTCATCTTCCGCTCGGGCGTAGGTGGCCCCAAACACCGCGCTAGCGTCGCTACGACCGTACACATGTGGCACGCCGTAGGTATCCCGGTAGATGGTTACCTGACTGGCCAGGGGATGAGCAACTAAAGCCAGATTCGTTGGCGAGTAAGTTTGTTGCGTGCTGGCAGCGGTTATCATAAAGGGGATACCGATCCCCAAAAACAGTTTACTGGTGAACTTGACCATTGGACGGACGAATCAGGCATAAAGCCGCTAAACTAGGTATCGTCCGGGGGTGAGTCGTCCGATCGCGTCGATTCGGACGTATTTGCGGCTCCGTTAGTGTTTTGGTGGTAGCCCGCCACGTACTGCTTAGGCGTCAGGCCGGTGTGTTTCTTGAAGAGATGATTGAAGGTGGCTTTCGAGTTGAAACCCGATTCGAATGCTACGCCCAAAAACGTGAGGTGCTGATAGTGAGCGTTTACCAACTTTTCTTTTACGGCCTCCACCCGGTAGGCGTTGACGAACTCATAAAAGCTTTTTCCCAACCCTTCATTGAGTACTTTCGAGACCAGCCGTGGATTGAGCTGAACGTGCCCGGCCAGTTGAGTTAAACTTAACTGAGCGTCCAAATACAGTTGATCCGTTTCCATCGCCTTGCGTAATTGGTCTAGTTGCGCCCGGTGGTCTTCGTTAGGCAGGGCTTTGTTATTGGCTATACCAGCTAATGTCAACTCCTGCTGGCTGGCTGAGTAAGGGTAGGTATAGCCAACAAAGCCGATCCAGCAGGAGGTGACGGATAAAAGAACCAGTAACGGGTAATAGGCGTTGATGGGCAGCAACTCACCAAATTGACCCACATCCACCATTCGTAATCCGAGCCAGGCCAGCCAGAACACGGCATAAAAGCGGACGGGCTGTTGCAGCCAATGCAGCAATTGTTGCTGCGCGGGTGAAGGGGGAGCCAGCAGCCCCTTTTTGTGTCTGGACAAATACTGGATGGTTAAATAGAGATAGGTTAACAGGGAGGTAATCGCCCCCGCCTGTTCCACTAACCACAGCAAATGAGGGATATCTGCTGGCCACCGGATGAGATGATGTTTCACCTGCCGATAGGCCGGAGTCAGGTAGTACCCAAACTCAAGCGCTACGGGCAAATAGTGCCAGTAATACCGGCGGATGAACTGGCTTGGCGAATTCGTACTACTTTTGACAAATAGGTATAAGGAAGGCCCTAAGCCAAAGAGCAATTCAATGTCAAACAGCGCACTATTGGCATATGGCTTGAAAAATCCGGTATCCTGCATGATGACCCGAATGACCGGTAGCGTATAAAATAACAGCGTCAGGCCCAGGAATTGATTGGCCTGTTTTTGGGGCTTGGTGGAGGTCAGCAGCAGAGCGGCTAGAATCAGTCCGTCAACGACGGCCAAACCAATGAAGAATGTGTATAAATCAAGACTAACCAACGTGCATCAATATAAAACAAATGAACTGACCGATGGATTACCGCTTACGCCCAGCTTATACCAATTGTGGTCTATCTCAACGAACAGGTAGGTATTCATCCGCCTAAAAATAGCTATTCTATCGCTAGGGTGTCTTCGATACCGCTTTATCCTTTCATTGGCTTGGCGCTAAAGTCTTCCATGAATTCGGATTGGCCAATCATAGTCCCTTCAATTCTAATGAAATTAGTCATCCTTTTTGGGCCACCCGCCGTGGGTAAAATGACGGTTGGCCAGGCACTAGAAAAAATAACCACCTTGCGGTTATTTCACAATCATATGTCTTTAGAACTGGTCCATCGGTTTTTTGACTTTGGCACCCCCGCCTTCGAGCGGCTTGATCGGCGAATTCGCTTTGCGTTCTTTGAGGAAATAGCCGCCAGTGATCTGGATGGCTTGATTTTTACCTATGTCTGGGATTTTAACGAACCAGCGGATACAGCCTACATAGACGCGGTTGCTGACGTATTTCGTCAACGAGGAGCCGCCGTGAGCTATGTCGAACTAAAAGCCGATCTATCCGAACGGTTAAAGCGAAATCGAGATGCGCATCGGTTAGCCTGTAAGCCCTCAAAACGAGATGTTGACTCGTCTGAATCATCCTTACTCTACTTTGAGACGAATTATCGGATGAGTACGCGGGAAGGTGAGTTAGGCCAAAAGCGATTATTAACGATTGACATCACCTCCCAAGAGCCACTGGCAACAGCTCAACGAATCAACGAATGGCTTAATCAATCATAAAAGATCGAGTCTGTGCTGGCCATTTTTGTTTAGCAACCCCTATTTATATATTCTCGCCAAACGCTCCCAGCGTGTAACCCATGGGCATCTACAATTAGCTGCGGTCCGTCGCTACGGTACGTTATCGGAAAAGTCGTATAGCTACAGCTAAGTTTCAACTATTTTTCATGGCGGCCTGTACCGTACTTTTTTGTAGATACACCTCATCATGTAAAGATTGTTGTTGATGAAAAAAGGCTCCGAAAACGTCAATCACCTACCATGTGCTGCTTTAGACTGACGGTATCAAAGCCAGCCTAAAGTAGCACATGGTGATGGGTTAGGCGTTGACTGGCTCGGCAGCGGTAAAGCGCGATAGCTCTTTCCAAAGGGACATGTCAGCCTTCAAGCCCTTAAGCTTCTGGTCAGCTAATCCGTAAGCATCTTCCCCCAATAGTAAATGCAGGGGAGGATTGGGCACAGCGGCAATCCTAATCAGGGCCGTGGCGAGTTTTTGCGGGTCGCCCGGCTGAGTGTTTTCGCGTTGCAGTTGGTCATGGTAGGCTTCCGAATCCCGTACTATGGTGTACTCGGGCAGCTTGTCTTCAGCCAGTTTGATCGAGCCTGACTTCAGGAAGTTGGTGCGGAAATAACCCGGTGCCACCACCGTTACCTTAATTCCAAACGGGGCCACCTCAGCAGCCAGCGCTTCAGACAGGCCTTCCACGGCAAATTTGGTGGCGCAGTAAATGCCCCAGCCGGGAAAGCCACCTATAATACCGGCAATCGAGGAGAAGTTGAGGATGCGCCCTGATTGCTGTTTGCGTAGCTGAGGCATCACCTGTCGGATCACGTTTAGCGTACCGAATACGTTGACATCAAAATTAGCCCGCGATTCCTCATCGGTCAGTTCTTCCAGACTGCCCAACTGCCCGTAACCTGCGTTATTGACCACCACATCAATTCGTCCGAACTGCCCAATGGTCGCCTGAATAGCCTCACCAACGCTGGTTTCAGTCGTTAGATCGACTGCCAGCGGTAAAAAGTCGTTTAATTCGGTATCAACGGCTTGACGTAATTCAGCCACATTGCGGGACGTTGCCGCCACCTGATGGCCTTGTTGTAGCAGTTGTTTTACTAATTCAAGACCAAAGCCCTTAGAGGCTCCGGTAATAAACCACACACTGGTTTGCCCTTGCGATTGATTGGTCATGCTCGTGCCTGTTTAACGGTGTTTATTGAACACTACAAAGTTGCGCTATCAAACAGGGCATGAGCTTTCCAGATCCAAACCAATACTTACCAAATTCAAACATGCCGAAACGCTGAAGGCGCTAAGCCAGTGTGCTTTTTGAAGAAGTAATTAAAATGAGCCGGTTCGTCGAAACCGAGGCTGTAACCTACCTCAGCAATATTCCAGTCGGTATGCCGAAGCAGCGCTTTGGCTTCCCCCGTTAACCGATCCGCAATGTAATCGGTAGTGGTCTTCCCGGTCGTGTCGCGCACGGAGCGATTGAGGTGGTTGACGTGTACCGCTAATTGATCGGCGTAGTCCTTGGCGGAGCGCAGCCGGAATCGCCGGGCAGGTGACTCTATGGGAAATTGCCGTTCCAGCAATTCGATAAATACCGATGTTAGCCGCGACTTGGCATCGGTGTGCTGGTGCAACGTTTCGGCGGGTTGCAGTTTTAAGGCATAATGGATCAGTTCTGAGACGTAGTTGCGAATTAAGTCATACTTAAGGGGGTAGTCTGACTTCAGTTCAGTTAACATCTTCTCGTAGAGCACCCTCACGTCTGCGTCCTGGATCACCGTGAGAGGATAAGCTGGTTTGCCACCGGGCTGAAACAGGGGCAGGTCGGTCAGTCTTGTGTTGATTCGTTCACTGAAGAAGGTGTCGCGGAAAATGCAGAAATACCCGGTTGTCTCTTCAGACAAGGCCTGCCAGGTATAAGGTACCTGGGGATTGAAAAACATCAGGGTTGGCCCACTAATCTCAATGCTCTTATCGGCGTAATGATACACATTGCGCCCACGGATAAGGGTAATCTTATAAAAATCCCGTCGGCTGTACAGAACGGGTTTATCGGCAGGAGCCAGCGCGTCTTCCATGCGAAACACGTTGACCTGACCCATGTCCGATTGTTGCGTATCGGACACTACAGTAAAGTTTTGACGGTAAAACTCGTTGAGGCTTTCAGTCATTTGCATAGGACAAGGTTACCAAATCAAACTACTATCACCTTTGAGCCAATGGTAGTTTATTCTTAAAAATTAACAGTTCGCATAAACATCACTTGGGGGGCCGGGCGGGTTCGGCTGGTAACCCGGCTTCTTTCCGTAATCGAGCCATGGCCCAGCACCACCAAGCCGTTTGCTCACCATTGCCGGCATCCTTGATCTGCCAGGTGGTCTGGCGCATAGCCCCTATTTCCTGAGCGGTCAGGGGTTCCGATTGCTTACGACCACCACCCGACAGCCAGCCCCCTTCCATGTAAACAGGCGTCGACGCATTCACGATCCTGATTAAGCCAAGTAGTTGGCTTAATCGGGAATAGTCTTTTTCCGCACGGGCAAACTCCATTTCCCAGGCAATGCCTTTGCCGATGACTTCATTCGAGAGTCGGCCATCGGGATATCCGTCTGTGGGCATCCAGGTAATACCCTGGGTAGTTTGTAGCATCGTTTGTTGCATGGCCCGCACTGTATTTTGCAAAATAGTGTGATTAAGACCATCCCACTGAGCAGCAATGGGCGATAAAGTCACCCAACCCATGCCGGGGTAAGGCATCCCGCCATTGCCATCGGGCAAGCGCATTTCCAGGTAGGTTGTGTCGCTTGTATTTCGTACTGTGGTTAGATTTTTACGGATACCTTCCTGCAACAGGTTTTTTTTGGTCTGCCAGGCCTGGGCCAGCTTACTCTCTCCCCGGCGCTGGGCTATGCGGGTCATATCCGTCAGGGCAGTTCCCACAAAACTTTGCGTTAACAAATCCCAGACATCCCACCGTCGGCCCTCCCCCGAATGCTCAAACGAGATGTTCCGTACTAAACCCGTCTCCACCGACCAGCGGCCCGTTTCCAAATGCTCCCGGTCGCTGGTGCGGCTCATCAGGGTTTTGACCAATGGCCAGGTCTGATCTTCAAACGGCGTATGACCCCGGTGAAGGGCCAATCTGGCCCAGGCCAATAACACGTGGGCCTGCCCGTCAATCTGAGGCTCATCGCTGATTAGAAAGTAAGCAGATTTGGCCTTGCCAATGACGTGTGGAATGCGCTCCAGGTGATGTTGCCAGGTGGCCGTCAGCACGCAGCTAATGGCGAGTTCGGCTTCTTTCAGCTGCCCTGTTTCGAGGAGCAACGCCACCAATGGACCCGTCGTCCGGCAATACATGCCTTCATAGGCCCCTGTAATCGATTCGGGTAAAAATCCATCTTTTCCCAGCCGGTCCAGCAGACTGTAATAAGTATGGGCGTAGAGGTTCTCGAAAAACGGCGATTTAAGTTGAACCGCAATGGAATCGGGCAGGGGTTGAGCCTGTAGCTGCCTGGCCGAAGTACAGACGGACAACATAAACCAAAACAACCGGATTAGTTTAGACATATAAAGAGGGGGACTATCTCGTAGCCCCGCGCGTTTTATCCGAACGAGTCGGGTGGCAGGGTCGATTCAGGATCACTTAGTGGGTATGTTGTATTCCCAGGCCTCCCCAAAGAAACCAGCACGACTTACCTTGCCCGGATTAACAGGGCCGGGTGGCGTATTGAGATCAATAATTGCCCAGTCAGGCAACATGGGTATTTGCTTGGCGTTGTTCAGGAAGGATTCCTCCCGGAAGGTAAATCCACTATTTAAAACTATATATTTTTGAGGGTTTAACGGATTCGGATAGATCATAATTAGAGCATGATCTGTCGACGAATAGGTACTATCGCCAAGTCGGATCTGTTCCAGATTCCATTTTATAGGCAATTTGTTTTTGATTTTAGCGATAACGCTATTACTTTCTTCATCACCAAACAAAATTAAATTTGACGGCAAGTCTGCCCCGGTAATATCAACATCGTTTTTCACCACGGCATCACCACGAAACTGACTTCGCCAAAGGTCAATAAAGCGGTTCAGTTCTGACTTAGACCAGCGGTCAAACAATTTATTCCGGCTGTTACCGGTCGGTTTAACTACGACAAAAGCGGACATAAATGCATCATCGATAGGGCCTTGTAAATTATGTATCTTGCTCAAGACTGGTTTTGCCGAACCAGTGGTCCACTGCTTATTTTTCAAACGAAAATTTATATTCGATTGGTTAGCCAATGCATTGACTCTAATTGGTACGTTGTCAATAGTTACCTCGAACGGCTTTTTGAGATCAATTAATGTTGATAAAACAGCGGGATCCAGACTTAATGCTGACACGTTATTTGTTTTCAGGGTAATCGTTTGATCCGTAATTGATCCATCCACTCTTGCCATTTGCCAATGTTTTTTGAGTGCATCTACAATTACCCAATACATTTTATTGTATTTAAGCGTGTACGTTGTAAAATGCAATACTGCGGGAGCTGGTCTCTTTTTGTTTACTGCTGCTACTTGAAGCAGACTATCTACGGTTAGAGCAGCTAACGGATGATAAGCATGACCGGTATTGGGACCGACGATCCGCGTAAGCGCGATCCCTTCCGTTTTCATCGCCCTTTCCATTACGTCAGCCGCCTGTTTCTGCAGGTCTTTTTCGCCATCATAAGCGATGAGTGGTAGGTTAGAAAGGTTGCTCGCATAGTCCGTACAATCGTACAGATGCAATAGATTTTTCTCATACCAGGCTGGACGAAGCGTTTCTTTATCTAAGAGTAAAAATTCTGTAGTTTCGGCAAAACCCGCCCCCGGATTCGCGGCAAGCCATAAATCCGGATAGTGTACGGCAAAATGCCAAACAGCTGCTCCACCCATCGAAAAACCTCTGTTTACCAAGCCATTTTCGTTAATCTTATACTGTTTTTTTACGTGTTCCAGTGCTTCCAGCACATCAGCCTCTCCGGCGAACTTAAACCCGTTACAGTACCGACCGTAAGGATACAGCATAATGGTTTGTTTCATCGCAGGCATCCTGGGGAAGAACCCTTTTTCATTCGCTATAAAATTGAGCTCCGACAACTTTTCGCCCCGTCCATGAAACCAGAGTGAAAGGGCGAAATTCGCTCCGTTTGGCTCATAATCCGCCGGTATACTAAGGCCATAAGGCTGAACGGATTGGTCTATTTTAGAGATATATCCCCTGGCTATTTCGCCCTTTGCCGTTGTCCACGGAGCGTTTCCATGAAGCAGATCGGCTGCCCGCTGCTGCCCACTTTTGAGCAACTCTTTGGCCGCAACAATATCTTTTGAACTAAAAAACTCGTGATATGTCAATGCATAATCAACTGCTTTATAATAGATCAGTACATCGGGCAATAACTCTTTTGTAAAAGCGTCCTGTTTTGATTTTAACCGTTTAATTGCCTCGGAAAGTAGGTTTAATCCTGCCTGTAATTCTTTTTCATCAGTGGAATCAAGTTTAATCCCTATAACAGGCACTCTCCGTATGACAGCCGGCTCATTTTGCTGAGAAAATGCAGGTACACTGCATAGAAATAACCATATAGAGCAGTAGACACAACGCATATACTTAAACTTTCTTGGGAGTTTTACACTATTCGCTAACAGCATTTGCTTCAACCTCGAAGAGAATGTCGGGAGGAAAGAGCGAAGCTACGCCAATCAAGGTTGATGTCGGGTTACAACCGGCTTCTGTATATCGTTTCAAAAGAATTGGGTTTGATGTAAGGAAAGTAGTTTACCAGCAATACTACGGTTAAAACGATTATTGTTCTGGTTTTTATGATAAAAAAGTGGGCGGCACGTATAACCGCATAAACAACTTCGTTGGCAAGGGAGGCAAACCCCTAACTCTTTCATTTTTAAATGATAGAAGAAGTTAACTCTGGTAAATTGAACAGTGGCAATGATCGAATGAATACTGTTGCCTGAAAGCCGTTGCTTTCAATCTGCTCAGCCGCTTTGGGTACATTAGCCACTTGGGTCGTAGTTGATCAGGACATAAATGAAGCCCAGCCCATCGGGTCAGGGCTGACCAATAATCTACCTCATGATGCAACTAAGCATACATACCTACACCGGAGAATCATTTCGCGAGAAATTTATCCAGCCCGATGCGGCTGTGAACGGCTTGCTGAAAGCAGAGTTCGGAACGTTTTTTGTCGTTCGGCTGGAGACTATGAGCGGCCTGATGAAAGTGCCGGTTCTGCCAACACGCAGCACCAATCATACGCTGGTTTTTCTCACCGATGGGCAGGCGACCATGACCATAGCCAGTGAAACCTATACCGTATATCAGCATCAATGTTTAATTGTACTAGCAGGGCAGGCATTTTCTTTTGACTCCGTTGACCCCAACCGGGGGTATCTGTGTAACGTTCATCCTGAGTTTATCATCGACAAATTCGGTGGCAGCGAGTTGCTCAACGGGTTTGAATTTTTACGGGTTTGGGAGAATCCCTGCATCAGTCTTCTACCGTATGCGGCTCATGGTGTAGACTGGCTTTTGAGCGGGTACTAATGGAATATTCCGATCACGGGCTGACACACCCGGACCTTATTCAAGCTTATCTGATTGCGATATTGACGGAGTTTAATCAGGTTTATCGCCCCATGTCCGAGAGTCCACAGACGCATGCTATCACTATTACGAATCGATTTAAAGAACTGCTTTTTGCCAACATCAAAACGCACCAGTTAGTCACCGACTATGCATCGCTGTTGAACATAGGCCCCAATCACCTGAACAAGACCGTAAAAGCTATTACGGGTAAGTCTCCAACGAAATGGATTGATGAAGCTATAATCATGGAAGCTAAGGTGCTACTGCATCAGACGGATCTTTCAATCAATGAAGTGGCTGCCGAAGTAGGCGTACTGGACTCATCCTATTTCAGCCGTCTTTTCAAAAAGTATCAAGGGAGGTCCCCCGGTGTGTTTCGCCGGATGATTGAAAAATCCTGAATTCAGATTTATTAGTCCTACCCGCTTGTACCCTCAATACGGACCTTTGTGGGACTATTGATGCGTGAGTAAGTCCATTAATGTTTGTGCTTTGGATTTTTATGGCTACCTGCAAACAGGCAGATTACGAAGCACTACGGCATCGCTGCGTCGAACTCAACCAAGCAGGTTGGAAGCAAGCCGATATTGCCCGGGCATTTGGTCTAACACCCGCCTGGGTTAGTCAGACGCTCAAAACCTTCCGCCAACAGGGGAGGCCGGCCTAATAACCGGCAAACGCACCGGAGCACCGCCCCGGCTGACGATGGAGCAACTCGACCAGCTAACCATGGAACTGGCGAAAGGCGCTGAGCACCACGGCTTTTTAGGCCAGGTCTGGACCCGCCTGCGCATCAACCAAGTGATTGGCAAACTCTTTGGCGTCAGCTACGATCCATCTCAGATCGGGCGACTACTCAAGAAGGTGGGATGGAGCCGCCAAAAACCCGCACGGCTAGCCCGGCAACAGGATCCCCAGGCTGTTGTCAACTGGCAAGAGGAACGGCTGCCAGCCCTTAAAAAAAGCCCAAACTGAAGGGCGGACGATGCTCTACGTGGACGAAGCCGCTTGTTATTTGTTGCCTTTCGTGGCCCATAGTTGGGCTCCTCGTGGTCAAACGCCCTTGCTTGTGGAGCAGGCTGGACGGACGCACCTGAGTCTAATTGCCGCTATCGCTCCTAATGGTCGCTTGTATCTGGCGGGTCAAGATCAGCCTTTTGACAGCGAAGCGATTAGCTGGTTCTTAGGCAAGCTTTGTTGGCACTACCGACGTCAAAACCTGTTAGTTATTTGGGATGGGGCCACCATCCACCGTTCGCAAACCGTTAAGGATTGGCTTCACCGTCGACCTGGTCGAATTCATCTGGAACGATTGCCGGCTTACAGTCCAATGCTCAATCCCGTGGAATTAGTGTGGAGTCAACTTAAGCGAGCCCTGAAAAATCAGGTCTTCACTCGCCTGGAGTCGCTCCAAGCCGCTGTACTGAAAGAAGTTACTTACCTACAGGCAGATCGCAAACGCATTTGCTGCTTTTTTCGCAAGAAGGACGTTTCATTTTTCACGGACTAATTCACGGCTCTATAAACAAATTCAGTTATGCCTACCCACATAGTTCCTGACTTTACGTCCATGACCGCCCTGGCCGCGGTGGTGGTTGCCATTCTTTACATAATTTTGTCTTCCCTGATTAAGGAGCCTGAACGCCAGAAAGTCAGCGCGGTTATTGTTGCGGGTGCCGGGGCTGCTTACTTAAGCGGTGGGTTAGGTCCGTGGGAATTTGCCTTTTGTACACTGCTGACCTTTATTGCCTACAAAGGGCTGACCAACTACCAGTACCTTGGTATTGGCTGGTTGCTACATACCGGCTGGGATATCGTTCATCATCTGTACGCTAATCCTATTGTACCTTTTGAACCCTCTTCTTCGGTTGGCTGTGCTGTTTGTGACACGATTCTGGCTCTGTGGTTCTTTGCAAAAGCCCCATCACTTTTCAATTGGTTGCGTAACCCTCATTTAAGAGACGTAGATGCTCAATAGTTCCGCTCATTCAAACAGGCCATCTTGTATGACTCGATTGCTGGTCCTGAGGCTAATTGTTAATAAAGATCGTTGATCAGTTTAGTATATGGCTTACATACTTGTTTTTCGAACCGATATTAACTCCACTAAACGGTTATATCAGGTTGCCTTCCAACTATGCCTTTTGCTTCATGGTAACATTCGCTGGAGTGTCGATATGGAGGACTGTGATTGTGTACTACGAATTGAAACGGATACAGTTACCGAAGCCGAAGTTATCAGCCTGGTCGAACAGGACAAGCTGAAATGCGAACCTTTGGAGTAAGTTCTACCAATCTGCATTTTTCTTACTTGTATTTAGTGCCATGTATTCATCACTGCTTGCGATTCATTCTCTTTTTCGTTGGCTTGTCCTGCTTAGTTTGCTATACGCCATCGGCAGCGTTTACCAGGGATACAGTAAAAACCGCGCTTTTACAAAAACGGATGATTCGATTCGACACTGGACGGCAACCATGGCTCACATTCAATTAATCATTGGCTTTACGTTGTACCTCATTAGCCCGTTGATTAAAGTTTTTCTGAATACTGTAAAGCAATCAACCGGGCAGTTGGTTTTTTTTGGGTTTGCTCACATTGGCTTGATGCTGGCAGCACTTGTCGTTATTACAATTGGCTCCGCATTGGCCAAACGTCGCCTGACCAGCCAGGAAAAGTTCAGAACAATGCTAATTTGGTTTTCAATCGGTCTGGCAATCATTTTACTGGCTATTCCCTAGCCGTTTTCTCCATTTGCGAACCGGCCTTACATCCGGCCATTCTGATAAAAAATCATGAAAAATCTGTTGACAACAAGTATTGGCCGCCTTCGCCTGATCGGTTTCCTGGAGGGCTTATCACTGCTGGTATTAGTTGGCATTGCGGTACCAGTCAAATACATAGCCCATAATCCGTCATTGGTAAAGTCGGTTGGACCAGTTCACGGCTTGTTGTTTCTGTTATTTATTTTTAACACCATTCAGGTGGGCGTTGAGCAAAACTGGTCGTTTAAAACCACAACCTGGAAGGTGCTCTTAGCCTGTATTATACCCTTCGGCACGTTTTATATAGATCGAAAAATCCTGAGTCCCGCCCAGCACAAAAAAGGTGATTAAAATGCCTGTCAGGAAGCTTTTCAAGTCATGATTGTATGCCCGAAAAAGCACTATGTCCCGGTAAATTCAGGTAAAAAGCAGCCTCGTCCAGTAGTGATTAATTCAATTCCGTAGGTTATACTCCATTAAGGCAATACACCTATTTGATCCCGATGTTGTCTATGTTTATAGCTTAGTACGTTTGTAATTGTATTTTTACAAACAAAACTAGTCTTATGCAGGACTTAAGAACACATAAAGGCCTGGCGACGGGCATCGCACACATCGGAGTGGGCAACTTTCACCGCTCCCATCAGGCATACTTCGTTCATCAGTACCTGAAACAGGAGCCTAATTCGGAATGGACCATTTGCGGAATTGCATTATTGGAAAACGACCGGCCTATCATCGAGGCCCTCAAACGCCAGCAGGGGCAGTATTCACTGACTACCTTCGATGAAAACGGCCATACCGAATCCATACGCATCGAGTCGATTGTTCAGCTCCTGTTTGCCCCCGACGAATCCCAGGCAGTGATTGAGAAATTAAGCTCGCCCGAGGTGAAGATAGTTACGCTCACGATCACCGAAGCAGGCTATAACATCAACCTCGCCACGGGCCTGTTTAGATCTGACTCGCTCCAGATTCAGCATGATATGCAGCATCCCGACCAGCCCCGCACCGTGTTTAGCTATCTGACTATTGCCCTGGAACGTCGTTTTCAGAATGGGGTGCCCCCCTTCACGGTGCTGTCTTGTGATAATTTTCCGCACAACGGCGATGCAGCCAAAACCGCCTTCGTTTCCTTTGCCGCCCTGCGGAGTGCCGAGCTGGCTGCTCAGATAGCGGAGTCCGTCCATTTCCCCAACTCGATGGTCGACCGGATTACCCCGTCGGTATCGCCCACGCAAAAGCAACGACTCAACGAACTGGCGGGTTGGGACGATGAAGTGCCGGTATTTTCTGAACCATTCATTCAGTGGGTGGTCGAAGACCGCTTTGGCAACGGTCGCCCGGCACTGGAAAAAGTAGGTGTACAGTTCACTGATGACGTGTCGGCCTATGAAGCCGTCAAGCTACGGCTGCTTAACGCCAGCCATTCCATGCTGGCTTACCCGGCCTTTCTGGCAGGTTACACCACCGTGGACGAAGCCATACAAGACCCGGTATTGCACAAATTCATCCAGCAGTTTATGGACGAAGACGTAACCCCTATCCTGAACGTACCCACCACGATTGATCTGGCAGAATATAAGGCCACCCTGCTCCGGCGATTTGCCAATAAAAGTATCGGCGACCAACTTAACCGGCTGTGTTTCGATGGCGCGTCGAAACTACCCATTTACGTTTTGCCAACCCTGAACGAACGCATGACCCGTGACCTGCCGTATCAACGCATGGCGTTCCTGATTGCCGCTTACGGCCATTACCTTTCGGCGATTCAAACCGAAATGGGAAAGTCATACACCATCGCTGAGCCACAACTGGATGATATGTCGCGGGAGATTTGTCGGGATGAAGATGTGCTCGCGTTTCTAAACCTGCCACTTTTCGACACCACTCAAGTCCGGAATACCCCCCGATTCCGGGATTTATATGTAAAGTTCAGGGCCGATATTCGTCAGCAGGGCATTCTGACAACGCTCCGTACTATCCGCTAATAACGTACCTAAACCCCCTTAAACATAAGTGATGGTAAGTCATAGAAAACGCGTGGGTAAGCTTTTGCTGTTCGGGCTGCTGACCGGGCTGGTCATGGCCTGTGCGCCACCCAACGACGACAGCCGTAAGCAAAAAGCGACCGCTACCACGGGAACGGGCTATAAAAGCAAAAAAAACCTCGTCGGTTTGAAGGTGGGTTATTGTAGCCCGTCGCTCAATGCCCCCTTTTACGCGGCCTTGAATGCGGCTGTCAAACGGAATGTGGAAGGCATGGGCATGACCTATATGAGTGCCGAGGGACAGGACGATATATCGAAGCAGATAGCCGCTGTGGAAGACCTACTGGCCAAGAATATCGACGTGCTAATCCTGAACCCCCTGGATCAGGAAGCTATGGTACCGGTCACGAAAGCCGCTACCAAAATGGGTGTCGCCGTTTTTATCCTGGACAGTAAAATCGCCCCCGAAGCCGAGTATGTGTCGTCGGTACAAGCCAATAACCGGGGCAACGGCAGCCTGATTGGAAGCTGGGTGGTGGAAACGCTGGGTCGGCAACCGCTGAAAATTGCCCTGTTGAGCGGAGCCAAAGGCAACCCCGTTGGGCAGGAACGGCGCGAAGGTATGATGACGGGTATCGCCAGCACGCAACTCACCAAAACCGGAAGCACCCACTTTCAGGTAGTGGCCCAGGGCTGGGGCGGCTGGTCGAACAATGGCGGGCTGAAAGCGATGGAAGACATTCTGGTGGCCCACCCCGATATCAACGTGTTACTGGCCGAAAACGATGCGATGGCGCTGGGAGCCATGCGGGCGATCAACGAAGCGGGCAAAACCAATGCCATCACCATTGCCGCCGTCGATGGGCAGAAAGAAGCCTACCAGCTCATTGGCGAGGGTAAAATGGGCAGTACCGCCGTCAACAGTCCCGACGAACTGGGCAGGTACGTGGTGGAAGCAGCCGCTAAATACCTCAACGGCGACCGGCAACTGCCCAAGGTGATTTATACCCCCGCCGTTGTCGTTACCAAAGCCAATGCGGCAACCTATTTCAACCCCAACGCCATTTTTTAAGCCACGTAGCGCATGAACGAGCCAGACCAATACCGTGTCGAGTTACTCCATATCGGGAAGTCATTCAACGGTGTAAAAGCCCTGAAAGACGTGTCGCTGCGGGCCAGACCGGGCGAAATCCACGCCCTGCTCGGCGAGAACGGCGCGGGTAAATCCACACTGATGAAAGTGCTATCGGGGGCGCATCAGAAAGATCAGGGGGAACTGAAAATTGATGGGCAGACCGTCTCTATCAAGAATCCGGAGGATAGCAAACAGCTCGGCATCGGCATTATCTACCAGGAGTTTTCGCTCATTCCCGACCTCTCCGTGGCTGATAATATCTACCTCGATCACTTGACCACCGGTAGCATGTGGGTGAAGGCCAACGCCCTCAACCAACGGGCCGAGGCCCTGCTCAGCAACCTCGGCTTCGCCATTGACCCCAAAACGTGGGTGGCCAATCTGAGCGTGGCTCATCAGCAGGTGGTCGAGATTGCCAAAGCCCTGTCTACCGACGTAAAAGTCCTGATTCTGGACGAGCCGACGGCGGTACTGGCTCCCCAGGAAACGCAGAAACTGTTCACGATTCTGGACGCGCTGAAACAGAAGGGAGTGACCATCCTCTACATCTCCCACCGCTTAGAGGAGATTTTTCAGATCACCGACCGCATCACTGTCATCAAAGACGGGGCTTCGGTTAAAACCGTCGATACGAAGTTGGTCAATCAGGACGAATTGATCCGGCTCATGATTGGCCGCAGCGTCGAAAGTCTGTTTAAGCAGCGAACCAATCCCTTAGGCGACGAAATCCTGCGCGTCGAGAATTTGTCCAACCAGCACCTGCACAATGTGAGTTTCAGTATGCGGGCGGGTGAAGTATTGGGCATTACGGGGCTAGTGGGCAGTGGCCGAACCGAGTTGTTACAGGCCATTTTCGGGGCCGACCCGAAGAGTAATGACAGCCGTTTGTTTGTGGCCGGGCAACTGACCCATACGCCCAACCCCCGCGCCGGGGTGGTGGCGGGCATGGGTTTCGTGCCGGAAGATCGAAAGCGGCACGGAGTTATACTGCCCATGTCCATCCGCGAAAACATCACCCTAACGAACCTGGCGGGCGTTTCCAGCCGTTTCGGGTTTATCCGCCAACAGGGCGAAAAAAGCCTGGCCGATAGCCTGATTGAGAAGCTCGTGATTCGGACCATCAACCCCGACAACCCGGTGGCTAAACTCAGCGGGGGCAACCAGCAAAAGGTGGCCTTCGCTAAATGGCTCACCCGGCGCGGCAAACTGATTCTGATCGATGAACCCACGCGGGGGGTGGACGTAGGAGCCAAAACCGAGATCTATAAAATCATCAATGAACTCACCGAAGCAGGCTACGGCATTCTGGTGGTTTCTTCCGAAATGATCGAAGTGATGGGCCTCAGCGACCGGATCCTAGTGATGCGGGAAGGCCGATTGCAGGGCGAAGTACCCAAAGCGCAGTTCAGCGAAGAAAACCTCATGCGGCTCTCCATCGGCCAACCCGCCTTAGTCAGCTAAACCCCACCCGTAAACTAACTAAACCTTTGAACACACAACGCAACCGGATTCTCTCGCTCATCGTCCAGTATAATGCCTGGATTATTTTCGGCCTTCTGATCTTGCTGTCGACCTTCGTATCCGATGTCTTTTTTTCCCAGACCAACCTCGCCAACCTGTTCCGGCAGGTATCGGGTGTGGGCCTGATCAGCATGGGTATGCTGCTGGTCATCATGGTGGGCGGCATCGACTTGTCGGTGGGGTCGGTGATGTCGCTGGGTGGGGTGCTACTCGCTCTGCTCACTCATCGAATGCCGCTTGGAGCCGCCCTAACCCTGACCATTGGTTGTGGTATCGGGCTGGGCCTGACTGCCGGTTTTCTGACGACAGCCGGCAAAATCGCGCCGTTCATTGCTACGCTGGCCCTGATGACCATTGCCCGTGGAGCCTCGTTCATGCTGTCCGACGGGTCGCCGGTGCCGCTGAACTCAGCCGCTGCACCTCTGCTTATGTTTGGCGATGGTTATTTGGTGGGGATTCCCTATCCCGTTTTGTTCTTTCTGGTCATCACCGGGCTGGTCTTCGTGATGCTCCAGTACAACGTAATTGGCCGCATCCTGATCGCCGTTGGTAGCAACGAAGAAGCCGTGCGGCTGGCCGGCATCAATGTCAACCGGTATTATTGGTTGGTGTACGGCTTTTCAGGCGCAATGGCGGCTATGGCGGGTATCATCACCGTGGCCCGCACTGGCATCGGCTCCCCCGTAGTGGGTATTGGCCTTGAATTAGATGCCATTGCCGCCGTGGTAGTGGGCGGGGCAAGCCTGAAAGGCGGACGCGGGTCGGCCATCAACACGCTGCTGGGGGTCATTATCCTGGGGATGATTGGCAACATCATGAACCTCAAAGACGTACCCGCTTATCCGCAACAGATCATCAAAGGCGTTATCATCATTCTGGCCGTGCTACTGCAACGCTTCCAAAAGTAGCGAACAGGCACGTACCGGCACCGGTCCTGTTTCCACCGAAGCGTCGGCCCGGCCCTTTTGTATACGTTCACCTGACGACGTACCGGCACCAATTACCCAGACCTGACGCCGGTAAAAAGCTAGCTGTCTAAAACCCAAACTGCTGCCGGAATAGCCAGTGCCGCCAGGAGTCGGGTAAGAATTTCAACACCAAATGGAGCATTTTGGCATTCGTTCCAATAAAATATTTCAGCGGAGGCTTCCGGTCTTCCAAGGCTTTTTTTAGCACAAGAGCGGCTTTAGCGGCACTCACTCCGCTATTTGCATGGGAATTTGAAAAATCAGTTGCTTTCTGCAGATTCGCCCTGTATACACTGTTCTCCTGGGCTAGTGCCTGCTGAGCGGAGTCGTTGGCTTTTCGAAAAATTTCGGTTTTAACGGAGCCGGGCAAAATGGCAATAGCTTTTATGCCAAAGGGGTTGAGTTCAAACCGAAGCGACTCCGTAAACCCCATTATTGCAAACTTAGCCGCATTATAGAACTGGATGAAGGGAAACGCAGAAATACCCCCTACTGAACTTACATTGATGATCCGGGCCTGATTCGGGTGCTGCTGTGCATAATGGCGAAGCAGCGGTAAAAACTGCTTCACTAAGTATACCATGCCCCAAAAATGCACATCGAATACAGTCCGGGCCTGCGCCATGTCGGCCTCTTCGGTAGCAATGGTGTAGTTGATCCCGGCGTTATTGATGACGGCCATCACACCATCGTTTCCAGCAGCTTCGGCGATTTGCGTGTACGCTTGTTTGACGTGTTCAGGGTTGGTCACGTCGAGCAGAATCGGGGTTAGCCCCGCCGGGGCCTCCCGGCGCAGGGCAAGGGCATCCGCTTCGTTGCGGACGGTAGCAAAAACAGCGTAGCCACTTTGCGCCAGCAACAGGGCCGTTGCTTTGCCAATACCGCTCGAGGCACCCGTGATGAGTACGATTTTTTCCATCTCAGTTGAACGATTGCCGGAAAGTCAGTGGCGACACGTTTGTCTTCTTTTTGAAGAGCTTATTGAACGATTGCGGATAATCGAAACCCAGTTGACCGGCAATTTCTCCGGTAGTCAAAGTGGTCGTAGCAAGTAATTCTTTTGCCTTTTCGATCAGTTTCGCATGAATATGCTGCTGGGTATTTTGTCCGGTCAGCGACCGGAGCATATCGCTTAAATACGAGGGCGAAACGTGGAGTTGCCCGGCCACAAATTGAACCGTTGGCAAGCCGGTTTGCGCTAAGGCGTTGCTGTTGATCGACTCTTCGAGTAAAGCCTCCAGCTTTGTCAATATATCCGTGTGGACGTGCAGGCGGGTAATAAATTGACGGTTATAAAATCGGTCACAGTAGGTGAGTAATAACTCTAATTGAGCAACCATCACGGGTTGGGTATACGGGTCGATACCCCGTACATATTCGCCTTCGATGGCTTGTATCTGCCTGATTATCATCGCTTCCTCCTGCTCCGACAAGTGTAGGGCCTCGTGGACAGAGTAAGCAAAATAACCGTACTGCCTGATGGTAGTGGCTAACGGATAATTTCGGAGCAGGTCCGGGTGAACAATCAGCGACACCCCTGGGTAGGGCTGGGTGGTTGTACTGGCAATCAATTGGCCGGGAGCAAAAAAAGACATCACGCCCCCATCGAAATCATAATGATGCTGCCCATATTTTACCTTCCCATTGAACTCCTGAATAATGGAGACAACGTAAAAAGCACTGATCACCGGGGTCAGTGCGTCGAGGGCCTGCGGGCTGAATTGGTCGCACCGCACTACGCTAATCAACGGATGCGTCGGTTTAGCCAGGCCCAAAAAACGGTGCAGGGCCGAAATAGACTCCACCGTAACCGGCTTTTTAGGTGTTGTTTTCATACAGGTCTATAGTAATAAGCGTTCAACCCGTTAAGCGCACCAATCAGGGTATAGGGTCCTACCAGCAGAACATTAAAACCTGGTTTCGGTCGAAATATCTGCCGGCAAAGTTCACTATATCAATTCATTCGTTCGTATCCAGATTCAGGATAGTTGTATTCAGAATGAAGGACGGTGGGTCAATCCGGTGGGTGCGGGTGGGTCAGTACAGTTGATCGACCACAGCGGTTCGTGGGGCTACGTGCTGCGTTTCGACCCCCAAACGAGACGTCAGCCTAAGCGTGACAGTCAATCACAGGCCGTCCATCGCAACTGCTCAAACTAAAGTGAGTTTGATTTAAACTTTTGAGCCCCTGAAAGTCATTTTAGTACCGCTCGAAGAGGGCCGCGTAGCGTCGGCTAATCGGCAGGCAGGCCCCCGTGTCAGCAGCAGACCGCTAGAGGTAAGGTGGTTAACGGCCGAAGGTTGACGATGAACGATTTATGAATGCGGCAGAATTGCCCCGTCGGCAGCGTTTGTTCCCAGTGTTGCATGGTGTTCAGCACCAGCAGCATCCGGGTGCTCACGTGTAGTTTGGCGTAAATGCCCAACCCCTCAATGTAACTCAGTTCGGGAGTAGCGATGCGGTGCAATAATCCATCGGCTTTTACCTCGATGGTTGCCGGAACCGGCGAAACAAATTTTGCCCCCGGTGCGCTTGTAGTTTTTGAGTGGCCTGTGAGAGTGTTCAGTAAAATGTGTCAAGTTAGCAAATCACTACTTGACACATTTTACTGAACACTCTCTCGGTCTTTCGTTAATGACCTAATAAAGTCGTTAACTTGTCCTTACTATCTTGATCTGCCGGGTCTATCTGGAGGGCCGTTTGATAAGCAGTAATGGCTTTGTTTTTATCGCCTTGCTTTTGGTAAAGATCCCCATAGCGAGCGTACACAATGCCTTCTTTAGGATATCGCTGTTTAGCCAGTTCCAACACTCCCTCAGCGGCTGGTAGGTTGGCCGGTTGATTGCTCACAAAATCGTAGGCCATATACGTGAGTTGATATACAGTAAGGTTCATAGCCCGATAGCCTTCCATGGCTTCCGCAATGCGCCCCATCCGGATCAGTTCGTTGGGCAAAAACACTCCCTCCCGCAAACGGGGCATGGGCGTTTTTTGCCATTCAACTCGTACTGAGTCAACTTGTCCTGTATTCCCCCGACTAAAATACGCCTTAGCCGTATAATCTGTAACAGCAATGGTGTCACGGCTTGTTGGTACGCAAATAATATCGCTACCATTATTGATTTTTTCGATTAGTAGATTACCCTCACGCCGGAAAGTAACAACCTCATCGGCACTCCGTTGGTAACGACCGACGTAGGCATTAAGCAATGAATCAGGCAGAATGTACGTCGTGAGCGACTTGGGCAGAAAGCCCGTCCAGTCGTACACCTGCGCTACTGCCCGGCGAATTTCCTTGCCCAGTTCGTTCGCTCCGTTATTGTCGTTCATCATGATGACAAGCCCGTTACCATTCGCCAAACTTCCGGTGGCATCAGCAATAAATCCAGCGTTAACACCAGAGTGGTTAAAATACCGACTGGCTTCATCAGTTCGTTTGTTGTTCTGTAGCAGGAAGGTGCCTAATCCAATCTTCTCTTTACAGAAGCCATCACTCACCAAGGCTAAAGGAGTCATCATCTCTTTCACCGACGCCTGGTTGAGTATGCTGCCTTTGTTCCGGTAACTGTTCTGCAGGTCGATAATGATTTTAGCTAACTCAACAGCGGTCGTATGAAGTCCGGCGGCTGCCTGCTGTGGATAGACATAGGGCATACCTTTGAACCAACCGTTCGTTGAGTACGCTCCCGATAGATAGGGGGCCAGTGTGGGTGGCAGCGGCTGGTCAAACGTCGTGCGCCGTAGACCCAGCGGCTTGAAAATCGTCTCGTCCGTAAAGGTGGCGAAATCCTTACCCGTAATGTCCATCATCGCCACCTGGGCAACCAGATAGCCCCCACCGGAGTATCGAAACTCTTTATTTGGCTCGCTATTAACGACTACCGCCCGACTATCGGTACCCGGTTGCCCCGACAGGATGTCGACCACCGACGGTAGTGGTTTCTTATCGGGGGTAAAACCAAAATAGGCTGACTGACTCGTACCGCCCCGATGACTTAGCAGCATACGCAGGGTGACGGGCGTTTTACGGGTGAAGTCATTCTCGCTCAACTTCCAAGAACGTAGGTAGTTGTTGATCGGCGCGTCGAGATCTATCTTACCCTGCTCTACCAGTTTCAGAGCCGCTATGGCTGCCACTAATTTCAGAGCCGCTATGGCTGCCACTAATTTAGAGATAGACCCCGCCGAAAACATAGTTTCATTGGTCACTGGCCTGTGGTTGGTTGTATCAGCCAGACCGTATGATTTCACCCAATCCACTCGATAGTTGTGAATCACGGCAACGCTTACCCCCGGTACGCGGTGATAACGCATCCGTTCCTGGAGATTCCAGCCTTTTAAACCTTCAACCGGTACATAGGGCAACAGGCTGTTTTCGACGGCGGCTATCCGGTCGGCCAATCTTTTGGGGAGTTGTGCTAACGCATTGCCATCCATAAGCATGATTAGGCCAAACAGCATGAGCAAGGTGAGCCGGGGAGAGTGAAAAATCATAGTCGGTTAGTTTTTCCGTAAACATCCGACTAGTAGGCATTGGTGTCGTCCCGAAGTATGATTTGGAACCTCTTTTTATACTCTTTTGGCGTGTGACCCATGTGCTCTTTAAACACGCGGTTAAAGGTAGTCTTTGATGAGAAACCCGCATCCAGCGCCAAAGCAAGAATAGTCATCCGATCTGCGTCTCCCGCTTCCAATCGTCGTTTCACTTCAACAATGCGGTACGTGTTGATATAGTCGGTAAAAGACTGTCCGAACCCCACATTGATTGTTCGAGAAACAATATTTGGGGAAAGGCTCAGATACTCAGCCAGCGAAGCTAAAGTGAGATCAGGATCTTGGTATATTTTACTTTCTTGAATTGCCTGTTGGATTTGCTCCTGATGCTCGTCCTTAACCGTTATCGCTGGTTGGCTCTTTGCTTGGGACCGGAAGTGGTTATAACTCCATCCAAGTAGTGCTACTGTGTACACAATGAAGGGTAATACCTGAGCCGTCAGAAAAAATTTAGGATCCTTTGGAGACAAATAGAGCGAGTTGACTAGAGGATCAATGGCCGCCACTATGTAAAACAGCCCTGCTCCCTGTAGTAACCTCTTCAGCCAACCTTCCCGGTTATCGGTTTGCTGAACCGTCTGCCAACTTCGATACAGGAAATACAAAATAAGCAGACAGCTTATGTAGTATTCGATGTATCGGGTGTAGGGTTTATGAACCGTCTGCCAGAACCAGGCTTTGGTGGATAGCGGTTGAACCATCAGCCCGGTATAAAACAAAACCTGCATTATTAACGGTATAAAATGCCACCAACGTAGTGAAATGGGTCTAGCTAAACGAGCCTGCACGTACCCGTATAGTAATGGACCAAATCCCCAGGAGAAGAACAAGGGCATAAAGTATAGCCATCGGTGATGATAGTAAACGCCCGACCGGCTTAAGAAGTAGTCAACTGGGGTGGTCGGGTTTTGGCGGACAGTCGTCTTGTCAGTTTTGAGGAATGTGTTTAGACTCGAATTGAACAGGACTGTAATAGTTTAAGCTGGAGTGCTTGCGCACGACATTGTAATAGTTGTCGATGTAATGGCCAATCTCAGCGCGGGCATCGTCTAAGCTCAAAAATACACCAGATTCCAGTACTTCGGCTTTGAGCCTTGACCAGAAGGATTCGGCAATCGCATTGTCATAACATTCACCAGCCCGACTCATACTTTGCAAATGCTTGCCAGCAAGCAACTTACGAAAGTCTTTAGAGGCATACTAACCGCCACGGTCTGAATGCAGGATCAAGCCATCGGCCGGTTGCCGCCCCAACAGGGCCCGCCGAAGGGCGGTAATCACCAACTCGTCCCGCATATGGTCTGCCAGACACCAGCCTACTACACGCCGTGACCACAGATCTACCCACACGGCCAAATACAGCCACTTACCTGTAGCTAGGGGGACGTAACGGGGCCGCCCGTGCGGTGATGTCAGACACCCACACTTGGTTCGGCCCCGTTGGCCGGGGTCGATCCAACAATAGGTTAGGCGAGTAGCCCAAGGTATGGCGGCTGTCAGTGGTACGGGGCACAAAGCTGCGCGGTTGAATCGGCCTTAGCTGATTGTCTGCCAGTACTTTACGAACAAAGTCTCGACTCACAGTAAGACCCCGGTCTTTTAGTTCACTGACCAAGCGACGGCTACCATATCGACGCCGATGCAAGCTAAAGAGGTCTTTGATCTGCTGTGTGTTATCGGCCTTAACACGCAGATTATCAACATCTTTCGCTGGTGATATTGTGATTGGTTTGCGCCAGGCGTAATAGCCACTACGGTTGACCCCCAGCACCTGACAAAGTGCCGGCACGGGAAAGTGCTGGCTTTGCTCTTGAATGAAGCGATACATGGCCTTTAGCTCGGTTGAGTGAAGATCGCTATGCTTTTTTTTAATATGTCGCGCTCCATCTCGGCCCTTTTGAGCTGGGCTTTGAGCCGTTCATTTTCGGCCAGCAGTTCGCTATTACCCGCCTGCTTTTGTATCTGCTTCTTATGGGCGTGTTTCCATGTATGGAGCAGTTGATCACTCACAGTGAGGCTTTTGGCCACCTGAGCCACCGATTGCCCTTCATCGAGCATTCGTAGTGCTTCCGCTTTGAAGGCTTTATCGAACTTGCGATGGGGAGCGGTTTGTTTGTTGGGACTTGCCATAATGAGGGAAGTTACGCAAGAACACTGTCCGATTCAGCACGACCATACCAAACTACCTGAAAGGTAAGGCTAATCAGCAGCAAGGCCAACCAACGGTTTTCCAGTTGTTTCGGTGAAAGTAACAACCATGTTACAGTCGTGACGCCTTGCACGATGCAGAAAATATCGAAGAGGTTTCTCGGGTTTAAGTAACGCAGATTCAAGTTTGAAGTGCAATTCCCTGTTTTAGAGCGAACTGAATAGGTGATAGAAAGCGTAAAATTTTTCGAGGTCTATGGTTAAGTTGATCTTGAATCCAAGCTACGTCACTCCGCCGAACAATACTAATCCGGCAGCTTTTGGGAATATATTGCCGGATCAAGCCGTTCGTGTTTTCATTAAGGCCTCGTTCCCAGGAATGGTAGGGACGAGCAAAGTAAATAGGTGCTTTTAGGATTTTACTAATGCGTTGGTGGTCAGTAAATTCCTTGCCGTTATCAAAGGTGATCGATTTAACTGGCAGAGCACATTTTTGTAACTGAATGATGGCTTGACGCGCTAAAGGCAAGGCATGATTAGACTCTAATTTAACAATAATGGTGTACTTGGTGACCCGTTCAACCAACGTCAGCAAGGCTCCATCGTGTTCAGATCCGATGACCGTATCACCTTCCCAGTGCCCAACCTCCGTATTGGTTTCCACAATAGCAGGGCGGTGCTCAATGCCGACCCGATTAGGAATAGCCCCCCGTTTTTGGGCCTGTCCTCGTTTCTTATAGCGTTTGCGATGGCGCACCCGAAGATATGTGATAAGATCTTGCTCCTCATGGGCTTTTGTTCGATAAATGTATTGATAAATTGTTTCATGGCTAATCCGTTTCTGGCCAGCTTCTAGCGCCAGAATTCCACTAATTTGTTCGGGCGAAAGCCGCTCTCGAAGATGCTTAAATACTTGCTCTTTGAGCGCCCCGGTTAGCTTGTAAGGTTGGCGTTGACGAAGTTGCCCCTGGCGTTGCTGAGCGATCTGAGCTTGATAAGGCTGGGCTGAATTGGTCTGCCGGTTTCGCGCCAGTTCCCGGCTGATGGTGGCAGGACTTACCCCTACTTGGTTGGCAATGTCTTTCTGAATGCATTTCTGCTGAGACAATGCTTGAATCTGGTATCTTTGAGCCAGAGTCAACTGGGCATAATGGGCCATTAGTCTATTTGGATTCGACACCCAAAACTAAGCAGTCCACAGCACCCAGTTGGCTTTATTTTTTAGATTCTAGAAAGAACTGCTCCTTTCTACGTCACAAAATACACGATTAAGTTAGTTGCACTTCAAACTTGAATCTACGTAAACATTCATTTGTCAATTCATTAACCCACAACGTTACCCTACAAGGTAGCAACCTTTTTATAAAACAGCAATGGCTTTTCTTCCTGAACAGAATGTGGCAGTCGATGACTAACGTATTACTAATGGCTATTCATAAAGGATAAATTAGGATCTGGACGAGGTAGATATGGAAGACAAACTAACACTTTTGCCAAGATGTCCAGTAATCTGAACTGCCTTGGATGTTTAAAGTTCCAACTGGAACCGACGTTCAGTAATACTTTAAAAGCCACATTAATTGACCTAATTTTGTCATGTTACCTATAGGCAGCCCAATCATCTGATCTTCACGTGGTGAAAAATCAGCCACCCAACATACCACAATTCCCGCTTTCTCTCTCGGCAAAAGGGGGTGTGTTTATCCGGAACCTGCATGACCAAGACGGCGAGGGGGACCACGCGGTTACTAAGCCTCACCGGGATACGCATTATTTGTTAATGCTGGCAACGCAGGGGCAGTTCACATTGAACATTGACTTTGAAGAGGTCAATTTTACGGCACCTGCCCTGTTGTTTGTCGTTCCGGGACAGGTGCACCACATCCTTAAATTTCACGAACCACGAGGCTGGACGATCAGTGTTGATCCTCCCCTACTCGATACGGAGTTGCAGTTCGTGTTGGAGAAAAGCTTCAGAGGCCCTTTGCTGGTCGATGATAAAACGGCCTTCTACCAGCAGACGGTTACATTGCTGGAACTGATGGAGGCAATCCAGTCGGGGCCTTCCGATACCTATACCGGCAAAACGACCCGTGCGCTGCTGGATGCCTTGCTTTGTTTAATTGCGGGTTTGATTTCGGGCGGAACATCCGACATGAAATCCAGGGAAAGTCGGGGTATCCTGATCGAACAGGCGTTCAGCAAGTTGCTCAGTCAGCACTTCATATCCTGGAAACAACCAGCTCGGTACGCAGCCGAGTTGGCCATTTCGGTCTCCCACTTAAATGATATGGTTAAAGAGATAACGGGTACGTCCGTCTCGACCCACATTCAGCAACGGGCTATACTTGAAGCCAAACGGCTGCTGTACTTTACAAGCCTCAGCGTTAAGGAGATTAGTTATGCCGTAGGCTACGACGAACCGGTGTATTTTGGAAAGCTGTTCAAAAAAGTAACCGGTCTGACACCCCGACACTTTAGGCATCAGTTCCGCGATTAGATATACCATTACCCGCTCGCAGCCTACTTTTTAAGTGATTCCTCCGCGATCTTTGCCTAAACGAAATCAACAGGCTTATGCAACGTGAAATCAACGTTCCGATAATATTGGATGCGGTAAGACAGGCAGGAGACTTTTTTCTGAAAGATTACAAAAAGACGGTTATCCCACCCGATAGAGCCTATCTTATTCAACAGCTACAGGTTATTGATGGGCAGTGCCTGGCCTTGCTGAAAGCCAGTTTAACCACGACTTTTCCCCAAACGCCGTGGCAAGTCGGGGATGAGTTCGATCAAGCCGGGCAAAAACAGCCGCTTGACCTACCCGAATACTGGCTCTGCGACGCGATGGATGGGGCCATTCAATACGTACAGCACCTGCCCGGCTGGACGGTCAATCTGGTGCTGATTCGTGACGGTTACCCGCACTTTGCGGCTGTCTACGCTCCCCTTGAACAGGAGATGTTCTGGGCTGAAAAAGGGGGCGGTGCTTATATGAACGATGTTCTCATCAAACCTGGCATTAAAACGGACCTTAGTGATATGATCGCGGTATTTAACTATGGGCATCAAGCCGATACGAAACCAGGTTTAAACCAGCGAATTGGGGCGTTGGTCACCGATTTGCTCAACCACGTTGGCGTTGTCCGAAACTACGGCCCGCATGGGTTGCAGTTGGCACAGACGGGGGCCGGCCGGATCGATCTGTTTTGTCAGGAAGGCATGGATACCTATAACTGGCTGGCGGGTATATTGATCGCTAAAGAAGCGGGTGCCGAGATTCTGACCACCGATGGCCAACCCTGGAAGTGGGGTGATAATAGCCTGCTGGTTGCCGGACCAGGCATTGCCGACCGGTTTTTAAACGCGAAGTCAGTAGCCCGTGCTTCCTCAATAAGTTGACCATGAACATCACAATCATCGGTGCATCAGCCGGTACCGGGCTGCCTACAGTCCAACAAGCCTTAGAAAAGGGGCATCAGGTAACCGCAATGTCCAGAAATACTGCGTCAATTCCCGACCATATGTTGCTTACCAAAATAAATGGAAGTGCCACGTCAGTTATCGATCTAAAGAACGCCATTCGGGGTGCCGAAGCGGTTATTATTACCATTGGTGCAAGGGGTAAGAAGCAGACAACCTTATTTGCCGATACTGCCAGGGCACTGCTCACTGCAACCGCTGACCTACAACTAACGGCACCAGTGATGGTCGTCACCGGCTTTGGCAGCGGTGACAGCGGACCTTATCTGAGTTGGCCTATGTGGTTGGTGGTTAAAATATTACTAAAAAGCCAGACTGAAGACAAAACCCGGCTGGAGAGCTGCTGACGCAAAGCCAATTGAAATGGGAAATTGTCCGGCCTGGTATGCTTACCAACGGACCGCTGACGGGTACGTATCAAGTACTACCCACGCTGTACCAGGGCATAAACGTAGGCCGTATATCCCGCGCCGACGTAGCCCATTTCTTAGTGTGCGAAGCCGAAAAGCCGACGCTGCTCCAACGGTATCCGGTCATTACCGGTTAGTGAAAAAATGTTGTACCGTTCATGCCTAGGACACACTTATACGTAACTGTGCACTGCATAAAGTTAAAAGACCAGTGCCATTAAACTTTGAAATTTGTGTTTCGCATGACCAAGTGGTCCCCGGCTCAAACTTCGCCCTTCTTTGACTGTCTTTTTTTGTTATCATAAACAGCTTCAATGATAAGTGTCCGGTTTAACCGACCCACCGCAGTCAATCCTTTATGGCATGGTCGGTCTTGACATTGGCACCTGACCAGATTTTTTTTGCGGTCCAGTCAGCCGGAGGACTACTCCAAAATGGGTCGGTTGCGGGCAACCCCAACGGCAGAAAACCAACCGTGCAGAGGTATAAACTTCCTGTCGAAATATAGGTTTCGCCAATGGCTGGCTGATGGCCGCACAGCCCGATCTGAAGCCAGCCCTTTGGGTCGAAGGTGCCGGATGGGTCTATGGTTCGGTGAATAACGGCGGTAAGTGCGGCCCGTACCTGACCTGGCAGGAGTTCGTCGGGAAGTTGCTGTTGTAGGGCAAGTTGGGCCAGTAGCTGAAACGCGCCACACCGGTACGCCAGCGACCGACCAAAAGCAGCAAATGACCCGTCGGGGCCAATGAGTCGCTCCTGAACTATGCCGTACCGCCGGGCTCGGGTCAAAAGGCTTGTTAGTAGTGATTTGTCAGTTTTATCGGACGCAACCAGCGTTTGAATCACCTCTAACAGCATTGGTTGAATCACGAAACTGTTATAATAATCCCAATGAAAATCAGGCCCGTCACCATATATTCCGTCGCCTTTGTACCAGGTCTTGTGTTCCCGAATGGCGTAGTCCATCCGCACCTCGTCGCCCTGCCCCGTTAGTTTCAGCAGTGCGGCTTCGATTATCGCACTGAACAGCAGCCAATTGTTATAGCCGGGCTTGATGGTTCGGGTACTATGCAATGCCGCTGTCAGCCGGGTTTGGGTTTCCGGCGACAACTTTCCCCATAGTTGTGTGGGTGCCCGCAACAGCGCGTGGGCCAAAAAAGCCGCATCGACTAAGGGTTGCCCCCCTTTTGTAAAATTCAGAAAATCGGTCGATTGCGGATCAACGGCGTTACTGATGGCCCGGATACTAAGGTCACGAAAACGATGTTGAATAGGTTCCTCGCCAGGTGACGGAGCCGTTTCGAGCCAGGGGGCCAGGCCCGCCAGCGTTCGGCCCAGTGCTTCTAAATGAGATACCTGTTTACGGCTTTCGAGTTGCCCCGGTGCCGACTCTACGGGCATCGTTTTTTTGAGGGTATTGCTGGACAGTGAAGTAAGCACTGGTTCGGCGATCTTCAGCAACGTTTGAAGCCAGTACGACCGGTCTTTCTGGCCATCGGTAGCCAACGGGCTGCCCTTTACCCAAGCTAATTCTGATTGCTCTGCCAGCACGGGAATTGACAGAAACGAGGTCGTCTGGCCTAAAAACCGGCGACGTTTCATAAACAAGTTAGTTTAATTTGATGACTTCGGAACCAGGAACCAGTAAGCAGAAATGCCCCGCTCCATACACTTCCCGACTCTCAGCGCAGAAGTTGAGTACTTCTGTAGGAAAGTACATAATTTGTCATTTGACATAGATAGTGTAAGTAGCCGTCGCACAAAAGGAGTGTGACTGTTGCACAACTCCTGCAAGGTCGAGAATGGCGTTTGCAAATTCACTGAACAACCCAAAGCCCACGTTTATTAGCGTATAAAAGGCTCTTTAAGCTAACTTTGATCGTCAGATTGTCTTGCCTTTAGAGTTATGCAACAGCCACGAGCGTTTTTTTGAGATAAATTAACCGTCAGCCATATAATAGAGCTGCTCAGCCTTATAACACGTTCACGAGGATGGAGCCGTTTTATAGGGTAACAGATAACATCCTTTTGCTTAAGAGAGGATTTTGAGTTAGGCAACGAATATGGGAGACTTCCTTATCTTAAGCAATTGCCTCTCGTAAAGCGGCTAAAATGAACGTAGGCTTGTCCATTACATTGGTTAATTTTAATTCCTCAAACACATTAGTTTCTTCCGCCAGAAAGCGCAAAATTAGACCTGCTGGCAGATGCTTAAATAGGTCGTTGAAGACCAGCCAAGAGGGCCGCTTTCTCTCCGTTAATACCCGCAGAAAGATGCGGTCATACACAGCGAAACGATCTAACTTGAATCGGTTGGCTCTGACTGGCAACTGGCCTAGGGCTAACTTGCTAGCGATGTCATGACACTGTTTTTGAATAAAGCTAAAGGTATACCCCGTAGAGGCCTTGGTGGCTCCACCAGCCGTGCCAATATTAACGATGGCGCCTTCACCCACTGGAAAGGCCGCATTCGTCATGGGAATTACGCCCGACTCAACGTGAGTTACTCGGTACTCGTTGAGCCCTAAGTAAGTTTGAATGTACTTATCCAGAGCCTGGTCATATTGAGCGGATTCTAAGGTATTAGGTGAGAAAATTGTATATTCAACCAAGGCTTGGCAAGGACTGGTGGGTAGCACATAAACAAACCGACAGTCATTTTCTTGCTCGACTCGAAAATCCATCAAAACTGGCTTTTCGACATCAAAACTAGCTTGATCCGTTTCAATGAAGTAACCCCTGAAGTGTTGAAGTAAGAAATGGGTATGGGTTGATTGAGCGGGATTTCGAAAGGCACTGTTGAATACGTAGGTCGCTTTATAATTGTTTTTTGCCCCGGCCACCGAGCCATCTGGATAGATGGAGACAATTTGGTCTTGCTTAAAAACTACATTAGGATGCTGCTCAATAAGTTGAAAGCAGTGCTCATAGAAGGCGATGCTAGTTAACATTTTATACTTATAGGGGCCGATGTCTACTTGCGCCGAAAAGTCCGGCGAATGAAACATAAGCTTGTCCCATTGGCTTTTTACGCATGCCTCAAAAGGACCCTCTTGGGCCTGCCAGAAGCACCAAGTTCGATCGTTAGTTTGCTTTAAGTCCTGATCAATCAGTAGAATATTTTTTTTGGCAAGTTTCTCCTCGGCAAGAAGATAGCATAGCAGGCTTAGACCGGCAGCCCCAGCGCCTGCAATAATGTAATCGTAGTTTCTTTGATCCATATAGATGTGATTATACCTACTAGGGGTTCTTTTAGTAAATGGGTAAAGAATTACTCTTAGGAAATTCAATGCCCATTTTTATTAATTATTAGACGTTTATAAAAAGGGTCATTACTTGATAATAGAATGAATCAGTGGTTACCAGCTACGAGCGGTTTCTTAACTGTTGGTTCAAAGTAGTAAGACTTATTCAATTCTAGCGGCTGAAGCCGCGCATAGTCAAGCCATTAATGGCGTTTGCTACGAATAAACTGCAACGGGCGATGACCACAAATTTCCAAAAAGTTATTGCTAAAGATAGACAAGCTTTCTTAACCCACATCGGTCGCTAGTTGTGATACATTCTCAGGACCCAACTCAATTAGTTCTAGGGAACGCATTATGCGGGCGATCTTGTAATAGCTAGAAAAGGAAGTACAGAACTGTTGGTTAAAAAGACGGTTTAGTGTCCGCATCGACAAGCCAAACTTATTGGTTAACCATTGAAAGTTGATTGGTTGGTCTTAATGGACTTGTATGTAAGTTGTAATCGGTAGGAGCTTGGCTTGAGTAGTCGAAGGTAACCCGAGTTCATCTGTTTCAGCTACTTAATCAATCGTAACCAGCGACCACTATGCCCCTCCAGCGCAATGGGCTGGTTGATGTTTACGGGTCTGTTGGTCAATACATCGATGCCTGACGCATAACGTTTTAGGGCAGTGGTTAAGCGAACGGCCTTTGCCGGGCCATCATTGATGAGGAAATAATGATCGGCTTTAGGCGCGGTCTATGGCGCTCCCCAATAGTTGGACAGGTTTTGGGTCAATTTAAGCTGGTGTTGTTCAGGAGTGAAATTGTACTTTTCTCCCTTTCCACCCCTTTTTCATACCAACTCGTAGGCGTTTGATAGCCCAAAGATTGGTGTTTCCGATCTTGGTTGTAAAACCGAAAGTAGTTGCTCAATCCTTCCTGCAACTCGCGCCCGTCTGAGTAGGCCCGTAAGTAAAGATGTTCGTATTTAATGGTGCGCCAAAATCGCTCCATGAAAATATTGTCCAAAGCTCGACCCTTACCGTCCATACTGATCTTTATCTCATTGTTAATCAACGGACTAAGGAATACCTGGCTCGTAAATTGACTGCCCTGATCCGTATTAAAAATCTCTGGTTTGCCCCACTTGGTTAGTGCTTCCTGCAAGGCATCCACCGCACCGGCGGACCGGCAAAAGTCAGCCAGCAGTGTATTGCTCAGTCGCCAGCTCAAAATGAACCGGCTGTACCAGTCGATCACCGCCGGTCCGCCGGTGCGGCATAAATACAGAAAACCACTTGCCATCGGCACATACGTGATGTCAGTCGACCAAACCTGATTGACTCGCTCGATTGATACACCCCGTAATAAATAAGGGTAGATCGTATGGCCAGGCTGCGGCTTAGAAAGATTTGGTTTTGGCCCAACCGCTTCCAAACCCATGAACCGCATGAGTCGTCGGATACGCTTGATATTTAGAGGTTCTGCTTCGGTAGTGAGTTCCTGATGCATCCGGCGAACTCCCATTTCTGGTCGGTCAGTAAAGAGTTTATCAATTCGCAGCATCAACGCCAAATTTGCTGCTGACTCGCCCACTGGCTGGTAGTAGTAATTGGATCGGGGAATGCTCAACAACGAACACTGTTGACTGATACTCAATTGCGGATGCGATGGCTCAATGAGGTAGTTACGGTCTGAGCCTAACTGGTCCGCAATTTTTTTTTGAGCCAGTCGTTTTCGACTTTCAGTTGTCCAATCTGCTGAAAGAGCGGGTTTTCGATCTGCTCCCGCTGCTCTATATTGAGCGTCGGTTTGTTGGCTTGGGAGTCGAAGAGTGTGGGTAATCCATCGAGTACCTGGCGTTTCCAATCGGTAATTTGCTGGGCATGGATACCAAAGTCGCTGCTGAGCTGGGCCAGCGTTTTGGTTCCTTTTAGGGCTTCGAGTACCACCGCTCGGGCGGCCCCGTTTGGTCTTGAAGGCTGCGTCGTGGACGCGACGAGTTGACTTGGTCATTTTTGGACATTTTGTAGGGCGAAACTAATTGATTCAAGTTATCCTACCTGTCCAGGTTTTGGGGAGCATTATATACTATTCCGTGATTAGCTCCTTGTGTCCCTAACTTTGGGGGAAGACAATTAGGTTTCATCGGTTTTAAAGCGGCTCGCAGTCAATACATTTGTGTGAATTTCATACAAAGTTCTACGTAAACTTTATTACGCTTTTAAGGTGATGCCCATTCCCTTTGAGTACCACGATTTTTTCACCACTCCGCCACTTGACCAGACCATCCGTAAGTTTTGGCTGTTGGACAATCACGCCAATTCCCAACCTGTACTCAATCAACATGTACTCCCTAATGGCTGCTTTAATGTGGCCTGCGTAAGGGGGGAAGGTGCGGTAATTCGAACCCGGAATGGGGAACTGACCATGCTGCCCGCTTATTATTTCTGCGGACAAGCTACCCAAAGTGTCGATGTGCTGATTCGGCCTTTTACGCAGCTACTCATGCTTCAACTTCATCCGTGGTCCGTATCTGCTTTAACCAATCAATCAGTAAAGAATATCACTGACACCGTAGTACCACTGACTGACATTTTACCTCAGCTTGCTTCTTTATTCGACCAAGATCAGACCCAAAAAGACCAAAGCAAGTGGTGGCCTAATGCAATTATTTCGGTAGTCGAATCGGGCTGGCTTCCCTTGTTGGCCACTGCTCCTCATCCACTGCTTCAGCAGGCTTGTCAACGACTCATGCAACAAAAAGGCGGTAGCAGCGTCCAGGAACTGGCTCAGGCCATGAACTGTTCGACTCGCTTTTTGGAGAAACTCTTTAAACACTACTTGGGCCTCTCGCCTAAACGCTTCTCGACGATTCTACGGGTACGAGCGGTCGTTGATGTCCTCAAGTTGAAACTATCAGACCAGTCGTTAGCGCAAGTGGCTTCTGATTATGGCTTTTACGACGAAGCCCATTTTAGTCATACCCTGAAGGAATTGATCCATCATTCGCCTGGTAAATTTGACCCTACCCACTATTTGTTACCGCTTAAAAGCCCAGGCTACTGAACCGTTCGCATTTTTACAATTTTAGAACTTATGCCTTAGCTAGCTTTACGGCCTGCTGATTATCTAGAATTCATTTTATGAATCGTTTTTTTCTTTGTTTATTGTTCGTTATCTCTTACCTGGTTGCTAGCGCCCAAACTGAACCGGCTGTTAAATCGAAAGTAAAATACGAGTATTCACTTTATCTGCCGAAAGATTATCAAGTCACTAAACGCAGTTATCCACTAGTAATATACCTACACGGCGGTTCGCAACGAGGTAACGACTTAACGAAACTGGCCGAGTACGGCCCCCCTCAGCTCGTCAATCAAGGAGAAGAGTTTCCCTTTATTATTGCTTCGCCTCAATGCCCAGACGGCAAATACTGGTCTACCGACAACTGGCTCGATCCGCTTTATTCGGACCTGCTGGCTAACTACCGAATTGATCCCAAGCGGGTTTACCTAACGGGTATTAGTATGGGAGGATACGGCACCTGGCAGACAGCGGTGGCTTATCCTAACAAGTTTGCCGCTATCGTGCCGTTATGTGGTGGGTGCGATGACTCCACCCAGATCTGCCGCATCAAACACTTGCCGGTGTGGACGTTTCATGGTACGGTAGATGACAAGGTTCCCTTCGGCCTTACTGACAGGTTAGTGAAACGCTTGCGTGCGTGCCAGGGTAGGAATAAAGTTAGATTTACCAAATTAGTTAAAGAGGGTCATGAGATTCAGTATCTCTATCAGAGGAAGAAGATCTACAGATGGCTATTAAAACAGCACCAATAAGATTATTTGCAACGGACTGTATTTTCGCATTTTATGATCTGAAAAAATTCTGAGATATTCGCTCTGAATCAATACGTCGCTGAAGTCGAACTGCTTTCGAACGAGTACTATCGTCTAATCTACATGAGCCAATGGCGCAAAATCGTTCACTCCTTCTTGCCCTTCTGCTGAATCCATTCATCGCTCAGGCGCAACTTGACCTGGTCACCCCATTCAAAAACTGCCCCGGAAGTGGCAGTACGACCATCTACGATAACAATCGTCATCAGTGGATTTATAGTGATTCATTAGACGCGCAAAAAGCGACCTTACCCGCTTCAACCTTCAAAGTCCTCAATTTACTGATTGCTTTAGAAACAAAAGTCATTCGGGATGAGAATGAAGTAGTAAAATGGGTTGGAAAAGTGGATACGGTACTCTACGGAAACCGCCCTGAAATCTATCATGACATGACCATCAAAGTAGCCTTCGAGCTTTCAGCGGGTTGGGTGTTCATTGAATTAGCCAAGCGGGTAGGCCGGGATCGATACCGCCAATACTTGACCAAGTGCCACTATGGAAATGATGATTTAAATGAGGCAGGTACCGATTTTTGGAATATTGGGTCATTTGGTATAAGCCCAATCAACCAGATTAATTTTTTAAGAAATGTTTACTCGGGTGAGGTGCCCTTTTCAAGGCGTAATCTAACCATTCTAAAACGAGTGATGGTGACGGAGAAAGGAGGGGATTATACCATACGGTCAAAAACGGGCTGGACGCGCTATGGGGGTAATGATACGGGCTGGTGGGTAGGGTATGTCGAAAAGAAAGGGAATACCTACTTTTTCGCGACCCGCTTGATCAAGAGCTTACAGGTATCGAACCCGAATTTTGGGCCCTGTCGGAAAGAAATAACGAGAACCATCCTTCATGAACTCGATGCAATCTAAAACCATTTCATAAAATGTGACAATATCTGTTGCTTAACCCCCCATTTATTGAAGCAGACGCATGAAGATTCTATTGTCTTAAGTAGGAGGGTTTATTGAGACTATGTTTCCAAAGATCTCAGCCATACTCAATACAGGCTAGTCGTGAGTCATTTTAACATAGTTTAACCTTTCGGCTATAACATAGCTGAAGTACGATTCATAAGTTTGGGCCTACACCAAAGCCCCGTTGTATGCGCTATCTTTTCGTGCTACTCCTACTTTCAGTATCTGCCGTCGCTCAGCCTTTGACCCAAACCCAAAAGCTAGTCTCGCTAGCCAAACTATGGGGCTTTTTTAAATACTACCATCCCGCAGTAGCCCAAGGTAAACTCGACTGGGATGGCCAGCTTATTCGACTACTGCCTGCCGTTCAGCAAGCCCAGGATGTTCAACAACTTTCGACCCTCTATCAATCCCTACTGGACGAGCTAGGCCCCCTGAAGCCTTGCCGCAAATGTTTGTCCCAAACCGAGCTACCATCCGAAAACCAGCGTAACCTTGACCTGTCCTTCCTGACTGATTCCCTCGTCTTCTCCAGTCCACTTCGTCACCGCTTAAGCTACCTTAGGGACAATCACTACCAAGGCGATAACTATTATGGGAAAGCCCAGAAACCTCAAGCGGCTTTAATCTTAAGCTTCGAGGGCGAGAAAGCTTACGACCAGATGGTGCTTCCCAATGCCGATTATCGGCTCTTGGCTTTATTCCGGTATTGGAATGTAATCCACTATTTCTACCCCTACAAATATGCCCTCGATACCAACTGGGGTGAGGTACTTCCGAAGATGATTCCCCTGTTTGAGCAGGCCACTACCTCGTCGGCTTACCAGCTTGCTCTCTATCAGCTAACGGCTTCCATTCAGGATAGCCACGGCGTAATGAGCAGCAAAGATCCCGCTCGCTGTTTACGCTGTAATCTAGGCCGGTTTTGGCTTCCCTTTGAAGTACGGTTACTCAACAATAAAGCCGTTATTACTCGCCTTTACTCGGATTCGTTACTACTTCCGCCCTTCCTAAAAATAGGAACCATCATCAGCCATATTGATGGTGAAACCATTCAAGCACGAGTTAAACGACTTCGACCCTATGTATCGGCTTCAACTCCTCAGGCTTTTTTACGGGATATGAGAGGGCTAATCGGCGCGGGACTGGAAAAACAGGCAGCACTCATCCTAGAATTATCAGGCCGGGATACTACCGTACTAGCAACTCGCTATCCCTATCGAAAGCTAGGTACCAATTTGTTTCAACCCGCCAGCAGCCGCTATGCGGTCAGTAGCTGGTTGACTGACGAGATAGGCTATGTGAACATGGGTAAATTGATGGCTAAACAAGTGGATAGTGTGCTGAGCGCTCTTTGGAGGGCCAAAGCCATCATCTTCGATTTGCGTAACTACCCACAAGATACCTATGGGCTAGTAGGTGCCCATTTAGTCAATAAAACACTACCGTTCGCCCGGCTGACGGGTCCCGACAAGCGTTTTCCTGGTACATTTCAAGTAATAAGCCAGGCAGAACTCTCGCCCTCTAAACCACCGAAACAGTACCTAGGGAAAGTCATCGTTTTGATTAACGAGGACACCCAAAGCCAGGCCGAATTTACGGCTATGTCTTTCAGGTTGCATCCTCGTATCACGTTTGTAGGAGAGCCGACCGCTGGGGCGAATGGTAGCATGGCCTGGGTGCCATTACCCGGTGGTTATCGCACTGCTTTTAGTAGCGTAGGGGTTTATTACCCAGACGGTCGAGAAACGCAGCGGATTGGTATTATGCCTGACATTTCAGTGCAACCTACTGTGGAAGGCATTCGCCAGGATCAAGATGAAGTGCTGGAACAAGCCAAGCGGTTACTTGTAGATAGACAGCCCACTAAAGATTAGCCGATCACTATTGAATTAAATAAATCAGTCATGTGGTAGATTCAACTGCATCTAAGACAATCTCAAATGGAAGAGTTGAGATTGCGTTCTCAACAAATGCCCTATTTAGTGAGCAGACCTATGAACGTTCCTTAGTCTCAATTAGGAGCGTTTTTGGAGCAGAAAGATAAATGGATAAAGCTAATACACTTGACCTCAGGCTAAAGACATATGTCAGACAACTTGAGGAAGTATCTGGTTGCGGGCTAAAACGGGTTGACAATGAACGATACACCGAACCAATAACATGAGCGGATAGACGATAGCAAACCAGCCCGGTATCTGCGATAGGGCCATGCCCAGCAAAATCAATAAGGCGGTAATCCCAAAATACATTCCTCGTAATCGCAACGTCGTTCTTGACCCAGTAGCCCAAAAAACTAATGGTAGATGAAGGGGCATTAAATACAACAGGGTTGGATTCCAGGCCGTAACACCATCATCTCTTATGATCCAGAGTAAAAGTAAAAACCAGCCTAGAAAGCCCGATATACCAAATAAGAGCCGATCCAACCAGCGGTCAGCTTTCTTGCCATTGATATAACGCCACAAGGTAAAGCCAGTCACTAGTAGGCTTAACAGGGTGAATACAACATTGGGAGTTGTAACCAAAGGAGTCGGATGAGGGGCTATCGGTTGGGCTGCGAACAGCGTTTGTTCACCTTGTATGAGCGGCTTCACCTGCCCATCAAGTTGCCTGATGGTAGCCTGGCGCAGTTGGTCAGCCAACTGATCGGGCAAATACATGGACTGCCAGCCATCGGTCTGTTGATCGGATGCTTTTCCGATAGCTAGGTTCATCCCCAATTGATACCAAGGTTGCTCGGTCAAATACGCATTCATCCAATCCCGATACGACTTACCCGTCCGGCGTCGGCGGGATGGAATCATTAGACTATCTCCACAGGCAGAGGCAATCATATCGCGGGGTCGAGTGGCGCAGTTATCGTAGTAGAATTTGTAGCGGTAGTACCGATTCTGAGGTAGATAATTTTCTTCTAAAGCAGCAATGAGTTGTTGGCGTTGGATGGCAGTTAGATTTAAAAGTTGCTCCCGAATGCTACGATTTGTCTGTTGATAATAGTATGCCGCGTCACCTAAAGGGTGTACCTCCACATAGTAGGGCAGAGTGCCGCTTAAAAACTTTGGAATAAACCAACGGCTCCTATGATTAAAACCGCCATAGCTGTAATTCCGGTCAATACCGAGTAGGGGATCAACCAGGCGAATTTCAGTATGGCCAAAACAGGATGAGATATCATCGTCACCCGGTCCATAGGTAATCAGACTAATACGGGCGGCAGGAGAGAGTTGCTGGCAAGATGCATACTGATTAGATACCCCAAAAAAACAAACGATCTGGAATAGGTAGACTAGCCGTCGGATCATACCCAGTCTACTTATAGTCTTGATGGTTGTCTTACCCTCTTTTCTGGCGGCTTGACTTGTAAGTAGTAATTGGTTGGGCGCATATAGACTCATCAGAGCAATTAGTTTGACGCAAGATACTATTTTAGGTAGTCTACCTAAAAGTTGATCATCGCGACCGTCTCTTTAAACGCCCATTTTTCCGAAATAGCGTGAGTTCTTATCAGCAGTCACACTTTGCCATTTCTAAGAATCTCAAATTGCCGTCTCACCTTTCAACATCTCATTTTCCAAGACGGGGTGAGTTTGTGCGACATATACAGGTGATTTTCGCCGTACACTAACCAGCACCAAAAAGCCGCGCTCAGGCTCAACTGGCGCGGCTTTTTGACAGTGTGATTATTTCGGCACACAAATCACATCCGGCGTGTCGTTCCTTTCTTATTTTGTTGCTCTTCGGCACCGGGTGACTTATCTGTTCGTAGTGCAGCTTCTTGTTTCGCTATGGAGGTAGCCGGTTGTTGTAGACCGGCTTTGACGAAAGGGACAAGCAGGGGCGGTTCGCCCATTCGTAGGTTGTGAGAGGTAGGCAGAGCCTGACCATTTCTGTTTTGCAATACTTCGTTAAAATCTTTCTGCTGGCGGGTAGGCCGAATGACTTGGTATAATTCTTTGCCTTGTCGGGTTTCTATCTCTTTTGTCAACTGATTTAACACTTTACCGAGCAGTACCGAATCATTTGGAAAGTGAATAACGGTCCGGGTTACCACCCGATTGCTGGCAGAATCAACCAGACTTTCTCGCTGAAATTCAGCCACTTTGCTCTCTTTATCGGCGGGGTCGTTATTATAGTCATATTTCTTTATGAATAAGTTGAGGTCATTTACAAGTTTGTTGATGAATTGCTCATTTTGTAGCTGACTCCTTTGACCATCTTCGCCAATTGGGTAGCGGGTTTCCAGCATAAGTCGGTTGGTTCCCAGTAGCTCCCTCGCGCCCTCTTCAGTTGCTTTCTCCGTTAAGGTTGCGGGCTTAGCTGTCGTGTTTTTCAATTGACCAACCAAATCAACTTTTTCGGCGGTCGATTCGTCCCTTAATCCAGATCGCGCCGGGGCCGAGTAGGTGATGTACGGTTTAATTTTTAAATCCGGGTTCTCGGCCGGATGCTCCAGAGCCAGGTAATTAATGGCGAAACGAAGACCAGGATTGTCACCATCCTGTGCAATAACTAATTGGGCTGTGGGGTTTTCCTTTAGCTTATCCTGAATGAATCCCACCTGCCGTCCACCGGGTTGACCGGCGGTAGCAATGTATAACCGACGTTCGCCTTCCTGTTCCGGGTTCAACTGCTTAAATGAAAGGGCATCAATGGCCGACTCTGTAATCACGATCCGGGTAGCAGGTTGTTCTTTCAGTACCTCCTTTGCCATCGGCACGGTCAACTCAATTCGTTGGTCAGTTGCCACCTGAGTGGTCAAATGAAAGATGATTTTCTGCCCATCCGGCGAACGGAAAGCCGTACCAATTGTACCTGTCGGCAACTGGCTCCCAACCATCAGGGAAATTTCTTTCTGAGTCGCATAAAAACGATTGGAGTGCCAGATGGCTTCACCCCGTTCACCTTCTGGAAATGCCTTGTAGGTGGCATTGCGAACGTCAAGCGATACAATACGCCCATCGCGGGCATAAAGCGGAAAGGCCGTATTAACAATCGTCTTATCGTCCTTCTGGTAGGACGTATTCTTAATTCTGCTGTCAAATTCGGGGCTGAATAGCGTATCAATGGTCAGTGACCGGCTCATCAAATAGTTTGTATTAGTCAGCGGGCTAATGGTGTACCTCTGCTGTAACTCCTGCTCACGTAATAGCGTGTCTTTCAAAAAATAACCTTCCGGTATCTGACGCAAAGCAGGAATTTGTGCTTTTTCCTGTGCATAACCGTCTTTCATCGTGATTCGGTCGACTACCTCGAAGATGTGCCGGTAGTTGCCATGCTCCATCTTCTCCATAAACTTAAATAGGTCACCCCTAAAATTGACGGGGTCGTTTAGGTCCACGAAAATCTTGGTTTTATGTCCCTGTAAAGCCGCAATGGCTAATCGTTGCTTATCGCCTTGGATACCGGTCTCGTATATACGCCAGGGAGAGTTTGGCTGGGACTTTTTCGTGTCAACCCGGTAGCCGTAGTGTTGCAAAACCATCTCCAAATCCACTTCGTCGCGAATTTGGTCGAAGTTCCGGGAAATACGTTCAGGGGGACGCTTGGTAGCGAATTGTTGCGTGTCGGGGGAGTTAGTAGGTGTCAACGGAATATTACGTTGTTGAGCGTATCGCTCTACGAGTTCGACGTTCCAGGCCCGGTGGTAAGAATTACTGGCCCGAACATTCTGGTAGAGATCATTGACGGAAAACTGACGGTAAGCGACGGAACCATCGAACTGACCGGTTGGCCGAACCATAGTGGCCTGACCTTTCATAGCTCGACCGAATACCTCACCGAACTGGTCCGGCTTAAATCCGGCAACGGCTGGATATAAGTTGACCCGTACCTGTCCGGTTCCAAGCGTTAGCATCCGGCGCATTTCGGGCTGATCAGCTACAGTTAATGATACTGCCGTCGCATTGCGTGGCCCGTACATATTATCAATTGCCTTGTTCAGTCGTTCAAGATTCTCTTTCGTTGGGTCGATCCACAGTTGAATGTTGCCAATTGTGCGCGTGTGTTCCAGTGCATTTAAAGCGAAATCACCGAAGGCTACGTAACGAACGGCCCCGTGATTTAAATGCCGGAGAATAGCCAACTGCTCACGGGATGCTTTATTCCGTTGTCCAGTGACGTCCATAAGGTTTAGTGTAAAAAATCGTGGAGAAAAGGGGCACAAATACTCTCATCGTCTACTCATCAGACAGGTCACAACCTTCATCACCGGGCGGCTCAATGATGTCGTAGAGGTCGTTGACTAAGGCATCGACGTCATGATATGATTCATTACAGGCGATAATCAACGTGTTCTGTTGCGCCGGATTCAAGCTGTCCCACATTTCTTTGTCATTGACGGACGCATTGACAATTAGGGTCGGCATTTCGAGTAATCGTCTGCCGGCACAGGTCGGAGCATCCGATTGATTCGTATCGTCGATGCCAATAAAAAGGGGTTGAATCGCCCGGTTGATGCGTGCCAAGCCCCACCGCTGGATAAGACTATCCAGACTCCAATCCTCGTTCATCATTAGGGTATTTGTTGAAAGAAAGCGTAGGTATCAAGTACGCTGAAGTTGCGTCGATCAGCTATCGCCCAATGCGCAATTTGGGACGTTGCGTGGCTTCATCCTGCTGATCAACTGATTCCCGCTGCCTCCTTTCTGTCTGGGAACGCAATGGAAGTTGGTCGGTACCGCGCTGGTGTACAATGTGTTGATGCGCCTGAAATTCAATCTTACTCTCCGTTTTGATTTGCTCCCGCTTCGTACTTTCTTCAGCCCGGTTATGCAAAACATTAAAACTGACAGCCGCCCGGTACAAGCCAGGGCGTTTTGGATCATGAATCCCAGCTACTTCTATAACATTTCCTAACAGCAAATTCCTGATCTGAGCGGGCTGCAAATCAACACCTTTATAGGCCATCGGTACGGCCTGCATGTGGATGACCTGCCGCCCTATTATGTTGATATCAGGATGGTAGGTTAGGCGGTGTAGCGAATTTGCTTCGAGCATTTTATCAACCAGCACATCACGTTTAAATGTCTGCAGTTGTAGTGTCTGCCCGGCAATTCGTTCAAAAGCCTGACGCAGCCCAACTACGTCGTGAGGAACTATATTTTGTTGTGCCTGATGGTATTGCGCCATCGCAGATGCCACTCGTTGTGGTTGGTCAGCGGTGGGTGGTGTCGTCATCATGTCCATCAATGACTTCAGTACGGCATCATCGCGTTTAGTATGATGGCGATCCAGCAAGCTTACTGGCTGGCCTTTTTCGATGGCTTGTTGCTGAGCCGGTGATAGCCGGTGAGCTACCTCCTGCAAATAATCACGATTGGGCAAAATGATTTGTACAACGGGCCTATTAACCAATTGGGGAAGCGTCGGATTGAGCAACACGCAATTGAGCATACCGATTATTTGGCCGTTGGCATCACGCAGGGTGGGTCGCCATTTTGCTTGTTCACCCAGTTGCAGGCGGTTATATTCGGCACTTTGCTTAAACTCCTTGAAACTTTCCTGAAACAGGTTAATAAAACACCGGGCATTAGCGGCATCATTTGCTGCTCCAACCAACTCAGGTGTATCGTCAGCCCGGTTATTTTCGCGTAGTACTGCGTATTCCCAAAGCGAATTCATCATGACGGCTTCAGCGCCAGCACTATTTTGAGCCATGACTGTAGCCGCTTGCTCGTCATTGCGGGGTAAGTTAATGTTGCTGGGGACTACTTGGTCTACCAGCGTATTTTGAACTGGGGTAACTGTTTTATCAGAAGGTCTGGGGGTAGTTTCCATATCGTTTAGCCAATTGGTCAACCCGTTTTGGAATCCGGCCTGATTAACCAATTGGGGTGCAAATATGGCCCACGATCTTTAAATAATAAAATTATTTTTCTTGTGTATTTTAAACATTAATTTAGGTGAATGAAACGTTTTGCATTTATTAAAAATGGCCTCCTGGTTACCTGTCTATCAGGCGTTATACCCGCTCATGGTGCTATTTTAGGCTTGGTGGATTCATTGAATTATCGTCAACAATCTATAATTGAATCGGTCCGGCGGTTAAGCCACGAAGATGTTCTGCGGCTGCTTCCACGTTTTATCCAGGTGAGTCCTACGGTAGCTTTTACAATACCCTGTATTCCGCCCGTAGGCGCCTGGCAGTATAACCGACTATCCTCCGGGTTTGGCTGGCGCATTCATCCGATTGATGGTCAATATAAAAACCATCAGGGCGTCGATATTGCGGGGCCTCATCAATATGTGCGCTCTGCCGCGTCAGGACGAGTAATCAAGACGGGGTACGACCAGGGACTGGGCTACTTTGTCGTAATTGACCATCTGAACTCATACCAGACAATTTATGGACATTTGGCTCTTATTACCTGTCAGGCGGCTCAAGCTATCAGGATTGGCGAACGCATTGGTGTGCTGGGTCGCACGGGGCGCACAACAGGGCTTCACCTGCATTACGCAGTGAAAAAGTCTGGTCAATATTTAAACCCGAATGAGTACATGACTATCGGTTTAAAAATCGTTGCTCAGTATCAGGTTGTTCAACAAAAACGAATCAGTCGTGCAGCCACTGGCGAGGACAACAAGTAGATTTTTATCAAATAATAATATTTTATTTATAGAACAATCGCTTTACTTCTTCCGGGTCCATTCCGTCCTGCCGGAGAACGGTCAAAAAGGTATAAGCCCGGTCAATGATGTTTTCGTTATATTGCACCTGATTGAAGTCAATGGACTGGCTGTACAAAAAACGCAGGAAACAAAACACGTTCCTGGCCGTTCCTCGACCAAAGAAAAGATTCTTCAGATTAAAGTATTCCATCTTTGCATCTTCAGCCATATCACTCAGTGAAACGGTTGGGAGCTTAGTTGGTGGGAGAGACTGACCCGCCACCGCTTGCATCTGTTTTCGGCTTCTATATAAGTAAAATGTGTAGGTGAACACCATACGCCAATAGTATTCTGAGGAAGCATCTTCCTGCACGATCTCGACTAATTTAGCCAGGTAAGCAGCTTGACGTTCGCGTCGCTGCTCGTCGGTAAGCGGAGTCTGTACCTGAAGATTAACGCTTTTGAAAAGATCACTATGAAACAGCACGTGATTGTATCCGCTCTTTTCCTGACCTATCTTTTTCGGTCGGCCCTTGCCTCGCTTTTCCGGCTCCTCAACTTTCTTTTTGGTACGGCTCTTGGTAGCCTTGGGCTTAGGCTGCTCTGCTCCGCCCGTTTCTGATTGGTGATCTTCCATGGTTATGTATTGGGTCTGGAGTTATGCCTGTGCCTTGTCCAGCGTTAAGTTATGCCGCTCTGATTCATAACGTATTAATAAACCGATGTCCTGTTTGACCCGGTAGTAATGCTCCTGTAAGAGTCGATTTCGCCAATATTGCTTTTCCTCATCGGGGAGGACTTCATACGAATCGTGGCCAGCCTGTTGCATCTCTTCGGCATATTTTCGGTTAATAATTTTGCCGAGATCGTTGATAACGGGCAGCTTATGCGTTTTCTTTAACTGGTCTTCCTCGACCACAACAATGCCTTTAAACGCCTTCAGGTCAAATTCTTCGCCAAAATTATCGACAAATTGACCGACGAACTCCCCTTGTTTAAGGGTTGAGATTTTTGAAGCCGGAATCATATCGGCCTGCTGCGTTGACACATTAATCGTCGTATCGTTTTTGGAGTAGGTAATTGACTCCTTTTCCTGATTGGTTTTTCCGAAGCGCCGGGCCAGCTTGTCGGCCGTCTCAAAGACGACGGTGCCGCAAAAAAGATTGCCAATAATGTTCATGATAACTTTGGCCTCGCGTTCGCCATAATCACGGATTAGCTGCTCAAAATCCTGAATACCCAACCAGGTTGCTACCTTATTGGAGCGAGCGGTTGCAATAAGCATATCTATTCCTTTGATGAACATGGTTGGTAGCTCATCCCAAAAAAGGGCAGATTTTAACTTTCCCTTTTTGTTAACCAACTTCATCATTCGGGACGTATATAGCGAGAATGCCGTACCGTAGATGTTTACCCGCTCCGGATTATTACCGGTACAAAGGATCTTCGGCTCGGCGGGATTATTGATGTCTAAGCTGAAATCATTGCCGGTCATGACCCAATATAAGGTAGGAGAGGAGAGCCGCGCCATCGGTATCCTGACTGAAGCTATCTGTCCTTCTAATTGCTCCATAGCCCCTCCTGCTTTTGCATCAATAAACGGCCGAACGTAAATTTCGACTTCGGGATACTGCTCCATCACTCCAAACATCTCGTCGTAGGGACGGTTCAAAAACTCCAGCGTGTGCGGAAACGTACACGATTGACTTAGTCGGTAATAATCAGCAAGTTGGTTATCAAACAGAAGTGCTTCATCCTCGTCGGCTGGCCGGTCAGTTTGGCTCAGTTCCCGGTGCAGTCGTTTATATTCAATGCTTACGGTTCGCAAATACCAAATTACCGAGGTCAGGTAGTTAATGGCTGACTCCGGAAAAAACTCACCCTGCTTTTGCGCCCAGGAACGGTTTAGGTTCAGCATGATTGTTTGCGCTGACTCGTAGGCATCCATGATATCAGTCATCAACTCAGGCAGGAGAGGATTGCAACGGTGCGAGTACGCTACGTCGTCAAAATTAATGACATAGAACTTAGGGATGTTAGGCGTTCGGGCCTTCCTTTGCTCGGCTGTACTCCAGGCGTAGGGGTTCTCGGCTATCGTTTTGCGATAAGCATTATACGCTTCTTCTGTCAAGTCAGGAAATTTGAAGTCATATACGTAAGCTGTATACCCCTTGTAAATAGATTGCCAGAGTGCTGGGATCAATATGGCATACGTCTTCCCTGACCCCGGCACACCCAGGACCATATTTGAGCGGAACGGGTTAATGATCGGCACGGCACCCTCCCGCCATTTGCCTTTAAAATGATACAGCGTTTTGAAGTGAATAGAGTATTCATTTTCTACGTGTTCCTCATTTTGTGGAAACTCTTCATTCTCTTCGTTAAAGATGTCGTTGCGCGGCCGACCAAACAGTAACCGCGAAAGAAGTTGCCCGGCCTTTACCAGTTTGATGCACCCGACCAAGGTCAGCCCGATGTAAAGTGGGTCAATCAGGGAAGGGGTAAAGTTGTCTTTTTGATATAGTAGTATGACAGATCCGAAGAATAATACCAACCCCACAACCGCCGATGTACCCACCTGTTGAAGTTTCAGGCTCGGTTCCAGTTTGCCCTTCGACCCCAGTGAATGCAGCAGAATCATTAAGACCGCCAGCGACTTCGTCAACAATGGATTTTGGAATAAACCCATCTGACGATCAAGCTTACGAAGTATCGGAAAAATAAACTTATCAATTATTGTAATTCTATCAATCAATTCATACGTAAACCAAAGGAAATGTAAAATGATGAATAGGACGGCAAAGAGCAAGAATAGCTCAACACCAACGGTGTAACCCTCCTTCTCTTTATTGGTTAATTCAGCCATATTACGCTTTTTGCCTTTTTATTGCATCATCATGGATATACGCTAAGGCAGGTCAAACGTATTGCTTTTTTAGAAAAAATAATAGTATATATTTTTGATACAGTATTTTCATAGTAGAAGGAGTAGGGTTAAACTGATTCATCTGCTACAGAGCAATCCTAATTATGTTAAGAGAAAAAGAACCCATTTATTGTTTTCAACAATTCACACAAAGGATAATTTGTACAACGTTGAAAAAATGGAAGTACAACCGAGGTTAAAAGACAGGTTGCATTTATTTTCAAATCTCAGGATTCAACTGTTGTCCTTACACTGCCCGGTGCATTGTCGTTAGCTTCAGCAACTGTTGCGTATTGGTCCGGCTCAGTAATTCATCAGTCGCCCGGTCGACGGCCAGGGCATCACTATAGCGGATATCTTGCTTTTCCAGGCAATCCCTTAGCTGAGTCGCAACAGTTGGTTTGATAGAGAGCATTCGCATAGCCCGTATGATATTGGTGTGAGCGTCCATCAACAACATCGGCACCAAATTTCGGTCGCTGTTCAACCAGCCCTCGACCAGATCATCAGCCAGAGTATGTACATTGATCGTCACCTCGAAGGCCAGTCCAATACCCGTCAGATGGACCAGAAAGCACGGAACATCCTGACTGACGTGTAATCCATACATGAGTGGCCCTTTCTGCCAGTTGGGGCCATCTTCGTTTGGTTGCGTACAGTAATAGACGATGTGAAAGAATGAGTGATCAGTTACCGCTCGAATCTCCTCACGTCCGGGCTGGTAGTCTTTATGTGGATATGGCATTCCAATTTCGTAGGTTAACATAATAATTATTTTTTATTAACTAAAGTTAAGTTTATTAATTTAACTTTAGTTGTTTAACTAATTTTAAATTTTTACTTTAGTAGAGTTAAATTTGTAGCCACCAAATACAAATCTTCGGCAAGTATGCTTATCTCTATCGATAAAACGAAAGAACTCACTCGGAAAGAGTACGTCGACTTTCTTCAGAAGACAAAAGGTGAAAGTATCAGTGAAGCACGTATATCGCAGTTGGTTTCGGCTGGCAGGCTGAAGGTGCGAGACTATCCGGAATTGAACAATCTTCAGCTGATTGTCCTTGCCGACGATGAACAAGCCCTGGCACAAGCCCGTTTCACAACATCTCAGGCATTACATTCGTATTCCTACAAAGAGCTGGGCCTGATGTTTGGCAAACTGATTCATGACCTAACCAACGACAACGGCAACGCTCAGACGCTAATCGGTGAAAAACAAGTTCAATTAGACAATTTGGTTTCAGCCTTACAGCAGGTTGAAACAGAACGAAACCTGGCGCAGCAAACTGTGCAGGAGTTATCAAATACGGTTACTCAGTTGACGGCCGACAACGAAACGCTGCGGACTGACTTAACCAATCGGCAAAATCAGGTTGACACCCTACAGGCCGAAGCTATTCAGTTGACTGAGGCACTAACTGATATACAGCGTAAATTAGCCGTCGAAACGTCGTTTCGTGGTGAATTCGAGGGTTTCAAAACGCTCATAATGAACCTGCTTCAGCAGCAAGGCAGTACTGCCAACGCGCTCAATTCTTCGGATACTAACGGAGAGAAAGCCATCTCAACGGGTAAGCGAAAGAAAGCGACCAACCCCTGATTAACAACCTTGTACGTAGCCCCTGATGCCTAAGTCCCTCCCCACTCCTACCCTAACCCATCCAGAAATGGCCGAGCCTGGCAATGCGTTGCTGCTTCGCGTAATTGAGGGAGCTACACCAGTCAGGCGGTTGACCGTTGGCCAATTGATAAACCAATTCGCGACTTGGCTCGAAAAGCCCGGCAACTACCCCCGCCTGGCACGCCAATTCGTGCTGTACTGTTTAGCGAATCGACTACCCATTGAAGCTGGTAGTTTAAGGATTTATGCGGGTGGTCGGTCAGGCAATCAAATCTCGCCTGTAAAGAAATTCCTGCTGTTTTACCAGGTTCAGGGCTACCCGCAAATTGTGGCCGACCCGCCAGCCAATAAGCGGATTTCACCGGCTGCCAATGAACTCATTCTGGGCTATCTCGCCGAAGCTACTCACCTGCGGGGTGACAAAACAAAAGAGAATTACACCCAGGCCCTCAACGCTTTTTTCACATACATCACCGAAGAACTGGAGTCAGGGCGACCCGCTTCATTCTCTGCTCAAACCATTGGCCAGTACGTGAACGACTTGCGGGACCGGGGGTTATCCGCTTTTACCATTAACTTCTACCTCTCCCCTATCAAACAACTAACCGAATGGGTTATTAAACATCGTGTCCGGCTGGGTCTGATGGATGAGCAGGTCGATGGGCTGCGCGACGTTAAGACAGTTAGAGGATTAACTATTGAAAGGGGTTTTTACAAAGACAGCCTCGATGAACCTGAACGTGACCAGCTTCTCGACAGTATTGACGACCCGACCGACCGGGCCATCGTGGCCTTACTCGTGCTGGAAGGACTACGTACCGTTGAGGTAACCCGCCTGACGATAGGCGACATTGAGTTCGACCGGGGTCAATTGCAGGTACTTGGTAAGGGGAAAAACATTAAGAAAGCAGTTAAACTATTCGCTTCCTGCGCCAATGCATTGCGACACTACCTGCAATCCGGCACTGATGTATCGCTCACCTCTCCCCACTCCGCAGCCTTGTTTCCTGACCTGAAGACGGCTCAGATTCGCTATCGGGTTGATAAATACCTGAAAGTGCTCGACCTGAAACGGCCAAAGATGTCGGCGCACAGCCTGCGCCATACGGCCGGCCAGATTATGATCGACAAAGGCGTTGATCCGACATGGGTACAACGGCACCTACGTCATGAGCTTTTCGAGACTACACAGTTTTACATCAAAAAACAGACTGAGCGTGATTACTTCGTGAAGATGCCAGATGAGGTGTAAAAGGTATTCTGCTTAAATGTAAAACTTAAACGGTAAAACTGCATGTCCTTCATTAGGCCCAGCGGTTAGGATTTCTCCAATTGCATCGGCAAATTTTAGTGTAACAGGTACTCCGTCTGAAAACCTGCATGAATTATAATTTAATTTAGTGAGCGCTAATACATCTTGGCAAACAATGTACACGTCAGCGTCGCCCCGCGTTATCTGTACCAGCAGCGGATTCGGTGTTTCTAAACCTAATACGGATTGAATACGTGGAATAATGGGGTGGTCGGGTTTTGGCGGACAGTCTCTTGCTAGTTCTGAGGGATATGTTT
>CAXUKO010000017.1:0-119343 GCA_964251665.1 uncultured Cytophagales bacterium
ATGAGTATTATAAAAACTTGCAAGTTTAGTGTGCCGCTAAACTAGACCACCCCACCTGACCGACGACGATCAGCATCAACAACTGCTGGCTACGTTAATACACATGCTGCTCAATCGACTGTTTCCGACTGAGGCTCGGCGGCACGAATACTTGACGTACCACCTCATGAAGAAGGAGTATGCTTCGCTTGTGGTAAGAGGACTGAGGTCAGGCAAATAAATATAAATGCCATTTGTCATTTGGAATGGTCGTCCTTAATCAAACAGTGTTCTTATGCTTATCTTCGGTTATCATAATTAGTCTTAACAAATCAACTCCAACCCCTAGCAAGTTCGCTAAGGCTCGCACCGGTGGCTCGGTTCAAAGCCTAATCTCTGCGCAAGCCTAATGAAGGCTAATCCTCAGCTCAAGTAGCTAAAAGCTACTGTGTGGTGTTCACCATTAGTTAGACAGGTTTTAGGGTTTCTAAGCTTGGTGCAACATAGAGAAAGCGGTGTCTAAGCACAAATCATCGATGAAAATCTTATCGAGATTCAGCTTTCAGTATCGGAAATGCGTTGCTTTTCATTGAAAGGAAGTGAGGAGATACAATTAATAAGAGGAAGGTTTTGTACTAACCAATGGTCTGAGGGACACGGTTGAGACCCGGCACGCCACCAAGGGTTTCGGCATTAACGAGGTTAATAAATAGGCCCGACAGGTTGGTTCTATTCATGAGGGCTCGCTTTATTGGTCCGTGAATTAGCTTGTAAAAAACCCGACTTCCTTCTCGTTAAAAAACGCTCGAATCAACTTTTGATCGACTTCCAAAACCTTCAGCTGAACTAAAACCGCTTGCGTCAAGTCCCAATGCGTCAAATAGACTTGATTCTTCAGGCTTCGCTTCAACTGATTCCACACTAACTCAACTGGATTTAACGCCGGGCTGTAGCTGGGCAAGGCTGCCAAGTGAATCCGACCCGGCTTGGCCCCTAACAACGCCTTAACGGCCTCCGCTCGGTGGATGGTCGCACCATCCGCACAGGCGGCCCTGCCAAATCACCAGCAGGTCGCGTTTGCGATACCGACTACAAAGTTTACGTAGAAACCAGACAATATCTTCACCCGTAAACGCCTGATCTTGACCCGCTACATAAAGTCGACCATTAGGAGCCACAGCCGCAATCAAACCGCTGGTACTGTCGTTAGAAACAACTTTAGGGTTAGTATTTTTTCAATATATTTGAATTAACCAAAGGACAATTCTGCCAAGGCAGATTGATCCCGTGTAGGCCCGCTAGTCGGGCCTACTTTTTTAACGGGAAGTTCGTTTTTGCTCATTATGGGCGAATGATTGGGTTGATAGACAGCATCACTTTTCCAAAGCGAAAAGCATAAGGTCAGTAACTTCTTCTGGACCGCTACGTAAGCCTTCATCTTAATGTGGCTGCGCTCATAAACGCGTTCGTAGAGAGCGGCACAGCTTGGTTCGCCAAATCGAACCGCGTTTAAAGCAGGCATGTAAAGAATACGCCTTATTCGGCTGTTACCCTTTTTCGAGATGCGTGTCTTACCTACCCGCTGGCCGGATTGGTTCTCCACCACATCATAACCGGCAAAGCTGACTACCTGGCGCACATTATCAAAGCCGGTAAAGCCATTCGTTTCGGCTACCAGTGTTGCTACTGATAGCAACCCTAGCCCTTTTATTGCACAGAGTCGATCAATGCTCGCTTTGAGTTTCTGATCATCCCCTAACAGCTTCTCAATAGCTTTGCCAATGTCAGTCATCTGTTTTTCGTACAAGGCGATGAGCTTATCTAACTGCTTGATGATGAACACATCGCTAAACTGGCTATGCACGACTGAGTGCTTTTGGTTGTCAGATTGATTTTTTAATTCTTGCAACCGTTGATGCTGACGAGTCAGTAAACGAAGTGCGTAAATGTTTTTCGATAGCGGTTGCCATAAAGGCAACTGTTGCTCCAGGCCCATACGGGCCAGACCCTGAGCATCGATCTTATCGTTTTTAGACTTATAGCCCAGGCTTTTCAGATAATGCTTAGCCTTGTTGGGTAAAATCACACTTATGGCTCCATCTGCGTTGAATAGATACTAAGCCAATTGCTCATGGTATACGCCGGTCGATTCCATTACATACCGAACAGGTAGGTCAGTCTGCTTGTAGTGCTTACTGATCCAGGTTTGTAAGCTAGCAAAAGCGGAAAGCTTATTGCTAACCTTTGTGGTACCTCTGATAGTTACCTTACCAGCGGTGTCGATGAGCGATAGACAGACCTGAATCGAATCTTTACCAATGTCAAAACCGACACAGTAACGAAGGGGTGCAGTTGCTGATTTCATGTTAGTCGGAAAGGGAAAGTTAGTGGCGAATCAACTGACGGCTTTTCCCCACTTTGGCACATTTATGCAGAGTCATAGACGCAAAACTACGCTCTTAGGTACTGTTGAAGTTTGAAGGAAAAATGGGGTGAACAGATTGACCAGCGGCCCAACATCGTCAGGTGAAAAGACGTGTCAACGGCGGAACCCGAGCTACTGCTCACCCCTGTCAGAGACTAACTCAAAATTGCACTTTTACCAACTATATCAAAGAAAGTCAAAGATATGAGCGGCGGACCGCTCAGATGAGCCCGACCGGCCTGCGCCAAAATTACCGGCGTTTGGCCCCTAGGAGCCCAAGTGTGAGCTAGCAAGGGTAACAGATAACAAGCCGACTCGTCCACGTACAGGATCACCGCACCGGCGGCCCGGCCGCCCCTCAGTTTGGGCTTTTTTTAAGTGCGGGCAGGGTTTGTTGGCGCCAGTGAGCCACCGCCTGCGTGTGCTGCTGGCGAGCCTTGGTTAGGGGTTTCTGGCGGGACCAGCCTGCTTTCTTGAGTAAACGCCCTATCTGGGAGGGATCATAGCTCACCCCGAATAGCTTTTTGATGACTGCTCCGGCAGCCCGGCTCATTGACCCGAGGCCGTGTCCAGATTTCACCCGGAAAGCCGTGGGCCAGCGCCCCTTTGTTGAGCTCCAGCAGGAGTTGATCGACTTGTTGTGGGGTCAATCGGCAGGCGGGTCCAGTGGGCTTTCGCCATGCTAGCGCGTCTTGGCCATCTTGTCGGTACTTCTTCAAGGTGCGGCTAACCCAACCTTGGGTTAATCCCAGGGCTTGAGCGATTTTGTTCTGTGGCCATCCCTGTTCTTTGAGTTGAGCGCCTCGTCGGCGCAAGAGTTCGTAGTCAGAAGGTTTGTAACTTACCATATCACTCAAAACAACCTTCTTTACAATCCTACTCACGCATCAATAACGTTCGAAGCCGGGTATCAATACTACATCCGCAAGCAGAGTGGCATAAATTTCATATTGAAGAGAAGCTAAGTAACTGTAAAAAACACGGTTAAATGCATTATTAGCGTATTTGATGCTCAAAAGATGTTCTTCAAGATCGCTCGCTCCAATCCTTCTATACTAAAACATGACATTCTCATCCTGAAGAAAACTATTGAGGAACTGTCATCTTCTGAAACATATTGATTCGCTTTCAGTAAAGCGAACCTCTAAAACGACGGCTATTATTTAAATTCCATTTAGGAAGAGAAACGTAAACTAAGTGATGGCTGATATGAGTACATACAGTAGGTTTACGCTTTAATGCTACTTGCGTAACTGAATTTTTAAGACGCTTAGCGCGGAGAGATTTTCGGCTGTTCAGAGTGTATGAACGCTCCTAGGATTGACTATTAAACTATTCATCAAACTAAATCAGCTACTGCGAAGTCGTGGTGAATTAGTTGTGCGGTCCGCCGGTACAGTATGATTTTAAAATTCTAACATAATTTGCTGTTCTTAACCGAAAAGCTACGCGGGCGTGCCACAAAAATAGATCGAGATGACTTATTGAAGACAATCTTACAATCCTCGATACATATTTGGCATCACATCAATCTAGCCAGTAAGTATGGCTATTCAGAATTAGTATTGTCAGATGTGGCTTTTGATCTGAAAGCTCTAATCCAGTTTAGCCTGCCTAGCAGTATACGGTGCCACTAATACGAGTAAAACGATTAGGGTTTATGTACGATTCGGCAAAGAGATCTCACTCATAAAATGCAGTCGACAATCTGACGCAAATCGTGTTTAAGCTTAAGTTTTAGGTTAAAGAAGGGCGAATCGTTCAATAGTTGCCGCTGTTTAGTCTTTGCTTTGCATTTTGGTCGACACAAGGGTATTACAAATCTCAATCTTTCTCAATTCCCCGGCAAGCTATAAAACTAACAAGCCGCTCATCACTCTATCCATGCTTTCAAGGTCAAATGATTACATTCGCTTTCTTGTTCTTCGCTTCATAAAACTTCAAAAGTCCAATTGTTGCAGCTAAAAAAATAATCAATGTTGGCAGGTTTGCCTGGTCTGCATTTACAACAGCGTGTGTAAGGGCCACAATCATCCAAGATTTTGTTTTTCTGTAAAACTCTGCCAGTCCCGCACTTCCTGCCGCAATCATTCCTAAGAATTGGAATGGATTCTGCGTTATAAGCTTTCCGTGAAATGAGTAATGCCAAGTAAACCAAAGCACCGTACTTGTTAAAACTATAGTTAAAAATGAGTACTTACTTAGTTCATTTCCTAAGAATACTCGCCACCCCAACTCCTCTAAAAGAGTATAAAATAAGGCATATAATGCCCATAAAATAACCGAAAAATAATTGTTGCTACCTAATATAATGTTATTGAAGATCGTACTAAAAAAAAATATTCCAAGTCCGACAAATTCAATTTTTCTAACCCATGCAGTTTCACTAAAGAATCTTAGTCTCAAAGGAGTTCCATACAGATAGCTGACTATTATTGCCGATAAAAATGGTCCGAATCCAACAGTAAAAATCCATTTACTTCCATATAGAGGCAGAAGATTTGGAAGTAAATTTAAGAAATAGGAGATACCAAAAGCCAAAATAAAGTATAGGGCAATTTTTACAAGGACTGCTTTATCGAAGTTTAGTTTAAGGAGTAGTGTTTTCATAGCCATTCATTTCGTGTTGGTTGATTACAAGACTAAACAAACTCTTTACTGCCTATACTTGGACAGGGACACAAAGCACAATTTTGGATATTTGGGAATGTTTCTGTTGCATACGTGGCAATATGTTAACCGATAGCCTTCAAAAAGCCCCGTAAAAGCCTATCGTAAAAGTAATCAAACCCTGCAAAAAGCCTCGAAATAGCCTTCAAAAAGCCTGTAACGGTGTCTGCGACGCTGCTAATGTACTCGGGGCTACCGCCCCAAACCCCGTAGGTTTTTTTCAGGCATTTGACCGCCCCACCTGTTCAGGGTGTTTGCGATGGGCAAATCCGTTCAGAAACAACTCACTATCAGCCCGTTACTCAAGTTAGCCAAAATCGAGCTGAAATCCAAGCAGAAAGGCACGTAAAACAGCCCTTTCCGGAGGTAGTAACAACGCATGTTGTCACCTGCTGAAAGAGCCGTTACAATTGCACTATTCGCAGGGGTGTTGCATATTGATTCTTATGTTAAGAAACTATTCCAAGAATCAGTGCATACCCTATGACTTGTTCTTAGGCTTAGTAAGTGTCAAAATGAGGGCTACTTTCTTACTTTTTGCTTACTGATCTGGAGGGACGTCTTCTGAGCCGCTAGCAACTTGTCTCGATGCTGTTCGCGCGCTAATTTGGCTTGCGTCATGCGCACAGGTAAAGTGACGTCTACTGCCATCTGTGCGCTTACATAATCCACCAGATACTCCAAGGCTTTAGTAGTAGTGGCTACTTTTCTTTCTAAGCGCAGCTGCCCCTCTTCAAGGCCCTTGATCATGGCCATGATCTCGTTTTGTGCCGGTCGATCATTGAACACATAGTTAGCCGCCGCCGTCAAAGCCGTAGCACTGGCCACGGTAGCGATGTTCTGAGCGGAAAAGGATAGCTCTGCCTGGACAGATGAGTTAAGAAAACTTAGTGACCTTTCTTCTTGGGGTTGGCGTGCCATCCAAGCCAGGGTGTTACAACTATTTGAGCAGTAGATGCGTCGTTTGTGTTTGGCGTAGTAAGTTGTTTTGCAGTGTACACATACGCGAGCGGTTGGAGCAACAGGGATATAAGCCATGTAGGGTCTCTTTGCAGAATCGTACATAAATCCTCGCGCTGTCACCAAATGTGCTGTTTTGGCACCAGCACCTGCTAAAATCAGCTTTTTTTGATTCTATCGGTCTGCCCAACTCTGCTTCGAAACTTTACTCTTGGGAATCAGTGATTATCAACGTGTAGATCATATCGTTAAAATGCTCATTTTCAAGCGGTGAGGATTTATGTACGATTACGCAAAGGCACCCATATTTGTATCGCCTGGAATGAAATAGCTTGCCAGCTTTAGGGCTGATTTTGAGTATCGGTCAAGCCTGGTATTGTTGCGCCTGGCTCATTTTCCGATAATTTAAAGATGGCCACCTGGGGCCCAGTGCCCTGTACATCCGGTGAGCCTTCAGACTGGGGGTGGCCTTTAGGTTGGTGAGCATCAACAGCAGATACCTTACCATGTGGTCCCATTTGCCGCCCGCAGACTTAAGGTATTCGGCGAGGAAAGTAGTGTTTTGTAACAGAGTGCCCTGAATTTTGTAAGCTACTTCGCTATACAGTGGGGTAGCTTTTTAGTTATACTATGCCGGTCTGCTGGCCTTTTCCTTATGGGCTAATTTGTAGCCGTGAGAGCGGCTCGTACTTTAGTGTTTTGCCTACATCGAAACTGAGGTTCAGACACTGAGCCGTAAAACCGCCGGGCACGGTAACGACATGTTTAATCTGAATGGAATCACCGCCGGTTGGCACCCGGTTACAGGACCATGTAACGGGATCGTTCCAGTTACCGTCTTTAACCGAATACATGGTTGGGCAATCCAGTGACTTAAACGTTTGTGTTTCCGAAAAGCCTGAATGCTCATCAGCAGAGCACAGCGTTCTGATTTGCCATTCATACGACGTGTTGGGCGACAATCCTGTTAACTGATAAAGACCATTTCCCAAAGCTGCCGTGAGACCACTGACACTTGTCCAGTTAGCGTCTCCTACGGCCCGCCACTGAATCTCAAAACGAGTTTCTGTTTCCCAGGTCGGTTGATACCAGCTTAAACGGGCTGCGTTGGTCTTTTGACTGCTCGTTTGTAGAAAGATTGGTATAGTGCAACCAGCCATTGTAAAGGTGAGCAAAGTACTAAATTCGCTGTACTGATTGGGTCCACACTGCGTTCGGACCTGCCAGTCGTAATTTGTATTGCTGCTGAGGCCGGTCAGGGTATAGCTGGCCGTCGTGAGGCCACTGACTACCGTCCAGTTGGTCGTACCGGATGGTCGATAATGCAGTTCATATAGGGCATCGCTGCTTACCGATTGCCAGGAGAAGGAAGCCTTATGAACGTACGTGGTATAGCTTACCGAGTACGGTGCATTACACCTGGTCGTAAATGTTGCACCAGTTGTGTAGGATGAAGTGTCTACGGGTGAACAGATCTGTTTAAGCTGCCATTCATACGTCGTGTTATTTGTCAGCCCGGCTAAGGTATACGTTACGCTAGTGGAATTTGCTGTCAGGCTGCTGATAGTCGACCAGTTAGGCGCGCCCACAGGCCGGTAGCGTAGTTCATAGGTCGTCGGTTCGGCAATTGGTACATACCAGCTTAGGCTGACAGAGTTATACGTAACAGCGTTGGTATACAAAGAGCTGACGGGCTTGCAGGCTGTCGTAAATGTGTTTATTGCCGAATAATCGGAGTAATCACTCCCCGAGCAGTTGGTTCGGATGCGGTATTCGTAGGTCAGCCCGGTGTTCAGGCCGGTGAGCGAATAAGCGGTCGTGGTTAGCCCGCTGACGGTGGTCCAGTCTGTCTGCCCCGACGCTCGGTATTGCACGTCGAATGAGGCTCCAATGCCACTGGACAGATACCAGAATAAGGTTGCTCTTGTGGCTGAGACGCTACTCGACAGCCCGGTGGGAATGGGGCAAACCGTTCGGAACGTATTGGAAGCGGTATACGCTGACCGTTCCGACGCTGAGCAGACACTACGCATCTGCCACTCATAGGTAGTATTGTTGATCAGACCGGTGAGCGAGTAAGTACCATAGCCGTTGCTAGCGGTTAAGCCACTGATGGGCGTCCAGTCAGGTGCGCCTATTGCCCGGTAGCGCAGTTCATACAGGGTGCCTGCCTCGGCCGAGTAGTGGGACCAGTTTAAAGTAACAGCGTTGTAGGTCAGTGAGGCTGTCGACAGATAGTCAACGGGCCTGCAACTGGTCGTAAAGGTGCTGGTTGACGAGTAGTCGGAATAGTCGCCCCCCGAGCAGTTGGTTCGGATACGGTATTCGTAGGTCAAGCCGGTGCTCAGGCCGGTGAGCGAGTAAGCGGTTGTGGTTATCCCGCTGATGGTAGTCCAGTCTGGCGTTCCTATTGCCCGATATTGTAGGTCAAATAAGGTACTGGTGCCATAGGGTTGATACCAGGATAAGGTGGCTTTAGTCGCCAGGGCACTGCTCGACAACCCGGTGGGAATGGGGCAAACCGTTCGAAACGTGCTGGAAGCGGTATAGTCGGACCGTTCCGACGCTGAGCAGACACTTCTAACCTGCCACTCATACGTGGTATTGTTGGTCAGACCGGTGAGCGAATAAGCGCCATAGCTGTAGCTAATAGTCAGACTACTGATACTGGTCCAGTCTGCTGCGCCTGTTGCCCGGTAGCGAAGCTCATACGTTTTGCCTGGTTCTGCATAACTGTCATACCAGGACAGTTGGGCGGTGTGTGCCTGAATTGTGCCTGTATTAAGGCTGCCAGGTGCAGGGCAGGCAAGGGTTTTAAACGTAGAGGATGTGCTGAAGTCTGAATAAACACCCTCGGCGCATCGGCTGCGTACCTGCCATTCGTAATTCGTGCTGCTGCTAAGCCCGGTCAGGCTATAGCTGGCCGTTGTCAGGTTACTAATTGTTGTCCAGTTCGCCGACCCCGTGGATCCCGTGGCTCGATAGCGCATCTCATACAGGTTGGCGACAGTACCCGACCAGAAAAGGCTGGCCGAGTTGGCATACGAGTTGGCATAGCCATATTCTGGCTTAACACATTGAGTGGTGAACGAAGGGCCTGCGGTGAATGGGCTACTTGCCGACGCTGAGCAGACACTGCGTATCTGCCACTCATAGGTAGTATTGTTAGTCAGGTCCGTGAGCGAATAAGTGCCATTGCTGTAGCTGATGATCAGGCTACTGATGGTCGTCCAGTCTGAGGTTCCTGCTACCCGGTAGCGCAGTTCATACAGGGTGCCTGCTTCGGCCGAGTAGTGGGACCAGTTTAAAGTAACAGCGTTGTAGGTCAGTGAGGCTGTCGACAGATAGTCAACGGGCCTGCAACTGGTCGTAAAGGTGCTGGTTGACGAGTAGTCGGAATAGTCGCCCCCCGAGCAGTTGGTTCGGATACGGTATTCGTAGGTCAAGCCGGTGCTCAGGCCGGTGAGCGAGTAAGCGGTTGTGGTTATCCCGCTGATGGTGGTCCAGTCTGTTTGCCCCGACGCTCGGTATTGTAGGTCAAATGAGGCTCCTGTGCCACTGGACAGATACCAGGATAAGGTGGCTTTAGTTGCCAGGGCACTGCTCGACAGCCCGGTGGGCACGGCGCAAACCGTTCGAAACGTACTGGAAGCGGTATAGCCGGACCGTTCCGACGCTGAGCAGACACTTCTAACCTGCCACTCATACGTCGTATTGTTGGTCAGACCGGACAAGGTATAACCATACAGGGGAAAGTTATTGATAACCTGCCAATCGGTAGCTCCTACTGCCCGGTAGCGAAAGTCATAGGTTTTTCCGGGTTCGCTGTACGTATCATAAGCATAAAACTGAACCGAGTGGGCACCCAGCGAATAGTTACTTACACTTACGGAAGGTGCCTGACACGACAGGGTTGTAAAGGATTGTGTATCAGAGAACGATGAAGTGGCCGAAGCCGAACAAACCCCCTGCAACTGCCACTCGTAGGGGGTAGCGGTCGAAAGCCCCGTTAGTGAGTAGTTGGATAAAGTTATACCATTAACCATTGTCCAGTCGGTGGTGCCAGTAGCCCGCCAGCGAAGAGCATAGGCGGAATATGTATTTACATTCGAATACCAACTTAAAGCCGCTGTGGTGCGCGTTGTACTGGTATACAAGGAACCGGGTGCAGAGCAGGGCGTTGTAAAGCTGGCCGGGCTACTGTAGGTTTCGCTGCCCGACCACTTTACCTGCCACTCGTAGGCGGTATTCGGAAAGAGCGAGTTAAGTGTATAGGTATTCGTACTAATATAGGTGTTGCTAGACCAGTATGGATCACCCTGTTTACGCCACCGTATGTCATAGTATACATTTGCCCCAAGGCTTGTCCAGTTCAGTTGAGCCGTGTTCCCCGTGATGTTCGTCGCTGATAACCCACTGATGATACTTGTGGACGTTGGCACCGTTGAGCTTACACTTCCAGTGGTTGTGTTGGATGGTCGGATTCGGTAGTAGTAAACGGTTGTTCTGCTGGCCTTCGAGTCGGTAAAGGTCGTCACGTCAGGGGCCACTCCGCCAATCGCCACAAAGTCTGTTGTCGGTGAGGTGGAGCGCTCTATAAAATACCCCATCTCATTACTGGCGTTATCCTGCCAGGTAAGGGTAAAGCCGCCAGATGCCAACGTTACGGATAGGTTGGTTGGAGCCGCTACGTTAGCTGGTGGATAGTCGAGTGAATAACTGGTATGACTCTTCCGCAATGCCAGCCCCTGCTGAACGCGGTCGTATTGACCGGGTGTGAAGTCGTGCGTACACGGGTAGTAGTACGACATGATATTGGTGATCGAAGGCGCAAAGGCATCGCCATGGGCATCGGTAGCCGACCCCGTATAATACGGACATCCGTTGTTATCGGTGCTGGTGTATGCATTGGGCATCCCATACGGGTCAGCGGGTGTATCGCATATCAGATCACCCGCAGTGGAGCAGTTAGCCCCCGATCCTCTGGTGACATATTCGTCGGTGCTCGCAGTGCCGTTCGACGGTCCAAACGTATGGAAAAGATTGTAGTTGTGCCCAAACTCGTGCGGAATCAGACGATTACCCAGATCGTCAACGGATTCCCCTGAGCCTGCCAGAATAACGGATCGGGTAGACAGTAGGTAATCGCCCGGATAATACGCATACCCACCCAGCCCAAACTGGGAGAATGAATTAACGTAATACTGATTCATCGCATTTGTTACATCGCGGCCTTGAATGGGTTGCTCATCGTAAGGCGTGTAACTGGCGTAGGCAGCATCATTGTCAATGTAATCCGGCGACGTGCCTGCAAAATAGAACTGGATACCGCTGTTGTTTCGCAGGTAATAGCTATTGGTTAATGCCATTACCTGATTGAGCTTGCTCAGATCAAATTCACCCGTGCCATTGCTCCGGCGAAAAATATGGGGACGGATAGGAACATACGTAATGGGCGACAACGAATTTTTGAGCTTACTGTTGTTGAAAGCAATTTCACCCTGTTCTTTGAGTTGAAGCTTTTGGGTGGAGGCTGGTTCAGGGGTTCCACAGACCAAAGGAAAAGGATTTGTCGGCTGTTGAGCAGCTAGCTCCTCAATGAAATAGCCCAAAAAAAGCCAGACGGTTAAAAACCGGACAGCAATTAAGCGCATAAATAAGTGAAGTTACGGTTAGTATAAATACGTAATGATTTCTGTAAATATAGATTAAACAATAGCCATATTGCTTATAAGAAGTATGCTTTTATCCTAATTAAGTACTTTTTATTTCGTGTAAGTAGCGGTTATCCAATCCAAAAAATGTCCCTGTATAGCGTAACAGGGGCATTTTATCAACAAACTATTATCAATGAGATACGTATACATGCACATGCTGTTCGGACCGAATCGGCTTTAAGCCTGGTTAAACTGCGTTTATTGACTTACTGACTGCCCTCTCGTTGGGCGTAGTTTTTACTACCACACCGGCAAAAACACTCAGACCGGTCGGCAGTCGCTTTTACGATGAAACGGCCCGGCTACTAAACACGCAACCCGGCAACATTGCCTATGCCTGTAGTGCTACCGATGCAACGATCAGGCTCTGTCGGCCATACCCTTCCGGGGGGCGATACGATTCTGACCACCACCAACGATTATGTCTCGAACCAACTGGCGTTTCTGTCGCTGCAACAGCGATTGGGCATACGGCTCCTGCGGATCAATGACCTGCCTACCGGCGATCCTGATCTGACACCCCTCGAGGAGTTGATTCGGACACACCGACCGGTACTGGTCGCGATTACGCACCTCCCGACGAACTCGGGCCTCATGCTGCCCGCCGGGGAGATAGGCAGCCTCTGCCGACGATATGGTGTCTGGTATCTGCTCGATGCGGCACAATCGGTGGGGCAGCTGCCGCTCGATATCACCCGCATTCAGCCCGACTTTCTGGTGGCAACGGGCCGTACGTTTCTGTGCGGCCCGCGTAACACCAGATTTCTATATGTATTGGATCGCGTACTGGAGGCCGGATTGTCGCCCCTGTTTATCGACCGGCAGGCCGCTATCTGGACCGGGCCAGACACCTACACCTTGCAGGACAGTGCCCACCGGTTTAAGCCACAGGAAATATGGGTGCCTTTGCGTAATCGTACATAAATCCTCACCGCTTGAAAATGAGCATTTTAACGATATGATCTACACGTTGATAATCACTGATTCCCAAGAGTAAAGTTTCGAAGCAGAGTTGGGCAGACCGATAGAATCAAAAAAAGCTGATTTTAGCAGGTGCTGGTGCCAAAACAGCACATTTGGTGACAGCGCGAGGATTTATGTACGATTCTGCAAAGAGACCCTACAAATTAAATCAGGTACCAATCCGGCTGCACTCACGGAGACCAACCGCCGCTCTTGGGGCAGTTTCGTATGCCGGAGAAATCACCCGATTTCATTTTTAACATCTGTCAACTCTAATCCGTAGCATACGATGTAAGTGCTACCTCTACTCTGTCTATGTATCAAAAGCCAATGATTTTTAAGCAAATAGGCCATATTCATAGAAGCGACATTATTTCCGCTTTATGGCAGTCAATTCAAGTTTACTGTTATGATTAGACTCATTATAATCGCATGGTCGACGTACATTACCACTTACATAAATAGTATCATTAATAGTTATTTTAATTTTAATGAATTCTGGATTGCAATAGTTAGCAGAGACTAATGTCCATTGCTCTTTTAAATGATCAGGATCTAGTACTTTTATTAAACCACCATAGTCTACGGCTAACGCATCTTTAAGAACTAAATCAGGCAATCCCTGACAATCACAGCCTGGTTCGATAGGTTTCAGTTTATGGCATGATACTGCTACTAAAATAAATAAGAACAATAAGCCCCGAGTATATTTCATTTCGACGATGTTATAGGATAGCTTCTATATGACCTAAATATAAAAATTTAAGCGATTAATACCACTGTCAATCAAGCTTTCCTGTCAGCATGTATCTTATTTACAGTGGGTTACATATTACGTATTTATTGTTACAACTATCCAAGCCTTAAGCGGGTCTGTACTTAGATTGTTCATTAAACTTAATTAACATGAAAGTAGCATACGTTTTTCTTTCAGTGTTTGCCTCGTCTTTAATCGCTTGTCAAAGTAATGATGCTGAACCTAGCGGTTTATCGGGGGAGTGGTTCCTCGTAAAAAAGCAAGTACAAACAAGTAGTACGGTGGTAACGGAACGAATCGCCCTAAGTCCTTTACAGGAAATCGCTTTCTCTTATCCCTATACCTTTAAAAACAATATCCTGCAGGATACATTATTGACTGGAGCCTCATTTTTCAAAGTTCAAAATGGTGATCTCATAGGTCCAAGCCTTATCTTACAGAATGGTGTAACTGGGCCCGTGCTTTCACATTTTGCATATACAATTTATCAGGATACATTAACCCTAACTGTAATAGGAGGGCGATACTCGCTAAGAATGGCTTCGAGGATAGCCATTCTTTAGCCCTTGAATATTCCCCAATCGGCTAGCCAACCAAGCTGCCTAATCCCCTTTTAGACTTTTGCAACAGCCACACTGATTATACAACAGAATGCAGATACATATTTTAACCCGTAAAAGTATAACTAGCCATGTTTAGTCGCCACCCGTAAACGGCTAAATATTGCACTTTACCGGCTCAACTACTCGTAAATGATTACGTGTCAAACTGGCATACAAAAAAAGATGGGATGAACGTTAGCGTAGTAAACACTCGACTTCATGAGAAGGATACTGCTACTCTTAGCTTTTACCAGCTTCTTTGGCTGTCAGCCAAAGAATGAGCCGTCAGACGTGGCCGCCCGTGCGTCTGGTACTTACACTGTTCAACTTTACGTAGTGGACGGCGATACTCTTTACTCGACCAGTAGCAAAAACAAGCTGGGAGTAAGTAGCTTCTATATCGGTGTCAATCGCAAAGCATCAGATACAGTAATAGTTTCTTACGGTCGGAACGCCAGTAGTTTATACGTTAGTAACCCCAATAATTTACCTTTAAGCGGAGAAAGGGTTGTTCGTGTGGATGAAATGAACGGAAACTTCCGTCTTTCAAATGGCACTCGTCCTCCTTTCGTCTATGAAAGCACTATAGAGGGAAATAGATTTTACGAACGAACTACAGGATATAATGTGGACTCGTTAGAAGCTAGATGGCGTTTAGACTCGTTAAAAAGCCCTTACAACCCTCCTATAAGGGAAATAATCATTTCAGCACAGAAGTAACGCCAAACAGAACCTATGGATCGTTCAGCTCAAAATAAGAGCAATAGATGAAAACTTTCTTGATTAAGAACAGCAAACATTTATTAAGTTTTGCATTTACAGTTACCTTATTTTCAAGTTGTGATCCCTGCAACGATAGCGATAGATACGAAGAATTAACTGATGCAAGATTAGACTTCGAATTGATAGATGCAAAAACGAGTAAAACTTTATTCAGTAATCCTGCGTATGTAGCTGATTCCTTAAGGCTTTTAAACACTAATCTAAAAATTAGAAAGTTTGCTTCCGAAAATCAAAGATATTCATTCAGTATAGATTCTATTTATAAATCTTCACAAAACAAAATTGGAACTCGTGTAGACAAAACCTTTTACTTATATCTTAACAAATCTGACACCGACACTATTCGATTAACATTCTTACCAACCAGAGGTAAATGTGATCTATACTTTACAGATTATCAAGTTTTTTATAATAAACGCATTATTACAAACAGTAGAAACACAGTCTCATTTTTCGCTTTAATTTACAAGATGTGATAACTTCTTTAGCAAACATTTTGAAGCATTTAAACTCAATCTTATGAAAAGTAATTGAGTTTTCTCCCTATTGGCTCGATGAGGTGACAAAATAACATTCTATGTAAAATTCCATAACATAATTCATAGTGGCTGTTGCAAAAGTCAACGAGGCACTTTTTGAGTGGAGTATTACCCAGTGTTTTTAGCGGTTATGAGTTAGAAAACGGACGCTTGAAGTCTCAAAACTATGTTGGCTCAGACTTTTGCAACAGCCACGCAGATTATGTTAAGGGAATATAAGTATAATTATAGGATTTTAGTTAATGATAAATTTATAGAGAAAAGCCTACTAACTTCTTATCATGAACCCAGCTATTTTATAAGTGTTTCAACAAAAAATCACTCAGTCTCGCTGGATTAATATTCTTCTCTATGATCACTCCTTTTTCATCAAGCAAAAAGTTTGATGGGAAGTAGCCGATAGATAATTTATTTAATGTGAGTTTGCCAGCCATGTCCAAATACTGGTCCCAGATAAGTCCACGCTTATTTATAGTGGTTTTCCAAAGCGCTACATCTACCGATTTGTCAATAGAAATACCCGCAATGTTAAAGCCTTTGGTCTGATACGTATCGAATACCATTCTCAGCTTGGGAAATTCTTCTAGGCAAGCCGTACAACGAGCATACCAAAAATCAATCAGTGTATAAGTCGCTTTTCGCTGAGTGGGAATTAACACTGGATTTTTATTTATATCTAAAAGGTCTAATGTGGGGAAGACTTGACCAGTGGCTGTAACTTTGGAAGAAGCCAAGCGTTGAGCCAGTACTTTCCCGGTGTAAGTATATTGAACAGAATTAGAAAAGGATGCATAAATAGAGTCCAAAATGGGAGCATACCCTTCATTTGCTTGGCGTACTGTTTCCCAAAACCCGATGTACGAATCAGGATGCTGTTTTACATAGTTTAATAAAAGCTTTCTCTGTCTAGTTGATAGATTGAAACTTGAAAAGAAGTTGACAGGAGCACTAACTAACTCGCGCATACTCTTGTTATTAATCACTGGAATTTCTCGAACTGAATCTACTTGACAGACAATTGATTGGGCTCCAGGCTCCAGAATAAAGGGGCTGGATACATAGTTGGGGAAAAAAGCAATTACAAAGCCAGTAGGATAGGCTAGTTTCCCCTCAAACGTAAAGTGGCCCTGTTTAATCTTAGCGGTATAGTCATTTGTTTTATTGGGATCAAAGTCTTTGCCCCCCATTGGCAGTAGAAGGACGGTACCTGTATCGGCCTTGATTGTTCCCGACAGACGAAATGAGTCTGTGCTACTTCTTTTTTGACCGTAACCATTGTCACAGATGATAAGTTGAACGAGGCTTACAAAAACTAGATGGAAAACATTCATCATCTGCTTCAAAAAAAGGATAAGTAGAAAGGTTGGATGCTAATTATGCTTTATTAGAGGTATAACAGTAGAAAAGCGTTGTAAATGAAGCTGTTATTTTTTTTGCATGCGTATTCTTCTGTTATTCGACTTTCCAAATATGATGTTTTATACTGCTCTATACCACTTTCTTAAATAGTGCATAAATCATGAGTTCTCTTTACTACCAATTACGAATTAACTGTAACTTAACTCAACAAGGATTAGTATCAATTATTTTGGGAGTAACACCTACGAAAATTGCTCCTTGGGTATTTGAAAAAGAAGCTAGTCAGGTTCCTGGCGACGGCATAACTTACTTAGTCGGTTTTCTAAGTGGCAAGTTTGAAAGGTTGGCTGAACTGGATATAAAAAGAGACGATGTCTCAATTTGGATGCTTTATGCCTACCAAAATCAATGCAACCTTGAATTAACTCCCACTCAGTTAGAACTTTTAGGCAAAGAGGGCATACACTTATGCATTTCATGTTATGAAGTCAAGTAATGAAAAAACTGTTGTATAAGTGGCACCCTGTTATTTGATTCTTTCATTATGAAAAGTAGCCTTTTGTTTGAGTACAGTCGTCAGTTAACACAATTTCTTTTATTTTAAAAAATACTTTTTATCGTGGTAAGTAAAGCCGACTACACCATAATTATAAGCTAAGTAAACTGAATCTACAGTAGAACTATTGGAATACATGGAAGTCGCTAAAATGACATCAGAGTAAGTTCGATTACCAATCAAGAGTTTAGGAAATCGTTTCTTAGATGAAGTAGCACTAGCTGGATTGAGAAGATTACCATAAACCATTGATGGCTTCTTATCGCAATCTGCCCGCAAACTCAGCGAAGAACCTGATAGCATAGCGCAATGGATGGAATCTGTTTTCGGCGAATTTAGATATAAATCTACATTAACATATTCATAAGAATAGTCCCCAGAACAATCAATCTGTTTAGTATAAGCTTGTACAGTATCGACCACTTTGATCGTATAATTAGTAGCCCTACTCAATTGGTCAATGAAAGTTAACTGAGTTTTTCCTTTCAAAGGTAGCCAATTACGGCTCCCACTGTCCAATCTTAAATTGCCTCTGGGGCATTCACTGCTACATGTTGTTGCGGTTATAGTAACGGCAACAATCAATAAGACAGTTCCTATTTTAAGAATACTCATTTAATCAGTGTTAAAGTCAATTGTTAATAACTCCAATTCGCTTTGAAGGGTTGAAATGGCTGTTATATAAGTGCTTCCATGTAAAATACTTGATGTGCGAACGTTACAATTCTGATATGAGAAGCGCTACTTTGTACCTACTTTTCTCACTCTGATTGTCGGATATAGTGGCTAATCCTATGCGAAGACCTTGACTATTTTTTCGGTCTATTACTGGATTATCAAAGGTTAGGTTTGTTGTCCCTACGCATGATATACGGGATAAAGTTAACGTGTCATGCATGTTATTACTCCATACATCAAAGTAAGTATACGCATAACCTCCATAACAGGTCTCACATTGCCTACCTGTACAACGACCTTCTTTAATATCTAAAAACTTTATCTTCACCGTTTTGGCGCTGGCTCCCTCAACAGTAAGTGTCTTTTCTTGGCCAAATCCAAAGTTTAAGACCGTTGAACTTTTAGCTGGGAGTACAGTAGCATTCTGGTTATTACACCCTGAGAGTATGCCTATTAGTAGCATTAATAACACGGGAGTTCTCATAGTTGTATCCTTTACCCTAATGAGTCATAAAGCCATACTTTGGTTGGAAACCTGTTTTCTTTTTATTGTATAATAAGTCTTATGTAATGAGAATTTATCGAGAAACCCCCATACCCACAACCTCCTACTGACTTCGCTAAGGTAGTGACTGGGTAACCAACTAGAGGGTTTTGCTGATATGGCCCGTCTGTGGAGGGGTTTGGGGTGGGTTTGACAAACCAGTGAGAGTCGTTACTGAAAGGTCAAAACGTGGTTTTACATTTTCTGAACGCACCTTTAGAAAATGTAAAACAGACCTATATTTGTTCCACACCAGCCACTTTGTCTCTTGAATCACCTGTCCGGACACAAACATTATGTCGCTTACTTCCGCGTCTCTACCCAGCGCCAGGGGGCAAGCGGACTGGGCCTCTCCGCCCAGCGCACCAGTGTCAACCACTTCATTCAGCACCGGGGTGAGATCATCGCCGAATTCACCGATATCGAGTCGGGCAAAAAGAACAACCGGCCCGAACTGCTGCGCGCCATCGCCTGCTGCAACGAGCGGGGTGGGGTGCTGCTCATCGCCAAGCTCGACCGGCTCACCCGCAACGTGGCCTTCATCTTTACCCTGCGTGATTCGGGGGCCGAGTTTATCTGCGCCGATATGCCCGAAGCCAATACGCTCACCATCGGGGTGATGGCTACCATGGCCCAGCACGAACGCGAAGTCATCGGGGATCGGACCCGCAAGGCCCTGGCCGAGAAGAAACGGGCGGGCTTTGTCCTAGGCAAACCGGAAAACTTGACTCCGGCAGCGGTACAGAAGGGGCTGGAGGTGCGGCAGCAGAATGCCCGCGGTCATGAAAATAACCGAAGGGCCGCGGCTCTAGCCAACTCGCTTCGGGGGGCGGGGCAGAGCTGGAGTGAAGTGGCCCGGATGCTTAATGCGCATGGTTTTCTGACCCGGCGGGGGAAGCCCTTTCAGGCCGTACAGGTGCAACGCATCCTGGCGCTATACCGCTGATCGTTTAGTAATCTGACCAACAAGCACTGCACTCAGCAAGGGGAGTATCTGCGGCTGGCCAATGACTTCTGGCAGTTTCAGTCTCATTGAGCGTTGGGTGTGCACTGGCAAACTGGCTGCCTGAAAACCTCCAGGCTATTCGGCGTCCGGGCGGATTGATAAAGCGGCCTGCCTAACTGACTCGCGTTGCGAGGTAAGAAGACACAGAGGTTGGAAAGGGAATGACAGCCCATTGTATAAACCGCTTTGTCATGACACCCCTACAAGCCAGTACTACTTAAAAGAGCTTTAATTGAGAATAAGTAACTGCCAACTACCTTATTCTCAATTAAGCACTACTCCGCTAGTTTGCGCTTGTAATAAACCTTATTGACCAGGAAATTGCTATGCTCAACCAGCGGTTACCACTTGTGCCGCCTAAACCCTTGCTATTTTTCCGGCAGCGAAGCCAACTGGCAAGCCAACTAACGGACAAGAGCCGGGATCAGCCGACTATTTTTGCGTAGAAAAAGGTTGCTTTCGGCGCCCTCTTCGTGTAGGAGGCTATTCGCTTCTTAATGACTTGACAGGATTCATTAAAGCTGCTTTTATACTTTGATAACCGACCGTTAATAGCGCGATGCCCACTGCCAGTAGACCCGCCAGAACGAAAATCCACCACTCAATCGTGATCTTGTAGGCAAAATCGCCTAACCAACGGTGCATGGCGTACCAGGCCAGGGGGCTGGCCAAGAGAATAGAAAGCAGGATTAGTTTGAGAAAGTCCTTGCTAAGCAAACTAACCACGCTCGATACCGATGCGCCCAGCACCTTGCGAATACCAATTTCGCGCGTCCGTTGTTCGGCGGTAAACGTGGCTAAGCCAAATAAACCCAGACTAGAAATGAAGATGGCCAACGCCGCAAACCAGCCGAATACCTGTCCCGTGCGCGCTTCGGTTTGATAGGTACGGTTGAAGCTATCATCGAGAAACTCGTACTCAAACGGCTTGTCGGGAAACTGCGCCTGCCAGCGTTGTTGCAACTGCTGGATGGTAAGGGCAATACGGTCGCCCCGCAGGCGGATGGCTAATTGACCCTCCCAGCCCTCATTGAGGGTAATGAGTAACGGAGCCACGCTTTGCTTCAAGTTGGCGTAATTATAATCCTCAATGACGCCGACTACTTCGCCCCGTTGGGGCACCTCCCGGTACACACCGGGCTGAGTAGGGTCGTAGGCATACGTGTAGTAGCCCGTCATCTTGCCCTTACTGGTCTGCCAGCCAAAAAACTTCATGGCCGCTCGATTCACCAAAAAAGCACCTTGGTCAGCCCGGCGATTGGGATCTAAGTTTCGACCTTCAAGCAGTTTAATGCCGAAAGTTTTCAAATAGTCGCCGTCAGCGGTTAACCGGTTAATACCGCCCGTTTGCGATCCTTTAGGCACGTATTCGCTCACCAGTTTCTCCCCCCGGACCGAGCTGCTGCCCGGTAGCCCCAAAGCCCGCGTAGCCGCTTCGACACCAGGCAGGGTCAGGACTTGTTGTTTAAAGTACTCTTTGCGCTCATTGGGCGCATCCCGTAAATCCATCGTGAGTACCTGTTCGCGCTGATACCCGACATCTTTGGTTCTCAAAAATTGTAACTGGTAGTAAACCACTAGGGTAGCGACGATCATGACAACCGATACGGTAAACTGACCAACAATTAAGGTTTGACGTACCCAAGAGCGACTGCCTGTGCGGGTGCTGAGGCCTTTTAAGGCCGCGACGGGCCGGGCGGACGACAGGATAAAGGCCGGATAACTCCCCGCCAGCAACGCAACAAGCGCTAAGCCTGCTGCCAGCCAAACAAGCCGAGTGCCCGTAAACAGGAGTTGAAACGATAGCTGTTTATCCGCTACCTGATTGAAGACGGGCAACACCAGCCCGGTCAGCAACACCGCTAACAGCACCGCTATCAACAGAACGCCCGCCGTCTCTGCCATGAACTGTCCCCACAACTGGCCTATGGAGGAGCCCAACACTTTCCGAACGCCCACTTCTTTAGCCCGCCCAGTGGCCCGTGCCGTTGCCAGATTCACGTAATTGAAGCAGGCTAAACCCAGAATCAGCAAGGCTACCAGGGAGAACACGTAGACGTATTGCAACCGGTTGGTCGCGACTAGGTTGGTTCGTAGATATAGATCGCTAAGGGGAACCAGGTTTAACGTCCATACGCCTGCATTGGGGTCGTTCAACTGCTTGATAAAAGCGGGAAACTGGGCTTGCAAATCACTAAGGGCTGTACCCGGTGCCAATAACAGATAGGTCCAGGTGTCCCCCCCGCCCCAATAGTTAGTCGTTACGTCGTAACCGGCTAGTTCGTTGGCATTCACGTAGGGAGCCAGAAAGTCTAGCTTGAGGTGAGACGTGGTTGGTAAATCACAGAGTACGCCCGTTACGTGAAGCGTCACCTTATTATTAAGACGCAGCAGTTGACCCATCGGGTTGGCATTGCCGAAATACTTGAGGGCCGTTGTTTGTGAAAGCACGACACTGTACTGCTCCGTCAGCGCAGTTTTTAGGTTACCCTGGCTCAGGGGTAGGGTAAACACGTTAAAAACGCTCGGGTCAACCACCCAGAAATTAGGTTCATAGAAGGCCCTTTGCCGAGAGGTTACTAACGGCTTTAACCGGGTTAGCCGAACCGCATCGGTTACCTGGGTGAAGCGACTTTTGAAGTCGGTGGCAAACTTACCGCCGCTGGTGGGCGAATTCTCGTGTTGTTGAAACAACACGATGCGGTCCACATTTCGGTGAAAGCGGTCGTAGGCCAGCTCATCCGACACGTAAGCCCAAATGAGCAAACAACTCAGTAAGCCAAACACTAATCCGGCCACGCTAATTAACGTGGCCACTTTGTGGGTTAAGGCATTGCGCCAGGCAATCATCCAATAATTCAGGAGCATGGTCGGACTCAATAAATAGGGTTGATGATACGTATTCCGATGGAGGGGTTGGAGGGGATAAGCCGTGGTTTTTCGTTTATAAAAGAAGGGCGTCAAGTAATGCATCACCGCCCAGGTGTATTCCCGCCCGGCTTGACTAATTCCTACCTGGGCGACCCGTTTCTGAAAGACTTCAAGCAAATCGCCTTGTAGGTCTTCCAGTAGGTGAGGAGCGACAAACCATTCCAAGAGCCGCTCTGCCCACCTTGGTGGACTATTATTGGCTTTATTCGGGTGCATAAATTGATTTGTAGTTTCGTTTAACCGCCTATCACTTGTAGCTTGCCTTCAGGTATGGCTTGCCAGAGCCGTGAACGAATCGCCTGAATCTCGACTAACGCCCGGCTACCACTACCCGTTAGGGAAAAGAAGCGCTTACGCCGCCCGCCCCGTTCGGCTGTAGCTCCACCCATCTGGGAAGCGAGGTATCCTTTTTCCTCTAAGCGGTAGAGCGTAGCATGCACCGCACTCAGGGTTATAGCACGGCCAGTGTGTTGCTGAAGCAAATCCCAAACAGCAACCCCGTAAGGTTGCTCGGCACAGGCAGCGACTACTAACAGCACTACTTCTTCAAACTCGCCCAAAAAGGTTCGTTTCATGCGTTTAATCTGCCAAATTGATTAGTTATAATTATGCAAAACAAATATTGAGCCAAACCCTAGAAGAAGCCCATCTGATTGAATATGGCCTATTTATACGATCTGGATTGGTTGGCCTGTCCGTTTTTGGACACAGTCTGTACTGTTTCGGACAATTCTTAAAAGACTAGGATAGCATTTGGTGGCTTTGCAGAATCGTAATGCCAGTGCGAACTGTAAAATTCGTCGTTTAACACCAGCCGAGTAAGTAGCTCCCGCTCGAAAGGAGGGGTTTAATGAACGATTTTAGCTTACAATTACAATAAGCGTAAGCTTTTGACTTATAACATGATAGGAGTTAATTAAAATATAATACTTGACCTTTTAATGGACTAAATATACTTTATAAGCCTCTACCAAAGGTGATCGACGAAGAATCCCAAAAGCCATAGCTCGAATTAGATCCTGCTTATTGTATTTTTAGCTTTTTTAAATCTAGAAGCAACTCCAAGACTTTTTGTTATTGTGTCTGTAATGTGTAATATTACATGCTACAGAGATGTTATGATTATAAATTTCCGGCACAAAGGCTTGCAGCAGTATTACGAGGTTACCAACGGATCAAAGCTTCCAGCCCAGTATCTACGTAAGATCAACCGAGTTCTTGACCAATTAGATGCTGTTTCATCGGTGAGCGATATTCAGCAAATGGGGTCAGGGATTCACAAACTGACGGGCGATATGGCGGATTTTTGGTCTATCATAGTCACACCGAATTATCGAATCATATTCCGCTTTGAAGGCGGAGACATTCACGACGTAGATTACGTCGATTATCACTAAAGGAAAACGATTATGAAGCGCAATTTAGCCCCCGTGCATCCCGGCGAGATTTTACGAGAAGAATATATTCAGGAGCGTGGCTTGACGATTACCGAGGTAGCGAAGGGCTTAGGCGTTGCCCGCGCAAATCTGTCGGCTATTGTGAACGAGCGGGCGGGGATTAGCCCCGAACTGGCTGTGAAATTGTCCGAGGCTTTTGGTAATACCTCGCAGTTTTGGGTAAATCTGCAAAAAAATTATGAATTGTGGCATGCAGAGAAGAAAGTAAACCGCTCGATTATTCGCCACTTTGCACAAATTCAAAACGGCCTTAAATCTACATAGCAACTTAAGTAATTACTTCAGAAGCGAGTTGCTTACACCAATCTTTGAAATACAAGATCACTCTGTCAAACTCATCGTTGCTAACCAACACTCCATTATGGGCAATGACATTTCTCACTCTTTCGAGTTCTTCAAACCGCATCTGGACGAAACTTATATCATTTATGTATGGGATAAACCGGGCCTCCTCTTTTTTAATGATCTTAACTAAGTCGGTCCAATCAATATAAAAAAGGGGCGATCCTGCCCCCCTCGAACTTACCCATTTCCCCTTCGTTTCTTTGGCTTTCCGAGACGTATACTTCTCCTCTAGGGCGCTGTTTTTCACTGAGTCCCACCAATTAGCACCAATTTCTTTAGTAAGTACAGATTCAATGAAACGTCGAACCGAGTTTTCATAACAATATGTTATGATATACAGCTCTGCCATTTTGTGAGCGTCGCTAATATCACTGACATCAAGAAAGGGAGTTTCTGATAAATTCGCCCTCTCATGGATCGTGATTTCTTCAGCTTGAAATCGGCTTAAATACTTTTGATCTAGGGCTTCAAGGGCTGGGCGTTTCAATTTATATTTCGATTTGTCCGAACCTTTGGTGACACGAGCATCCCTCGTGAAGTTTTCTTTCAACCTCGTATGAGGAAATTGGGGCAAATGAGCCTTAGTGAAATAAGCATTCACAGTGCCTATTTCAGCTTCAGAATTGCCAAGTATTCGCTCATGAAACCAAAGAAAGCTGACAGCGGTATCTATCTTTGACAAAGACGAAATATCGATTACCGAACATAGCTTTTCGAAATTGTCGTTCATTATTCAGTAGAGGTATCAGAATCCTGTTTCTTCTTTTTCTTCTTTTTTGCCGCAGTTGTAATCTGCCATACATCTTTCGCTTCGGGATTTTCGATGTCCTGTAGGTAAGTTTTAACAAGCTCTTCACCCTCCGTTATTATCTCTAATGTGTGTGCTTTCTCATCGATTGTTAGAGCAGTGTTATTTGAGATCCAGCGTCTAGTATTACCATCATTCAAACCAGTTTTAGTTCTCTCTAATAATCTAACAACCTCATTTCTTGGTACTTGACTTTTGCCCATCAATTGATTGGCTTGAAGAAATAAGAGTATCAGACGCCTCACATAATCCAACCTGTTCTGTGCTTTCAATCTGGCTTCTAAAAGAACCGTTTTATCTTCATCAAAGCGAAATATTTTTAGAAGCTGGGTGAGCATCGGTGAAGCCGATTGATTCTTTACCGGGGGCCTAGTCGTAGATTCAGGTTGAATAGATAAAATCGGCCCTTCATTAGAATCTTCAATATCGTCGAGGACTTCGGCGGCAGATTCCTCGATAAGGGGACCACCTTCAAATTTTGATTTGATCGGTTTGGGAGTAAAACCTTTACCGACAAACGCCCCTAGGACTCCACTAATACTAGTACCTACATGGTCTGTTACTGTGGCTCTAAAGGATCTACTACTTCGGGTCTCATGATATTCAACTGTATTCATTATCGGCTGAGAAATTGCCCCAGTAACTGAAGTTTTTGCACTTACTTCTGTTCCACAATAAATGCAGGCGTTGGCGTCTTTTTCTAAAAACTCGTTACATTCTTTGCAACGAGTTTGCTTTCCACATTTGGGACAATAAAAGCCTTTAGGCCGAATAGGCTCATTGCAATAAACGCATCCCAGTAATTGTTCATCCATATGGTCTGAATAGAATCTTGGTAAAGCGATAAACATAATTACTTTATTGATATGAACCAAAGTTCCAGCATAGCTTTTGTTCACATGCATACGAACGTATGCACGTATACAGGGAAGTGGAAAAGAAACACTATTCAAATCGTTCAGAAAAAGCAGGGCACGAGTCAAAATCGTGAACCACTAAATTGAACGGTTTTATTGAACGCGAAAAGGCCGTTTATGACGACCTCCTTCCTACTCAGTCATCGTTCAGTTAAACGTCCGTTTCCGGCCGTGGCTGCCTAGACTGTGAATGGGAAGTAAAACTGGATTTTTATTCATTTCAAAACCTGTTGTACCAAAATAATCATTCTCGAAAAAAGCCGCGCCAGCAGATTCTGAACGCGGTTTGGTGATGCCAGTTATTGTACCGGCTAAATCACCACATTTATATTGGCAACAAGGCGCTCAATTTGCTACCGCAGGCTGTCGAGCGAGGTAGTGCCAAGTTAGTTAGACCCGGTTAATCCCAGACAGCGCAGGTTAGCCTCCACCCACATCAGCAGCATCAGCCACGGCATTTGCTAAAGCATGAACTTCTGGTTCATACTTTAGCAGCGTTCCGGTATAGCGATTGGATTTGCTTACTCACTACGTAGAAATTTGACTGGAGTTATTCAGGGCCACTCGGATAGCTTGATTACTAACGGTACTGAGCGCAACCAAAAACGGCAATAGCAATGCACCCCCGAAAATTCCTTCTCTAATCCCAGTGTTGACGTTAAAATTGGCCAGTCGTTCATGAGTCACTAGGTCAACGGCGCGGCAACAAGATATGCATTCAGAATCAGCCACTTATTAACGGACAGATCACTTTATTTTTTGCTAACACGCTGTTTGTACAAGCTTGTAATCTCATCTATAACCAGTTGCGGATTGTCTTTGTACACGTAGTGACGGCTGTTTCTGGCCAACACATACCGATGGTTGGGCAACTGGCCAAACGCTTTTTGACAGGCTTTCCAGCGAACTCCCTCACTACCGTCAAAAGGAGCGATATCTGAACTGATGACTATGGCAGGTATAGTTTTGGGAAATACGGCCTGTCTGAAGACGGCGTTTGATTGCTCATAGTTTAGAATGGAGTAATATGTACCAATGCTTTCTTTTCTAAGAAAGCTCATCTTATCGTTCAGCGATTCCTTTAACCGTTTGGCAGTTGCTTCATTAATGAAACAGGGGAAGTTGCAGTCGATAAAAACGACTCCTTTGACAACCTGAGGATTTCGTTCACTAAATAACGTAGTGTAGGTACCACCGAGGGAATGAGTGACAAAAAACAATCGATCAAGGTAGCCTAATCTTCTTAGCCCTGTTTCAAGTCCTTTTACTTCGTTTTCTATAGTGATGTTGGCAGTATCGATTTCACTTTTACCCAGCCCAGCCCGATCATAACTGATCAGGGTAGCTCGGGTTGAATGGTGTAGTTGCTTCAGCAACCGATTCCAGACCGCTCCATCATCCCCTCCGCCCGACTCAAAGATGATCGGTACACCCTGCCCTTTTGTGATACGAAAATGAAGCCGGTACGTCCCCACAGTTATTAATGTGTCGATCGTTTGCGATTGTCCATACAATGAAACACACATGCCGAGCAGCGTGATGAGTAATTTAAATTGCTTCATGTGTCTGTGAAACTAAAGTGTCATTCAGGTGCGGTCGAGCATATTCTGGCCGTTTGCCGCCCTGCCCCGGTCATTGCCAAGCGGGTACGGAACATGACCAAACAACTGCCAAAGGCCCGGTATCCTGCCGTGCCTTTGTGCTATTATGCTTTTTACAGCACCTCCAACGTCAGGATGATTCCGCCAATTTGCTCAAGGCGGGTGAAATAGGTGGTGGATTCGAGCAGTTGATAAGGAAAGTAGAGCCCGGCCGGGGTTGCCGAATTTCCGTCGAGTCCAACAAGCCGTTCGAGGCACATGGCAACCCCAAGCCCGGTCAGCGGCATCTGTCCACCAGGATGGACAACTGCATGACGAGTGCGGAGTGGTCGGCCCGCATAATCCTCCCCAGCGAGTTCGATGATGATCTCGGTAGACATGTGCTCACCGCGACGGCGCGTTGAGCTGACGCCCATCGCGAGGTTAAATTGAACGTTTGGCGCACCGGTCGCGGTCGCGAGGCCGACAACATCGTAGGGTGAGAAGGCGGAGGCCTCCATCCTAGTACCGTCGACGGCGCGGAACTCGGCTCTGGCCTCGTCGCCAACGCGCCACAAGTAGGCCCCGTCACGACGAGTGAGCGCAACGGGCATGGTCTTCGTTTGGCGCTCCAGATCGGCTTGTGCCGCCGGACCGAAGGCATCCTGCTCATCGAGCAGCGCGCCGACGGCGATGTCGTGAACCCGGCCAAACGCCTTGGCGAACCCGAGCGTGGGAACCGTTGTGGCGCCGACAAGCCATTCCGTGCCCAGGACGACCGGCGCGGCATTCGGCTTGTGGATATATGCCGCCACTTCGGGGGCCATCTCGTTGATGCCCGGAGAAATGCTGATGTGCGGTACACCACGTGACTGGGCGAAACGGAGCCCGGCGATCCTTTCGTCCGTGAAAAGGGTGGCGACGGCACTGACCAGGTGCTCGCTAAGGCCGAGATCAGTAGCGGCCAGATCGAGTGCCACGCCCTGTGCACCACCGATCTCGGACGCGGCTTTCTCAGCCCTGGCGAGGTCGCGACCGCCGATCAGTAGGGGCACAACGGGATGGGCGGCACGCAAAAACCGCGCCGTCCAGAGGCCGACAACGCCGGAACCGCCGATAAGGAGAATGGAACCAGGTGTCGATTTACTTTCCAAAAAATCCTGCATAGCGTTACTACTTCAAGCTTACCCGGATACTGCTGTAGTACAATGTCGTTTCGCCCTCGTACCCTGAATCGGTACCGACAAGGAGCCATAACTCGCCTTGGGCGTTCGCACTGACCGTAAAAGGCGCATCGGTATTGCTACGGGTGATGAGTTTATAGGCGGTCGCGTCTCCCTCGATGCCAATGTTACCCAGCACTACGGCATCACGGCCACCTTCCGACTGAATTCCTTTGTCGATATTCATCTCGTAAAAATCGCCGGTCAACCGCTTTTTTGGCTCAATGGCGGTTGCTCCCACCTTCAGATATACGCTGCTGCCGGGCGAACCGCCGATCCCGAGTGATTGAGCCGGGTAAGCCGAAGCCAATTCGACAGTAAAAATCAATTGATAATCCCGGTTGGGCTGCATACCCGTTAGCTTCTTAGTCAGAAACATAAACACATCGTCACTCCGGTTGATGCTCGACATCAGGATGGATTTGCGATTGCCATCCAGCGGTTGGGGCAAACCAGTCCAACGGGATTCAAACTGAATGTCGTCCGTGACGGTGCTGTAATCAGCATAATCGGCTACCCAGCCATTATCGCTTTGGCCAAAATTGGATTGATACACCGTGGAATCCGATTCAACTAAATCCTGCCTGCAAGATGAAACGACGAACAAACTGCTAACCAGCAACGGTAGAAAAAACGAGCTATTTTTCATAATTGAGTGCGTAAAAAAAAGGTACATGAACCTTGATCGGACCAGCGAACCGGGTAATAGCTCATCTCATCGGATGTCCCTTCACTTTTTGATGCTCTCTGATAATAGCGGAGAAGGCGGGTCTTTATTCATCTTCTCCGCTATCATCAGTTATTAAAAAGATTACTTTTTAACAATAGTTGCTAATGCTGCATCAAACAGTCTCGCAAATTCTCTACCGGGTAAAATATGACCTTGTCCTTGCGCATCGGTAGCCAATTTATACCCCCACTCGGTAGCTGCCTTTCTTTGGGTAGGCGTACCGTGGTGCTCTTTCAGCTTAAACACGCAATCACCAAGACTGGAAATACCTCTCCGGCTCGTTGCACGCTCTGCAACGGCAGAGCTGCTCCCTGGGCGTGAATGAGGAAGTACGCGGCATACGCATCGGCCATTAATTCGGTACGACGGCTACCTTCCGGAGTTAGTGGGATAGCATAATCTTTTATACCCAAATTATATTGAATGTGGTGCGCAAACTCATGGGCCAGAATAGCCTGCGGAGCAATATCGCCGTAACCAATCGCATCAAAAGCCTGCAAAAGGCCATCACCAAAAACAATTTTATCCCCAATTTGACCAACGCCAGGATAGTTTTTTTCCTGGTGGGCATAGGCATTTATCGTAAAAAAAGGATGATTGCCGTTAAGGTACTCCGGATAGGTTTTAAATAAAGTGCTTAGCGAGTCAGCATAGTAAGTAGCCTTCTCATCACTGTACCCATATTCTGCCTTATACAAGGTTAACACTTTGTTCCGGTCCTGCAGCATGGAACCATGCGCTGCAACCATAATGACGTTGTCCGATTTAGTGTCCCAAAAGCGCTTTAGATCGTTAAAGCCTTTAGTTAACTGAGCGGTATATTCACCCTTAACACCAAAATGTTGGTTTTCAGAACTATTTTCAGTAAAGACGGCAACAAAAATGGCCATTTTTGCGGCCTCCTCATTTCTGATGATGTTTACGCTCCCTTCACTCCAACCAGTAAGTTGCGTTATAAGCCATGCATTTGAAGGACTAGCTTTAGTACTATCGCACTGAGTTGGTTCCACTTTATCTAAAATCGGGTTAACCGGGATAGCCGGACCATCCATTTCTTCGTTACAACCAAAAAACAGAATTGAAGAGAAGGCAGCAACTACTGTAAACAATTTGAGATTTTTCATGAAATTTGTTGTTAGGTGAATAAAAAAGTACGTGGTAGCCGCTCTGGCGTACCGTTATCATCAAATTCACGGCGCGCGGCAAAGAATGAGCCGGCGTGGCAGTTACTACGACAAAGGCCAGGCCCTCGTTAAGAAGATGTTTGGGGAAAACATTCTGCTAAAACCGGTTTCAGCTACGTTTTAGGTTGCACACCTTGGGATTGTCTCTTTGCGGATGGCCGCCCCGTTCTTTTTTGCTTCCGTTCCACGGCGGGCGGGCCGGATTTTTAAGGCCAACCCAGGATGGATAGCCAAAAACGAAGATTTTCTCAGCCGTCAATTCGTCCCAAACAAGTTCCTTATTGTTAACTGCCTAATCGTATTTAATAAACGTGGCGGTTATCTTCTTTTTCTTGATATTAACCGCCGTTTGGGACGTGTTGATCGTGTTATTCCTGTCTTTTTTGTTGACGTTGCCGGTGCCGTTTTGCTGGGTAAGGGCCACTTCTTCCGAGAGTTTCATGATCACGCCATCCGCGCCTTTGGCCTGGCCAACTTCGATCACTTTTTGCTGCATGGCATCGAGTGATCTGAAGTCCTGGTCATACGTCGACGTACCCATGGTGGTGTATCTGTTTCTGACATCGGCAGCGTCCAGATAGACATCTAAGTGCTGGGTTGGCGCGTAGGTTTTGCCGAGGTAAGACGGCTTGTTGCATGAAGTCGCCAGTGCGATGCACAGGACTCCAATCAGGAAAATCAGTGCTGAATTTTTCATCTTTTTGTTGTTTACCTGTTTATTGTTTTCTGAGTGATAAGTTGAAAACTGCTGATAGGATCAGTTTACGTTTGGGTTACCTGCGTGTAATTCACCGTTTCGCTTGCGATGATTGATCCACCGGCTTCACCTCCAGCCCGGTCCAGTGAGCGGCAAAGGCCCACATGTCCGCTGTTTCCTCGATGATCTTGTCGGTGGGCTTGCCCGCGCCGTGACCCGCTCGTGTCTCGATGCGGACAAGGTGTGGCCTGGAGCCCACATCTGCTGCCTGAAGCGCGGCAACATATTTGAACGTGTGGCCCGGCACCACACGGTCGTCCGTGTCGGCCGTGGTGGCCAGGATGGCGGGATAGGCCTTGCCGGACTGGATGTTGTGATAAGGCGAGTAGTTGAAGAGGTTACGGAAATCCGCTTCCCGTGCCGGAGCCCCATATTCGTCTACCCATAATTTCCCGGCCGTGAACTTGTCGAAACGAAGCATGTCCATGACACCGACCTGGGGCAGCGCGACGGCGAACAGATCCGGTCGCTGATTGACCACCGCACCAACCAGGAGTCCACCATTCGATGCGCCCTGAATGGCTAATCCGTCTTTTGAGGTGATGCCCTGCGCCTTCAGATACTCGCCTGCTGCAATAAAATCATCGAAGACGTTCTGCTTGTTCTGACGACGGCCCGCTTCGTGCCATGCCTTGCCATATTCTCCCCCACCACGAATATGGGCCACCGCGAACACCCCGCCCTGTTCGACCCACGCCAGCCGCTCGGCCAAGAAGGCGGGAGGATCGATCAGGCCATAGCCTCCGTATGCGTTGAGCAGGGTCGGTGCCGGGCCGGTTACATCCTTACGCCGGACGATAAACATGGGTATACGGGTGCCATCCTTCGAGGGGTAGAAATGCTGTTCGACCGCAATCCGATCCAGATCGATCGCCACCTTTGCCTCGCTCCAGACGCGCGACGTATTGCTGGCGACATCGTATCGGTAGATGATGCCCGGCTCATTGAAGCTGGTAAAGCCGAAGAAGGTTTCCCGGTCGTCCTGGTCGCCCTCAAAGCCGACCGCCGTGCCGATGTCGGGCAGTTTCACCACGCCATCGGCCTTGCCTTCGAGCGTGTAGCGCCGAACTTCCGTCTTCACGTCGACCAGATAAGAGAGCAGCAATCGTCCGCCGACCAGCGACGCCGTACTCAAAACCGCATCCTGCTCCGGCACTACATCCCTGATGACCGGATTAGGGGTCGCTATATCCATCGTCACCACCTTCAGGCGGAGCGCGTCCTTATTGGTCAGCAGGAAGAACTTCGTACCCGTATGGCCGACGAGGCTCCATTGGTCGTCGATCGTATCGACCAGCTTGCGTGGTTTCCAGTCTGCGCCCTTGAGGTCCACCACGGTCAGGGAGTTGCCTGGTGTACCGGAGTTAGAAATAATCGCGACGTAATGTCCGTCTTCGGTGATGCTCAGGAAATGGAGCATGGTCGGCTGATCTGAGGTTGCATACACCAGCCGGTCCTGTGCCTGAGGTTTGCCGAGCGCATGGAAGTAAGCGGCCTGATTTTCTACGCCTGCCTGGGACGCTGCGCCCTGCTTCGGTTCGGGGAAACGGGTGTAGAAAAAGCCAGACCCGTCTTTAGCCCATGCGATGGTGGTGAACCGAGCCCAGTTGACCTCATCGCCGGTTACCTTGCCCGTGCTTACGTCCACCACCCGAATCGTGCGCCAGTCTGTGCCCCCATCCTGCATCGCGTAGGCTAAACGCGTGCCGTCGTCGGATGCCGACCAATCGGCCAGCGCGGTCGCCCCGTCCGTTGACCAGGTGTTGGGATCGATCAGCACGCGTCCTTGCCCATCCACGCTGTCGCGGACATAGAGAATCGGCTGGCTCTGTAATCCAGAATTACGGGCGTAGAAATACCGTCCACCCTTTTTGATCGGGATGGTGAACCGCTCATAGTTGTACAACTGCTTCAGCCGATCCTTGAAAATAGCCCGAGCCGGCAGCGTATCCAGATAAGCATGGGTGACTTTGTTCTGCGATTCGACCCAGGAAGCGACACCCTTATCGCTGCGAACGTCGTTTTCCAACCAACGAAAAGGGTCGGTAATCGTCTGGCCGAAATGCTTCTCGACGACATCGACCCGCTTGGTTTCAGGATAGGTAATCGTTGGCATCGTCTTTGGGGATTGTGAGCAGGCGGAAACGAGAAGGATAGCAACGAGCAGTGGGCCACTGGCTGTAATGAGCGTACCGTGGGCCAGGTTTACCGCACCCGTCACCGCCATCTGAGATATTGTTGCTGTCATCACGTTGGTTGTTTATTGGTTTTCTGTGCGGCAAAGATGACCGCACTACCCCGGCCTGGCCATGATGCTAGTTAGTTATCAGCCTGATTAACAACCCGTTCTGACTTAAACTAACCTATCTGCTGAAATTCATCAGAGCCTAGTAAACGCGTAGCAAGTAGCTTCGCGGATTAAATCCGTTGTGGCGTAAACACGCAATCAAGATCAGCCATGATCACCCGTAGCAGATCGGCACAAGCCGTGACGGACGCTTTGGTGGTGTATATGAAGGGGAGAAACGTGCAGAACTGATCGACAGGATTTCCGTACAGAGTGACAATACCGTTAATAGCCCAACGGTATTGTCACTCTGTACGGAAATCCTGTCGATCAGTTCTGTCAACACCTCACCATCGATCAGGGCGTTATTGTACTTGTATCAGTGGCCTGATTGACGCTCAAAACTTTAAGCCGACGCTGGCACTTACAATACGACGAGTTGATCCATTGAAGCCGGAGCCCTTAATGGCGTCGCTGAGCCCATGATGGTACGTCAAATCAATCAGAAGCGGGCCAAGATCAAAGCCTACCTGCCCCAGTGCGTTGAAGGTGCCTGTTTTAAGTTCTGAATTACTCAGGTTGAACTCTCCGCTGCTGGAGCTAATGCGGTTAGCATATTCGCCACCCACCTGTAGCCGAATAGCCGATAGGCCCCGTTCGGATTCAAGCAGTTTGACGCCTACGTAAACGGGTACCTGAATGTAGCGGATATCAATCCGATCCCGAATCTGACTAGGTGTAAGCCCGTCGCCCTTTGAAAAGTAAGTTGAACTCGAGGCAAAGTATTCAGCCCCGATCTGTCCGAAGAAACGACCGCCCCCGCGCACGAAGAAGCCGACCTGGTAGCCTACTCGCCCAGCATTCTCTCCGTTGTTGTTATCACTCATGAGTTTAGTAGAGTTCAAACCCGTGTAGAAACCGAAAGCGAAATTCTTGTAGCCTGCTTTCGTCCGTTTTATTTCCGTTGGGACTGTCGCATAAGACGATCTGTCCTCAGCACTGTTTGTGCGCAACCCCACAGAATCCGGGGGGCTGCCAGTGCTTACAGCATTAATTGACTGTGCCTGCACGAAACCTATACTCAATAGGCAGGCGGCTAAAATGGGTACTGTTACCTTGTTTTTCATAAACGTGATGAGTTAAAACTGACTGTAAAGTTGTATTACCGTTGCCACTATAATTAGGCGGTTTCCATAATGCTCACCAAGTAAGATCGACGCTATACGGTGAACCATGGCTGTACTGTTACCGAATCAATGCCCGGCTATTTTTTATGATTGCCTGTCATTGTGGCCCTTGTTTATACATCCACGTGTAGCTACCATCCTAACCGGCTTATAAGTATTCGGTCTCAATTCACTGACGGCAATTGGAGGATTAAATAAAGGTCAATCAAGGGGCGTGGTGACCGGTGGGGACAGATACGCATGGTATCCGTCAAGTACCGGGTGCTCACAATCTATCCTGACGGATGAAGCGGGCGGGAAAATCGTTGAGCAAATAGGTGGTGCTCAGGCCAAGTGTGAGGTGAAAGAAAGCCGCTATCGCTCCATACCCATCAATCAACTGCCCATTGGTCGAACTAAATCTGGTCACGAAGCGCTGCCCCCATCGCGCAAAATCATCCAGACAGAAACGCTTAGCGAGTCAATAAATTCATTAGCAAAATTAAGTCCACACTTATTTGATAACTATGACGCCAGTCATCATACGGTTTGATTGTTGTCAGGAGCGAACCTGTTTAGTACTAGTGGTCTGTAACTTTAATTTGCAGTATCAGTTATTGTACAATTCTCAGAGTTAATCCTCATATAATGTCGCTTAAACTTCTTTCGGGCTTGGGCTGTATCAAACAGTCACCGCGACGGCGGACCGTTTGATCTTGACCACTTCTTGATTGCGGGCGTCCGCCCAAGCGACTACCTCTTTTTCCAACGTTACTAAGTCGCCAATGCGTCGGTCGAGGCACTGTTTGGAGAGGGCGGCAAACTCAATTTCTGCCACATTCAGCCAAGAGGCATGTGTGGGTGTATAATGCAGCCTGAATTGGTTGCTGAGTTGGTGGGCTGTCACCGCGTCAAAGCGGTCATAAAAACTGCCTGTCTGGTGGGTATTCAACCGGGAGGCCGGTGCCCTTGTCTTGGAGAATATGTATTTGTTGTGCATTAGGGTAATGATGCAGGCGTAAACCCTGCAAAAATTCGGCATAGTCCCGCTTGGTGTGTTGTTTTCGTACGTCGACAAAACGTTGGCCCGTGTCCAACCGGGTAGCCGGAGCCATCATAGGTTAAGAACTCCATCGCCGTGCCGTTTCTAGCGTATTCATTGTCTTCCTTAGCCGCTTTTCCCGGCTGAACTGGCAAAGGGGCTAACACGTCGGCCAGTAATTGGCAAGGCCGTTCCCGCGACGGCGTACCGTTCGAAGCACAGACGGGGCTGCTGTAGATCAGTGGGTTGAGCATAAAAATCCAGTACTGCTTCCATCTTAGCCAGATACTGTCCGTCTACCTTAGCAATACACCACTGCTGCTTGAGCCAAGGTTTAAGGGCGTTTTTTTAAGCTGTTCACCAACGGCTTGATGGGAGATCGACTCCACCAGCCGTAGTTCCACTAAGCGGTCGGCCAACAAGCGTAACGTCCAGCTGCTGCGGCCGTCAGGAGCTTGGCTACAAGCGATAGCTGTCAGGTGAGCTTGAGCGGCTTTATCGAACTTACTAGGCTGACCCGGTCGTGGTTTTTCACTCAGGGCCACTGTCAAGCCTTCGGCCAGGTAGCGTTTCCGAATGTTGTAAACCATGGCTGGACTGACCGAGACAAGTTGGGCCACTGCTGAGGGGATCTTACCTTGGTGCAGGGCCAGCAAAACTTGAGCCCGTTTAAGGCTGCGTACGGACTGTCTGCCCTTAGAGAGCAGTTGTTGAAGTTGATTTACCTCCTAAGGGGTCAAGTTGAAAGAAAGAGCAAGACGAGCCATAGTAGTAAGGGTAAAAATAGTATTATTCCATGAATATAATTCTTCGGATTAAGGTTACAGACCACTAGTTTCGACTCCGACTGGATAGTGACTAAATATTACCAAACGCTGTGTTCGCTACCCCAAACGGTTCGCCAACTTATTGAGTTGTAATCCACCTCACCCGGTAAGCTCCTAATTGACCAAGATCAGTATCAGAATTGACGGTTGTCATAGGCAGTCCCGCCTGTGGAAGCCATTTTTGTCCTGTTTATCAGTACGACCCGCTTCCACATCCTTTATTAACCTGCCGTTGGCTGAGTCCGTTGCAAAGGCGATGCGTTAGCTATGTCGCAGAAGCGGTCATAGTAGCCAGACGGCCCGCATTATTACCCATTGTCCATTGTCTGAACCTATGAAAAAGATCCTCCTGCTAACCGACCTTTCGGAAGCATCCAGCCACGCGCTGGCCTTTACCGACTCCCTTTTCAGTAATGCCGTCTGTAACATTCATCTGCTCTGTGTATATCCGCCTGACGCACTGGGTGGTCCCATATACGGTGCCGATCCCACCCGTTCGGCCTACTCTGAACAATTAAATGACCTGGTAATGGGCTTGCGCCGGGAGGCTACCACCGACTGGCATACCTACCGGGCCTCGGACTGTCCCGGACAGTGGCTTGAGATCGTCGAGAAGTCGCTGGCCCTGGAAGAATACGAACTGGTTGTCGTGGGGGCTCGAAAGGATGGCATTGCTGAGTTATTTGGTCAGCAAGCCACCGCCCTGACCCGCCTGATTAAGGCCAATGTGCTGGTAGTGCCGGTTGATGCTCCGGTGACGAAGGCGCGCGGGGTTGTGCTGGCAGCCGATTTTGCCAACCTGAAAAACAGCAAATTGCTCAGCCCTGTCAAAGAACTGGTGTCGATTGAAGGGATAATGCTTACCCTGCTGACGGTTGATACGCCGACTAAGGAAGCCATTCCGGTTGAGCAGGAAATTCATATCCGACAGTTTCTGGCCCCTATCGAACCCGTGATTGCTCGGTTAGCGGCCCCCGAAGTCCGGCAGGGTATCGACACCTATATGGCCGGTCATCCCATTGATTTGCTCGTAATTATTCCCCGCCATAAAGAATGGAATAGCCTTAACCCAGCAGCCCCTAACCGGGGGTATACCCCGGCTATACCGCTTATTATGCTCTACGATGATGACAGCAACGATCTGCCCGAGCTAACCGAAGCCCTGTCGAACGCCGGTCAACAAGCATGACCAGCCCACTCAGCGAACGGTGTCGCCCGATACACTGACCTGATCAACCTAACTCAGCCAGAATAGCCATCGGCTGTGGGGCTGATCCAGCAGGCACTTAGGCGTCGCACAACAGACAGCGGAATCCGTTCCGGTAGCCGCTCAATGCGTTTCTGAACGGGCGGCTACCGATTCAAGATCTGTTTTTTTGACAACTGATAGGGGCTGATCAGCGGGAAACGACTGATTTCGGTAATCAGGGGTATGCCTGACGGCATTTGTTTGGTAAGCAATGGGCGTTCGGGGCGGGGTTACTGCCATTGAAGAGACCGGCTTAGCTGACAAAGTTATAGGCGTAAAACTGTTTGACCTGTTCGTTATCCATCGCAAACACCTCGTTGAAGGTACCCTGCTGGTCGAGTCGGCCGTCCAGGAGCATGGCCACCCGGTCGCCGGTGGTTTTAGCACAGGTGAGATCGTGGGTGATGATGATAGCCGAGGTTTTGTACTGCTGGCGTACATCGTTGATGAGCTGGTTGATCTCGGTGGAGGTAATCGGGTCCAGACCAGCCGTTGGCTCGTCGTAGAGCATGATCTCCGGCTTGAGAATCAGCGTCCGGGCAATACCGATGCGCTTGCGCTGCCCGCCGGAGAGTTCGGCCGGTAGCTGGTTAAGGGTTGGCAACAGCCCCACATGATCCAAAGCCTCGTTGACGGCCCGGTCGATCTCCCGGCGACCCAGGTTCCGTTTGTTGCGCACCAGGGGGAATTCCAGATTCTTCCCAACGGTCATGCTGTCGTAGAGAGCACTGCTCTGGAACAGAAACCCGATTTTCTGCCGCAGCGTGTCCAGCTCTTTGCCGACCAAATGAGCCAGGTCCTGCCCCAGCACCCCAACCGTACCGGCATCGGGGGTGAGCAGGCCGATAATCACCCGGATCAGGACCGACTTCCCCGATCCCGACCGACCCAGCACCACCACGTTCTCACCCGGATATACGTCGAGGTCGACCCCCTGTAATACGGTCTGTTCGCCAAACGAAATCGCCAGTTTTCGAAGGGTGATGACCGGGCTGGGTTTATCCGCTGGTTTGCTCATGGCTCAGGAGGGTCGGAAGGCGTTCACGACCTGAAGAATCAGAATCTCTTCGATGAATACCAGAAACATAGATGTGACCACCGACGAACTGGCGGCTTTACCCACGCCCTCGGTCCCTTTGCCGGACCGATAGCCGTAATAGCAGCCCACCATACCAATGGTAAAGCCATACACCACCGCTTTGATGAGCGAGGCATAAATATCGAGGAAACCTATCGCGCTGAAGGCATCATTGATGAAGCTGATAAAACTAGTTCCTTCGTTCTGGCTGATATTGACATAGCCCCCCATCAGCCCGACAAACGTGGTGTACATCGTCAGCAGGGGTTGCATCAGCATGGTGGCCAGTACCCGGCTGACGACCAAATACTTATAGGGGTTCGTGCCCGACACTTCCATGGCATCGATCTGTTCGGTCACGCGCATTGACCCCAGTTCGGCTCCGATGCTTGACCCCACCCGTCCGGCGGCAATCAGGGCCGTGACCAGGGGCGCTAAGGCCCGCACAATGGCAATGGAAATCAGGCCGGACAGCCAGGAGGTAGCCCCGAACTGAGCCAGCGAGGGGCGCGACTGATTGGTAAAAACGATACCCGTAATGAACCCGGTGAGCGAAACGAGGGGCAGCGACCGAACGCCCACCTCGTAGCACTGCCGGATAATTTCCCGAAATTCGTAGGGAGGTCGGAAAACCTGACTGAAAAACGGCCCGATGAACGAAACGATGTCGTTCAGCGACAGAAACAGGCCATCGAGCCGTTCGCTGATGACTGGTTTAGGTAAATCAACGGCGATTTTGACAACCGGCGTGACCGGTCGGGCCTGGGTAACGGGACTGTTTTCCATGTTGAGCGTATGCAGCAAAGTACCCCACGTACCGACTTTTTGGCCCCGATTTGCTCCGGGCCGGTCGCTGATTCCCGTCCGGAGTGGCGCAGGTCGGTATTGGCCTGCGCCACTCCGGACGGGGATGCACCCCATGTTTGCCAAACAGTTGGGGTTATACAACCTACAGGGCCGTTACCAGGGGTTTAAGCTGGTTCTGAACCGTTGAGCCTTTCCGCATCATAAGAACCAGCACCGCGAGCAGCCCACCCATGGCCAGGGATAGCCACCCTGCCAGATTTAATAAATTATCGGTATTGTCGGGGCGCATCATCAACGCAAAGGCCAGCCAGCCCGCTACCCCGACCAGCAGCCCATGAATGAGTTTACCCGTGAAGCCGAGACCAAAATCAGCCCCGATGAACGAGTATATACGGGTAAACTGTATAAGTGGTACAATACTTTCACCTATCGTTTCTAATATACTGTATTACAGGTAATTATATGAAAAATTTATGCTAAAAATTGGCAATAGAAACAGACTAGCAATTACCTATTTAAAAACAATTTTATGGTGTATAAACGCCCATAAATCGTCAAATTTGATTATCTTAGCTAATAAATAGAACCCCATTTAATTCCGCTCTTATGGTTACGTCGAACCGAATTCTTCTAGTCGAGCTCATTCAAGATGCATTCACTACTCATGTTTTAGATCAGTTCGGTACTACTATGAGTGAAGCGTATTTATTAGATAACTGGACAACCGACGAAGGTTTCTTGGTCAATGGCATTACACAAGACGGTCTTATTTATGAGGTTGATGATCAAGGACGTACATTGTATGAATGGGATCTCCTTCATCCTTCTACACTTCAGGAGGTATTAACTTACCTGAAAGAAGAGTCTTTTGCATAAACTTGTTACAGATTATTAGTTAAGGGTAAGTTGTAGAGTTTCGATGAAGTGATGCATTAAAGGGGTTTGTTTTTACTAATAAACTCCTTGAGATCAGGCGTATCACAGGCTTCAAGGTCACCATTTAGTTCATCATACACATCAATCAACTGGTGCTTGACACGACCTAAGCGGTCGAGTTGAGCGACGACTAACGTAGCCCCGGTTTCCTTGCATTGAGCAATTGCCTTTCTTAACCCTGGCGATAGATCACCAAGTTGACCCGGCCATATTTCCATAATTTCGTCCAGAATCACTTTACCTTGGCAGTGTTGCCTGACAATGTTGCGTTGGTTTTCCCAACCCAGAGAGGACTCGGCCTGTGCCCGAGTTGATAGACGGTAGTAAGCTACATACTGTTTTAATAATGCATTCATGACAGAACAAGTTTAACTATTTATGAAACTAGGTTCGTATTGTCGAATCGTACAGCAGCTGACCGTCGACAGGCGTCGCAGTGGCCGGTACATCGGAGCGGTCCCACCCCAGAAAAATCCTCATGGCTCTGCGGTAGTATGTAAACGGCCATTGGTTCCGCTGATTTGTCGCCAGGTACGCCCGAAGCAGTGATAAAGATTGTTTTTAGTTAGTCCGCTTCAGCGTACTGGCCGAAGCGAAGATTACTTAGCTGACTCATTGCCATCGGTAAGGGGTTTACCACATTCCATATGAAAGGCATAATCCTCAGCACTTAGGTTCATTCGTAGAAACTCATCCATACCCATGTCGTGCCGCTCTAATACATAGCGTCGGAAGGAGAAACTGTTTTTCGCCTTATCCAATCCCGCTTCTTTCTCCGCCTTGCGTAATCCATCGTGAGGCAGACCTTCCAGATATTCCTCCCAGTAGACGTTGAGCAGCTCCCGCGCGGATCGGCTCTCCGTTTTAGGACTTAGCTGCTGTTCTACCCATTCTAATAGATCCTGAGCCAATGGAGTAGGCTGATCACCAGCGTCAAAAACGGCCAATTCTTTAGCTCGGTTATAGTAACAATACGTCGCATTACCAATCCGGAACATACGAGCCATATATACCCGTTGCTCTTCGGGCAAATTGGCCAACACGTCGGCCTGGTTCTGATTATATTTTTCGATGGGGTGGCGCATAGGACTACGGCTAATTAGGTACTGATTATTCGTATAGACCAAAGCAGAGTTATTGAAGAATAGACGGATCAAAATCGTACCCTGCTTCTTTTTCTACGTCAATGAGTCTACGTAGCAGCGGCTCTGGATTATGGAGGGAGAGAATGTAATCCCCCCAATTCGCTGAATTTCCGAAGCGTTTATCCTCTTCCGGAAGTTGGGTCAACGTAATCTCCGGAGTAAGCTGCTGGTTAATGCCATGGTTCTCGAAAAACTTAACCAGTTGATGGAGCTGTAAGGCCTTGGCAGGTGGACGACCCGCTAGGCGAAAAAAGGGATTGTGCAGGGCCGTTCCCAGATATTCTTCGTCTTGCCAGTCATGAACAGTCCACAGGTGAAGCAGATAGAGTTGGCGATAATGGGATAAATTCAGGTAGAACTGGCCAAATTGGCGATTCTTATCGTACCACTGGTTCCGAAAATGCTGTCGTAACCGGTTCAATTCAGCCTCATCATCACCCGGTATGATCGGGGATATAGCTCGTAGATGAGCAAACCCATCTTCAAGTGGCATCTGTTCCAATGCACGGTAAGAGCGGATAAACTGCAGAACGTCCTGGAGGGGTATGGGTTGTCGGGGATGGTTCATGGATTACTCGATCTCAAGGGATGAGAGCCCGTCGGTTTTGGGAATGGGTGGCATTTTGAATTTTGTATTGTCATAGTAGAGCTGGCTGTCTTTATCGGCTACGGACTGCTCTGTCTTGAAACGACTAATTCCGTAAATCTGGTCATAATATAGCTTGATGCGCTCCCGCTCAGCCGGTAATTGGTTTTTCAAAATTACGTCGCAGAGCATACCATCTTCAACGAACTCGGCATCCCATAGGGCATCGTTGTCTACAAATAGCGGCGCTTGCCACCATTGTGTAATCGACCGGTCAGTGGGTGGCTGCACTTCGAAAAAGTTGAGATTGATCCAATAATAACAGGCCGGATCTTGAATATCAATTAGCATCTGCTTCAGCATAGCGGACAGGGTCGAATCACTCATGGTGTTTACAAAAAGTTAGTGGATGGGTGTTTCATCGACTAAAATTAAGTCCGTTGAAGCGGTGGTTTGTCGACTGGCACTCACAATCTTATAAACGGTAGCCGAGGAAGGAATCGAAAACGCCTGCATGATTTCTCGAATGGTCCTTCCTTCTCCGTACGCACTTCGAACCATAGGGGCAATTTTCTCGTAACGAGCACTTAGACCTTTCTTACGACCTCCCGTTCGGCCTCGGGCTCTGGCAGCTTCCAGGCCTGCTTTGGTGCGGAGTATGAGTCGCTTTCGTTCGTGTTGGGAAAGGATGGCAAAGAGTTGAAAAATAAATTCACCGTGAGGTGTGGTGGTATCTATCAGGGGTTGAGAAGTACTCTTAAAGCGAATCCCTTTGGCATTCCATTCGTCAACCAGCATAATCAACTCCAGCGTTGTGCGGCCTAGCCGGTCAATGTCCCAAACGATCAATTCGTCACCGGAGCGCAATTGCTCCCGCATCTTTTCAAATTCGGGACGATGCTTCGAGGCCCCGGATAGTTTTTCAGAATAGACACGGTCACACCCTTCCCGTTTCAGTGCATCGGCCTGAAGATCATAATTCTGTTCATCTTTCGAAACCCGGATATAGCCAAACTTCATGGTAACTTTTCACAAAACTCGTTAGGTTTGCAAGTAGGTGAAATTTGATTTTGCAAACAACAAGCTGAAACAAAATCGGATTGGGTAAGGAAGTGGACTAGAGCACCGGTTGGCGTTTCATTTTTTTGATCGTTTGACTGAAACGTCTTCTACCCCTATGGCACGGATTATCACCATTCTTGACGAAGCACAGCGACGGGAGTTTGACCGGCCGCCCAAGTTCAATTATCAGCAACGTAAGTTCTTCTTCACGCTGCCGGGGTGGGCCAATGACTTTCGACGGCAGTTACAAACGCCCCATTCCGAATTAGGCTTCATCCTGCAGGTTGGCTACTTCAAAGCCGCTGGTCGCTTTTTTAATCCAAAATATTTTGGGGACGCCGATGCCGACTACATTCGAAAACGATGGCAGCTCGACAACAGTGAATTAAGCCGGTATGACTGGGCAACCATTGGTCGGCATCGAAATGCGATTCTGGTTAATTTTGGTGTAAAGTCGTTTGATCAAGTGCAGCGTGCTAACCTGTTGGTACAGACCACCCTGTACGCCCGCCGTCAGATGAACCCGGTAGCCGTATTTCGATCTACGGCGGACTATGTCCGCTCCCACCGCATCGAGGTGCCGACGTATGCCCTACTGGCTAGTGTAATAACCAGTGCATTCCGGCTCATCGAAGCCCAAACATCGGATCAGTTACGCCAATTTCTTACGCCAGCTATGCAGCAGCGATTGGATGCGTTAGGGGATTGGGATGAAGACAAAATGTTCCCCAAGGATAACGGTACCAGTGCCGACCCGGCAGCTACCGTTTGGCGCTACCGACTGACCCGGCTCAAACGAACCCAGGAGACGATGCGCCCCTCCATCATCCGACACACCGTTCAGGACTATGGCTGGCTAAAGCAAACCTATGGCTTACTACAGCCAGTACTGGTTAGTCTTGGTCTAACTGATGAAATGATTCAGTACTATGCCGGATTTGTGCTCCGGGCCCGGCATCATCAACTCTTTACAGCGGCCGAAACGACGGTCGATGCCCGTTTGTACCGCCGGTATCTGATGCTGATTTGCTTTGTGGTTTACCAGTATTACTCCCTGGGTGATCTGTTAACCGAAACGCTGCTAGCAGCCATTCAAACACACACCAACGCCGTTAAACGAGAAGAAAAAGAGCGCGTATTTCTGCATCATCAGGCCACCGAACAGGACCTGGTTGATGTGCTGGATGGGGTACTGACTCACGCCGACTGGCTCAAGGTGTTGGAGGAGGTGGCCTTTTCGTTTGCCAAAACACACCAGGAGAAAGTGACGGATCTGGTCGAATGGTTGAGGAGTGCTAAAACGAAGGAATTTCAGACCCTAAAGCCCAAAGTTGAACGTTTACAAAAAGGGCATCGACTGGGAACGGTACACTATCAAATCATTGAAGAGCGGTCCCGAGCGTTGCAAAGCCGCTTTGCCGATATCCTTCGTCAGGTAACCTACCAGTCGGCTCCCGATGATGCGTTGGGTATAGCCCTGGAGCAGTTTCGTCAGCGTGATGGTCAGCTGAGCAGCCCGCTGGCTACTGATTTTCTGCGGCCGGGTGAACGCTCCGCTTTAGAGGCAGCAACCAGTAAGGTGTCACTCTACAAAGTGTTGCTGGCCCAGCACGTCGCTGAAGCGCTGCGGTCTGGCCGGTTAAACCTTCCGCATTCCTTTCAATACAGACCCTTTGATGAATACCTGATCGGGATGGATACCTGGCGAGCCGACAAAGTGGGTTTACTGGAACAAGCCAATTTGACACCCATCGCGGATTGTACGACCGTCTTAGCCGCCATAAAATCGGAGCTGGAGAAAGGCTTCAACCGGACGTTCGGACGGCTGGATGATGGGACGAATCCATATGTGTTACGCCGACGAAACGGCCAGCCCCGGTTTACGGAAATGAAGCTGGATGCGGCTCCAGTGGCGGATATTGACCTATTTCCCCAGGATCGCTTCGTGCCCGTTTACGAAGTGCTTCATACGGTTAACCAACACTGTCACTTCACGGATTCCCTGGAGCACTTTCAGCCCCGTCACAGCCGGGGCCGCCCCACCGAGGGGACTCTTTTTGCGGGTCTACTCGCCTATGGGTGCAACATTGGGGTCACGAAAATGGCCTATACTGCCAAAAATTTAACCCTTAGTCGGTTAGAGAATGCGATTAACTGGTACTTCTCTATTGACAACCTCCGACAAGCCAATGATACGATCGTGGCATTAATAGGTAAGTTGCCCTTAGGTCGGTTATTTCGTCGCCTGCCCGATAGCCTCCACACCTCATCCGATGGCCAGAAATATTACATTACCGTCGACTCGATTCATGCCAACTATTCCTATAAATACTTCGGTCAGGAGAAAGGCATTGTGGTGTACAGCTTCATGGACGAATTGCATCGCATGTTTTTTTCAACCACGTTTAGTGCTCAGGAACGGGAAGCCGGTTATGTCCTGGACGGTTTACTGCATAACGATGTGGTTCAATCCGATAGTCATAGTACGGATACGCATGGCTACACCGAGGTTATTTTTGCCTTAACGCATCTGCTTGGCATCCAATTCGCCCCCCGCATTAAAGAGTTTCAGGATAAAAAGCTTTATCCAATGCCTGAGATGATGGTGCCAACGCTGCAAAATTACGTGCTTAAAATAGGTCAACCCGCTAATACCAAACTCATTGCCCAACACTGGGATCAGGTATCGCGCCTGGTAGCTAGTCTGAAACTGAAACACGTCACGGCCTCGTCAATTCTACGTCGCCTGAACTCATACTCCCAGAAACATCCACTCTATCAAGCCCTACGTGAGTTTGGCCGATTGGTACGGACCCGGTTTCTGCTCAGCTATATGGACGATGACGATCTGCGTAAACGAATTGATCTCCAGCTGAACAAATTAGAAAATGCGCACCAATTTGCCCGCGCCGTATTTTATGCCAATAGTGGTGAAATCCAGTATGCCTCGAAAGAAGAACACCAGCGGACGGATGCCTGTAAACGACTCGTACAGAACGCCATCATTTGTTGGAATTATTTATACCTGACCAAACAAGTCGTTGGTACAGTCGAGCCGGGACGAGGTGTGTTAGTCGATCTGATTAGTCGTTCCTCACCGGTGAGTTGGCAACATGTTAACATGCAGGGCGAGTTTGATTTTAGCGAAGAGTCGTTACGGGACTCTATTGAATTCAATTTGGATGAATTGATAGGCGCTAGTATGTAATTTTTAACACAAACTACTGACCGTCAATTATATAACCTTATTACGTGAAAGTATTGTACCACTTATACAGTTTACCCGTAGGTTGGCTCGAGAGCCTGGGAGATAAGATGAACGGGGAGATAATTCAGTTTGCCTTAATCGGCAGGTCAAGGGCCCCATTAAGGGTAGACACCCGGCCTGGCCGCTTTCAGGGGTTTTCTGTGTCATCTCTTGGTGGCTTAAGCATCGCTTCTCGTAGCGTAGTCAAGGGCTTTATGTGATCGATATAAGGCTGCAAGTCCTCGTCAGTTAGCTCACTGCCATCTGGCCAGTGGTAGCGGTAGCTGATTTGATTAACAACCAGATCTAACACACAGATGGGATACAAATCGCCGTATTGGCTAGTGCGGTTTAGATAGGCCAGCGCATCGGCCAGCGAACCAAACGGTTGGTAATCGGCCATCTCCCACCGAACGTATATGGCTATAAACATGACTCAAGGGGCAGGTAGCAGCTAGTAGACTCTTGGCGGATCAAACTATAAACACCTCATGCCCTCACCAGGGGGCTCGATGAGTTGATGTACGTTGGTGTTTTGGCCAAGTGGTGCCAAGATACGCAACAAGCAGCCATGGACAACAAGGCTGACCTAGAACAGCTAGAACAGGTTGACAGGTTTTGATGCCAACCTGCACCGATGCACAATCCCCCTCGCTCCATCGCCTTACCTACAACGAGCCCCTCAAGAAAGCGGCCGTATCCCGGGTTCTTATGGGTAGAGACGAACGAAGCTAGGTTGACGCTGATTGGGGGCCCTTACTCATTGGCTAAAATCATAGCCACGCAAAATTGCAACGAGATTGATACCCTTACCGGCACGCGGTTAAAAACCATTAAAGCCTTTTACCAAACCAACCAATACAATTGACCGACGGCCCTAGCTAAAGAGTGTGAATCAACAATCGTTCAGCAGTGAAGACAAAACGGCTGTTTGGAACCGAGTTGCTCCACCGGCCTGGCCGCTGGTGGATGCCTTGCTCCGCTAAACAATTCCTCTTGCTTGAGCGTAGTCATTAGGTACTCTATCCCCTGCCTATGAGCTTGCTGGCTACGTTTAAACTCAACAGTCCCCTAATCACCCATCTAACGGGAGAAAACAACTACGTATGGGTGCACTATCAGGATGGCCGGCGAATCCTGTACTCCAGACCCCTGGTATATTGTGAGGGGGTGTTTGCTGCGTTCATTCGGGTTCATAAAACGGCCCTGATTAACCCCCGTTTCGTTTCTAAATGGGACTTGCCCGGCAACCAGCGGGATAACGGCCTGGTTACGTTGCAGGGGGGGATTTGTTTGCCCGTCAGCCGTCGGCGGCTCAACTCCATTCGGCTGCAGACGGCGTTGGCTGATCAGGCAGCCCTCCCCACCAGAGGGAGGTTGAGTGAGTGGGTGGGACAGCCGTCTGGCCCAGGCACTACGCTATTTATGTAGCGGGTTTGGCCCGTGTTGTCTCCACCACTATGGGGTAGCTGACACATTCGGGGTATATTCGCCACGTAAAGGTCATAATTTACTGATGATGAGATAGTTATAAAGAGTTAACTATCTGCACCTGGGGGCAATTTCATCGTTTTGGCTAAATGGCTTACAAAACGACTCAATTTCACTTCCAAAAGCTGTTCCTCGCAATAGTTTTGCCTTAAAAGGTATTTTTTACCTTAAAAGCATCAATATTTTACACTTTTACACGTACCTAAACAGCAGAATTTATTGCTCTCGAAAACGAACGTTAAAAGCATACATTTTTTGGCAAGCTCTTAATGTACAGCTGTTTAACCGCCTTTGGTGGCGGATATACCCTAACTGTGTCAGCTACCCCAATATAACTCTATACTTGGAAGATATAGGCACTAAGGCAGCCAATAAGCTGGTATTTGACTGCCAGTTAAAAGAGAATTCAGACGACTGGATAGAACACAGAGCCAAGTATCGCAACTCTGTATTCATCAGAGGAGGTAAGGCTGCTCAAGAACGACTTAAGCGGGAAGTTAAAGATGCGCTAAACAAATAGAGTTAAGCCATTAATTAACAATCTGAGGTATATCGTCCTGCTGTAACTGTTGGCGATCTATCCATAGTTTAGTGGCCATATCAGCTAATGATTGACCATCTTCTACTACCCAGTAAATGCCACCTTGAAGTGCGGATGGTTGCTCATTTGTTGGATGGTAAGTTTGAAAAATGGTATGTGTGAGATTAGAAATTGAGTATTCTTTACCATCATTTAACCAGCGAATGGCATTATCTTTTCCTAATTTTCCTGTTATTTCAGCCACATACCTTAAGTCTGTACGGTTAGCGGGGCGTAAATAGTCTGGCAAAAATCGTTCTAAATAGATTTTTTGACCGATCTGAATCTGTCCGCTTTCAACTAATAACTTGATTGTAGTTGGTCTTTTAATCCGACTGCTTTGTTGACGAGATTCTTCCTTTTGTTGAATTTCAACTTGGTAATGTTGAGCTTCTTGTAGAGGTATAATTTTACTTGGCACTACAATGATCTGATCTCCTACTTTGTGAGGCTTTATACGTACACAGCTAATATCCATACCATGTTGATTAAGCCATAGCACTGTTGTTGTTAACTCAGTCGAAAAATCTTCCGAGCATAAAATGATGCGTGGCTTGTCTGACAACTCTGTAAAATCTTCGTTCTGAGTAATGAAATCGAGAAGTTGTTCACGAGCGGTATCACTGTCTATATCACTCCCATTCGCATGGCTCTGGTATACTCGAAAGTAGTTTATTAGCTTATCAAAAGTCATTGATGATACCATAGCAGCATAGCGAAGGGCTTGTAGGTCAGCGTATGCTGCATGTTCATCTCGCTTGAGTTCAATGACAACCAAGTTACCTTTTCGATCAAGAGCGAGTAGGTCGAGCCGGTCGTCAGAGTTTCGAAAACGATTAAATTCAGTGCTAACGATTAGTAAGTCTTCACCTAGCAAGTCAGGAGCTTGTCTAATCCACTCCTGAATATGTCGACGCTCCCAAATATTAAGGTTGACAAATCGACCCGATTCAATACGAGTAAAACTACTAGGATTATTTTCAGGAACAGCAAGAATCATAATTATGTAATTTGGGGTGCGTTTAAAAAAAGGTACAAAAACTGTTATGAATCGAAAATTCGTATCTCAGACAAACGTACCTTTAAAGAAGACCCATTTTCGAGCATGTTTAAGAGGTAAAATAGACTAAAAACAGTTTCAAATTGCCATCTCATAAATCAATGTGTCGCCAATGAATCCCCGGCTGCCTTATTAAGATCGGAAAAATGGTATTCAATCGTCTGAGAATTGCTTGTGCGGTCTTTGACTCGAATAAAAATCGCATAGCCAACTCGTGACGGTTTTTGTACCATTTTTTAATTACGCCCTTAGATGGTCGATCTGATTTTGATTATCAACGGGTGCAGCTGGTAGCTGAGTTTGAGTAAGCTGGCCTTGGACTAAGCTGCGAACATCCTCATTAACATACTGGCCAATGGTTTTACCGGCACGACTAGCCCCCTTTTCAATAATGGCTCGCGTCTCTAAATCAACTCCACGAACCGCCCACAGACCTACATCGGGTGCTCGCCGGGTTCTCCCTCCCTTACCCTTCAATTTAGGAGCTTCCTGACCAACTGTTTGACTTAATTCGAGTTCTGTTAAACCGCCCTGTTCAGCCATTTGAGTTCTGTTATACATTTTGTATAACAGCCAAAGTACAGAAAGTTAATGATTTAAGAAATGTTTGACAGAATCCGAATTATGTTCAACTTATTCCAAGACACATATCAACTGTACTCTATGTATTATATAAAGTATACTTAATGTATTAAGATTTAATAAAAGTTATGATGCACTAAACTTACCATTCATAAATAGACTTACATCAACGCACAATATGCCTAGCAAATAAACCTCCAAATGTTCTTCGCTAACCCTCTCAAAATTTGCAAGTAAACTCTGAAAAGATAAATGATCGTAGTTAATGTAACGAGTTTCAACGAATTCTAATAATAGTTTATAACCTGGCCCCAAATGAGCAATCTTAATTTCAAAATTATATTGTTGTTCAATCCTTTCGATAATTCTGTTAAGTGTATAAGGCAAATCTATTTTACCGATTATAATTTTCTCCATAAAGGAAGGTATTGCATAATATATATCGATAAAGTCCAACCCTGCTGATCTTACAATTATTTCAAAACAAGTTTGTGTGTTAAACATTTGACCACCTTCTCTGAACTGAACAGCAATTTGATTAGGATAAGTTATTAGATACCCTTGGCCAGTTAAATACTCGGTTACAATCTCTCTTAATTCATTTTGACCATTTATAGCATAATAATATACAGTTTTAATATTCTTATTATTCAAAATCATTAGTATTTGTCTAAGAGACATCTGAACGCCAAAATACAAAACTGTTGTCAAATCTGAACATAATTCAATTAATTCCCTTTTAGAATAAAAATCAGAATATGATTCACGAATTGAAGATTGTATAGTGTCATAACTTGATAGATAAAATTGTAAATAATTTATTACGAGTTGTCTTTGCTCTAAATTAGAGGATTCAGTTACGGCTCTAAATAGTATTCTCAAAACAATCGAAATTTCTTTTTTAAATTCAACAGATTTATTAGATTCAATTATGTTGGATCTTGATAAATCAAGATCGATTGCTTTTGGTTGAAATACAACTTCTCCTCCTATTATATGGGGGAAAAAGGACGGGACTATTTGCCGAGAATCGTAGTTAATTAAAAATCCACCGTTAGACGCTACTAAATGACGTAACGTATTACTAATAGTTAATCTACATTCAAACTTAGAATTTTTAATAGTATGGAAATACATACCATTCTCCAAATTCCAATTGCTATTAAGGATATGCAGAGAGTTGTCTAAATGGAATTCAAGTTGCTCTATATGTCTGCAATATGAAGTAACGATATGTAGCAAAGAAATTGCGCCAAAATTACTTTTTAAGAACAGCTTAACTGATGTTCCAGTTGCTATAGACTCTATGTAATCAGATTTTATAGTAGTACTATAATCAAAGCCTTTAAATACATCTTCTATTTCGAAATTTATTAAACCATCACTCTCACTTTTAGTACTTATAAAAATCTTTTGGGCAACTATAAAGGTGCTAATAAACCCGATCCCAAATTGAGAAATAAGGTTTACGCTATCTACTGTATCACCAAATTCTTGGCTAATACTTTTACCAATTATTGAAAAGTGTTCCTTAAGTGCCTTCTTGCTCATCCCATCACCCTCATCAATGATCTCGAAGGAGTTTTCAGAAGAATTAACTTTTAATATGATTTTAGGAGATGAGTACGAGTACTTTTCTTTGATTCTATTGCAGGCATCAACGGAATTTTGAACTAACTCCCTTACAAATACATATTGATTCGGATACAAAGATTTACCAATTAATAGCTTTACAATTTTGTTGACATCAGCGCTGTATCCACTTGGTAAATCTTTATCCTCTCTATTGGTTCCATTAATTAGGGATACATATGTTGGTTTAGTTAAAATGCCAGACTTCTTTCCGTCGGGAAAAGAATCAACATCTTTATCAAACCTATACTGACTATCTATATATTTTCGAGCGTGAATTGTGTATTCTCTAGATAGTACATCTAAATCTAAAATGTTGTAACCCGACTGATATCTTGATTGTGCTTCGTTAGGATTATTAAAAGCGGATCTACCATTTATCATTAATATACCACCATTAGATGAAATAATAGATTCATACTTATATTTATGGCTATGTCCAAAAAAAGCAATATCAAATTCAAGTGACTGTAAAATACTTTCAATAGATTCTTTTTCTAATGGATTAATTGCATCTAAAGGATGATGAAAAACTGCAATGTTTATAAGAGTTTTATGACTCTCAAAGTAAGATTTAGCGTTAAGTAATTGATCTGTACCGATGAAATGCTGTTCTTGTGTTAACGAAGTTGAACATCTCCATGAGTCATTGATTAGAGCAAATCCAATCTTTGAGTTACTTTGATCTAATAAGGCTAAAGATTCATTGTATGAAAATTCATAATTTTCAGTTTTTTCATGAAACTTTTGCTCGAAACTCTTAAAAATTTTGATCCTTTTATTATTACTAGTTAATTTACTCTTTTGCTCCTTTAATACACTGTTAGCTGTTTCTTTATTCAAATGACTAGCTAAATAGTATTCACCTGCTACATCTATAGCATTCCGATTTATGTCGTGGTTACCAGGGATTAAAAATATTTGATTATTCTGAAGGTTTAATTTTTGTTTTAGTGGTTCAATAAATAACTTATTAAATACTCCATACCTATCTTTCCCCAATGAATCCCCTCCCTTATCAACTAGATCACCAGTTAGTAATATTGCGTCTATATTTTTGTCATTATGAAAATTCAACAAATCTTTAATCAAAGAATCTAAATAATATATAGTTAAATCCTTTTTATTAGAAGCTGATAGATGTATATCAGACAATTGTACAATTCTCATAATTTAATCTTTATTGAGTTAGTGTTTTGGCTACTATTAGACTAAGTTGTAAGAATACACGAAGTTCAGTTTTGAATATATAACTTTCACTCGGATATAAGCTCTGGTCGTGTAAAGTAGTTGGGGCTACCGCCCCAAACCCCGTAGGTTTTCTTTAGGCATTTAACCGCCCCACCTGTTCAGGGGGTTTGCGGTGGGCAAATCCGTTCAGAAACGGTTCAGAAACGGTTCAGAAACGGTTCAGAAACAGCCCGTTACTTAAGTTAGCCAAAATCGAGCTGAAATCCAAGCAAAAAGGTACCAAAAACAGCCCTTTTGGGAGGTGGTGACATAGTATGTCACCACCTCCCAAAAGGGCTGTTCCAGTTGGACTATTTTGTGGGCTGTTGCATATTTCGTGTGGCTGTTGCAAAAGTCGGTACAGGTCTGAATTACCATCATAACCCCTTCATTTTGGAAGCGAAATGAGGAGTTCTAAGTACACTTACCCGACCTTCAAAAATCGCAATTTACTTTTGCAACAGCCACTGCTTTTATGTAAAATATTTGATGTGCGAACGTTACAATTCTGATATGAGAAGCGCTACTTTGTACCTACTTTTCTCACTCTGATTGTCGGATATAGTGGCTAATCCTATGCGAAGACCTTGACTATTTTTTCGGTCTATTACTGGATTATCAAAGGTTAGGTTTGTTGTCCCTACGCATGATATACGGGATAAAGTTAACGTGTCATGCATGTTATTACTCCATACATCAAAGTAAGTATACGCATAACCTCCATAACAGGTCTCACATTGCCTACCTGTACAACGACCTTCTTTAATATCTAAAAACTTTATCTTCACCGTTTTGGCGCTGGCTCCCTCAACAGTAAGTGTCTTTTCTTGGCCAAATCCAAAGTTTAAGACCGTTGAACTTTTAGCTGGGAGTACAGTAGCATTCTGGTTATTACACCCTGAGAGTATGCCTATTAGTAGCATTAATAACACGGGAGTTCTCATAGTTGTATCCTTTACCCTAATGAGTCATAAAGCCATACTTTGGTTGGAAACCTGTTTTCTTTTTGTTGTATAATACGTGTGGCTGTTGCAAATGTCTGAGCCAACATAGTTTTGAGGCTTCAAGCGTCCGTTTTCTAACTCATAGCCGCTAAAAACACTGGGTAATACTCCACTCAAAAAGTGCCTCATTGACTTTTGCAACAGCCACCAGTCTTATCTAATGAGAAGTAGCCGAGAAACCCAATGACCGACAACCTCCTACTGACTTTGCTACGGTAGCCACTTGCTTATTGAGCCGCACAAGGTAGTGACTGGGTAACCAATTATAGGGTTTTGCTGATATGGCTCGTCTGTGGAGCGGTTTAGGCAGGCCTTGACAAACCAGTGAGGGTCTACACCGCTTTGTCCTTAACGCCCACAATGTCCATCTCCTTAATCAACGTCGCCGGCGAGAGCAGGCAGAGGCATCGGATGATGGCGATAACGTCCTGGAGGGGAATCAAGTCATACCCCGCCGCCTCCTGCACGCCCGATAAGCCCAGCTCATAAGCAATGCGCGTGGATAAATCCCCTAAGTTCAACAACGTGGAACGAATGCTGGTGCCCCGCAGATTCTCGCGTAAGGCGTTATTGAGTCCACGAAGCCCAAATTTGGAAGCTTGGTAGGCCACCTCCCGGGTCTGGTTGTTGTCCATACCCGAGGTGGAGCCCATCAACAGGATCTGGGCGCTGGTGGCCTTTCGTAGATTAGGCAGCAGCGCCTGAACGCATAAGATGGCAGCGGTTAGGTTAACGGTCAGTAGCTCCGTAATCTCGTCGGGCGTAGCGGTGGCAAAATCATACGCTTCAGTAAAGGCCTTAGGCTCCCAAACACCGGCATTGTAGATCAACAGATCGACGGGTGTCTGCTCAAGAACGGCTTGCAGCCGGGTCACAAAATCTGGCTGGCGAAGATCGGCCTGGATCCAGGTCGCGGGAAAGGGCGTATCCTGTTGCAACACCTGAGGTGGCGTTCGCGAGAGCAGAAACAAGTGATGGGCCAGGGGCTGCAGGCCTACCGCCAGGGCATGGCCCAGGCCCCGACTGGCACCAATGAGGACAATGTTCATGTAACTGGATGGTTTGAGGCAGGCAACTAATGCCTGCCGGTTGGGTACTTCCCTGGAAATAACGCTTACAACCCGTTTTGGGTTAGGGTCATCTCCAGGGGGGTAGGCTCCCTGCCGAAGCGGCCGCTGGTCCCAAGCACTCGTTTTCAGTATTACACCTGAATATACAGGTGAGCCAGTAAGGGGCGGGGCACGCCAAGGCTTAGCTTACTTTTTGACCGAATCATCTCGAAAAGGGTTGGTAAGTTGAGTGACGGGTTGGGCAAGCCCATCCGACGCCGGGTAGCCGTTATTGGCTGGAGCGTCGTGCCTGTCGGCCTACAAAACACCGCCTGACGGGAACATTCCTCCGGCACCCGTAACCGCTCTCCTGGTAGTCCGGTCTTCAGGTAGGTGATACCGATCTCCGCTGGGATACGCCAGAATTAGGACATCCATCCAGCTTCGTTTATGACCGCGTCCTTCTGCCCCTGCGATACCCGTTGTCTGCCTAGGCTGGCTACAAAAAAGGCGGTCCAACCTTGGACCAGCTTAGAAATAGAGGACGATCAGGAAAGAGGTAGTAGGTAAAGACTTAGTTGATGGCTACCAGCCGATAGTTCACACGGGGCGGCTGAGTGCCCAGCCTCAAGGCGTGAGTAGTCGTGTCTAACCCGTTGGTGATCACGACCTGATAGGCGCCATCCGGCAAGCCGTTCACATCTAAGCGCAGCCGGGCAACCCTTTCGTGTTTACCTACTCGTTGGGCAAAACACACTTTACTCTGACTATTGGTCAGCCGGATCACCACGGCCCCACCGGTTTCCTTATCCAGGGCTATGCTGAGCTTACCCTCAGCAGTAGGATAGATACTGATTTTATAGGGGGTTACTACCGCTGGGCGGGCAGGCTGGTCAGTAGAGAGGGTGGCAGCCAGTGAGGTGGTAATCGAGACCAAGCTGAAAAAGATAGCAACGAGCAGGGGTTGGATGATGGTTTTCATGAGCTATGTCGTGTTAAAAAGGTTGTGTTTGAGTACCCGTTTTGGATAACTCAAAGGTCGCGCTGATAGCGGGGGCAGGCTATCACAAATGGGTGAATGACTGCCACTTTTGGGAATGTGACGGGCAACGGGCAGGATGATGGCCTGAAACCGGCGGCTTTTTGTCCGCGCCCGAAAGGTTGAACCCAGTTGTCAGAACGCTCCACCACCGGTTACTCAATTTTCTACTTCAGAAAATCAATACGTGTTAATATGGCACTTTATATAAACCCCTATTTGTAAAGAAAGCCTATGATGTCAACGTTTACGCGATCTCAGCTCAGTTTCGATTCGTTCTATCGTGCATACGCCCCGCCATTAAGGCGACTGATTGCTTTAGCTTATTTACCACCTAAGCAAGCGGAAACCATCTTCATCAACACCCTCTCAAAAGGTTGGTTGCAACTCGAGTCATCCACCCCAACTAAGCCCATAGGATTGAGACAGTTGATAAGGTTAGCCTATGCTGAAGGATTACCCCCTTTGTTAACTACTCGACGGGCGATTTCCTAATCCTTTTCGTTGGGTCAGGCTGAACTAGGGCTACCCTAAGAGCCCTGAAGTTAAGTGGACCCCAAAACCAGGGTGGCCTAACCCTACTAGTTTGCCGGTGCCCGAAAGAGGTATGATCACGGGGCGGCTGAATAGCGCAAAAGATGACCCAAGAATTGACGCTATCCGTGGCACAGGGGAGCCCTTCCCTAAATTCATAACTGGTAGCTCAACGGTAGCCGGTCGACCAGTGCGTAGGCGGCTAAGGCATGCTGGTTTTGCCCCGACTTATCCACCCGCCAGTCGAAGCGCCAGCCTTAGGGATCAAAAAGACCTAACACGACCACCTCTGGTTGATGAGCCTACTGGCGCAAGACGTCGGCCGCGTCGTGGCGATCTTCAGCCGCACCCTACTCGGAACATAGTTACCGATGAAGATTTTGTAGGAACAGCGGGTTTGTCTGCGTGGTGTTTTGGTGAAGTCCAGGCCAACGAGTACATCGTGTGTCATCTCCATATTATGCCTACAGCGGCTCGTTATCGTTTTTGCGTTGTCTAAAGCCGGACGTACAGCTTTTGGGCTTTGTTTTGTAGCAGTAGAAACAGAACGTATCCTTATTTTATCATTCCACATTAAACTTGTTTAGGTACTACCTAAAAACCGGCTGTCTTACGGCCGGTTTTTTTGTTTCACTGCTACCGCTCTAGTAGCAACAAAGCGCTTCAAACGGGGGTTAACCCCTTGCTTACAATGTATTGAATGGTGGGATAGAAAAAGCCTGGCTGTCTCTGACTGGCCGGGCTTTGTTGTAAGTACTTACTCTGATGCATACCGGAGTCCGGCTTTTACCAGCACGGTAGCGTATCGATGAGAGACAACGGCAGCGGCCGACCATATGTTAAAGATAGAGTTAGACAGATAGTAAAAAATCGTTTAGTGAAACGCTGAAAAAAACAGCTAAATAAGCCCCCCTTTTTTCAAGACGCACAATAAAACAGGCTAATATGCGTTTTCAATTTGTTATCTTCAGCCTCACTGGTGCCACCATTGGGGCTTTTTCGTGTCCGTAAGGCTTACTGATATGGAAGGTGTCTCCGATCAATTACCCCCTCAACCCGACCCCTTAATCATTCCCAAACAGCGGGTGGAAGCGGCCTCTGAGTTTCTCAGCATCTGTGATCGCGTGTCGACAGGCTACGACAGTGGCTACTATTGGGAAGATGTACAGCGAGCCCTGCGTATTGCGGCAGGCTTGGAAAAGTGGCCTAATTAACTAGTTTCTATCGACTCACCCCTAGCCCGATGAGCTAAGCGCATCACCTGGGTCGCTTGAAAGTTGCTTCCACGAGCCGTCTTAAAACCCGCTTGATTCAGCTGATGAGCAATGGCCACATAAGTCAGTTTCGCACCCAGTAGGGCCAGAATTAAAGCAGTTGCTTTCCGATTGTTTTCATTCTCCGCCGCCCGGCTTCGATTCGACTGGGCCGCTTTAGCCGAAACCACAGGATCTTGGAATACGCGGCCACTCCTGCGCCACTGTCCAATCCGCAGGAGTTTTTCATCCAGGGCTTTCTTGGTGCGTTCGCTGATGAGCTTTCGCTCCTGCTGGGCCAAGGCGGCGAAGATGTGAATGGTGAACTCATTGGCATCGGGCATGTCTGCACAGACGAAGCTGACATGAGAGTCCATTAACGACGACACAAAAGTCATGTTACGGCTGAGCCGATCCAACTTGGCAATCACCAGGCGGGCTTGCTGTTGCTTGGCAAAGTCAATCGCTTTGAGTAGGTCGGGGCGCCGATCCTGTTTGCCCGACTCAATGTCACAAAATTCGCCCACGATCAGGGCTGGGTTTTTAACGAAGCTCAGGACGCTACTGCGCTGGGCATCGAGTCCCAATCCGGACAGTCCCTGCTTTTTAGTACTTACTCGGTAGTAGGCCACGAATGTTTGCATGGCGCAAGATAGTGTTCCACGGTGATTTTACAGATCATTAACGCCCGTAAATGATATGTAAAATAAATCAAAAACCGATTCAGCCTTCACTTTTGAGTTTTCTAGTAGTAGAAATAGAACGAAGGCGTTATAGGAATTGGCAAAACCTTAGGACGATATGCTACAAATAAGAAGGTCTGTTTGTAATTCGTAACAAACTCCTCAGTTGGCGACCTGAAGTAACCCGTTTGCCAGTAGCCTCGCCTGCCTTCTCCCTAAAGACCTAGTTACTACTCTTTAGTATATTTACTCCATGAATCGACGTATACGTCTCGACGATCTTGACACGGCTCCCTATAAAGCGTTAATTCAAACCTTAACCTTACAGTGGGTTCGTGCCGAGTTACCCCATCAGGGACTCACCTATGCGGATTACCAAACCGACATTCGTATCCTCCTGTTAACAACCCAAAATACGGATCGGACAAGGGTTATTGTTCAGGCGGTCCTTGCTCAGGCGACTACACTAAACAAAACGTCGGTTTGGGTGGACGAGGAACTTAAGTTTGAGGCGATGGTCGAAGGAGCCGACCGAACCGATTTTCTACGGTTCGAACTTCAACAAACGCCAATGATTGATGATTCGCTGCTGGATAGGTACAACGAGCGAATGAATCGCTTTACCGCCCCTAACGAATAAATTTAGCTACATCATCTGGCTACTGGTTACTCTTCCGAATGAAGACGACTAGCAGGTTTTAACGCCACTTGGATTGGAGTGTTAGCCAAACCGATACCAAAGAATGGTCAAATACGATTTAGTACCCTTTGGCCAGTACACTTGGCAGGTGCTTGCTATTGAAGCTAGCCGCAGGGCGCTGGTTATTACCCAAGACATACTAGAATTACGCTGGTACCACACTAAGTTCGTCGACATAACGTGGGCCGATTGCGCTATAAGGCAGTAGGTGGGCAAGACACCACTGATCGACTGTTTTTACTAAGCTTGGAAGAAGTCTGCCATTATTTTGGCGACAGCAGTGCTAGATTGGTTGATAAAGAGAACCAAACTTGGTTTATCGATGACAAAAATAACGGTAAACGACAAGCTAAGTACAGCACTGATTACCACGAGTGGCGGCTTCGGTCGGCTGGCTATTACGGGCGCACGAGTGCGAGTATTACCAAAAACGGTCATGTTTATGTCCGTGGCAACGGTGTCTTTAGTAGCCCTAGAGACGGTGGCGGTGTGCGTCCCGCTTTATGGTTGAGGCCGGAAGCTCAACTTTTGCCGTGCTAGGCTGTACAACTCATTTCCCTTTTCAATTAGACTCAGACTATGCTGTTCACTTATCGAAGCCATTTACTGGACGAAATCGAGGCTAGATTCTATTGTACTATTAGGCGATTAGGCTACTATTGTTGTAGGCACAACCAGTTTCTGATAATTGTACATTTTCAGTAGGTCATTATCAAAAATTGCTTCCTCGCCAGTAAGGTAGTTACTGACGAGACAAATACTAATCCCATTGTTTTACAAACTCATCTGTTGCCGTCAAAATGATACTTAGATTAATGAGATGGCATTTTGAGAATATAAATGTAGTAGGTGTTTACTAATCACCGGATCATACCGCCGTCTTGCAAAAACGGGCGTTTTAAGAGATGAGTGAATTAAACTTTAGTGAGCAGAATTAGAACTTGACATCAGCCATCAAAGCGTAATAGGTCCGAGCTAACCAAACCAAACTTTGAGTTAACTAATAATTTAGTTATACTTACTCCCACTTAGCTTCTCCCGACATGGCAAAATCAGCATCTGTATTCGCTTTGGTGTTCTGGCTTCTCAGCGGAGGCATTGCCCAACCAACTTGCTTAGCTCAGACCTTCCCCAAGCTTAACTCCGGTAAAGTCATTATCAGTGGACAAGTGCATTTAGCTAATAATTCCTCCAAAGTCATCTCCCTACTTTACTCTCAACTGGCGGCTTCACCTACTCGACTGAGCGCCATATTAGATTCGTCGGGTCAATTCCAATTTGAGTTTGACATCTTACAAGCCCATGAGATCAACCTACGCTATGACAAAGGGACAGCCCACATTTTCGTTCAACCCGCCGATAGCCTCTTTATTGAACTCAGTGCGGCCGATTTTGGCCAAACCCGCTATCCGCCTTTTCGCATCTGGGGAAACCATGCCGACATCTCTCGAGATATTTTAGCCTATCATCAATATGACACGCTAGCAAGCTTTAAGCCCGCTCTAGAAAATAAAACGACCCAGGCTTATTTGATGACGCTGAAGAATCGAATGGCCCTGGAAGATTCCGTTCTGTCTCGGTTTATTAGCCAGCACCATCCTACCCAAGCCTTCAAAACCTGGGCTAGTCAGGACATCATTTACCGAAACGCTAACTACCTGGTTGACTTTGAAGCCTTTCATGCTATGCACAGAACCCCGATTAGCGGGGTGCTCTATGATACCCAGCTCTTTCCCATCCGCAACACTAATGCGCTGGTCAGCTCCTGGTATAGCTATCACCTGTGGCAGTACGCTTTGGACCGCTATACCCTGGGGGACACGCTGATCCAAAATCTGTTTAAACACCAACAACTGAACGAAGCCTATAGAGCCGGATTAGATAAACTCCTGACCCTTGAGCCGCCTTCCTTGAGCCGGGATCTGATGAGCTATCAACTGTTAGTGGCACTCTCCGAGCGCGCACCCGATCAGTTTCGGAGGTTGATGAATCAGGTTGGTCGGTATGTGTCGAGTCAATCGTTAACTTCCCAGCTCCAGGCCAGAGCTCAGCAAGTCGAAAAGCAGCCAACCTATCCCGTCTCCCTGTTTCAACCCGTTTCGGGAGCGGAAAGGGAAGTACTCGGTGATTGGATGAACAATCTGCTTTCTATCCATAAAGGGAAAGTGATTTATATTGACATTTGGGCTACTTGGTGTGGTCCTTGCCGAAGTGAGGTTCCCTATGCGATTGACCTTCATCAGTATTTCAAGGGTCAACCCATCGAATTTGTCAATCTGTGTCTGTCATCAGATCGCGAAGCCTGGAAACAGGTCATTAAAAAACAAAAGATGGTGGGGTCTAATTATTATTTCAACAAGGACCAGTCGGAATTATTACTTCGCAAGTTAAACGTGGCTGGTTTTCCTACCTACCTCATCATCGGCAAGGATGGCCAAGTGGTGGATCGCCAAGCCCCCCGCCCCTCTTCGGGCTCGGTCATTAAAACGCATTTAAGCAAGTTGTTGAGGTATTATGATTGACGAATGAGACTGAGCTATACCTTAGCAAACTAGAATAAAATTTGCGGGTAGTCTTAGCCAAGGGTTGACTATCGGCGCAAGAGCTCATCGACATATTCAAGGGTACTTCCAACACATACCTAAGGTCATCGCATCAAACGCTCTAATGTAAGACGAATGAGCGTTCATATATCGGCTTCTAAAAAAGGGCCTTTTAGTGGACGCATCTTCTTTAATACCTGTCCAATACTATTCGTAGCATACGGTTTGTATGGATTCTCGGCGATGACAATCATAGACAATCACAAAAAAGCCCCGAGCTTGCTTATAGCGATCGAGATCGGGGCTGTATCGGTCGGAGGCTTCGAGCTAACCATGCGTTCTCAGTATGTACACTAGTAGGCGGATTATATGACTGAGGGTCGGCCCGCGCAACACAGGCAGCCGTTTCTCCCCAGGTTGCCACTACTAAAGTGGGCCACTGTGAACAAATAGTGAAGCCTTACTATACAGTAAACAAAGGCCTTGAACGCAATGTCCTGCTTGTGTATAACCAAATCACTTCTCATGAATATTGTCGAAACTGCCGTTTCAAACGGATCATTTAACACGCTTGTTGCCGCCGTAAAGGCCGCTGGTCTGGTCGAAACGCTGAGTGGCACGGGTCCATTTACGGTGTTTGCTCCCGTCGATGCTGCGTTTGCTGCGTTGCCCGCCGGTACGGTTGATACGCTGGTGTTGCCCGAAAGCAAAGCGACGCTGACGGGTATCCTAACCTACCACGTGGTAGCGGGTAAGGTGATGTCGTCCGATTTGACGGATGGCATGACAGCCACTACGGTCAACGGGCAGCCCCTGACTATCCACCTGATGGATGGTAAAGTGATGGTCAACGGTGCGGAAGTGATTATTGCCGATGTGGATACCGACAATGGCGTTGTTCACGCCATCAATGCGGTGCTGATGCCCGCCTAGTTGGCCGGATGCATGCCTAAAGAAAGCTCAATCCTCTAGGGTTAGGCTTTTTTGTTTTCAGATCGAAGAATCGTTTGTTGCCGTAAAATAGTCCACTGAGAAAGCCGGTCGTATGCGATTGATAGTCGTTGACAGATATTAAAAAATCACAGTCTTATAAAATCCTCCTACTTGAGAAGAAGGAGCGTTTATGTATCTGCTTCCTGAAATGGGCGATTCGAGAGACTAAATAAGGTTCCAATTTGATCCATTGGTTTACCTCGGAAACGGCCTGCCAACCAGTCGACATAAAGAAGGCCTACAGACTCATTTACCATACTTTAATCCTTACCGATTCGCTGCGATAGAGGTAGTTGTTTGGACCGACGGGAAAACTCTCGTAAAAAGCAGGAAAGTTGCTCAAGGTCCCATTTACCCGAAGGTATTCAGGTGGGTGAACGTCGTTCTCTACGTTTGCCTTCAACGCTTTCGGGTCATAACTAGCCCGCCACTGCTGAGCAAACGCTAGGATAAACCGTTGCGTAGGGGTTAACCCCTCTAGCGGCTTACCCGCTTGATATTGGTCCGTTTGCCGAAACGCTTCGTAGCTTGCCAAAAGACCGGTTAAGTCAGCCATCGTTTCACCCACGGTGTTGGTGCCATTGAGGGGAATACTATCCAACACCTTGTAGCTAGCGTACTGCGTGATTAATGGGCTAATTTTTTGGTTAAACACAATCGAGTCAGCTGGCGTCCACCACGTTCGTTTCACCCCATAGACATCGTAGCTTTTACCTAAATTGTCCAGGGCGTGGGACAGTTCGTGACCAATGAGCGTGCCAATGGCCCCATAATTCAGGGCATCGTCACCGCCGGAGAAATAAAAAGGGGGCTGTAAACTGCCAGCCGCAATGATAAACCCATTGTAGTCAGGCTCGTACGAACTAGCGACGCTCCAAGGGGGACGACGCCAGGCGGTTCGGTCTTTGGCTTTCCCAATCGCCTGCAAGTACTGCTGTCTTCTCAAGCCAAAGAGCTGGTGATAATTGACCAGATAATTGTCGCTGCTGAAAGCCAACTGCATCGAGGCAATCGTATCGGGGTAGCCAATCTTGATGGAGAGGTGATTAATCTTCTCGAGGGCCATTTGTTTGGTCTGGGGAGCCAGCCAATCCACGGCCTTCGTTCGAGTCGCGAAGACCTCTTTGATCCGATTCGCCATCATATAGAGCTGAGCTTTCTGGGCTGGGCTCAGCGAGTGACGGGCATACAAATCACCCAGTAGATCCGCCAGACTGTAAGCGTCGTAGTAATTCGTCATCAGATCCATCACTTGGCGCTGAGGGCTATAAGGCGTTTGACTACCCCATAGCGTTTTCTCTATGTAATTGTAGTGGGCCCGGGCCATCTGAGGACCCAAATAAGCCATGTTATAGATCACATAATCGGCGGCTAACTTTAGTTTCCAATCCGCTAAAGGAATCTCTTTGAGTAGCTTATTTAAACCCGCATAGTAGCGGGGGTGCTCTACGGAGATAAATAGCCCAGGAGGGATGTTAAACCGGGTAAAAATTTGTCGCCAAGGCAGGTTAGGAAACAAGTCGGCCAATTGAGCGTAGCGAAGTCGACGAGTCGATTTAGTCGAATCACTATAGGCCGCAAGTTGTGTTTCAACGGCTAGCACGCGGGCTGCGTTTTGATGGGCGGTAAGGGTGCTATACCCTAGGTAAGTCCAAAGGCTCGCTAAAAAGTGCAGATAGGCTTGCTGTACAGCTGGCTGACCCATCAAGGCTGGCTGATAGTACTTGAGGGGTCTGGTTAGTCCGGCCCGGCCCAACACGGCTTGCACAACTCGAGTGGTGTCAATATCATCAACTGCGTAGAGACCCATCAGCCGATTAGTGGGCAATTCGAGTTGGTCGGCCAGGTAGTATTTTAAGTCCGTTTTAGTCCGCAATTGCTGAATGAGCCTCAAGTGTTGTTGCAATGAGCCTCTACTTTTTTGGGGACTCAGCAAGGAGTCTACCCCGCTGCGATAAAATGTATAGAGTAATTGACCCGCTTGGGTGTGGTTATACTGACCGGCGACGACCTGGCTGACCAAGTTAGTCAACAAGGAGTCATTTTGTGGTATCAACTCGGTCAGCGATGAGCGGTAGCCTTCGGAAGGAATCTCCGTACGCTCGATCCATCGTTTATTAGCATACTGATAGAAATTATCCCCAGGTGCAACCGTCGAATCGATGGCTGAAGTGCCCACGAAGTGGAGCGCTGTTGTGGAAGCCTGTGCCTTACTCTCTTGAGTGATAAAGACCAGCTTTGAAGCGGCTAATGCGCCATACAGCACCCATTGATAAGTAAGCATAGAACGAACATTATGGGACCGTCAACGTGACCCTAGTTTTTGTCTACTATCTCAAAGGATACTGTCGTCTATTTCTATCGGTCTACTTTTTCAAGCATAGTTAGGTCGTATACTTATCCGACTAGTATCACCTGTTTACAATGGCTAATAACAAATGACCGTCTCACGAAAGGCTCTATTCTCGAGACGGTGTATTGGCCCTTATACAAAGGTCTGTCAACTTGTTGATAGAGATGTCAGCTACGTACCAATAGTCAACATAAATCTGCTCTAGAAATAGCATTTTACCGTTGAGGCAGGATAAGTGCGACTTGCTCTTTTTCCCATCATGGCTTGTACTTTTCATAGTAAGCGTTTATGAAAGGCAACCTTTTCGTGAACGGATTCAGACGTGCATGATGACAGATCGATTAGATCAGCCATTTATAGGCGATATCCCCTTTCTGAAAAGCTTAGTGGTTTCCTTCTTTTTGTTAGCCTTGCAACCTGAGAGTTCTGTACCTTCAACACTAACAACCTGCTTCCTGGATCGACGATAGATTTCTCACTTTCGCGTCCTTGACGTGAGATAGATACTACTATATCATGAAGTTAGGTTACGCCCGCGTCTCTACGGCACCGCCCGCCCGGGCAAGATCAAAACCTGGCGCTTCAGCTAGATGCCCTTAAGGCAGCAGGCTGCTCGAAAATCTTTCAAGAGAAAGCCAGTGCCAGTGGGAAATTAATCCGCATCCCCGGTCAGTTCTTTCTGAATTTCAGCAATCAGTTGTTGCTCCGTCGGCAAGTGTAACTGGTACTTACTGGCAAACAACTGGGTATTATTTTCGGGAAGCGTATAACGTACAACCGCATCATTCTTGTCCGCGCAGAGCAACACCCCAATCGTTGGACTTTCGTAGGCTTCCCGGATGTCTCGGTCGTAGTAGTTTACATACATCTGTAGCTGCCCCAAATCTTGATGCGTAATCTTGTCCATCTTTAAATCGAACAACACAAAGCATTGCAGAAGCCGATTGTAGAAAACCAGGTCTATTTTGAATTCATCCCCATCAATGACAATGCGCTTTTGGCGGGCCACAAAGGAGAAGCCATTCCCTAATTCAAGCAGAAACTCTTGGATATGGGTGATAATCGCACGCTCAATATCTTGTTCATAGTAACTGGCTTGCGGTTTTAAGCCTAGGAACTCTAGCACCATCGGATCTTTAATGACTTGTTGGGCCTGAGTGGGTTTGGCCTGTGAACGGGCGATTGCCAGTATACTGTCTTTATCCTGGCTCATTAATAGCCGTTCATACAGGAGACTATTGATTTGCCGCTCCATCTGTCGGACGGTCCAGGCGTTTTTCTCCCCTTCAGCCATGTAGAACGCTCGCTTATCTGACTCCTCGAGCCGCATGAGCGCTTTGTAGTGCGTCCAGCTTAAATGTGAACTCACTGAGTTCACATTTGGAAACGTTAAATAGAGTTGCCGACTGAGTTGGAGATTCCGGCCGGAGAAGTTCTGGCCATACTCGGCGACCAACTGGCTGGACAAATTCTTGATCACTGCTTTGCCATAGGTTGCCCGAACTTTTCCTTTTTGTTCATCTTCCACAATCAGCCGGCCAATCTGCCAGTACATCTGGGTTAGGGCATGATTGATAGACCGAAGGGCACTATCGCGTGATTGGGTAATAATGAGACGAATGTCGGATACTAACTGGTCCATTTAGAGGGCGTGTACTCAACCGGGGCTAAGAGGCCCTCGAAATCTGAGTACTTCGTTGGCGAAGATACTTGATTAAGTGCATCCTGAAAACATGTCGATTCATAAACATGCTGATCCAGGAGGGGGGAATTCGTTCAGGAAAAGCTAGGTGTTGGTTGAAATTGTGACCGATTAAATTGAACGGTTTTATTGGACGCTAAAAGGCACCTTACTGTTATTCCCCTCCTGCTTAGGCACCGTTCAGTTAAACGTCCATTTGATTTTAACCACCAGGTGGGCCATCCAAAGGATGTTCATCGCTACTACATTGTATATACTTCACCTGTTTCAGCAAGCGCTACCCCTAGTAGCCAACAATCCACTTCGCCTACGGGTTGATAAACTGTACCAATAGTAAACCAAGAGCAGCCATGAGTAAAGGAGCTCCCCAGCCCACTGTCCGAGAAACGGCCGATGAGACCAAGAAATACGAGTTAAATGATAACCTGCCCGATGAAGCCCAAGGCAAAACTGCCCGAGGTAAACACAAAAGCAAACAAAGTACTGAAGACGAGCATGATGCTAAAGGCTCAGTGGACAACGCCGATAAAGGCGGTCATGGTCATTCGGGCCACAGTGGTAGTCGCAGTGGCACGGAGTCAAACTCAGAGCATAACGACTAGGCCGTTATTGCAGTTGGATGCAGGCTGGCTCCATAAAGGCAGGCCTTCTATATTTGTTTTAGGAGGGTAATAGGGGAAGGTGTACCAACATAATCACCCAACCAAAAAGCCGCGTCAGCAGAAGCTGAACGCGGCTTTTTGGTGCTGCTCAGTGTACGGCAATAACCACCTGTTATTGAATGTTGCCGTTTACTCTTCTCGTTTTTCAGCGCGCCTTGGTCTATTCTAAGGCCTCCTTACTCTAATAAAATTTCAGCCTAAAAGCTTGTTAGGTTCCTTTATCAGCAAGTAAGCCTTCCCCCAGTTGGCACCCGGAAAGAAGGCTTACGATTTTTAATCACTTAAAAACCAAATCAAAATTATGAGAAATTTTTCTCGTTACCAAAGTCGGCTATGGAAACCGATTCTAATGAGCATGGTACTGAGCAGCTTACTGACAGCTTGCAACAACGATTCACTTACTCCGAGTCAGGAGACTACTTCGCCTATGTTGGCGGCTGAATATGATGATGGTTTAGATGAAGTAGCAAAAGCATTAGCAAAGTCGTTGACGGATGAACAAATGCGGCTCTTCATTAAAAAAGAGGCTGGTAAACGCATTGATGGTGACTACGATATACTATACTCATCGATCGAAAATGGCGTCATTAGAGAAAAAACATTTGCTCAAACGTTAGATGCTGTTCGAAGCACCGATAAATCCGCTCGAATCGTATCCATCGAAGAGGTAAGTAAAAAGCTTCCTTTACTGAATATATCAGTGCCTGTGAATATAAAAAAATGGGATGTAAGCCGATTCACCCCGCTGGTAGCTGTTTTATCAGAGAATGAAAGTAAGCTACTGAAAGCGTTTGATAAAGATGGGAATGTTCATTGGCTGGATGCCAGAAAGGCACCGAACTTTCCGGTAGTCGTAATCGGACGTAGTGAGCGATACGTACTCACCTCGACTGGCCAAGTACAGATGAAGAAGGGCTTACTGCCGGTTGATGATGGTGGGATGAAAGTTATGGGTAATGAAGAGCAGTTGCCAGACGACGGCTCAGGTGGCGGTGGCGGATATGATGTTCCTGGTAATGAAGACCCAAATCCATCACCTACTGGCAACGACTGTTCCGATATGTCAAAGCTTAATATCACACTAACTGGCTGGTACTCTGGTAATATATCTGCTATTGAAAGTTGGGCCAGAGGAACACCAGAAATTCGTATGAGAGCATTTGCAGTTACGCAAACAGGGACCAAGGTCAATGTATATGGCGACCCTGACCGAGGAAATCTCTGGGTTCCTAACAGTCGCAATGACGTAAATCAACGGTGGTGGAATTTGAATGATTATCTCTTTTATTGGAACGTTAGTTCATATGGCGAAGAAGTTACTTTCATCTTACACGAAGAAGATGGTGGGGCTCCCAAGGACATATCAATTCCCATTTCATTCAAACAGGGCGGTTTAACAGCCTCGACAACAATCTCGTTTCGCATTGACGATGGTGATGACTATGTTGGTTATTTTCCCCGACGACTTCCATTCTGTTCGGGTTCAACGATTGGCAATGAGACACTGAAATTCAAAGTGAACCGAAATTAAGGATAAGCCGACAGACAGCGGTGCCAGTTGGCTGTCGGCTTATCAAAACTTTTTATTAACGTTAATTCGACAAATCATGAAAAAAGTTCTTGTATTTTTCACGCTGATGATCATCCAAATGGCTTGCCAGGATGACACTAAACAACTGCTTAATACCATAGATGGCCGCTGGCAGGTTAATACAGTAACTTATACGAGTCGAACCGGCCGTGACTCGGTGGCTACACTCAAATCAACTCATCTTAACTTTGATCGTTGTACTAAAACCGCAAATCAAAGTGGACCTAGTAGCTGTTCTGTAGAATACATGATTGACAATCAGAAGTTTGCCTTTACCTACCAGGCTCCTGATGGGGGCAAATCCCTGTATATTTCGCCAACTAGCCAAATGAATGATCCTGCTTACAAGCAAATAGCGGAGCTAGTCTCAGGTGGTTACGAAGTGATAACATTAACGGGGCAATTATTAGTTATACGTCGGCCACTACAGGGCACAACGCCAGGCTATGAGTTTATACAATACTCAGCGACCAAATAGCACGGAAGGTTATGTGGTTATACCGTTGGTGTATAAACGTATTATTGTCTTATTTCCTTTTCATGAGTTCAGGACTGGCTCAACAGGTGACCTTAAGCGGTTATGTACGTGAAGCAGGCACAGGTGAGTCCTTAATGGGAATCTCTATCCATTTAATGGGTACCCGATTAGGCACTATAACCAATAGTTTTGGATTTTACTCGCTGACATTACCGGCTAACCGAGCCCATGAACTGGTAGTCCGATCAGTTGGCTACCAGTCCATCAATCAAACTATCACTCTTAGTGATGACCAAGAAATCACCTTTGTACTACACCCGCAATCGACCCACTTGAATGAAGTAATTGTAACGGGGAAAACCGGTTCAATAGGCCCTGAAGATGACCGAATGAGCATCGTATCGGTACCGATACGCCAACTCAAACAGATGCCTATGCTATTGGGAGAAAAAGATATTTTCAAGGCTTTTCAGCTTATGCCCGGGGTGCAGAAAGGGCGCGAGGGAACTGCTGGCCTTTACGTAAGAGGGGGCGGACCTGATCAGAATCTCATACTCCTCGATGATGCAACTGTCTATAATGCAAATCACCTGTTTGGCTTTCTATCGGTATTTAACGGCGATGCGCTGCGGCAGGTCGAGTTAACCAAAGGAGGCTTTCCGGCCCGGTTCGGAGGACGCTTATCATCAGTTGTGGAGATGCAAATGAAAGACGGAAACCGAGAAGAATTCCACGGGGAGGGTGGAGTAGGACTAATTTCCAGCCGACTGACGCTTGAAGGGCCGCTCAGACGAGATAAACTCCAACCTCACTCAGGGTCATTTCTTATTTCCGGGCGTCGCTCCTACGTTGATGCTCTGCTGCGCCCACTGTCAGGGGGCTCATTTCCTAAAGCCTATTTCTATGATCTAAACGCCAAAGTCAATTATGACTTCAATCCCAAGAACAGACTTTTTCTGAGTAGCTATTTTGGCCGGGACGTATTTAGCTTTACTGATCGGTCCGGGAATAGTAAACGCGAAGATGGCTTCAACTGGGGTAATGCCACGGCAACACTACGGTATAATCACCTGTTATCGGCTAAGTTCTTTACGAATTCAACGTTGATATTTAGTCACTATGATTTCACGGTTTTTAACCAGCAAGCCGATAATAATGGCTTTTACTCCCTGCAATATGCTTCAGGTATTCGGGACTTTACGGCAAAAATCGATGCTGATTACTTTCCCAATCCATCACACAGCCTAAAGTTTGGGGGGCAGATAACGGCGCATCGGTTTACGCCGAATGCATTAGTGCTAAAAGACACCCGTGCCGATACGAGCGGTATACGCAGCATACCAATTGACGCTACAGAAACAGGATTTTATCTGGAAGATACCTACCGGCCGACGGCTCCACTTTCGTTTAATGGCGGGCTAAGGCTAAGTAGTTTCAAGGTCAAATCTAAAACTTACTTAAACCTTGAACCCCGCTTAACGGCTCGTGTGCAACTGACTCGACAATGGGCGCTTAAGGCCTCCTATGCTAGGATGAACCAGTACGTGCAACTCCTTTCCAATTCTGGTCTGGGTCTGCCCACTGATTTATGGGTACCTGCTACAGAGCAGATACCACCGCAGCGTTCAGATCAATTAGCCTTTGGCATTAACAAAGAAATACCCGACCGAAAATTGACATTGTCCGCGGAAGTCTACTATAAGCGGATGAGTCACCTAATTGGGTATCGTGAAGGAGCCAGTTTTTTACTCCTGGATTTTGGCCCAGATGCCAATCGAACCAGTACTGTGGATTACCAGAATAATGTTACCATTGGCAGGGGGCGATCTTATGGTCTCGAATTGCTGGCACAGCGAAAAATGGGGCGCCTATCGGGTTGGGTAGGATACACCCTTTCTTGGATTCGCTACCAGTTTATGGATATCAATAAGGGCCAGGAGTTTTATCCTCGCTATGACCGACGACACGATCTATCAGTGGTTGGTATATATCAGCTTCGGCCTCGTATAATTGTCTCATCTACCTTTGTCTATGGTACCGGAAATGCATTAACCATCCCCGTTGGCCGTACGGATTTAAGTGATCACACATTTACAACGGATGGAAGTTTCACTACTGTGGTTCAGTATGGGCAAACCAACGCTTTTCGGGCAGCCCCTTATCATCGGCTCGACTTGGCCATTCAATTTCGCAAGCCCAAAGTGTGGGGGGAGCGGGTATGGGAAATTAGTATATACAATGCTTATAATCGCGTCAATCCATTTTACTACGAAACCCGCAGCAGTGGTCTTCCAGCAGCTAATGGCCAGGTTGAATCTAAGCTTTACCGCCGTGGTCTGTTTCCTGTTCTACCTTCTGTGAGCTACTCGTTTAAATTTTAAAGCTATGGGGATATTAAAATGGGCTCGACAAGCAGGATGGGTACTACTTAGTAGCGGACTAGTGGCTTGCAGCCAGTTAGTAGAAGAATTCGTTGTCATACCCGCCAGCGACGCGCCAACCGTGCTGGCCTTTTTATGTCCACAAGACTCAATACATACCGTTGAGGTTCGTTATACCGCTCCGGCGGTAGGGCAATCCAATAAAGCCGGTTTTTATGAAGATTTAAAGCGCAGTACTGTACAGCTCACAGGCCCAAACGGAGCTGGACGATTTGACTACGATTCATTATATCGGGTATTCCGGCTCCGATCTATCCGATTTCCCTTGCGGGCCGGTCAAACCTATTCCTTGTCCGTTCAGATACCCAATCGTACCCCGGTAACCGCTTCCTGTACTATTCCGGCTACTATGATCAATCGGAACTCAGTTACCTGGATTAACACAGCATTGGATGGCGATGGACAGCCTCTCTTTACATTTCGATGGTCTGATCTTCCGAACGAAGTAAGTTATTACGCCATTTTTAGGGATATAACACGCTACGATAGCCATGATCAGCAGTTAACTACTGAATCAGAGGACGCCCAAACCACACTTACTGACCAGGGTTATGAAAATGGAACGATTGTGGCCCAGCCCGTGAGCTTGCCCAAGAAGATTGACTATGGCAATGGGAGTTATAGTCAGACGGTCGTTTACATATGCCATACAGATAAAAATTATTATGACTATCACCGGACGTTGGCGCAACTTAAACGAGATGAAACGCCTTTTTCTGAACCAAGCCGCCTGCCCTCCAATGTCACTAATGGGTACGGTATTGTGGCCGGTTACACACGCATTCGGTTCGCGTTTAACTAATTTTCCCTTCTGTATCCTTGATGACCCAACTAAGTTAACCGTTTATACCAACATGATTTTAAAGAGTTTACTGGCTTACGCTATTTGTTTTGCGTAAATAGCTCATCCCGCTCTGAATAGGACTGTTACTGATTCAATGAAGAAAAGGTTTACCTATCTTGAGGAGGTATTCTACAGGAAACTAAATGTATCATAGGCATGTAAATAAGCCAGTTAAACAAGTATAGCTTCGTATTACCTGCTACCAGCTAGCCAACTAATGATTTGGCTGCTTATCAGCATCGTACAGAAATGTACTCGGTATAAATCTGTTTTAAGTCTTTGTTAGCTATTTTTCACAGACGGGGTTGGGGAATTTGCCCATATATTAGCGCTGGTAATATACCAATCCAAGCCAATTTTGCAAAAAGGGTTAGGTAAGCAGCTTACAAGTATGGCAATTGAATCAGTTGATGCCTTTTTTTTGCAACTAATGATAAGTGACGATCACCGATTTCGTGTGACTCGGCATATTATTCTTTGGTTCACTGCGCTTTCATTGATAGGCCGTAGTTTTCACTTCGTCGCTTCGTCGATTCCTCAAGCTTCATCCGATGTAATTCTTCGTTATACCGTTTTTTCAACGGTTCTCTTTGGGGCAGTAACGGCCATTTCTTATTGGGTCCTAACCCTGTTAACCCGCCGATATATTTTACTCCGCTTTCAGCTAAGCCAATTCATTCTGAGTGTTTTGCTGGTGCATATGCTAAACGCCGAGATCGTTCTTTGGCATTTCTCCCTCTTTACTAATTTTTTTACGTTGGATCGACTGCCTCGTTTCTATACTAAATATACTGATCATGTCGCTCATCTTCAGTTTTGGCAGGCACCCTTCGACTCGGTTATTGTCTGGTTCTTTTCTTTCTCGTTGTTCTATAATTACCTACTATACTTGGTCGGGTTAAAAGCATTTAAAGATTTATTTGTTCTAAAACGCCGACAAAACGAACTGGAGAAGGAGAATCTACGCTTGGAGCTGAACTTCCTCAAAGCTCAGATCAATCCGCATTTCTTATTTAATACACTTAATAATATCTACTCTTTTTCGATTAAAGCACCGGGTAAGGTAACTGATACAATTCTAAAGTTGGCTAACCTGATGCGCTATTCCCTTTATGAAACGAATGAAGACTTGGTGCCTTTAAGCCATGAACTATTATTTCTAACAAGTTACATTGAACTTCAACAAATTCGGCACGATGACAATGTGCAAATACAGTTCAATGTGTATGGACAGCCGGGTGTTAAGCTTATTCCTCCTCTTCTGCTAATCATTTTCGTTGAGAACGCATTCAAACATGGTCTTCAAGCCACGGCCCAAGCTTCTTGGGTACGAATCGACTTGACCATTACCGCCACAACACTAGTCTTGCAGGTAGTCAACAGTATACCCTTTAAAACTATGGCTAAGGTAGGTGGCATTGGATTAAAAAATGTCAGTAAACGGTTGGCACATTTTTACGCGAATAATCATCAATTAACTATCGAAGACTTAGCCAATCAATTTTCAATACGTTTAACTATACCTTTAGATGAACCCCTCCTATCCGATCATTATCGTGGATGACGAGCCACCCGCCCGTGATATTTTGGAAGTGTTTGTTAATCGTATACCGGATCTGGTCTGCGTTGCCATTTGTAGCAATGCTATGATAGCCTTGCAGGCGATTAAAGAGTTCAAACCTGCCCTATTACTGTTAGATATTCAAATGCCTGAGATGACTGGCATGGATTTGATGAATTTACAACTTCCCTACCGACCGGAAGTGATATTGACAACTGCTTTTCCTGAATTTGCTTTAAAAAGCTATGATTTTGCTGTTTTAGATTACTTAGTTAAACCTATTGCCTTTGATCGCTTTGTTCAAGCGATCATTAAGTTTAGAGAAAAACAGGTCCCGTCCTTGACCACTTCAATTAAAGATGGCTGGCGACCTATGGAGTCCGCGCTTCCTATCCAAAATCTCTCCTTGCGAGATCCGTTATCTGATGGGTCTGTGTGGTTACGAGAAGAAAAACGTCTCTTGCAGATACCTCATGCAGATATCCTTTATGTGGAAGGGCTAAAGGATTATGTAAAGGTTCACTTAAGTGATCGGGTGATACTGACTCACATGAGTATTGGCCAAGCAGAAGAGTTATTTCGCCCCCCCGTTTTCGTTCGTATTCATCGATCCCATATTGTCCGCCAGTCTGCTATTCGAATCATCGACGGGAATGCCGTTTTAATGGCCAATGGTACACAACTTCTCATAGGGCCTTCATTCAGAGAGGAGTTAAAAAGGTATATATCGGCTTTACGGTAGCTTTCATCTATTTTAACTACTCTCTGGTCGAAATTAGTGACAACACCAAGAGATTTTTATCTATCCTTGCAAAGCTTTAGCGTCTTCTTATTTCTCACTAAACCAGTCAGTGTTTATGAAATCATTTGTATATCGTAAAATTCGTCTTGTATCATTACAAAATCAGGTCCCCAATTCATCAATTAAGCCACTGACTACCGAAGTGTGTACGGTCACCACTACGAGTGTGACTACGGTAACTGGTAGGTAAAGCGCGACTATTAACATTCACTTAGGTTGCTTGACAAAACTCAGGTAGTTGTTTATGAAAGTATCTGAGTTTTTGTTGATACGTACCCCTTTGATATCCATCGAGCGTCTGCTTAAAAGGCTTGAACAGAATACGCTGACCGGCCTCTTGCAGGAAGATTTGGTTAAAGAAGCTTTGCAGGTTGCTTCCCCAAACTTTTACGGTCAGCTTAAATTAAACCCTGCACTTACGACTGCTAAATTGCAGGAAACCGCTTTAAAGTATCTCTTACGAATGGGAAGCCGTTGTACACCCTTCGGCCTGTTTGCTGGTTGTACAATGGGTTTTACAGCCAAGAAAACGAAGATTGATTTTAGCAATCGACAGATCAGATGCCATTACCGGTTGGATATGCAAGTGTTGACAGCCATAGCCAGTCATATCAGTAGGCATGCTACTTGGCAAAAGAACGTACGGTTTTGGCCCAATTCAGGGATTTATCAGATCGGCTCACAACTTCGCTATACGGAAGAAATCCAAGTAGGTTCGCGTACTCGCCACTGTATTACCCAGATAGATGCAAGCCCCGCAATCTTACAAGTACTTGAGTTTGCAATAAACGGCGCAACAATTCAAGAGTTAACTCATCGGTTAAATCAGCCTAGGCAAGACCCTGAAGAGGCTCAAACATTTATTTCGCAGTTAATAGAAGATCAAATATTAATTAGCGAGTTGGCCCCTTCTGTGACGGGCCCGGACTTTCTTGAAACGCTTATTGAACGAATAAGTGACTGGCCAGATTGTAATGAACTAATTTTGTCGTTACAACAGATTCACGGTATCCTGCATGATTCGTCTGTTAGTCATGACAAAGGTGAGGCTATTCGGGAGCTATTGAAGAATATTTTTGGCGGCCCCTTACCCTACAAAGATATTGTTCAGTGCGACAGCTTTTTTGAAACGGAGAATAAACACATTTCTCAAACCGTTGTAAAAAAGCTCCAAGACACGCTATGTAGGTTGAATGGCATTGACATGTTCTCGGCTGCCAGACATACTAATTTAGAAGTATTCAAAGAGCAATTTTATGCCCGCTACGAAGAACGTGAAATTCCGTTGGCTGAAGTCCTGGATGAAGAAATGGGCATTGGATATGGACAAGGTGGTGAGTCGACTGGCAGTGATTCATTAATAGACGATTTATTTTCACCTATAGACCGACCGAGCCCGTCTGTGTTTGACGACATGAGCCATCAATTGCTACTACGCCACTACACGGACTGGTTAGAGCGTGGTACTGGGCATGTCGAACTGACAGACAGTGATCTAGATGCCCTGAAAAAGAGTAGTGCTACTCGCGCCAGCAATTATTACGCATTAGGTTACTTTCTAGCGTCATCGGCTGAAGCACTTGACCAAGGACATCATCAATTTGTGCTCAAGGGAATGGGAGGCCCTTCAGCTTTCAATTTGATGGGCCGATTTTGTAACGGCGATCCGCAACTGGCAGAGCGAATCATTGCTCAGAACAATCAACTCCAAAAATATGATTCGGATCGGATTTACGCTGAGATTGCTCATTTACCCTCACCACGGGCTGGTAATGTTTTACAACGTCCCCACCTTCGTGCCTATGAAATCCCTTACCTTACCCGCTCAACTCTACCAGTTAGCCAACAAGTACCCTTATCAGATTTGTTGATTTCTGTTCCTAAAAGTAAGCGGATCGTATTACGCTCTAAGCGCCTTAACAAAGAGATTGTTCCTTGTTTGACAACGGCCCATGCTTATGGTACTGGCTTACCCTTGTACCGTTTTTTGGGGGATTTACAGCAACAGGATGAGTCGGTTGCTACCAGTTGGCAATGGGGACCTTTAGCGAAGGCTCGTAGGCTCCCCCGGGTAGTGTTTCACCAAATTATTCTACAGGAAGCACAATGGCAACTGAAGGCTACTGATTTGGACGCCATTTTATCTGATCATGATAATGTGAGCGTGTGGCGAAGTCGCTGGAAAATACCAAACTTAGTTGCTATCGTTGAGGGGGATAATGAATTGTTGCTAGATTTAAGCACCGTCACCTGCCGCCAACTGCTGGTTTCACATTTACGCCGTTTACAAAGGCTAACTTTAATTGAGTGGCTACGTACGCCCGATAATTGCTGGATTAATGGACCAGACGGCAAACTGACGCATGAAATCGTTATTCCCTTTATATCCCCCCAATCCAAGCCAGCTTTACCTGAGAGGGTACCGATAAACATTCAGCGCTCATTTATCCCAGGAAGCGAATGGCTGTACTTAAAGATATACTGTGGACCTCAAACGGCTACTCACCTCGTGCAGGTATTAGGAGCCACTGCCAGTAGAATGCTTCTAGAGAAGAAGATTAGCCATTGGTTCTTTGTGCGCTATTATGATCCCGATCATCATCTACGAATTCGCCTTCATATAAACGATGTATCTTTTAGTCAATTATTGTTGGAAACCTGTCGAGAGATTATTCAGCCTTTAGTGGTTTCTGGAGAAGTCAATAATGTGCAGGTTGACACTTACTGGCGTGAATTGGAACGCTATAGTATCGCCTTGATGGAGTCAACGGAATGGTTATTTTGGGCAGACAGTCATGCCGTATTCCAGATTCATCAAGTCCTACCTAGTAATGAATCCTTATTCGCAGCGGGTGTGTTAGGTATTGATGCTTATTTGACTGATTATAAATTTAATGTAACAGAAAAAGCCGCTATTTGCTGTCAACACTTTACCTCTTTGCTTGAGGATTATAAAGGGGACGCTAATCTGCAACATATGCTGAATAAAAAATTCCGCGTTAATCAGGAAACCGTAGAGCGCTTATTGAAAGCTGAAGGATTATCGGACCAGGAAACAAACTGGAAACGCTTATTTAAACAACGTGGCCATTGCAGCGAATCTCATCTAAAAAGAGTACTATCTTCACCTGAACAACCTGTGGGCTACCTTAACAGTCTAATTCATTTATTTGTCAACCGTTTATTTAGTTGTCAGCAGCGAGTCTATGAGCTACTTTTATATCATCACCTATACAAAGCTTATCAATCGCTGTCTGTCCGTCTACTAAATCAGACAAAGTAAGGGGTAGCTGACACATTCAGGGTATATCCGCCACCAAAGGTGGTCAACCGGCTGTACACCAATTGCTTGCCGACAAATGTATGCTTTTAACGTTCGTTTTAAAGAGCAAGTAATTTTGCTATTAAGGTGCGTGTAAAAGCCGGTACGCCGGAGCGGGCCAATTTTGATGCTCTTTAACCTTTAAAAGACGTTAAGACTATCCAAGTCCGAAATACGGCGGTTAGCAACCCAAATTCACACGTGTCCCAGTTATTATACTATACTTGTAAAAACAGCCCCCGCGCTGAATAGTTAAATCTGCATAACTAATTGATTAACAAAAGTTTATTAACTCTACGTGGCGGATATACCCTGAATGTGTTAGCTACCCCTATATAACAGTTAACCTACATCCGTTGCATACGCCTGTAGCGATACGCCTTAGGCATGTTTGATCATCCCTCAGTGAACGAGTAGGGTAGGATCAAATAGCTTCTTGAAAATGATCCGGCTCTAAGGCCACTCTATACTGAGGACAAGTGAAAACGGGACTGCGGTGCCCCTGGCTAAGACAAGTTGAGGAGAGCTGTAGGGCAGAACTCTCATTCGTGCATACGAAACATTTATATGTATTCATGTGTAGTACTGATATGAGTTTGTATTAAGCTCATTTTCACCATCTTCCATTTGTCACTTACCGGCCCTATTATTTGCATCGAGGATGACGACGATCAACAGTTAGTGGGTGCTGCCATCAAAGAGTTGCTAGTTCCCAATGAACTGATCTTTTTTGGCGACGGTGAAACGGCGCTGAACTACCTAAAGAGTACGACCCAAAAGCCGTTCTTGGTCTTGTGTGACACCAATTTACCCGGCATGAACGGCATCGAGTTACGGCAGCAGCTGAACGAAAACGAGTATCTCAGGAAGAAATCAATTCCGTTTCTGTTTGTTACTACAGCCGCTAGTCCGGCCTTGGTTCAAACCGCTTACGACGCAACGGTTCAGGGTTATTTCAGGAAACCGCATACGTTCCAAGAGCTAAAGGAGCAGCTTCGATTAATTATCACGTATTGGCGTGCCTGTATTCATCCCAATAGCGACTTCTGATTTATACAAGGAGTAGTCACCAACGAATAGTTGACAGGACTGGTTGAAAAGGGTCGAACCTGTTAGCAACGGAATCAGATCAAGCTGTAGCCCCGCCTGTGGCTCGTTGACGTCGATCGCCGTTACCAAACAGTACGCTGTTTCCTCGAACGACCAACTGACATCCAAACCTGATTGTGAGTTCTATTGCCCTGGTGAAACGATCCGATAAAACTAAGGCCTAGTTCGGAAAAGTCAGCCAATCTGTTGCTGCTTAACTGGCTGCCAACGTGCCACTTATTTTATCTGTTAACCCCCGTAAACTATGCTAAATTTACCAACCGTATGGGTCGTAGATGACGATCCTGATGACTTATACCTGATTGAGCATGCATTTAAATGCATTATGCCCTCAATGGTCATCAAACAATTAAATGATGGAGAGGAACTGCTACCCAGTTTGGAGAAAGCCCCTGTGTTGCCCCGATTAGTACTCTTGGATTTAAATATGCAGCGGATGAATGGTTTTGAAGCGCTGGCGGAGTTGCGTACGAATGCGAGTTATAAGGACCTACCGGTAATCATTTTGACTACTTCAGATGCAGAAGGTGATCGACGGCGCTCTCTGGCCTTAGGAGCCGACGGCTTTCTAACGAAACCACCTTCCCAAGAGGGTATTATAACTATGCTTCAGCAGCTGACCGCTGACTGGGAATTACACTAGTACGCGTCCAAAGTAGTAGTTAGCTATTGGTGGTATTCCGAACGTAGACGTCTAAGGTACCACCCGCCGACTCAAGTCCAGAAATTAAGTTGGATGTGTACCCCAATACCGTTTCGCATTACTTCTTTTAGGGGCACTACGAAGAACAAACACTGGATTCGTTCAGCCTTCTCACAAGCGGATGAGCCGTATTTTACTGTATCTTTTCTTCTTTTTTTGTCTGGTGGAAGAACGCTGTACCGTTTACTTTAGCACCTCTCTGGTGCTTTCCAATGAGGATGACTTGCAAAGGATCCTGGACCATAGTCGGCGTAATAACGAGCAGGCAGGTATCACCGGGATACTGCTTTACGTCCGGGGCAGTATCATCCAAGTCCTAGAAGGAGAAGCCCAGGCCGTGGAAAGCCTATTTAAACGGATACAACTGGATAACAGACACACCAACGTGACCCGAGTACTGAACCGGTCGATCACCCAGCGGCTGTTTCCAGGGTGGTCGATGGGCTATGAGCTGATCACGCATCAACAACTGGATGCCGTTAAAGCTCTATTACAGCTGGACCCATCTCACGGGGCTGAAGGGGGCGTTCAGCCAAACGACCACCTTATTGTGCGGATGTTGAGGAGCTTCTATGAAACGAACCGTCATAACTAAGGATCCTTCATTATGACCGGGGTAAGGCTGTCCTGATTCCCTCGAATGCTATGGACTGTAGTGGACACTTATTAAAATGAAAGAGTTCAACTAAACGCTTTTCATGGCTTAAGGCAATAAGCTACCCTCTATTTTAAAGTCAGCAATCGTTCATTTAAACCTCCGATTGTACGATCTTACCTCAGTTGGTTGAGCCATCAAGCCGTCTGCTTGGGAAGTCAGGATTGGTCTCCCCCGTCGACATGATTTGGTAGCCTGCGGTTATCCCTCAGATGCTCACCTAGGGATATAGCTAGGCCTATTGGGCTCCCCTCAACGCTTTACTCCTGTCTGGAGCCCTTAGCCGTATTCGATCCATAAGGACCACGGGAAGGAGTAGTAGGCTAGTTGGCCTGGCTAGGAGCTGGTAAACCGACTACAGGAGCCCCTACTCGGCTCCTGTGGGTCCGACAAAGGCTATATACTAGGACAAAACGAAGACAATTTCCCAGAAAAGCCGTATATATCTGTATATATCTGTAAATACCTTGAATACAGGGTGCATACAAGGTATATATCGCCTTCATATAGCTGTATATAGCTGTATGAACGGTGTATACAGGGTGTATACATAGGAATATACAAAGATCTTACACTCGTGAAACGCCTTGAGCAGCGGATCGCCTTCAACTGGCCTGATTGGTTGGTGGAAAACCGCCAACGGACGCTCACCGCAACGGATCGGTTCACCAGTAGTATATAGTCATGCACGTTTGAGTGACTACCATATCCATCACCACCCTCTCCTCTGAATTGGCTCCTGAGTAACCTGGCGGTGATTTGGCCTATGCTGCTGCCTTTGGCCCCTACTGGAGAGGAGCGCGTACATAGCCAAGTACATAGGTAGGGTACTACGGTGCTACTACGCCCCTACTTCGTGGTCACCACGTACGTAGCCTACAAGTACCGCTCCTCTACACCGTCTATGACTGACTACCACCTGGCAACGATACAAAAAGACCACTGGCTCTTTGAGTCGATTGGGGATAGCCGCGTGATCACTTCAGGCGTTTTTGAGCGGCCAAGCTACTGACTGGCTGGTGTAGGTGGGTTTAGGTCTCGCTCTTATAAGCGGTAAGCGCCCCCTTGAGCAGCCTACCCTCCCCTACCGCTAGGGCCAGGGTGAAGCGGCCCCAAAAGCGTGATGTCTTTGGCCTATGGGTTAACCAGGTCGGTCGGTAACCGTTGTGGTCTATACCCCTTGATTTATCGCTGGTAGTGGGTCGTAACTAAGTCCTTCTTTGATCAATTCCCCGGGTTTTCAAGTGTGCTCACCGGGTTTTCAAGTGTGTTCACGGGGTTTTCAAGTGTTTTCACCAGGTTTTCAAATGTTTTCACCAAGTTTTCACCGGGTTTTCACCAAGTATTCACCCAGTGAATACTGCCGGTGAGGCGGGTGTCTGGCTGGAAATTTAAGTGGTTCATTCTCCACGAGCTAGCGATCCATTCCTAGGGGATGGGGATTGACACCTCATCGGATAACGAAAAAGAGATTATGACGAAAAAGGGATGATTCCGTCCGGGTCGCGCCTGGCCGAGGGCTTCGACGAGCCGATCCGTTTGGGGTAGAATTGGCGGAGGGCCTGACGTGGTCCGGTGTCTTCTCCCTTAACCCATACCAAGCAAATCGTCGTTGAAGTCTTTACCCCTGGCTTTGGTGATGCGCACGTGCTGCTCCAGGGCGGTGAGGGTTAGTAAGGCTTCACTCACCGCCCTGAGCACGACGCTCGTCGCTGGGAGGCGCATAGTGATGGGCTCCTGGCTCCCTGGGGATAGTGAGTCAATGAGAATCCGGGCGGCAGTGGCTTGCTCTTGCCCCTGCTGGTTCCAGTCCATCACCCATTCGATGAAGGCCTGCCGTATGGCACTAAAGGCTTTCCCCCGGGGCAGGTGGTAGTGATAGTGGGAGCCCGTGCCGGGTGCGGGCGTGAGGGGGAAGATCAGGGCCATGAGCTGCTGGATGAAGAGCAGGTCATAGTGGTGACCTTTAGGGTCATTGTCGAAGGCCAGCTCCAGGGTCCAGTCTGGGGCTTTGGGCAACTCACCCAGGTAGCGAATGATGGTATGGACTTGCTGGGGGGTCACCTGGCCGCCGGTGGCGAAGTAGACGGTGTTGAAGGCTCCATCCCCGTATCCATTTCGGAGCTGCTGATGGGAGAGGGCATCGATGACACTCTCGGTGACCACAAAGCGCTGGGTACTGGGGGGCGGATTGGAGACAAAGACGCTACTGGTGCGGTCACTGCCCGGGGCATGGAGTTTAAGGGTATCATTGCGCAGTTCCAGCCCGGTTACGGCGGCCGTGTGGCCATTGTAGTAGGGGAAGGCGACGTTGGCAAACTGGCGGTAGAACTGGAGTTGGTCTTTGACTAGATTGAAGGGCCTTGTTTGCTTGGTGAGTGGATCAAAGTAAGTAATCTGGGTCACCACCTTCCCGAGAAACTCAGGCCGTTGGAGGGTCGCCTGGGTGATGAGACGGCGGGTGAGGTAACTGTCTTCTTGAAGAGGCTGCAGATCGAAGGCTTCGATGGTAAAGCCCTCGTCCGGGGGTTGGGTGGTCTGGTTTAGCGTCGGCGTCAGGGCGTGGTCGGTGGGTCGCTGGTGGGGATCGATGCGGAGGTAGTCATAGAGTACATTAGTAGTGCAGCGAAACGGGCTGTGGTCGGGCCGGTGAAAGGCGGCAAAGACGGTCGTCAGGCGATGGCGCACGAAGTCGATCAGGGTGCCGGCATCGGCAAAGTCCCCGGCACGCTGGTATAGTTGCTGAGCTGCATCTTGGGGATGCTTGATGATGATGGTGTCCTGATAGAGGGGATGGGTAAGAACGGGTCGGCTTTTGCCCTTGCGTGGTTGGGGCAGATAGCCGTAGTACTGGGCCAGTTCGATGATGGAGACGGCTGCCCTCAGTTCCTGTACAGGAATCAGGTTTGGATAACGGGCCTTTAGCTCGTCAAATTGAGTCATTCCGTGTAATATTTGGCGGTAATGATGCAGTCGTCTTGGCAATAGGTATTTAGCCTATGAATCCAAGTACGTTAAATGTATTTGGATTCATGGGAATGCTTGATTTCCATTAGCTTTTAGAAGTAACAGCCATCACCTTTCCTTTCTGTATCGATTACATGCTTCTTTAGTTTGCGTGAGTTGTAATTGCGATTCCATCTTGCAGTAAAGAGCCAGAAGCATTGGTACTTATTCTGATGCTGTTTTTAGTGCTAAATCTCGCACTGTTTTCTCTAAAACAGCTTCTACTATCCAGTCATGCATCGAAATGCCTAATTTCGGACTCCCAGGTTTGCGAGGGCGTGATGCTCGCAATGCGTCTATCTGTTTAATAATCCCCTTTGTCAAGCGTATATTAATATGTTTGGGGATATCATCGCTTTCAGTATCTGATGCAGCCTCTATAGTGGGTTTGCCACCTTTATTTATAACTGCTTCTATGTCGGCCTCTGTAGGTGCTTTACGCTTTGGTGGTGCTAATGAGACTGCCATGTAAAATTTGGTTAAATAATGCGTCTATTTCTGCAATTGCTTTTTTATCAGGCGTTTCCATTTCAAAAACGGCAAGTCCTTTTGCTCCTGAGTTGGGATATGCTTTCCGATTTTTGATCGCACTTGATAAAAAGCCAAGTTCTGTCATGCTCGCTAAAGCCTCAGCGGTCTCGCGATTATCGACACTAGTTATGTCAGCACGGTTAAGAAATGAATGAACAACAAGTGGCTCCAGCCTGCTTGCTTGTATCTCGCCCAGCATTTCAGTCAATTTAGATAATGTCCATACATCATGACTGCGAGGTTGTATAGGAATTAGCGCCACATCGGCAACTATCAGTGCTGCCCGTTGACTTGTCGTATCTCTACCTCCTGTGTCAATCACAATATGATCGTATTTAGGCTTCATCGTCTCTACCTGTTTACGTAGGTTTGCCCCTATTAATTGGACAAGTGTATAGCCCACATTCCCGTTAAGAGTGTGTTCGCGCCATGCGGTAAAATCGCTGACCGTACCCTGCTCGTCGGCATCGACTAACAATACATCTGCACCGTCTCTCGCCAACCAGACTGTAAGATGTTCACTTATGGTACTACGGCCAGAACCGCCTTTTATGCCTGATAATACATAGATCATTCTAGTGTTATTTTTAGCACTGCAAGTAATACTTATTCTAGCATAAAAACAACACTAGTTATAGTGCTAAAACTAGTGCTAAGATTGATATTGCTTAAGCTTGTTGCTAACTAAAATAGTCTATTGGCCTTGAGTTTTAGATTCGGGCCCAAAAGATAGACCTCCTAAGATAGCGGCAATGGATTTTGCAGATCCGGTACGAGCGGTTGGACCCGGTTGTAAGATTGAAGAATTTGTGCCATAAGAGTTAGATTTGTTAGGCTTCGGTATCCGGGGTGCCTTCACTTGATCAATACCTAATGACTTAATAAGATATGCTGAATGGTTTTTAACCTTGGGACGTAACCCATTAGTTAACTCAGAATTCACCCGAAAGAAAGTATCAAGTAATGAATGCTCAGAAATAATAAGGTCTTTCTGCCAACTTTTCAATTTATAGTTGCCTAATAGCCTCCATGCAGTTGTTACAGCCTCATTAATAGTCATTTTGCTAATTGTCTGCTGATCCTGCTTCACAGATTCAGCTGCCAACTGTTGCGAAGTTTTAATAGTAAATAAGAGCTCAATAATCTTCTTACCTTCTTTTTTAGATGGCTCAAAATCTAGAATAATTCCTGCTTTATCATATAATTCACGTTGAGCAACTTGCAAAGCGTTAATCTTAAACTCAACATAACGGTAAGTTTCGGGGCAGTTAAGAATAGTGCGGAGAGCCTCCACAGTGTAAGAAAATTGATGCTGGCCTCTATTGTGATACATACTAACAACCTCAAACATCCTTTGAGCATACACCGAAGACAATGACAACATCACATCAATATCATACTTGGTATAACGTTGTCCAAGTTCCGCAAAATGAGGTACCACATCTGCAAACATAGTTAGCTGAATCATTTTCTTTCCGTCAACCACTTCAGACTTAATGCTTGGAAAGGGAACGATATAGTGAAACTGCTCAGTCAAAGCGTTTTTATAAATTAACCGCTTTAGTTGAAGTGTATCTGCTGCAGCACTAATCTGGTCATACCTCTGCTTGGTTAGTTCACTGTAAGGTATATGAAAAATTACATTTGCTCCAGTTTTCAATTCTCCCTTCAAAGCCATATGGCCAATCTGGTTAACAACTAGTACAACAATTTTTTTCTCTAGCTCAGTAAACTCCTGGCGGGACTCAGTAAGTAGATTTGGTTGGTAGTTTGTTGGATGTCTATTGAATATAGATGCTAAAGGCAGGTGTGGTGTATCAGATGCTGAATCCATTTTGCGTAGGGAAAGGGCCTATAAATCACTACAAAAATAACAAAGTGAGTTTGATTTGCAAGTTCTCACTATTGAAGGTTTGACTTCTTTATCCACCTACTAAACCTCACTTTTGTAGGTAGACTATGTACGTGGCGACGCGCACAGAATGATAAAAGGTAATTTTTCATGATAAGAGGTAAGCTAAATAGTTGCATTTAGTGACAAAAAAAGGCATTGAGCATTTATTTGAAGATTCATTCAGGCTTATTCAGGTCTAAAGAGGCCTTTAAACACGTACTACCTACCAAACCTCACTTTTCATAATTTTGACCTACCAAACCTCACTTTACTACCTACTAAACCTCACTTTTCAGCCTACCAAACCTCACTTTTGCAGTATCCCCAAACCTACCAAACCTCACTTTATCACCTACTAAACCTCACTTTTCTCCTCATAATATGATGGTTATCAACCAGTTACAAGCCTCTTAAATCAATCAAATAGATATTGATAAAGGGATAATAGATCAAAGCGAAAAAATTTATTGGAAAGGGGAAAGAAAGCAACGCTTCGCATAAATACTTTATTTACTTTTAGAGTAAATTATAGCCTCATATTCCCATGGAAGACCAACCCGCCCCAGCCCCGAAAAAGAAACCCACCAAGCGGGAGCAAACAGCACCCCTGGACGCCCTGCGCCTTATGCTCCATACCCACGCTATACCCCTGGCACCTATATCCCACCAGGTATCGATCTTGCCCATTGACGAACAGCTCGAATACTACTTTGTACCCAGCCAATACAGCCACCACTACAAACACTACTACAGGCCCGGTAAACCCTTTCGTAACCTCAAGCTCGTCAACTTCGATAAACCTGCCATCTCCCTCTCGTTTTACTTCAAGCACAAGTATTCCATTCAGCGTACACCCGATCAAAGCGTGGTCATCCACCACCTCTCCCAGCACCGGGCCGCCCTGCTCGACCGTTCCATCACCAATCAGCTCAGTGCCGCCCAGCAGCAGGACCTCCAGCAAACTGATTATATCCTGCGCACCCTGCGCGAGGACCCCGAGGCCTATCAGGTTTGCTTCTCCAACTACTTCCACGACTATAAGTACTGGTACTGCAGCTACCGCTACTTCGAGGATGACCAGCAGACCCTCACCGCCACCAGCAGTGAACACCTGCTGAAGCATACCCAGCCCGCCGAGGATTTCAGCCATGAACGGCTCAATATCATCTTCATTGACCCAGACTACATAAGTAGGCCCGTGCCCCATGATCACAAGCGTATCGATCGCGAGCTGGAGACCTATCCCATTCGCATCAAGGAAGGACTCACTACCCTGTTCCTGCGCAAAGCCGGACCAATGTAGGTGTTCCTTGAGTAAATGGGCAGATTTATGAGGTAGGCAACGAGTGCTATAGTTGAAATTGACTGGTCAGTGGTAATCAGTACCCTAGTAATAAGAATGTATAATATAACTAAAAACATCCATACTGACCTGTTGAATGAGGTGAACTCAGCTGTCAAGAAGGAAATTTTTTCGGTACACCACCCATTAAAACGATGCTAATCGGTAGCTACTCGGTCTTCTATCTTCTCACCCTATAAATCCGCCCGTTTGCACAACAAACCCCATTCAAATGTCGGCTATCACGCGATGATCAACAAATAGTTGCGGTTTGCGTCCCTGCGTAGCGAACAAGCGTTGCTGCACAGCAGTGGGCGTGTGGGCCGCAAGGGTGGGCGTAACACGTAAGCGAGCCTGTAGCTGCGACCGCACCTGCTGCATCACCAACTCCGACGAATCGCGGAGGCCTAAGTTGATGAGCAGGTCGTCGGTATCGAGGGGGGTGGTGCGTACCTCAAGCTGGTAATTCTCGACGGCAGGGATGCTGTTCAGGATGTCGTAGATAGCCTGTGGGAAGATTGTCGTACCCTTTACTTTCAACATTTGCTGTTTGCGACCCGCAATGGGGCTGATTCGGGCACTGGTACGACCACAGGCGCAGGGTTCGGTATGTAGGCGGCAAATGTCGCCCGTTTTGAAGCGCAGCAGCGGCATGCCTTCTACGCCAAGCGTGGTAATGGTCAGCTCGCCATAGTGACCGTCGGTAACGGGTTGGTTGTCATCGTCGAGCAATTCAAGGATGAGTAGTTCGGGGTGATGGTGGCCACCTTGTCCGTGGCGACATTCGGTGAAGGCTGCGCCCATTTCAGTCGAGGCATAAGTCGAATAAAGTCGAACGCTGGGCCACTGCTCATGGATGCGCTGCCCGAGCGCGTTCAGGCCAAAGGAGGTTGTGCGGAGGTTTTCGCCAACGCATACAATGTTCTCAAGGCTCGACTGCTCTGGGACGATGCCGTTTTCCTGCGCGTGTTGTAGCATTTTAACCACAAAACTTGGCACTGCAATGAGTACGGACGGCCTGATTTGCTGGATGGTATCCCACTGCATTTTGGGTAGGCCGCTGCCGGCACGAATCACGCTTGCGCCTAATCTTCGGATGCCCAGAAAATAAGCCATTCCGGCCATAAACTGTTTGTCGATAGTCGTTGTGAGTTGGTAAATATCGTCTCGGGTGCCGTCGGCGCACGCGAGAGAGAGTGCTTCGTTGTAGGCCAACCGCTTTAAATCACGCTCGGTTAACCCCACTGACACAGCCTTGCCCAAACTCCCCGACGTGTTGACGTAATCGACGACATTGTGGCGCATCACGCACAGAAAGTCGGCGTTGTTCTGTTGCAGATCGGCTTTGGTGGTCACGGGCAGGCGCGCAAGGTCTTCCAGCTGCCGGATGCTACTAGGCCGGATGCCAAGCTCTCCAAAACGCCGTTGATAGAACGGTGACCGGCTGTTCAAATAGCGCAGCAGTTTCTGGAGTCGGGCTTCCTGCCAGACCTTCACGAGCGCAGGCGTGGCGGTTTCAAGGGCGGGGATTTGGGTAGCGCGGTTCACAAAAAAGGGAGTTTGTCAGCGAGAGTGACTGGGCGATAAAGATGACTGGCAAAAGCTGCTTCAATATGGTCGGCGGCAAGTTCAGCTCCGTTTATCCGGGCGAGTTGCTGCTGGCAGACCCGCACCTGATCGCGATAGCGCGGTTCGTTGTACACCGTTTGCATGGCCGCTAGGATGGAAGTCGTATTGGCCCGGCGGAACGAGACAACTTCGCCTAAACCAACCCATTTGAGACGAGTGGCCGTGCCGGGCTGATCGAGTGAGATCGGAATGGCGACCATTGGAACTCCCGCCTCGATGCCCTCAAGTACAGTGTTGAGGCCCGCATGGGTAATAAGCAGGTCGGCGCGTTGGAGAATGTCGCGTTGCGGAGCAAAATTGACTACGACTGGGTTACCCGGCAGGCCTTTAAACTCGCGCAGGTCGCCACCCTCACAAATGGGCATTACGGCCTGTAGGTTCATAGTAGCGCAGGCTTCGGCTATGCTTTGCAACAGAGCCCGCTTACCATTGACCAACGTACCAAGCGAGGCGTACACAAGAGGCCGCCCGTCGAGGCGGTCGTAAGGAAAGGTCGTGGAATCTTCGGCTGGGTGGGCGAACAGGCCGGTGTAGTGAAAGGTAGCAGGCCGGTCGCGGCGGGGCAGGTCGAGGAAGACTGGTAGTTGGGCCACCTGTCCCAACGGCGATACTGGGTATAGACAGGACGTAGGGTCGTAGGGTAGCAGGCCATGCCGTTGGCGGAAATCTTGGATGCAGGTGATAACGGGAGCAAAATCGCTCAGGATACGCTTCATCATCATCCGATACATAGCCTCGCTGTACTCGGACGGACTATACTCAAAATCGACGAAGGTGGGCGGAATGCCCGGTTCCCAGAGAAATGGCTGCCCCACGCAGACCGTCATGAAGGGAATGTCGAGCACGTCGGCGATGGATGCTCCCAACACATCGATTTGGTCGATCAGTAAGCCATCGAGGTTGGCGAGGGACAACACGTCGAGCAGTTGGGGAGCCAGCGTTTGGGCCATCCTGACATTGTGATTGTTCCAGTGCAGCATGGCGTCGAGGCCACCGTACTGGATCATGGCTTGCTGGAACGCGTATGCCGACCCTAGCGGGAAGGCCGTCTCACCAACCGGCCAGAACCCCACCCCCGCCCGTTCGACAGCAGCGTGCAGGTCAAGAATGCCAAAAACCGTAAAGCGATGCCCACGATTCATCAGCATTTGGGCGAGTGCCAAGAAAGGTTTTATATGACCTTGCGTCGGCGGAAAGAGGATACCAAAGTGTGCCATAGGAGGATGGAGGTTATTTCTGGTCTGGCTTCGCCGGACAGCTGTTCGGCGAAGCCAGACCCCTAGTCTAAACTAAACGACAGATTCGCTTTACAGACGACCTCCCCATTGGTGCGGAGGGTACCACTGACATGCACTGTGTCGGGTGTGGGGCGGGTAGCTTGCAACGATATGGTCAGTTCGGTTTGGCCGGGGGGTACGAGGTGCAGAAACTTCACCGAGTGTCCTTTGGCAAGTCGGAGCGGCGTATGCCAGGCCAGCATTGTGACTTCGCTTAGCAATTGGTAAAGGCACACCCCCGGCACGATGGGCTGGTTGGGGAAGTGCCCGGCGAAGAGCGGGTGGTCGGGGTTGACCCGGACGCTGGCCTCAATTTGCTGGGCTTCCGCGGCCAGCGACGTGACCTCGAAAAAACCGGTTTGGTGCAGAAAAGTAGACATACTTATCTGGCAGAAGCTATAATCAGGCTTTGATGCAGTTGGTCTTCGGGCATATCCGGAACGCCTTCGATGCTGATGATGGCGTAACCACTACGAGCCAGCAACGCCCGCCAGGTCGCGCCCGTTATGACGGGTGTGTGCGTTACGCGACATTCGGGGTCGGCATAGCTCCACCAGTCGTGGGTGAGGCCAAAGGTGACGGTGATGAAATCGAGGCGGCGCGTGATGTCGTTGACCACCAGATGCCCATCAGCACGGAGCAGTTCAGTGGCATGAGCCACGGCATCGTGCATATTTTTAGTTGCGTGGAGTACATTGTTGCACACCACGATATCGGCCATGTTTGCCTCGAATCCCTGTTCCAGCGGCGAATGGCCGATGTCGAGGATTTTGGGGCGAATGAAGGGGTAACGCGTACCAAACTCCCGCTTGCCAACCCGCGTAAAACCTGCCGAGATATCAGTGTACCAATACGTTAGCTGTTCTAAACCGAAAGTTTCCAGCTCGCGGAGAATGATAGCTGTTGTGCTGCCTGTACCCGCTCCGACTTCGAGTAACGTGGCCGAACCATAGAGAGCGATTTTTTGTGCGGCTAGTTCCCGAACGCGGCGGGCTGTTTGCCGGTTCATGTACTCCTGAACTGTGCTTTTATAAATCGCCGACACCAGCGACATATCGCCGTTGGGGAACATCACGTCGATATAGGTACGTCGGCCTGTCAGAACGTCGGGCATGGCCTCGAAGCACATCGTCTGGAGTTGTATGTTGCCTTCGATAAAACTCCAGCCCGCGGGGGTGACAGGCAGGGCCGTTTTGGGGTCGCGTCGGTAACGGTCAATGGCGTCCCGGGTATCGGGATTATCAACTGTCGAGAGGGTACGGACGGTTGTGCCGGTTTGGCTGATATAACCGTGCCGTTCGAGCAAGTCAAGTAGGGCATTGAACATGCGGCCGTAAAGGGGCAGGATGCGGAGGTCGGCCTCGATGTGGTCGGCAAAGTAGGTTTCGCCGGCACGGCCAAACACGCCCATACGCTGAAACACATCAAGCGTGAGGGTGGCGGTATAGTGGTTCAGGGCGCGTTCGGTGTGATAGAATTCGGGTTTGGTCAGGCGCATAACCTCGGCGAAGGTGCTGGGCGCAGCGGAGGCGGTAATGGGGTTAGCAAGCATGGCAATGGATAGGGACAAAAAAGGGTTAGGCCGTTTCGAGAACGACGGTGAATTCACTGGTGGCAATCAGGATACCGTTGGTGTATGTTTCAGCCCGCAGGGCGGTCAGGCTACCCAATTGGTTGAGTGTCTGTAGGGTGGTAGTGAGGCGATCGCCGCAGCGGGGCAGGTGATCAATTACGGCATTCCTGAACCCGGCCACGTAGCCCATTTTGGGCGGCTCTTGCCCCTGCCGGGCCATGTAGCCTGCCTGAAGAGCCGCTACCTGCGCCTGATGTTCAAGCAGACCAGGTTCAGTAAACAGTCCTGCCCAGACCATCTGCCCAAAGGCAGGTACCGTAAACTGCGCTGTTGCGGTAGTAGCTTGGCAGTTAACCAGTGTATCGACCAGCATAAAAGGTGGTCGATGTGGGATGTAGTACATTATGGCGTCAAGGCCGGATACGAGGTTTGACGGATTATTATCGACCGTAGCGAATGCATTAACCGTTAAGGGCGCGGAGCAGCATGATTCCATAATTGGCGCGTTGGTAGTGGTTGACTATCAAAATGGTATGCGGTGGTGTGGGCAGCGGCCAGTCCCCAAAAGTTTGGGAATATTGCCCTTGCCCGTACTCAACAGCCAAGCCTAACGCGAAGGCCGAGGCCGTGTGCGACTCGCCACAGGCCGTTTTAAACGGGATCGTGGGGAGACTATCTGGCAGGGTTGCAGTCCAGGCATTGAGCGTCTCGTCCCAGTTGGGGTAGCCGCTCTGCCCGGTCAAGATCAAATCTATATTGCTGATAGTCAAATTATTTTCTGTTAGCAGTCCGTCGATATGTCGGGCTAATGTGTCGGCGGTAGCGGCGGTGTTGATAATCCGCAAACCGTCGAGGCGGGCGAGCGAACGAGGCGTTGCGCGAGGACCGACGACGAAAAAGGTGGCCCCTTCCCCGGGGGTAATGCCTTCGGCGAAATCGGCATCGAGTTGTTTCAGATAACCCGCCCGCCGCAGCCCATCGAAGTAAACCGGCGCAACTTCTTCAACCCCACCGACAACCATGTGGTCGAGGTCGAGGCGTTCGTCGAACAGCACCATTGCGTCGAGCAGGGCACTCTCGAAGGCCACTCCCTTGTGGGTGTAGGTCATGTTATAGTCTTTGCACTGCAACGATAGTGCTATTTGCCCCGAGATAGAGCTGTGGAGTGATTGCAGGAAGAGCGTAGGCGAAAGGCCAGCTTCCTGATGCTCAACGATATCCCGCTGGAACCGCTCCGAACAGTCAAGACCTCCTACTCCTGTGCCGACTGTCACGCCGCCAAGCAATCCTGACACCTCAGCAAGTTGTAAGGCCCGCATAGCACTATAGATGCCCATACGATTTGCCTTCGACCACCGCCGCGACTCGCCCGCCGAAATCATCGGCTGGTAGGTTGGTTCAACGGCCCTGAAAATGGCACTACTGCCAAACGGAGTCCATCGAGCACGGACCCCTGCTACGCTTTCGATATATACAGGTTTCATGGCAGATACGGGTTAGTTGAGCGAAAAAACTAACGACGAGCAGAAGCCTCCCATACCGGCGGCGTTGCTCATGACGTGCTGATGCCGCCGCCCCACCACTAGTTCGCTAATGGGTCGCAGGTCATGTTCAACGATGGGGTTTTGGAAGTGTAGGTTGGGGGGCAATACGCCTTCGCGCAAACTCAGGAGCGCGATAACGGCTTCAATGGCCCCAGCGGCGGCGAGAGTGTGGCCTGTAAAACTCTTGGTCGAACTGAACGCGACGCGAGGGCCGAAGATGTGTTTGATCGCCATGCCTTCGGTGAGGTCGTTGTTGCCGGTGGCGGTGCCGTGCGCGTTCAGATAGTCGATGTCGGCGGGAGCGATTTCGGCCTGGGCGAGCGCAAGCCGCATGGCCTCCTGCAAACCTTCTCCAGCTGGCGAACTGGCCGTGGGGTGGTAGGCATCGTTAGTTACAGCATAACCACTAAGCCGGGCCAGGGTGGGTTTGCGCCCCTGCCGCACTAAACAGTCTGATTCGAGTACGAGGTAGGCGGCTCCTTCGCCGAGGTTGATGCCCATCCGGCTGTTGTCAAAGGGGCGGCAGGGCTGGCTGTCGAGCAGCATCAGCGAATTGAATCCATTAATTGTCAGGCGTGAAAGGGCATCGGTACCACCCACGATGACGCGGTCAACCAAACCGGCACGAATCCAGCGTGCGCCCACCACAATGGCGTTGGCCGACGACGAACAAGCGGTGTTGATGCTCGTTACGAGGTCAGTAAATCCAAAATGGCGAGCGATGAAATCGGTGCTTTCGGCCCCTTCATTGGTATCGACGAACGAGCCGGGGTACGTACCGGCTAATACCGCGGCGTGTACCTTCTCTGATTCGACGATACCCCCCACCGTCGAGGCCGAAATAAAGCCCGTGCGGATGCCGTCGGTAGGGGCGATTCCGGCCTGCTCAATAGCCTGCCCGGCAGCCAGCAGACCTAGGAGTGTCGTGCGCGTGGCAAGGGGCAGCTGCGGCACATTGGCGCGTTGGCGCAGGACTTCGTCGGCGTAGGGGACTTCGCCTGCAATGACCTGCCCGCTTAGTCGCGTATCGACCCAATGGATAGGGCCGAGGCCGGTTTTACTCCAGCTAAGGCTGTCAAGTGTGTCGGCGGCATTCATCCCAATGGCGGAAACAATGCCCATGCCTGTTACGTGAATATTCATGATGCTTGATGGAGCGAGGTAGCCAGATACGTTCGGTTAGTAGTGCAAAGGGGCAGTTTAGTGATTCGCCACCAAGTGTTGGTGTCGGTGAGGCAGGCGATATGGTCAGTGAAGACAATGTGCGGGAAGGCGGCAAGGCCACGTCCATCAGCTTTGGCAACGGCTTCCTTGCGTGTCCAGAGATCGGTAAGCAGGGTGGGAGCGGTTTGCAACCGGCTCCACTCATCGGGGCTGAACAGCGACTGATGGGCAGACCGAAGTCGAATGGGGTATCGATATGCCTGCGTGTCAACTCCCACATGCCCTCTATCGCTGAGAGCGCAGACGACGGTGGTGGCCGAGTGCGACAGGCTGAAGTCGAAAGAGGTGCCGGGGAGATGTGGTCGTCCCCGGCTATCGATTTGCAAGTAGTCCCACACGGGGCGGGGCCAATGCGCGGTAGCCTGTTGTAGCAGGCGGTAGCCCCAATAGCTGGCTTGGAGCGCCTGTATAGTGCGGTGAGAAAGAATTTTTTGCTGGAGCCACGCGGGGAAGGCGTAAAGGTCGGGGTGGGTTGCGGTAGCTCCGGCAGAGGGGTCGAGGCGTATCCAACGAATTTGAATCATGACATGACTCAGGCCACGCCGGCTCCCTCGGTGATGGTAGCAACGGCCTCTGGAGCGCGCTCGGTCAGGAAATCGGCCAGGGCGTGCACTGACTCGAAGGCTCCCTTCATTTCATCAGGAGTCACTTTCAGGTTGTAGTGCTGCTCCACGAGCGATACCAATTCGAGGGCATCGATAGAGTCGAGTTCTAGACCTGTTCCGAACAGAGGTGCGTCGGTTTCGATGGTTTCGGGCGTAACACCATCTAGGTTGAGTTGCTCGATGATCTGCGTTTTGAGGGTGTAAAATAGAGCTTCCATTATCTTGTTTATTAAGGAGTTGCGTTCTTATTAAACTGGCTTCTTTGTGATTGATAGGTGAAAGCTACAAGGCTATTTTGGGGCATACCACTTTACTATACCGGCCTATCGTTTCGCTATACGAGGGATCGATTTGGGCGGCAGGATCAGCGTATAGTCGCCAGAGCGTCAGCAAGTCGAACGGCAACGCAGCCTGGCCCATTTGCCGCTCGACGCGGCAGAAGAAGACCTCGTAGCCCCCAAAATGAACGTCGATCCAGCCCGTGACGCACTGCCCAGCTGGGTCGTCAGTCAGCAGGCTGTTTACCATCATCAAGGCCGTTTGAGGTTGCCAGGCAGGGGTCAGGAAGATGCCGTTTTCGCCCATGAACTGGTGGCGGATGCACAACTCGCCCACTACGATGTTAGGCAGCGTATAGACAAACACCGCCGGGCTAACAGTCCTGCCCTCATTTAAGGCGCGTTGGTGGTTCCAGTCAGCCATAAGGCTACCCGTGTTGCCAAACAACAGCAGGTGGCGCTGGGGCGGGGCCACGCTAGGCGGGGTGGATAGCAGCCGGTCAGCTGCTAGCAGACCGAGTTTACTTACAGGGTCCATCTTGAAAAACTTAGGGTAAGTCAACCCTAAGGACCGATATGCGTGCTCGGCGAAGGCCACCGCGTCGGTGCATTCTGGTAGATTGTACTTATAATGAGGTGTGCCGTTTACCCAGATGGTTCCGGGCCGGATGATGCAGGTGGCGGTGATGCAGGTGTTCATGGCGCGGTTTGTTTAAACTTTTTCGTACCAAACGGCGGCGTTGCACCCCCCAAACCCTGACGAGGTTTTGAGGCAGGTACGAAGCGGCTGTTGCCTCGGTTTGCGGATGACATGTAGGGCGTGGGTCGTGCCGATTTCAGTAAACTGTCCCGATGCCAGCGTCTGATTTCGCCTCAGTGATTCTATCGATAGGACCGATTCGAGTACCCCCGCCGCGCCGAGCGTATGTCCGAGTTGCCCTTTCAGACTGAACACGGGGCTTTCGAGCAGGTTTGCACGGAAGAGAGCTTGCGCCTCCATTTCATCATTGTAGATCGTGGCTGTGCCGTGTAAGCTGATGAGGTCCGGCACGCGCCCGCCTGTCACCCGCTCGATGGCCTCAAACAGCCCTTCGCCCGTTCGTGACGGGGCCGAGACGTGGTGTGCGTCGTTGCTGATCGCCGCCAGTCGCACTTCAACGGCAGGTTGGGTAGTGGGGACGTGGCTGCTTAGAACCAGCACCCCGGCAGCTTCGCCAAGGTTGATGCCTCTTCGGGCCGCGTCGAAGGGCCGACAGGGGGCGTCGCTCAGGGCGTTCAACGCCCTGAAACCCGACAGTGTGAAGTCGGAAACCACGTCGGCTCCAATCACGACCACATTACGGTACAGCTCCTGCCCGATAAGCCGCCGACCCAGCGCGATACCATGTAGACTTGAAATACAGGCGTTCGAGAGCAGCATCGGTGGGTAGTGAAACCCTAATGCCGAAGCCCAAAGGTGCGCCATCGGGCCTATGTATGTCTGTTGGCCGGGACCAGCATGGGCTACATCGTAGGCCAGGTTTGTGATGTCACCTTTGGCCGAACAAACCAGCAGCAGCGTGTCTGGCCCGCGCCAGTCGATGGGGCCGTTGGAGAGGGTATTGTAGAGGGCCAGTAACCCCATTTGCTCAATCTTGGAGACTTGGCGGTTGATTCGCCCCCCCCAGATATCAATGGCTGCTTCGCGCAGCAGATCGCTATCAATTTCCGCCGTGCAGGTGCGCAGGCCGTCCGTGTTCCGGACCTGTAACCCCGACTGCCCCGCCAACAGCGCGTTGAATGTTGCCTGAGTGCTGAATCCCAGCGGGGTAACTACCCCATGGGCTATGGCGTAAGTACGTTCGTGAAGGGTCGAGTTCATGACGTGGGTAAGGGTGCGAGCCAGCGTTGTTTCCAAGCGGTCAAAAAATCAGGGGTGGCGTATTGCAGGGCGCGAGTTTCTTTGGCGAGCAGTACTTGCACGGTGCGGCCTTTGCAGGCCATTTCGCCCGTGTCGGCCAGCCGAATGCAGTACGTGAAAATTAGCTTGGGCGCGGTAGTCTCTACAAAGGTCGTTTCGACCAGCACCCGGTCGCCGTAACGTAATGACTTTCGGTACGTCAAGCTTACGTCAATGATCGGTGCCAGATACCCTTCGGCTTCGAGACTGTGATAATCGAGATCGTAGTGCCGCCCAAAGGCTTCGCGCCCTTCTTCCAGATACCCCACATAATGCCCGTGCCAGACGATATGGTACGAATCAACCTCGTTAAACCGTACCATGAAGGAGTGTGTGAATTGCATGGCTATGTATAAAGTCCACCATTGATAGAGATAACCTGCCCCGTGAGATAGGAGCAGTCGGGTGAGGCAAGAAAAGCGGTGATGGAGGCCACTTCCTCGGGTTCGCCAAAGCGACGCATCGGGATGAACATCTTGTGTTCGGCCTCGTTGACGTCGGCGATCATCTCGGTACGGATGTAGCCCGGTGCGATGGCGTTCACGGTAATGTTTTTGATCGCCACCTCCAGCGCTAGGGCCTTGGTAGCCCCGATAACTGCGGCTTTAGTGGCTGAATAATGCGTTTGGCCGGGTGCGCCCTTAATTCCCGACAGTGACACGATGTTGACGATGCGCCCGTATCGTTTGCGGATCATTCGGGGCAGTACCTGCCGCGTCACGTAGAAGAATCCACCGATATTTGTGTTGATCATTTCGTCCAATTCGGCTTTTTCGATGAAGGCCATGAGGCGGTCACGGCGAAGCCCGGCATTGTTGATGAGCACTTCCAGCGACGCATCGGGGTTAGCTTTCAGCCATCCTCCGATAGCCTCAGTAACCTGCTCCTCCTTCGACACATCGAAGGGTAAGAGTACACCCTGCCCCCCGGCCTGCTTGATGGCGCAGAGGACTTCGTGGGCCGCCGCTTCATTGCTCTTGTAGTTGACCAGCACGGCGTAGCCCTGTTCGGCGAGCCGCAGACAAATGGCCCGGCCAATGCCTCTCGACCCACCAGTCACGAGGGCGTATTTTATAGGTATTTTGTTCATAAATATTCGGCTAACAGGCCATAATAGGGGTAGTGCTGGCTGTTTTGGGTTGTGGGGTAGGAGTGTCGAATAGCAGTTGGTGCGTGCGAATATGCTGCACAACGCGGTTTAGTTTCTCATGCATGATGGTGTCGGCCGTAAACGTTGGTACCTGTTCGCGCAGGGCGACGTAGATGTCGCGTAGAGTGGGCGTAAGGATGTTGCCTAAGTCAAGGGCATCGACTGCCTGTATTATCGTAAGCAGGTGTACGCCCATCACCTGATAAGTATTCTCAATGACTTTGGCCGTTAGTAGGGCGGAGTTGGTCCCCATACTCACGATGTCTTGATTATCGTTGTTGTTCGGAATGCTGTGGGCATACATAGGGAATGACAGCGTCTGGCTTTCGGCGGTGGTACTCGTCGCCACAAACTGCGCTCCCTGCATACCGAGGTTCAGACCCAGCGTTCCGAGGTTCACGAATGGCGGCAGAATCTGGTTCAGTTTATCGTTGAGTAAGAAGTTTAGTTGCCGCTCGGTCAGCATTGATAGACGCGTAATAGCTACCTTAAGCTTATCCATCGCAAGCGATACGTAGTCACCGTGAAAATTCCCGCCGTGATACACATTCTGCGTGCGGGGGTCGATCACAGGGTTATCGTTAACCGAGTTAAACTCGTTCATCACCACCTTGATCGTCTCGTTGATTGTGTCGTAGATCGGGCCGAGGATCTGCGGCACACAGCGAATCGAGTAATACTCTTGCACCTTATCAGTCAGCACCGACTCAGTCACTTTGTGGTCGTAGTGGTGTTTTTCGCGTTTGCGGGTAAGTGTGCTTTTCCGCAGCAGTTGCCGCATTTTAGCCGCAATGTAGCGTTGGCCGTAGTGCTGCTTCACGGAGTTGAGCTCTTCCGAATAGTGGTCGTCGAATGAGTGAACCATCTCGACGATGAACGACGAAGCTACAGTGCTCCAGTTAAGCAAGTTTTGGCTATGAAGCAGGTTAACCGCCCCGATGCCGGTCATGCATGAGGTGCCGTTGATGAGGGCTAGCCCTTCGCGCAGGTATATAGTCATGGGTTGCAGGCCGTGTTGAGCCATTACCACGTCAGTGGATTTCCATTCGCCCCCGTACTGCACGCGCCCTTCACCAATGAGGCAGAGCGCAAGGTGAGCCAGTTGAACTAGGTCGCCGCTGGCACCCACACCGCCGTGTTCGTAGACCGCCGGGCTGACATTGTTGTTAATAAATCCCAGTAGCAGTTCGAGCGTATCGGGGTGAACGCCCGAATATCCCCGCAAAAAGCTGTTAAGGCGGGCGAGCATGAGAGCCTTCACATAGATAGGGTCGAGCGGCCTGCCCAAGCCCGAAGCGTGGCTGCGGATGAGGTTGTATTGCAGGTTGGTCTGGTCATCTTCGCTGATACGGTACTGCGCCATTGGTCCAAAGCCCGTATTGATGCCGTAAATTAGTTTGTCATGTGAAAACGTATGGAGAAACTGATAGCAGTTCCGTACGCCCTGCATGGCCTGTTCATCGAAGACGACAGGGTCGTTTTGAAAAAGAATGGAGCGAAGCTGCGAAAGCGTGGTGTGTCCTGCACCGAGAACGGTTGCCATATATGTGTAGGGAAGAAACTGGTGAAACAAGCTGCCGGAAGTGTTCAGCGACGTCGGTTGCTCAAAAATGCAGGAGTTAACCGATGTACCGAAAAAATTTATACAGGGTCACGGAAAGCCTGTATGGAGCTTCATTTTCAATGTGCAGTAGTGATCAATGAAATTAAATTTAGCCACCGAGTCACACCGCGGCTGGTCTTCAAAACCGTGCATGAGACACTTTTACCTCACACGGCTCTTCTCAGTTCGCGGTCTCAGACGACTAAAAATGTCAAATCAAAGATTGAATATTATTTCATCCGTTGTTCCTGCCTTTGATCGGTGAAAATAACATGATTGGGTCGCTTTGCCGTTTCGTACAAAATCCGTCACTTAACTGATCAGGCGAGATTGACCAGCATAATCATTTAAGATTTGTAAGTTTCTAAACCACAGATAATTAACTATTTACATACTCGAAATAGCTCAAAAAAGAAGGTCAGAACATAGATCCACTGACCTTTCTGGTTTTTATTTTATGAAAAAGATTTTCCGACCTAAACCAATTAATATTCAAAGTATTATAAAAATGCCGCCGCCTAAGCGACGAATTTTGTACGAAACGGCAAAGCGACCTAAGGTCGTCTTACGTTGTTGGATGAAGCCATTTCATATTCCATATAGCTGACTTCATATTTTATTTTAATTTATTGATCTGTTCCATATTTCGTTTGGTATCAATCTGGGCGGTGTGGGCCAGGTCTAAGGCACGTTGAGCGGCTTGCTTGGCTTCGGGGGTGCGCCCGGCGCGGCGGTAGGCTTCGGCCTGTTCGTAATAAAGGTCGGCCTGTTCGGTGGCGGTGGTTTTCAGAAATAAGGCTTTCTGCACCCACTTCGTTAGGCTGGGCACGTCAGTGGTGTCGGGGCTGCTACGGTTAAATAGCCGAGCCACGTAGAGGTGTTCCGGCACCGACAGCGAGTGAGCGATGTGGCTGTTCATGCGCTCGGCGGCCTGGTTGACCTGCCCCAACTTGAAGTAGGCGTTTACTTCAGGCAGCATTGTTCGCAACGAAGCCATCTTCGAGTCGATGCCAATCTGCACCAGTCCGGCGTAGACCTGCTGAATCTGCGCGGGCGAGTAGTGCAGGCCCCGGCTGCTGTAGAGCGACGACATCAGGATGTTCTCGGCTACATCGACCGCCGGTTGGCCGTACTGCTGTTTGTAAAGCTCAATGTTGTTGACTAGGCTCTTCGCCAATGGGTTATTCATATCGATGATGAGCTTCTGCAACACCAGCCAGTTGTTTTGGTTGGCGTGGGTAGTTGCCGGCTGCTGCGCGGCGTAGGCCTCCATCGCGGCGATGTTGGTGTTGGTGTCGCACACAACCCGGCTCAGCATACCGAGGTCGATAAGGAAATCGGGCGACCGTTCGCCCGCCTGAAACCGTTGTTTCCAATTCTCACTCCGCACTGTCGGTGACACGGCGTTGTTGGCATGCCGGATCACTTCGTCGGTCGTGTTCTGACTCATGGCGAAGTGGATTAGCTCGCCGTTCTGGTTGAAATAGAGAAAAAGGGGCAGCGTTGGAACAATATAGTGCTTCGACTGAAGCCAGTTTCGCGTGGTGGTTTGGTCTCTATCGAGCCGGGTACTGACAAATTTGCTGTTGTACGACTTACCCACGTTGCTGTCTTCGAGCGTAGGCATGAAGCTCTGGCACACATGACAGTCGGGCGAATAGACTTCTACGAATACAGGTTTATCAACTCGCTTTGCCGTGCTAAAGATAGCGTTGATGGGTGCCTGGGTGAAGTTAATGCCCTTTTGAGCCAACGTGTTCAGGCTGGAGGTAAGTGCCAAAAATAGAGAGAGGAATAAGCGCATAGCAAGAAGTGTTCAGTGTTCAAGCCGTTATAGTTTCGCTGCCTTGAACTGATGTACTCTCCATTAATTAGACAAAAAATGGGCGAGCTGTAGATAGATATCACTGATTGCGGGGGCGATTTACAGGCCGTTTCGGACTGCTACGCCTTGCCTCTAACGACACGACGGTTGAACCGTCGTGTCGTTAGAGGCCGAGTTGGGGTAGAATTACCCTCTCCGTGCTACGATTCAAAGATCACTTTCGGGGTTAGACTATCCAGCGACGGATGGATTCGCTATTCGTCATACCAGCGAATGTAGCGATCCAATTACTGGTAAGTATGGGCTCCATTCCGATAGCTTTTAAGGTACACTTATTCATATTTCAATGTTCGCCAGAAACGTTTGGTAGATACGTTGCCGATGGCCCGTCCTTTCCTATCCATGCTCAGAGCGATACCTGCTCTGGTAACCCGCTTTGCGAACACTAAGGAGGTGTATTGCATGACCTAATCGGTATTGACGATCAAGGTTTTATGTAGCTGATAGGCCCGCTCAAAAGCCAGCAGACAAAAGCTTTTGTCCAGACTATTGAATAATTCCTAGGCCAGCACGTAGCGACGGTACCAATTATTGAAAGCAGTTGGATACAAAAATTATTCATTTATACGCTGGCGATCGTTATTCTACTGCTCATCACGTGGTCACAATGGCCCAAAGCCATATAAAGCTAAAGCGGTTTACCGCTCTTCAAGCCTGTTTGAGTTAGTCAGGTCTGACTAAGCGTAAAGCTTCGCCTTCCCCCCGATTCCCCCACCTGTGACCAGGCGGGGGAATCGGGGGGGAAGGCGAAGAGGCCGGTAGTGATGTCCTGTGCCAGTTCGTAGGGGAGGAAGAGGCAGTAGCGCAATTCCGAGTCGCGGAGGCGGTCAGTGCGGTCGGGGGAAGCGTGCCAGAGGGCCTGGAACGCCTCGCTCTCAATGACCGCGAGCAGTGGGATTTGGCCAACGGTGCCGAACGAACGCTCATGTAGCAGGCAGTTCTTCATCTGCCCCTGCTGGCTGATGCACAAACGCCGGTTGTAATAAGGGTTAAAGTGATGACATTCAGTAAAATATGGAAAATTTACGATGAGCTGACGCTTGGTGATGAGGTCGCCTTGGATGGGGGTGTTGAGGTTGTCTTCGATAAATTGGATGTGGTCGGGGTTGGTGCGGCTTTTGCCCGCGAAGGGCGCGTTATATACCATAATGAAGTCGATACGTGGGCAGCTTTCAAACACCCGATGCGTCCAGGCCTGGGCCTGGGCCAGAACCACTTCATAGTCCAGCAAAATCGTGATCGACCGGAACCCCCGGTCGTGAGTTGCGGCGATGACTGCTTCGAGATCGGCCCCGCTGCCATTGCCCTTACTGAGTCGTAGCTCGATGTGGCGGCACAGCAACGCGTCAAGGTCAGCGATGAGCGGTATAGGATCGTAGCTGTCGATGCAGAGATCGATCACCGCCGTCTGGATATGGTGGGGCGTGTCCCAGTCGAGCGGTAGTGGGGGGAAGCAGTCGGGCGTGTCGGTATAAAAGCCTAAGTCGTTGCCAATCAGGAAATCAAGATAGGCATCGAACAGGTCGGGGCGGTTAGGGGCAAACCGGGTTCGCACCGCCGCTACGGGTTCGTCGCGCAGGGCGGCGAGGATGTCTGTCAGTACAAGCGGGATGTGGAACACCTGACGGGCCTGCAAGTTGTAAAGGGCGGCCCGGTCGCGTCCGCGCACGGGTATGTTATGGGCATAGAGCAGGAAATAGGGCGGCGGGGTCATGGGGTGTTAGGGTTAGCGTCAATAGGGGGCAGGAAGTCAGCGGGTGCGAGTTCGCTGTAAACGCGGTCGGAGAGAGGTTTATATAAGCCATGCGTCATGAAATCGTGGGCGTAATGCGCTGCACTTGTGCTGAACCGGCGGCCTATGTAGTGTTCACCAAAAGTGTTGGTTTCTATTCGCGTCATGTAACGGTAGTTGATTGGGAGTCGGTCCAGTATGGCCGACTCAAACAGCGTCGATACTCCGAGAATATTCATTCTGCATGGTAGTTGTGAGCCAGGCAGCTATAGCCCGGTCAAGATTAGCATTTGTTCTAACCGATTCGGCCATAAACTGCCCAACGGGATTGACTTCTATGAATATGTACTCTCCCTCAACATCAACCATCATGTCGATACTACCCGTATTCAAGCTATTAGCTCTCATAAACCTATCAACTGCACCTTCGATGGCGGCAGGCAATTGATAAGGAACATAATGTGTGGCTGAGGAAACGCTATCAATCTTGCGATCTATGTTTCGCATGGGCGTGTAGTTTAGAATGGCAGTAGTAAAGCAACGCCCGTCCAAGTAAAATACACGCAATTCATATTGAGCTTTGATGCATTCCTGAAATAAAGATGGAAAGAATCGGTCGGGCAGGTCAGCAAGCGAAGCGGGCGTAATGCGATTGGTAAAGACCAAATAAGTTTCGCCTTGGTACATGTAATGGCTACGGCTGTCGGAGAGCGGCTTGCTGATGAGGCCGGTGGGGGAGTGGCCGAGAAATTCTGTGACAGCCGCCCGTGAGGTTAGCAGCCGCGAAGCCGGAACGCGAAGTCCTTGTCGTTGCGCCTGATGCAACATGGCCAGCTTGCTGACAGAACTGTGGTTGATGGGAGTCAGCCAAGGCTTATCAGCGAATATAGCTGAGAGGCAACTGACCAGTTCCTTAATTTCGAATTCCAACTCGGCTTGTAACTGCGGGTTAGTGCCGTCGTTGATTTGCCGCGATACCCGTTGTAGGTCGTTCATAAATCGCCGGTGCCAGATCACATCCACGTGGTGCTTCACGCTCAGACCGTTGATAAACACATCCTGGTTTGCTACATCGATACTATACTCGACACGCCGGTCTACTAAATCCTGCAAGGTTACTTTAATGAATGGAACTCGGCCATAAAGTAACCAGTTGAGCACCGGGTCGGTGCCAGCTTCAAAGCTTTTGTGACTCAATACGAGGATCATAGCTTGGGGTCATGGTTTACGGGTCATAATTCAAGTAGTTGTGCATAGAAACCGAAAACTATACACTCGTAAGCACAGCTCGCTGTAGGAGGTCAGTCAGTAATGGGTTGGGAAGGTGGGTGCGGAGTATAGAAGCATCTTGCCCGTATCTGGTGAGTAGCTGGGCTAATCCAGCCGAAATGGAGAAATAATCCCGTGTCAGGCGGTCGTAAAGGTAGTTTGTTTGTTGCACCTTAAAGAAATCATAACGGCGATCGTTAAACCGGTACTGCGAGTCGATTAATCCACAGATGTTAGCAAACGCCTCTTTAGGAAGCTCAGCAAGGTTACGCTGTTCTGAAGCCATATATTTGCTCATACGACCCCAGAACTCCCATTGCGCCGGTACTCGGCGCAAATAGCGTTCAAACAAATTATAGCAACGCTCCAGTGCGTATTGTGCAAAGCTGTCGCGTGTCTGTTTCAGATTAGGCACGATTGGGCTGCCGATTACCATATAGCTTTCCTGTGGCCCATTGCGGTAGGTAATGATCGGTATCACGGGCACGTTGCTCATATAGGCTACCAACAGCGTGCCTTTTTTACAAAAGAAAGTGTCTCCCAATAGAGGAACTGGAACAAAACTTCGGTTGTTGAGCCGATTCGCCACGCCAAGGTTCCCATCCACAAACGATAAAATACTCTTTCCGCGAGCAAGGGTAGCCATCATATCGGCCAGAATATTAGTTGAGTCGATATGTTTAAGGTCAAGATTCTCGGTGTTATCCTGCCGAAGCATTTCGGGCTGTACACCATCAGTGATTACTACTGATGCGTCAAAACCAAGCTTGCCAAGCTGATAGCCAATGAGACCATACGGACCTAAATGGAACGATGCGAATACAAACGGGCCAGTATCCTGCAAAAACCGTAGATCGCCACTGACCTTGAACTGATCGAGCAGTACATTGATATCAGTTCGATAATCAAGGAACATTCTGGTGTGCATAATATGAATTAGGTCTTTATAAAACGTGAGATCGTCATCTGGAGGCGTGTTAGGCAAAAACCTCCGTTTGTTGCTAGCATGTGAGAAAAACCTCGTCATTTCAGCAGGAGTTTTGTTGATCTCTTCAAACTCCTGGTCGAGCGCCTGACGGATATCATGCCACGCATTGATGTATTCAGGCAGGGTAGTGATGAAAGGGCCGAGGGGGGAAGAATGCATGGAATTGTGTAGATTAAGCTGCTGTTCGGTAGCTTTTCACAGTCAATATGGCCATACGGATGCTCACATACAGGATAAGGCCGTATAGCCCCACCAGACGGATAATCGTCCAGATCGTTTCGTAGTATGCGCCGCCTGACAGCGTAGGCATTTGGACAAATAGGGCGGTGATTTGAGCATAGCGAATCATAGAAAGCTGATACAGTCCCAACGGCAATAGTGCCAGCATAAACCAGTAGAGAGCGGTATAAGCCGCAAGGATTCGCCGTTGCATTCCTGACCTGATGCCTATGGGCCACAGAGAACCCTGTTGGCGTACAGAGGATATTAACCGACGAGGTAGCTCGAACGCATGGCGCGACAGGTTAGGAATATCAAATAAGTCACTCACGATCCAGTATCCGTCATTACGTAGATATGGGTTTAGCGAGTAGACCACCAAAAACGTATTGGCTAAATAAAGCGAGTGTAGTATATGATGCAAAGTCGATGAGTTTGTGATTGTATCAATGCCGATCAATATGCTATTAATCAGCAATTGTATATAAATCCCACTAAGGTTCACCACTACCCGGCGTAGCCGGTTCAGAATCCAGATGCGCGTTAAGTCGGTGTAGAGTACAGGAAACACCAAGTAGAAGCCGACACCAATCTCCTTGGGCCGGATACCATAGCGTAAGGCAGCTGCAGCGTGGCCCAGTTCGTGTGTAAAACTCACAAATCCTAAAAACAGGTAGCCCGATAACACCAATAGCAGACCGTCGGCCCAGCTTACCTTGTCTTGAAACAAACCCTGCTCAAACAAGTCGGCTCCATAGCGAAAGCTGAGATAGCCGCTCCCCACCAACAGCAACAAAAAGCTATAGCGGTTGAAGAGCAGACGTAATGGAGTCGCCAGCCGTGATAGCCCATGTTCGTTAAGTAGTTTGAAACGTCGGTGGATATACCGTTGGCCGGGCGTAGAAGCTGGTAAAGCTGTCATCTGCGCGACGGCATCATTGAGTGCTTTTTCAATGGTTTCGATAGAAAACGTACCATGCCCCATCACTGCTAATTGCGCTTGTATGGCAACGGGCGACTGTCTCTCCTTGGCCAGTTTGAGAATGTAATACAACGAACGGCCAACATGGAACGACCGTTCGGGGGCCTGAACTAAAAATTTATCACCAATCTCGGCCAGCATGACAGAGTAGATGATGTCGTTCGGATACGAATTCATTATGGGAAGAAGGTTGCGACTAAGCGCAGAATAAAGTGGTGAAGCACTTTGAACGAAGCGCAGAAAGTAAGCCGGGTACGTAATCGGCATTAATCCAACAACGCACCCGACTTCTTGTCAATTAGCAGTTTATCAGCGGGTTATTACTATGCCTTATCGTTACAGTCGGCTGAGCAACACGCTCCACCGTCGGACGACCATGCAGCTTCGACAGCTATCTGAACTGTTTCAAGGCGCTCTTCAAGAGCCAGCATGTGGAAGCCTTCGTTTAAAGCCTCTTCTGTAGTTTGATTCGTTTTCATGGCAATTTCGTTTGGGGATTGATTGTGAAAAAAAATAGTTAAATGGAGTTTGTCTTTACATCGACTCGGCCGCGACCTACTATGTACGCTCGTGGGGGCGTGCCCTCTTAGGGTGTGGCTACGCGGTGTGGAGTGTTCTCCTGAGCGGCAATATGTGTGGTTGACAGCCAGTCCCGATGTATAAACTTTAGGGATGCCAGCTCTGAAAAAACTGGTCTTTCGCATCTGCGTCACCGACGCAGTTCAAATAGGCAACTTTAGCGGCTATAAGAGCCGGGTTATAGCAGCAGTAGAAGCCTATTCAACACCGTTTCCATCCACGCCCAAATAGAAGGTATGGTACAAATGAGCTGCTTCGGTGGCTAACTCAACGATTCCCAAACGCTCTTCGATGATCATGATGTGGAGGTTCTCAGCCAGTATTGGTTCTAGTGTTTGCTCCGTGTACATGCGAATGGGTTTTGATTGTAGATGGATATGACAAATTGGTACTGGTAATGCGTTCGATATGTTCCTGTTAGAATGGATACCCTCTGCAGGCCATGCTGTGCGTTCGTTAGCCAGCAAACCTTTGAAGTTTCATTCGATGTAGAACAGAAAAGAAAATGAGAGTATGTAGACTTAAAAAAGTGATCTTAGTTCAATAAGTGAAGTAGGATAAGCCGACACCCAACAGGTGGCTTATGTACATCGACTTTGTCACGCTCTTGATTGTACTGAGCCGGTGACTCAAGTTGATCACAAACATGCTATACGCCATTTTCTGCTCATTTTTGAAGGACAGCCGTGGTTAGTGGGAGTTTAGTTCTTTTTCGTAACTGGCCAACATCTTCTCGGTATTAATTTTGCCCCAGCGCGGCATCAATGCTGTTGCCTCCGTTTTCCCGTATAGCTCACGAGCTTGCTTAAGCAGATCATAACCAGCTTTCTTGTTTCCTCCGAACTGCTCCGGTGCGGACAACTTCGACGTTGCCAGCAGGAAACTGGCGCGAGGATTTCCAGGGTCTTTCTTAAGCGCCTGTAGTAACAGCGCATTGACGAGTGGCAAGTATTTCGGCCCTCGCTCCATGAAATCGACATTGATCCGAGTAAAAGTCAGCATTGCGCGCAAGCAGAGCGTTTCGGCCACGGGTGCGTTTAGCGAGTCAGCCTGATTAATGAGTATTTCAGCTCTGTCAGCGGTGGCATCGATTTTCGATGGGTCACGCTCCCAAAACGACAACTTGCTAGCGCAATACGCCATATAATAGGCAGGTTCCCATTTAGACCGTTCAACGCGGTGGATGCGCTCAAAAGCATTGAACAGGGTAGTAAAGGTGTTGCGGTGCATTGCTGTATCAAGTACCATGAGCTGTCGTGACATAGTAGTCTCATACTTGCTTTGTTGGGCTTGGGCAACCAAGCCAGCACACACCAGTGCGATAGAAACAAGAGACGTTTTCATTGAAAAAAGGTTAGGAGATGAGTATAGGGCTTATCGTTTGAATGTGAAGCAAAGTCACTCCCAACGTTTAATTGATAATTATTTTGTATTTTTCATATCCACCATTAGCGCAACGGGCTGGTTGGCGACAGAAAACTTGGCTTCGTTGAATGAAGGCGGCCCAAATGTTGTCGGAGGGTTGTTCGAAAAACCAAACGGTTCCTTCGGCATCCCGAACAAGCCGACGTTGAGAAGGCCATCATTGTTGGTGTCTTGGTACACCCGTACGGCATAATCACCTTTAGGAATGCGGGAGAATGTTAGCGTAACGGTACCGTCGGCGTTGATAGGAGCAAAGGCATCTTTCAGCTTCTGGTCTAGGAATGTGTCGGGGTTATTGCATAGTGCGGCATGAACAACCCCACCTTTAGCAGAACTTCTTACAGTAACCGAAATGGACTGCTGGCCGAAGACAGCACCTGACAAGGCCGACAGAGCAACTACGAGGGTAACAATGTGCTTTTTCATGGTATTTGATTGGTTGATTGATTACGATTCTACAATTGCGAGTTGATGGTTTCTTGCCGCCGGTCGGTGCCTATGTTCAGAAAGAAGCCGAGGAACACAAACGGATTGGCAACAGGCTTGATGGCTTCGCTGCGGTAGGGTGACGACGAGCCATAGCGGTAGCCGTATATTTGCTGGTTACCCAGCAGGTTGCTCACGGTCATCACCACGACGCTGTAGGACTGCCGAATGCGGATTTTGGGCAGATATGCCACGCTCAAGCCGAGGTTCTGGTACACCGGTGTTCGATCCTGCATAAACTCGTCTGCTGGACGAGCAGGATTGTAGTAGGGCCGTCCTGTCGTGACAGTGTAGGTCAGGCCCACATTGGTGGTCAGTTTCGAGAAGAACCGCTTTAGCACCAGCGAGGCCGTGTGTTGGGCCGCAAAGCTGGGCTGCGTCAGCCTAGGGTAGTTGAGGTACTGCCGCTTTGTGTCGAGGTACGAGTACGAGACCCAGTAATCGACACCTTTTAGGCTCTTGCGGTCGCGCCAGAAAAACTCGGCCCCCTGTGCGTACCCCTTGCCGGTGTTGGCTGTGTCAGGAGTAGTTCTGAGCAGGCCATCGTAGGCTTTGCAGTAGGCCTCCAGCCGTAGGGTATGGTCCTTGTTGGTGTGAAGATAACTCAGAATGGTGTGCCGAGCTTGCGTCATATCGAGGTCATGCCGTCGGAGCAGAAAGTCGCGTTCCTGTTGCTGGTAAAACGTACCGTGTGATAGCGACAGCAGCCCGTCGTTAGCAAAGGTGTAGCCCACCGATAACCGGGGCCCGAGGTGTTGCCGCCCCGTCAGGCTCGAAGCTTCGTAGCGTCCACCTACTCGTAGCGAAATCTGTTCGGTCAGGTACCAATCAAGTTCAGCGAACGCAGCTCTATATACGTCAACGTAAGCGGAGGTACTATTACTGTCGCCTTGGTGGTCATGGGTGTAGAACCACTCGGTACCGAGGTGTAGTGTCGAGTACTTGAACATGTCCTTTGAGAACACTGCCTTAGCCTGTCCGGTTTGGGTGCGCTGCTGCCCAGTAGTGGTGTAGCGAAGGACCTCCTCCTCCAGCACCCGTATGTTGATGTCGTCGGCGTTGTAGCCCCAAGCCGCGCCAAGTTGAGTCTTCCAGCCTTTGCCGATGTACTGCCGGTAGTTGATGTTGGCGTACAGATTTCGATTACCAATCTGGACTTTATTAGTAGTGTTTAGGTAGTCTAGATTTGCCTGCTGAACGCCCGTTTCACTCCAACTCCAGTTGGCAAACATCTTGAACATACCTTGATTAGGCAATTTTCGGCGGTAATAGAGGTGACCGTCGAGTGATTCCGGGGCCGGGTTGAGCCGTACTGACTGGTTAGGCATCCACTTCAAGACCCAATTCAGATTAGTATAATTCAGCCCGCCGCCGAATACCGATTTCTTGTCGGGCAATACTTGTTGGATCGCTGCACTTGCCATCAGTGGCGAGAGTGTAAAGTCTGCACTGCTCCCAATGGGGATATCCTGAGTTTCGAGCAGCAGCACTGACGAGAGGGCCTGCCCATACTGCGCCGAATAGCCGCCAGTACTAAAAACCGTGCCTTTGAAGAGCGTCGTCGGGTAACGGCTCCGAGTGGCTACGCCCGACGCGCCACTATAGTTATAGTTGCGAATGAGCAGCCCATCCATGAATGTCTTAGTTTCGTAGCCCGTGCCGCCGCGCACAAATAAGTCGGCACTTTCGCCTACCTGCTGCGTTCCAGGCATCGACTTAAGTGCCGTGTTGATACTGCCATCGGTAGCGGTGGTCAGTACGTCGAGCGTTTTGAGCGTACCGGCCATGTTCTTGTCTGAGTTGGCAAATACGCGCGGCCTCACCATCACTTCGCTGAGCGAAAGTTGCTTCTCAACAAATATTAGCTTTAGTTTTACCGGTACAGAATCTTTCAGCATCAACATCTTACGAATGGGTACTAAGTTCGGTGCCTCCACGAGTAGTGTATATGTGCCGGGGTCTGTAATCACGAAGCTGAACTCGCCACGTTTGTCGGTAGTACTTCCGTCATATGTACCTTCAAGGCTCACATTGGCTCCCATAACAGGTGTGATAGCGTTGTAGCTCACAGCACCGCTAATACGGATTTGGGCCTTGGCGCGCGGGGGGGCTGTCATTAGGAGGAGCAACCCCCAGAGCAAGACCCGTCGGCGGACGCATTGCCCCAGTCGTAGCGTAGTCATAAACAATTAGGGGTTACTTGGTTAGAGTAGCAAAGAGTTGAGTGTGTGGGTAGTGTCATCCAAGGCAAGCAAGGCTATTCGAATGCCCATGAGACCTTCCAATAGAGGATGTTCGGAGTGTGTGGCATCCAGCGTGGGCAGCAGTTCCCGCACTTGCTGTTGCCAGAAAATCGCTTCCTGTTGCAGTACTGGCTCCTGGGTTAGGCTATACAGGCATTGGTAGAGCAGCATCAGCCCCGCCGCGCCATGCCGTATGCCCACGTTGGGTGTTGGCAGATCGTCTCGCTTGCGGCGGAAGATCGAGTGTGTAGCCACCCGCACAGCCCAGCGGATCAGTTCGGGTTTGGCGAGCCAGTAGCCACAGCGTGCGAGAAATAGTGCCTGCCCCAGATCGCCGGTAGCCCAGTTAGTCTGTGCGGGTTCATCCCAAAGGTCGTCGGACCACGAAATCCGTTCCGGAAAATGCACAAACGGGCCGTAGGTCATATCGATTGGGAACTTACATCGTTGGAGCAGCCGTACATAAGTTTGCAGCAGGTGCTCGATACCCTTTTTGTGGGGCCAGAATCGGTTACCGATAGATGTGGGGGGCAGGTACGTTCCTAGGGCCAACAGCGCGCCAGCTAGGCCAGTATCAAGCGAAAAATTAACCGTATGCGCGTTCATGGTTGTGTCGAGCAGAGGCAACGTCAGGTCGAGAAGTTGTCGGTCGTAGGGGTGTGTGAACTGCCCGTTGGAGCGTCGCCGGGCAAAATGCACCAGCACCGGGGCTACACCGTCGGCCATCGAAAACTGCCCTGCCTGCAGCCGCTCTCGTGTGATCTCGAACAGGTAGGCATCGAGCCGTTGCTGGTCGGGAGTCAGGCTAGCTGGCGGTACGGCTTCCTCGGCCAGCACCAGCATCAGCGTGTCGGGGGTTACAGGCCCGTTGGCTACTGCCGCCAACCTCTGTCGAACCGTCCGCCAGTGGGTGAGATCACCCTGCCAGGCCCGCCAAAGAGCGGTGTCGAGGTCAGTGTAGGCGAACATCGGGTAGGTTGGGGTAGGGCTGTAGCGGGGACTGTTTACCCGATCCAGGTGCCGGTGGTGGTAGAGGGGATGCCGTAGCCGTTGGTGGGCATGCGGTACTCACTGAGGTTGGCAATTTGCCGCTTGGCGAATGCAAGCGGGCTATTGGCAGAGGAATGTGAAATCGTAGTCATGGGAATGATGCGTTTTTGAACGATTTATATTAATGTTGAACCAAAGATTGACGGGCGAGTCGGCGATTAAAAGATTATGATACCGGGGGCCGGTTTCCCAATACGAGGGACTGTTTACCCGATCCAGGTGCCGGTGGTGGTAGAGGGGATGCCGTAGCCGTTGGTGGGCATGCGGTACTCACTGAGGTTGGCAATTTGCCGCTTGGCGAATGCAAGCGGGCTATTGGCAGAGGAATGTGAAATCGTAATCATTGTGTTTTCTAGTTTAGGGGTGTGATGTCGAACTTGACGAACCAAAGTTGATGGTGGAAATCAAACTACTGAAATCAATTATACCGAGGCAGGATTGGACTGTACGAAACCCGTTTTTGTCTGACCTACTCCAGACAATTCGCCGACGCAGGCGCGTGATTTTGGCCCATACCGCTATATGGGTGTTATACCTGTTCTTCAATAACTTACTGATTTATCACGCCGATTTGCGGCAGGTAACGGTCCTGCGAACCCTCTTCACGTACCCGCTTGTCGCCCTGCTGTTCTACGCCAACGCTTATTGGGTAGTTACGCCACAGGCAGTCCACAAGCAGTATGTCCGCATTGTGCTATATACGGTGCTTTTGCTTGCCACATTTGTAGGCCTGCGTTACTCCCTGTTTACCCTGTTATTTCCAAGATTGGGGCTTGTGAGCGAGTACAGCAGCATGAGCAATATGTTTGACAAATTTCTGCCAGACTCAATCTGGATTGCGTTCGAGTACCTACTGTTTAGCTACGGCTACTGGTTTGCGATCCACACCGTCGCCCTAGAGCGGCAGAAACAGCGAATGCAACAGGATCTGCTCCAGCTCGGACAGGCCAAAGCGCAGTCGGAATTGGCGTTTCTACGGGCGCAACTGAACCCTCATTTCATGTTCAATACCCTCAATTTCTTCTATTCGGAAGCTATGACGACCGCCCCCCGCCTCGCCAATGGCATCCTTGACCTTGCCACGATGATGCGTGCCGTAACAGAACTTAGCAGTAAGTCCATGGTGACAATCCAACACGAGTTAGACTATATCCACAACTACATGAGTCTTCAGCAGCTACGCTTTGGCAGCAACATGCACCTGACCTTGACGGTGGAAGGCAAAGAACACGCCCGCTACTTGTACCTGCCACCGCTCGTGCTGATCTCGCTCATCGAAAATATATTTAAATACGCCGACCTTTCGGATGCTGCCCACCCGGCCCGCGTCAGCATCCAACTAGACGACGACACGTTACATTATCAGAGCTATAATTTGAAAAAAGAAACCCCTGCCTATGTGCAAGGGGGCATGGGCATGAAAAACATTGAAGACCAACTACGCATTTTGTATGGAAATGAATACAATAGTGTCGTTAATGACACACTTACCGAGTACTCAGTATTTATAAATATTTATTTCTCAGGAAATTGAAGACATGTTTGATTGTTTAGGAATTTGTTTGTTCTTTACACACATAGATAATCAACCTACGTCGGAGTCAAGGTGTCAGTAACTGGTTAAAAATTTCTCCATGCCATAGCCATTATATCACGATGATACGTTGTTTAGTTTTGGACGATGAACAGGCGGCCATTAATATCCTGATAAGATACGTTTCTGATACGCCTTATTTACAATTAATCGGAGCTACTACAGACGTATTTGAAGCTGCCGAGATACTCAAACAAGGTAAGGTCGATCTGCTGTTTTTAGACATACAGATGCCCAAACTCACGGGCTTTCAGTTCCTAGACCTATACAACAGCCCTTACAAGGTCATTATGACTACTGCCTATACCGAGTATGCGCTTGAAGGCTATGAACGCGAGGTAGTCGACTACTTAGTTAAGCCTATTCCGTATCAACGTTTTCTGAAAGCCACCGAACGGGTATTGAATAAACTCGCGCCACCGTCCTCTGCTGCCCCGTTGGCAGGTGATGACGAACCGACGTTTATTCTCGTTAAGACGGAACACAAAGGCAAGTACCGTAAGGTCAATTTTGAGGACATCGTATATATCGAAGGCCTGAAAAACTACGTTTCGATCTACACCACCAGCCGTGAACGGATCGTAACATACATTGGCATAACCGAGCTGGGGGACCGCCTACCTTCCAGCTTCTTCACGCGGGTGCATCGCTCATACATTGTTGCCACAAGCATGATTAACGCCATCGACGGCAACGAGCTAATGATGAAAGACGCGCCGCGCATTCCTACGTCGGGCAAGTTCAAAGAGGACCTGCTGCTCAAGTTTAGCAGTCAGTTTATCCAGAACAAGTAACTCTCTCTCAGCAGGAGAGATTAGAGGTGAGGCAACGCTATGCAATTCCAGCCCTACTACGTGTTACGTCGTCCCCTGTTGCCGATTCAAACCTATTTTGCCATTCAGGAACAGTTGCGCCGGGGTGAGGCACTGACTGACGTGCTGCGACCTCACTATGAGAATCCACTAATACTCAACGCGCTGTACTTCGCCTCGGCAGAAGTCTACCAGCAGTGTCAGCAATGGCTTTTAGGCCAGTCGGTGCCGACTGATAAACTACTGCGGACGCTGTATCGGTACCTGGTTCGGATGAGTACCCGCGCCACGCCCTTCGGGCAATGTTCGGGTATTGCGGTGGGCGAATGGGGCACAGTAACGGGGGTGGCCTTCGAGCCAGACCTGCCCATTCAGAGCTACGTTCGGCTCGACGGACAGGCGTTGCAGAAAGTACTTCAGGCAGCAAGCGAATGGCCAGGGATGCCGCCGCTGATACGCTACCAGACCAACTCGACGACCTACATTGCCGGGACCGACCTGCGCTATGTAGAAGTTAACTGGCGCAACCCCACGTTAGGGCGGTACGTCCTCAGCATCACCACCAACAACGCTTACCTGCAACGGGTGCTGGCGGCAGCCCAAACCGGCGCAACTCGCCCCGAACTCGTTGCCGTACTGACCCGCGAAGGCATCCAGCCCTTCGATGCCGACACCTTCCTACAGCACTTGATCGACAACCAGTTGCTGCTGTCGGAATTTGGCCCAACCCTGACTAATCGCACAGAACTCGACCGCCTGCTCGACTACATGAGCAGCGTAGTGTTGCCCCCTGATACGGCCCCTGTCAAGGTGCTTAGGCAGATAGCTGCGCAGATACCCAACGCTAGTGTCGCTGACTGCCTCGCGCTCAAACAGACCCTCGGCCCTTGGCTCGACACGCCCCCGGCGCACTGGGTGCAGGCCGATAGCCACTTCCCGACGCAGCAAAATACCCTCGGTGCAGGTCTGAGAAAGTCGTTACACACAACGCTAGAACGGCTGCTGTGCTTCAACAGGTCGGCCCAGTCGCCGCACCTCAACACCTTTCGGCAGCAATTCTACGAACGCTACGAAGAGCAGGAAGTTCCCTTATTGCTGGCCCTCGACCCCGATATCGGTGTGGGCTACGGCGGCAGTACGATGACTTCCACCCTGCTGGATGGCATCCAATGGCCCGATACCGGTGGCAACGAACCTCCCTTCCTGGCCCGGCATCAAGCCATGCTCCGATACTACACTGAGGCCATGCGGAAGGAAGAACCCTTGCTCCGGCTTACCGACGTCGACCTCGCCGCCCTTACCGACGCACAAACAGACGCACCGCTACCCGCGAGTGGCTACTGGCTGGGGCATCTGATGGCCGACTCGGCCGCCGCCGCCGACGCAGGGCAGTGGTTGTTTCATCTGGTGGCCGGGGCCGGGCCTTCAGCAGCAAATCTGCTGGGGCGGATGGCCCACCTCGATCCCGCGCTGGCAGCGCACCTGCAAACGACAATCCGCCAAGAAGAAGCCACAGATCCCAACGCGCTCTGGGCAGAGGTGGTACATATACCCGAAGCACGCATGGTGAACGTGCTCTCTCGCCCTGCCCTACGTACCTACGAAATTCCGATTCTGTCGGGAAGTGGCGTGGCCGACGACTACCAGATTCCGCTCGACGACCTGCTGATATCGGTACCCAACGGGCAGCAGGTGGTGCTGCGGTCACGTCGGTTGGGTAAACGAGTGATCCCACGTCTCTCGACGGCGCACAATTTTGCCCAAGGGCTGGCCCACTATCGTTTTCTGTGCGATCTGCAAACCCAAACAGGTGGGTTACGCGTTACTTGGGACTGGGGGCCGCTGGCCCAATTGCCTCACCTGCCGCAGGTGCGTTATCAGAACGTAATCCTGAGCCGGGCTTCATGGCGGCTGACAATTGACAGTTGCCAACCCCATCGCTCCGATTGGGTTACGGCCTGGCGCACCACATACCGTGTACCCCGCTACATCTTCCTCACCGAAGCTGACAACGAACTCCCACTTGACCTCGATAACGCGATGGGCGTAAGCCTGCTCACCGACGAGCTAATCAAGCGGGGTAGTATCCAAGTGAAAGAATGGCTGATGCACGAACGCACTTGCTGGGCCGGCCACACACCTGACCAACGCTGGGTGAGTGAGCTTATTCTCCCAATAGCCTTTCCGGTATCCCCGTCCGTTGCCCGAGTCTCAGCTCAACCCACCTGTACCGTGCGGCGCAGTTTCCCACCCGGCAGTGAATGGACTTACCTGAAAATCATCACGGGCGAACAGGCCACCGAACAACTGCTAGTGCAGGAAGTGCCTGAGTTGGTGGCAGGGTTGCATAGCGCGGGGGTACTGCGGCAGTGGTTCTTCGTGCGGTACAATACGCCCGAACCTCACCTGCGGTTGCGTTTCCAGAGCTTCTCTCAGCAGGACGCAGCTCTGCTCCAGCACATACTCGCCTGGGTACAGACTCTCTCGCCCGATGTCAATGGGGCTGTAAGGGTGCAGCTTGACACGTACCACCGCGAGGTAGAACGTTACGGCCCCGAACGAATGCTGACCTGCGAAACGTGGTTTTGTCGTGAAAGCGAACTGGTGCTTCCGGTGTTGAAGGCCGTGCAAAAACTAGGCGAAGAGGTACGGCTCTACTGCGCCTGTGCGCTGGTAAATCAGCTACTGGAAGTCTGGCAACTCACGCTATCACAGCGCGAACGGCTCTTAAGCCACTGCCATCAGACCTTTAGCCACGAGTTCAGGGCCGATAAAGCCCTTCTTGTACAACTTGATCAACATTACCGACGCGTTCGTCCGTTGGTCCACAATGCCATAATCGCTTTCGATCCCCCTCCTGAATTGCATGAGGTGTTTAAGAAGGCCAAAATAGAGTTGGTAGTATTGGCAGCGCAACTACGTGCTACCCTTGAGATGGTCGGGTTTATCGGCACACAGACTTGCTTAACTTCGCAAGACTATGAA